>NZ_OU342399.1:0-1445000 GCF_910589745.1 Candidatus Arcticimaribacter forsetii
TTTTACCCATGAGAGCGCTCCTTGAAATGAAGAAGTCTCTTCAAGAAAGACTACTTTATTTTCACAGCTGAAAAAAATAAGCACAATAAGAATTAATAAATATCGCATAAAACTATTCGCTTGCTTTTACCAGAAAAAGTCCAGAATTTATATCGCTTATTACAATTACACCACTTTCAAAAAAAGGATAAACATTCCAAACTCCATTAAAATTAACTCCGTTATTTGAAGGGTATGAATCAAAAAAGCCAATTTCTTCCATCACTCCATTAGCTACATTTTGGATGTTAGCTTCTCTAAAGCCAGCGGTATAATTTGAAATAAATAAAGAATTGTTTTTGCTGTAAACGTTATGATCGATCGCTTGGGTAGGGCCAAGATAGGTGTGATGTAAAACAGGATTATCTAAATCCTCTAAATCAAAAACTAAAGTCTTGGTTTGCCCACCAAAATTAATTTCATCTAGCTCATCTCCCAAATAATAAAACCTATGATCTTGAGCAAGCCAACCTTGGTGAGTATACCCCCCATTGCTGTAGGTCATATTAGAAATTAATGTTGGATTAGACTTATCTGTTACATCTACAATAACTACCTGATTATTATCTCCTCCATCACTATTGCTGCCAAATAAAATCTCACGTCCTGTATAATCTAAATCAGGGCCGTTATACGTAACAATATGAGCATCATGTGTGTAGGACTCCTCAGAAAATCCGCCTACTAAAGTTGGGTTTAAAGGATCATTAATATCAATAAAAGCAGGTCCACCTTCATACAAACTACTTCCAATAACATAAGCAATTCCAGTAGATTCGTTTATCGCAATGTTATGTGCATTTCCAAAACCAGTAAACCGAGCGTCTGCAGTAAAATTTTGCTTGGAAGGAACCGCTCTTAAACGGGTTAAGTCAAATACTTGCATCCCATGATTAGCTGCCTCGCTAACAATAAAAGCATGATTTCTATAAACTTTAATATCCCTCCAGGTACTCGGATTTGTAGCCGTACTTAATTTACCCAAATAAATCGGTTGATCAGGGGTAGTAACATCAACAAATGCAGTCCCGTTGTTGAGACCCATCAGTACATATTCCTTCCCAGTAAGTGGATCAGTCCATCCCCAACTATCATTTCCAGATTCAGCTTCAAAAGTACCTAGAGAAACTACAGCTTGGAGGTCATAACCAGAACAAGGATAAACCCCTGCTTGCCCTCCCTCGCACGGAACAAAACCGCTGGGGGGAATTAACAATGTTGGCTCAGATGGCACGTAAGGTATTCTTTCTATTTCATTAGAACATCCCCAAAGGAATAAAACAGAAATCAAAAATATATTGATTTTAAATTTCATAAAAATTTTAGTGTATTGGACTCTAAAGATAAACTATCCAATAACCCTGCCAAAATCTTAGGGTTTATTTGGAGAAACCTCTTATTTTTGCAAAATGCTAGAAGATAAAAACATCCCTAAAACACCTATTGCTAACCTGGGTGAATTTGAACTGATTCATACAATCACTAAAGAATTTAAAATCAATGATTCCTCAACGCAAGTAGGAATTGGAGACGATGCTGCAGTAATTCAACACGGTTCCGACGAAACTCTTGTTTCCACTGATTTATTGATTGAAGGGGTTCATTTCGATTTAAGTTATATGCCACTTAAACATTTAGGTTATAAAGCGGTAATGGTTAACCTTTCGGACATTTACGCGATGAATGGCATTGCAACACAAATTACAGTTTCTATTGCTTTATCGAACCGTTTTCCACTAGAAGCAGTTGAAGAGCTCTATGCTGGAATCAATTTAGCTTGTAAAAATTATAAAGTAGACCTAATCGGTGGAGATACAACAAGTTCTACAAAAGGCTTAATAATTTCGGTAACTGCAATTGGTAAGGCTCCAAAAAAAGAAATAGCCACGAGAAGTGGAGCGAAAGAAGGAAATTTAATCGTTGTAACTGGTGATCTTGGTGGCGCCTATATGGGGCTTCAGGTTTTAGAACGAGAAAAAGCTGTATTCCAAGTAAACCCGCAATCTCAACCCGATTTGTCTGAATACAGTTACTGTATTGAAAGACAATTAAAACCAGAATCTAGAACAGACATAAAGGCTTTACTTAATGACCTAGATGTTCAACCCACTTCAATGATTGACGTCAGTGATGGGCTTTCTTCAGAGTTAATACATATATCTAAAGCGTCTAAATTAGGATGTCAAATATATGAGGATAAGCTTCCTATTGACCCTGAAGTTGTAAAAACATGTGAGGAGTTTAAGATCAATAATACTACTGCTGCACTTAATGGTGGAGAAGATTACGAATTATTGTTTACCATAGAGCAAAGTGATTTTGAAAAAGTAAAAGGACATCCTCATTTAAGCATAATAGGTCATATGACCGATGAAACTTCTGGATATAATATGGTAACTGGACTGGGGCAACAAATAGAATTAACCGCCCAGGGGTGGAACGGAATAAAAGAAGAATAAAACTAACCTAAGGCTACGTCAAGGCACATCATGATAATAAATCCACCGATGAAACCAAGGGTTGCAATGTCTGTAAATTTATCTTGCTGTGTTTCGGGTATTACTTCTTCTACTACTACAAAAATCATTGCACCAGCTGCGAAAGCTAATGCATAAGGAAGAATAGGGGTGAAAAAAGTAACAGCAACTGCACCAATAACTGCTGCCACGGGCTCTACTGCTGCAGACATTTGACCATACCAAAAACTCTTAAATCTACTCAGTCCTAGGCGTCTTAATGGCATGGAAACTGCAATTCCCTCTGGAAAATTCTGTATTCCAATTCCAATAGCTAATACAACCGCTCCTGCAATAGATGCCTCCGGAATTCCAGCTGCAACACCTCCAAAAAGAACACCAATAGCTAAACCTTCGGGAATGTTATGTAAAGTAATTGCCAAGACCAAAAGTGTTGTTTTGTGCCATGGAGTTTTTATACCCTCACTTTCTTTAAAATTTATATGAATGTGAGGTAATATTTTATCTAATCCAAAAATAAATAAAGCACCTAAACCAAAGCCAATTGCTGCGGGCATTACTTTTACAAAACCTTCCCCTGGACTCATTTCGATTCCTGGAGCAAGCAAACTCCAAAAACTTGCAGCAACCATTACTCCTCCTGTAAACCCAAGCATACCATCTAAAAAAGCACGATTCATATTCTTAAAAAAGAAAACAAAAGATGCTCCAAAGGCAGTTAAACCCCAAGTAAATAGTGTTGCATACAAAGCACCAAGTACTGGGTCGATGTTTTCAAAAAAAGAAATTAAAGTTTCCATATCGGATCGTTTTTTTAAATCTTTTGCAAATTTAGTTAAATTACTGTAAGAAAGCTATCAATCGAATCGTTTCAAATCTTTATTTTTAGAGAATCTATGGAAAAGGAAAACCAGTTTGACTATATTATTTGTGGGGGCGGTGCTTCTGGGTTAATGTTAGCTCATAAACTTTCTGAAGATTCGTTCTTTAATCGAAAGCAAATATTGATCATAGAAAGGGATTCCAATAAAACAAATGATAGAACTTGGTGTTTTTGGGAAGAAAAAGAATCCGATTTAGACGCTATAATCCATAAAAGGTGGAAAAAAGCAGTGTTTAAGTCTACTGAATACTCAAAAGAAATCAATCTAAACCCCTTCCAATACAAAATGATTCGCGGGATTGATTTTTATTCTAAAATTACAAATGAGTTAACGAAAAAGAAAAACATCACCTTTGTTAATGACAAAATAAAATCAATTGACGATCATGGGGGAATTGTAGCGGTTGTCTGTGAGGAAAAGACTTACAGCGGTTCAAAAGTTTTTTCGAGCATACCAGACAAAGAATATCTAAATAGTACGACTAAATTTCCCGTTTTAAATCAGCACTTTATTGGGTGGTTTGTGAAAACAGAGCAGGCTATTTTTGATCCAAAAACAATACAGTTTATGGATTTTGACTTACCTCAAAAAGGAAACACAAGGTTCATGTATGTTCTTCCTTTTTCGGAGACTGAAGCCCTTGTTGAATATACTTTATTTTCTAAAGATCTCTTAAAAAACGAAGAATATGAAGCGGAAATTAAAAACTATTTAAACAAAAAAAAGGCAGGAGATTTTTCGATTACAGAACGGGAACAAGGAAGTATTCCAATGACTGCATATCCTTTCTGGGAAAAAAACTCAACTAACGTCATGCGAATTGGAACTGCTGGTGGTTGGACAAAAGCTAGCACAGGTTTTACTTTTCAAAAAACTGTACGTAAAACAAAAGAAGTAGTTGAATTTCTAAAAGAGGAAAAACCTTTAAACGCTATGAATCAAAAAAATAGATTTTGGTTCTACGATCTTCTTTTTATAGATGTATTGAGTAAACACAACGAAAAAGGATATCATTTGTTTTCGTTGATGTTTAAAAAAAATAAATCAGAACATATTTTTAGGTTTTTAGATGAGCAAACTTCTTTTTTTCAAGAGTTTAAAATTATGCTGAGTTTTCCAGTTGGACTTTTTATTAGGGCGCTTTGGAAACGAATTTTCAATTAAAGTTTACGTTCCATAAGCTCAAGAGCAAATGCTTTAAACACTTTTTTCTTATCCTCATTTATCGAAAATTGTTCGACTTCCACTAAAGCTTTTTCGGTGTACATTTTCATCATTTGTTGAATTTCTTCAACCGCTCCTGACCTAAGAAATATGTTTTTTACTTGCTCAATTTTCTCTGAAGGATTTGAAGGAGTTGATTCAAAATGCTTTTTCAAAATATCCCGATCAGAAGAATCACTCATTTCGAGCGCCAAGAGATATAGCATGGTTTTTTTATTTTCAATAATATCTCCTCCTATTTGCTTACCAAAGGTTTCAGGATTACCAAAAGCATCTAAATAGTCATCTTGTAATTGAAAAGCCAATCCTAATTCTATTCCAAAATTATAAAAAGACTGACTCGAAGATTTTGACAAACCTCCAACCAGAGCACCCATTTGTAAAGAACAACCTAAAAGTACAGCAGTCTTATACTCAATCATTTTTAAGTATTCTTGCTTTGAAACAACTTCTTGATTTGGGAAATCCATATCATATTGCTGTCCTTCACATACTTTTCTAGCCGTAGCACTAAAAAGTAGGGTCAGTTCTTTAAATAAGTTGCCAGAATAAGAATTTAAGCATTCATAGGCCCAAACTAACATTACATCCCCGGAGAGAATCCCGGTATTAGCATCCCATTTTTGATGAACTGTTTCTTTCCCCCTTCTTAAAGGAGCTTCATCCATAATATCGTCATGAACCAAACTAAAATTATGAAACACTTCAACTGCGAGTGCAGCTGGAAGAGCTTTTTCAAAAGAATTATCCACTGCATCTGCAGCTAATAATGCTAAAACTGGTCGTATTCGCTTTCCTCCTAACTGCATGATATAAGATGCGGGTTCGTATAAACTTAAAGGTGATTTTTGGGGAAGTTGACCTTCCATATATTTAAGAAAAGCAGTTTGATATTGTGAAAGCACAGTAATTTATTTTTTTACAAAAATAACCTTTTTTATGGCACTATTTATTTTAAAAAAATACTTCGGAAACTTTTTTGGTTTTTAAAGTTTCCATGCATACATTTGCACTCTATTTATCTGAAATGAGAGATGTTATTATAGAAAAAGCTTCAAAACTTTTTCTTCAACTTGGTTTTAAGAGTGTTACTATGGATGACCTTGCGGTTTCTTTAGGAATTTCTAAAAAGACTTTATACATTCATTTTGAAAATAAATATGAGCTCGTAAAAGAAGTAACTTTTACCATTTTTGAAAAAGTTATTGGAGACATCATTCAGTTCAAAAATGAAGCAGAGAACCCAATAGAGGAACTTTATTGCGTTAAAATGGAAGCGATGAAGTACTTAGGAAACGAAAAAACTTCACCCAACTATCAGCTACAAAAATACTATCCTGACGTATATCAAAACCTCCGAAAAAAAGAATATCAATATCTAGGAAAGTTTGTTCAAAGCAGTCTGCAAAACGGTATTGATTCTGGAATTTTTAGAAGTGAAATTGATGTAAACTTTGTTTCTAGATTATACTTAAACGGAATGCTCGGAATTAGAGATATTGAAATATTTCCAATTGAAGAATATAAAATTGAAGATCTATTTGAAAATTATTTAGATTATCATCTTCGAGCTATTGTAACAAAAAAAGGACTCAAAACACTAACCCAATTCAAATCAATCTCTTAAAAATTATGAGAAAAACATTTTTTTTCCTGCTCTTAAGCTGGAATATTTCGAGCCTTGTTGCTCAAGAAACCCCCAAATCTGTTTCTTTAGAAGAAGCTATTGAATGGGGTCTTGTAAACAATCGCACGATGCAAAATGCTAATCTTCAGCGTCAGAAAGAATACAAACAGAAATGGATAACTCTGTCTATTGGTTTTCCTCAAATCTCTGCTAACCTCAACTATCAAAATAACATTGAACAACCTGTTTCTCTGATACCTGCTGAAATATTTGGTGGACAAGCTGGACAATTTTCTGAAGTAACCTTTGGTACTAAACAAACCGCCATGGGGTCTGTAGAAATGAGACAGTTATTGTTCGACGGAACCTACGTAGTTGGAGTTCAGGGAATTAAACATTTTCTTGAGATTGCTGATAATGTGCTTGAAAAAACACAATTAGAGGTACAGCGAATTATTGTAAACTCTTATTTAGGAGCAATTTCGGCTAAAGAAAATGTTTTGATTCTAGAACGTAACATTGAAGCTTTATCAAAAAATATTGAAGAAGCGCATCATCTTTTTAAATCTGGTTTCGGAGAAGAAGAAAGTGTTGAGCAACTAAGATTAACCCTTTCTGCTCTTAATAATCAATTAGACTATGCCAAAAGTATGGGAGAATTAACCAATAGCGGAATGAAATTATTGCTCGGGATTCCCCTAGAAAATCCGCTGGAACTTACAGACGACTTAGAGCGTTTAACCCTAGAAAACATAACCCTAGAAACAATAGATCCGGGGTATGAAAATAACATTGATTTACGAATTGCGGAAAACAAAATAACAACAGAAGAGTTCATGTACCGATTGGAAAGAGCAAAATCACTTCCTAGCCTTACTGCTTTTATAAACGGAGCCTACATGGGGAATAATGATGAATTCACTTTTACTGCACCAGAACAAAAGTGGTTTGGATCTGCTGCATTTGGAGTACGAGTTCAAATTCCGGTGTTTAGTTCTTTCGGAAGAACCGCTAAATCACAAAAGGCAAAAATTACACTCGAACAAGCAAAAACTTCTTTCATAGAAACTAAAGGGAAAATTCATGTTGCATATGAAGAGGCTAAGAATAATTATCAACTAGCAATTAAAAATCATTACAACGTAAAAGATCAACTGGACCTTGCCGAACGAATTGAAAAGAAAAACAAAACTAAATTCTTTGAAGGTTTAGCTACAAGCTTTGAGTTGCGTCAAGCACAAATTCAATTATACTCAATACAACAAAACTACATACAATCGATGAGCGAAGTAGTTTCTAAGAAAACTGCGCTCGACATAATCATAAATCAAAACCCTCAATAATACATAGCATGAAAAAGTTATTCGCACTATTTACTCTTTTACTCTTTATCCAATGTGGATCTTCAGACAAAAAAACCGTTGCAGAAATAATCTCTGAGGGAACTCTAGAAGAAATTCAAGTTTTAAAAACTACACACGTTAAAACAATCAATCAATTAAAAAAAGAACTGGATCAACTTAACGAAGTAATTGAAAGTAAGGATCAAACTCAAAAATTTGCTCTTGTAGGTTCTATTGAACTTAAAGAAGAATCTTTTAATCATTATGTCTCTTTTCAAGGATCTATCGATAGTGATAAAAACATTTTAATCTACCCTGAAATCCCTGGGTTACTCAAAGATGTTCATGTTAAAGAAGGACAAAAAATTAAAAAAGGAACCTTACTTGCCGAAATATCTGACAGTGGTTTAATCGATCAGTTAGAGCAGCTACAATTACAATTGAAACTTGCTAAAACAACTTTTAAAAGACAAGAAGCTCTTTGGAACCAAAAGATAGGCTCAGAAATTCAATTCTTACAAGCTCAAACCAATTATTTGAGCCTTGAAAAAAGTGTATCCCAAATGAAAGATCAGGTTGCTAAAACAAAAATCACTGCTCCTTTCGACGGTATAATCGATCATATAGTGGCTGACCAAGGTAGTAATCTTGCTCCAGGAATGACTCCTGTTTTACGCATCGTAAACTTGGACCAAATGAAGGTTAGTGCTGAAATCCCAGAAATCCACCTTCCCAATATCAAAACAAACACTTCAGCTAAAATTTATGTTCCCGTAATTAATGCTGAATACAACGAAACCGTAAACAGTGTAGGTAATTTTATTAACCCCAACAACCGCTCTTTTAGAGTAGAAATTTCGATAAATAATAAAAATGGGACTTTAAAACCGAACATGACTGCTGAAATTGAAGTTAATGACTACAGTAATCCTAATGCAATCTTGGTTCCTATTAAAAATATACTAGAAAACCAAGATGGAGCAAGTTATGTGTACAAACTTGTCTTAGAAGACGCTTCCAGAAACATTTACAAGGCCGTTAAAACTTTTGTAAAACTTGGAGCAACTACTAATAATAAAGTAGAAATTCTTGAAGGACTTAAAGCGGGTGATCAAATCGTAGAAGATGGTATCCGATTGGTAAAAGATCAGCAATTAGTAAAAAACATCTAGTACCCAAATAAAAAACATCAATGAAAAAATCATCTGAATTAAAAGAGTTTTCTCTATCCTCTTGGGCAATAGACCACAGTACGGTCATTTATGTAATAATTTCTTTATTCTTTCTATTAGGTGTTTCCTCTTACCTAAACATGCCTAGAGAAAATTACCCTGAAATAAACACAAATGAGGTTTTTGTTAGTTCTGTTTTCCCAGGAAATACTGCAGAAGACATGGAACGCTTAATAACCGACCCTTTAGAAGAAGAGTTAAAAGGGGTTCCTAACCTGGTTAAAATAACCTCAACCTCATTAGAAAATTTTTCTTTAATAACCGTCGAGTTTGACGAGAACATATCCAAAGAAAGTGCTAAAATAAAGGTTCAAGATAAAATCGACGCAGTTACTTCTAGTGCCGATTGGCCTACTTTTAATAATGCAAAGGTAGAACCAACTTCTTTCGAGTTTAGCATATCCGAAGAGGTGCCTATTCTTAATATCGGACTAAGTGGGGATATTCCAATAGAGGAAATGAAATTCTACGGGGAATTACTGCAAGACAAAATTGAACAAATGTCAGAAATTAAGGAAGTTGCACTCCGAGGAGTTCAAGACTTCGAGGTTGAAGTTTCCCTTGATTTAATGAAAATGAATGCTGCTACAGTTTCTTTTAATGACGTTATTAACGCAATTGCTAGAGGGAACAGTACCGTTTCAGCAGGTAATATTGAGGGTAACGGTTTGAGGAGAAATATCCGCGTTCTTGGCGAAATTGAATCGCCTGAAGAATTAGAAGACTTTGTTATTAAAACTCAAAATGGTGTTTTGTCTCTGGGAGATATAGCTACTGTAAGTTTTAAAGAAAAAGAAAAAAACTCTTACGCTCGTTTAGATAGAGAGTCAGCTTTAGTGCTTGATGTTAAAAAACGAACTGGTAAAAACTTAATTCTTTCGGTTGAAAAAATTAGAAAAATAGTTGATGAAGTTATTGAGAACGATTTTCCGAGTACAATTGAAGTAGACATCTCAAATGACCAATCAAATACTACCAAAAACATTGTAAGTGATTTAGCGAACAACATCATCTTCGGTGTGATTCTAGTAATTACAGTTTTAATGTTCTTTTTAGGGTTTAGAAATGCACTTTTTGTAGGGTTTGCAATCCCGATGTCTATGTTCATGTCCTTCATGATTTTAGGATTCTTGGGACAAACCATCAACACTATGGTTCTTTTTGGACTGATTATGGGACTAGGAATGTTAGTAGATAACGGAATTGTAGTTGTCGAAAACGCATACCGTTTAATGGAAAAAGAAGGAATGGGAGCTATAGAAGCTGCAAAAAAAGGGATTGGTGAAATTGCTTATCCTATCATCATTTCAACTGCAACCACAATTGCTGCGTTCGTTCCTCTAGGATTTTGGCCAGGAACTATTGGTAAGTTTATGATCTATTTTCCAATAACTCTTTCTATAGTTTTAGGATCCTCTTTGATCGTTGCGATCTTTTTTAATTCCATGTTAGTTTCAAAATTCATGGAAATTGAAGACCGAGAAATTAGTCAGAAAAGCTTGTGGAGATTGACCTTTATATTAGGTGGACTTGGGGTTCTTTTATTGTTCAACAGTGGAACAATTCGAGGTCTTGGAACACTTATGGTTTTCACAACCCTCCTATTCTGGGCTTATAAATTTTTTATCAAAAAATGGGCCGTCTATTTTCAAAATGTAATTCTAGTAAATCTCGAAAAAAGATATACCAAAGTACTGAGGTTTGCCCTTACAGGAAGTAAGCCTTACATATTTTTATTTTCAACGATTGCGCTTCTTTTTTCGTCTTTCATCATCCTTGGAATTGCATCTCCGAAAGTTGAGTTTTTCCCAGAGAACCAACCGCAGCAAATATTCGTTTATATGGAATATCCAGAAGGAACTTCCATTGAAAAAACAAACGCTGCAGCCAAGTTAATTGAAGCAGAAATATTTGAAGTTATTTCTCAAGACAAATACATGGAAAATGGGAATAATTTCATGATCGACTCTAATGTTTCTATGGTAGGGGCTGGTGCTCAAAACCCAGAAACAGACAAGGGTGGAGATCAAGACATGCCTCATAAAGCAAAAATTACATTAACCATGTCTGAGTTTAAGCTTAGACAAGGTCTTTCAAGCGAAAATTTAAGAAAAGAAATCCAAGCTAAACTCCAGAATAAATATGCTGGACTTTCAATTTCTGTAGAAAAGGAAGGGGCTGGTCCACCGGTAGGATATCCAGTTAATATTGAAATTAAAGGAGAAGATTATGACGAACTTATTGCCATTGCAGAGCAATTAAAATCTTACCTAGGAAAAGAAAATATTTTAGGTGTAGAAGAAATTAAAATTGATGTAAATAAAAGTAAGCCAGGTCTTGCGGTTCACATCGATCGTAAAAAAGCTGGTGGTCTTGGAGTTTCGGGAGGCCAAATTGGTCAGCAAATGAGACGATCTCTTTTTGGAGAAAAATCAGGTATTTTCAAAAAAGATGGAGAAGATTATGACATCAATGTACGATTTGATGAATCTTACAGGAAAAGTACTTCAGCGCTTTTAGATCAGTACATTGTGTTTCGTGATCAAGCTTCTGGGAAAATAAAAAAAGTACCCATTAGTGCTGTTGTTGACATCGATAATTCTCTTTCTTTTAGTGCAATTAAACACAAAGAATTACGCCGTGTAGTAACTGTTTATTCTGCTGTACTAGCTGGATATAATGCTAACGAGGTAGTGGATCACGTAAAAGAAAGTATTGCTGGTTTTGACGGTTTCCCTAACGATGTCGATTATCAGTTTACTGGAGAAGTTGCAGAGCAAGAGGCAAATATGAGTTTCCTTTTAGGTGCACTTGCAACTGCGCTTGGATTAATTGTTTTCTTACTGGTACTTCAATTCAATTCCATCTCAAATCCCCTCATTATTTTGCTTTCAATTTTCTTAAGCTTTACTGGAGTTTTATATGGAATTAGCTTGTTTGGAATGCCTTTTGTAATCATGATGACCATGATGGGGATTATTTCACTCTCTGGAATTGTTGTAAATAACGGGGTAGTTTTAATTGATTATACGCAACTTCTTATTGCTCGTAAAAAAGAAGAATTAGGGATTCCTTTCGATCAAATGCTTCCGAGACTAGAAGCTAGAGAAGCTATTGTTCTAGGAGGTACTGCTCGTTTACGACCTGTACTTTTAACTGCAATCACAACCATATTAGGATTGATTCCATTAGCAACAGGGCTTAACATTGATTTTACTTCTTTGGTTATCAATTGGAATCCTAATATTTATGTTGGAGGAGACAATGTGATTTTCTGGGGACCTTTAGCATGGACTGTTATTTTTGGTTTGACATTTGCAACTTTCTTAACTTTAGTTATTGTTCCAGCCTGCTTTTACTTGGTATATCGATTAAAATTAAAGATTAAAGCCCTTCGTGACTCATAAAGAAGTTTGAACTTAATACCTTTGCAAAGAATTATATTACTATGCTTAGAACAAATACTTGTGGGGAGTTAAACCTTTCTCACATTGGAAATAAAGTTACCCTAGCCGGATGGGTTCAAAAAACTCGTAATAAAGGGTTCATGATTTGGGTGGATTTAAGAGACCGTTATGGCGTTACTCAAATTATTTTTGACGAAGAACGATCGGATAAAAAAACACTTGAAATGGCTCAAAACTTGGGGCGAGAATTTGTAATCCAAGTCCAAGGAACCGTAATCGAGCGTGTTTCTAAAAATCCAAACCTTCCCACCGGTGATATAGAAATCCTTGCAGAATCTTTTCAGATTTTGAATGCTTCTAAAACTCCGCCTTTTACTATTGAAAATGAAACTGATGGTGGAGAAGAATTGCGAATGCAATATCGCTACCTTGACATTAGAAGAAACCCCGTGCGTGAAAATTTAATTTTTCGTTCTAAAGTAAGTTTAGCAATTCGAAATTATCTATCCGCTCATAATTTTATTGATGTTGAAACTCCCTACTTAATTAAATCAACCCCAGAAGGAGCTCGGGATTTTGTTGTCCCTTCTCGTATGAATTCTGGAGAATTTTATGCACTTCCACAATCCCCTCAAACCTTTAAACAATTGCTTATGGTTGGAGGTATGGATCAATATTTTCAAATTGTTAAGTGTTTTCGAGATGAAGATTTGAGAGCAGACCGACAGCCTGAATTTACTCAAATTGATTGCGAAATGACCTTTGTAGAGCAAGAAGATATTCTCTCTCGCTTCGAAGGATTGCTGAAGCATCTTTTAAAAGAAATAAAAGGAATTGAAGTTTCTGAATTTCCTAGAATGACCTATGCAGAAGCAATGAAAAAATATGGGAATGACAAACCAGACATTAGATTTGGAATGGAATTCGCAGAATTAAATGACATTGCCCAAGGAAAAGGTTTTCAGGTTTTTGATCAACAAGAATTAATTGTTGGTATTGCTGTCCCAGGGGCAGCTTCCTATACTCGTAAGCAAATTGACGCATTAATTGACTGGGTAAAAAGACCTCAGATTGGTGCAAATGGCCTGATTTGGGTAAAATGTAACGAAGATGGAAGTTATAAATCTTCGGTAGACAAATTTTACTCTCAAGATGATCTTAAATCTTGGGCATCTAGAGTAGAAGCAAAAGCTGGAGATCTGATTCTAGTAATGGGCGGTGATGCAAACAAGACTAGAGGACAGCTTTCTGACTTAAGAATGGAGATTGCAGAACAATTGGGACTAAGAGATCCAAATGTATTTGCTCCGTTATGGGTTGTAGATTTCCCCTTACTAGAATGGGATGAAGAAAGTAAACGTTTCCACGCAATGCACCATCCGTTTACCGCTCCAAAACCAGAACAAATGAGTTTATTAGCAACAGATCCTGGTGCTGTTAATGCAAACGCATATGACTTAGTTTTAAATGGAAATGAAATTGGTGGAGGTTCCATTCGTATTCATGATTCGGAAGTTCAAGAAACCATGTTTGACCTTCTAGGATTCACCAAAGAAGAAGCTCAAGCTCAATTTGGTTTTCTTATGGAAGCGTTCCAATATGGAGCTCCCCCTCATGGTGGAATAGCTCTAGGTTTGGATCGTTTGGTTGCAATTCTGGGTGGACAAGAAACCATTAGAGATTTTATTGCTTTCCCTAAAAATAACAGTGGCCGTGATTTAATGATTAATGCACCTGCTGCTATTGATTCGATGCAATTGGAAGAACTTAATCTAGCCCTTAAGCAAGAAGAGTAATGGAATTACAAGGGAATTTACTTTTAAAAAAATTCCTTATTTGGAGAATTAAGCACATTCCGAACAAACAGTTTGTTTATTTAGTCAGTATTGTTGTTGGAATATTGTCTGGTTTACTTGCTGCGTTGATGAAAAATACAACCTATTTTTTTCAGGAGCAGATCACCAGTGTAAACTTTGAATACCAATCTATTTTTTACTTTATCTTTCCTATTATAGGGATAATATTGACCCTATTAATCATTCGTTTTGGAATTAAAAGACCCGTAAATCACGGAATCCCATCGGTTTTGTATGCATTGTCTAAACGTAAAGGACTCATGCCTGCTTATCAGATGTTTGCCTCTGTTTTCACAGCTCCCATTACCATAGGGTTTGGTGGTTCCGCTGGATTAGAAGGCCCAACAGTTTCTGGGGGCGCTAGTATAGCGTCTAACTTATCTAGATTATTGCATTTAAACCAAGCTACCCGGAATCTTTTAATAGGGTGTGCAGCAGCAGGAGCAATGTCTTCTATTTTTAAAGCACCAATTGCTGCTATAATTTTTGCAATAGAAGTTTTCAGTCTTGACCTTACACTTGTATCCCTTTTACCTTTATTATTTGCTTCTATTTCAGCACTTTTAACGACTTACTTTTTTTTCGGATCTACACAACTTCTACCATTTGAACTAAAAGATGAATTTAATTTAAACCACTTTGGTTATTATATGATTTTTGGCTTAATCACTGGTCTTGGATCAGTATATTTTACAAAAGTGTATTTATGGATTGAACGATTTTTTGAAACAAAATTAAAAGGATACCAAAAAGTTCTTCTGGGAGGAATCTGCTTGAGTGTTTTAATTGTATTAATTCCACCCCTGTATGGAGAAGGTTTTGAAACTATTAATAACCTATTGAGAGAAGACTATACAAGCGCTATAGGAACCTCTTTTCTAGTGGATGATTTTGACCAGACGTGGACCGTTATTTTTTTACTTCTTGGTCTAGTTGTTTTTAAGGTTATTGCTACAAGTCTAACCTTTGGAGCTGGAGGAAAAGGAGGTGTTTTTGCGCCTGCATTATTTATGGGAAGTGCTCTGGGGCATGCTTTTGCTAAAATTGTCAATGCAATTTCAAGCAATTCAATATCGGTGAGTAACTTCACTTTAGTAGGGATGGCTGGTATGATTGCAGGAATTCTTCATGCCCCTCTCACTGCAATATTCTTAATTGCAGAATTAACCGGAGGGTATAGTTTATTTTTACCCCTTATGATTACGGCATCGTTGGCTTTTGCCATTTCTAAATTCTTTGAACCTAATACAGTATATACCTCGGATTTAGTGAAAAAAGATGCTTTACTAACCCACGACAAAGACGACACTATTTTAACACTCATGCAGTTGGATAAATTAATCGAAAAGAATTTTTGTGTTTTAGCTCCGTCGATGACTCTAGGTATGATGTTAAAAGAAGGAGTAGCAAAATCTAAACGCAATTTATTTCCTGTTTTAAATGAAGACAAAGATCTTTTAGGAATAGTTTTGTTAGATAATGTAAGAGAATTTATGTTTGATTCCACTTTGTACGATAATGTATATGTTCAAACTTTAATGCAAATTCCTCCGAATGTTATCAATTATGAAAAAGACAACATGAAAGTAATCATGCGAAAATTTCAGGACAGTAGTGCTTGGAATTTACCCGTTTTAAAAGAGGGGAAGTTTATTGGATTTGTTTCTAAATCTAAATTACTATCTGTTTACAGGAGGGAACTTATTCGGGTAAGTGATCCTCTGTAATTTTTAAATTTATTAAATGAAATATATACTTAGAATTTTGTTTTTTGTGATGATAGGACTTCTTGTTCGGGGATATTATGTAAAGGAACTAATTGATTATAAGGAAGGTGAAAAAATAATTGGTCTAGGGGTCTTATTTGGAGCCTTTATTTATTTACCAATATTTCTTTATCATCGATGGAAAAATAAAAATATCTCAGATTATATGCTTACAGATGATAATATGAAAAAAATGACAGACAAAAAAAAGTAAATCCATTGACAGTCAATATTTTTCCGTTATTTTTTTATGAAAATTTAAACATAATTCTTAATTTAATGGTCTTAATACATTTTTATGACAGGTACAGTTAAATTTTTTAATGCATCAAAAGGTTATGGTTTCATAACAAATGATGAAACTGGGCAAGACATTTTTGTCCATGTGACGTCTCTTAATGGAGAAACTCTAAATGAGGGCGACAAAGTAGAATACGTTGAAGAGGAGGGTAAAAAAGGAACTGTTGCAGGACAGGTTCAGATTCTATAAAAACATTTTATTTTGGTAACATAAAAGCACTTTTTTAAGTGCTTTTTTTATCTCTTACTTTTAAAAAATTGCTCCATCAGTTCTGCTGATTTTTCAAATAAAACTCCCCCAACTATTTTTGTTTTAGGGTGAGGTTTTGCCCCTTGAGAAAGAAAACCTCTTTTTTGATCCGATGCGCCAAAAACAATACGATCTAATTGACTCCAATACAATGCACCCATACACATCACACAAGGTTCGAGTGTGACATATAAAGTACATCCCTTTAAATATTTCCCATTCAAATAATTTGCTGCAGCAGTAATTGCTTGCATTTCTGCATGGGCAGTTACATCTTTTAGCCGTTCTGTAAGATTATGAGCTCGAGCAATGATGCGTTGGTTTACAACTACAACAGCTCCTACAGGAACTTCATCCTGCTCAAAAGCTATTTCTGCCTGCTCTAAAGCTTTTTGCATAAAATAGGTGTCGTCTAATTCCATGTTTTAAAAGTAATCATTTCACAATTCATAATACTCAATTATCTACTACCTTTGTTTTGTGAAAAATGAAAACATTTTATCAAATATTAAATATCCGGAAGAACTGCGGGAATTAAAACCTTCGGATTTACTTCTTTTAGCTAAAGAATTACGTCAAGAAATAATTGATGTAGTTTCAACTAAAGAGGGTCATTTGGGAGCCAGTCTCGGAGTGGTTGAGCTGACTGTTGCTTTACATTATGTTTTTAATACTCCTGTTGATCAACTTATATGGGATGTTGGGCATCAAGCTTATGGGCATAAAATCCTTACCGGAAGAAGAGATAAATTTCATACCAATCGTCAATTGAATGGAATAAGTGGGTTCCCAAGCAGAAAAGAAAGTACATACGACGCTTTTGGAACTGGACATGCTTCAACTTCTATTTCTGCAGCACTTGGAATGGCATTAGCTAATGAATATAAAGGAGATTCAAGAACACACATTGCGGTTATTGGCGATGCATCTATTGCAGGAGGAATGGCACTCGAAGCTCTAAATCATGCGGGAGTAAGTAATGCAAATCTGATTATTGTACTGAATGATAATGCAATAGGAATAGACCCTAGTGTGGGTGCTTTAAAACATTACTTTGAAAAAGTAAAGCATCAGCAATCCGCTTCAGAAAATGTTTTTAAAGCATTAAATATTCCGTACACAGGTCCTATAGATGGGCACGACCTAAAAGGTTTAGTTGATGCTTTTAAAAAAATTAAAAAAGAAAAAGGTCCCCGCCTAATTCATGTTGTTACTACTAAGGGAAAAGGGCTAGAGCCCGCCGAAATTGATCAAGTTACTTATCATGCACCAGGAAAATTTGACCGTAAAACAGGAATAATAATCCCAAAAACAAAACAACCAACTTCTAAATTTCAAGATGTATTTGGAGAAACATTAGTCGAACTAGCGAAACAAAACAAATCCATAGTGGGAATTACCCCTGCAATGCCCACAGGAAGTTCAATGAAATTAATGATGGATGCATTTCCTAGTAGGAGTTTTGATGTTGGAATTGCAGAGCAGCATGCTGTAACACTAGCCGCTGGAATGGCAACTGCAGGCTTACTCCCTTTTTGTGCTATTTATTCTACTTTTTTACAACGTTCTTTTGATCAGGTAATCCACGATGTTGCTCTTCAAAATTTAGGAGTAATATTTTGCCTCGATCGTGCCGGACTAGTCGGGCAAGACGGTCCAACGCATCATGGTGTATTTGATATACCAATGCTTCGTGTTGTTCCTAATATTCGAATACTGGCTCCTAGAAACGAAATACAACTCAGAAATAGCCTATACACCCTTCAGCTGGAATTAAAAGGACCCGTTGCCATACGTTATCCGAGAGGATATGGAAGAATAAGTGACTGGAAGCTTCCCTTCCAAAAAATCGATCTCGAAAAAGGGACTTCAATTAAATCTGGAGAGGTTCTAGCTGTTATTTCTATTGGCACTATGCACGACAATGTATCCAAAGCTATAGAGATGGTAGAACAAAAATGTAATCCTGGGCAGTATGACCTAGGCTCGATAAAACCCTTAGACGAAAAACTTTTACATCAAATATTTAAAAAATACACGACCATCATTACAGTTGAAGATGGAGCTGTTTTTGGTGGAGCTGGGAGTGCTATTTTAGAATGGGCAAATATCAATGGATACAGTCATTCGGTCAGAACAATAGGTATTCCTGATAATTTCATTTCACATGGAACTACTTTAGAACTCCAAAAAGAAGTTGGATTAGACCCTGATTCAATTGCTAAAGAAATATTGAATATCTTAGAGATAGGATCTTAATTTGAAATAACCACAGCGTTACCTCGGGTTTCAGCCCTGTAAAACAGCAAGGGATATAATTGTCCTGAATCTTCTGGAGGGTTTAGCAACTGGCCTGTTGCTAGACTATATTGAAATGAATCACAAGCGCATTCTGTTAGTACTCCGTTTAGTTGAGTTTGAGAACACGTATTAGGCACATGATTTGGGCAGCTTGCATCCCAAGCAAAATAATCCGACCCGTTGAGATTAAAAACCAAAACCCCCTTATGTCCAATTTGAGGAATCAACAAGGAACCACCCGCAAATCTGAGGTCATCGTATTCTGGTAAATTTAAATTAATTTGAAATTGAAATCTATATTCTTGTAAATAAGGATTTCTTTCTACCTCCGAATTAGAGCACGAAACGAATAGAAAGGCTAAGAAAACAATCCTACACAACTTCTTTTTCAAAAATAGGGTTAAATCACTCAAATTCTTATATTTGTATAAACCCTTCCTTATTTGGCAGGGTTTTTTATTAGCATTAAAATTAAGTAAAAATGAGTAAAACATCCTACTACACTCAAGAAGGTTTAGATAAATTAAAAGAAGAACTAAACCACCTTAAAGATATTGAACGCCCAAAAGCTTCTCAAGCAATAGCTGAGGCTAGAGACAAGGGTGATTTAAGTGAAAACGCTGAATATGATGCTGCTAAAGAAGCTCAAGGTATGCTAGAAATGCGCATTGCTAAAATGGAAGAAAATTATGCAAATGCACGTCTCATAGATGAGTCACAATTAGATGTATCCAAAGTATTGGTTCTTTCGACGGTAGAATTATTAAATAAATCTAACGGCATGAAAATGACCTATACTCTAGTTGCTCAAAGTGAAGCCGATCTAAAGTCAGGAAAGATATCTGTAAATTCTCCTATAGGTAAAGGTTTACTTGGTAAAAAAGTTGGAGAAATGGCACAAATCAATGTCCCTAACGGAACAATTGAACTAGAAATAACAAAAATTAGCAGAAACTAGATGGCTAGTATTTTCTCAAAAATTATTGCTGGAGAAGTTCCATGCTACAAAATTGCTGAAGATAATCATCACATCGCCTTTCTCGATGTAAATCCGAATGCAAAAGGACATACCTTGTGCGTTCCAAAAAAAGAAGTAGATAAAATCTTTGATCTAGACCCTCAAGATTATATGGAATTAATGAATTTTTCTCGAAAAATTGCTTTAGCAATGAGATCCGTAATCCCATGTAAGCGAATTGGAATGACCGTTATTGGCCTTGAAGTTCCTCACACCCACGTACATTTAATACCTCTAAATGGAATGGACGATGCAACTTTTGGGAAAAAAGAAACCATTGATGCTGAGGAAATGAGTGCTTTGGCTACTAAAATAGCCGCTGCTCTTTAAACTATTTTATTTTTTCAATCGGATCTGAAAAGTAGATCCCTTACCGAGTTCTGATTTCAAAACACTTACGGTTCCTTTGTGGTATTCTACTATAATTCTTTTTACCAAGGAAAGCCCCAAGCCCCAGCCTCGTTTTTTAGTAGTAAAGCCTGGATTAAATATTCGTTTTATGTTTTTAGGAGCAATTCCTTGCCCAGAATCAGAAACAAGGATAGAAACAATTTGAGCAGAATGGGATACTTTGATCGTCAATACACCTTTCCCTTTCATTGCATCTATTGCATTCTTAATTAAATTTTCTAAAGTCCAACTGTATAAAGGGATATTTATAGGAATTTTAATCACTTCCTCTGGCAGGTCAACAGACCATTCGATCAATTGAGAGCTCCGTTTTTTTAAATAAGCAACTGCCTCTTTAGTCGCTTCAATAACATCGCTGTTTTCTAACTCTGGTAGCGAACCAACCTTCGAAAAGCGCTCCGTAATTACGGTAAGACGGTTAACATCTTTTTCCATTTCATCAAGCGATGCTGGGGCAATATTTTGTTCTTTTAAAAGCGTAATCCACCCCATTAAAGAACTCAAAGGAGTTCCAATTTGGTGCGCTGTTTCTTTTGCCATTCCAGCCCATAGACGGTTTTGTTCTGAAATTCTTGAGGTTTGAAAAAAGAAAAACAAAACAGTTGTAAAAAGTGAAAGGATGAGCAGCAAAACTAAAGGGTAATACTGAAGCTTTTTGAGTAACTCGGAGTCCCCATAAAATAATGTTTGATTCACTATATTCTTATACTGAATTGGTATTGAACTATTCTCCCTCTTGAATTGATTTAATAAATTATATAATTCTAACGAGTCCTTGTCTTTAGAAACATCCCATTCAATATTCTTAAAACCTTTAATATAACCCGAAGAATTTACCCGAATCATTGGGGTCACTCCTATTTTCTGAAGTACATCAAACGCAAGAACGCCATAATCTTTGCTTAGGTCTGTATTTTGAATTAATTCCTGTTGAGCAGTAGCCCATAATTCCATTTTTACACGTTCTTCTTCCTTTAAAATCTGAAAAAGAATATTGGTATTCCACAAAATAAGGGCAACAATACCAAAAACGGATAAAAACATCCAAGGTTTAATCTTATTCTGAGAAGAAAAACTGCGCATAATTAAAAATCTACTGCAACGAAGATAAGATAAAAAGGAAAAAGGGATTGAATGAAGCTAGCTAGGTAAATTTTTATATTTTTGTCGCTAGTAAAATTTAAGAAACATGGAAGTAGTAGGTAAAGTAAAATGGCTTGATGAAACAAAGACATACGGAAGTAATGGATTTAGAAAACGTGAAGTTGTAATCACAACTGAAGAACAGTATCCACAACACATATTAGTTGAATTCGTTCAAGACAAATGCGAGTTATTAGATTCGTTCAATGTGGGGCAAAACGTGAAAATCGGAATCAATCTCAGAGGAAGAGAGTGGGTAAACCCTCAAGGAGAAACAAAATACTTTAACTCTGTTCAAGGATGGAGAATCGAGGGTCAATCTGCTGGAGCACCATCAGAGATGCCTCCAATGCCACCACCAGCTTCGTTTCAAGCAACTGAAGAAGCGGATAAGAATGTAGAAGATGATCTTCCATTTTAAAGAAGTCTTTCGTCAAAAAACGCTTATACATTGAACATAAGGAAGCTAGTTCCAAACTTTTAGTAAAAAAGATTGTCTGGCTATTGGCAAAAAAAAATTAATGTAGTACATTTGCAGCCCTCTAAAGGAGGAAAACGTACACATAAAAAACATATATTGTGAATACACTAAGTTACAAAACTATATCTGCTAACAGCAACACCGTTGATAAACAATGGGTTGTAGTAGATGTTGCAGGAATGCCCCTAGGAAGAATGGCTTCTGAAGTTGCCAAAATCATTAGAGGTAAAAACAAACCGAATTACACTCCACACGTAGACTGTGGCGATAATGTTATCGTTATAAATTCAGATAAGATTGAATTATCAGGAGACAAGTGGAAGCAAAAAGTATACATTCGTCACACAGGTTTTCCTGGAGGACAGCGCAAATTAACAGCTGAACAATTATACAACAAGAGTTCAACTCGTTTAGTAGAAAATGCTGTACGTGGAATGTTACCAAAAAATAAATTAGGTGCTGTTTTATATAGAAACCTGAAAGTATTTAGTGGAGCGGAACATACTCATGAAGGGTTAAATCCAACTACTATCAAATTAAGCAAATTCAAATAATGGAGGTAATACACACAATCGGACGTCGTAAGACTTCAGTAGCTCGAATTTTCATTTCAGAAGGAAAAGGAGCAATGACCGTTAATAAAAAAGATTACACAGAATATTTCCCAACACCAACTTTACAGTACAAAGTGGTTCAGCCTTTTGCTCTTACAGGAACAGAAGGAAACTATGATGTAAAAGTAACCGTTGTAGGTGGAGGAACAAACGGACAAGCGGAAGCAGTTCGTTTAGCTATTTCTCGTGCATTATGCCAAATCAACGAAGAAAACCGCGAAACTCTTAAGCCAGAAGGTTTATTAACTCGTGATCCTCGTATGGTTGAGCGTAAGAAATTCGGTCAGAAGAAAGCTCGTAAGAAATTCCAGTTCTCTAAACGTTAATATTTTTTGTCCTTTTTAAAAAAAGGATTCGTTCATATTTTAATAACCCGTTGCCCACTCGTGCAAGCGAGATTTAGTTTAGCATCTAAATGGTAGAGGCCTTTGAAAAAAGCCACTTTACTATTGCTAACTACGGAACGTAAACTAACAACAATGGCAAACATCGACGTAAAAGACCTGTTAAATGCAGGCGTACATTTCGGTCACTTAACCCGAAAATGGAATCCAAACATGGCTCCTTACATTTACATGGAGCGTAATGGAATCCACATCATCAACCTTTACAAAACTGCAGCTAAAATTGACGAAGCAGCTGATGCAATGAAAAAAATTGCAGCATCTGGTCGTAAAATTTTATTTGTTGCTACCAAAAAACAGGCTAAAGATATCGTTGCTGAAAAAGCAGGAAATATCAAAATGCCATACATCACTGAGCGTTGGCCTGGTGGGATGCTTACTAACTTTGTAACGATTCGTAAAGCTGTAAAGAAAATGGCAGCTATCGATCGTATGAAAAAAGATGGTACATTCGAAACTCTTTCTAAGAAAGAAAAATTACAAGTTGACCGTCTTCGTGCTAAACTTGAAAAAAACTTAGGTTCAATTACAGACATGACTCGTCTTCCAGGAGCATTATTTGTAGTAGACATTAAGCGTGAGCACATTGCAATTAAAGAAGCTCAGAAATTGAAAATTCCAATTTTTGCAATGGTAGATACAAACTCTGATCCTAGAGATGTAGATTACGTGATTCCTGCAAATGATGATGCTTCTAAATCGGTTGACAAAATCTTAAGCTTAGTAACAGAAGCAGTTGCTTCAGGACTTAAAGATCGTCAATCAGAAAAAGACGCTGAAAACAAAGGACAAGAAGAAGCTCCTGCTGTAGCAGCTGCTCCAGTAGCGGAAGCACCAGTAGCAGAAACTGCTCCAAAAGCGGAAGCTAAAGAAGAAGGGGAAGCTCCAAAAGAAGCTTAGTCTTAACTTATTTTAAATAATTATACAGATGAAAATTACTGCATCAGAAGTAAATAAATTACGTCAGGCCACAGGAGCTGGAATGATGGATTGTAAAAATGCGCTTGTAGAAGCGGAAGGAAATTTTGACCTTGCGGTTGAAAACCTAAGAAAAAAAGGACAAAAAGTTGCTGCAAAACGTGCAGACCGTGATTCAGCTGAAGGTGCTGTTTTAGCAAAAGTAAATGCTGATAACACTGCTGCTGTTATTGTTTCTGTAAACTGTGAAACTGATTTTGTTGCTAAAAACGATTCCTACCTTGCTCTTGCTAACTCTATCTTAGATGTTGCATTAAACCAAACATCACTAGAAGGTCTTCTAGCTGCTGACTTTGGTGGAATGACTGTAGCAGAAAAATTAATCGAACAAACTGGTGTTATCGGAGAGAAAATCGAAATCGGTGGTTTCGAAAGAATCGAAGATGCCTTTGTAGGTAGCTACATCCACGCTGGAAACAGAATAGCAACAATTGTTGGACTTTCTGCTCCTGTAGAAGGTGCTGCGGAAGCTGCTAAGAACGTTGCAATGCAAGCTGCTGCAATGAACCCATTAGCTTTAAACGAAGATGGTGTTGATGCTTCAGTAATCGAAAAAGAAATTGAAATTGCAAAAGATCAATTACGCGCAGAAGGAAAACCAGAAGCTATGTTAGACAACATCGCAAAAGGAAAAATCAAGCGTTTCTTTAAAGACAATACTTTAGTAAACCAAGATTATATTAAAGACAGTAAACAAAGTGTAGCACAATACGTAAAATCTGTAGATGCAGATCTTACTGTTACAAACTTTAGACGTTTAGCTTTAGGATAATTTTTAGCTTATATTCTATTAAAAATCGCTCTAAAGAGCGATTTTTTTTTGCCTTGATCTCGTTACAATTTGTTTTCAACAAATCACTCGATCTGACCATGCTGAGTATTTCGAAAATCTCAATCCAGGCTATGCCAAAGGACGATCTGACCGAGGCTAGTAATCACGAACCACAGTCAGGTCGAGTGAACGGAGGAACGACGTTTATATCGAGACCTATTCCTTCTTCCTCTTACTCGTATGTTTCAATTTCAAAACAGCAAAATTTAGTTCTATGGTAGTTTCGGACTCTGTTTCTGTATTATTTTGATCTAACAAGTCTGCCATAAGCTCCCCGCTTTTTGAAGCAAACTGTTCTTTTTATCTTCAGAAGCCAAACTTGCTGAAGATACTGTTTGTTGAAGGGCTCGCAACTTAGCAAAGGTTTCTATGATTAAAAAAGTGGTTTGAGTGGCTTGTTTACTTTTCAGGATTGTTGCCAGCATATACAAACCTTTTTCGGATGGTTGTCTTTCATGAATTTTAAGGCTCCAGGCTGGAATGGATCGGTTAAAACAATACCATCTATAAAATGAGTTGCAGGCGTATGGATTGCCAGGAGTTCGTTGTTAGAAATATAAACATCTCCGTAAATGCCAACTTGGGCAAAACAGAATGGACTAATAAGTAATAATAATAATTTGACTTTCACAAAAAGATATATTGCACAATATTATATATTTAAATATATATTATTATGGCTATTATGCCAAAGTGGTAGTTATAATTAATAGGTGGTATGATTTATGTTATGTGTGGTAAAATCAAAACTTTATTAACTATATATAAGTAGGTTTTTAAAGATTTTGACTCTCATTTTAATCAAAAAAGGGGATTATAAACTAAAAAACAGCCTGTTTAGATTCTATTTGATCTTGGGTTAAAAAAACCATTTCATTTTGTATCTTTTGGACTTAAAAAAATAAAGAATGTCCAATCCAAAAAGACTTTTTCTTCTCGATGCTTTTGCATTAATATTCCGAGGGTATTATGCGTTTATTAAAAACCCTAGGATCAACTCAAAGGGGATGGATACCTCCGCAATTTTTGGGTTTATGAATTCTCTTATAGATGTTATAAAAAGAGAAAAACCAGATCACTTGGCTGTTTGTTTTGATAAAGGAGGATCAATTACTAGGAAGGATCTTTTTGAGGATTATAAAGCCAACCGATTAGAAACCCCAGAAGCGATTAAAATTGCAGTTCCCTACATTCAAAAGATATTAGAAGCAATGCAAATTCCTGTTATTGAAAAAGCAGGGTTTGAAGCAGACGATATTATTGGAACCCTCGCCAAACAAGCAGAGAAAGAAGGTTTTCAGACTTTTATGGTTACTCCTGATAAAGATTTTGCACAATTGGTCTCTGAAAACATATTCATGTATCGCCCCGCCAGAATGGGAAATGGAATTGAAATTTGGGGAATTCCTGAGGTACAAGCCCGGTTTGAAGTAGAGCGTCCAGAACAAGTAATTGATTACTTAGGAATGATGGGCGACGCGGTAGACAATATTCCTGGGCTTCCAGGGGTTGGAGATAAAACTGCAAAAAAATTCTTGAAGGAATACGGCAGCATGGAAGCATTGCTCGAAAACACACATGAACTCAAAGGGAAAATGAAAGAACGGGTTGAGGCCAATAAAGAACTTGGTCTTCTCTCTAAAGAACTTGCTAAGATTATATTAGATGTTCCTGTTACCTTTCATGAGGATTCATATAAATTAAGTGACCCGAACTTTGAAGAGGTTCAACCTATTTTCGATGAGTTAGAGTTTAGAAGGATGCAGGAAAACATTCACCGTATTTTTAATACTTCTCAAGAGATTGCTGCTCCACCGGAAAACAAAACGAATGGCCCGTCTATAACACCACAAGCAAATAATGGTCAAATGGACTTGTTTGCTCCGGCTGGAGCGGGTTCAATTTCTGAGGAAGAAGATGCTCTTAAAAAATCTTTAAAAAACACGGCTCATGCTTATCAGTGCGTAGACAGTCCGGTTGCATTTTCTTTGTTATTAGAAAAACTTTTGAAGCAGCAAAGTGTTTGTTTTGATACAGAAACTACTAGCCTAGATGCACTTCAGGCAGAACTCGTTGGGATTGCTTTTAGCTGGGAAAACAACAAAGGATATTATCTGCCTTTTCCAGCCGATCAAATAGAAGCTCAAAAGATTATTGAACAAATTCGTCCGTTTTTTGAAGCAGAAACAATTCTAAAAATTGGCCATAACTTAAAATATGACCTGAAAGTACTTTCTAATTATAACCTGAAAGTTAAAGGGCCTATATACGACACGCTTATTGCTCATTATCTGATTAATCCAGACCGAAGACATGGAATGGACATTCTTGCTTCTTCTTATTTAAATTACGAACCTCAGCCCATTACTGATTTGATTGGTAAAAAAGGGAAAAATCAAGGGAATATGAGGGATGTATCCTTAAAAGATCAAACCCAATACGCAGTTGAAGATGCTGATATTACCTGGCAATTAAAACATTATTTTGACAAAGAGTTGGACGCTGCAGAAAACCAAGCGTTATTTAATACCGTTGAACTTCCGCTTGTATCTGTTTTAACGTCTATGGAACAGGAAGGAATTAATTTAAATGTTCCTTTTCTGAATGATTTTGCGGCAACTATAGAGAAAGAAAGTGACCTTTTACAAAAAGGAATCTTTGAACAAGCGGGAGAAGAATTTAACTTGGCTTCGCCTAAACAACTTGGAATTGTTCTTTTCGAAAAACTTAAGTTGGTAGAAAAACCTAAAAAAACAAAAACCGGTCAATACTCAACTGCTGAAGATGTATTATCTGCTTTGGCAAAAGAACATGCTGTGGTTTCAGATATCTTAAACTGGAGGTCCATACAGAAATTATTAAGCACCTATGTGGTTGCTTTACCAAACGAGATAAACCCTAAAACAGGTCGTATTCATACTGTTTATAACCAGGCGGTAGCAGCTACTGGTAGGCTGAGTAGTAATGCTCCTAACCTTCAAAATATTCCGATTAGAACCGAGCGTGGAAAAGAGGTTCGGAAAGCATTTATTCCAAGAGATGAAAACCATGTGCTTGTTGCTGCGGATTATTCTCAGATTGAATTGAGAATTATAGCAGCACTTAGTAAAGACCCTTCCATGATTTCTGCTTTTCAAAATAACGAAGACATTCATGCAGCAACTGCGGCTAAAGTGTTTGGAGTTCCGATTAATGAGGTTACTTCTGAACAAAGGAGCAATGCGAAAACTGTAAACTTTGGAATCATATATGGAGTTTCTGCTTTTGGTTTGAGCCAACAAACCAACTTAACAAGGTCTGAATCGAAAGAACTAATAGAAACCTATTATGCTAATTATCCAGAATTAAAAGCCTACATGAGCTCGCAAGTTGATTTTGCTCGAGAAAATGGTTATGTAACTACTGTTCTTGGAAGAAGAAGATACCTAAAAGACATTCTGTCTCAAAACGCAATCGTCCGTGGAGCTGCAGAACGAAATGCGATCAATGCACCCATTCAAGGAAGTGCTGCAGATATTATTAAAATCGCTATGATTAAGATTCATAAACGACTGGAAGAAGGAAATTGGAATTCCAAAATGCTTCTTCAAGTTCATGATGAACTCGTTTTTGATGTTCCAAAAACTGAAGTCGAGTCTTTAAGTGCCCTAATCAAAGAGGAAATGGAGCATGCTTTTAAACTTGATGTTCCATTAACCGTTGATATTGGTGTTGGAGACAACTGGCTTCAAGCTCATTAATCTTGGCGGGTTTGGTTCCGCTTCATCTCGATACGTTTGCGAAATGCAAACACTCGATGTGACGCTCTGTTCACTTGACAAAACAGAGGACTTGTCTCGATACAATTTTCTTTCAGAAAACCACTTGACTTGACGGGGATCACTTGACTTGAATGTGATTGGTAATTACTAGCCTTGGTCAGATGGAGTGATTCATCGTAGATGAATTGTATCGAGATCTACTAAAATCTGAAGGTTGCTCCTAATAAAAAGTTAGTACCTGCCTGTGGATAATATCCAACTCCTTCTATTGTAGTGATTACATTTGGATCAGAAAAATCGTCGTCATAGGTGTAAAAGTATCCATTGGAAGTATACAATTCATTGAAGATGTTATTTACTAACAACGAAAATTGTGCTTCTTTAATCCAGCTATTTGGAGTCCAGACATAACTTATATTGATGTCATTTGTTAAATAAGAATCCAACTTAGATAAGTCTGCGTCTATATTACCCATATATTGCTCGCCTACATATTTGGTTAGCAATGCAACTCTGAATACCGTATTTGGAGCATAAACTAGATTACTTGCTCCAACAATACTTGGAGAAAAAGAAATATTGGTTTTTCCTAAGTTCTGAAGTTGTCCGTCTCTATTGAAATAGAAATTCTCATTTTTATTTGAACTCAAAGCAAGGTTTGGTTGCCAAACCCATTGGTCCGCTAACCGAATGGCAGCTTCAATTTCCAGACCTAATCTATAACTATCTCCACTATTGGTACGGATTGCTTCTCCGACCTCGTCAAGCGCTCCTGTTAATACCAATTGATCTTTGTAATCCATGAAATAAACATTGGCTTGAAGCTGGATTTTTTCTTTTTTGTAACGCCATCCTGCTTCATAGTCATTTAAAGTTTCTGGCTTAGGATTACCATTTTCGTAATCACTTCTGTTTGGTTCTCGTTGAGCCTTAGCGTATGAAATGTATAACCTA
The DNA here is from genome assembly GCF_910589745.1 of Candidatus Arcticimaribacter forsetii. GTDB lineage: Bacteria > Bacteroidota > Bacteroidia > Flavobacteriales > Flavobacteriaceae > Arcticimaribacter > Arcticimaribacter forsetii. The sequence continues at coordinate 29,303 of NZ_OU342399.1, forward strand.
GAAGCTTCTGAAGCTTGATAGGTAATTCCTGCCTTAGGATTAAAGAAAGAAAGATTGTCATCAATAGAGATTGTAGCTGGACCTTTAACAGTTCCTTCTGTTGAATAGTTTATCTTTCGATGTTGTAAATCTGCATAAACAGTCCAATCGGTTCCAATTTGGTGCGTTATTTTTGCATAAATATTGAAGTCTTTTTTGGTAGCGTCACTTTCATAAAAACGATGATTCGGTGCAGCATTACTTGAATATTGTGCCCATATTAAATTCCCAAAATGAGCTCCGCTGTAGTTGCTATAAGAACCTCCCAACACCGCATTGGTTCGAACATCGTCGTAGTTTATAGAAAAGGTTGCAACATAAAAATCGTTGTCTAACCATTTACGGGTAATGTTATGGGTAGAGTTTATTGTCTCTCCTCCAACGGTTACTGGATTTAATTGAAGGTAATCGAATCCGTCGCCATTATTATATTCTTCGTAATAACCTCTTCCATTGGTATAATTTAAACCCAGGTTAGAAGACCATAAGTTTGAATATTGTTGCGTCCAATGAAACTGGAAATGATCTTGTTGGTAGTTGTCTACCTGATTATCGTAATAGCCCGAAATTGCACCTGAATCGTCCATAATAATACCCGCTGGATTATATTGTCTATCCGCTGCAAGTGTTCCAGGGTCTACGCCATACCAAGATTGGTATGTGATTTCTTTTCCTCCAAAAGTAAGGGCTTTAATGAGGGTGTTTTCATCTTTAAAAAGTCCTTGGAAAAAGTAGGATTTCAAATCAGATGAAGCACGGTCAATATATCCGTCAGAAACAATAGTTCCCACCCTTCCCGAAAGTTCAAAATGATCGTTCAATAGACCCGTTGAAAACTTAACAGTGTTTTTAAGGGTTCCAAAACTACCTACACTACTTGAAATCTCACCAAAAGCTTGATTCGAAATTCCTTGTGTTGAAAGATTTAAACTCGCTCCAAACGCTCCTGCACCGTTGGTAGATGTTCCTACTCCACGATTCAACTGAATACTTTCTACTGAGGATGTAAAATCAGGTAAATTTACCCAAAATGTTCCTTGTGATTCGGAGTCATTATAAGGAATTCCGTTTATGGTTACGTTTACACGAGAAGCGTCACTACCACGAACTCGAATACCGGTATATCCAATTCCTGCACCTGCATCACTAGTTGTTACTACACCAGGAAGGAAGTTAAGTAAAATAGGTAGATCTTGACCTAAATTCCTTTCTTTTAAGGCTTTTGTTTGGACCTCAGAAAAAGTCAAGGGTTGGTTTTCATTTGCACGAAGTCCAGAAACACTGACCTCTTCAAGCGAAATTAATTTGTTTGACAGGCTGTCTTTGACTTCTTCTTTTTGTTGAGCAAAAAGTAAAGAGGAACCGATGATAAAGGCAAAAATAGAAGGTACTGTTTTCATTCGAAAATTAATTTTAACGAATAACAAAGGGCAACTATTCTTATATATAATGTTAATCTACTTCCCTTAGCAGCATTACCTGCCCAGGTTCATAGGGTATAATCTCAGCTCGTTATTTAGAGCACCCCTTAGAGAAAGCACAAATTTAATTCTTTTTTTATTCTAAACAATCATTAATTATCTTTAAGAATCGATTTGAAGAATCTAAAATCGTTCTCTATTTTTTTAATTTATCGATAGCTGTAGTTGCTTGTTTTATTCTATTTTCTCTATCGCCAGAAATAAATTCATAGTTTAAATTTAATTCTTTCAGCTTGCTCTCAAAAAAATCAAACATTAATTCACGATCCTCAGGCCGGTCCCTTAGGTCATCTGCTTCCCAAGGAATATCGATCCCGGTTAATAGGTATAAATCATAATCGACCTGATGAATCGCTTCTTTTAAAATTGGGTCACAATACCCCTTAAAATGAGTTTCAGACCAGATTTGAGTTACCAGCACATTGGTGTCACAGAACAGTAGATTGTTCGCTTTTTGAAGGGCTAAATTCTCTGCTTCCATTTGTCCTTTAGCTATGGTAATTAAATCATCTAAATCACAAACCTCTTGGGTCTCATCCCACTTTTTTTGTAAAAAAGATCGAGCAAATTCTGAAACCCAAACCGTATTGTAGTGAGCCGATAAATCCTTACACAAAGTTGTTTTACCGGTACTTTCTGGGCCAAAAACAACAATGCGTTTTATTTCAGTATCTTCTTGTTTTAGGAGATTAAAAGCTGCCATTTTTAAAAGTTTGGAGTGTATCCACTTCGATCGCTTTTAACTATTTTAAGATTCAATACTCCAGAATCTATACTTTCAAAACTTTGTTCAATTGCCTGCGTTAAAAAATTCATTAACGGAAGGTATTGACCGTAAATTTGGGTACTTAACGGGTTCTCAAGAACTGTAAAATCTGAAGCTCTCAAAAGTTTAATGAACTCTTTTATCGGTTGTTCATATTGATCCTGTAAAGGCATGAGGGTAATCTCAACTGAAATATTCATAATTTATGGTTCTTTAATAGCGATACAAAATTCGGTTTTTTCTATTGATCTAAAATGTAAAGTAAACCTATATTTTTTATCTGAGTGAACTAAAGTTGCAAACCCCATTTCATTTTCCATGGAAAATGCATTGATCCTTATTTGGTTTTTAAATTCAATTCCTGGAGTTCCAAAAGCTTTATAAACGGACTCTTTTGCGGTCCAAAGGCGAGTCAGAAGAGCTGTTTTATTTTCTTTCTGAAGAACAAAAGCCTCCTCATCATGCATGAATTTAGGTGCAATTTTTATTATTTTATCTCGATGACCTTCTACGTCTATACCAATAGGGAGCTCTGAAATTGCAGCGGCAGCATAGCGTGTTGTATGTGTTAAGGAACAAAAATTATCGTTCTTAAGAAAAGGAGCTCCATTATCTTCAAAATGAAGTTCTTCTAAAGAAATTCCAAGTTCAGTCAAACAAAGACGACTACTAAGAAAACCTAAACGGTGCGTCAAACTTTTACGTTTTGAAAAGGTATCGTTTTCCGATGGAGTAAGCGCAACTAATTTAAGAAGCTCCTCTTCAGTTTCTCCTATATCCCGGAGAATCACTGTAGTATTTTTATTAAACCGAAACTCTTTAATTATTGGCATCCATTATTATTTATAAAGTGTACTTTTGTCAAAAATTAGTTTAACAGTAAATATAAAGACTATGGCTGAAAAAACAGCATATCTACCGTACAAGGTAAAAGATATTACACTAGCCGATTGGGGGAGAAAAGAGATTGAACTTGCAGAAGCTGAAATGCCTGGACTTATGGCACTTCGTGAAGAATATGCTGAAGAGCAACCTTTAGCTGGAGCACGTATTGCAGGCTGTTTACACATGACCATACAAACTGCTGTTCTGATCGAAACTTTGGTTGCTTTAGGAGCCGATGTTACTTGGAGTTCATGTAATATTTTTTCTACTCAAGATCATGCTGCCGCTGCAATTGCAGCAGCTGGAATTCCTGTTTATGCTTGGAAAGGAATGAATGAAGAAGAGTTTGATTGGTGTATTGAGCAGACTTTATTTTTTGGAGAAGAACGCGAACCCCTAAACATGATTTTAGATGATGGAGGAGATTTAACTAATCTTGTTTTAGATCATTACCCAAATTTAGTAGACGCTATTAAAGGGTTATCTGAAGAGACTACCACTGGAGTTCATCGTTTATACGAACGTATGAAAAACGGAACACTTCCACTTCCTGCTATAAATGTAAATGATTCTGTTACAAAATCTAAATTTGATAATAAATACGGTTGTAAAGAAAGTGCTGTAGATGCAATTCGTCGAGCAACTGACGTAATGTTAGCAGGAAAAAGAGTTCTTGTTGCTGGTTATGGTGATGTAGGAAAAGGAACTGCTGCTTCTTTTAGAGGTGCAGGATCGATTGTTACCGTTACAGAAATTGATCCAATTTGTGCATTACAAGCTGCGATGGATGGTTTTGAAGTTAAAAGAATCAATACAGTAGTTGCAAATGCAGATATCATAATTACGACTACTGGAAATAAAAACATCATACGAGAAGAACATTTCTTAAGTATGAAAGACAAAGCAATTGTATGTAACATTGGACACTTTGACAATGAAATCGATATGAGCTGGTTAAACAACACTTACGGAGACTCTAAGGTTGAAATTAAGCCACAAGTAGACAAGTATACCCTTGAAGACGAAAAGGAGCTTATTGTTCTTGCTGAAGGGCGTTTAGTTAATTTGGGCTGTGCAACGGGTCATCCTAGTTTCGTGATGAGTAATTCGTTTACAAACCAAACTTTAGCTCAGCTAGAACTTTGGAATAACCCTGAGAACTATGAAAACAAAGTATATATGCTTCCTAAGCATTTAGATGAAAAAGTAGCTGCTTTACACCTTAAGCATCTAGGTGTTGAACTTGAAGAGTTGTCTCAAGATCAAGCGGATTATATTGGAGTAACAGTCGAAGGGCCTTATAAACCTGAATATTACCGTTACTAAACTGTAAGAATATCATACAAAAAGCCATGCAATTGCATGGCTTTTTTATTTTGTCGAATTAAATTAAAGCAAAAAAAATCCCGCTATAAGCGGGATTTAATTTTTTATTTAGTTCTTAAGCTTCAAAAGGAACAACAGATACATAAGATTTGTTGTCTCTCTTTTTAGTAAAATGAACTAATCCATCAACTCTTGCGTGAAGCGTGTGGTCTTTTCCAAGATATACATTTTCACCAGGGTGGTGTGCTGTACCTCTTTGACGGATAATTATATTTCCAGCTCTCGCTGCTTGTCCTCCGAAGATTTTCACTCCGAGTCGTTTCGATTCTGATTCTCTACCATTCTTCGAACTACCTACTCCTTTCTTGTGAGCCATATTGTTTCTTTTTTATGATAAATTATGCGTTCAATGCTGCGATTAGGTCTGCTTTTTTCATTGCAGAAATTCCAGTAATACCTTTAGCTTTAGCTAAGTCTTTCAATTCAGCAACTGTTTTTCCACTCAAATCTTCTGCTTTTGGAGCAGCTGCTTTCTTTGGTGCAGCTTTTTTAGCAGCAGCAGGTGCTTTTGGAGCAGCTTCTTTCTTAGGAGCAGCAGCTTTCTTAGCACCTCCCTTTTCAGAAATGCTTTGAATTAAAATCTCAGTTAAAGATTGACGATGTCCGTTTTTTACACGGTATCCTTTTCTACGTTTTTTCTTGAAAACGATTACTTTGTCACCTTTTAGGTGCTTTACTACTTTTGCTTCTACAGAAGCTCCAGTAATAGCTGGGGCGCCAAGAGTCACTTTTGTACCGTCGTCTAATAGGTAAACTTTATCGAAAGAAACTGAACTTCCTTCTTCACCTTGTAAACGATGTACATAGACTTTTTGATCTTTTGCAACTTTAAATTGCTGCCCTGCTATCTCTACGATTGCGTACATGTTATTTATTTTAAGACTGCAAATTTACAGTTTTATTGTTGATAACCAAACGCTCTAACACTTTTTAGTGGTATTAATTGTTAAAATCTGCATCTAATGATTCGTAAGATGAATTCATTGATTTGTATTCGGGTACGATATTTTTCATTTGTTGTACTAAAATATCATTAGATTTTCCTGAGTCTGCCTCAGAAATTAATTTTTGAATTTGTTCGATTTTCTCTAAGCTAAATAGTTCTTTTTCAGCGATATAAATCAGTTCGTTATGCGATTTTTTTAAACTTTCGTTATCCGTAAGAAGTTCTTCGTATAGCTTTTCCCCTGGTCTCAATCCTGTATATTCTATTTTAATGTCTTGGTGTTCATTTAGACCGGACAAACGAATCATACTTACTGCCAAATCTTTTATTTTGACTGGTTTACCCATATCAAAAACATAAATTTCACCACCAATTCCAGTTGCTCCTGCCTCTAATACCAATTGACATGCTTCTGTAATGGTCATGAAGAAACGGGTAATCTCGGGATGGGTAACAGTCACAGGTCCTCCTTTAGCTATTTGCTCTTTAAAAATTGGAACAACAGAACCATTGGACCCTAAGACGTTTCCAAAACGAGTGGTTATCAATTGAGTTTCAGAAGATTCAGAACGATTTGCAACATACATTTCTGCAATTCGTTTTGACGCTCCCATAACATTGGATGGATTTACAGCCTTATCCGTAGAGATCATAACCAGGTGAGAAACCTTATTGCTTATGGAAACATCGACTAGGTTTATTGTTCCCAATATATTGTTGAGAATTGCAGCAGCTGGAGCAGATTCTGTCATGAATACATGTTTGTATGCAGCCGCATGAAACACAAGATCAATAGTATGTGTTTTAAAACATTGCTCTAAAGAATGTTTGTCGGTAACCGACGCTAATAAGAATTCGAATTTTGTTTTGTGTTTGGTTTCGATTAACTCGTTTTTTAAATCAAAAAGAGGAGTTTCAGCTTGGTCTAATAAAATTATTTTATGAGGCTGAAACTTTAAAAGTTGACGAACAATTTCACTCCCAATGGAACCAGCAGCTCCAGTTACAAGTATGGTTTTATCTTGGTATTGTAATACATTTTTTTGGAGGTCAATTTCTATGGTATCCCGTTTTAATAAATCTTCGATTATTATCGGTTTTAAATTCCCTTCTATTCCCTGACTATTTGCCCATTGATCAATTGCTGGAACTGTAAAAATCTTTACTTCGTTAGATTTAAAGTATTCAAAAATTTGATTCTTTCTTTTCTGACTAATCTTATCAGTAGTTATGATGACTTGATCAATATTTTGATGATCTAAAATCTTCTTCAATTTCTCGTCTAACCCAAAAACAGAAATACCCTCTATGGTTCTTCCTACTTTAGTTTTGTCGTCATCTATAAAAGCAACAACATTGACAGAATTACTATCGTCTAAAGCCCGTTTTGCCATTAGACCATTACTCCCAGCTCCAAATAAAATTGTAGAAGTAAGCTTTTCTTCTTTTGAAACTTTAGCGTAAAGTAATTTTACAATTAACCTGTAAAACGTTAATAACGAGAGACTAAAATAAAATAACAGTAAAATGTAATTGAAATGAGCCCTTGTATTTGCCTGAACATAAAAAGAATAAATTATCATGGATAAGGTTAATCCCATTGTGATTTTACCGATGTCTATAACGGTTGTAAAGCGCAACAACATTCGGTAAGCTTTTACAATGGTCAAACAACCTAATGATAATAGTGTGAAAACAATTTTATCCTGAAAAGAACGGATGACAAGATTGGATCCATTTAAATACAATAAAATTTCGATCGCTAATACAAGACAAATTCCGTCTAATACATAAGCGTATTTTTTTGAATAATGATATTTAAAAATCTTATCGAACATAGAAAGCTATGGTTATTGGTCTAGAAAGCTTAAAATTGTATTTTGAATTCTATCTTTCTCCTGCAGGGTTAAATTACTCCCCGAAGGTAAGCATAATCCTTTTTGAAAAAGTTCTTCTGCTATTTTACCTCCAAAAAATTGTTTGTTTTTATATAGAGGCTGTAAATGCATTGGTTTCCAGAGAGGTCGGCTTTCTATGTTTTCTTGTTCTAAATGAATTCGAAACTGATCTGGATTTAATTTTTTGTTTTTTTCTTGGTCAAAAACTACACAGCTAAGCCACCGATTTGAAAAAAATCCTTTTGGTTCTTCAAGAAAATGTACTCCCTCAACCTCTTTAAACAAATCCTGGTAGAACGCATGATTTTCACGTTTAGCCTTAACTCGATCTTCTAATACTTCGAGCTGACCTACTCCAATTGCCGCTGAAATGTTGGACATTCTGTAATTATACCCTACAGTAGAATGTTCATAATGAGGAGCATCATCTCTAGCCTGAGTTGATAAAAAACGAGCCTTATTTATGGCAATTTCATCATTAGACTGAAGAGCTCCACCACCGGAAGTAGTGATTATTTTATTTCCATTAAAACTTAAAACACCAAATGCGCCAAAAGAACTACAAGGTTTTCCGTTAATTGAAGATCCTAATGCCTCTGCTGCATCTTCAATTATGGGGATTTCATATTGTTCCGATATTGCAGTAATTTCTTTCATCTTAGCTGGCATTCCGTATAAATGAACCACCAAGATCGCTTTTGGTTTTTTACCTTGATTTAGATGATGCTTGATTGCAGTTTCTAGTGCTTCGGGACACATATTCCAAGTTTCAGGTTCAGAATCTATAAAAACAGGTTCTGCATTTTGATATGAAATTGGATTTGAAGACCCTATAAAAGTAAAGGACTGGCATAGAACAACATCACCTGTTCCAACTTCTAGTAAGCGGAGTGCCAAATGTATTGCTGCAGTGCCAGACTGAACAACAGCTGTATGTTTTACTTTAGTACAAGCAGAGAGGTTTTCCTCAAATTTATTGATAAAAGGTCCAACCGGAGCAACCCAATTCGTTACAAACGCTTCTTGAACATTTTTCAACTCCACTGTCCCCATATGAGGTGAAGAAAGCCATATTTTAGATTTACCCATTTGATTTAATAATTTTTCCTGGAGCACCAACAACTGTTGATCCATCCGGAATGTCACTTACAACAACAGAACCAGCACCGATAGTTACATTCGCTCCAATTTTTATTTGAGGCAATACAACGGAACCTACTCCAATTAAGGTTCCTTTTCCAACCTCAACACCACCACATAAAGTTACTTTAGGTGCTATATGTACAAAATCTGCGATTGTACAATCGTGATCAATACTGCTTGAGGTATTGATGATTACGTGTTTTCCAACCTTACTCCCCCTCTGAATTACAGAATGATGCATAACCACAGTTCCTAAATCTACGGAAGATAATCGGTCTACGGTTGCGGAAGGATGAATTAGGATTCCAAAATCATGGGTAATTCCAACTGCTATTTTTTCACGTAATTTATTATCCCCTATGGCTATAACTGCGAGAGAATCAGATGCAATTTCTGAGTTATATTGCCCTAAATTTTCAATCCCGTCTAGTGATTTAAGTTTCTCGTTACTGTCAAAAAACCCGGAAACAGTTCCCTTGTCTTGTGCTTCGACAATACTTGATACTACTCGAGAATGACCTCCACCTCCAATAAGAATGTATTTAGTTGTTTCCATTAAATCGTTCCATTGTAATAAGACTTGAGGAATTAACCTCTTTAGTCTTGAATATTTTTCCTGCAGTCAGGAATACTATTTTTATATCTAATATAAAACTTTGATTTTCTATATACCAAAGGTCGTACTCAAATTTTTGTTTCCAAGTTATTGTATTCCTACCTTTTACTTGTGCCCAACCCGTTATTCCTGGCTTTACCTCATGTCTTTTTAGCTGTTCTTTACTGTATAAAGGTACATATTCTGGCAATAAAGGCCGTGGCCCAACAAAACTCATTTCCCCTTTTAATACATTCCACAACTGCGGAAGTTCATCCAAGGAAAGTTTTCTAATTATTTTACCCAAAGGAGTCATACGTTTGTTATCTGGTAATAATTCCCCTTTTTCGTTGCGGGTATCCCGCATTGTTTTTAGTTTATAGATGGTAAATAATCGAGTTTGATAACCCGGACGGATTTGACTAAAAAAAGGCGTACCTCTATTTTGAATGAGTAGTAGAAACGCTAAAAATAACAGTAGTGGAAACAAAATACATAAGAGTATTAATGCTAGACTAAAATCAAAAAAGGGTTTTACAAATCTTCTATACATCACGCTCTAGTCCTTTATATTCTTCTAGTAAAAGGTACCAAAAAACTTTTCGTTCAAATTTAGTTTTAATAAGCGCTCGTATCTCTGTTTTATTAAGTTTTATTTGGTTTGGATCAGTGCTAATTAATTCCATTTTCTCTTGAAGAATGCTGCTGTTTTTTGAGGGGATAATTAAACCATTGTCACCGGAACTTATAATTTCATTACAGCCATTAATATCTGAAACAATACAAGGAATCCCCATTGCATTTGCCTGAAGCACTACGTTTGGAAATCCTTCGCGGTAACTTGGAAATGTAAACACATTTGCAATCGATAGGTACGGTCGAATATCGTTCTGAAAACCGACCTCAATGATGTTCTCATTCAATTCTATACTGTGAAGTGTTTCCGGAAGAAGTGGGTCTAAATCTGCTTCTGTGTGTCCAACCAATATGAGTTTAACAGCCCTATTTTTATCTGAAATAGCAGCGAAAGCTTCTATTAATTCGTCAATCCCTTTATCTTTTACCAGGCGGCCTACAAAACAGTAAACATAGTCCGTAGACTTGATGTGTAACTCCTTTTTTAGGGCCTCCTTTTGGTTCTCTGATACTTGATCTGGATCAAAGTAAGTAGTGTCTATTCCGTTAGAAGATCCAGAACCTAAAACTTTGAGCTTAGTCGCTTTACAAAACGCACTTTGAATTATAAAATCTTGTAGTCCTTTTGAGTTTGGATAAACCTTGGTTGCACAAGAATAAGTGATTCGCTCCGCTAGGTTTAGAATGCGTCTTTTAAAACCTGTTGCTTCCATAAGCGGCATTCCTGCAACGGTATGCATACGGACAGGAACTCGAGCTATATAAGCGGCTAACATTCCAATAATTCCTGCTTTTGGGGTGTGCGAATGAACAAAATTAGGTTGTTCTTTCCGTAAGAAACGAACCAATTGAACCAAACACCTTAAATCTTGTAAAGGGGTTATCTTTCTTGTCATTTCTAAAGGAAAACATTTTACCCCTTGTTCAGATGCTATTTTTGATAAGCTATTTTCATCGGAAGAAACTAAAGTAATATCGAAATACGAGCTAAAAAAACGCGGTTGATTCTCTAATAATTTCTCAAGAGACAGTGGAACCGTAGTAATTCGAATTAGTTTTTTCACTCCGTAAATATAGTAAATCTTAAAGAGCGATAAACTCCTTGTATTCTTTAACCGTATGAGAAAAATCTAGGAGTTTGAGTTGTTTTTGGATTGCATCTGATTTTTTTTCTGGAGAAGGGGGAATATCCGTTATGTGGGTTAATAAACTAATAAATTCTTTTTGATTTTTCACATTGTACCCTAAATCGTATTCATCTAAAATTAATTTAGAATCTCCTGCCTCAAAACCTACAATTGGAGTACCTGAAACAGATGCCTCTACCAATACATTGGGATATCCTTCGGTGTAAGAGGTAAAAAGTAAAACTGCTGCTTTCTGGTAAAGTTCACTGATATTAGAAACGTTCCCTGCTAAGAAAACTTTAGTTTTTAATCCATCCGGAATCATTGAATCTTTCCAACCCCCTCCCGCAATTGTTAGGCTATAGTTTTCATTCCTTCTAAAAAAATCTTGTGCAATTTTAATTAATCTATCGGGACCTTTTACAGGATCATATCTGCCTACATAAAGTAAAAAAGGTGGTTCGGTGTTTTCTGTTTTTTTCTCTAAAGAGGTCATTTTTTTTGCCAGCCTATTCTGAATGACAACACTGTTTTTCTTTGAAAAAAAATACTTTTCATGAATATCTTTTGAGCTATATGCGCAATAAATAATTTTAGGGTTTCTCAAACGAGAATAAAAACCAAATCCAAACAGAGCAAGTTTTTGATAGATCTGATTCCATCTAAAACTAGAGTGTCTGATGTTCCAAATAATTGGGTTGCTGGTTTTTAGTCGATACTTTATTCTGTGTGAAAAAAGTATACTAGGATACATCCAGGCTAAAATTGGTGCTTCTGGGTTTTTTAAAATGGTTTCATTTACCAAATTAAAATTTTTCTTATAATCTAGAACCTTGGCGTAATTAGAGACTTTGGCATAATGAAAATCATTCGTTGTTCCCTGAATTATAATTATATACTGAGTTAAACCTTCTTCAGATAATTCCTTTACAAGACGAGAAAGAACAGTCTCTGCCCCTCCATTTTGTAACGTCGGAATGATATGGATTAGTGTTTTCAAAACAGACAATTAAAGATATAAAAAATCAGGGTCGTCATAAAAGCCTTTTACATCAAATACAACTCCTTCATTAGCAAGTAAATCTTTAGGATTAATTGATTTAAAACTGCTGTGTGAGACTGCCAAAATTACTACATCGTAGTGCTTGTTAGCTGGTTCTTTTAACTTTTCAAAACCATATTCTTTTACAAAAACCTCAGCATCCGCTTCGGGATCAAAAACATCTACCAAGAATCCAAATTCACGGAGTTCTTTATATACATCTACTACTTTTGAATTCCTTAAATCAGGGCAATTTTCTTTGAAGGTTGCCCCTAGAATTAATGCCTTTGCGTTTTGACTTGTTTTGTTTTGTTTTAGTAGCTGTTTTACAATCTGACTTACAATAAAAGTAGGCATGGAATCATTAATTCTTCTCCCTGCTAAAATCATTTCAGGAGTGTATCCCAATGCTTCCGATTTGAATGCTAAATAATAGGGGTCTACTCCAATGCAGTGACCTCCTACCAGTCCAGGGAAGAAATTTAAAAAATTCCACTTTGTCCCAGCAGCTTTGAGTACCTCGTTAGTATCTATTCCCATCTTACTGAAGATGATAGAAAGTTCGTTTACAAAAGCAATATTGATGTCTCTTTGTGTGTTTTCAATGACCTTTGCTGCTTCAGCAGTTTGTATGGTTGGTGCTTCGTATATTCCTGCTTCTATGATTGATCCGTACAGTTCGGAAAGATCTTTAAGAGTTTCGGGAGTTGAACCAGACACCACTTTTGTAATCTTAGTAATGGTGTGTTTTTTGTCTCCCGGATTTATTCGCTCCGGACTATAGCCTACATAAAAATCTTTGTTGAATTTTAAACCGGTTTTCTCTTCCAGAATCGGAACACACACTTCTTCTGTTACACCAGGGTATACTGTAGATTCATATACGACTGTATCTCCTTTTTTAAGAACCTTAGAGACTGATTCTGTTGCTTTGACCACTGGAGTGAGGTCAGGACTTTTACTTGAAGTTACAGGTGTTGGAACAGTAACAATAAAGGTTGTGCAATCGGAAACATCTTCAAGAACTGTGGTTAGCTTTAAAGAGCCTCCTATTACTTTATCTAGTTGTTCGGGTGTTAATTCATTGGTTGAATCTAAGCCTTTGTTTAATTCTGTTATTCTCTTTTCATTGATATCAAAACCTATCACTTGGTATTTTGATGCAAAAGCTGCTGCTAGGGGAAGCCCAACATAGCCTAGTCCGATTATTGCGATTTTGAGGTCTTTCATTATTTTAAATTCTTGTGGTACCAAGTTAATGATTCTTTTAACCCTTTTTCAAACGTATGAGTTGGGTTGTAGTTTAATAAATTTTGTGCCTTTTTAATGCTTGCCTGTGAATGTGGAATATCTCCATTTCGGTCAGGACCAAATTTAATTTCAATTTTTCTTATGGAAGAATCAAATTGAGAAAGTCCTTCACGGATTAATTTTGTCATTTCTAAAATCGTAACACGATCCCCAACTGCCGTATTATAAATCTGGTTAATTGCTCTGGAATTTTTGGTTGTTATTGCCAAATGATTCATTTGAATTACATTGTCTATATAGGTAAAATCACGTGAAAAAGAACCATCTCCATTAATCTGAGGAGATTCTCCTTTTAAAAATTGTCCTACAAATTTTGGAATTACTGCTGCATAGGCACCATTTGGATCTTGTCTTCTCCCAAAGACATTAAAATACCTAAGGCCAATAGTTTCTAGCCCATAAGCTGAGCTGTAAATATCCGCATAAAGTTCGTTTACATACTTAGTAATCGCATAAGGAGATAATGGCTTTCCTATGTTTTTTTCAACTTTAGGCAATGCCTTAGAATCTCCATAAGTCGATGATGAAGCTGCGTATACAAATCGTTTAATGTTATTTTGCCTGCTAGCTTCTAGCATATTCAAAAAACCATTAACATTTACCTCATTTGAGGTAATTGGATCTAACAAAGATCGAGGAACTGACCCTAATGCAGCTTGGTGTAAAACATAGTCTTTACCCTCAGTGGCCTTGAGACAGCTATCAAAATCTCGAATATCCCCTTCTATAAAAGAGAATTTGGGATGTTCTTTAAATTCATTGAGATTGTAGGCATGCCCAGTGGAAAAGTTATCTAGACCTATAACAGTATATCCTTTCTCAAGCATATACTCACATAAGTTAGCGCCAATGAAGCCAGCTGCTCCGGTGATTAGTATTTTCAATTTATTTATTATTTAAATGTATCCATTTAGATAAAACATAGACCCTCCAAAGGTAAGAGGAATAGTCCACATCTTTTGTTAAGTGTAATTGAAATAATTTTTGAATTTTGTCGAAATCCAAATTTTCAATTTTAGCAAGCTTTTCTTTTTTTAAATATGTTGTAAAATCATTTTTAAATGACCCTCTAATCCAATCTGATAAAGGTACAGAAAATCCTTTTTTAGGTTGATTAAAGACATTCTCAGGAATATAGTCTGATAAAATGTCTCGGAGTATTCTTTTCCTTAAGGATCCTTTAAATCTATATTTTACAGGAAGTTTCCTTGCGAACTCTACTATCCTATAATCTAAAAAAGGACTTCTTACCTCAACAGAGGAAGCCATACTGGCTCGATCTACCTTAACATTGCTGTCATTTTCGAGCCATAATTTCAGGTTTAAGTCGGCTACTTTTTGAAACTTATTTTTACTCAGAAACAAATACTTTCTGTAATGAGACATCCACTTTTTTTTATCTTTTAATAAAAGGGTGTCAAATCCTGTAAATATAGATTCGATAAACTCGTTAAAATTCTTTTTTAAGAATATGTTTTTTATGGATGGCCCTCTTTTACCAAACAATTTAAACGGAATAAAAAGTGCTAAAAAGCGTCTTAAAAAAAAGGGGATCCAAAACAAAGGATATACTTTTCTGGTCCATTCAAAATGATTGTAGCCTAGAAAGCTTTCGTCACCTCCGTCTCCTGACAATGCTACTGTTACATGAGACTTTACTTTCTTATTTAAAAGTAAGGATGGAATTGCAGAAGAATCTGCAAAAGGTTCGTCGTAGACTTTAAAGAACATATCCAATAGAGCTGGTAGTTCTTTTTCTTTACTTGGAATTAAATGATGATCTGATTTAATCCTGTTAGCAAATTGATCTGCCACTTTACTTTCATCATATTCTTTATTATCAAAACCAATGGTAAAAGTTTTTAGTTTATCTTTTTGTATCGATTTAGCAATTGAAGAAACCAGAGCTGAATCGATTCCGCCAGAAAGGAAACTACCGATAGGGACATCGGATTGGAGTCTTATTTTTACCGCATCAATGATAAGAGTATGCAGTTGTTCTTTTGCCTCTTCATAAGAAATTTTGTTTTCTTTAACTTCTTTCAAATCCCAATAGGAATGTATTTCCATTTGATTCTTATCTAAATCAAATGTTGCATATTGACCTGGTGGAAGTTTATTTATCCCTTCATAAATCGAAAATGGACTAGGAATGTATCCCGTCTGAAGGTAGATACTTATGGCCTCTTGATTAAGATCTCCTTTATTTAATGGAGCTAACTGGCTACACAGTTCGAGTTTTCCGTTTTGCCAAGAATAGTATAATGGTTTAACTCCTAAACGATCCCTGGCAATGAAAACAGTTTGATCGTTTTCGTTATAAACAGCAAAAGCAAACATGCCGTTGATTCGATCTAAGATTTTTTCACCCCAAGCATGATATCCTTTGAGTAGCACTTCCGTGTCACTTGTTGTTTCAAAGGTGTACCCTTTATCAATTAGTGTTTCTTTGACTTCCTTGAAGTTATATATTTCTCCGTTATAAACTAACGAAAATTGTCCGTAGGTAAAAGGTTGATTAGAGCGTTCGTCTAGATCTAAGATTGAAAGACGCAAATGTGCTAAAGAAATGTTTTGTTTCTGAAGAATCCCAAGATGGTCTGGGCCTCTAAAGCTGATTTTATTCAGTTTAAGTGCTACTTCCTTTTTAGAAATTGGAATATTTGATAAATAAATTCCGCACATTTATTTCTGTTTAAATTTATACCTTGAAATTAATAAATACACTTTTTCAAAAATCAAATCTAAAAAACCTTGATTCTTAATGTTTTCAAAATTAATGTCAAAAGGTGAAATAATATGCTCTGCGATTTTCTCCAACTCTTCTATGAATTTGTGGATTTGATCCATCTTCATTGAAGTTGGATGTATGCATATGGTATAAAGTCCAAATGGTAATTTTCTTACAGACCACAACTGTTGTGGTATAAATATAAAGTTATTTTTCCTAAAAGGACGGAAACTGAACCCATCGGTAATAACTCGTATTCTTGTAGATGATTCTAGGGCATTAAGTGTATATGAATCAAAGGTATGAGAAGGAGCCATAAACATACCAGGCTCAATATTATTTTGCTCAAAACAATCTATACTCTGTTGAATTATTTTTGTTTGATTATTAAGTGACTTCCCTACAAATTCAGACTTATTTCCGAATTTAAAAAAAGAATGCCTTGGGATAATTTTTTCACATTGATGATGAAGTCCATGCATTGCAATTGACCACCCCTTATTTTTCCAGCTTTTAATTAGATTCCAAAAATCTGGGTTTGAATTAGAACCCAAACCTTTGTCCTTATTTAAAGGTATGACACCGATAATGGGTTTGATGTTATTATCATCAAAAAAAGATTCAAATATGTTCCATTTTTCGAGTGGCATTTGATGACATGCATCATCGAGTCGAATAATATATTTTGCTCGGTGTAAATTCATATTATTTTATGCTTTGTGGAAAGGCATATTTTTTAAAGAACATAGATCTTTCACTTTATCATCATAAGAAAACCCTTTAAATGGTAAATCAAAAATATCTGCAAGGATAAGACCATGATAACGCATTCCAATTACTTCTTTTGTTTTAGAAAATACTTTTTCAATTTCTTGAATCGAAGAACTAAGCTCTAACATTTCTAGATTAGGATATTTTTGTTTTAAAACTTCATACATATATTCATCTTCCTCTTTTTGAAAAACACAAAAAATAATATTTTTATCTTCTTTTTTTAAATATGTTTTTAAAAATTTATAATAATTTTGAGTAAACTCATTATTTAATTTAAGTACTGTTCCTGTTGCAGTTATCAAAGTATATATTTTTTCTGTATTTTTTGACTTTAAATTCAATTTATAAACTAAATCTTTAACAACCTTGTGTTTTATATTACTAGCTACAAGTTTTTTACTGGAAGTTAAATCTCTAACAGATATTTGAGAAATCATTTTTAATGCTCCTATAATAAAAATATTTTTTTTTGATAAAGAACCAATGCCAACTGATTCTGCAATGACTTCAATACTCAAAATACGACAAAATAAGATAAAAATGAATATATCTAATTGAGTGAAAATTTTACTGTTTGATGAAAATTGAGTTCCTCCTCCAAATACAACTTGGGAACAGCCTTTATATTTTAAAATAAAAAGAGTATAAATTTTTTGGATTAATTTATAAACAGGATTTGTTGAAAGTAGAATTTGCTTTTTAAGTTCAACAAAATTATAAAAATTATCTCCTTGAAGAAAAACATAAGATGATGATTTGTCATATAACACTTTCAGCATTAAATCATCTCCAATATTATTCCTACCATAATAACCTACAAATAACTTTATTTTATCCATGAAAGAGCGTTTTTGTAATGTGAGTGTTTCAAGTTATTGATGACATTAGCTATTTTATATTTTAAATAATAAAAATATGGATATGAATCTAATTCATGTTGATGCTCTTTTATTCTTTTCCAATACAAATCATCATCTATATGGATTGGTTTTGCGGAAAGTCCTATCGGATCACTAATGTAAGTAGCAATAACATCATCTATCCAGTATCCTGGTCCTAATTTCAAAATATTCATGAAAAAATCTCGATCCTCTCCATGAGAAAATTTAGTATTAAATAAAACTTTTGAAGCCAATTTTCTGTTAATAACGACAGCACTTGTCCAACATAAATTTTGAAAATGAATTAAATGATTCAAATGTTCTTTAAAAGAAAATATTTTATTTGATATGTTCTTAATTTTAAATTCACCGCTTTGGTTTTTCCTATTTGCTGCATAAAGAGAACAGTCGGGGTGTTCTTCTATGACATTAGAAAACACCTCAAGAGCTTTTGGCTCTAGAACATCATCTCCATCAACAAAGTAGACAAAGGGATTTTTTGCTATTTGTAAACCTAAATTTCTCGCTTTACTAACCCCTTGATTTTTTGTAGTAATAACAGAAAAATTAGAGGGCATTTTTAATTCATTAATTATCTCAAAGCTTCTATCTGTACTTCCATCATTAACTATAATTACTTCACTTGGGGCAACTCTTTGACCTATTATAGAATCCAAAGTGTTTTGAATAAATTTTTCTTTATTAAAAACTGTTACAATAATTGATATCATTTTCTTGCAGTTATACAAAGACTTTCAAATTCTCTTTCATTTGCATCAAACTGTGCTAAAGAACCTTTTCCAAAAGAAGTAACTTTAATTTCTTTAAACCCTAATTCCTCTAGAAGGGATGTTAATATTTTGTCTGAAAACATAAATTGATGTTCCCAACAATAAAAAAGACGATTTAGTGAAATGAAATTGTGTTTAAAACCCTGAGGTGATTGCTCAGATTCAACATCATCAAAATAAACTTTTGGGTCTGGAACTAAAATTCTCAGGGTTCCATTGTCTAATAAATAACTCTTAATATTATTTAGACACTCTAAAACTAAAAAAGGAGGAATATGTTCAATTACATGACTTAAAATAATACCCTCCCATTTATTCTCAAAAGACTTCTCTTTTTTGATTAAGTTTAAATAATATCGATTGGCAGTATTTGAATTTCTCTTTAATTGACCTTTTAATATCTGACCTATAGAAGGAAATAAATCAGTGTTTGATAAACCTTCAAAATTAATATTTCCAGAACCAATATTTAAAAACTTATTTCCATCCGACTTAATTAAGAGTTTATTGTATCCTAGATTCATAAGGATATTAGTAATCAGAAGACTAAATTTAAAACTTATACTACCCAAAGTTTTGTGCTTCTCCCTTGCTAACATTAGGTTAGAATATTCTTTATATTCTTGAATTAAACTCATATCATATCAAAATAAGACGATCGTATTGAATCGCGAAAATTATTAATTACAACCCTTCCTGCATTTTTAATTTTCAATCCACTGGGTATTAAAGCATATTTAAATGAAAAGATAGGTGAATTAACCTGATCTAAATTAATGTTATGTTTAATGGATTCGATGTGCACAGGTAAGGTCTTTTTATATCGAATTATGGCAAAGCCATCAGTTAATTTAACTTTGTAGTACTTAATGAATGGGTGCTTAGTAAATCTCCACTCAGTAAAATGTTTTGACCAATCACAATATTCAAAATTAGAGATTTTATTTATATAAATATTCATGGGAGCGTGATTTTCCCAACCTGATTTCAAGTATCCAGGATAACTTTTTGGGTTTGGATAATTATAAAAGACACCCAATGTTTTTATAAGATCGAGATTGCTTTTTTTAAAAATTCCTTTCCCTTGAAAATTAGGGTCAATACAAGTGTCTATACATTGATATCCGTTTGCATATTCACTTACTTTCCATAAACCTCTATAGCCAACAATTTTATTTTCAAAAATTATTTCTTGAATTACACTCTCCATAGTGAATTCACTTAAATACTTCCAGTTAAAGGTTTCTTTTTGATACAATTGATTAAATGCTTTTTTAAACACCCCTCTGAAATTATCAAAAACCAGATCCTTTTCTTGTAAACTTGAATAATATTTGAACTCTAGTTGATTATTTTCTTTATCCATTTGCTATTGATTTATAGAACTAAATGCGATAGTTTATTATTTGATTTTTCATTCCATCTACAAAGGCATTTACATTTTTATCACTAATCAATTGGGCATCGGTATCTACTGCACCACATTTAAATTTTGCAGAATTCTCTAAAATTAAAGCAACGGCTTCTTCAATCTCTTTATCATCTATTTTTCGATTTAAATATTTATCAATAGTTTGCTTTAAGTTGTTGAAATCTACATCAAATAAGTTAATAAAAGGATCGAAAAATGTTTTCCCAAATACAATTGAAGGCTTTCTGATAATGAAAGCTTCTAAACAAGCAGTACCAGAAACTGAAACTACTAAATCTGCTTTAGACATAAGATCAAAAGTATTTAGATTAGAATTCACTAATCTAACTCCACTTTTTCTAGAAGTCTGTTTATAAAAGTTGGGCTCTCTTCTTCCGAACATAGAAGGGTTTTCTTTTAAAAGCAATAGGTAATCATCAGGCATATTGAATCGAACTAAATCTATTAATCTTTTTTGATCAACAAAAAATGGATTAGGAATGTTTATTGATGATTCTGGAGTATACTGTAATGGAAAAAATATGAATTTGTCGGGTAATTGATCCATTGACTTGATGTCAAAATATTTTTTGGAACGAAGTCTTTTTATAAAATATTTGAATTTATAAAGAAAGGATAAATTATTTTCAAGAGAAACTTTTAAACGAGGAATATCAATTTTTTCAAATAAGATTATTCTTTTTACATATGCAAATACTCTAATTATCAAAGGTTGCTTGATTAAACTTTTATAAGGATATTTTTGAACTTTTTTACTAATTCGTATATCTTCAATAATCTGGTTTGCTTTTAATTTACTTTTAGTTGAAGCTTCTTTTTTATAAAATGTAATTTCCTCATATTGGTTTTCGCTGAAAAACGAATGATTTAAAAACCTACAAGAATGAGGAACAAATCTTTTGATATTTAATTTTCTGGCATTTTCTGCTAGTAAAATCCCTGCTAATCCCTCAATTGGTTGAGATAAAATTAAATGAGTGACTTTCTTTGAAGAGAGTGTTGAGTGAATAAATTGATTCATTTGAAAATAAATGCTTTCCTGTTTCCAAGCAGGTAGATTAATAATTGACTTTTTCTGAGTTCCAATAGATAGATTATTAGATTTAGTGAACTTATTTTTCAATTTCGTGATTGAATCACTCAAATAAAATGTTTCAAACTTGTTTTTGTCAAAAAATGATTGATGTGTCCTGTTTGGAGCTATAAAAATGAAATTAGGTGATTCCAATAAATCATTAAACTCTTGATTTTGAATTAATCTTTCATAAAAGGGATGGGAATATCCAAACGAAAAAAAGCAAACTGTATTTTTAGAATTACTCATTTGATAAATAATTATTACTGATTAAATTATTGCAAAAGCCTAATTTAAAATGATTGATGTTACTTAATTTCTGATTATTAATATGCTTTTCTGGTGCATATTCTCCAAGATATATATTCTCGTAACCATTCAATTTAAAGTATTCAATTGCATGCCAAATAATAACATGCGAAATCGACATCTTGTTAAACTTACTTCGATCATAGGCAGCGACTGAGTAAGATACAGTTCTGTTTGATGTTGTAAAAAAAGCAAAACCTAAAATTTCACTCTCTTCTCGAAAATAAAAAAGTTTTGCATGATTTCTTTGAATCATTTGTTTTTGAATGTCCCATGTTTTGTCGTTTCTTGTTTTTCGACCTGCAACTTGTGCATGAAATATTTTACAATCATTCCAAAGATCATCGCTAAATTCAGATTCTACTTTTAAATTTTTCTTCCCATAGTTTATTAGAGATTTGTAACTCTTCCTTATAACACTCCAGAGTTCTTCTAATGGGTCTTTAAGATTAATATACATTTCGACACAAGGCTTAAGGACTCCTATAAAATGAATCTTTAACTTAAAGTAATTTATTAGATTATTTGAAAAAGGCAGGTTTATGAACTCTATTTTCAATGATTTTTTTTCAAAAAACGAACTCACATACTTTGCTATAATTACTCCTTTTTTGTAATTAAAAGAGTCTTCGAAACACAAAGGATACATAAATATTTGTTCGCTTGTAATATAAAATTTAAATAAGCAAATGGTGTCTAGTTGTTCAATACAAAAGGCTACGGCTTCTGAATTGTAGTATTGTTCATAATAACGAATCGTATCAGAATCAAAGTATATAGAATAACCTTCAGTTTTATGGATTCTTTGATTCCATAGATCAACCGGAACTTCTCCAAATATTATTGGAGAAAATTTACCTTTTTTTAATTCTTCTATTAATTCTTCTTTAAGTTTCATAGTGCTTAAATAATTACTTTTTAAAAAACAATTACTGACAGGTTAAAATAATCATCTCTATATATTTCATCGCAATTCTTTATTTCATTTATGTGTAAATCATTAGCATATAAAATAATAGATTTATTCGTTTTTAAAGTAACAATATTATTGTTTATGAAACTTTGCATTGTAGTAATCCCAAATGGATTAAACATAAAAAGTATGTAGGGTTTTGATTCTAATAATTTTTCATTCGCATTTTTGAATTCAAATTCGATATTTTCATCAAGTTCTAAGTCTTTTAAGATTAGCTTTGCCTTGTCAATCAGATCCTGATTAAAATCAAAACCAGAAAATGATTTCATGTTATACTTTTTTTGAAAGTATATTGTTGAAATACCTAGTCCACATCCAACATCACATAAACTATAGTTTTCCAATTCAATATTATTTGGAATCAAATCTATTAATCGGTCAATATTTCCTAACCAGACAGTCATATAGGGTGTAGAATCGTTCAATGAATTATTACTAGTCAACCCTTCATATTGATTAATATCTAAATTTAACTTTAATGAATTAATAAATTCTTTATTATACTGTTCCTCTTTCTGTCGGGTTAAATCATCACTAATATTATTGTGTTTATGTTTCAAAATTAATGCTTATAAATTTTTTGTCTTAGATTAATTTAACAAGTTCAAGGTGTTATTTTAAATCATTTTCAGTTAATCTATCCCCCTTAGTAAAATTTTTCCTTGCTTCTTTACCTATTAAATATTTTAAATATTTAGGATGTAGTCCAAATCCTGGTCGTATGGATCGAATATTACTTCCAGTAAATAAGGTTCCTTTTTTTATGTCTTCAACAACGTATAAAGATCTTGAGAAAGCTTTTCCTGCTTTTTGCTTTTCGGTAAGTTCGTACGTTACATTACCAATTGATTTTTCAGCAGCTCTAATTTCTTGAACCATTTGCGTAAATTCTTTTTCATCTAAAGAAAAAGAAGCGTCGGGCCCTCCAATAGAGTGGTTTAAGATAAAATGCTTTTCAATTATTTTAGCTCCAAGACAAGTAGCTACAACTGCTGCAGCAGAACCTAGGGTATGATCAGACAAGCCGGTAGTCACATCGAATCTGTTTTTGAAGTCTTCAATCATAACCAAGTTTGCCTCCTCCAGTGGCGCTGGATAACTTGAAGTGCATTTTAATAAAGCTATTTCATTATTACCTACATTTCTAATGGTTTTGAGTGCAAGCTCGATATCTTCGAGAGTAGCAATTCCCGTTGAAAGGATAATAGGTTTTCCCTTTGAAGCTACGTATTCTATCAAAGGTATATCCGTTATTTCAAAGGAAGCAATTTTATAGCATGGAACTTCTAGTTCTTCTAAAAAATCAACAGCTGTTTTATCGAAGGGAGACGAAAAACACATCAAACCCTCCTCTTTAGCTACTTCAAACAGTTTTGAATGCCACTCCCATGGAGTATAAGCTTCTTGATATAATTCATAAAAATTTTTCCCATCCCATATGGATCCGTTATTGATAATGAAATCATTTTTTTTGCTATCAATAGTAAGCGTGTCTGCTGTATAGGTTTGAAGTTTTATAGCGTCAGCACCTGCCCTTTTTGCGGCTCTAATAGTCTCGATGGCTATATCTAAGCTACCCTTGTGGTTTGCAGAAAGTTCAGCAATAATAAGAACATCCTTTCTATTTGAAAAATCAATAATTCCCATCAAACTCTTCTTTTATGTAATTTGTTATAATTTTGTTTCCTATTTTTGAAACAGAGTCAACAATGAACTTATTTTTTAAAAATATTCTGTGAGATCCTCTATTGCTTTCAAGCACCTTTGCTAAAAAAACATTTTCTGGAAATTTCTTTATTATAAATCTAATCATTTGATTTCCTATACCTTTCCCTCTTTGTTTTCTATCAACTGAAAAAGAGATTTGGAACTGACTATTTACTTCGTCTAACCGCAATACTCCCACTGGCTTTTCTTTTTTGAAAAGAAACATAGTAGATTTAGAATCATTCATTTTTTTATTAAACCATTTGACGTGTTCACCCCAAGTTATCTCTTTTGAATTTATTGAATTATTCCGAGTTGAGGAATCTGTTGCCCAATCAAATAATAATTGTACGTCAGAATATTCAACAGGCCTATAAGACAAATCCCCTTTTCTCTTCATGTGAATTAGCCCATCAATTGACTTATTATTTAGTTTTATTACCCCTAAAACCCTCTCTTTCTCAATAAAACCTGCCTGGTATAGAATAGGATAGAGTTTTGGACGAACTTCATATGAGTAAGTGAAAATTTTATTTAATCTAATTTCACTAAAAGCAACCTTTTCGATCAATTCCAAGTAAACACTCCATAGAGTATTAAACTTTTCAGACTCTAAACTCGTATTCATTACAAATGAAATTTCAGCATTTTTATCTTTCCAATCAATATGAACCAAACCACCATAGGCGATACAAGTTTCTCCTTGCAACATTGAAAATAATATCTGATCGGGTTGCTCTTGTTCAAAGAGATTAGAAATTACATTTTCGAAATAGGCATCTTGTTCTTCAACCGTTAATTTTTTATTTTGGCGTAAATGAAATATCTGCTCATTCCGCCATTGCATAATTTTATACCTATCTTCCCATCGAATAGGTACCAATGAGAATTCTGCATCGGTATAGATTTGCTTATTAAGACACTTATATGTTATTTCCATATTCATGATTAACTCTTAATTTAATCTTTTAAATCCATTGTGTACAATTGGTCCTTCTAAGAAATCGGATACCTGGAGTTCATCTGCTTCAAATTTTTTTATTTTTTCAAATATTGCATCTAATTCAGTAAAATAATTCTCCAAATATTTATCTTCATGTGCTATAGACGCATAAAATAAATTCCCTGCTAAGAAACCTTTTTTTAACATTTCTTGCGTAAGATATGTTTTATAAGCCTGATGGTTTGGACTTCTAAAAGTAAAACTTGAAAGAGAAGGAATTCCAGTGATATCAATATTGACTTTATGGAGTGATGACAATTTAGCCCATTGCTTTTGAACACTTTCGCCTATTGAAGTTATCACATCCCAGGATTTAATGTTTTCCATTACTTCAAGTGTTTTTAAAGCAGCTGTAGGTCCAATTCGTTCTGTCCAAAAAGTACTACTTATAAATGTATTTTGTGCAGCTTCCATGACTGATCTTTTACCAACTACAGCAGTAATTGCATATCCGTTTCCGAGAGTTTTTCCATACATTGCAACATCGGGTTCTACACCATACTTTTTATGTATTCCGCCATAAGTTTCGCGAAAACCAGAAGTGCACTCGTCAAAAACTAAAACAATTTGGTTATTAGTAGCTAATTTTCTTACTTTTTGTAAAAAATTATCCTTTGGTCCAAAATTACGCTGAACCTCCATTTTAATTACCCCAATGTTTTTTTCCTTAACCAATGTTTCTAATTGTTCGTAGTCATTATACTCGAATGGAAAGGTAGAATTTTTTAAATTTTTTGGGACACCCTTTGGGCTTAAACCAGGTAATAAATGAGACGATAGATCATCTTGATTATTGTGGTTTACCGATAAATACCAATCATGCCAGCCATGATACCCACAAATAGCTACATTATCTTTCCCTGATGCTGCTCTTGCTATTCGAATTGCAACGGCATTCGCCTCACCGCCAGTTCGAGCAAATCGAACCATCTCTGCCCACGGATTGATTTCAATTAATTTTTCTGCTAAAAAAACCTCCTCTGGGCAATTTAACGTACTCATATTACCATGTTTAATCGTATTTAGAACAGCTTCATCTACTTCTTTATGTGCATATCCCAATGTGTTGGTTCCTATGCCCATTATACTAACGTCTATGTATTTTTTACCGTCAAGATCCCAAACTTCACAACCTTTTGCTTTAGAATAATAGGCCGGCCAATTTTCAGGCAAATGCATTTCAGGGCGCTTAGAAAGAAGCATCGTTCCTCCTGGGATAATTTTTTTAGCTCGTTTATATAAGTTCTGACCTTTCCCCATTTTACTTTATAATATTAGTCGCTTTCGAAATTAAAAAACCTTCATTTCTTTTGATTTTTTGATTAGAAAACAAATTCAGATTGTTTCGTATAAAGTCTGCATAGATTTTCCAATTTTCATCCATTCCCAAATTAACCATTAAGGTTCTTATGGCCTCAAAATCCTCTGATTCATCTACAGTCATCCGAACTTCGTTATAGTTTTGTAAAGAATCTAAATTCTTTGATTTAAAAAGATCCTTCCCGAAAAAAGATGAGTTCTTACGTATGTATGGAGTTACATGTTCCCTATCATGTTTTAATTTCGTTTCTATCCAAGATTTTTCCAAAGCTGTCCACTTAATCACCTCTACGTCTTGACCGTCTGGATATGCTTCTATTAGTATATTTGAGGTGTAATCCAAATTTTCATTTACAGCTAATTGAACTACTTTATCTACCAATGTAGGATCTATTAAAGGACAATCAGAAGTAACGCGAACTATAAAATCTGGTTTTCTGTTTTTAGCAGTATGATAAAAGCGATCCAATACATCATTTGTATCTCCTTGGTAATAATTTACCCCTACAGACTTGGCAATCTTAATTATTTTTTCAACTCCATCTTCGAATGTTGTTGCAACAATTATATTATTACCATACTTTGATTTTTTAAGACGTTCCAAATGTATTTGAAGTAATGATTTACCCTCAATTTCTTTTAGAACTTTAGAAGGTAAGCGGGTACTTCCAATTCTTGCTTGTGTTATTATAATTATATTTTCCACAGCGAAGGATTTAAAAGATTTGTGTTTTGAATTGAAATGGAATTAATCTCATCTACTAATTCCTTTGAAATTGAATTTGACAGAACATTGATATTTTTTTTCAACTGATCCAATGAATCTACTCCAATTAAAATATTATCAATAAAATTCATAGATGATACATATCCAATTGCTAATTCCTCCATACTTAAAGATTCAGAGTCTGCTATTCTTTTTAATTTTTCCAAAGGACCCTTCAACTGTTCCAAGTTAACAGGCAATTTATTAGTGTCTTTAAAGAATAGTCCTTGTAAAAAAACAGAACGTGTGTCAATTACTTTTCCAGTAGATTTAATTTTTGTGTATTTCTCTCTTCTTTTCACTTCATTGTCTAAAAGATTAAAAGGAGTTTGTATTCTATTAATATTAGGGTCTGAATTAATCACTTCAATCTCATCATTTGTATAAACGGAAACTCCTAATTCATTAAAATGTTTTCCTTTATTTTTTTTACAAAAAATATTTAGTTGAGGTTTTAATTTTTGATATAATTCAAAAGAATGCAACATTAATACATCTACTTTTTTAAGTTTTAATCTGCTTAGACTTTCTTTCAACTGCTTCTCTAATAAACTTCCTGAAGAATTAACTTTGGTTATTATCGCAAATTTTTTGTCTGGATTTTCGGTTAAATAGTTCCCAATAATTTTTTCTGAATCTCCGTATCCAGATGCAGTATCTAAAGTTGAAATCCCTTTAGAATATGCATAATCTAAAATTTGATGAATTTCTTCAACTGGAGTTTTTCCTAGCATATTATTGATTCCATAATCTAAGCCAAACTGAACCGTTCCCAAAATGATTTTACTCATGGCTTTGCTTATAAAATTGGTTTATTATTGCAATTACATACTCTTGATCTTCAACTGAAAGTGAGGGATACATTGGAATACTCAAGCAACTTTCGTAATAGGTTTCTGCGTGTTGAAAGCTTTGTTCTCCATAAAGACTTTCATAATAAGGCTGTTTATGAACTGGAATGTAATGAATTTGAGGACTAATACCATTAGTATTAAGATAATCATAAAGTGCTTTTCGATCATTTACTTGAATCACAAACAAGTGAAATGCATGACCCAAATCAAAAGTGCTTTTTGGAATTGTAATGGGTAAATTTGCAAAGGCTTGGATATATCGGCCAGCAATTTCTTTCCGTTTTTTTAAGTTTTCTTCTGCATAATCTAATTGGGATATCCCTAGTGCACAAAGTAAATCGGGCATTCTATAATTATAACCTAAATGGTGCATTTCATAATACCAACCTCCATCAATTTTGGTTAATTCATTTGGATCTTTTGTAATTCCGTGAGACCTTAAAGAAAGAAGTTTTTTATAAATTGCAGGATCATTAGTTGTTATCATTCCACCTTCTCCACATGCAATATGTTTAACCGGATGAAATGAAAATATAGCCGCATCTGCAAACTTACCATTACCGCAATTCTGCTTATCTCCATTTTGAGAATTAAAAAACCCTCCAGGCGCATGGCAAGAATCTTCAAGAATCCACATTCCGTATTCGTTTGCAAGTTCTCTGAAAGCCTCCATGTTTATTGCATATCCAGCAAAATCAACTGGTATAATGCCTTGATAAGTCCCTTTGGGTGCAGCTTCAAGTTTTTCTCTAACTTTATTAATATCTAAACAAAGTGTATTTGGATCAATATCTGCAAATTCAATAATCCCACCACAAAATCGGACACAATTAGCTGATGCTGCAAAGGTAATTGGTGAGGTTATAACCCTACTCCCTTTCTGAACTCCTAATGCTAAAGCAGAAAGATGTAAAGCAGCTGTTCCATTAGATACTGCAATTGCATATTTCGATCCAACATAGGATGCGAATTTTTCTTCAAACTCTTTTACTTTTGGCCCTTGAGTCAGAAAATCATTTTGCAAAACAGAAACCACAGCTTGAATATCAAGCTCAGAAATGTGCTGTTTACCATAGGGAATTTTTTTCATCCTTATAAATCAAAATTAGGATTAAGATTCTGCTTTATTAACTTTCTAATATCAGAAACCGTCAACATATCTTCATTTTTAAACGAATTGTAAGAAAAGTTTTCTTTTACTTTCTTCGCTGAAAAGTGTGAAATAAATTCATTTAAGTTAAACATAGGTAACTGGGGTAAAATCACATAATACTTTCCTAGATCATATGTAGAGAAAGAATCAGGTTCTGTTATCATTTCTTCATGTATTTTTTCTCCGGGTCGAATCCCAATAATTTCTTGTTTACAATCAGGTCCAATTGCTTCAGCAACATCTACAATCTTATAAGAAGGTATTTTTGGAATAAATATTTCACCTCCCCAAGCACTATCTAGTGCATGTAAAACCATATCAACACCCTCTGATAACGATATATTAAAACGCGTCATTCTTGGGTCAGTAATTGGAAGAACACCCTCTGCACGCTTTTTTAAGAAAAAAGGTATTACCGAACCATTTGATCCCATTACGTTTCCATATCGAACAACAGAAAAGTTTATTGTATTTTTTCCTCGAATGTTATTTGCCGCTATAAAAAGTTTATCCGAAGTAAGTTTGGTTGCACCATAAAGATTAATTGGTGCGGCAGCTTTATCTGTAGACAATGCTACAACTCTTTGAACACCTTCTTCTAAACATGCATTGATTAAGTTTTCTGCTCCTAAAACATTTGTCTTAATACACTCCATTGGATTATATTCTGCAATGTGTACATGTTTCATAGCAGCTGCATGAATAACATATTCAATTCCATTCAAGGCTGTTTTTATTCTTTTTTCATCTCTTATATCTCCAATGAAATATCTTAAGAAGGGATATCTTCTTAAAGGAAATTCCTTTTCCATCTGGAATTGCTTCTGCTCATCTCTAGAAAACACAACAAGCCTTTTTATATTTGGATAATCTTTAATAATTCTTTTGACTAAAGCTTTTCCCAAAGAACCTGTCCCTCCTGTTATTAATAATGATTTATTATTCAGCACGTTTAATTTATTTTAATGTTATTTTCTTTACTTAGCTTGCCCCTTTTAATTGAAAATATTTCATCACAATTTTTTAAAGTTACTAGTCTATGTGTAACAATTATTATTGTCATTTGACCCTTAAGGTTATCTACAGATCGCATAATGTTTTCTTCTGTTTTAACATCAAGAGAACTAGTGGCCTCATCTAAAACAAGAATGTTAGGTTTTCTGTATAAAGCACGGGCAATACCAATTCTTTGTCTTTGACCTCCAGAAAGCTGGACTCCTCTTTCTCCTACATTTGTATCATATCCTTTTGGCAAACGTTCTATAAGTTCTGCAAGTTTAGATTGCTCTATAACTTTATCAATTAATTCTAAATCAATAGATTCTTTTTCAACTCCAAATGCTATGTTCATTAATATACTATTATCAGAAAGATAAACATCTTGAGAAACATAACCAATCGAATTTTTCCACAAATCAAGATCATCATAAATATCCAAATTGTTATCTATTAAAATTTTACCACTTGAAGGTTTTAAAAGACCGACTAGAATATTTACTAAAGTACTTTTTCCTGATCCTGATTCTCCAATAATTCCAATTGTACTTCCTGTTTTTATCTTTAACGAAACATTATTTAAAATAGATAACTCAGTCCCAGGATAAGAAAAATATAAATTTTGTATTTCTATTAATTTGTTTAAAATTAACCTGTCATTACTATTATTGTGAAAATAATCAAAATCATTAGTTGACTTTAATTCTTCATATAAAACATCTATTGAAGATTGGTAATATTTAATATTTTGTAATGAACTTAAAATTCTATTTATTGAGGGTAGTATCCTAAAAGTTGCCGCAACAAAAACACCAAGTGTAACAATAACGCTTTCAATGTCTTTGTTCTGTATTAACATCAAAAAAACGAAAACAATTAAAGAAAAAACTGATAATAGCTCTAAAAAATAACGGGGTGTTTGTCTTAAAGTTAGCACTTTAGAAGTAATTATTGCTTTCTTTGAATTGTTTTTTTCCAGTTGATTTTGAAAAAAAGACTGTTTCCTTAATAAAATAACCTCTTTAATTCCTGAAAGCCCTTCAACAACTATTTTAGAAGTTTTAGAATCAATTTTTTCTCTCATTTGACCCCATCTAGTTGTAACTCTCCTTGTAATTTGGTAAAAAAACAAAGCAGCAATTCCGAACAATAATAAAACCAAAATTGTTGCCAAAGGCTCTAAAAAAAACAGAGTAATAACGACTGAAAAAGCTAAAGTTGACTCGGTTATTAGGCTAATTATTGAAATCAAGTAATTTGAAAAATTATTTAATTCTATCTGTATATTTTTTATTAATGTTGATGAGTTTCTATTTATATGAAAAGAATAACTTTGTTTAAGATATTTGTCAAAAAGTTTATTGCTTAGGTTTGAAGTTAAATTGGAAGTAAATCTATTTTGATAAAAACTTAAGAAAACTAGGTAAATACTCTTTAAAAAATATACTAACATTAAAGATCCTAATGACACTTTTACAATTAAATCTTTGTCCTTAATTTCTAAGGTTTCTAAAATAGATTTTGTTATTTCATTCTCAAATAATACTTCGGGATTGAGAACTGCAGTTAATATTGGTAATAATACTCCTATACCTAATACTTCGAACACCATTCCAATAAGCAAAAGAAAAGATAACAGTAATCCTTTATTTTTCTCTCTTGACGAGATTAATGTATTTATTTTATTAGAAGTTTTCATTTTCCAATACAATATTGATTGAACATTTCATTTTCTTGCAAAACATTCCTCCCATCAAAAAGCTTTGCTGGCTGCATCATTTTTTCAGCAATAGCATTCCAATCGTAAGATTTAAACTCATCCCATTCGGTTAGAATTGCTGCCGCAAAAGAACTATCTAGAGCTTGGGTGTGTTCTTCATGAACAACACAGCGGTTTAGCTTGGACTCAATTTCTTTATTAGACTCATTTCGAGCCTCCCAAAGAATAGTAAGATCTTGATGAATTCGAGCTTCCTTTACCATAGGATCATAAACATGAAGTTCTGCCCCTTCTTCTAGTAGAATATCGGCAACATAAATTGCTGCAGATTCTCTGGAATCGTTCGTGTCTTTTTTAAAAGCCCAGCCTAAAAGGGTAACTTTTTTCTGATTGACGGTTCCGTTTAATCCCGTAATTATTTTTTTAGCAAATCGGTTTTTTTGATAATCGTTTATCTTAACAACTTGATGCCAATACTCCGCCACTTCCTCTAACCCATAATGTTTACATAAATAAACAAGATTCAAGATGTCTTTTTGAAAACAGCTTCCTCCAAAACCTACGGATGCTTTTAAGAATTTTGATCCAATTCTAGTATCCATTCCAATTGCTTTTGAAACCTCTTCAATATTTGCACCTGTTTCTTCGCATAGAGCAGATAAGCTATTTATAGAAGATATTCTTTGAGCGAGCATTGCATTGGAGGCTAACTTTGAAAGTTCTGAAGACCATACATTAGTGGTTAGTATTTTTTCTTTTGGAATCCAATTAGAATAAATTGAAACCAAAGCAGCTACTGCAGCTTTTCCACGTTCGGTATCATCTCCTCCAATAAGTACTCTGTCGGATTTAAATAAATCTTGAATGGCTGTCCCTTCGGCTAAAAATTCTGGATTGGAGAGAACCTCAAAATTTACACCTTTGGTATTTGATCCGAGCACTTCTTTTATTTTTTCTGCAGTTCGAACTGGGAGGGTAGACTTTTCAATTACAATTTTATCGGAGGTAGATATTTCTCCTATTTGGCGGGCACATTTTTCCACAAAAGTAAGATCAGCTGCAAAACCTTTTCCTTCTCCATAGGTCTTCGTTGGTGTATTAACCGCCATGAATATCATCTGAGATTCCTCGATCGCTTTTTCAACATTGGTAGAAAAAAATAAATTCCTTCCTCTTGCCTCTTTCACTACCTCTTTTAATCCAGGCTCGTAAACAGGAAGTTGATCCAGATCATCGGAATTCCAAGCTTCTATTCGTTGCTGATTTAAATCAACAACGGTTACTTTTATATCGGGGCATTTAAGAGCAATTACAGCCATTGTTGGTCCTCCGACATAACCTGCTCCTATACAACAAATATTAGTGACTTTCATATAGCACAATGTGTTTTTGGTTTGGGTTGGGTTTAGAGGCCAAATAAAAATTTACTTTGCGATCTATTACACCTTCTATTTTTTCTTCTAGAGCTTCAATATATTCTGTGTTGAGTTTATTTCCGATTAAAACAACGTCTATGGTTCCGGAATCTAAACCCTCGGCATAATCTCCGACTAATAATATCTTTTGAACTGGACCCATTCGCTCTAAAACACGCTCTACGATCTCTTCTAGCCCAAGGTGTTTGTGAACTACCTTTTGAAGCATATCGAACAGCGGGTGCCCTGTATTGGCTTTATAGCCTACTTTATTATGGTCTTTATATTTTTGAAGGTATCCTGCTTCGGATAGATGATTCAGTTCTTTACGAATTGAGTTTGTAGATTCATTAAATTCTGATGCTAAACCATTCAAATACCCACTATTCGCCTGATTGATGAAGAATTTGATCAATAGACGAAGGCGGGTTTTGGATGTAATCAGTTTATTAAGCACTATAAATGTTTTAATCTAAGTAACAAATGTACTTGATTTTAAAACATTTTGCAACTTAATTACTGCAATATTTTTGTAACTCTTGACGATACATCCTTTTAGGATAGGTATTTAAAAGCTTTCTAAAGGTTGAACATGCATCTACTTGATTGCCTATTCTATAATAAGACAAACCAATATGTCGCAGTGCCTTTTCTATAATAGTAGGTTTATGTGAGTTTAAAGCCATTTGTAATTGAGCAATCGCTTCATTGTATTTTCCGTTTTCATAAAGTGCATATCCTGAATTTAATGCATAGGTATATTCTAACGGATCTAGATCAAATGCTTTTTTAAACAAATCGAAAGCCTCATCAAAATTTTTGGCTTGATATAATTCATTTGCTTGTTTGTATAACTGCTCTGCCTCGACCATTCGTTTTTGGCCGTAGGTCATGATTTTGTAGAGATTGAATATTTTATCGCTTTTTGGGTAAAGCTTAAAAGCTTCGTAAGCTTTATTCATAGCAAATGAATCCCCAAGCGCGGTAACTTGTGCTAGTGATGTTAAATATATAGACCACAATATTTCGGTATCTCCTCCTAAAGACCGAACATATTCAAATGTTTTATTTATTTCTGTAATATCCTTTCTGGCTACTAAAGAATTCATGTACAAATTATAATGAGGCATATTATTAGGAAGGTTTTCGAAAGCTAGCTTCGAATAATGGTATGCACTGTCGAGTTGACGTTCTTGAAAAAAGAATTGAGATTTTAAACTCTCTCCGAAATATATTTGAGGATTATCCTTTGCTCCCAACAAAGCATATTTATGAGCTTTTTCTTTTTGATTGTTTAAGTAAAAATAACGCGCTTTCATTGCCTTAATTGGCATTGCTGTTTCGGTTAAGTTTGGAAAATCATCTTCGATTTGTTCTAATTCTGCAAGGGTTAATTTATAGGAACCGTTGTTGAACTCATATAAAAGACGTCCTTGTTGAGTAAGAGAATTGTAAGATAAGATATGGATTATTATTCCTGGAATTAATAAAAGTAAAGAGAGTCCTAAAATCAATTTTGATAAGAGTGGTTTAATGGGTTTTAAATCCTTTGCTACAAAACGATTTAAATAAATGGATAATAAAAGACCCATATATAATGCTAATGCAGATTGCATCAGCGGTCTTGCAACTGGGAAGTTAAGTCCAGCATCAATTCCATAAACAATAAAAGGAAGCACTAATAAAAACAGGGAAAAGTCTGTGTTTCCATCTTCTTTTCGCTGAACATATATTAAACGAAATAAGAAAAATGTGGAAAGAATGAATAAGCTTAAATAAGCGATACCACCAATAATTCCAACTTCAGCGAATACATGAATGAAATCGTTGTGTGCGTGATAAGGAACTGTATATCCTTTAACATGATCCTTCCCGTAGGATATGGAAGCTATTTTCCAATTTCCTAAACCAGCTCCTAAAACTGGATTAGCAACAATATGTTCGTAAGCATCGGACCAGTATTGAAAACGACCATTGGAAGATTGTTCTGTAAATTCAATATCGCCTAACTGACTTGTAATATCTCCTTTTTTTTGTGAATTGGTAAAAGAAATATTAATAATTACTGCAAGTACGTAAGGGGCTAAAGTTAGGGTAACGTTTAATAAACTTTTCTTCAGATCGGAACGATTAGAAAATAGATTATAAAGACTATAGACTAGGAATACAAGAAACACAATGAAACTACTGAGTATAGCAGCTCGAGCATAAAGTACTGAAATTGCAAATAAGGAAGATAAAAGAAGGATGCTTAAAATGATTTTAAGAGATCGCTTTCCAATAGTAACAATTGAATATAATACGAAGGGAACCTTGAAGGCAATGGATGCAGCTGTGATGTTTTTGTTACCCGCGACTCCTTTAAGAGACATTGCATCGAAAGATTTTGAATCTAATTGAGTTAGAAAATCCCCGTAAAAAGAAATTAATTCAAAAGATAAAAATCCGATGAATATTCTGCTGATCAAAACCACTTTGTTTTCAAGTGTATTGAGCAGGAGAAAACAAAAAAGAACAGCAAAGAAAGTATTCCCAATTCGAGGAATATTTAGAAGTGTTTCGGTCGGATTAATCGCATAGAAATAAGATAACCCTGACCAAATAAAATAAAATAAATAAATAAAAATGAAGACTGACTTCGATAATTTACTTAAACCTTGTTGTGCACTTGAATGATTAAAAAAAAGAAAATAAATACAGGATAAGATATTTATTGCGCCTAAATAAATCCATTGTGGGGCTAAAATATCAATCGCTTTAAAGTTGCTTAAAGAGCCCGTAATGATATATAATACAAGTAGGATATAATTAGGTAAGTGGTTATAGAGCTTCATAAGTAAAATTTAAAATCAAATATATAAAAAAACCCTCGCATAGCGAGGGTTTTTAAATATATAGAGATTAAATTCTATAATTAAGAACAAGGTGTAGCTTGGAATAGTTGTAACTCAGCAAGAGTGTCAACTGTACCTACACCACCATGAGTATCAGTAGTATCATCAGTACAATCATCATCAAAACTTTGTGGATTTGAATAATCCAAATCAAGAGTTACAGTAGCATTCGTTGTAAGAACAGCTGTAGCATAAGCTAACCAAGAAGCTAAACTTGGTGAGTATATACATGCCTCTGCATAAGGAGTAGCAGGGTTAATACCATCTCCAGCAAATGCTGCGGTTGAGTTAGTATAAGTAGCTGTAAGTGAATTACCTTTAACTGTAAAGCTTGCTCCTGCATTTGCAGTTAAAAGATTTGTAGCTCCAGTTGGCGCAATTACTGTTGTAAGATTAGTATTGTCTTGGATATCAACAATTGCAACTTTTTCCATAGACGATAAATCGATAGAAGTTAGAAGAGCATCGTGAATATGAATTTTTATAGGTGTATCAGTATTCCCTGGTTTATCTAAGAAGGTAGCAGTATTATTAAATTCAGCTAACGTTGTAGAATCAGAAGTAAAAGATACTAAGGTCCCTGAAAGAGTTACTGTTGAAACGGCTGTATCAGCTGCAATTGTATTTGTTGAAGTATTAGCAAGAGCAATTGATTTAAGAGCAGTTTGAGTACCGAAAGTGTTCAAAGTAGTTCCATCAACACTAACTGTAACAAGATTGTTACCAGCAGAAGCATAATCTACGTCAGCACCTGCAGCAGCTGTGATACTTAAGTCAGTAACAGCATCTGTACCAGCAACATCTGCATCTTGTGCTGTTAGAACAAGTTTTGTAACAGTAGAGCCAACATCACCGATTGCATCAAAAGATTTAATTGTTACATCAGTAGCAGTAGTTGACATAGGAACTTCTAAGTTAACGTTTGGTAAATTAATAACTCCGATGTTCCATGTAAAAGTATGAGCTGCTTCAGCAAAATTTGTTAAGATAGCAGCAGGAGTTGTGTCAAGATCAATAGTAGCGGTAGAAGTTACTAAAGAAGTAAGAGCTACAGCATCAGTTGCAGAAATGTCAATTGCACCATGAGCAGTTAATGCAGGAAGGTGTACTTCACCTGCAACTGTAGATGTTATAGTTCCATCAGCATCAGTTAAAGCATCCAAATGGAATACAGATGTAGTTGCACCTGTAAGAGCAACAACTCCAGTTCCAGTAACTTCTTCAAGTGAGTTAATATCGATAGTCCCACCATTTGTAGCGTTGATGGTAAGAGAACCAGTAGTTGTCATTCCAGAAACAATAGAAGTTGCTTTAGCAGCAGTTAATTTATGAAAACCAGCTGTACCTAAATCAACAGTTGTTGCACCTTCAAATGTAAGATTCCCAGGAGATTGACCAGCTTCACCAAATGTTCCAGTAATTGCGACACCTGACAAGTTTATAGAAGTAGCTGTTGCAGCATCTGCAGCAGCAATAACTAAGTCACCTCCAATAGAAGCAAGTTGAGAGTAATCGAATGCAACAGGAGCTCCACCATGCGAAGCAGTAACGTCTCCTGATACTGTTCTTAGGGCAGCGTCATCCATATCAGCTCCAGAAACTACATAATCATCATCAATAAATGAAAGATTAGTAAAGGTTATTGGAGTAGCTGAAGTTACTGTAACACCTTCATCAGTTGAACCTGATCCTAAAACAGTTGCTAATTTTGCTGCAATTGCATTTACTTCAGCAAGTTGAGCTTCGGTAATAGCAGGAGTAAATGTTGTAGTGTTTATTGTAACAGATCCGTTAACAATTACGTTAGGATCATCTTCGCCATGAGCAATTAAAGTAGAAACGTACTCTAGAGTAGCAGAGTTGTTGATGGTAACATTTTGGTTGATTACAGCATCAGCTTCAAGTAATGTATTTACATCTTCTTGAAGAGCAACAATAGCCGCATCTACAGCAGCTAAATCAGCAGCATCAGCTACATCAGCTAAAGCAGCAGTAATCGCGTCGATTGCAGTTTGAGCAGCAGCTAAATCAGTAGTTAAACCAGTTAGGTCAGCTGTTGAATCAGTTGTTGGTATAGCAGCAATTGCTGAAGAAAGTCCTGATACAGTTGTGCTTAATGAGCTTAACTGTGTCTGAACCTGAGTCAATCCTTCTACTTCAGTAGATAGATCGTTAACAAGACCAGTAAGCTCAGCAAACTGATCATCATAATCTTGACAGCTAACTATCGTTAGAGCAACCGCCAAAAGACTTAATAAACCTTTTTTCATTTTGATAAAATTTAAATTAAAATTAATAATGCTTTTATTTTTAGATTAACATTTGTTTGCAAATATAAATATATAATTGAACTTTCAAATAGTTTTTGTAAAAAAATAAAATAATTTATTGCAGTAAAAAACCTACTAATAAAAGGTTTGGAAGAATTTCTTTCGAATTAAGTAAAAAAAAAACCTCTGAATCAAAACAGAGGTTTTAAAGATTTTTAAGACTTTTTTACAAGGCTCTTAACGATTTGGATACAAATATAAGAGAAAATGCTCAGCAGTTAACCTAAAGCTGAGGAGACTTATTAACACTCAGTGTTATTAACCTTAACTATCGAAGTTTATCATATAATCCCTTTAGTTTGTTGGTAATGGTATTTTGAATAGCTTGTTTACCAGACCTGTAATTGTTTACTGAAATTACAAAAGCATAGGGTCGATTAGACTTTGAATAAATAAATCCAGCCAAAATGTGATTGTTTCTTAAACTTCCAGATTTAGCATAAACTTTAAAAGCTTGTTTTTCTTTTTCAACATATTTTTTTAAAGTTCCATCTTTATTAAGTTGAGCAAAATATTTTTTTATCCCAGCATCACCTAGTCTTGAATATATTTTATTTAAAACTTCTACCAGGACTTTTGGAGTTATAAGATTATAACGAGACAATCCAGAACCATCAACTTGAGAAATTCCTGTAGCTAGGTCTCTATTCTTATTCTTAATGTGTTCTATTCCAGTTTCTGTATTAAAGTCCCATTGTAATGTCCCGGAGATCATTAACAACAAAGACTCCGATACTTGATTATTACTTTCGTGTAAAAGAGACTTGTAGACCTCGTCAGAAATATCAAATAACGATTTGTAGTCTTGATTATTTATATCTGATTTTATACCTGTATATATAGGTCTTTTAATTTCGTTTTCTAAGAACCTTAAAGTTGTTGCTGTTGAAGGATCAAAAGGGACATAAAGTGTATCCGCTTTTTCAGCACTGATTTTGTATTTGAAATCATTCACTTTTACATCATAAGCAGAATTTATTTTAGAATAGAAAATGGAATCTTTAAAAAAAGAAGGGTTGACCTTTAAAACATCGGTATTGGGGTCAGAAATAATTTCAATAAGATTTCCGTGAATTGGGAAACTAGACTTCTTTGCCGAAAAGCTAAACCGTTCATCATCCCAAGCCCATCCTTTTCCTTGCGTTGGAGAGGTAATAGGTCTTGGTATAAAAAAAAGAGAATCTTTCTGTTTCTTCAAAAAATTAAGTGCCGTAGCCGATTTATATTTTGGATGTCCAATTAATGGGTGTCCACTAGACCAAAAATAAATTCTATTATTTTCTTTTAGGTAATGTAAAAGCGGAAATTCATCCCCAAACGTTTGGTAAGCACCTAAAAAAGTAACCAGTTTAATTGTTGAAGCTGGTAAAATATTTTTATCTGAACGGTAGGTAAGTTTAAACTTTTGTTTTTTTAAATCAAAAACACTTACAGAAACTTGTGCTCCTTGCAATGCTTTATTTTCATCAATCCAACGCTCAGCTTTTCTTTGAGCACTAACGGTTATAGAAAATAACAAACTACATAAAAGGACATAACTTTTCATTAAACGAATATAACATTTCCTCACCTAATGTTTAAACTTAAAAGATTGACTAAACCGAGATCGATATGCTGATGAATTTATGAAAGGAGTAAGTTTAATTGAAATGTAGCTTATTTAAATCGTTTCCATTTTTGGGTTCTCCCTAAGAAAGAGAAACCAATAAAACCACGAACATTCAGTTCAGAGGGTCCGTTTAAAGATAATGTACAACTATACTCCTTACCATTAGCGGGGTCTAAAATAGTTCCACCAGTCCACTCCTCTCCGTCTTTAGTTAAGCCTTTTAGTATAACTAAACCTTCAATAGGCGTATTAAGTTCAGAGCCTTGGCAATTCACACACAACTTACCTTTATCTTCTGGAAGTAAAAGGGTTTCAATCCTGCCATAAAGCTTTTCATTTTCAACATATAAGCTAATGATCGACTTCTCAAGACCTGTTTCATCGTCCACAGAAACCCATTTTCCTTCGAAACTAGGAGTTTGAATAAATAAAGAAATTAGAACATAATAAAAAGAAAGAATCATACTTCAGGATTAAAATTAAAATAAAGGTTGTTTTTTGTAAATTGAAAATTCAAATTTAAAAAGATTATGTTTCTAAAAATAATAAAAACAATCCCATTAATCTTAGGGTTAATCTGTTTTTCGGTAACGGGATATGTATATTCCATGCTGAGTTATATAGACTATCCCTATGTGGCTCTTGGAATATTATTAATAGGAGTTTCTGTTTATTTACTTAATAAAAAATAATCTCATAACAATGTACTTTAATTCTAGTGAAGAATGGTTAGTGATTTTAGCAGCTTCTGTAATAATTATCGGACTGTTAGTGAAAACCTATAGAGACTATCGAAACATGACCTTTGAGATGAACAAAAAGATTGCTCGTCAAGAAAAAGACGAAGCATATCTTAGAAAATTAAAAGAAGTGGTTGACAAAAAAAACGAAGAGCTTCAAAGAATCATTAAAAGCAAAAAAAAATAAACATCAGCTTCAATAAATAAATTGAATTGAAACTTTTAAATGGTTTATATTTGTACCTACAAATGTTAAGTTTTTATGAAAACAGTATATCACGCTGCAAACACTAGAGGGAATCAAAACCATGGCTGGTTAAATGCAAACCACTCCTTTAGTTTTGCCAACTACTACGATCCAT
The DNA here is from genome assembly GCF_910589745.1 of Candidatus Arcticimaribacter forsetii. Taxonomy (GTDB): domain Bacteria; phylum Bacteroidota; class Bacteroidia; order Flavobacteriales; family Flavobacteriaceae; genus Arcticimaribacter; species Arcticimaribacter forsetii. Next base: position 70,396 of record NZ_OU342399.1, read on the forward strand.
CTCGAATGAATTTTGGTGCACTTCGCGTACTTAACGACGATGACATAGCCGCTGGAATGGGTTTCGGAACGCACCCACATAATAATATGGAAATAATCACACTGCCCCTAAAAGGTGATTTAGAACATAAAGATAGTATGGGCTATTCCGAGGTTATTAAAGAAGGTGACATACAAGTATTGAGTGCTGGAAGCGGAATTGAACACAGTGAATACAATAAAAACAGGGATAAACCAATTAACCTATTACAACTCTGGATTTTTCCAAATAAACAAAATGTAACTCCAAGGTATGAGCAATTATCAATTAGAGAATTAAAGAATGATAATGAATTTTATCAAATACTATCTCCTAATTCAGATGATGCTGGTGTATGGATCCATCAAAATGCATGGATGCATCTTGGTGAGTTTAACGATAATAAAGAAAAAACATACACCTTAAAAGATTCAAATAACGGAGTCTATGTTTTTGTAATTGAAGGAGAAACAGTAATCAATGACAAGACACTAACAAAAAGAGATGCTCTTGGAGTTTGGGACACTCAAACCCTCACCCTTAAACCAGGAATGAACTCAAAAATATTTCTAATAGAAGTTCCTATGACCTTTTAAAATTAAGATATGGATAATAAAGTAACAGCAGCAGAATTATTAGAACTTCTAATAGAAAAAGTAGAAACAAACAACGTAAAAGATTCGGTCCATAAGATTAAAATAATGACTGCAATCGATGTGATCAAAGAAATGATCCGTTAGAAAACTATACATTTTTTGTTTATAAAATAATTGCTTTAAGAAAAATCTTAACCCTAATTAAATTATATTTGATGGAAATTGAATTCAATTTCAGCATCTTATGAGGTTTAAAGCCGTTATTATACTACTTTTATTTACTGGGTTTTTATTAAAAAGTCAGGAAATTCCACCTATACAAAAATTTAGTCCTCAACAAACAGGGTCTGGTAATCAAAACTGGATGATTACTCAAGGTGAAAATGGTAATATTTACTTCGCAAACAATAAAGGACTCCTGGAGTTTAATGGTTCTAAATGGAATTTATACCCAAGTCCTAACGGAACTATATTTAGATCTGTTAAAAAAGTAAAAAAGAGAATTTACACGGGAACCTATATGGATTTTGGATATTGGCTCCCAAAAGAAAATGGGAGTTTATATTACCAATCACTAGTCGAACAACTGAATATAGATATTCTTGAAGATGAACAGTTTTGGAACATCCTTGAGTTTAATGAACTGGTAGTTTTTCAATCATTAGACCGTTTAATTATAGTCGACGTTAACAGCAATTCCTTCAAAACTATCGAGCCCAAAGGAACTCTTTTAAAGTCTTTTAAATCGAATAATCAGTTATATATATTTGAAGAAATAAATGGTCTTTCGGTAGTCGAAAAAGGAGAAATAAGACCGATCAATAGCCGCTCAACATTTAAAGGGCAAATTGTACTGGGTGTTTTTAATATTGGATCTAAAAAAATAGCGGTGACCAATAAATCAGGATTTTATGATCTTACTGATTTAAAAAACATAAAAAAATGGGAAATAAAAGCTCAAGAAGAATTATCAAAGTTCACATTTTATGATTTAAAAAAACTAGCTAGCGGTAACTTACTAATTGGTACAATAGCCAATGGTCTATTTGAACTTAACAAAGATGGAGAAGTAGTACAAAGACTGAATCAAACTCGAGGATTATTAAATAACACCACTCTAAGTGTTTTCGAAGATCAGCAAAAAAATACTTGGATAGGCGTTGACAATGGAATTAACTGTATTAACAATGCAGCAGCATTTTATGAGTATAAGGAACATTGGGACGAATTAGGTACTGTTTATGGATCCAGAAAAATAAATGGATATGAGTATTTAGCAACCAACAGGGGACTATTTTCTAAAAAAGAAACCGAAAACAACTACACCCTAATACCTGAAACCTCTGGGCAAGTGTGGAATTTACAAATATTAAAAAACACCTTATTTGCGGGTCAAGACAAAGGAACTTTTGTAATTAACAAGAACAAAGCTAGAAAAATTGGAACTGTTGGTGGTACCTGGATTTTCAAGGAACACCCAACAAATGAAAATTTAATTTTCCAAGGGAATTATAATGGAATACATGTTTTAGAAAAGAAAAACAACGTTTGGAAGTACAAAAATAAAATTGAAGGTTTTGATATTTCGTCCCGTTTATTTGAATTTGTTGATCCTTACACAATCCTAGTTGGTCATGAATACAAAGGTGTTTTTAAATTAAAAATTGACAAAACATACAGTAAGATAGTCAGTCAGAAGAAAGAGAGAACTGTGGAAAAAGGAGTAAACGCAGGTTTAACTTCATTTGATAAAGACATCTATTATTATTACAAAAAAGGGGTTTTTAAATATGATTTTAATAAAAACATATTCATCAAAGACCATATGATTTCTTCACTTCTAGACCCAGATGAATATGATACCGGTAAAATGATTGCAGACGATCAGAATAGACTCTGGTTCATAACAAAAAACAAAATGCATTATTTTACAAAGGATGTTTTTGGAAAAAAATTAATTCATAACTCCTTTTACCTAAATCAAAAAAATAGAAAAAGTATCTCCGGTTTTGAACATATTGCTCCAGTAAGACAAAACGTGTATTTAATTGGATCTAATGAAGGCTATGTTTTAGTTGATTTAGAAAAAATTAAAAACTATGATTCTAAGATCAAGCTAGATGCTATAATATCGAAAAGTGGAGTCGCAAAATCACTTGAAAAAGAAACTACGATTGCTAATGATGAAAACAATTTAACATTTGAATACAGCAGCAATGTCTATCAAAAATACTATCCGACGAGCTATCAATATAGACTGTTAGGGAAACAAGAAGAATGGAGTACTTGGAAGGAAGATCCTTTTGTAAAATTTGAAAATTTGAATTTTGGAAACTACACATTCCAGGTTCGCTCAAAAATAGGAGAACAGGTGTCAGAAATAATAACTTCCCCTAAAATAACTATACTCCCACCATGGTATTGGTCTAACACTGCAAACGGCATCTATGTAGTCAGTTTTTTCTTATTCATATTAATGTTCAGAGAATATTATTTAAGAAAAAACAGAAAAGAACAACTGCAGATTATCATCAAAAATAATAGGAAAGCAGAGCTTATAGAACTCGAAAATCAAAAGGAATTAATTAAAATTAAAAATGAGCAACTTCAAAACGATGTTCAAAGTAAAAACAGAGAACTTGCAATTGCAACAATGAGTACTCTAAAAAGAAATGACTTCCTGAATAAGATTAAAAAAGATTTGACCGAGATGGGCGACCACCCAAAAGCGGAAAAACTGATTAAAAAAATCAATAAAAATTTAAAAAAGAATGATGACTGGGAGTTTTTCGAAGATGCCTTTAACAACGCAGATAAAGACTTTTTTAAAGAAGTAAAGAATAAACATCCAAAGTTGACAAACAACGATTTAAAACTCTGTGCTTTCTTAAGATTAAATCTTTCTTCGAAAGAAATTGCACCTTTACTCAACATATCAGTCCATAGTGTAGAAATTAAACGCTACAGACTAAGAAAAAAGATGAATTTGACCCGAGATCAAAGAATCGTAGATTATATAATGACTTTGTAAAGGTAATATTTTGACAAATATTACTTAACAATAACTATACAATTTAACAAAAAAAGAACATATAATTAACTTTATATAGTTGTTTATCAAATATTTATATAAATAACTAAAAACATTCTTTTGGAGTTAAAAAAATCAATATACTTAAATTTGAGTAAAGTTTTTGTATAGTTAAATTATGGATCTCTACCAGATTAAATTACTAGTTTTAGATTCATAAAAAAATTGTTTCAGGCCATTCGTCTGATTCATTTAAATAACAACTAACAATTTAAAACTATGTACCTAACTAAAAAATTATTTTACAGTCTATTTGCTATTCTATTTATTGTAGCATGTAGCAAGGATGACGATGTTGAGATCACAGGTCTTGACTTTACTATTACAGCTAATGCAGACGACGCTCTTCAAGTAGACGTATTACCGACTGCAAATGGAGCTGCTACTTATGAAGTATATTTTGATGCAGTTGGTGCACCAACTTCATTTGTGTCTACAACTGGTGACGCTGTTACTAGCTCTTATCCTGAAGCTGCTGCAACTTACACGATTAAAGTAATTGCTAAAAACACCAATGGTGCTCTAGATGTTGAACTAACAAAAAGCCACACAGTAGATTATATTGCGCCAAGATCTATTGCTAATTTTGAAGGAAGCGATAATGTTACCTTAATTGCTGCATCTTCAGAAATTACTGCAGTAGCAAACCCTGATGCTTCTGCAGCAAACTCTTCATCTAATGTAGGGCAAGTTGTTACAACAGGAGATGCTTATGAAGCTTTTATATTTGCTCCTAATACGACAATTAACATGACTGAATCTGCTAACCAAGTTGTCAAAATGGACTTTTGGCAAGAAAATGCTGAGGACGTTATTCTTTTAGCTAAACTTGAGGGACAACCAACTACTGACTCTGCATTTTTGGATGTTGAAGTTGAAGTTACCGCATCTGAAGCAGGATGGCAAACTGTGTCTTTTGACTTTGGAAACAACAGAAGAAATAGTTACCCTAATGGAGATGCTGCTCTAGCGGATCTTGGAAATTACTATAAAGTTGTATTTTTTATTGGATTTGGAACTAATACTGCAGGTACTTACTACGTTGATAATATTACAGGTGGTAGCGATGGAACTGCTATACCAGATACAGATGGAGATACAGTTGTAGACTCTGTAGACACTTGTCCAAATGATGCTGGAGAAGTTGATAATGATGGTTGTCCAGCGACTAGTGCGCTCCCCTCTGATGATTTTGAAGGAAATGGAAACATTGATTGGAATGCAAATAATCTAGGAACTCTTTCTGGAGATGCTAATTTAATTACGGAAGCTAACCCAAGTTCAACAGGAATAAATACATCTGCAAATGCTGCTAAATATGAAGATTATGGAGCTGGACAATATGCAAATGTTTCTTTTGACGTGTTGACACCTTTTGACCTTTCATCAAATAATATTATTACTGTAAAAGTATTTGTTCCTACACCATCAACTGCTTTTACTGCGCCAGCTCAACTTGAGTTGAAACTTCAAGACAAGACTAGTTCTGAACCTTGGAATGGACAAGTATCTGTTATACAGAGTTACACTTATGACACTTGGCAAACCCTTACGTTTGATTTTTCTGCTCATGCAGCTGCAACTAATTTCAGTAGAGTTGTTGTTCAGTTTAACGGAGAAGCCAACAATGAAGCTGTAACGGCTTACATCGACGATTTCGTTATGGGGTCTGGAAACTAATTATACTTATTATCTAAACCCCCTTTCAAAAGGGGGTTTTTTTATGTTAAAAAAGTATATTTGATATAATTAATACGCGATTCATAATGAAAGTAAAAAATAGAATAATACCTAATTTACTGGTCGTCTTGCTATTAGCTTCCTGTAGTTCTGAAGGAGATGATCCAGTGCCGTTTGATCCCGATCAAGAACAATTGAATGACACCTTAGTTTGGTTTGATGAATTCAATGACAATGGATCACCAAATAGCTCCAAATGGACTTATGATATTGGTAATAATGGTTGGGGTAATAATGAAGTTCAATTTTATACGGATAGAACTCAAAATGCAGCTGTTAGAGATGGAATTCTTTCAATAACCGCTAGAAAAGAAAATTACAACGGATCAAATTATACTTCTGCAAGATTAAAAACCCAAGGAAAATATTTCTTTACATACGGAAAAGTTGAAGTACGGGCAAAGTTACCAGCTTCTGCAGGTACATGGCCTGCACTTTGGATGCTTGGAGCTAACTTTCCAACAGTAGGATGGCCAGCATGTGGGGAAATTGATATTATGGAACAAAAAGGATGGGATAAAACAAGAATTTCATCTGCATTGCACAACGACTCAAGCTCTGGTAATACTAGAAACGTACGAGAAAAAAGTCTTCCCAATTCTACTAGTGAATTTCATGTGTACGGGATGAACTGGACAAGAGATAAAATTGAATTCTCTGTTGACGGAACAGTGTACTACACCTATAGTCCCCCTGACAAAAACAGTGCAAATTGGCCTTACGATGAAGCTCAATTTATAATCATGAATGTTGCAATGGGAGGAACTTTAGGAGGCGATATTCCGAGTGATTTTACAGAAAGTGTTATGGAAATCGACTACGTAAGAGTTTACAAATAAATCCAACCTAATAAAAATTAAAATGTTTAAAAAATACTATATATATCTACTCTTAATTGTAGGTATCACTTCTTGTGATCAAAAACCGCAATTGAGTGAAACCGAACAAAAAGTTGAAACCTTATTAGCTAAAATGACCTTAAAAGAAAAAATAGGTCAGATGAACCAATACAATGGTTTTTGGAATGTAACTGGACCCGTTCCTGAGGGAGGCGATGCCCAAGTGAAATACAACCATTTAGCGGAAGGATATGTTGGCTCTATGTTAAATGTAAGAGGAGTTAAAGAAGTTCGCGAAGTTCAAAAAGTGGCAGTTGAAAAATCGCGTTTGGGAATTCCGCTAATCATTGGTTTTGATTTAATTCATGGATATAAAACCATCAGCCCAATTCCGCTGGCAGAATCTGCAAGTTGGGACCTTGAGGCAATAAAAAATTCCGCAGCTATTGGAGCAAAAGAAGCTGCTGCTGCTGGAATAAACTGGACCTTTGCTCCTATGGTCGATATTACTCGTGATGCCCGTTGGGGAAGAGTAATGGAAGGAGCTGGTGAGGATCCTTTTTTAGGAAGTAAAATAGCTGCTGCACGTGTTCAAGGGTTTCAAGGTGATGATTTATCCTCTCCTTATACTGTTGCTGCTTGTGCTAAGCACTTTGCTGCCTATGGTTTTGCAGAAGGTGGACGTGATTATAACACCGTAGATATTGGGTTAAACACACTTCATAATGTTGTTTTACCTCCATTCAAAGCAGCTTTGGATGCGGGTGTAAAAACATTTATGAATTCATTCAATGACTTAAATGGTATTCCTGCAACTGCAGATAAATACTTGCAACGTGATGTTCTTAAAAGCGAATGGAACTTTGATGGGTTTGTGGTTTCTGACTGGGGTTCTCTTCGAGAAATGATGGATCATGGTTACGCTAAAGACAGAAAACATGCTGGAGAATTAGCATTAAACGCTGGTTCTGACATGGACATGGAATCGTACATATATCATGAGGAACTTGAAGGATTATTAGAAGAAGGAAAAGTAAAACTAGCCGACATTGACGATGCGGTTAGAAGAATTCTGAAAGTAAAATATGAATTAGGATTATTTGAAGATCCATATCGCTACTTAGACGAAGCACGTGAAAAAGAAGTGACTGGTTCACAAGAAATTTTAGACGGTGTTTTAGATATGGCAAAGAAATCTATTGTTCTTCTAAAGAATGAAAATAAACTTCTTCCTCTAAAGAAAAACGGTCAAAAAATAGCTCTCATTGGTCCTCTTGCCGCAGATAAAAACAGTCCGCTCGGAAATTGGAGAATCGGTGCTGCTGATCACTCTGCTATTTCTGTCCTAGAAGGATTACAAGCTTACAACGGAAATACAATTAAACACCAACAAGGAGTTAAACTTGTAAATAAAGTTCCTGCTGGTTTTCATGAAGAAGTATCTATTAACGAAACGGACAGAACTGGATTTGCAGCTGCAAAAAAAGCTGCTGCCAAAGCAGACGTAGTCGTTATGGTTTTAGGAGAATATGGTTTTCAATCGGGAGAGGGTCGCAGTCGAGCTAATTTAGATTTACCTGGACTTCAACAAGAATTATTAGAGGAGATTTATGCTATAAATCCAAATATTGTGCTCGTTTTAATGAACGGTAGACCCCTAGTTTTAAACTGGGCAGACAAACACCTCCCTGCTATTGTAGAGGCATGGCATTTAGGAACACAAAGTGGACATGCAATTGCTCAAGTGCTTTATGGAGATTATAACCCGGGAGGAAAACTTCCTATGAGTTTCCCGAGAAGTGTAGGTCAAATGCCTTTGTATTATAACGGAAAAAGTACAGGCCGACCGGGTGCAGATGGTGAAGATAAAGGAAGTGTATTTTGGTCTCACTATGGTGATGAAGAAAACACGGCTTTATATCCCTTTGGATTTGGTTTAAGCTACACTAGCTTTAACTACTCTGATATTTCATTAAACGCTTCAGAAATGACAGCTACAGGCTCTATTGAAGCTTCTGTTGAGGTTACTAATACGGGAACAGTTGAAGGAAAAGAAATTGTACAGTTCTATCTACAGGATATTCACGCAAGTGCAGTTAGACCGGTACGAGAACTTAAAGGATTTGAATTGATAGATCTTAAACCCGGTGAAACTAAAAAAGTAACTTTTACAATTGATGAAAAACTACTCCAGTTCTATTCTGCTAATAACACGTGGGAGTCAGAAACAGGGGATTTTAATGTTTTCATCGGAACAGATTCCACAACAGATAGAAAAGTCACTTTTAGTTTGAAATAAATGAAATTTAACGCTTTTTTTATTGGATTAATAAGTTGTTTTGTGCTTCAAGGGCAAGCAACTGAGAGAAAATTAGTTTGGGCTGATGAATTTAATCAGCCCAAATTAAATCTGGACTCATGGGTTTTTGAATTAGGTGATGGGTGTCCAAACCTGTGTGGTTGGGGAAACAATGAAAGACAAATATATACCAAAGAAAATCACCGGTTACAGGATGGTAATCTTATAATTCAAGCAAAATTGAAAGACGGCGTTTATACTTCAACGCGAATAACAACAAAAGACAAAATTGAATATACTTATGGTAGATTTGAAGTTCGCGCAAAGCTTCCTGTGGGTCAAGGAGTATGGCCTGCATTTTGGTTGTTAGGAACTAACATTACAGAAGTAGGATGGCCTCTTTGTGGGGAAATTGATGTGCTAGAATATGTTGGAAAAGAACCTGGTGAAATTTTCACATCGTTACATACCCAAGCAAGTCATGGCGAAACCATTAACACTAAAAAAACAAAAATTGATTCTATTGAAGCAGGTTTTCATATTTACGCAGCCGATTGGGATGAAGATCAAATCGAGTTTTTTGTAGATGGTGAATCTGTTTATACTTTTAAACCCAAAAACAAAAGCAGAGCGGAATGGCCTTTTAATCAACCTTTTTATATGCTATTAAATTTAGCTATTGGAGGAAATTTTGGGGGACCTGAAGTGGATGATCGTATTCTTCCTCAGGAATTTATAATTGATTACGTAAGAGTTTATCAATAAATTATTCTGTAAACATCAGTTTTTTCATCAATTTTCTCAACATAAAAAACGCACAAATTGTTACGGTTAATAAAATCAAGCCGTTCTTATATTCACCATAAATAAAATATCCTGTACTAAATAAAGCTCCATAAATAGCAACAGATCCAACCACCATACACAATATTCCTGTTGGAATATTCCAAGCTCTTTTCTCTGTAATCAAATCGATTCCTGCACTTTTTGCATCCTCAATCACTTGGTTCCATCCAGGTCCTCCAGGCTGAGTTACCCTATAGAACTCATTCAAAGTTTTGGTGTCAGAAGGGGAGGTTAATAAGGTAACTACAATCCAAGAAATTGTTGTAATTAGAACTCCTAAAACAAGTTGAATATCGTTGGCAATTGGGTCGAATCCGAGTTTTGTGTGAATTAATTTGAAATAAAGTGCAAGAATAAAAGAAACAGTCATCGCGGTTATTTCACTGTATGCATTAATTCTATACCAAAACCAACGCATAATAAACAACAAGCCGGTCCCCGCACCTATTTGAAGTAAAATCTGGAAGGCTTCAAGTGCATTGCTTAATAATAAAGCAAAAAGCGCTGAAGCGATCATTAAAATTAAAGTGCTCCAACGACCTACACTTACCAATTCTTTTTCTGACGCTTCCGGTTTAACAAAACGCTGATAAAAATCGTAAACTACATAGGAAGAACCCCAGTTTAGGTGGGAAGAAATGGTGGACATAAAAGCTGCAATTAAAGAAGCAACAATTAACCCAATTAATCCAGAGGGCAAAAAGGTCATCATTGCTGGATAAGCTAAATCATCTTTTACAATACTCGGATCGATATTGGGAAATGCTTGCTGTATGGATTCTACATCTGGAAAAATAATTAAACTAGCTAGAGCTATTAAAATCCAGGGCCAAGGTCGTAAAGCATAATGAGCAAAGTTGAACAATAAAGTAGCCCAAACTGCATTTTTCTCATCTTTTGCTGATAACATTCTTTGCGCAATATAACCACCTCCACCCGGTTCTGCTCCAGGATACCAAACACTCCACCATTGAATTGCAATCGGAAGTATAAACAAGGTGATTAGAACGTCTGTTTGCTCAAAATCAGGAATAAAATCCAATTTTGGAACAACATTTGGGTGGTTCAACAGGACGTCTAAACTACCTATTTGAGGCAAATCTATGATATAATAAGTAGCCCAAAATGTAGCGCCCATTGCCAAAACAAATTGGAAGAAATCGGTGATAACCACTCCTTTTAATCCTCCTAAAGAACTATACAAAACGGTTACTATCGAAGCGATAACTAACGTCTCAACTGCAGTAAAACCTAGAAGAACGCTTCCAATTTTAATGGCCGCCAAACATACAGAAGCCATAATCATGATATTGAAAAAAACACCTAAGTACAAGGCTCTAAATCCACGTAAAAAAGCGGCTCCTTTTCCACTATAACGCATTTCATAGAATTCCAAATCGGTAACTACTCCCGATTTACGCCAAAGTTTTGCATATACAAAAACAGTAAGCATACCGGTCAATAAAAAAGCCCACCATACCCAATTTCCAGAAACTCCATTCTTACGTACAATGTCCGTTACTAGGTTTGGTGTGTCTGCAGAAAAAGTAGTAGCTACCATAGAAATTCCAAGAAGCCACCAAGGCATATTTCTTCCCGATAAAAAAAATTCTGTTGAACTGGTACCTGCTTTTCTTGAAACTACTAACCCTATGATTAGCGTTAAAGCAAAAAACAAAATAATTATACCCCAATCTAAAGTTGAAAGTGCCATGTGAAATTTGGTTTAGTTTTCAATGTATGAAAAATTGATTTGTTTCAGAACTGTTTTTCCAGGAGTTTAAAAAAATCTCCAATAATCAATAAACCTTCTTTTGTTGTATGATTAGGAACATGTTCTTCCAAAGGAACTCCAAACATTTCAGGGGTACTTGTTTTTAGCATGTTTGAAATTGCAGTTGGCACTTTTTTTTCATTTCTATCTGGATGAATGGATCCATTTTATAATGAAACGATTGAATCAAAAAACACAAAAGAGAGGACATTAAGCTGCGGATGGGATCATCTTTAATAGAATTGTCGAATGTTTACAAAAGGTTTGCCACTAATAGATGGGCTGTTTTTGGAGTGCCGTTAATCCACTAAGTGGAGCTTCAATCTCCCTAGAAGTTACGCCACAACAATTTTCGGACTCTCCCCTGGGCAGATGGAAAAACACTCCTTCATTATAAAATAATACGTTAATCAAACTTTTTTTTTAAAATTAGAGTATTTTTACGAAGGCTGTTTTTAAGATTAATTTTATGAAGTTTATTTCAAAAATATTGTTCTTTTTTGTTTTATTTATTCTTGGGAGTCAAGATTTAAAAGGACAAACTGATGCAGTAAAAACAAAAGCTTTTAAAAGTAACTTACCGAATGAGCGTTCCTTGTTACCCAAAAAAGATCCAAACGAATTGCCTAATTTTTTAAAGGTAGAATTCTTTAAAGGCGTCTCCAATTCAAACAAAAATAATCCTTATTTCGATCGTCCTGATATCGACATGAGTAAGCAAGAAAACTTTATAGATCCTGGTACCTATTATTTAGAAAAACTAAAAACTCCAGAAAGCAATAGAAATCCTGTGAACTATAAAGTAGATCAATATTTAGGAGATTTTAAAAGCAATGCTCCTTATGTTCAGGTTATATTTAGAGATCATGAGGTTGCCGATGGAGATCGAGTACGTATCCTATATAACGATCGTGAAGTAGAAGCTAATGTACTGCTACAAGAGCGGTTCAAAAAACTTAATGTCAGTCTAATTCCGGGGTTTAATAAAATTGAATTTATCGCTTTAAACCAAGGTGAATCTGGTCCAAACACAGCAGAAATCAGAGTTTATGACAACGAAGGGGGACTCCTGATGGCGAATCAATGGAATTTGGCAACAGGAAATAAGGCTACCTTAATTGTCGTAAAAGAATAAAGTAGAATTCTTACTCTTTTTATTGAATTACATCTTATTTGTCTAGGCTTTTTCTATCTTTAAATTTCATGAATTTTATCAATTCCGCATTTCAACAATTACTCAGCTCAATCGAGCTCATAATGTTTACACTTGTCATTGGTGGCGGACTTTTTTTATTGATTCAAGCTCGAGCAAAACCTTTACTTTTAATAGGCACTTCTTTTAGATTATTATTTAGCAAAGAAACTGGTGGTGGAATTTCAAGGTTTCAAGCACTTTCAGCTGTTTTAGCTTCAACCGTTGGTCTTGGAAATATTTCTGGAGTTGCTATTGCAATATATATGGGGGGTCCTGGGGTATTGGTATGGATGTGGGTCACGGCTATAATTGGAGCTGTTATTAAATTCTATTCCTGCACTTTAGCGGTTTTATTTAGAGAACAAGAAGAGGACGGAAGTCCTTTAGGAGGGCCCATGTATTATATGAAAATAGCCTTGCCGAAATTTGGAAAACCCTTTGCAATTTGGTTTTCTGTTGCGGGTTTATTTGGTGTTCTTCCCGCTTTTACTGCCAATCAACTTACCCAAACTTTGGTTAGTGTACTTGATCCAAACCAATATGTTGATCTTGGAGACTTAAATTGGAAAATAATTATTGGTTTAGTTCTAGCAGTTATTAGTGCTTTTGTAATTCTCGGAGGGTTAAAGAAAATAGTAGAGGTTACCTCAATGCTTGTTCCCTTAATGGTGGGGCTTTATTTCAGTATAGGGGTTACCATGTTGGTTTTAAATTCAGAGGCAATTTTACCTGCATTAAATCAAATTTTCAGTCAAGCTTTTTCTATAAAAGCTGCTGCAACAGGAGGCTTTTGGACGCTTGTTATTTTGGGGGTCCGCCGAGCTGTTTTTTCTAATGAAAGTGGAATTGGAAATGCTCCAATGTACCACGGCCAATCGAACACCAAAAACCCGATTCACGAAGGGCTTGTTGCTTCTTTAGGACCTTTGTTAGATACTGTTTTGGTATGTTCTATTACCGGATTGATAATTATCATTAGCGGCGCTACAGAGCTTTCTGATTTAAACGGAATTGAATTAACCCTGGAAGCTTTTAATAGATTATTCTTTGGGATAGGGGACGAATTACTCTTACTCATGGTTTTCGTTTTTGGAATCTCAAGTTTATTTACATACTCCTATTACGGAGTAAAATGTCTTGGATATTTAACCCAAAAAAAATGGGGTCCCTGGTACAACTACATCTACATTGTTAGTATTGTATTCTCGGCTATCGCAACCGTAGACTTAGTAATTGGAATCATCGATATTTCTTTTGCCCTTATGGCAATTCCAAATATGATCACCTTAATCTGGCTGTCTTCAAAGGTTAAATCCTTATTATTCCCAAAACAATCGTTAAGTTAGAAAGCTATTTTTTGTACTTTTAGTAAAGCATCTCAATTCTGTGTCGTTATAAGAACGTCTGATTTGTATTTGTAGATAGCTTAATTCCTAAATCAAATACACGGAGATAAAATTATTAATTATGATTTTTAGAAACATACAAGGAGTATCGATTGATCCAATTTCGTACACAAAAGCTATTATTGCCAAGCATCCTTATGTTACTATTCATGTAGGTACAGATTCTCAAAGTATAGCCAAACGAACTCAATACGCAACCGTAATTGCTTACCGTTTTGGAAATCGTGGAGTACATTATATTGTTCACAAAATAGGGTTTCCTAAAATAAAAGATCTATGGACGCGTCTATGGAAAGAAACTGAAATGAGTATCGACATTGCAGAAAAAATGAAAGAATCTTTAAATATTGATATTCAGATTGATATGGATTATAATGAAGATGAAAACTTTAAGTCTAATCGATTGGTAAATGCTTCCCGTGGTTGGGCAAATTCTCTTGGTTACACGGTAAACATGAAACCCAATATACAAGTAGCAACTCGAGCTGCCGACCATCATTGTAAGTAAGTGTAATTTGAATAAGTTCGTTTGAATATAGAACGACTACAAATTAAACTAAAAATGATATATTTGGTTTTTATTGAAAATATTACAATTTATTTATGAATGCATTTATCTTCGACCTCGACGGAGTGATTGTTGACACTGCCAAATACCACTATATTGCTTGGAGAGAAATTGGAGCGTCTTTTAATTTTAAACTTTCGGAATCACAAAATGAAAATTTGAAAGGCATCAGTCGTGCAGATTCTCTGGATCTACTTTTAAAGTGGGGAGAAACAGATCTTGATGCGGATCAAAAAAACGAATTGCTGGCTCAAAAAAACAACCATTACTTAGAACTCATTCAAGAAATGGGAAAAGATGAAATACTTCCTGGAGTACTGACGATTTTAAACTTTACTCAAGAAAACAAAATCCCTGTAGCCCTCGGTTCTGCAAGCAAAAATGCGCAATTAATTCTAAAAAAATTAGATCTATTGCCTTACTTCAATAGTGTAGTAGATGGGACTCATGTAAAGCAATCTAAACCGAATCCTGAAGTGTTTTTGTTAGGGGCCCAAAACCTAAAAACAGCCGCTGAATCTTGTGTTGTGTTTGAAGATGCAAGCGCAGGAATAGCCGCAGCAAAGTCTGCTGGTATGACTGCTATTGGAGTCGGAGACCCAGAAGAACTCAAAGATGCTGATTATATTTTTAATTCACTTGAAGAAATAAACCTAACTCTTCTAAAAAAATTAGCTGCAATTTAATGAAGGCACAAAACTATACCTTAGACCCTTGGAAAATCCTTGAACAAGGATGGGATCCTGAAAATGTTAAATCTTCTGAAAGTATTTTTAGTATAGGAAACGGCGCGATGGGACAACGTGCCAATTTCGAAGAAAAATATACCGGCCCTACCTTCCAAGGTAGTTATATCGGTGGGGTATATTACCCAGACAAAACAAGAGTTGGCTGGTGGAAAAATGGATACCCTGAATATTTTGCTAAGGTTCTAAACGCTCCGAACTGGATTGGTATTGATGTTCAGATTAATGGTCAAGTTTTAGACTTAAATAGCTGTAAAAACGTATTAGACTATTCTCGAGAACTTGATATGCAACATGGAACCTACACAAGGATTTTTGAATGTACACTTCAAGACGATTCTGTTATTCATGTTAAAAGCGTCCGATTTCTATCTCTCGATCAAATTAATTTAGGAGTCATTCATTACACTATAACAGCAGTTAGTGGAACTGCTAAAGTAAAAATTAGCCCCTATCTCGATGGAGGAATTACTAATCAAGATAGTAATTGGGAAGATCAATTTTGGCAGGTTACTGATGTCTCAGCTGAAAACAACTCTGGATTTATTGAGTCGCACACCCTCAAAACCGATTTTAAAGTTTGCACTTATATGGAAACTGAATTTTGGGAGGATAAAACCAAGTTAAATTTAGTTGGAAACAACGAAAGTAATGATGATACTATTACTTTAAATTACGACACAGAAGTTGCTAAAGGAAAGAGCATTAGTGTAATAAAATACGGAGGTTATATAACCGATCGTAACCAATCTAAAAACAGCTTAAAGGAGCAAGCTCGCGTAGAACTCAAAACAGCTAAAGAACTCGGTTATGATGCCTTACTTGAAAATCACAAAACAGAATGGGCGAAAATTTGGGAACGAGCAGATATTAGAATCGGTGGCGATGTAAAAGCCCAACAAGCAATTCGGTTCAATATTTTTCAACTAAACCAGACCTACACAGGAAATGATGCCGGTTTAAATATAGGCCCGAAAGGTTTTACAGGCGAAAAATATGGAGGAAGTACTTATTGGGACACAGAGGCTTACTGCATCCCTTTTTATATGGCTACAAAAAAACAAGAGGTTGCTCGAAACCTTTTGGCCTACCGTTACAACCAATTGGACCGTGCTATAGAAAATGCAGGGAAACTAGGTTTTACAGAAGGTGCCGCTTTGTATCCAATGGTAACTATGAATGGAGAAGAGTGTCACAATGAGTGGGAAATTACCTTCGAAGAAATTCATAGAAATGGGGCCATTGCTTTTGCAATTTTCAATTACGAACGATACACCGGAGATGAATCTTACATCCCTGAGATGGGTCTTGAAGTTCTAATTGGGATTAGCAGATTTTGGGCGCAGAGATTTAATTTTTCTGAAGCCAAAAACGCCTATGTTATGCTCGGAGTTACAGGGCCTAATGAATATGAAAACAATGTAAACAACAACTGGTACACAAATTATATTGCTAAATGGTGTTTGGAATATACAGCTGAACAAATTAAAAAAGTTGAGGATAATTATCCTAACGACTTTAAAAGAATAGCTTCCAAAACCAAAATTAATGCAGACGAAACTGAACAATGGGAGTCCATTACCCAAAAAGTTTTCTTTCCTTATGACAAGCAGAAACAAGTGTTCTTACAACAAGACGGATTCCTTGACAAAGAACTAACTGCTGTCTCTAACTTGGATCCTAAAGAACGCCCTATAAATCAACATTGGTCTTGGGATCGTATTTTGCGATCTCCCTACATTAAACAAGCCGATGTGCTTCAGGGTTTTTACTTTTTTGAAAATAACTTTGATATAGACACCCTTAGACGCAACTATGATTTTTATGAACCTCTCACAGTTCATGAGTCTTCTTTATCTCCTTGTGTGCACTCAATTTTAGCTTCTCGCTTAGGGAAAGATGATCAAGCTTATGAGTTTTATCTTAGAACAGCTCGCTTAGATCTAGATGATTATAATGCTGAAGTTGAAGAAGGACTTCATATTACAAGCATGGCAGGGACGTGGATGAGTATTGTCGAAGGTTTTGCTGGAATGCGAGTTGAAAACAACCTTCTTTCCTTCCGTCCTAATGTTCCAAAAGCTTGGAGCGAAATCGAATTTAGAATCAACTTTAGAAATGTAATCTTGTCGGTTACTCTTTCTAAAGACTCCGTATTGTTTTCTACTAATTCCGATGCTACTTTAAAACTATTGGTTCATGATGTTGAACACGAAATAAAAGGGAGCACTAAAATAAATTTATAAAATGAAAGTTTTTTTATGTCTGTTTTTAAGTGGATTTTCTCTTGCTTGGGGACAAATTGAACGGGTCGAACCCCCCAATTGGTGGGCAAACATGAGGAATAGTTCTATTGAGTTAATGCTTTATGGGACCGACCTTGGAACCTATGAAGTTGAAAGCAAAGACCTTTTGATTCAAGAAAGCAGCCGAACAGAAAACCTCAACTACCTTTGGCTAACACTCGATTTGTCGGAGGTAAAACCGGGAAGTTACCCGTTGACTCTAACTAAAGAGGGCGCAAAATCCATTACCCTAAATTATCCTGTTTTAGAACGTTCGAAAAACGCATCGATTAAAAATGGGTTCGATTCTAGTGATGTTATTTATTTATTAATGCCCGATCGATTTGCAAATGGTGACCCCTCTAATGATGAAGATCCGAACGTTTATGAAGGAGCCGACCGAGATAATCCCGACGGAAGACATGGAGGAGATTTACAAGGTATTATTAACAACCTTGACTACATAGAAGAACTTGGAGCAACTGCTTTATGGCTCACTCCTGTTTGTGAAGACAACGATAAACAAGTTTCCTATCACACCTATGCGCAAAGTGACCTATACCGAATTGATCCGCGATTTGGAACCAATGAAACCTACAAGACTCTTGCTCAAAAACTCCATGAAAAAGACATGAAAATAATCATGGATTATGTTACCAATCATTGGGGAATTGAGCACTGGATGATGGAAGATCTTCCGAGCCCTGATTGGATTCATCAATTTGAAAACTATACCAATACGAACCACAGAAAAGAAATTTTCTCCGATCCATATAAAGCGAAAATAGATTACGACGAACTTACACAAGGTTGGTTTGTACCCACTATGCCTGATTTAAACCAAAGCAATCCCAAGGTTCTTACTTATTTAACACAGAACGCAATTTGGTGGATCGAATACGCAAATCTAGACAGTTTTAGAGTCGATACCTTCCCCTACAACGACCCAGAACCCATGACAAAGTGGGTCGGTAGTATTTTAAACGAATATCCTGGTTTTACAATTGTTGGCGAAGGCTGGATGCACAGTTCTATTCACACCTCTTATTGGCAAAAGGATAGTCCTGTTGCTGCAATAGCAGACTTCAACTCCCAACTTCCGTCTGTAATGGATTTCCCATTAACAGACGCTATTGGACTTGCGTTTAAAGAACACAACAGTCACTGGGAAGGGGGAACAACCCGTTTTTACAAAAACTTTCAAAACGATTTCTTATATCCCAACATCGATTTAGTTCTCAACTTTGCTGAAAACCACGATACCAATCGAATTAATGATATTTATCCTGAGTTTAAAAACTATTCTCAAGTAATGGTACTACTCGCTACAATTCGAGGAATTCCTCAAATTTATTATGGGAGTGAACTTGGAATGGCAGGTAAAAAATCGAAAGGAGACGGAGATATTCGTCAAGATTTCCCAGGGGGTTGGCCGGGGGATAAACAAAATGCGTTTGTTGCTGAAGAACGCACCAAAAAGCAAAAACAATATTTTGACTTTACCGCCAAACTTCTCCAATGGAGAAAAAACAAAGCGGTAATACACAAGGGTAAAACTCTACATTTTATCCCTCAAGAAGATGTTTATGTTTATTTCAGAATACTAAACGAAGAGCGTGTTATGGTTGTTTTGAATAACAATTCTGAAGCAAAAACAATAGACCTAAACCGTTTCAAGGAGGGCATTCAATCGTTTTTGATTGGCATCGACGTTCTTAGTGGGAAGCAGTTCGACCTCAGTTCCAAGCTTTCAATTGGAGGCGAGCAGAGTCTTGTTTTAGAACTCAACTAAGAACACTCCACCCGATACCACATTGTTTCAATGGTTTGTTCCCCCGGTCGATTAGTTTCTCCATCGGAGGCGCAAGAATCTTCTTGTGTACTAAACTGATCGGTATAACACAATTCTTCGTTCGTATTGTCGCAAGCAAAAGTTGTTCGGATAAAATATTTTTTGGTACACGGACAGGTCGGTTCTGGTTCTATTACTTCCGAAGAACAGCCAACAAGAACTAATGCAAACAAAAAGGAACTCTTTATTTTCATAAATTTAATTTATTCCCAATAATCGAACACTAAAATATCCTCTGTAAAAGGAACAAATAATTTTACAAAAGCTTGGTGAATTGGGTGAGGAAGATAAATTTCATCTCGGTCTGTTTCTTTTTCAAAATACAGGGTTAGGCTGTGCGTATATCCTTTAGAAAAACCTTCTGGAGAAACATTCGTCGAATAGTTAAGATTGTGTACCCCTTCGATTTCTTTTAAGCTTAAAGCACCTGCCTTAATCTCTTCATGGGTATTAGCACTAACACTATCGTTGTACTTGATTAAAACAATGTGTTGTAGTTTTTTAGTTTGCACTGGCGTTTCGGGTTCAGAGGTTGAATTACAGGAATAAGCTGCAAATGATAAAACTAAGATTAAAAATATTTTTTTCATGGGAAAAGAATTAGGTGATTTTATGAAATTTAAAAAATGCGTCCAAAACACTTTTTGGAGTTTCTATGTGGGGATAATGTCCGGCATTTTCAAGAAAAAAAGTATGCGATTTAGGTTGTAATTTTTGAAAAAACAAAGCTGTTGCATGACCCGAAATAGGGTCTTGAATTCCGTTGATCATAGCCATGGGTATGTCGGGTTTTTCTATGGGAGCTCTCCAGCGTTTACAATAAGTTTTCCGTTCTGCTAGGTAACTCAAGATGATCGGAATCATTTTACGTCCTTCATTCAGCTCCAGCAGATTCCAAGAAGACTCCAAAAATTCTTTTGTTGGAGGGTGCTCTTTACTGAAGATGTCGTGCATTGTTTTATGAAATGAATTGAACGACAGTAACCTTCCTAACAACGGGCCAATAAAAGACGCTAAGAGCTTCTGTATGGGTCTGGGTGTATTCGCTTCAGGAAACATGCCTCCGTTCATAAAAACAGCCGACAACCAAGTAACCGTTCCTTTATGTTCTCGATTTCTAGCTAATAATTCTTGCACTACCGTATCTCCGATATCGTGTGCAAAAATATGTGCTTCTTTAATTTCTAATTCCTCCAATAATAACTCCATAGCATCTGCCTGCGCCATAATGATGTCTTTTTTTAAAGGAGCTTTTGAAATCCCCAAGCCCACTAAATCAGGAACGATACAGTCAAATTTAGCGGTAAGCTCTGGAAATATAGGTGCAAAATCCCAAGACGAAGTCGGAAAACCATGTACACAAAGTAGCGGAATTCCAGTTCCTTCCCGAACATAAAAAATAGAGCGGTCTCCTGAAACAAAGGTCGTTCCTTTTGCGTACCAAGATTCGAGATTCATGTTGTTATTTTTAATGAAGATAGAAAAACAACTTCGATCAGAAAATTATTCGCATTCTATTCTTGTATTTATCCTGTATGGTCTTCAAAAATTTAAAAGGAAACCATTAACCAATTTTTACTTTGTGACTTAGGTCACAGCTTACTTTATAAGAAAGTGTAACTTCATATAATTATAAAAAACAAGTTCTATGAAAAAAATATTCTTACTTCTATGCACAGCTCTTATTACTGCAACTTCCTTTGGAAACACAAAAACAGAGGACTTCGAAAAACTAAAATCCTTAGAAGGAAAATGGATGGGTACCTTGGAACGAACTGACGGAACCTCGGATAAATTTGAACTCAACTATTCGGTTACTTCAAACGGGAGTGCTATTCTTGAAGAAAGTGATACAGGGGGTATTGAGATGCTTACTATTTTTAATCATCAAAATAACGAACTGTTGTTAACGCATTACTGTGGATTGCAAAATAAACCCGTTTCTGTTTTAGAATCGAACACAAACGGAACTTATGTTTTTGTAACAGACTCCAAAAGAAGTGGTTTGTCTACTGATAAAGATGCTTTTGTTACTTCTTGGAAATTGGATCTAATGCCCGAGGATCCAAACAAAATAAGTTATCAATATACGGTTAGTGGACCCGAAGGAGTGGTGTTTGTTGCCACCGCTGTTATGACCAGAGCTTAACACAATGAAACTAAAAAAACCTTCAATTTTTGGAGGTTTTTTTAGTTATCGGAACAGCTCTTGAACCTCCGGAGTGTATTGTAATTTTTTCAGTACACGAGAAACAACCTCCCGAGAAGTTCCTAAATCTTGCGCTATCTGAAGATGGGTTTTTGAAAGTTTAACGCGGTCGTTTTCGAACTGATGTTTCATTAGATAATTAAGCAATCGGGTTTCGATGTTTAAAAAAGACAACTCCTCGATCGTTTGTATCGAATTTGAGTAATTCGAAACCAACAAGTCGATGATGAAACGATTCCAAATCGGGTGCTCCCCCTGCCACTTTTTTACCATTTCGTTAGGCACCGCATTGATAACACAGTCCGATTCGGTTACTGCAGACACTTTGCTTATTTCATCGCCCAAGCCAGCGATAACCGACATGAAACAGGTTTCCCCATTTTCTAAATAATACAGCAAAACCTCTTTCCCGGTTTCGTAACTTTCGATATAAACTCGAATTTTCCCGCTTACCAAAAAAGGGATGTCTTTTACCGGGTCTCCAATCGATACAATCTGCGTGTTTTTTGGAACATTTAAGAGAGTTCCCTGTGAGGATAATTCTCCTAACAGCTCCTTTGTTAAAGCTTCTTTGTATTTCATTAAATATAGTCTTGAGTTTTAAAGTTAAAGAAAATTTTAATTCAATGAGCTGATAATCATGCTTTAAAATAGTCTTTAATTCTTTTTTGTCTTGCTAAAAGCAATTAAAATACTTATATTGAATGGATTAACTCTAAAACTATTTTTATGATGACCGAATTCGAAATTTATCAATTAGCAAATCAAATATACATTAACAATGCCATCTATACGATTGCTGTTATTTTAATGGTTACGCTTTCTTTTTATTTAATTAGAAGATCTAAAGAGCTTAATTTCCCAACTTACGGGAAAGTAATTCTAACGTTTTTCTGTACGTTTCCAATTTATTTTGGACTTGAAGTGGCTTCTTATTTCTCGCTGAACCAAAAAAACTTAGCGTTCCAACTGGCAGAGCTTCAGGCTTCTGGTGTAGAAATATCCACTGTTTCGAAAAGCTTAGTCGAAAATTCGTTGTATACCCTTGCAGATGGACCTGCAACCCTGGGTGCAGACCTCCCTTACCTCGTAATGTATGCGACCATTGGGATTATGTTCCTTGCCGGAATCTGGGTTAAAACTCCAGAAAGCAATTGAATCTGACTTTTGTGTTTTATACAAACCCCCGTTCGAATGAATTGGGGGTTTTGTTAGTTTTTTGAAAGACTATCAGCCAGGCTTTCGCCTTGTTCTATTACGCGCCAAAAAAAGCAAGTTGTTCCCACTGGTAGTTCTGACGATATAGATGGTAGGGGTTATGTAATAGCTGGTGTAAAAACCAACGACCCTGTTTTGTTTATTTTTTAGGGCAGCGGGTCTTTGTGGGGGTCAACAATTCCGAGTATATTAGAACTATAAAAAAACAAACTCCATGATCAATAAAAGACAACTATTAGCCGAACGTCCCAAAGGAATGCCGAGCGAGAGCACTTGGAATTTTGTAGAAGAAGACGTTCCGGAACTACAGGAAGGAGAAATTCTGGTCGAGCAAAGCCACATATCGTTAGACCCAGCAATGCGCGGGTGGATGAACGAAACGCGTTCGTATATTCCGCCTGTGGGTATTGGCGAGGTCATGCGTGCTGGAAGTGTAGGAAAGGTTATTGACGCTAAAGGAAGCGCCAAATTTAAGGTAGGCGACTACGTTACCGGATGGGGAGGCGTACAACAATATTATGTTGGTGACGGATCTGGTTTTGTGCAAATTGAACCCAACCCAGACCACCACACTAAATACCTTGGGGTTTTGGGAATGCCCGGAATGACAGCCTATTTTGGGATTCTAGAAGTGGGTGAAATTAAAGCTGGAGATGTTGTTTTGGTTTCCGGAGGTGCCGGAGCTGTTGGTTCTGTTGTTGGACAAATTGCAAAAATAAAAGGCTGTACGGTTATAGGAATTGCTGGAGGTCCCGAAAAGTGTGCCTATATGACCGAAGAACTCGGTTTTGACGGTGCCATCGACTATAAAAACGAAAGTGTACTCTCGGGAATTAAGCGAAATTGCCCAAAAGGAATCGATGTGTATTTCGATAATGTAGGGGGTGATATCTTAGATGCTGCTTTGATTTTTATTCGTAAAAACGCACGTATTGTAATCTGCGGTGCCATATCGCAATACAACAACACAACGGCAATGCAGGGACCTAAAAACTACTTGTCGCTGTTGGTTAATCGCGCTTCGATGAAAGGGATGGTGGTGTTAGATTACGCACCAAAATATCGTGAAGCAATGCAAATTATGGCAGGGTGGATGCAGGAAGGAAAATTAAAAAGTAAAGAAGATGTGTATGAGGGGATCGAGAATTTTAGAGATACCTTTTACCGACTCTTCAACGGAGATAAACTAGGAAAACTAGTCCTAAAAATTAAACCGGAATAGGGAATGAAAAGACGGGTGTCGGTTCTTTATGATATGGAAACGGAGATTGTCGGGTTCTACGATAAAGACACCGGGGAGTTGGATTTTGACTGGGATGATCTAAAAACCTATGAGGCGGTAAACCGAGCTTCGGAGCCACAGTTGTTAATTATTCACGAGCTGTTCCGAACAAAATATGCACGCAATGCAAAAACACGCGGGATTTATCGGCGGTATCTTACGTTTATAAAAAGAGCAGCAGGAATGTCTTAGCGTCGCTGATTGCGGCTTCGTCCTCCGGAACGACCGGAATTGTTTCCGGAACGGTTGAAGTTTCCTTTGTTTCGGTTGTTTCCTTTTTTCTTAACGGGTTCTGGCTTGATGTTTGGATCCGGTTCAAACCCTTCTTTTTCCTCTGAAGGAATGCGAATACCTACTAATTTTTCGATGTCACGGAGGTAGGCTTTTTCATCGATACAAACCAATGAAATGGCTTCTCCTTTTGCTCCGGCTCTTCCGGTTCTTCCGATTCGGTGAACGTAGTCTTCTGGAATGTTTGGAAGCTCGAAATTAATTACGTGGGGGAGTAAAGGAATGTCCAAACCTCGGGCTGCAATATCCGTAGCTACTAACACCTCAACGCTTCCGTCTTTAAATCCAGCTAGGGCTTTGGTTCGGGCGCCTTGGCTTTTGTTTCCATGAATGGCTGCTGCTTCGATTTTTGCTTTCAGCATTCTTTTGGTTAGGTTGTTTGCTCCGTGTTTTGTGCGGGTAAACACCAATACTTGTGACCAGTTTCCTTCTTTGATTAACTTGATAATCAGTTCTGTTTTTCTGGCTTTATCCACTTTATACACTCGTTGAATAATTGCATCTACCGTTGAGTTTTCTGGGGTTGCTTCTACTAAAACAGGTTGATGTAAAATTCCTTGTGCGAGTGCTTTTATCTCTTTCGAAAAGGTAGCTGAAAACAATAGGTTCTGTCTTTTTTTTGGCAAAAAGCCCATTATTTTATTAATGTCCCGTTGGAATCCCATGTCGAGCATTCGGTCGGCTTCGTCGAGGACTAAAATTTCTACATGCTGTAGGGACAATACTTTTTGGTTGTGTAAGTCTAACAAACGCCCTGGGGTTGCAATTAGAACATCAACTCCTTTTCGGAGGGTTGCAATCTGTGGGTTTTGGTTTACACCGCCAAAAATAACAGAAGATCGGATGTCTATGTGGGTGCTGTATTCTTTTACGTTTTCGTATATCTGAGCGGCTAATTCTCGAGTGGGTGTAAGCACTAAAGCGCGAACTTTGCGGTGTCCAGATTTTTGTTTTTTCGATAAAATATCAAGAAGAGGCAGGGTAAAACCAGCGGTTTTTCCAGTTCCTGTTTGGGCAGATGCTAATACATCTTTTCCTTTAAGGACTTGTGGGATTGCTTTTTCTTGAATTGGGGACGGCTGTGTATAGCCTTTTTCTTCTATTGCTTTTAAAAGCGATGGCGCGAGGCCGAGATCAGTAAATTTCATAAAGGGGGGAGCTTGTTTTCTTGCTCCTAAGGGTACAAAGATACAATATCTTTATTGGGTGTTGGTTTTGATCGTTATTGGTCTGTTTTGACCAACTCGATTCGGTCGTCTAACAACACAATTAATTTGCGTTTGTAAAGAAAACCTACTGCTTTTTTAAACGCTTTCTTGCTCATTTTAAGTTCGCGTTTTATACTTTCTGGAGAACTTTTGTCGGTTAGCATGATACTGCCTCGCTCTTTTAGAACTTCCATAATGCTGTCGCAATCTACGTCGATTACGTTTAAAAACCCTTGCGGGCGAAGCGATACATCAATTTTTCCGTCTTCACGAATGTTTTTAATATAACCTCTTACTTCAGCATAACGAGTTAGGGGTTGGAAGACTTCATTTCGAAATAATAATCCTTCGAATTCATCGTCAATCATAACAACATACCCAAGGTCTGTAGCTCTTTGGATGGTTAATTGTACTCGATCTCCGATTTCGTATTCCATTGTTTAACTCAATATTTGAGAGCGCAAGGTAGTTAATTTTAAAAGGAGACTTGCTGTGGTTGGACTTACTTTTTTTGGAAGAGCCTCTGAATAACCTCAAAAGCAGCTTCCGCCATTCGGTTTCCTTTGTTGTCTAAAAGTGGGTTTACTTCGGTTACTTCTAGTCCGGTTACTTTGTTTGAAGTCATGATATGCTCGATGATTGCTACTACCTCATCAACATCAAATCCTTTTGAAACTGGGGTTCCCGTTCCTTTAGAAATTAAATCACAGTCCAAACTATCTACATCGAACGAGATATAAATTTCGTCTACCTCTTTTAGTTTTTCAAGGGCTTCGTTTACACAAACTGTAAGTCCACGGTGACGGACTTCGTGTACCCTATAATTTTTAATACCGTTGTGTTCCATTACAAGATCTTCGGGTTCCTCGGTATCTCGAACCCCAAAGAAAATTAAATGTTCTGGTTTTACTTTGGGTTGGTCTCCCCCTACTTTTTTAAGCTGATCCCAGAGCTCATGGGTTTTTTCGTTTACTTTGTTAATAGCGAGTTTCTCGTTATTAAATCCTAGCGCTGCGGCTAAAGGCATTCCGTGAACATTTCCAGAGGGAGAACTTAAAGGGGCGTGCAAATCGGCATGAGCATCGATCCATATTACCCCACGGGTTTTGTTTGGTGCTGCTTTTTGAAATCCTGCTAAGGTTCCAAAAGCAGAGGAATGGTCGCCTGAGATAACCAAAGGGAAGTAGTCTTCTTCCAAAACGCCACTGACGGCTTTACAAACACGTTCGCATTGTTCTAAAACAAAACCAATTCGGTGTTCTGTTTTTAGAAATTTTTTGTTGTAAATGGTTTCATTGTGGGTGGGTACATCGACATAGGGATGTACATTAAAGAAATCATTTTTTTGGTTGATTGCAGCAATCTCAATAGCATCAACACCAAGATCGGAACCCCGAGTTCCGGCGCCAATATCCGATCTGTTTTTAATTATTTTTATAGGCTTCATGCTTTTAAGTTTACGCTTGTTTTCTTCTTTTTAGTTCTGTTTTTATCAACTCTATTTCTCGTGTGGTCTGGTTTGCAACGGAGGTGTTTTCTTCGGCACGACGAATTAAATAGGGAATTACTTTATTAACCGGTCCAAAAGGTAGGTATTTAACCACATTATATCCTTTGTTTGAGAGGTTATATGAAATGTTATCGCTCATTTTGAATAAGTGAGCGAAGCATACCCGCGGATGATTTTCAGGTATTCCTGTATTCTTCATTTGTTTCAATGCTTTTAGGGTACTGGCTTCGTTGTGGCTTCCAATAAAAACAGCTGCATGGTCTAAATGCCCCAAAAGTAACTCCAGACCCTTGTCGAAATTAATATCTGTAGCCTCTTTAGACGGGCACAATGGATTAGGAACATTATGTTCTAAAGATCGGTTTGTTTCTTTTTCTAAATACGCTCCACGAACTAGTTTAATCCCAATTTGGTAGCCTGCTTTTCTTGAACTTTCTATTAACTTTTTTAAATAGGGAAGACGTTCTTTTAGATACAATTGTACGGTTGCATAAACCACCACTTGATCTTGGTTGTAGGTAGCCATCATTTCTTCTAGAAGATCGTCAAGAGCAGGTTGTATCCAGCTTTCTTCAGCATCGATTAAAAGTTTAAGATTGCGTTCTATTGCTTTTTCACAGCTCAGGTGAAAACGTTGTTTTACTCGTTTCCACGCTTCAACTTCGTCTGAGGTTAGGGGTTCTTTTCGACTTACTTTTTCGAAGAGTTTGGTGGAACCATATCCCGTAGGTTTAAACACTGCGAAAGAAGAACCTAATTCAGGACTTGAGGCTTCTATGGTTCGAAGGATTTCTTCTAGGGTACGGTCGAAACCAGCTTCCAAATTAATTCCTTCGATCGAATAGTTTAGGCAACTGTCGATGTTGTCTGCGTTTAATTTTTGAACGACTGCTTGAGATTCTTCCAAAGTAGTCCCTCCGCAAAAATGATCGAACATGGTGCGACGCATCAAAAAATTGATGGGAAGTCTAAGCGTTAAAAGAAACTTGATGACGGCAATTCCTGCTTTGTTTAAAAACGAAGAGGAAATTAGTTTTAAGAGTAGCAGACTCTTTTTTAATTCTGCATCCGAGCGGGAGGCAAAAGCAATTTTTGTGTTTTCAAAAAGACCATTCATAACAACTAAGCTTCCATGTAAGGGTAGCGATAATCTGTTGGGGGATCTAAGGTTTCTTTTACAAGTTGAGGAGAAACCCAACGGAGTAAGTTCTGGCTTGATCCAGCCTTGTCATTTGTTCCAGATGCTCTGGCTCCACCAAAAGGTTGTTGTCCTACTACAGCACCACTTGGTTTGTCGTTAATATAAAAGTTACCGGCGCTGTTTTCTAGAGCCAAGCGTGCTTCTTCTATTACTAAACGATCTTTTGCTAAAATGGCTCCTGTTAAGGCATATTCGGAAGTAGCGTCTACTAGTTTAAGTGTTTCGCTCCACTGCTCATCTTCATAAATATAAACCGTTACAATAGGTCCAAAAAGCTCGCGCTCCATGGTATCGTAATTTGGGTTTGTAGTTACTAAAACTGTTGGTTCAATAAAATATCCTTTCGAGTCGTCGTACGTTCCTCCTACTAAAACCTCAACATCAGAATCTTTCTTTGCTTGATCGATTGCAGCTGCAAGACGATCAAAAGCACCTTTATGTATTACGGCTGTCATGAAGTTTGTTAGGTCTCTCGGAGATCCTAGGGTAATGGTGTTTATGTCTGAAACAATTCGGTCTAGAATTGCTTTAGAAGTTGACTTTGGAAGATATACCCTTGAGGTTGCAGAGCATTTTTGCCCCTGGAATTCAAATGCTCCTCGAACAATTGCAGTTGCTACTTCTTCAACATTTGCGGTGTTGTGAGCCACGATATAATCTTTACCTCCTGTTTCTCCAACAATTCTTGGATAGGTCTTATATAAGTTAATGTTATTTCCAATTTTTTGCCAAATATTCTTAAAGATACTGGTAGATCCGGTAAAGTGGATTCCTGCAAAATCAGGGTTTTTAAGAACGGTATTAGTTACCATTTCTGGATCTCCGTTAATCATATTTATAACCCCTTTTGGAAGTCCTGCTTCTTCAAAAACATCCATGATTATTTTAGCCGAAAACATCTGATGGTCACTTGGTTTCCATACAATTGTATTTCCCATTAAAGCGGGAGCAGCACAAAGATTCCCTGCAATTGCAGTAAAATTAAATGGACTAACAGCATAGATAAATCCTTCCAAAGGGCGGTAATGCACATGGTTCCAAACGCCACTCGAAGAAACGGGCTGGTCTTGATATATTTTTTCTGCAAAGCTGACATTGAATCTCAAAAAGTCGATGAACTCACAGGCTGCATCTATTTCTGCTTGATGCGCTGTTTTGGACTGCGCAATCATAGTAGCTGCATTAATTTTATAACGGTAAGGACCTGAAATAAGATCGGCTGCTTTAAGAAAAACAGCTGCTCGAGCCGCAAAAGGCATTGCTGCCCAGGTAGTTCTTGCTTCCAATGCTGCAGCAATAGCTTGTTCTACATGTTGCTCTGATGCCAAACTGTAGGTTCCCATGCTGTGTTTGTGATCGTGTGGAGGATGCATTGTATTGGTTTCAGAAGAATTGACTTCTGCACCCCCAATTTTCATTGCAATGTGTATTTTTTCAGAATAAAGAGCATCATAAGTTGCTTTAATGGCGGCTCGTTCTGGCGTATTTGATCCGTAAGACTTTACAGGTTCATTAATAGGCTGAGGCGATTTTAAAAAACTATTTGACATGGCTATTTATTTAATCTGATTGATAATTTCTATTCCAAATGTACATATAAAAACAAATACAAAAAGATGGTTTTTAACTAAATTTAAATCCGGAAATTCAAGCTTGTAATCTTAGACAAACGGAAAGAAAATTGGAGTCTTTTTTTTGTACTGAATATAGTCTTCATCGTTCCCCCATTTTTTATCAGAACTAGCTTCTAAAAGATTAACACCACTTACTCGGGTGAGTAATAAATAGGTAAATACTGGCGATATCAAAGCAATATATTGTAACCCTGAAAGTGATGGAATCGCAATAATTGCAATTCCTGTCCATAACAAAACTTCACCCACATAATTTGGATGTCTCGATATAGACCATATTCCAGAGTAAATGAACTTGCCTTTGTTCTTTGGATTTTGGTTGAATTTAGATTTCTGGGTGTCGGCAATAACCTCTACAACGAATCCAAAAAGCCAAAGAGCAGCTCCTCCAATTAAAAATAAGTCGGCTGATTTAGATTCCGATGCAATTGCTGTAATTGCAGGTAAAGTACACATAAAAACCCAAAACCCTTGAAGCGTCCAAGCCAACATGAAACGAGTGAAATTTGTTTTAATCTTGTCGAAACGTCGGTCCTTTCCAACTTTTTTAACACGCAAAAACAAGAAGGAACTTAAACGGGCTGCCCAGATTAAAATTAGAGATCCTAAAACAATTGAACGCAAATCGAGTTCGCCCATAAGATTCTTTTGATAAATGGTATAAACCACCACCGATATATAGGTAATCCCACCGGTTAAGTCATAATAATGCTCTGTTTTGAGCGCATAAGAAATAAGAAAAACAACCAATTGAATTGCGTAAATAAGGATTAATACATGAAATCCGATGGAAGCTGCTTCCGATGAAATAAGGTCTTGTGTTGTTGCAAAATTTAATGCTATGCTGATTAAAAGGACTGCGCTTATTGCAACTATACGTTGGATCATGTCTTTCATAGGAACCTGTTTTTTATCAAATATAAGCTATTGTTTTTAAGTAATTAGTTTTCATTTTTTCTGAAATAACTGATGCATTATTTCGTCATGCCCCCTAAAAAAGAGAGGGAGTATAAGATTTAACAATATTTATTTAATATATTTATGTATTGCGAATTGCAATTAAAATATATTCTAACGATTAACTAAAACTAAATTTATGAGAAAATTAATTATCGCATTCCTTCTATTCAGTGGATTTATTTTCGCTCAAGGACCAAATAGTACCGGAAAAATCCGTTATGACAAAAAAGCAGAATTGATTAAACA
Organism: Candidatus Arcticimaribacter forsetii; assembly: GCF_910589745.1. Classification (GTDB taxonomy): domain Bacteria; phylum Bacteroidota; class Bacteroidia; order Flavobacteriales; family Flavobacteriaceae; genus Arcticimaribacter; species Arcticimaribacter forsetii. The sequence goes on from NZ_OU342399.1 coordinate 101,410, forward strand.
GTTACATGATGACTATGCAAACAACAACTTTGAATTATTTGAAACTATTCTAGCAGACGATGCTACTATTTATTTGGGATCTACTCAAAAATATACGAAGAAACAGTTGATTGAAGGATTTAAGTCACACCATGTTTTATATAAAAACATAAGTTGGGGATGGTTAAATACGGAGACGGCTACCTATAAAAGTGGTGATAAATGGACCATGTCGTGGGGCTTGTGGAAGGGTGAAGGAAACTATACTGGAACTGCGAACGAAATTCCTGGCCATTATGCGTACAAATGGGAGGGAGATAAAATCGTAACTGCGATGTATTTTTACGACCCTACTAGTTTGAATACTGAGGTAAGTGCTATGACAAATAGTTCTATAGATTATGGCTATGAAGCTGTGTATTCTAGTAGTTGGAAAATAGGGAATCCTGCAAACTCTAAAATAGTACTTGACATTCAAAAAGCAGCGGAGACTAATAACTTTGACCAGGCACTAAGTTTAATTCATCCTGACATTATTATTAATAATGCAGATGGTAGCACGATGGCTGGAATTGAGGTGTTCAAATCTGCATTTGAAGGTTATATGAAAGAAAATAAATTTAAAATAAATCCAATGGCATGGATGTCCGTTGTAAACGAAAACGGAGAAGAATGGGTTCTTTTATGGACTGAAGAAACAATAACCGCTTCGGATGGTTCTATTTCTTCATACTACGCGCATGAAGGATTTAAAATTGTTGATGGTAAAGTAATTCAAGTCAATCAGTTTCACCAGCCTAAATTAAAGTAATAGTTTAATTAATAAAAAACCCTGTCAATGGATTGACAGGGTTTTTTTATTCCGTAAAACTAAGGCTACTGTTTAGGCACCGTACTGTCTATAATCTTCATTAAAGGACGCATAGTCCAAGATATATTTGTGATTTTATCCATGGGTAATCCCGAGACGACTCCTCCGCCAGACAAATGAATCATTGCATTTGTTAGGGTATCATAAAAGTCATAAGTCATCATCGTAGCAACATCTTTTCCTTGAGGAGTAATCTTAGTTGCAACTCCAAAACCAATCATCCCATTATCGTTCATTTCTTTTTTGAAATGTGGTAAAACGTATTTTCTCAATTCTTTTACATGAGTGTCTACTTTGTCACTTTCAGTAAAATTTAAGATTACAAAAGAAGCAGCACCTGTCGCTGGAAGTTCAATGGCTTGTTTATAAATAAATCTTCTCCCCATTTGAAGTTCACCAAATCCGCTGTATAACACCGAACTATCGACACCCAATACCTCTTTAGAATTAGACCACCAACCGGGTCCACTGGTTGCAGATTCAATATCTTTATATACGTTTACCCACATATAATTGAATCCGTCTGGTTCAGGGTTTGTGTGCTGTAGTAATGCCCAAGTTTGAAGTTCCCCGCTATCTACAGCAGCTTGAGCTGTTTTTTTACTGTAGTTTAGTTCAACGTTCAAAAAGTGTTCATTAACATCGGCAGGTACTTTTACCGGGTGAAAAATAATGATTTGTGCTGATACTGCTATTGAGGTCAGCATTGTAAATACGAGTAATAAATTTTTCATAAGAATAGTTGTTAGATTACGATTGTGGAATTCCTTTTCCGTCTTTATTTGGAGCCCATGAACTATGCATGATTTTCCATCCTTGATTTGTGTTAACCCACACAGAAGAACCTCTTGTACTATAAGCTACTTCTTCTTTAGTGTCTTTAAAAACATAGCTTCCGTCGCCATAAAAAGTAAGAACTGCAGTTTTCATATCTGGAGAGAAATTAACCTGCATGTCGTTCATGTCAAATCTGTTCCAAGTAATTGCAGGTTCTACATCAAAAGAAGCTTTACTAAAAGTATAGAAAGGAGAAAGGTTAGAGTCTCCTGTAATGTGATTAATTTCGGGATGCTCAAACTTTGAGAAAGTCTCATAATTTTGATTGGTAATTGCATCCTGTGCCTCTCTTTGTTTTTTCATTAACTCTTTAGAAAGGTCTTCTTTGTTGATTTTTGAGAAATAAATTTGAGCATTTTGACTGTAAGGAGAAGCAAAAGTAGCAAAGTCAATTGCTTTTAGTTCTAGCTCTAAAGCTTTCTCAAAATCACCAAGAGAAGCATAATGTTCTGCCATAGAATCATATGAATTTGGACCGTCGTGCATTTGCTGAGACTTCTTAACATAGTTCATCGCCTTTTCTTGATCCGGTTCTCCATAGTCTCCCCTCAAGTAAGCATAAGACATCATATTATATGCGGCGGATGACTGTTGCGGAAATTTTTCGGCAAAGCTTTTATAAGTCATCATGTCCCTGGGGTTGGTTCCTAATAAGTTTATAATCGGACTGTTTGGATGTTTTTCAATGGCTGCTTTTGCAGCAGCTGGTCGATCAGCCCAAGGAGTCATTAAAAAACCATACCATGCTTTTTCTTCAGCGCTTAATTCAGTATAGTTAATTGCTTCAAGTTTCGCTTTTTGGCTCCCCCAATCTGGATTTGGAGAACTAATAGCTGCTAAGGTTAATTGTGCACATCCACAGTCAGGGTCTAGTAACAAAGCTGCTTTTGCCATTCCCATTGCGGACAAATATTCTAGATTAGCCATCGACTCGATTGCTGCATTTGAAATTTTAGCTGCACTTTTTTTACAGGATGTTTTTTCGAACCATTGAGCAGATAAAATACCTGAACTCAAAAGAAAAATAAAGAGTAGTTTTTTCATAATATAGTGTTTTAATTTACTCAAACTTAACAAAATTAATTGTAAATCGCAATCTATATAGGGTTGCAATTGACAATTAATTTTAGTTTATATTTAGTTTTAATTATTAGTAACTATATTATTTTTATAACAGATGAAAAATTTAAAAATTGGTCTCGTAAAACTTCCTGTCGCCTCTATTACCCTATTTTTTTTCTGTTGCTTAATTGCAGCTTATATTCACCCTGGAACTGAAAAAGAAATCATTAGTTTTAAATCAGATCGATACTCTTTTACACATAATTTTTTATCCGAATTGGGAAGTTTTAAAACCAATACAGACGAAACTAATCCCTTGATTATTCAAAAAGACAACACGCCTTCAATGCTGCTTTTTAATGGAAGTTTAATTTTGATCGGAGCTACACTAATGTTTTTTTACATTCAATTTAAAAAGGTTTTTGAAATCATAGAAGATACACTGAGGGCAAAGAAATTGGCTTCGATTACAAAACCTGTTGGGGTTTTATCAGGTATTCTATACGCTGGAGTTGGGTTTGTGCCTCACGATTTACATTTTGAAGCTCATGTGTTTTTTGCAAACAGTGCTTTTCTAGTTCTTTTTATTCTCTGTGTTTTACACAGTTTAACCATTTACAACTCTAGATTCATAAGTAACTTTTATGCAGTAGGATATTTATTGTTTTGTGTGGTGCTTTTTATTTATTTGAGGATTATCTTTTTTGGCCCTCAAATAGGTCCCGGTAAAGTCTTTACAGAAAATGAACTCATGCTTCAGGTTATTGCTCAAAAATCAATTGTATTGACTTTTATGGGCTCTATATTAGTTCAAGTTTACGGTTTTAATCGTTTACTTAATTCCCTACAAAAATTGAATAATAAGGTTTAAATTGTATTTTAAAATTTATATTTGAGTGTCCTTTTCATTTGAATGAATTGTTTACCACTACTATAATTATGTTTAAAAAAAGCTGTTTTTATTTAAGCTCAATCCTAATTTTCTTTTTCTTAGGACCTATGGTTTTTGGTCAGTTATCTCCCATAACTGGGACTTCAATTTCTGATGACAATGTAAAAATAAACATTACTTTTGACCAAGAAATATACTCTAATTCATCTTGTAGTACATTGACTTGTATTGAAGTAAATGACTTCAGTTTAAGTCTTAGTGGAGGTTCTGCAACTCTAGCCTCTACAACTCCAATAACGATTACAAAATTGGGGAATTTTAATTTTAATGTCAATTGGGAATCCGGGGAGCCAAATAATGCGGGAGGGGAAGATTATGCGCATCATTGGCCCAGTGGTCTGATAAACGATTATCCTAATAACCAAATTTTGGATGGTGTCTTAGAAGTTATTAGTTCTGCATCTCCTACAATCAGTGGCTATACTTATTTTGCAACTTGGCCCGAAGGTTCAGACTGTGCACACTCTTATTATAGAGCAAATACAGCTAAAAGTTGGACTGATTCTAAAGCTGATGCTACCGCAGCAGGGATTGCTTTAGGAATAGGAGCAGATTTATTAGTTTATAATTCACAAGAAGAATATGATTATTTAGTCAATAACCACCAAGCTAGTGTTGGAAGTACTTGGATTGGATTAAGACAATATCCAGACGCTGTAGACTACAGCGAGCCGACTGGAGGTTGGTACTGGGATGATGGAACTCCTGTAGATAATAGCGCTGCTCCCTTAACATATCAAATAACTATTGCATTGAATGGGACTCCTAATGGTGATGAAGTAGTAACTGTTAACCCAGTTACAGCCCCTTTTTCCATTTTTAATTGCGCAGGTGTCTCTGCAATTAGTCAAACGAATAGAGCTAATATTGTAGGGCTAAATGACATGGTAGCCCCTTATATTGTAAGTACGGAAATGTCTGATGACAACTCTAGTGTACGGGTTGTATTCAACGAGCCTATATTTACAGACGGAACTAATCCTATTCTAAATACAGACTTTACCTTAAGCATCGATCAAAACGGAAGTGCCGCTAATTTAAACTCTGTAAATCCAACTTCAATTGCTGTTTATGGTCGTGTTATTGACCTGAATCTTCCCATGAATGGATTACCAATTACAGGAAGAGAGGTGCTGACAATACTTCCTTCAGTAGGAAGTGTCTTAGATGCTGCTAGTAATGTTGCTTCCTCGACTCAAACAAACAATGTTGTAAACTTTAACCCGCCGAAAACAGGACCTGTTTATTTGAGTAATATTTACAAGACATCGGTTGTTTCTGGAACTATTACTATTGCTGAAGAAGGGTTTCTTTGTAATGAAATTCAGGCTAATAATTATAATCAAGCCTATCATGACGGTATTATTATAGAGCCTCAAATTGGAAATTATATTATTTATAACATACGATATTCTTATCCTTCTCAGCTCGTGGAGGGTTCTGACTTTGCCTATTTTCATTTAAGAGGATTTGATCAAATACTGGAAGTCCAAAAATCGAATGGGCTTATTGTTGGTAAATATTCTTGTAATTGATTAAAATTTCAGTGAACCTCGTTTAGATCTGAATTAACTGCTTTGTTTGTTTAGGGTAAAATATAATCCGTGCAAACTCAGAAATATTTGGTTCTTTCTCTCAAATTATTCTCTTAATCCTGGCAAGGGAGGCAATTTTTATCTTCCTGTTTGTGTAACCTGAATTTTTAAACCCACTTATTTAGTCGTCTTTAAGCTTAATAAACTTGAACTTGGAACTTCTTTCTTATTTGTCTAGAAGAGCTCTAGCTCGATATATTTTTACTATATTTAAATAAAAAAATGGAATTACTAACTACACTTTCTCAAGTAATAATTGCTGCGTCTATTGGAATCGTATGGGTGTTTCGATTTGACAATATAGTAGAAGAATTTAAACAGTACGGATTATCGGATTTAATTAGAAGTATGGTTGGGGCAGCAAAAATTTCTTTAGCCACCTTATTGGTTGCTGGGATTTGGTATCCTGCTTTAATTCTTTTCTCTGCTGCAGGAATCGCTTTTTTAATGGCTTGTGCTCTCTATGCACACTTTAGTGTTCGTAACCCTATTAAAAAATATCTACCTGCGTTTTCATTGCTCTGTCTTTCGGTTTTTATAATTGCTAGGGACTTGAATCTAATATAAATGGGGCTAATTTATTGGTTGTCATATTTTTCAGGGGTGTCTTTTCTTGGTTTTGGATTAAGCTGTTTTTTTAACCCTTTCATCAAAAAAGAATTTAAACGATATGGGCTATCTAAGTTCAGAACCACCACTGGATTTTTTCAATTAATTGGTGCTTTTGCAATCTTATTAACCGACTATAACCTGACCTTATGGAACACAAGCTCTCTGGGTTTATCCGTACTCATGTTACTCGGTTTTATAGTTCGAATTCGATTAAAAGATAGTTTTATTCAATCGTTTCCTTCTTTCTTTTATATGTTGTTAAACGGATACATCTTTTGGAACATTTAATTTTAGATTGTCTCTTTTTTTAAATCATTAATCTGGAACACCTCATTAGAATAAATCCGCTAAGGAGTGATTTTTTGTTTTACAACCAGTGCATCGTTAAACACAAAGGGCTTAGGCATCATACTCATTGTTCTTGGAGACATTTTTACCCATGGGTTGTTCATTAAATCAAAAGAGTATTCATCTAGTGTAAAAGAAAGTTCCGTGTCTTTAGCTATTGTATATGAAATTTCGAGTGCATCTTGTTCTTGAACATAAAAAGTAAGTAACCTGTTGTTTTCTGTTGTGTAGGACAAGTTTTCCGAAACCTCAACCCCGTTATAACTTAAAGAATCAAAATTTATATCCTGATTTACATACAGTCTTAAAACATCCGCTTTTTTATTTGCTTCAAGTTTGATGGTTACAGCTCTTTTTCCCCCGAAGACAGAATCTTTAAGGGTTGTTGATTCGTAATGTGGAATCTCATAAAAAGGTGCTTCTGAAGCAAAGGTAAACCCTGAATTATACTTACTCCGAGCTACAGAACTTATAAGTGATGACGCTACCTTTGGGTTGGTCCCGAGGTATTCCTTTGACCAATCATCTAAAGTAGTGTCATAGGTTAGCCAATGAGCTTTTTGTTCTTCTAAACTCTGAGTGTATAACAAACTATTTGGTTTCTTTCGATCTTCACTGAAATCGTGGGTTGAATGAGCGTATAAAAAGAATCCAAATGCTACTAAAATAAACCCTTGCGTTACTCTTTGTTTATATTCAAAAGAATGAATTACAGAAAGAATTAGTCCAAAAAGTAGAACAGTAAAAATGGTGCTGATTACTATAGTTTTTAAACCGAGTCCCACAGGAAAGGTTTGAATGAGTGGACTAAAAATTAGAACTGCCGGAAGTGCCAATAATAAATGGATATAGACAGAAGTAAATTCTCTTTTTATTAAGATCCAAAAAGAAACTAAAGCGCAATAAAAAGGTAGAATAAAATAAGCTGCCCCTTTTAAATAAAAGGCAATTAAAGCATTAATAACCAACCAAATAATCAGAGGAGCAACCATAAGATTAGCGGCAGTTTCTATTCTTTGAAATTTAGAATATAAGAACCAACAAATGGCTAAAGAAAAGGATACAAAAAATCCAATATATGCGTGTCCATTATAGGTAAATCCATGCAATATTTCTGAATAATGGGGATATATTTTTAGAATCGTTTTCCACCCATAGAACCCCAAAAAGAATGCCATGAGAATTGAAAATAAAAAAGGCAAAAATCCTTTTAAAATAGGCTTAAACTGGAGGGTATGATTTTTAAAACCAACGAACAGAAGTACAATAAATAAAAGAGCTGCAATAAGTATCATGGGGATTACCCAATAAAACGGATAATTAATCATTTTAAGTATCGGAAAGTTAGTGTATACATGATCCTCGGCACTCTTAATTAAATCTAAATCAGCATCTGCAAAATAAGTAAGTAAAGGCATTAAATAACTTCCCTGATGTTCTAGTGAATTTCGATCCATTCGTTCAAAATTGTCCCCTGCCGTATGGTAGTCAAAATGATCGTCTATGAACGCAAAAAACAACCCGTCGATATCACCTTCCTCTCTAAGAATTGTAGAGTCGGTATCGTTAGGAAGCATTTTGTAAACGCTATACAGCAAAGAACTCGCTAGGGGGAAGTCCGGATTTGCTTGCTTAAATCCTTTGATAAGATTTTTGTTCCCATGATTTGTTTCAACAATCATTGAACTTGGACCTCCGCTTCCTCTAGATTCAAAATTTAGAGACAAAGCAACATCTTTAGCCCAGCGGTGTTCACGTACAAACAATTTAGCCCCAACAAGTCCAACTTCTTCTGCATCGGTAAACAATATTATAATATCATTCTTGGGTTGTTTTCCGGTTGCTTTAAAAGCCCTAAGAGATTCTAAAATAGTAACCACGCCGCTCCCAGCATCACTTGCTCCAAAAGAAGGAGTTAAAGCGCTGTCGTAATGAGAAAACACTAAAAGTGATTTTTTGGACTCTGTACCCTTTATTTTAGCAACTATATTAACCGGCTGGTTCATCCGCTTCTCTTTTTCATTTAAAACATAGCCTCTTTGTATTTCTGGATTAAGATCCAGCTCTTTAAGTTGCTGAATTAAAAATTCTCGTACCCTTTTGTTTTCTTTTGTTCCAACATAATGTGGAGCTTTTGTAATTTCTTTAAGGGGAACTAATGCTCTTTCGGTTGAAAATTCGGTTTCTGCTGTTTCTAAGGAAGAAATAGAACGCGGCATTAGATTATAAAAACTAAAATAAACGGCGGCTAATAGTAAGAAGAACGATAATGTAGAGGCTTTTTTCATCCGGATGTTTTTTATAAATGTATTAATAAAATAACGAATAGGTTTGGTCCAAATCTCATGAAAATCTAAAAACAATAACAGGTTCTGAAAAGTTTAATTAACTTAAGCTTCTTATTAATCATAGTGAATTATGAAAAGAATTACATTGTTATCCCTTTTAATGGTTTGGTGTTTTCAGTCTCAAGGTCAATTTAAAAAAGAACAAATAAGCTTTGAAAGTGCCAATCCCTTTTCATTAAGTGATATAATTTTGGATCTCGAAAACCAAGAAAGACAAACTGTTTTTGGGAAATTAACAATCCCTATCGATTCCCTAAATCCTGAACAGAAGTATCCTTTAATAATAGGAGTGGCTGGAAGTTTAGGCTGGAGAAAACATCATCTTGAATATATGGACATGTACCAGAAAGACGGTTTTGCAACTTTTGAACTCAATAGTTTTAAAAGCAGGAACATAACCTCAACAGTAGGATCACAAGATCAGGTTACTGTTGCTGCAATTATCTTAGACGCGTACAGAGCTCTAGAAAAACTTTCTGCTCATCCAAATATTGACAAAGACCGGGTTTCTATAACTGGTTGGAGTTTAGGAGGTGGCGTGTCCCTTTTTTCTGGATGGATGCCAGTAAAAAACGCAATAACAACCGAGTATAGTTTCGCTTCTCATTTAGCCTTTTATCCTCCTTGTTTTATTGATCCGGAAAACCGAGAGTTTACAAAAGCTCCCATTCACATTTTAATAGGAGAATCAGACAATTGGACACCTGCGGCACCGTGTTCTCGTCTTATTGAAAAGCTAGGTGAAAATGCAAATATAAACTTAACTACCTTCCCGAATGCACATCATTCTTTTGATAGTGAAACTCCTGTACAAAGAAATGAAAAGGGATATAGCTTTAAGGATTGTGTATTTACATTAACCCAGGAAGGAGACATCCTCATGAATTATTTGAATATTCCAATGTCTAATCCCTTGCTACAAAAGATAGGATTTATTTTTTGTGTAGAACGAGGCGTTGATATAGGAGGAAATCCACAAGCTCGCAAAAAATCTTTTTCATTTGCAAAAGAGTTTATGAATACAACTTTGAAAGAGTAGATTCGTAAAAATTAACTTTAAAAAAACATTCTTTTTGAAAAAAATATTTAAAATTATCGGTTTCTCCTTACTGGGTATATTCTTTTTAATATTTGTTATACTTACGTTGTTTTTGTTTACCAACAACAAACCCCTGCCAGAAGGCAAACAAGGTGAAGAAGCGGATCAACTAGCCAGGGAAATGCTGGAGTCTTTATCTTATGATTCCTATAAAAATACCGAATATATTGAATGGACTTTTAGAGGAAAAACACAATATCAATGGTTTAAAAATCAGGGGCGATGTACTGTCATTTGGGAGAATGTTGAGGTTGAATTAAATCTCATAAAAAAAGAACGCTCTTTAGTTTTTCTAGATGAAACTGAATATAATGGTCCAGATAAAATTAATATAATTAATAAGGCTTTATCAAAATTTAACAACGATTCTTTCTGGCTAGTTGCTCCTTTTAAAGTTTTCGATTCAGGCACTGAACGCAGATTAGTTAAAGTAGAAAATGAAAACGATGCTCTTCTTGTAACCTACACCAAAGGAGGAAATACACCCGGTGATTCTTATTTGTGGTATTTAAACAATGAATCAATTCCTATATCCTATGAAATGTGGGTTCAAAAATATCCTCTTGGGGGAATTCCAGCAACTTGGGAAGAATGGATTACAACAAGCCGGGGTGCGAAACTACCTCAACTTCATAAAATATGGTTTTATGAACTTAAGTTAAGTTCTGTTCAAGGCATCTAATAAAATTTATTTTTATTTAAAGCTAAATGTTAATCCTGCGTTTTTTTCAAGTCGGTCTACTAGTGCATCCCCCATTGCAACAGCGGGTGTTAAAACCCCGCTAACCTCTGGTAGTTTATCTTTTGCTAAACAAACCGCAGACTCTCCAAGCATTTTTGAAGTAGATCCATATCCAGGATCTTTATCTCCTGTTACTTTTACAAAAGCAGTAGAGCCGTCTTCTAAAGTTGCATAAAACCTAAGGTTATAAAATCCGTTTTCGCGTTGTTCTTTTGTGGGTCCCTCCCCTGGTTTAGGTAGAATTCTGTTTGCAAAACGTTTTAAGACAGATCCGGGTTTAGCGGTCATCATTAATAGAGGTAAAGCGGTCATTATTCCTTTTATCCTACCTTTAAAACCTGGGCCGGACATAGTTGCTTCGTCATATCTAAAGTCTTTCCCATAAGAATAATCCATCAGTGCGTTGGAACGACGCACTACTTTTGTGTTTATCCCTGCCATTATAAAAGGACCTATCCAGTTTTTTGAAGTTGGATCATATTTTACGTTTTTCAAATCCGGTCGGTCATCGCCCTCTTGTTGATCAGCAGGGTTTAAGCCGTAAGGATTAACCAAAACCTTGTAGATGCTTTTATCTTTAAATGCCTGCTCTAAAACCTTACTTAAGCTCGCATAAGTTCCACCGCTAAGTCCTCCACGCATTCCTGCAACACGCATTCTAATTCTTTTAGCTCGTTGCCCTTTTTGAGCTTGAGCTTCTCTTTGCGTAAAATAAACTCCCATGTCTGAAGGGATTGAATCAAACCCGCAAGTATGAACTATTTTAACTCCTTTTGCCTTTGCTTGATCATGATGTTTATCGATCATAGTTCTCATCCATTGAACCTCTCCCGAAAGATCGCAATAATGAGCCCCATAAGTAACACAAGCAGCAACCAGTTTAGAACCATAAGTAACATAAGGTCCAACTGTTGTGCATATTACTTTGGTCTTTAATACAAGTTCCTTTAAGCTCTCTTCATTATCGCTATCTGCAATAACTAAAGGGACTGTTTTATCAGCAACCGCCTTGCGCACCTCTTCTAATTTTTGAAGGTTTCGCCCTGCCATCGCCCATTTTAAACTTCCATTGACTCCATATTGTTTATAAAGATATGCAGCAACTAGTCTGCCAGTAAAGCCGGAAGCACCCCAAACAATTACATCAAATTCTTTAGTCATTTTCATTTCTATATTTTAATTTTTTTGGTTTACTTGGAAAAAAAATAGGTGTAGTCTCTTGGTGTTTTTTATAATCTGGACGTTTTTGAACAGAATAATATTCTGCTGGAATTGCTCCCGTATAATAAACCAAAGTAGTGTACATAATTCGGGATATATAAACTAAGGCTAGTAACAACAAAACTCCTATTAAGCTTACATCATTTATAAAATATTGTTTTAAAGAAGGAACCGAAGAAATAATCAAACCATTCCAAACCATCCATTCTGCAAAATAATTGGGGTGTCGGGTATACTTCCATAATCCAACTTTGCAAACTTGTCTTTTTTTGTTTTCTAATCTACACTTCTTTAAGAATTTTTGTTTTTGAATGTCTGCAACATGCTCTAAAGCAAAAAAGATGATCCATATACAATACCCTATTAATTCAAGTGGATCAATAAATTCTGAGGGATTGTATGCTTGAAGCATCGCTGGAATAGCCAAAAAAGAGCTGTTTGCAAGACACTGAATCATAATTTCGTATTGCAGAGATAGATTGTCATTTTTGTAGCCTTGTTTAATCCATCGTTTTCTTTGATATTGGTAACGCGTTAATTCTGTATTTAAATGACCTTTGTACCAAAGAACCAAAGCCCCAATTCCCATTCTTAGGCCGGCAATTAAATACATAGCTCCGACGATATAAGTACGAAGCCAATACCCTTCGCTAAAAAAAAGAACCAAGAGTCCAATACAAACTAAACCCCAAGGCCAACCGATGTCTACATAGGACATGCGCTTGGTTATATAGGCAGGAATACAAACAACTAAAACAAAAAGAAACAATTGAATTGCGCCATTAACTAAAGTAAATTCTCTTAATACAGGAGTAGAATATAAAAGTAAAAGACACAACAAAAAGGGCAGATATCCGAGACTTCTGTTTCGTATGTTTTTATAAAATGTATTCATTTATTTTGTTTAAACCTGGGGCTATCAATTTATATCTTCCATGAAAGATACAATTATTATACTTTGATTTAAATAAAAAAACCTCGGATAAGACCGAGGTTTAATTACTGTTAATCTAAAAAACAACTACTAGTTGAATCATTAAGATTCACAACTTATCTAACAGATAATATTCTTTTAAGGATATGTGAATTCTTAAGCTCACGAATTTCGTCTATACCTTTCCAAAACTTAAGGTCTTCATCGTTCAATGCAATGGCACCGTTTCGAGTTTTATATACTGTTTGAATAGAATCGTAGAAATCTGCTGTTATGTAATTTACAGGACGATCTGATCCAAAATGATTTAATACTTTATGTAAAGCCCAGCCTTTTCTTATTTTTTCATCTTTAAACATGGGTAAGAAGGTTTCGATTTCTAATTTTTCGTAAGCTTCAGTTTGATATGGATCAACCTCCATATAATTAATTACCGCATAGTCTGCAGGTCCTGTTGCTTCTTGTGTTCCGAAAGACCCTTTTATAGAAGCAACTACTTGATAAGTTTTAAGATAGTGTCCCATTGCTTTCTTTTGAGCAGCATCCCACTCTTTTTGAGAGACCCCTTTTAAAGACTTTATCGGGGTGTTTTTGCCAATGGAAGCAAAATCTTTAACTAATGAAACATAAATATAAGTCGTAGTCATATCGTTAACATCTGGATTCATAATCTGCCACATATCCCAACCTAAAATATCTCCATTTTCAACTCTTTGTTGATGGAATTTAGAATAATAATCTTTTTCTAACTGAAGATGTTCCGCTGCATCTGAAGTTTTAATTTGACCGTACCACATGAAAAGAATTGGTTCGTCATTTTGTGCTTGTACTTGAAATAAAGTAAAAGTTAACACAATTAAGCTTAAAAAATTTTTCATAACATATAGTTTTAAGAGTTGTATAATGCAAGTTATACTTTTTTGCCTACAAAACAAATGTTCCCAGAAAGTTTATATTTTAATTGATTTCTTGGTAGAATCCATATATTTGAAGTCATGGAAGAACATGAGAAAAAACCCAAAAACAAAAAAGTAAATTTGGGCGGTTCCTACAAATTTAAGATTGCTAAAAAATATAGTAAACCTAAAAGAAAAGGAGATAAGGTTGCAAATCGAAGAAAAAAGAAATAACCTTTTTAAAATCTCCCATTTAAATTACCAAAAAAATCTAATGAAAAACTTATTTGCTCTTTCTGTTTTGTTGTTATTTTCTTGTTCAAAAGGAAGTACAGAAGCTCCTGAAGTACCTGCAGAAACTTATATTCTAAATGTCGTAGCATCTTTAGGTGGTAGTGTAACCTATGAAAGAGGTCCACATCAAGAGAATTCGAATGTAAGCGTAGAGGCGGTTCCGGCAGCGGGGTATGAATTTAATGGTTGGACTGGATCTGCTAGTGGTGAACAAAACCCTTTAACCGTTCGTATGACGGCTAACAAAAACATTACTGCAAACTTTATTAGAAGTAATTATACGCTAAGCGTTACTAAAATTGGTGAAGGAGACGTTTCAAAGGAAGTTGTTAATTCTGCAAAAACAACTGATGAATACCCTTCGGGAACTGTGGTTCGTTTAAATGCAACTCCAGCAAATGGTTGGTTGTTTGCAGGATGGACTGGATCCGAGTCATCAAGTTCAAATCAATTTGATATAACCTTAAATGAAAATAAAAACATATTTGCAACATTCATTGAGCAGCAGGCAGAAAGACAAGCAGTTGTATTAAATGCTGATGGGCCTGGTGATACTTATGAATTAATCACCTCTGTATTTGCTCCAGGAAATAATCCAGTAGAGACTCCAGATTGTAATCATGCTGATTTTGGAAGACATATTGAGGAAGTTTACGATGAGGTTTTATCTAAAAATGTATTTAAATTTCACATACATGTAAGTCCAGATAACGACCGATGTATTAATTTTGATCGTCAACGAAATGAAATAAAAACGTATGATAAATCTCCTGAGAATTTAAAAGGAACGGAAAACGAACGTGTAACGTATTCTTGGAAATTTAAATTACCCGAAGGCTTCCAATCTTCCCCAAAATTTACACACATACACCAAATTAAATCGGTAGGAGGAGCATATTCTAGTATGCCGATGTATACTTTGACGACTAGAAAAGGGTCTCCAGACGAACTAGAACTTCGTTATGCAGAAACAGATAGTCAAATTACTCTTACAGATACCGATATAACACCTTTTATTGGCCAGTGGATTGAAGTAACAGAAACCATTCTATATGCCACTAATGGTTCCTATAGTATTGAATTAAAAAATGCTTTAACAGAAGAAGTACTCCTTTCGTATTCTAATGATTCTATTATTAACTGGCGTCCTGAAGCTACTTTTTCTAGACCAAAATGGGGGGTTTATAGAAGCCTGATTTACCCTGACGACATTAGGGATGAAGCTGTTTTATTTTCTGACTTTAGTATTCTTGAGCAGTAGATTCACAGAACATGGAAACTAAACAAGTAACCGTTTTTGGAGGCTCTGGATTAATTGGAGGTCTATTAATTAAACTTTTAATTGATGACGATTCGTTCTCAAAAATTATTGTCGTTTCAAGAAGTCCTTTTAAATCTAAAAGTTCAAAAGTAGAAAATTTTCAAATTGATTTTTCTAATCCAGAGGAAATAGAACATAGTATAAAAAACAGTTCCATTGTTTTCTCTGCAATTGGTACAACGCAAGCAAATGTAAAGGGGGATAAAATAGCCTACAGAAAAATTGATTTTGAGATAACTTATAACATTGCAAAAGCTTGTAAAAGCGAGAGCGTTAAGTCCTTTCTGTATGTTTCTTCATCGGGTGCAAATAGTAAAAGTTCTGGTTTTTACATGAAACTTAAAGGAGAAATTGATGCTGCTGTTTCTAACCTTAATTTAATTTCGACGGTTATTTTTAGGCCCTCTCTTTTAATTGGAAAGCGATCTGAGTTTAGATTCGGTGAATTAATAGCGCAATTTATAATGCCTTTATTTGCTTTTATGTTCCCAAAAAACCTGAAACCCATAGCCGCAGAATTTGTAGCAAAAGCAATGGTGTATGTTTCTAAAAATCCACCTAAAGGGAACAAAATTATTGAGAATTCTATTTTAATTGATTGGAAGAAAAAAGGCTTTGGTAAATAAAAAAACGCATTGCTTCGAAAGCTCGAGGCAACACGTTTTTAAATGAAAGCATTCGGTTCTAATGAATTGCTTCATTTCCACGAACTCGTGAACTCATTCGAATAGCATCCTCCACGTTGTAGATGAATATTTTTCCATCTCCAACCTGACCATCAGATCCATTATCTAAAATAGCGTCCACACATTTATCTAAATTCTCATCACTTACTACACAAATAATCATCGTGCGTTGTTGTAGAGTAAGAGATTGTTCTGTACCACGGTATATTTTTGTAAAACTTTTTTGAAGCCCAGATCCGGAAGCTGGAAGCACCGTAAGACAGGGTATGCCAGCATCTTTTAATCCTTGCTGTACCGCTTTTAATTTCGAAGGTCGTATAATTGCTTCTATTTTTTTCATAATAAATGTTTTAAAGATTAATAATTATTCGTGGGTAGAATACGATTCTACACCGAAAGAGGCTGCATCAATTCCTGCGATTTCTTCCTCTCTTGAAATACGAATTCCGATAGTTTTATCAATGATTTTGAATAATATATAAGTTACAACAAAAGAAAATGATGCAATGGTTATAACCCCAATAAGTTGTGTTACAAACAAAGCAGATCCACCACCAAATAAGAGACCCCCTTCAGCGGCAAATAGTCCAACGGCTAATGTTCCAAAAAGACCGTTTACACCATGAACTGCAACTGCTCCAACAGGATCGTCAATTTGAAGTTTATCAATGAATATTACTGCTACATCTACTAAAACACCTGCAATTGCTCCAATTATTATTGCTGAATGTGCTTCAACTACATTACACCCAGCTGTAATTCCTACTAATCCCGCAAGGACTCCATTGATAACCATGGTAATATCAATTTTCCCATAACTATAATAAGTATAAATCATTGTAGATATTCCTCCTGCTGCAGAAGCTAAGAACGTATTGGTAACTACCGTCCCTATTAATTCCCAATTTCCAACAGCACCTAAAGTAGATCCTGGGTTAAAACCGAACCATCCAAACCAAAGAATGAATGCACCAATAGCAGCCAAAGGAAGATTATGTCCGGGAATTGTATTAGCGCTCCTATCTCTATTATATTTTCCAATCCGAGGTCCTAAAACAATTGCAGCAGCAAGAGCAGCAAAACCCCCCATAGCATGTACGGCACCAGATCCTGCAAAATCATTAAATCCTCTTGCGGCTAACCAGCCATTAGGATTCCAAACCCAATTGGCAACCAAAGGGTAAATAATAGCGCAAAAAGCAACAACGTAGATTGTATAAGAAACGAGTTTCATTCTTTCTGCTAAAGCTCCCGATACAATTGATATGGCAGCAATTGCAAATCCTAATTGGATGAACCAAAATAATTTATTTGAGATATTTAGACCAAGTCCGAGGTCGTTACCTGAGATTCCTAAGTCAAAAGCAAACCAGCCGTTTGAAGCACCATAAGCAATTCCGAATCCTACAATAAAGAATGCCATTCCTCCAAAAATAATGTCAATAATTACTTTTGCTATAATACTCATTGCGTTTTTTGAACGAACAAATCCAGCTTCTAATAAGGCAAATCCTCCTTCCATAAAAAAGATTAAAGCAGCACACAATGCCACCCATACGGTGTCTATTGCATGATTTAAATCGGGTTGTCCGGAGACAATTTCTGATAATTCCATAAATTTTAATTAGTGTTTGTTTAATTGTTTTGTTTCAATGGTTTATTGAGCTACTAATATAAACTAGAAAAAACAAAAAAATAATTTTACCTAAGAAAAGTCTGTTTAAAGAAAGGTTTTAAAATAAGTTAGTTGCTAAATTCTTAAGATTAGAAGTATCTTTAAGCTATGAAAAGCAAAAAACGAATTCGTTTAGTTTCTGGCATAAACCTATTGTTTCTTTTATTTATTACCGCTTGTTCTTCTAAAGATAAAGGGAACGAGCCTGAATGTATAGATGACAATCTTATTGACGAAAATTCTGTGTGCATTGAAATTTATGACCCCGTATGTGGTTGTAATAATATAACCTACTCTAACTCATGTTATGCTTCTATAAGTGGAGTTGTAGATTATACTAGTGGAAGGTGTGACTAATTGCTACAGGCTAAAGATTCGGAAAAATAGAGTAATTATCTCTCCTTATTTTACATAAATATTGTCTTTCTTTGCCTCCAATAATAACTTATATTTTTACCTATGAATAGACAGGATTTAATCGATGAATTTCTTTTAGAATTTAAACCTAAAAAAGATCAAAGTTGGAAAAGCTGTTATTTTTTTTCGCATTTCCTAAAGCATAAACATAGTATAGATGCAGAATTGCTTGAGGGTATTTCTAAGATTAATAAAATCGATTATTGGGTTGTTCGTTTTGACGGTCAAGACGAAGATATCCACGCAAAAGCTACTGCTGCAACTCCTGATTTCATAGAAAACCCAGAGGTGATTTGGAGTCTTGAAGAGTTTGAGAAAGATAATTTCTAAGGAGGTCTTCTCATAGAACAGGTGCTTTAATCATACAATTCTAAAGTAATCTAATAAGGGTGTTTGCCAACCCAATTTCCTGGAGGGCCATAACGTGCAACTACATAAACATTTCCAGTTGCACTTCTAGCTTGAGCCATACCCACGGTTTTAGTTGTACTCCATACCATTTGAGTATAATGTCCTATAACAACATCAGCGTTTTTTGATGATCCAATTTCGGCATAAGTGTAATCTTTTATTTCATTATACCATCTTATAGAAGCCTCTTTTCCTGGAGTTTTGCTAAAAGTAGGCACTCCGTTCGTTGAACTGAATGAGTACGCTAAATTTTCGCCTTGCTCCGGTCTACTTTCGTTTGAAGAATGATACATTTTATCTTTAAGAGCCAAATTTTTTGCCCAAACCAATGCATCTGCAGCGAGAGCATTAGACCAACTAAGTTCAGAAACTCCAACTTCTTTTCTTGCATCATTATGAACTTTTAAAGAGAGAATACGATCTTCCTCTGTTAAAATTTGGGATGAAATTAATCCTATATTTTCAGTTCCTAAATCTTTAGAAGCAGCTACAAAAAGGAAAAAGGGTAGAGTTAATAGGAGGATCTTTTTCATAAAAACATAAATTAAAATTACAATATAAGCTTGTTTTGCGGAGAGAACGGCTTAACGACATTAATATACAATTGAAGTAAAGTTTATCAAAGTTTAAACTATAATAAATTTTATACCTTGTAGATAATTAATCGATTATGAAAATAAACTTACTGTCTTGTGACGCTCCTAGGCCCGATAGAAGAGCAATCGCCAATTGTATTGCAGAAATTTCTTCTGGTGTAAGTAATTCTATGTCAATCGAACTAACCGATATCTTGTTAGAAGGGGATCCGGTAGATATTGAAATTAACGATAAAAGTTCTGGGTCTTCTTTAAGAGCATTAAGGAAACTTAGTGTAGATTATGAATTTATGGAGTGAGTCCTAAGGTCCTTTTTTAATTAATTTTAGTTTTTCTTCTCGAGAGAGTTTCTTAATAAAATATTCTCTTTTGGAAGCAGTTGATCGGTCGGACTGAGCCTCTGAATAAACCAGTCTCACTGGTCTTTTATTTCTTGTATACTTGGCTCCTTTTTTTGAAGTGTTGTGCTCTGAGATCCTTCTTTCGACATTTGTTGTTATCCCTGTATATAAGCTTCCGTCTGAACAAATAACCAGATAAACCCACCATTCTATTTGTTTAGATTCCATTTTTCAACTACTGCTTAAAAACGATTTTTGAGATTCTACCGTTACCGGCAGCAAAAGCAATTGAATCGTTTAAAAAACGAAGGGTATAAAAACTTTCATCACTTAAGTGGCTCCAAGACAATCCAGAATCTGAGGAAGAATCTATTCCATTAAAGCCAACTGCAACTAACTTTTTACCTTTACTATTGGGTACGTACTGAACACAACTTCTATAACCGGGGTTCTTATTGTTTGCTACAATGTGCCATGTTTTTCCTCCGTCTATAGTTCTCATTTTATTTAAGCTATCTATCTCTGGTTTTGTGTAATCACCACCGATTGCAAAACCATTTTTTTCATCATAAAAGTCCAAACTAAAAACACCTGTAGTTGGTTCTCCTTGAAGAATTGGAGTTTCTGAAACAGACCAACTTAACCCTTTGTCACTTGAAAAATAAACTCTACTATTTTCTCCTCCACTTGCAACCCAAGTATAATTTCCAACGATTGAAATATTGGTGTCACTTGCTGCAAAAAAACCTTCCCCCTTTTTTATGTCATTAAAAACCGAGCAATCAAGCTTCTTCCAAGAATTTCCTCCATTTCTTGTAATCAGGATGCTTATACAGTTGTCCGTAAAGTCTCCAACTGCAATTCCTTCCTCATCATTCCAAAACTCCATTGAATCATAAAAAACATTCGGATGGGATTCTTTGTATACTATCTTCCCGTTTTTAAACAGAAGTGCGGGATCTGCAATTGAAATTGCGAAGACATCGTTTTCTGTTACGGCAAGAGCTCTAAAATTTGGAATTAAAGAGTCCCTTAAAATTTGATAGTTGAATTCTTTAATTTGTTCTGAAGAACTTATATTAAATGAATGTATTTGCCCTTTTGAACTAGCAGAATAAACTGTATTGTTTTTAATTTCAAGAGCTCTTATGTTGAGTGTTGAATCAATTAAAACAGGAATAATCTTGAGGCCAGAAAAAGGGGTTGTTATTTTTGCATTGAAATCTCTGCAGCCCAACAACATAATGCTTAATAAAGCGAAAAGGCTAAAGAGAATAAACTTAAATGATAGATATAATTGATTCTTAATATTCATTTTAAGTTATGCTTAGGTAGAATATTTATTCTAATCCTTTAAAAGTTAAATTATTTCCCGCGCCCCGCCTTTCGCATGATCGAGCCTCCTTTAGAGCCTCCTTTTGCTTTTGGGGCTTTTTTGGCACTTGATTTATCTTCGTTTTTTACCGTTCTATTTCCAAAAAATTTGCTTGACATATGATGTGGTTTTTAGTAAAGATAGGGTTTATTAAAATCTAAAAACACAGATCAACAAAGCAATGTTGAGTAAAGTCATTTGTGTTGCGTATTTTTAAGTCTTATTCTAGCAAACCGATGCGCACACTTATAAGTTATGTTGTATTCTTTTCCTCTTTTATATTTCCAACGAAAGAAATATTTGCTCAAGGTGGAGCGCTTTTAATTCAGCAATACGGGACTTATGATGTGGAAAACGAGGGATTAAGAAAGTGGAACTATGATGTGCATACCTTCTTGAACAGATTCAATACTACAAATAGAGAAACCCAAGGGAAAATAGGGATGAGTGTTGGAGGAACGGTTCGTTATAATTTTAAAAAAAGCTACGGCCTAAGATCAGGAATTGATTTACACCGATTTAACTATGCTTATAATTCAGCAAACGACACCTCTGTTGATAATCTTGTCTTTCTTAGTGTTCCGTTTACCGGACGCCTTTATCCTTTTAAGAGAGTTACTTTAGAGATGGGGTTTGTGTATAATGTTCTTTTATCGGCAAAAGGTAATCCCCCCACCAACTTAGAAGACGGTTCTATTTCGTATCCGTCTGGTACTTTTAGCAATAGTTTTGGGGTGTTAACAGCAGTTCATTACAGCCTATGGAAACGTTTTAGCGCTTCCTTACAATATCAATTTCAAAAGAAAAACAACAGTCAGCTTCAAAGAGAAACAAACGCTTTGGCAGGGTTAATGCTTGGAATTCACTACAGGGTTTTATCTAGAAAAATTCCTGATTATTAAAGCTGTAAAAGTTACTTAATTAGTTTTTTAGACTTTCTTTTGGATATCTTTTTTAAGGCTTTACCTTCTTGTAAATAATATTCGTCCTGTCGCTTAAATTTTGCAGGATATGAATCTCCCATAGCGGTTCTTGCTTCTACACCCGGTCTGAAAATTATAATTGGGTGTAGATAAACTTTGATTTCTGAATCTAAACTTAAGAGCCATTTCCCGTCTACATAATACCAGTTTTCGTCTGTTCCAAAACTTATCGTCATTCCATTATTTGCTAAAAGAACTCTTTTTCCTTGGGTTTCAAAGGATCCAGAATAGGCGTTGTATTTTAAAAAAATGGGTTTGCTGTTAAGAATTGCCTTTCGATAAGCATCATGATAATAAACAGTTCCTTCAACATCATCAATGTTTATTTCAGAGGAATCCCCTCCAACCTGACTTCCAGTATACCGCGTAACTCCTTCGTTTACATTCAGGTTCTGCTGACCATTAACCGTACTGAATATTAGAAAAATAAAAACCCATAAATATTTCATCCTGTTTTAATAGCTATTGTTTTTTCATTTGAATCATGATGACACCATTGGATCCTTTATCACCAACTTTCTGAAGGGCTTTTTGACCTTTCAGGACATTGATACTTTCAATAGAATCTGGATCAATAGAAGACATGTCAAAATCTAAACCCATTTCTTCTCCATCGATTATAATAATCGGTTTCATTTTGTTAGAATCGATTTTGATTTTTACTTTTTTATTATCATCTGAGATAAAAACAGCGTCACCAGAATATAGAGAAGCATTTCTTTTTGACAATGCTAAAGAATCTCCAAGTTTTGAAGCCCATTGTATTGCTTCGTTTGGATCATCGCTTTTAAAAATAAAAACATTCTTTTGAGTTCCATGAATAGAATCACCTATTTTGTGTTGAAAATGTCCAAGCTCAGAACTACCCTCTAAAAAGAAAACTTCGGTGTCTCCCTTCATTAAAGGAGCTATGATGTCTGATGAAATTAAAGCAGATTTTTTTAGAGTATGTTTCTTAGGCTCTACATCTGAATTTGATTCTTTTTTATAAAGATTAACCGTAATACAAGAGGTCATAAAAACACTTAAACCTAAAAGTAGGATTCCTTTTTTCATTTCATATAGTTTTAAATAATTATGGATGTAAATCTAATGAATAGGAAACAAAAGAAAAAAACATTAACAGATATTTGATCACTTAAGAGCTAAAAAACCGACTTATGGTAATATTCAAATAATGATGTCCTTTTTGAATTTGAGTTTTGTTGTCTGGGCTTCTGTTATAATACATTAAAGAGTATCGCCACTTATTTTTTCTTAACGCATATCCAATTTCAACCGTTGCTCGAATGCGATTAACAGGAACTGTAAAAGGAGCCTCTGAATTAAACAAACTCCCTGAAAGCATATAATCATGAACTACAAATTGCACCCGTCCTCCAACATAAAGCCCATCTCCTTGGCGGTTATCAAGCAATACATTTCCTCCATAGGTAGGAACCGTTTGAGAGCCTAACACCAAACCTAAAGCGCCTCCTGCTGCAATTTTTTGAGTTCCTAAGACACTAAAAACATGAGACTGAACACTAACGCTTTCTCTTAAATTCCATCGGTTAAAAGAATCCAAAAATAGATTAACATGGAATGCCTGAGGAACCTCAGCTACCCAGGTAAGTTCTGGCAGGTTCAATACAGTTCGATGATAGGTGTTTTGCATCCATTGAGCTCCAGAAATAGAACCTGTTACTCCCAACTGAACACCCCATTGTACTTGCCTTAACGAAGAATATTCTTTTTGATAAGTAGCTTTAACCGAAGTCCAACCTCCGTATGGGTAATCTAATAAACTAACATCGGTGGTATACCGATCATTTGGAGTATATAATTCTTGACCCAGTTCCCAAAGCAAGTAATTTTTTGAGGTATTCTCCGATATGGTGTCTTTACTTTTTAGTTGCTTCCCATATTGCAGAAAAATGCCACTGGAATAATAACGGTCGAGAGTAAAATATAGATCATTGTCAACATTCAAGCTAAAATATTCCTGTGCAGATAACGACTTTGATGTCATTAAAAAAAACAAACCAAGTATTACGTTTAAAAAGGTATGTTTATTGATCAAGTGACTTTTTTATCGATTAAAAAATTAACGGTTTTTAAGAACTAACAGAGGAATTTTAGCGTAAAAGTCTTTTTTGTAGATGACATCAGAACCCATGAGCTTCTCAAAGAAACCTCTTTTTCGGGCAAAAACGACTAACAAATCTGGGTTAATACTCTGAAAATGTTCTAATACTCCTTGATACACAGTTGCGTTATCGGATGACACCAAACCTTCGGAAAGCTCTACGATTTCGTGGTCAATTTCTAGTCGATTATTCTCATGCCCTGGAGTTTTAACCAATAACAGGTTTACTTTAGTAGAAAATGTTTTGATTAAAAACTTTAAAGGAGACAAAGAACGCTCTCCATTGATGCTCCCTTTTTTAAACGCAAAAAGTGCTTGCTGTGGAATACTAAATTTATAATCTATTGGAACTAGAATAACCGGTATAGATGTTTTCTTAACAATTCTTCCAGAAACTTTACCCAAAAAAAGTGTTTCGTTCACATCGTTACTTTTAGGACCAACCACAATTAAATCTAATCCGATTTCTTTGTCAAGAGATTCTATTCCAGAAACTAACTCGCCTCGGTAATTTACCATTTTAATATCAACAGAGTCTTTTTGAACAGATTGAACCATTTCTTTTACTCGGTTGAAGTTTTTTGTGTTTAACGCATCCTTTGCAGTTGAAATCTGTGCTGGAGTTGAGGTTGCGTTATAAGAATCTATAACAAAAATCGAAGCGTTGAAGTGCTTAGCTAAACTAACTGCATAAGCTAATGTGTTGATTCCGTTTTTTGAAATACCAATTGGGACAAGGATGTTTTTCATTTTATAATGAGATAAAATTAAATACTAAACAAAAGTAGTAAGATTAAGTTTGTAGTCTGTTATTATTCTTTTTGTTTTTTACTCAAGTATTCTAAAAGAACACCAAATGGTTTTATTGGTTGTTGACTTAAAGATATCAAAGATTTTTTATTCATTAATCTATATTCAGAAAAAATACAGAACTTGCAGTATCTAATTATTAAAAAATTTAGAACTGATCAGATCTATATTATGGAACAAAAAATCAGAATTACAAAAGAATTTAATTTCGAAACTGGACATGCCTTACATGGCTATGATGGATTGTGTAAAAATGTTCACGGACACAGTTATAAGCTAGCTGTTACTGTTATTGGTTCTCCTATTATAGACCCTACTCAGACTAAAAACGGAATGGTTATTGATTTTAGTGATTTAAAAAAAATAGTAAAAGAAGAGGTTGTTATTCCTTTTGATCATGCTACTGTTTTAAATATAAATTCTCCCCATAAAGAATTAGCGGAAGAGATGGAGTCAAGAGGTCATAAAGTTCTAAAAGTAAACTACCAGCCAACTAGTGAAATGATGGTTATCGATTTTGCGAATAAGATAAAAAGGCGTTTACCCAAAGGAATTCTTCTTTATTCATTGAAATTAAGAGAGACCGAAACTTCTTATGCGGAATGGAATTCTTTAGACAATAACTAAAAGCCTAAATCTTCTAGATCGTCTTCTTTTTTGACTTCTTTGGTTACATCATTCAAAGTTTTACCCTGGTCACAATTTATTGGAATCGTCAGTTTTTCTGGAGCTTCAAAGTCCTCTAAAGAAATTCCTAATTCTGGAATTTCGTAAGCCCCTCGCATGTACATCGCCCATATTGGTAATGCCATAGTTGCTCCTTGACCAAAAGCAATATCCTCAAAATGAACCGCTCGGTCTTCTCCTCCAACCCAAACACCAGTAACTAAATTCGGAACCATTCCCATAAACCAACCATCACTTTGGTTTTGTGTTGTTCCTGTTTTTCCTGCGATTGGATTTTCAAATTTATATGGATAGCCTGTTACTACATTTTGATATGCATAATTCTCTTGATCTGCTCCTTCGTGACGTAATCGAATTCCTGATCCTGCTTCAGTTACTCCTTTAAGTAAATCAATAGTTACATAAGCCGATTCTTCACTCAATACATCTGTAGTTTCTGGAACTACTTCAAAAAGTACAGTTCCATTTTTGTCCTCTATTCGGGTAATCATTATCGGCTTAACATAGATCCCTTTGTTCGCAAAGGTACTGTAGGCTCCTACCATTTCAAGTAAGCTAATGTCTGGAGTTCCAAGGGCAATAGAAGGAACTCTTGGTAAATAGGATGTAATTCCCATTTTGCGAGCTAAATTAATTACAGGGCGTGGTCCAACTTTATCCATTAATCTCGCGCTAACTGTGTTAACAGAATTTGCTAATGCGTTTTTTAAAGTCCTCATCTGGCCGTATTTATTACCCGAATTCTTAGGGCACCATGCATCAACATTGCCATGTTTCAGGGGCTCTATACAAAATAAAGCGTCTGGTAAAATATCGCAAGGAGAAAGTCGCAATTGATCTATTGCTGTTGCGTATAAAAAAGGTTTAAAAGTAGATCCAATTTGTCTTCTCCCTTGATACACTTGGTCGTACTGGAAATGCTTATAATTAAATCCTCCAACCCAAGCCTTTACATGGCCAGTCTTTGGATCCATAGACATCATGGATGCTCTTAAAAAGTGTTTGTAATAACGAATAGAATCAAGAGGGGTCATGAGGGTATCCAGATCTCCTTTCCAGCTAAAAACTTCCATTTCAACTGGCTTTTTAAAAGAAGCCCATATGGTTTCTTCATCCTTTCCAGCAAGACGCATTTTTCTCCAACGTTCTGATCTTCTTGCTGTATTTTGGAGTAATGTGTCTATTTCTCCCTCGCGAAGGTCTAGAAAAGGAGCCGTTGGATTTGCTTCTGGTGTGTTTTGTAGAAAAAACTCTTCTTGCAAGTTGGACATATGTGCCGATACTGAAGTTTCTCCTATTTCTTGTAACCTGGAATCGATGGTAGTATAGATGCGAAGTCCATCTCTAAAAATATCATAATTAGTTCCGTCTGCTTTTGGATTGTTCTTAGTCCAAGAGCGCATAAACTGCTGTAAGTATGCTCTAAAATATGTAGCTAACCCTTCTCTGTGGGAGTCTGGAGTGTAATCAATTTTTAAAGGAATCTGCTTTATAGAATCGCGTTCCGATTCGGTTATAAATCCATTGCGTTCCATTTGTTGAAGAACTACATTTCTTCTCTGCTCCACACGAGAAGCTCTTCTTATTGGATTGAAATAAGACGAATTCTTTAGCATACCCACTAAAGTCGCGGACTGCTCTATGCTTAATTTTTGTGGCGTGGTGTTAAAATAAATCTTAGAAGCCGACTGAATTCCGTCTCCACTATATCCAAAGTCATAGACGTTCAAATACATTGCAATGATTTCTTTCTTAGTATAACTACGTTCTAATTTAACAGCTAATACCCATTCTTTAAATTTCTGAAGTAGAGCTTCTGTTTTATTCCTGGAACGGACTCCAACAAAAAGTTGTCGGGCTAATTGCTGGCTAATTGTACTTGCTCCTCCTTTTTTTCCGAGATAAAAAATAGCTCGAAGGGTTCCTTTTAAATCAATACCGGAATGAGTAAAAAAACGCTCATCCTCTGTGGCTATAAGTGCGTTTACCAAGTTTGTTGGAAGGGCTTCATAGCTGATTGGAGTTCGGTTATCATTTACATAAAACTTTCCTAAAACAACCCCATCACTAGAAATAATTTGTGTTGCTAGTTTTGTTTTTGGATTTTCTAATTGCTCTAAATCAGGCATTTCACCAAGGTAACCTAAAGCTGCAATTACAAAAAGTGAACTAAAAGAGAGGAGTCCTGTTACAAACAAAAGCCAAAAAACCCGAACAAGACCTTTAAACGGTTTTGCTTTTTTATTCTTAGATTTTGTTTTGTTTTGTTTTGCTGCCATCAAGGTTGAGTTTGAGGTTCAATTCCTATTCCTACACTTATTATTCCTTCTAAGGAAGAAACGCCATCTACCGACCCATTATTTCGAACACGTTGTGAGAGATCTATAAAATAAGGTCCTTTTTCGTTTGGAACCCAGTTTTCTTTCCAATATAATTTACTCTCTTTTACTTCCGAAAAACCTTTTCCAAGCCAATTACCTTGGGCGTCTGCCATGGCATATTCTAGGGTGTCTCGGGAAATTACTTGTATGGAATCTCTTAGTTCCGCAATTAAAAATAAATTAGAGTACGAATAATCGTTGGTGTTTCGAACATGAATAAAAATATTTGAAGGAACCAAAGGTGTTTCGGTTACTGTAAAAGAAATTTTATCAGATTGAGACCATCCATTTGGTATCGATTCATATGAAACAAAATGAGTGCTCGAATTACATGAAACGAGAACTATAAGTGCTACAAGTAAGGCAGCCTTACGCATTTTTCTTAAAATTATTATTCTTCTTTTTTGGACGTTGTTTTTTTCTCCCTTTTTTCTTTTTAGGAAGATCAAAACGACTTAAACTATCTTGTCCTACTACATTTTCAAATACTTTCTCTGGAGCCTCTGTTTTTTCTTCATGAGCAAAATCTTCTAGGCTAGCAACAGGCTTATTTGCTTTATTTAAAGCAATAATTTCATTTGCTTGTTCTGCAGTTAGCAAATGCCAATTCATCCACTCTCCACGATATGCGTACCAAAGATATCCTTTAAAAATATCTATTTTTTGACACACACCAACTCCCTTTTCAGTCTGTAATTTGGTTTCCATTTTTGGAAATTTTTTCAAGGCATTTCGGTAGGAGTCCAATTCGTAATTTAAACAACATTTTAATTTCCCACATTGCCCTGATAATTTTTGTGGATTTAAAGAAAGTTGTTGGTACCGTGCTGCAGAGGTAGAAACCGATCTAAAATCCGTTAGCCAAGTAGAGCAACACAACTCCCTTCCACAAGAACCAATTCCTCCCAATCGAGAAGCTTCTTGACGTAAACCAACCTGACGCATGTCTACCCGTATACTAAAGGCTTGAGCCATATCTTTAATTAGCTGACGAAAGTCTACTCTTTTTTCTGCAGTGTAATAAAAAGTAGCTTTGCTTCCGTCTCCTTGAAATTCTACATCAGAAATTTTCATTTCTAAATGTAAAAATATCGCCATTTCGCGAGCCCGTTTCTGAATGGTTTCCTCTCGATTTCTAGCCTCCTGCCAAATATCAATATCTTTTTGACTTGCTTTTCGATAAATTTTTAAAATTTCATCGCTTTTTTCTGAGACTTTCTTCTTTTTCATTTGAAAACGAACCAATTCTCCTGTTAGGGTAACTTGCCCAATGTCATGTCCACTTTTTGCTTCTGTAGCCACCAAGTCTCCAATACTCAAACTAAGATTAGGTTCTTTTCTAAAAAAAGCTTTACGGCTATTTTTAAAACGAACCTCAACAATTTCGCACGGCTCCTGACCATTAGGAAGTTGCATGTTTGAAAGCCAGTCAAAAACCGTTAATTTATTACAGCTATCTGTTCCACAAGTACCATTGCTTTTACAACCCCTTGGGGTACCGTCGGATGTAGAACATGAAGCGCAACTCATATATTGAATTTATTAAAGCGTGAAAGGTAAAGATACGTTTAATTAATAAAAATAAAAGGGATGATTTTTATTAATGATTTTTAAATTTTAAAACCTCAGAACGTCCTTTTTTAAAAATTTTATTACTGTTGTGTGCCCCTTTTCTCAGGTTCTTTTGCTCTTCGTAAGGAAGTTGAATGATTTCTTTACACGAATCTGAACAGCAGGTTTCCATCTTTTCTTTACAGCTATCGCATTGTATGAAGAGTAAATGGCATGCTTCATTTGCACAATTAACATGAGTGTCACAAGCGGCTCCACACTGATGACAATTTGCAACAACATCGTCTGTAATGCGTTCACCTCGTCGTTCATCAAAAACAAAATTTTTACCTACAAATTTATTTTCTAGCTTGTTTTCTTTGACCTGCCTTGTGTATTCGATTATTCCTCCTTCTAATTGATAAACATTTTTAAATCCTTTGTGTTTAAAATAAGCACTAGCCTTTTCGCACCTAATCCCTCCGGTACAATACATCAGGAGATTTTTGTCCTCTTTTAAGTCTTCAAGGTCTTCCTCGATAATGGGTAAAGAATCTCTAAAGGTGTCTACATCGGGAGTAACCGCTCCTTTGAAATGACCAATCTCACTTTCATAATGATTTCTCATGTCTACACAAACAGTGTTGGGGTCAGAAAGCATCTCGTTAAAACCTTCAGCATTAAGATGTTGGCCCTTTTTAGTTACATCAAAAGTTTCATCATTTAAGCCGTCTGCAACGATCTTGTCGCGAACTTTAACCTTCAGCTTTAAAAAAGATTTAAGATCTTGTTCGATAGCAATATTGAGTCGAATATCTTTCAGAAACTCAATTTGATCAAGATGTATTTTAAACTCTTCAAATCGTGGTGCAGGTACTGAAAGCTGTGCATTAATTCCTTCGTGAGCAACATATATTCTGCCTAGAACTTCCATAGCGTTCCAAGTAAGGAAAAGATGATCTCGAAATAATTGAGGATTGCCAATATGGGCATATTGATAAAAGGAAAGCGTGAGCCTCTCTGTTCCGGCTTCTTCGAGCATTACCGCTCGTTCCTTCGCGCTTAATTTATTGTACAGTTGCATGCTATACTTTTTTAAGTTGAATGATTGTGTAAAGATATAAAACTTAACTCAGTTTTAAGACCTTAATTGGTTTCTGTCCATACCGCTAATTCGTTTCCCACCGGATCTTCAAAATGAAACCTTTTTCCTCCAGGAAAAGAAAAAATGTCTTGAACTATTGAACCTCCTGCAGTTTTTATTTTTTCTCTTATATTCTCTAATTCAGAATGATAAAGAATAACTAACACTCCTTTGGTAATGGGTTTGTCAGATAGTTCAAACCCTCCTGCTATTCCACTTTTTGAAAAAGCAGTATAACGAAGTCCAAAATCTGTAAAAACCCATTCAAAGACTTGACTGTAAAAACGTTTTACAATTTGTAAATCTGGGGAATAAAATTCAACATAATTGATGTGATTGTTAATTTCCATGGGGTTATTTTAATTTAATAGGGATCCAAACTTCTTCTTCCGAATTTTCGTCTATGGTATTATACTTAGGCCCTAAAACTTCGAAATGCTCCCGGTTATCTAAACTATAGATAGAACCTGGCAGCCATTGTGAAAAAATATACTGAGCTGTTTTTGGGAAATCCTTAGCCGGTCCTTTGTGAATAAAAACTGCGTAAAGCCCTCCTTCTAAAACTCGATGCTCCATTCCTTCTGGAATGTTTAAAAAAGAATCGGTTTCTACCATCGCACATTTTGTAAATTCTGCAGCTGGATTAAAATCTTGAAAGTAAGATGCGTCATCATAAATCTGAATTGAAAAATATGCTTCTCCAATCCTGTCTTGAATCTTATTTCTTTGAGGCATAAAACGCTTCCACAAATCAGAGGTTTTATTATTTACAAGAGACATTCGTTGGGATTTTCCTACGAGTTTTTTTGAAGCAAGTGTTTCTATTCTGGGTTCCATTTATAAATTTATTTAATACTAATTCTAGGAATTCTTTAGTGAATGAACTGTATTAAATTCCTCATTGAGTTAAAACAAAAGTAGTATTTATTGAAATATTAAATATTGTTAATAAACCCTTACCCATTCGCAATAAATCAAAATAAAGAAAACAGTACATTAGCAGTAAAGAATAAAACTATGGCAGACGATAAATCAGCGAAGCTAAAAGCGCTTCAACTTACTTTAGACAAGTTAGACAAAACCTATGGAAAAGGATCTGTAATGAGGCTGGGAGATTCCGCAATCGAAGAAGTAGAGTCTATTTCTTCTGGTTCATTGGGTCTAGATATCGCTTTAGGTGTAGGAGGATATCCAAAAGGTAGAGTTATTGAAATTTATGGGCCAGAATCTTCTGGTAAAACAACATTGACGCTTCATGCGATTGCTGAATGTCAAAAGCAGGGAGGAATTGCTGCTTTTGTTGATGCAGAACATGCTTTCGATCGTTTTTATGCAGAAAAATTAGGCGTAGACGTTCAAGAACTAATTATTTCACAACCAGATCACGGGGAACAAGCTCTTGAAATTGCAGATAACTTAATTCGTTCTGGAGCTGTTGATATTGTAGTTATTGACTCTGTTGCTGCATTGACTCCAAAAAGTGAAATCGAAGGTGAAATGGGGGACTCTAAAATGGGGCTTCATGCACGTTTAATGTCTCAAGCTCTTCGTAAGCTAACTGGATCAATCAGTAGAACTAACTGTACGGTGTTTTTCATTAATCAATTAAGAGAAAAAATTGGAGTAATGTTTGGAAACCCAGAAACAACAACTGGAGGTAACGCCTTAAAGTTTTATGCTTCTGTCCGTTTAGATATTAGAAGATCTACTCAAATAAAAGACGCTGACGCTCAAGTTTTAGGTAATAAAACTCGTGTTAAGGTTGTAAAAAACAAAGTTGCTCCCCCTTTTAGAACTACAGAATTTGACATTATGTACGGAGAAGGAATTTCTAAAATTGGCGAAGTAATTGACTTAGGAGTTAATTATGAAATAATTAAAAAATCTGGTTCTTGGTTTAGCTACGGTGACACTAAAATTGGACAAGGTCGTGAATCTGTTAAAACTTTGTTACAGGACAATCCAGATTTAATGGATGAGCTGGAAGTAAAAATTATGGAAGCAATAAAATCTGTAAGTTAACTAACTACTTACCAATCAATAAAACCCGCTTTATGCGGGTTTTATTTTTTAGAGTTTTTAATTCCAAGGGTCACTGGAAGTATTGCCATTACATACATTATAGGACCATAAATAGCAGCAACTATTGCTAAATCTGGTCTAGCGATCGTAATTACAGCAAGACTTATGGTTAATGTTCCGTTTTGAATTCCAGATTCAATTGCAATAGTTATTGCTTGTTTTAAACTTAGATTCATCCACTTTGAAGTAAAGTATCCTAAGGACATCGTTACAGCGCTTAAAGAAACAAGAATCCCTAAAGTAGCGCCTATGTTAGCCATAAATAAATCAAATTGGTTTATTAATATTATGATAATAACTAATGCCAATAGAAGAGCAGAGGCGTTCCGAACAGGAGATTCCATTTTCTTTGCAAATTTTGGGGCTTTTTTTCTAATGTACATTCCAATGGATAATGGAACGGCTATTACTGCAATTAAAGATTTAAAAATATCTCCAACTGGAGGTTGAATAGACTCCATTTCATTTCCAAAATACGCAAACGAAAAATTGATAATCAACGGAATTGTAAAAATGGTAACTACACTGTTAATTGCGGTTAAAGAAATAGAAAGCGGTAAGTCTCCTTTTGCTAAAAGAGCTATTATATTGGAGCTTGTTCCTCCTGGGCATGCTACCAGCATCATCATTCCAATTGCAATAAAGGGTTCTGGTTTAAAAACAAGACAGAGCCCAAATCCAACCAAAGGTAATAACACGATTTGGTTGAAGAGACCGATGAATACAGGCTTTGGGTTTTCTGCAACTCGTTTAAAATCATGTAAAGACAATCCTAGTCCCATTCCTGCCATTATAATCATGATAGAAATGGCTAAAAATAAAGTTGACGCTTGATCCATAGGTTCGTTTTTTTATATGTTTTTTACCTTTAATTCTTCAATTGCTACAGCTTGTTGGCAGCGCTGTTTTTTATCAGAATTTAACCCCTTTAAAATTACATCTCTAGTTTCTTCTTGAAGCTCTAGCAAATCATCCATGTGTTTAACCGGTTGTATTTCAGGGAACGTTTCTACCCGAAGTTCCCCTGGAAAACCATAGTCTGGGTTCCATGGAAACTTTCTTTTACAATCTAAAAATGTCATAGGAACGATTGGAATTTGATGTTCTATTGCTAATTTAAAAGCGCCTTTTTTAAAAGGATTTAACAATATAGTGTCGTCTACATAACTTACCTCAGGAAAAATACAAACGCTTCTTCCTTGTTCTAGAATTTTGTTTGCTCGCCCGTAAACCTCCCATCTGCTTTTTGAGCTACTACGGTCAACTAAAATTGCTGCTCGTTTGTATATACTTCCGAAGAGTGGGACTTTTACAAATTCTTTTTTACCAACGAAAACAAAAGGGTTTTTTGAAACACGAAACATCACAAAAGGGTCCATATAGCTGGCATGATTAGCGACCAATAAATAGGAAGTTCCTTCGGGTAGTGGTTTTGCAAATTTTGTTTTAACATAGAACCCCATTCCAAAAAGAATAAAAGGAGACCAGATGTTTCTTGCGATCCAATAAAGGGTAGGATAACCTTTTTTATGGCTTGCAATCAATAACAAAATTGGGAAAAGAGTAATTACTGGAATGGCTGCAAGAGTATAAAACCAAGCCCTCCATAGTAATAAAAGTATTTTCTGAATTATTTTAACCATCAATCAAAAATAGGGTTTTAGATTATCCTATAAAATTTTTAGGCCTTAAATGCTTTTCTTACAAAAATAGCTAAAGGCTTGTTCGATTACTTTTACTTAATTTCTTGAGTACTGCGCTACTGTTTTTAAGTTGAAAAAAGTACCTTTGCACAAACTAAAATTGGTATGGCTAGAATACTAACAGGTGTACAAAGCACAGGAACTCCTCACTTAGGTAATCTTTTGGGAGCAGTTCTTCCTGCAATTGCAATGGCAGAACAACCGGATAATGAATCCTTTCTTTTTATTGCAGACTTACACTCACTAACTCAAATTAAAGACGGAACTCTTTTAAGAAAGCACACTTTTAACACAGCTGCTGCTTGGTTGGCTTGTGGATTAGATACCGATAAAACAATATTTTATAAGCAAAGTGATGTAAGCCAGGTTACTGAACTAAATTGGTATTTGAATTGCTTTTTCCCATATCAAAGACTAACTCTTGCGCATTCATTTAAAGACAAAGCAGATCATTTGTCTGATGTAAATGCAGGTCTTTTTAGTTATCCTATGTTAATGGCAGCAGATATTTTACTCTACGATGCAGAAATAGTTCCTGTTGGAAAAGATCAATTACAGCACTTAGAAATAACACGTGATGTTGCTTCTCGTTTTAATAATCAACAAGGAGAAACCTTCGTTCTTCCAAAAGCACAGATCCAAGAAGATTCTCAAATAATCCCAGGCACTGATGGTCAAAAAATGAGTAAATCAAAAAACAATACCATCAATGTTTTTTTACCTGAAAAAAAGCTGCGCAAACAAATTATGGGTATTAAGACAGACTCTACTCCCATGGAAGATCCAAAGGATCCGGACACCTGTACTGTTTTTGCGCTATATTCCTTGCTTGCAAACGAAACTCAGATTACTGATTTACGAGAACAATATCTAGCCGGTGGAATGGGATATGGACACGCAAAACAAGCTTTATTTGAGCTTGTTTTAGACACCTTTGATGAGGCTAGAACGAAGTTTGATTACTATCAAAACAACCCTGCGGAGGTTGCTATTGCTCTTGCTAAAGGAGCTCAGAAGGCTCAAGCCATTGCAACGGATGTTTTAATGCGCGTTCGGTCTAAGATCGGTTATTAAATACGTTCGAACTGCTTTCAAGGAAGTGGCCTTATATAATTTTTCATTTCCAATTGAAATAAAATAGAAGCTACCTTACTAATCGGAAATTTAGAAAGCAACGATAGTTTATCTAAAGTTAACTTTATTTCTAAGAGTTTGTAAACTTGTTCCTCCTCTTTGGTTAGTAAAACAAATAATTCTTTTTGAAAAATTTTTGGTTTGGGCTTTAGCTCCCAACCCATCCAATAAGCAAGATCTGAAGCAGAAGTAATCATTCGTGCTTTATCTGAACGTATTAAGTTTAAACAGCCTAGGCTTTGTCGATCGGTAACTCTTCCTGGAACTGCAAAAACATCTCTCCCATAATGGTGGGCATGTTCTGTTGTAACTAAACTACCTCCTTTTATTCCTGATTCTATAACAAGAGTTGCATGTGCTATTCCTGCTATGATTCTATTTCTTTTTAAAAAGTTCGATTTCTCAAAAGAAGCCGTACTCCAAAATTCCTAAAGCAAAGCACCCTGATTAGCAATCTGATTTACATAAATACTATGCTCTTTTGGATAAATTTGGTTTAACCCATGTGCTAGGCAAGCTACCGTTTCTAGCTTTTGATCTAAGGCTGCTTTGTGAGCTACAATATCGATTCCTCGCGCTAAACCAGATACAACTATAGGCTGATAAGCGGCTAGATCTTGGATTAATTGTTTACAAAAATCAATCCCTCTTGTAGTGGGGTTTCTAGTTCCAACAACACTAATTATTCGATTGTTCTCCCAGGACACTTTTCCTTTTTGAAATAAGACCAATGGTGCATTAGAACAGAATCCCAATGTAGTTGGATAACTACTAGAACCGTATTCAATGGGAGTAATTTTTTCTTTTTTTAAAAAATTTCTTCCTCTTTTACCGCATCAAAATAAGACTCATATTTACTAAATCCTTTTAAATGGAAGGTGCCTATTCCTTTAATTTTAAGAAGATTACTTCGTTTTTCATTTAATACGCTTTGTGCGCTACCACAATGATCTACTAGTTTTTTGGCAGTAATATCACCAATACCGGGTAACAGTTGCAACAATAAAGAGGCTTGAATAGACGTTAGGTTCATAGGTTAAGGTTATTTAAAGGTTTGGAATACAAAATTTAAATTTTGTCGAAAGGGTTTTTAAATTTATTACATTTGAATATGAATTTGGTACAATACATAAAAGAACTTCTTTATCAATACGAATGTGTAATCATTCCACAGCTGGGTTCATTCCTAACACAACCCGTTCCAATTCGGATTGACAGAGAAAGAGGAATTTTCTTTCCTCCAGGTAAAAACTTGTCTTTTAACGGTTTACTTACTCATAACGACGGGCTTTTAGCAAATTATATTGCTCAGCGTAAATCGATTTCATATGAAGAGGCTCTTCAAGAAATTAATCAAGAGGTACAGGACTGGAATAAAAACCTAACTGTTGGAGGAAACGTTATTTTAAAAGGAATTGGAGAATTAACTCTAAATTCTGAAAATAAAATAAATTTCTCTCCTTATGAAAAAGTAAATTTCGATTCAAATTCAATTGGGTTAGCATCCTTTACTAAAAAACCCGTAGCGAAAACATTTGAAACTAAAACTACAACTCACAAACCCATTACTCCTAAAAAAACAATGATCATGGAAGATTCAAAAAATGAAAATTTAGCTTTTACTCCTGAAACTAAAAAACAGCAACCTAGTTACTTAAAGTATGCAGCAGTTGGAGTTATTACCATTGGTTTAGTTGCAGCCTCTTACTTTTTCGGTAATCAATACTTAGCAGACGAACGTCTAAAATCTACTGAACTTGCTCAAGAACAAATCAAAAGTAATGTTCAAGAAGCCTCTTTTGACATTGGTGAATTAGCAACTTTAGAACTAAATGTTGTTGCTGAAAACGTCTCTGATGATGAAAACCTAGAAGCTGTTTCTGGGGATTACTTTAGTGTCATTGCTGGAAGTTTTCGTGAAGAGTCAAATGCTTTAAGAATGATTGAGCAACTTAAGTCGGAAGGTTTTGAAGATGCTTCTTTGGCTAAAGAAAGTCCCGATGGGCTATACAGAGTTGCTTATGCAAGATTTGAGTCTAAACGCAAAGCAATTCAATTGTATTATTTCTTGACAAGAACACTAGAAGAAGAGGCTTGGTATTTAGCCGAGTAATATCTTTACATTCTAAACAACCACCCTTTTGGGTTTGTTGGACTGCTGTTTTTAAAGACACTAAATTTTAGTTCGGTTTTACCCGTTTCAGGATTGGTAAACACCTTTCCTATTTTTTCTTTAGCTTTAACTTTCTGTCCTTTTACTACGTAAACTTCACCTAAATTTGAATAGGTAGTAATGTAGTTTCCGTGTTGGATTAAAACTGTTGGATTGCTCCCTTTAAAACCAATAATGGACATTACTTTGCCTTCAAACACAGCACGCGCCTCTGAGCTTGGAGGAGTAGCTATGGTTACTCCGTTGCTTTGAATCATCGTTGTTTTAACAACTGGATGTGGTTGCTTTCCGTATTTCTGTATAACAACTCCTTGTTCTACTGGCCAAGGTAGTTTTCCTTTATTTGCAATTATATTATCCGATATCAACTGATCCTCGGGGGTTAAAGTGAAAGCTTTAGCATTCGTTTTTTTTCCTGCTGCTCTGTTTGAAGCAGCTATTGCCTCTCGAATTAATCGTTGTATTTCTTTGTTAATTGCTTCGGCTTTCTTCTGTTTCTTTTTAATCTGTGAAACAAAACTTCTCTCTTTCTTTTTAAGTTGTTTAATTAATTTTTGTTGATTCGATTGCTCTTTTTGGTACTGTTGTTGAGCCGTCTTATTTTCTTTAACGAGATTTTCTTTTTTCAATTTTTGATCCAAAAGATCTAAATTCAATTGCTGTAGTGTGATTGTTTTTTCAGCTATTAATTCTCCTTGTTTCTTTCTAAAACTAATGTATTGATTTAAATATTGAGTGCGCTTATAGGCCTGTAAAAAACTTTCTGATGAAAACAAAAACATCATTCTACTTTGACCTGAATTACTTTGATAAGACTTTAAAATCATTTGAGAATAGTCCTCTTTTAGAGTCTTTAGTTCTTTTCTTTGACGATCTATTGATCTTTGATTGACATTAATTTGTTGAGTTAATCGGTTTGCTTGTTCATTTGTTACTCTAATTAATCGAACTCGAACGTCGATCTTAAGGGTTAAATCTTCAACTTCTGTAAGAACTGTTTTTTTCTGTTTTTTGTTGGAAAAAAGAAGTTTGTTAATCTGTTTTATTTCTTCTTGGAGTTGTTTTCTTTGATTTTCAAGATTTTTTTGTCTCTTGTCCTGTCCGTTTGCCGAATTTATAAAAGTCATTAAGCTCAATAGAGCAATAATTACTTTAGTAGAAAAGGGAAGGACTTTCTTCATTTTATAAACTTAATTTTTTATATCCTTCAGGGATTTTAAAAGGAACTGTAAGTTTCTTTGGGAAATCGATTCTCATAAAATCTAAATTAATTTGGATTAAGTTAGAACCATCAAAAAATGAAATTTCTATTTCTTTAGGAAGCACCTTGCCTTCCATTTTTTGATCTTTAAGATATCGAATGCTTAAAGACTGAGCGGTACCTGGAATAAAAAATCGCTGCTCTTTTAAACGGAACGTGTTTGGTTCAAAAAAATAAGTAGGTTTAAATTTATTCCCTTTGCCTTTTGGAGCCAAAACATAAAATTGGGGATGGCTAATTCTTTTAAAATCTTCTGATTTCATTTCTGAAATTGGATTTCCAAGAAATACATTTTGTAGGTCATAAAAACTAAAATCAGTCCCAAATTGTTTATTAATAAAACTTATATCTCCTTCATAATATGTTTTTTGAAACTTCTCATAAAACTCAACTTTAAATGGTGTAATCAAAACTTTTGCTATCGGCACTAATAAAGATGCACTTGCCCATAATACTTTGTCAGACTCCAGTCTAAGATTTAATGTTATTTGTTGTTTCTGTTTAGAATCCTTGTAGGTGACTTTTACTCTAGACCTTAGAGTCTTTAAATTTGTTGCGGCTTTGTCAATTTCTTTTGACAAAAGTTTTAAATCAACATTTTTAAGAGGTTGTTTAGTAGGTAATACAGCAACAGATTTACAGCTAAAAAGAAGTATCCCTATAAGAAGTATAAAAACATTTGAAAAAGACTTTAGTTTTATTTTCATTTCATTTCGGTATAATCTCCCAGGCTTATTTTTGTAAATTGACCGTCAAAAACAACCTGATTTCCGATCATAGCATCTTTTAGGATAGCATTAGAAATATGACTGTTTTTTTGAATTAAACTGTGAGATAGAGTCGTGTTTTCGATAACTGTTCCAGAACCAACAGAAACTGCAGGTCCAATTGTTACGTTGTTTAAACGTACGTTTGGTCCAATATAGCAAGGAGGAATTAGGGTTGTGTTTTCTAATACTGCTGAAGAATGAATTAGTTCCTTTCCTTCAGCTTCAAGGAAGCCAAGCATTTTAGTGTTTGTTTCAAGTGTAATTTCCTTATTCCCGCAATCCATCCATTCATCAACTTCTCCAGGCAAAAACAAATCTCCTGCAGCCATAAGACGTTTTATTCCATCATTGATTTGATATTCTCCTCCATGGGTTAATTTTTCATCAATAACAGTTTGCAATGCCTCTTTAAGTTTTTCTATTTTTTTAAAATAATATATCCCTATGACCGCTAAATCAGACACAAATTTATTTGGTTTTTCTACTAGCTCGGTAATTACTCCTTTCTCGTCTAGTTTAACAACACCGTAAGCCTCTGGAGACTCAACTTTTTTAACCCAAATAATACTATCCGCTTCGGGATTTAAAGCAAATTTAGCGCGTATAAGCGTATCTGCATAGGCAACAACAGCTGGTCCAGAAAGAGAGTCTGCTGCACACATGATTGCGTGTCCGGTTCCTAATGGATTCAATTGTCTATAGATCGTTCCTTTGGCTCCAATATCAGAAGCAATTTTTAGAAGCTGTTCCACAATTTCGTCTCCAAAAAATGCAGGGTCTCCAATGACAAAAGCAACTTCGTTTATAGGTTGATTAACAACACGAGCAATGTCTCGAACCAATTGTTCAACAATTGGAACTCCTGCAACAGGAACAAGAGGCTTTGGTATGGTTAAAGTATGGGGTCTAAGGCGAGAACCACGTCCTGCCATGGGTACAATAATTTTCATAAGCTATTTTTTTCCTGTGCTTCCAAATCCACCTGAACCACGCTCTGTAGTATCAAGACTTTCTGTTAAATTCCAAGAAACTTGTTCATATTTAGCAATTACTAATTGTGCTATTCGTTCTCCTGGATTTATTGTAAATGAGTTGTTTGATAGGTTGACTAATATAACTCCTATTTCGCCTCGGTAGTCAGCATCAATAGTTCCAGGTGCATTTAGTACAGTCAAACCATGTTTTGCGGCAAGTCCACTTCTAGGTCTAACTTGAGCTTCATATCCTTCTGGCAACGCTATTTTAAGGCCTGTTCCGATGATTTTTCGCTCTAAAGTCCCAAGAGTAACCGGCTCTGTTAAGTTTGCTCGGAGATCTACTCCTGCAGAGTTTTTAGTTGCAAAACTCGGAAGTTCAAATGAACTTTCATTTATTATAGGTATTGTTAACATAATTCTTTTTTACATTCCATAAAAATACAAAAAAGCTAGGCATTAAATTGAAGTCAATCCTAAAGAAAACTTTTTTGCCCAGAGGAAACTTTTTAATATAATTGGAGCTAGTTATTTTAGAATTTATCATTAAAAAAGCCCCTCAAAAGAGGGGCTGATTCAAAAAATGTTACTCTAAAAAATTATGAACTTAGGGCTTCTGCTCCCCCTACTATTTCAAGAATTTCGTTTGTAATAGCTGCTTGACGTGCCTGGTTATAAGAAAGCTTTAATTGATCTCTTAATTCCGTAGCGTTATCAGTAGCTTTATGCATTGCTGTCATTCGGGCACCGTGCTCACTTGCAAAAGAATCACGTAATGCTTTAAATAACTGCATTTTTATACTTTTAGGTAATAACTCTTGTATTATTTCTTCTTTGCTAGGTTCAAAAATATAATCAACAACGGCTGAAGTCTCTTTTTCTTGGTCGGAAACAATTGGCAAAAGAGTTTCTGTTGTTACAATTTGAGTTGCAGCATTCTTGAACCGGTTATAAACCACTTCAATCTTGTCGTACTTCTTGTTTGTAAACTCTTCCATAAACTCATCTGCTATAGCGCTTGCGTTAGCAAAGGTTAAAGCGTCAAAAATATCGTTGTTGTTCAGAGCTACTTCAAATGATTTTTGTAGAATATCATTCCCCTTTTTTCCAAGAGTAATTAGACTTACATTTTTATTTGCGTAAACCGTTTCGATTTTTTTGGTTACTTCTTTAACTATACTAGAGTTAAATCCTCCACAAAGTCCACGATTGGATGTAATCACAAGGATTAAAACATTATTAACCGGTCTTTGATCTGTGTAAGGATTTTGTGTATCGCCATCAATTGAACCACTTAAATTCTGGATTAACTCGGTAAGTTTATCAGAATAAGGGCGCATTGCCGTAATTGCATCTTGAGCTTTTTTAAGCTTTGCTGCAGACACCATTTTCATGGCAGAGGTGATTTGCATGGTCGATGAAACCGATGCAATTCTATTACGTATCTCTTTTAAATTAGCCATACTATGGGTGGTTTATTCGAATTGTGCTGATACTTCTTTAGCTACACTGTTTAAGGTATCTAAAACCTCGTCTGTTAATTTTCCTGTTTTGATTGTATCTAAAACATTGCGGTGTTTGCTATTCAATACTTCGATATAGCTTTTTTCGAAGGCTTTAACCTGTTCAACAGGAACGGATCTTAACAAGTTTTTAGAACCTGCGTAAATAATTGCTGTTTGATCTTCTACTGTAAAAGGATCATTTTGAGCTTGCTTAAGAATCTCAACGTTACGTTTTCCTTTTTCAATAACATTCAATGTTGCAGAATCAAGATCAGAACCAAACTTAGCAAATGCCTCCAGTTCGCGGAACTGTGCTTGATCTAGTTTCAATGTTCCAGAAACTTTTTTCATTGATTTAATCTGTGCTGAACCACCTACACGAGAAACCGAAATCCCTACGTTAATTGCAGGACGTACACCCGAGTTAAATAAATCAGACTCTAAGAATATCTGCCCATCTGTAATCGAAATTACGTTGGTTGGAATATAAGCCGAAACATCACCTGCTTGGGTTTCAATAATAGGTAATGCAGTTAAAGATCCTCCTCCTTTAACTTTATCTTTTAATGAATCTGGAAGGTCATTCATCCCTTTTGCAATATCATCATCCGCAATTACTTTTGCTGCACGCTCTAATAAACGAGAATGAAGGTAGAATACATCTCCAGGGTAAGCTTCACGTCCTGGTGGACGACGAAGTAATAACGACACCTCACGGTATGCTACTGCTTGCTTGGATAAATCATCATATATAATTAAAGCTGGACGACCAGTGTCTCTGAAATACTCTCCAATTGCTGCTCCTGCAAAAGGTGCATATACCTGCATTGGGGCAGGGTCAGATGCGTTAGCCGCTACAATAGTAGTGTAAGCTAAAGCTCCTTTTTCTTCTAGTACTTTTGCAATTCCTGCAACCGTAGATGCTTTTTGACCAATTGCAACATAAATACAATAAACAGGCTCTCCTGCATCGTAAAATTCTTTTTGGTTCAAAATAGTGTCAATACAAACTGTAGTTTTTCCAGTCTGACGGTCACCAATTACTAATTCACGCTGACCTCTACCTACTGGAATCATAGCGTCAATTGCTTTAATTCCTGTTTGCATTGGCTCATTAACCGGCTGACGGTAAATTACTCCAGGAGCTTTTCGCTCTAGAGGCATTTCAAAAAGTTCACCATCAAGATCACCTTTTCCGTCGATAGGGTTTCCAAGCGTGTCAACCACACGACCAACAATACTCTCTCCTACTTTTATCGATGCGATACGTTCTGTTCGCTTAACGGTATCTCCTTCAGAAATTTCTTTGGATGGCCCTAAAAGTACCACCCCTACATTATCTTCTTCAAGGTTCAACACCATTCCTTCTAGACCAGAATCAAAACGAACTAATTCTCCATATTGAGCATTAGAAAGTCCGTATACACGTGCGATTCCATCCCCTACTTCAAGA
Source organism: Candidatus Arcticimaribacter forsetii (assembly GCF_910589745.1). Lineage (GTDB taxonomy): Bacteria > Bacteroidota > Bacteroidia > Flavobacteriales > Flavobacteriaceae > Arcticimaribacter > Arcticimaribacter forsetii. The sequence continues at coordinate 144,761 of NZ_OU342399.1, forward strand.
ACGGTTCCAACTTCATCTAAAGAAGCTGCTGCCTCTAATCCTGCGAGTTGGTTTTTCAAAATTGCTGAAACTTCAGCTGGTTTAATTGCTGCCATAGTATCTATTTAAGCGCTATAATTGGTTTGTGTCAATTCTCTTTTAAGTGTGTCTAATTTATGAACTACACTTGCATTGTATTGTAAATCTCCTATTCGTAAAACAAAACCTCCGATAATAGAAGGGTCTACAATACTTTTAAGGATTAATTGGGCTGAGGATAATTCCTTAGCTTTATTTAAAATTATTTTCTCTAGTGAATCAGTTAATGGAACTGCTGTCGTTACAATTGCATTTTGCTTTCCTTGCTGAGCTTGATATAGTTCAATAAATTGTTCAGCAACCTGATCTAATAAATTAATTCGTTTGTTTGTAGCTAAAAGCTCTACCAGTCTTTTACTTCCGTCTGAAAGATTAGTAAAAACATTAAAAACTGTTTCTTTCTTGGTGTTGTTTGAAAGAACAGGATTGTCTAAGAAAGCAACCAGGTCTTCATTTGCTTCGCAAATATTGACAACTTCTACCATGTCTTGTTCAAGTGCAGGAGCTGTTCCTTGTTCTAGTGATATGCTAAGAGCAGCTTTTGCGTAACGTAATGCGGCACGGTTATTTTTCATCTTTTTACTTTACTTCGATTTCTTTTACCAATTCTGAAACAAATTTCTCTTGTGCAGCTTGATCTTTCAATTCTGTTTGTAAAACTTTAGCAGCGATATCAATAGAAAGTGAAGCAACTTGACCCTTTAGCTCATTGATTGCTGCATTCTTTTCGTTTTGAATTGTTACTTGAGCTTGTGCAGTAATTTTATCTGCTTCTGCTTTAGCATCTTCTTTAGCTTGATTAACAATTTTAGTGCTTTCTGTTTTAGCTTCAGCTAAAAGGGCGTCTCTTTCAGAACGGGCTTGTTTTAGAATTCTTTTATTGTCTGCTTGAACCGCTTCCATATCCTCACGAGCTTTTTCGGCAGCACTTAAAGATTCTCTAATCGAAGTCTCACGTTCGTTAACTGCGTCTAAAATGGGTTTCCAAGCAAATTTTTTGAGCAATAACAAAAGAGCAACAAACAATATGGTTTGCCAAACAAAAAGCCCTAATGAAAATTCTTCTAATAATTTTTCCATTTAATAAATTTATGGTTTAATCAATACTTTAAAAAATAGAGCTGCAACCAACCGTTGCAGCTCTAAAACTGTTTTAGCTTACTGCAAATAGTGCAGCAAAACCAATACCTTCGATCAATGCAGCTGCAATAAGCATAGCTGTTTGAATCTTTCCGTAAGCTTCTGGTTGGCGAGCGATAGCATCCATTGCTGTTCCCCCAATTTTACCGATACCCATTCCGACACCGATAACTACCAATCCTGCTCCTACCATTACTGGAATTTCCATAATTGTATATATTAAATTAAACACTCTCATTTATGAAACGCTTAATGCGCTTCAATTTCATCGTGATGCTCATGCTCCTCTGAGGCAAAGCCAAAGTAAAGAGCCGATAACATCGTAAATATGTATGCTTGTAGCAATGCTACTAAAACTTCTATAAAAGAAATTGCAAAGGCAAGACCAAACGATAATGGACTTCCTAACCAACTTTTAAATATAAACATTAATCCGATCAGGCTCATCAAAACAATATGTCCTGCTTGCATGTTTGCATACAAACGAATTAATAGTGAAAACGGTTTAACAAAAATACCTAAAACTTCAATTGGAATTAATATAATGTATAAAGGAACCTTTGCATACCATTTCATTGAAGACCCTAATGGATCAAAAATATGTAACCAATAATCTTTTGTTCCTGTAAGATTGGTAAGAAGAAATGTAATTAATGCCAAACAAAAAGTTACAGCGATGTTCCCAGTAACATTTATTCCTAGTGGTGTTAATCCTAAAATGTTTAGGAACCAAACAAAGAAAAATACCGTTAACAAGAAGCTCATGTATTTTTTATATTTCTTTTCCCCAATGTTAGGGATCGCAATATCATCGCGTACATAAAGAACAATTGGTTCGAAAAAACGTCCTACTCCTGAGGCAATTCCTCCGTTTTTAGCGTATGAATCTGCAAGGTTTTTAAACAAAAAGAACATGAGTAAAAAGGTAAACATAATGCTTACCACTCCTTTAGTAATTGAAAAGTCTAAAGGGGCTTCATTAGTAGCATGATGATCTTCATCGTAGATAATAGTCCCTTCAGCGTCTGTTTTATAAATTTTGTTGTGACTTATGGCGTAGTAGTTCCCGTCCACCTCAGCAACAGTTTCTCCGTGGTGAAATTTTGAAGAAGAAAATACTTTTAAACCCTTGTCCCAGAGGATTATAGGAAGTGGAGCCCCTATGTAAACGTGCTCGCCTGATTCGTTGGTGTAAGAAAAGAAACTGAAGTCATAGGAATCCTGCAAGTGATGCATGATGTAGTCCTTAATCTCCTTTTTTTGGATTTCTTTTGCAGAAAGGTTCTCTGTGATTTCTTGTTTTTCCTTTGCAGATACTACTCCAGTAAGGAGTAATGCTAGTAAAAACAAACTTTTTCTCTTAAGTAAAATTAACATATTAGCTCTGCCTATTATTTCTCGAAATGCGATGCAAATGTAATGCTTTACATTAAAAAGAAAAACTCTTAACTCTTATATTTTGTTTAATTTTCGAACTAAAATGAAGGATTCTAAAAACAAACCCGTAAAATAGGGGATTAAAAAGGTTAAAACCTCAGCTTTTTCTAAGTTTCCATCTACTTTGTACATTGGATAAAATACCATAAAAAAAAGGATGAATTTTAATAGACTACTTGCCATAAATAAAAAGCCAACCTGGCTACTGTTTTTTTTAAATACAATAAATAGGCCCCATAAAATCGATCCTGCTAAAAAAAAGTTAGCTGCATAACTCAAAAAAAGCTGGTTTTGAGTAACTGGAACTTCAAAAAAAAACAAAACGGAAAGATGTAGTAATAAAACTACACCAAATATAGCCGTGAAAAAGAATGCCGATTTTAGTTTCAAGAGTCATTTAAGTTTTTTGATTGCTTCTGAATTAAAATTAAAACAAAAACAATACCAATGGCAGAGAGAGTTAAGGCCCAAAAATTACTTTCTGACTTTAAATAGAGATCGAGCCAGCTGCCCAGTTTTACTGCAGCATAAATTACAAGCGCTATTTGAACGGCTAATGATGAAAATACAAGCCAACGATTAGGCTGTTTTTTCAATGTCTTTATTTAGTGATTTAACATCTGAAGAAGAACGCATAGAACATTTAGCATTAAAGATTGCCCCAGACTCTACAATTAGTTTTCCAATTACAGCTTCACCCTCTAAATTACTAGAAGACTTTAAGCTAAGGCTTTCTTTAACCTCAAGTTTTCCATTAAACTTTCCTTCTATATCAGCGTAGGAACAAACAATAACACCATTTATAACTCCTTCTTTACCAATAACAACTTTCCCAGAAGTTTTGATTGAACCTTCTAGAGTCCCGTCGATCCTAAAATCTGCCTCAGAAACTATATCTCCTGTAATTACAGTGCTTTTTTCAATTCTATTTGGTTGTCCGTTAATTTCGTTATTTTTCATATAGCGTTTGTTTTACTGCTGAATTCCAGCTTTTTAACAATTGTATTTCTTTGTAAACAGAAGACAAAACTACAAATTTATTTGAAATTGCCGTTGAAACAGGGGCAGGAGTTTTTTTTGGAAGTTCAAAAACAACATTTGGTTTTTGTGTCAAACCATTTACAACAAGAAATAAATAGTCTCTATTGTAGATTTCAAAAGAAAGGTTTTTATAAGAAATACTTGCCTCTGCTAATGTACTTGTAACAATTGATGTTAAAGTGGCTAAATTCTCTGGGTAGTTTTTTAAAGTTGGAAAAATTAATTTGTAATTAGCAAAAACCTTCTGTTCCTCTATTTTTTCATTATTTTCAAGTGTAAACAAGAATGTTTTAGCTTGTACTGCTACTTCGGAACTCGGATACTCTTTAATGATACTTTTTAATTTTTCTTTCCATACTTCAACACCATCTAAACGACCTGAAGCGTTTGCCATTAATAGGGCAACTTTAGAGGCCATTGGGGTTCCGCTAAAAATAACTAATAAATCGTCTCCTAGTGTAAGGACCTCCTCGTACTTCTGTTCCTGATAAATTGAATACAATGATTCATATCGCGTTGTTGGGGTTTCGTTTGGTCTTAACTTAAAATTCTCAGGATCTTTTATTATTCTAGCAAATCTAGAGTTCGGATATTGTTTCAAAATTTGGTCCTTGTAAACTAGTGCATTTGAGGGGTTGTCAATTAAATCCATCTTGTATAAATGATACCAAGCATTTAATTCTTGTGTATCGTTTGGCTTGTTTACAAGTAATTCTTTTAACCGTTTTGAAGATAATAAGTTGTTTTTAAACTTCTCTTTATACAAAATGCCAACCTCTAAAAAAGCTCGGTTTCTTTCTTTCCTGAGCGAGTCCAAAGTTTCTAAGTCTGTAGGAATAAGATTAACATATGCTTGAGCATTTTCTTTAACGATTGGTTTGTTTTCTAATACCTGATCAGTATTATTGTTTAAAGAAACAGAGCCTCTGAGCGTCTCAATCCGGTTCCAATCATCAATATTTGGTCTATTCCCATAAGTTGAAGCGAATTCTTGTTTCCCCAGCAACACCAAATTCTCGTTGTAGAAGTATAATCTTTTCCCGTTTGAGCCTCCCAGTACATTAAATAAAGATTTTTTTTCTAAGCTAATTTTTTCAAGTTCTTTAGCTCTTTTTTGGTCAATTGCTTTTTGAAAATAAGCAAGCTGCTCTTGTGGCAACATTTTTGAAAGACTAAGAATACTGTCTGTGTATTTAATTTTGTTTTCGTAAACAACGATGTCTTGTAAACCATCTCGTTCTCTACTTACAACTTTTTTATGTTTAGTTTCCGATGGAAATTGACTCAATAGACTGTCTAAATAAGCGCCCGTTTCTACATATCTACCTTTTAAAAAAGCTGCGTCCGCTAAATCACGATAATTTTGACGTAGCGTTTGTCGATCTATTCCTGGAGAACTGTTTGATTTATTGTAATATTTTTTAGCGATACTGTCTAAGCCCGAATTGATAAAATAACGAGCATATTGACGATAAATTAAATGAGTGAATCTTTTGTTTTCATAAGCACTACTAAGTTTATAGAGTTCTTTTTCCGGATTTTCACCTTTCAACTCTAAATTAATTCTTAGAGAATTTAGCTTTGCGTGCATCCAATATAAACGGGGAGCTTTTCTTTTTAATTGAACTATTGAATTAAATATAATTTGTGCAGAATCTTTTTGTCCTAATTCTTCAAATATTTGAGCCTCAATAAACGCATATCGAGCCTTTATGTTTTTTTGTTTTTCAGAAAAAGCAGCTTTCTTAATGTATTTTAAAGCGGAGTCTTTTTGTTTTACGTTTAAGAATGCTTGTGCTAATGTTGCGTTTACCTCGGGATAAAGTTTATTTCTTTTAGGGATATTGTTGGCTAAGGGCTTTAAGTTAGCGATCACTAATTCATCGTTTCCCAATCTAAGGTTTGTTTTCTCTCTCCACAGCTTTCCTTCATAAAAAACGTCCGCGTCTGAATATAAACTCAACAGGTAATTAAAGGCTTCTAGTGCAGGTAAAAAACGGCGATCATAATACCTTGACTTTCCTAAAAGTAAATATGCTTTATCAATTTGTCTGTTTTTCTGAACTCCTTTAATATTGATGGAGTGCTTTTGAATTGCTTTAACTGCCTTTTCTTCTGCCCTAATAAAACTGGGAATAGATGCCGTTGCATTGACGTCTTCTCCGTCTAATGTAATTAACTCAACGGGAAGGGTTTGTAAAAAATTGTCTTGAGATTGGCTTTCAAGAATTGCAATTCCGATGTCTAATGCCTCTTGTCCATTAAACAGAACGTTAAATTTTGTATTTATACTATGATACTCCCTGTTCAAAAAGCGGTCTTTTTGAGTCGAACAAGCCTGAATTCCATAGAGGAAAAGGAGGAGAATAATAAATTTTAGTTTGTTTTTCAAAAGTAGATTTGATCTAAACTAATAACTTACAATCTAAGGTTTTAGTATATGCTTAAGCAGAAAAATAGTCTTCTAACTCTTGTAAGGTTTTAGTCGTTGTTTGCTTATCCATAATTACTTTTCCTTTTTCAAGCAAAACAATGCGAGAACAAACTTCAGTAACATGGTTTAAATCGTGACTTGAAATGAGTAAGGTTAATTCTCGTTTGCCGATTTCTGATTTTATAAGTTGCTTGAGCCTTATCTGAGTCGTCGGGTCTAAATTTGCAAAAGGCTCATCCAAAATAACAACTTTTGGGTCTCCAATAAAGGTTGAAATTAAGCCTACCTTTTTTTGGTTTCCTTTTGAGAAATCCCTTAAATACTTTTTTTGGTTTAAAATCTCATCATTAAAAAAATCTTTATATGATTCTAAGAAAGCATCAACTTCAGATTTATTTAAACCGCGTAACTCTCCTACAAAATAAAAATATTCTTCTGGTGTTAAATATCCTATGAGAAAGGAATCGTCAATAAATGCCGAAGTAAACTTCTTCCAGTCTTCACTTTCAGAAACTTTAATCCCACCGGAAACAATTGATCCTGTTGTTGCTTTTATCAAGTCTAATAAGAGACTAAAAAAAGTAGTCTTTCCTGCGCCGTTATTTCCGATCAATCCAAAACATTCTCCTCTATTAATTTCTAATTGTTCAATAGATAATACCGGATTATTTTTGTAAGATTTTGTTAGGTTTTCTGTTAAAATCATAATGTTATTTTTGGTTGAAGGCTGCTAGCATTGCGTGCTTTTCTTTTGCAAAAAGCTTGACCATTAAGTTTAGAATTTGCTTTTTAAAAACCAATCCTACAATTCCACTTAGCGCTAAAGATATTATTCCTGCAGTATGATTTATTTCATCCCCATAATTTATTAATCTTGCAGGAATAGTATATAGTAAAACTGGGAGAACCATTTTGGGCAATACTAATAAAAACTGAGTTCCAGAAAATGCTTGTGTATTTTCAAATGCCTTTGCTTTTACGTTGAGCTTGAGAGGTTGCTTATTTAACAACCCTCCGTATAGTGTTATCCAAGTTCCAAGACCTACATTAAAAATAGCTCCCGATAAAATCATTAGATAGGTGTCTAAGCCAAAATATAAATAAGGCAATGATAATATTGTAGAGACTACAACAGCAAAAGCCATGAGTCTAAATTTAGAGTCTAAATATTCTTTATAAGATATGTTCTGAGTCATCAAAAAAGCATAATACTCGCTATCCCATGCAGGCACATAATTTCCATAAGTCAACAAAAACCCTCCAGAAATAAATATTGATGCAAAAACTAGCATCTCTTGTGACTGAGCTTCTTGTGTTGTGTAAAATATCAACCCATAAAACAAAAATAAGAATGACATTAATACAATATTCCTTGGTCTTATATTCCTTATGATCAGTCGTAAATCATTTTTCAAGAAAAAGGCACTGGTCCCAAAAACATCTAAAAAATCGTATTGTGTTGTTCTTGCGATTTCTTTTTTTGTTCCTAAAGCCCCCTCAAGGTTCAAGTTTTCTTTGAGAAAACGGAAGGTAATACCATAAAATATAAACAGAACCAAAACAGGGACTATACCCAAGAATGGCTGAGCGACTACAGAGTCAAAAAAATAACCTGCCCTTCTGAGTATTTCTATATCAAAATAACGTTCTGATGTGTATGCTAAAACAATAATTGTTACGAAAGTTGCAAGTAGTTTGTTGTTCTTGTTTGCAAGAAAAGATATAAAGTTTAATGATAAAGAAAAGGAGGTTATGGACAACCACCACATTACGGCCTGAACTGCTGTGTAATCGTCTAAATATAAATTAACACTGATTGGTAAATAAAATAAAAAAGGGGTTACGTTATATACAGAAATTAATGACCGAAAAAGTATATTATGAATAATTCGTTTTTTTGGAATGGAAAGCAATAAAAATGATTTAATCTCTGTAACGGGAAGTTGTTGTAAAAAGTACCTGATTATCAATTCAAAAATCAAAATAATAATCAAGATGCTATTAATTACAGAAATAGCATCCTTCTCTGGAACGGAGTCGCTTAAGATTGGGTAAACAGCAATCCCTCCCATCAATAGTGCTCCTCCAAAATAAAGAATCACTAATCCCATAATTATTTTAATCGCCAACTTAGCGTCTAGCTGGGGAGCCCGCATAAATTTTAAACGGCTTAATTTGAATAAAGATGTGGACATTATTTCCTTTTAATATATCTGTATAATAAAGATAAATAATGTTACAAACATGATCGGAATTATTCCTATTTATTATTTTTGTAAAAAAAACAATGGCAGGATATCACAAACTCAAAATCAACAGCATCGAAGCGTTAACCTCTGAGGCTTCTTCAATTGGTTTTGAAATTCCAGATTCAAAAAAAGAACTTTTTAACTTTACTTCTGGGCAATACATTAACTTAAAGGCAACTATAAAATCTGAGGAGGTTAGAAGGTCGTATTCTTTATGCTCTGCTCCATCAGAAGGTCTCTTAAAAGTTGGTGTTAAGCGTATTTCAAATGGGGTGTTCTCAAGTTATGCAACTCAGGAATTAAAGGTAGGAGATGTTCTTGAAGTAGGAGAGCCAGAAGGGCGATTTGTTTATAATAAGGAAGCCAAAAACAGCACAGCCTTTGCTGCAGGAAGTGGGATTACGCCTATTTACTCCATTATTAAAACTGTTCTTTCTGAGAGTAGAGACACTCATTTTACCTTAGTATATGGAAACAAAACGCCAGAGGAAACTCTATTTTATGATGAACTAAAAGAGCTTGAATCAAAGTTTCCTTCGCAATTAAAAATCCTTTGGATCTTTAGTCAGTCAAACGTTGAAGGAAGCCGTTTTGGAAGAATTGATTCCAGTATTGTAAAATACGTTTTAAAAAATACAGGTCAACTTTCTACCGCCTTCTATCTGTGTGGTCCTGAAGAAATGATAGTAAACGCTAAAGAAACTCTTTTAGGCAATTCTATTGAAGAGTCTCAAATCTATTTTGAACTTTTTACCGCTTCAAAAGCTAAAAATGAAAACGCTAGTTCTGATTCAGATTCTTCTAACGAAATTGTGTTAGAAATTATAACAGACGACGAAACAAGTACGGTGAAAACTACTGCTAATAAAACAATATTAGATGCTGCTTTAAATCAAAAAATAGACGTTCCTTATTCCTGTCAAGGAGGGGTTTGTTGTAGCTGTATTGCTAAAATAACAGAAGGTTCTGCTGTAATGGAAAATAATCAGATACTAACCGACGAAGAAATAGCAGAGGGACTAGTCCTTACGTGCCAAGCAAAACCAACCTCAAACAAATTGGTTGTAAATTATGATGATGTATAGATTTTATATTGCTCTGACTTTGTTGTAAACATCAAAAAGTTTTTTTGCTGAGGAGGAAACACTCCATTGTTCCAATATCGTTTTTCTAACTAACTCTGGTTTTAATTTTTCGGGTTCTTCTATTACCTCTTTAAGAAGTTTTCTCAAGGTATGTGTATCTCCTTTAGGATAAAGGAAACCATTTATTCCGTGTGTAATTACTTCCGAATGAATTCCAACTTGTTCCGTTGCAATTGTTATACATCCGCTAAACATTGCCTCAAGACAAACTAGAGAAAACCCTTCTGTGTGGGAAGCAATAACAACTGCTGAACTAGACTTATAATGTTCCTGTATTTCATTTGTCTGGGACACAAAATGAATTTGATCTTGAACCCCTTGGGTTAATGAAATTGTATTGATCTCTTTAACGTAAGCTGGGTCATCCACAGTTCCTATAAAATGCAGATTCCAGTTGGGGTTCTTATTAAGTAATGGAGCAATGGCGTCTATAACATCAAGTTGTCCTTTTGCTTTTCTTATGCGACCAACAACTGAGATTATCCTTGGTTTTAAAGAGCGTTTTTGTTGGTCATATAAAAAATGGTTTGTGTCAATCCCATGACCTATAATTGTAGTTTCTAAGGGCAGATTATTAGACATATTCTGACTTAAGCTTATACTTTGATCTGTCTTTGACATCAAAAAAAGAGTTAACTTAGAAGGGGTAGATTCTGCATGTCTGGTTGAAACTAGCTTGAATTTACCTCCTAAAAATCTCAAGATTAAAGCAATAAGGGTTTCGTTGTTTCGGTGCGTATGAATTATTGTTTTGGGGCTTGAATAAATTACTTTTAACAGCTTAAAAAAAGAAATTTTATTTCTTTTTATTCCATATCCAAATACTTTTGTTTCTTCCATCGAATTTAATGGAGTTAAGAGGCCTTCTACGCTTCGAGTTACTCCGGTAGTTTTGAAATGAAAATGAAAATGAATGATCATGCCGATTCTAAATTAAAACACCAACTATGGTGCTTAGTGCGTCTTGAAATATTATACATAAACAAATAATAAAAAACCCTTCTAACAAGAGTTTGCTCTTTATGCTATTTAAAAATTGGGCTGATAAAACTGAAGATGCCATAACAAAAGCAATCCAAGTAATTGCATTCTCCTCTCCTCCAAAAAGAACTATTGAAAGGCTAGAAAACAAAATTAAAATACAAACTCTCAGATTTAATTTTTCCCTTTTTCGAGCCTGATACTTTTCTTTAACATGTTTAAATACAAAAATAATTGAAGCTAGTAATATAAAAAATAACCCCGTATTCTCTTGGGTATTATCACTCATCAAAGCATTAAAGCTTGATGTTATAAATTCGTTTTTACCTATAATTAATAGGTTAGGAAATAATTCCGAAAGTGCTGCCCAAATAATATATAAAGAAACAAATGGTAAAAAAGTTAAAAATATATTACTGATGTTTAAACGACCTTTAAAATATAAAACAGCCCACAAGATTACATAAAAAAAATAAAAATCTGTCTTAAATAGAATTGCGAAAACCAACCATAATCCAGCGTTAAAAATTGATTTTTTTTCAGACTCATTTTCATCTAATTTCATGATGATTAAAACACTAGACCAAAAAAATAAAACTGAAATCCACACCCAAATACTCCACTTTGATATGGGTAGCATGGCAAAAAATAAAATAAAAATAAAAAGGTGATAATTTGTCCTTTGAAAAAACAAAGCTTGTCTAACCGTTACTTCAACTAAAACAATGCTGATTAACGATAGAAAACCTGCAACGGTAGACTTTAAAACAAGATTATTGCTTGGGTTTAATTTTTCAATAAAAAAATGATGCCCATAAACAGCCAATAAAAGAAGTACAAATGCAAGAGCATAGCTCCAAAAAGAAGTCTCTTTAAAAACTCTGGTAAACATTATATCTTATTTTGTTTTATGAATAAAAAGGTGTTAAAGGCTCTGTAAATTCTAACCCTAAAGTTAAAACATTGTTTTTTATACTATGATTATATTCTGGTTTAAATTATGTATAAATATAACCTATAAGGATATTATTAGCTGTCTTTTATTTTTTTCTACTAAATTCTTTAAAAGCATTGTATTAACAGATGCTTTTTTTAAATTTGTCAAGAATTTTATTTTAAACCAATACTAATGAAGGATTTATTTGAAGCAATTGCATGGTTATTTGAGAAAGTTTTGTTTTTACCACACGATATTCTTAGAGAACTTGAATTAAGCAACTGGTGGTTAGCAAACGTTATCAATTGGGCATTTGCAATCGTTATTTTCTCTCTATTAGTTTATTGGACTTACCAGCTTAAGATTTTCAATGACAAAGGAGAAGAGAATAAAGACCCTTCTGCTCACTCGTTTCTATAAATCAAATCCGAGATCTTTTCGGTAGTACATTCCTTCGAAGTCTATTTTTTCTAGAGACTCATATGACTTCGATAATGCTTCTTTATGGTCTTTACCACAGGAAGTGACTGCTAAAACTCTACCTCCCGAAGTTTTAACTTCTTTAGATACTACCTTAGTTCCTGCGTGAAACACAACGCTCCCGTCTACGGAATCTATACCCGTAATTGTTTTGCCTTTTTGGTAAGCTTCTGGATACCCTCCAGAAACCGCCATTATTGTTGTCGCAGATCTTGGATCTATTTCAAGCTCATGCTGGTCTAAAGTTTGTGATCCTATTGCTTTAAAAAGTTCTACCCAATCATTTTTTACTCTTGGGAATACAACTTCAGTTTCTGGATCTCCCATTCTAACGTTATATTCTATAACCATTGGGTCGTTGCCAACCTTAATAAGACCAATAAACACAAACCCTTTAAAGGGTAAGTTGCTTTTTTGAAAACCGTCCATTGTTGGTTTAATTATTCTTTCTTCAATTTTTTTTATAAATTCATCTGATGCAAAAGGGACTGGTGAAATTGCTCCCATTCCTCCAGTATTCAATCCTGTATCTCCTTCTCCAATTCGCTTATAATCTTTAGCCATAGGAAGAGTAAGGTGATTTTTTCCATCCGTTAAAACAAAACAAGAAAGTTCAATTCCATCTAAAAACTCTTCTATTACAACTTTTTGAGATGCCGCGCCAAATTTTTGTCCAACTAACATTTGACGTAATTCATCTTTTGCTTCGTCTATATCTTCTAAAATTAAAACTCCTTTCCCTGCTGCAAGACCGTCTGCTTTTAAGACATAAGGTGGCTTCATTGTTTCTAGAAAATTACAGCCTTCTTCCACTGTTTCTGATGTAAAGCTATCGTACTTTGCTGTAGGGATGTTGTGAGCTTTCATGAATTCTTTTGCGAATTCTTTACTTCCCTCTAGGGTTGCAGCTGCTTTTTGAGGACCTACAACAATGATGTTTTTTAGCTGTTCGTCTTCTAAAAAGAAATCATGAATTCCTTGAACCAATGGATCTTCAGGACCTACAATAACCATTTGAATTTCGTTGTTCAAAACGGCTTCTTTAATTCCATCAAAATCATTTACTCCTAATTCTAGGTTTACTGCAATTTCGTGGGTTCCTGCATTACCTGGTGCCACAAAAAGCTTCCCGCAGTTAGGACTTTGTAAAAGTTTCCATGCAATTGTATGTTCGCGTCCGCCGCCGCCAATGATTAAAATATTCATTTGTTTCTTTTTAACCTGGCAAAGATAAAAAGTATAGGGGAATACATTGCTCTATTTTTAGGAAAGAAACTAGGGAAGAATGCCTTGATTTTTAGAATCACGTTCTAAGATAAAAAAGTAAGGGTTTTTTGACCCTTTCATGTCCATTAACCCGAGCATGGTGTTAGAGTCGATTTTTGTGAAGTGGTCTAGTATTCCTTTAGAATCATAAACCATTGTACCGGTTAATTTTCCTCGGTAATTCACCATTCTCATTCGAGCTTTTGATCTTTTGGTTTTTAAAATAGGCTTCAAAATAATCATTAAAAAGCGAAGAATTTTAGTTTTAGGGAAACTCATCCCCAGAGGAATTATTTTAGGATTGATGGGGTAAACTTGTTTTTTATTCAAAGTATAAATCAATAGAGGGTGAACATTTTCTGAATTTTCAAACAATTTCCCGTACCAACCAGAGGATTCTAAAAGCCCCTCCATGAAATGCCCTGTTTTGATTTCATATCCTTTCCATTGACCCTTCATGAAATCTAGTGTTACTGGTTCCAAGCTGTCGAAAATAGAGATACCCTCTTCAATGGAGCAAGATCTTTTTTTGAGTAGAGACTGTAGCTCCATAAGGCTATAATTGATTAACACAGCGTTCCGAAGGTATTTCAGCCAATAGAGGAAGCTTCTTTACGGTTAAATTATAACCTAAAAATTCATGAAAGAAATAAAATGGTTAATAGTGGTTAGTTTATGTAATAACCGGTAGTGTTTTTGTAATAGTCGGTAAGTTTTAGTGTTTAAAAAAAACTTTTACTCATAATTTTATTCCACCTATAGTTCCTAATAAATTTTCCTTGATCTGGATTAACTAAAAAGGGGATTTGATTCTTTCTGGCTTTTAAAAACCCTAGAATTAAATGAAAAAAGGATCTGAAACTTTTCTTGTGTATTGCATGTTTTAGGCTTGCTAAAATGGACAAAACAAATCCGTATCTCATAGAATAAAAAGCGGCTCCTTGAAACTGTTTTGCTTGACTCGAATATTCAGCTCCTAAAGGGCGGAGATGCTTAACTTTTAATTCTCTTAGTGTTTTTGTTGAGAAGCCATTATAGCGCGCAAGAAGCTCGTCTAGGGTGTCCCAGCCCATTGCTGGGCTTAGTCCTTGAATTGCTTTAAAACATTCTTTAGAATAGGCTTTAAAGGCCCCCCTCACGTGATCGTGTTCCATGGGATGATTTAAACTCCAATGACCCTTTGCGTCTTGCTCGTAACAAAATCCTCCAGCTATTCCAACCTTTGGGTTTTTAAATACGGGTAATAATTTCTCGAAATAATCTTTAGGTAAAACTAAATCGGAATCTAACTTTACTAATACGTCGTAGTTTTGTTTTAGGTTTTCTAAACCATAATTAAAAGCACGAACCACTTTTGCTCCAGGTAAATGTTGGTTTGAAGAGCGTATGCTTAGATAATTTATGTTCTTGTAGCTAGAAGCATATTGCTTCATTAATTCTTCTGTTTTGTCAGTTGAATTGTCGTTTATTAATACAATTTCTTCTGCAGGTATCGTTTGGCTACATAATGACTGTAGTAGCCCTTCAAGGTAAAGTTCTTCGTTATGAGCCGGTATGATTACACTGTATTTTTTCAAAACATTTTGGTTGAGATAAGGGGAGTGTATTTAGGGCGCACTGCCTTTGTTTTTGTTGTTTTAATCGGGATTATTTCGTTGTCAAGCCCGTGTTCTTTCAATATTTGTACCGCTAGGTCGAACCAAGACATGATTTTTTCATCCGAAAAATGATAAATTCCTTTTTCTGGTTCCTTATCTATAATTTTTAAAATAAAGTTCGCTAAGTTTTCCGCATCTGTTGGTGTTCCTTTTTGATCATTAACTACGGTTAGTGAATCTCCTTTTTTCGCTTTTGTTAATATAGAGCTATAAAAGCTTGCACTTGTTTTTTTGCTATATAACCAAGAGGTTCTTATGATGTAAAATGAATTGGAGTTTTGTAGAATTTGTAATTCGCCAAGTAATTTGCTTTTACCGTATTGGTTTAAAGGTGCGGTTGGGTCGGATTCGATGTATGGGGTTTTTTTCAAACCGTCGAAAACATAATCTGTTGAGATGTGTATGAGGATTGTTTGATTTAAATTACAAGCAATCACAAGGTTTTGTACCCCTTCCACGTTAACTTGATTGGATTCATCTATTTCACTTTCTGCACCCTCAACATTAGTATATGCTGCGCAATTGACACAAAAATCGAATTTTTTATTTGCAAAAAAAGTTGAAATAGAATTTATGTCGGTAATATCAACTTTCTCTTTTGTCGTAAAAACCCATTGATAATTGGTGTTTAAACTTAAATTCTTGAGTGTTAAGCCCAATTGTCCGCTCGCCCCAGTAACTAATATTTTATTCACAATCCAACTTTTTAAAGGTTGG
Organism: Candidatus Arcticimaribacter forsetii; assembly: GCF_910589745.1. GTDB lineage: Bacteria > Bacteroidota > Bacteroidia > Flavobacteriales > Flavobacteriaceae > Arcticimaribacter > Arcticimaribacter forsetii. The sequence goes on from NZ_OU342399.1 coordinate 160,324, forward strand.
CCATAAAAGATCTTTTTGACTTAAAACCTGATCCTTTTCTGGTATCTGCCAGTCAATTCCTAAGTCTGTATCATTAAATAAAATGCCCGCTTCAGCTTCAGGATTATAATATGCATCCGTTTTATAAAACAGAACCACTTGTTTACTTAGAGCTGCATATCCGTGAGCACAGCCTTTTGGAACAAACAATTGTTCTTTGTTTTCTTGGCTTAATAAACGTGTTACTACTTTTCCATAACTGCTGCTGTTTTTTCTAATATCTATAACAACATCTAAAATAGTGCCCTGAAGAGCTCTAACTAGTTTTGCTTGAGCAGCTGGTCCTTTTTGAAAATGTAATCCTCGAATTACGCCAAAACTTGAGAAGGCTTCATTGTCTTGTATTGGATTAAATGAAATGTTGGTCAGCTTTTGGAAGCGTTTTTGATGAAAGCTTTCAAAGAAATAACCACGCTCATCCTTGAATACTTTTGGTATAACAACCCAGCAATCTGCAATTTCTGTTTTAATTAGTTCCATTTTTTTAAATCAACGATTTTAAAAAAGTTCCATAAACTGTTTTTTCGAGCTCAGTTGCTAATTCACTTAATTGCTCCTTATCAATTGCTCCAGACTTATAGGCAGCAGCTTCAATTGATCCAATAAGAATTCCTTGTCTAGACTGAATTACCTGAACAAACTGACTTGCATCCATTAACGATTGAACTGTTCCAGTATCTAACCAAGCGATCGCTGGATCTAAAACCTCAACATGAAGTCTTTGTTCGTTCATATAGAGTTGATTCAAATCTGTTATTTCTAATTCTCCCCTTTTGCTTGGTTTTAATTGTTTGGCTTTGTCTACTACGGTTTCGTCATAAAAATAAATGCCTGGTACTGCATAAGATGATTTTGGGTTTTTAGGCTTTTCTTCAATCTCAACAGCCTTTTGGTTTTCATCAAACAACACAATCCCATAGCGCTCAGGGTCTGTTACTTTACTTGCAAAAATCATCCCTCCATCTGTTGAAGAGTATTTCTTTAGTTGTTGAATAAAGTTCGTTCCATAAAACAAATTATCTCCTAAAATAAGAGCAACCGGGTCGTTTTGAATAAATTTTTCTCCTAGAATAAAAGCTTGAGCAATTCCATTCGCTTCTGGTTGTGAAACATAACTAAATTTACATCCTACCCTTGAACCATCTCCCAATAGGTTTTTAAATAATGTAAGGTCTTCTGGAGTCGTAATTATAAGAATTTCATGAATACCTGCCTCTATGAGTGTTGCCAACGGATAATATATCATTGGCTTATCGTATATCGGCATGAGTTGTTTACTAACAGATTGTGTTAGCGGATATAATCGTGTTCCCTTTCCTCCTGCTAAAATTATGCCTTTCATAGAGTTTTTATTGATCTAAGGTAGTGTAAAACGGTTGTTTCAAGAGCGTCTTCAAAAGAAGTTTTTGCCAACCAACCTAGTTCTTTTTTAATTTTTGAAGCGTCTACTGCGTATCTGAAATCATGTCCTGGCCTGTCTTTTACGTGTGTGATTAGTTCAAAATAAGATTTACCATTGAGTCTAGGCTTCTGTTTATCTAAAATCTTAATTACAGCGGTACAAATCTCTAAATTAGTTTTTTCGTTATCTCCACCTACTATATATACTTCTCCCAAAGTTCCTTTTTCAAAAACAGTTTGAATCGCTTTGCAATGATCCGTTACAAAAAGCCAATCTCTTATGTTTTTCCCTGTTCCATAAATAGGGATGGGGTCTTCTTGAATAGCTTTTCGAATGATGGTTGGAATTAATTTTTCGGAATGCTGGAAGGGTCCAAAGTTGTTGGAACAGTTAGTTGTAACAACCGGTAAGCCATAAGTGTGGTAATAACTTCTTACTAAATGGTCTGATGAAGCTTTTGAAGCGCTGTATGGGCTATTTGGGGCGAAAGCAGTTTTTTCCGTAAAAAAACCTTTCTCGCCTAAAGCTCCATAAACTTCATCTGTTGAAATATGATGAAAACGAGCCTTTTTATATTCACTTTTCATGTCTTGATTTTCATCTAACCATGTTTTGCGAGCAGCTTCTAATAACTGAAATGTTCCCATTATATTAGTTTCAACAAAAGATTGGGGTCCGTTAATAGAATTGTCTACATGAGATTCTGCTGCAAAATGAACAACTCCTTGTATCTTGTTTTTTGTGAAAATTTCTAATAGCAACCCTCCATCACAAATATCTCCTTTTATGAAATTGATGTTTGAATTTTCCTTCCAACGATATAAAGCTTTTAAATCAGCAGCATAGGTAATTTTGTCTAATACGAATATGTTTTGACTCGGATTTTGAACCCGTAGGCAGTCTATATAATTTGAGCCAATAAACCCTAATCCTCCTGTGATTAAAATGCTATTCGTTTTCATTTATTTGGCTCTTATTAATGCATCTGCTATTTTTCGGTCGTTTGCTAGCCTTGGGACTTTATTTTGTCCTCCTAATTTTCCAATTCCTTTCATATAGGCTTCAAAACCTTTTCTTTCGATTGGCTTTATTACCAATTTTCTTAATATGTTTCCTTGGATTAAATCCTGGTAATATACATTTTGCTTTTCCATTTCAGAATCCAATCTTATTTCAAAAGCTTCTATGTCATCTGGAGCTTTATCAAACTCAATACACCATTCATGATATGGTAATCCTTTTTCAGGTTTAACCTGAGGTGCTACTGTAAACTCTCGAACTCTAATTGAAGTGCCCTCCGTTGCGTTTTTTAGGGCTGTTTCAACTTCTTTACCGATTACGTGTTCCCCAAAGGCTGATATAAAATGTTTTATTCTACCTGTAACCACCAGTCGGTATGGTGCTGTTGAAACAAATTTTACTGTATCTCCAATGTTGTATCCCCAAAGACCAGCGCTTGTAGATAAAATTAATGCATAATTTACTCCTAGCTCCACTTCACCAATAGTATGTCTTTTGGGGTTTTCTTGCTGAATTTCATCTACTCGAATAAATTCATAAAAAATATCATTATTAAGTAGCAATAAAAGTCCTTCCTGATTTGGAACATCTTGATACGCAAAAAACCCTTCAGATGCTGGGAAAAGCTCTATAGAATCTACCGTTCGTCCGATAAGATTTTTAAAAACACTTTTGTAAGGTTCAAAATTAACACCCCCATAAACAAATAAAGAAAAGTTTTTAAAAACATCTCCTACGTCTTTATTTGTTTTGTTCTTTATTTTTTCGAAGTACATCTGAACCCAAGATGGTATTCCTGCTATAAGTGTCATTTTTTCGGGTAATGTTTCTTCTACTATTGCATTAACTTTTTCTTCCCAATCCTCAATACAGTTTGTTTCCCAACTTGGCATTCTAGATTTTCTAAGATAAGAAGGAACGTAATGAGCAACAATTCCTGATAGACGACCTAATGAAATTCCGTTTTTTTGATCGAGTTCCGGACTTCCTTGAATAAATATTTGCTTTCCAAGAACAAAATCTGCCTTTCCCGTATAATTGATATAGGTAAGTAGTGCGTCTAGAGCTGCGTTTATATGGGTAGGCATTGATTCTTTTGTTATCGGAATATACTTTGCTCCAGAAGTTGTTCCGCTTGTTTTTGAAAAATAAATGGGCTTCCCTGGCCAAAGAATATCTTCTTCTCCCTCCACTGTTTTTTCTATATAAGATCTTAATCCCTCATAATCTCGTACTGGGACGTTTTTTGCAAAATCAGAAGGGTTTTTGATTTCTTGAAATTTATGATCGGCGCCGAAAAGAGTTTTGGAGCCAGACTTAATTAATTTTTGAAATGTTTTCTGCTGGGCTTCTACTGGGTTGTTCACCCATTTTTTATTTCTATTTACTCTTATTCGAGCAAAAAGTTTGGCTAACGTTTTTTTCATTTATAGGTTATCTATTTGAAAAGTCAATAAAATTTTCGGGGTTCATAGGATATCCATCGCTCCACAATTCAAAGTGTAAATGCCATCCTGTAGTAAGTTCTCCTGTGTTTCCTGCACTAGCAATAACTTCTCCAACCGACACAAAATCTCCTTGTTGTTTATTTAAAGAAGCGTTGTGCTTATAGGCCGATATTAATCCGTAAGGATGTTCTATGATAATTACATATCCGGTCCCTGACGTCCATTCGGAAAAAATAACAGTCCCTTCTGCAACAGACTTAATTGGAGCGTTTTCTTTTAAAACAACATCAACAGCATAATGCTTATTAGCAGGATCATATTTTTGAGATAAATCTCCTAGTGCAGGAGGAAATAAAACAAAATCAACTTTACTTTTGGAGTTGGATTGTAAATTATATTTATCTTCTTGGTCTACAATTGCTTTCAATAAGGAATCTTCAATGCTTTTGGAGACAATTGTTTTACTCCTTCGAGAAAGGCTGTCTATCATTATTTTACTTTCCTTAAATTCTTCGGGCTTTATATCTCCAACTAAAACTCTTTGGATGGAGTTTAAATATTGAATGGACTGATTATATGCATTGCTCAGGGAGTCTAGTTTGATAGCGTTTTCTGCTGCTTGAGTTTTCATAGCTGTTGAAGAATATCCAGGTATGAACTCCTTCAGGGGTGTTGAGGCAATAATTAAAGCAGTCCCGGAAACAAAAAATGAAATTAATAAAATTGAAATAATCAATACATTCAGTCGTGTTAACCTGAAGTAAATTTGTTCCTCGTAGGTTTCCTCGTTCAGTACCACTAAACGATACTTGTTTAGAAGTTTTTCTTTAAATTTCCCTCTTTTTTTTATTGGTTCTGCCATGATTAATACAAATATAAAGAAACCCTTGATTAAAAATTAGTGCTTTCCCTTTACAAAATATCGATTCGAACTAATAATTATTTTACATTTGTGTAAAATCAATGTTATGACAAGCTTATTAGTTTTTTTAGGAATGATTGGAGGACCTCAAATAATCATGATTGTAGTGGTAGTTTTACTTCTTTTCGGTGGTAAAAAAATCCCAGAATTAATGCGTGGTTTAGGAAGCGGAATTAAAGAATTCAAAAACGCAACGAAAGAAGAAGAGAAAGAATCGACTAAAATTGACAGTAAAAAAGATTAATTTACCTTTTTATCTATTTGTTTGAAAGACGTTAAAATAGTGTTCAATTCGAACATATAATCTCTCTTACTTATTGTTGGTGCAAATGCAAACCCTTCAATAATAATCCATCGGCTATTCTTTTCGTCCTTTATTTTATAATTAACGAAAGGACCTGCCATAAAATCTTTCTTTACTTCCCACATACCCTTAGTTAAATAAGCTTCTTGTTCGTTTAATTTTGTTTTGTACAAATACGGCAAATAAGCCTCTTCGGTTATCATATAACCCCCCTTTAGTCTTCCTGGAATATAGATTTTTCCTATGGAGTCTCTCATTTTTTTAATTTGATCGAGTGGGTTTTTTGACACCCCGTTTAAGGGTAAGGTATACGCTACAATATTTAAATGCCCCTTTTGAACTGGTTTTCTAATCCAAATAAAATTAGTGGTATCCTTAAGGGTTTTATATGCAGAAGGGTAATTCATGCTGATGTTGAAACGTTTTTCAAGTGTTCCTTCATTAGCCATTGATTTCTTTATTCTTCTTAGTTTTTCTTTTCGTTCATTTTCTTCGAACAATCCTATTATTAACTGTGCATTTTCTTTTACATATTCAGAAAGTACCTCCTGATCTTCTCCTTTAAAAAAACCAACTATCTGTGGTTTTGCAAATTGATTTTGTCTTAATTCAAATGAAGATAAACTATCTTTTTTAAACCAAAGTATGTTTCGACTATTTCTAAAAAACCCTTCAAATGAAGTGGGATGTAGATGTCTTAATGAAAAACGGGGCTCGTCTATTGGCAACCCTTCGTAAATAGAGGCTATTTCATTTCTAACCGTTTCTCCTAGTTCTCCGTTCCATTCTTCGTCGTTCATTACCACGGTAACATGGTTTAAATTTCCATTTGAAGCAGTAACGTAACTTTGCTCCTTCTTTGAAGAGCATGCTGATAAAAGAAGGGCAAATAATACAGCTATTTTATTCATATGAACGGTATTTAGATTGTTTTTGGAAAACATCAACAATAATCAATCCAAAGTAATAAGAATCTCTTAATTTACTAAAGCGGCAATGCCTGGAAGATCTTTTCCTTCTAAACTTTCTAGCATTGCTCCACCCCCAGTAGAAACATAACTTACGCGATCTTCAAATCCAAATTGTTTAACCGCTGCAACAGAATCTCCTCCACCTACTAATGAAAAAGAGCCTTTTGCTGTGCTTTTTGCAATTGCTTCGCCAAGTGCGATAGTACCCTTCGAAAAATTCTCGAATTCGAAAACACCAACTGGCCCGTTCCATAAAATTGTTTTAGACTCTTCTATAACCTTCCCAAATTTTATTATACTTTCTGGTCCAGAATCTAATCCCATCCACTGATCTGGAATAGACCCTACAGGAGTAATTTGACTTTCTGCATCGTTAGCAAAATCATTTGTACAAACAACATCTACAGGCAGATGAATTTTTACATTCTTTGCTGCGGCTTGTTCAACTAAATCTCTAGTATATTGTAAATAGTCGTCTTCACAAAGAGAATCTCCAATAGAACCTCCTTGGGCTTTGATAAACGTATACGCCATACCTCCACCAATAATTAAATGATCAATTTTATCAAGTATGTTTTCAATAATTGTAATTTTTGAAGAAACTTTTGCACCGCCTAAGATTGCTAGTACTGGTTTCTCTCCAGTATTCATTACTTGTTCAATTGCTAGAACTTCCTTTTCTAATAATTTACCAAAAGCTTTTTTACCTTCAAAGAAAGAAGCAATAATTGCAGTTGATGCATGTGCTCTATGAGCTGTTCCAAAAGCATCATTTACATAAACAGAACCTAAGTTTGATAATTGTTTTGCAAAAGCCTCATCCCCTGATGTTTCTTCTTTATAAAAACGAAGATTTTCTAATAGAAGAACTTGACCGTTTTGTAAATTATTAGCAAGAACTTGTGTTTCCGAACCAACACAGTCTTCAGCAAAAAGAACTGGTGCTTCAAGTATATCTGAAACCGTTTTTTGAATATGTTTAAGGGAGTATTTTTCTTCTTTTCCTTCCGGTCTACCTAGGTGTGACATTAAAATGCAAGAGCCTCCGTTAGATAGAATGTAGTCAACTGTTGGTTTAGCTGCTCTAATTCTTGTGTCATCCGTTACATTTCCGTCAGCATCTAAAGGGACATTGAAATCTACTCTAACAATAACTTTTTCATTGTTTAAAGATAATTTGTCTAAAGTCTTCATATTTAAAAAATTTCCCCAAAAGTAAAGAATAAAACTAAACCAAGACCAACATTGATGTAAAGCTTTGAAAATTTAAAATTAAGTTATCTTTGAAAATGTTTGTAAATCAAATTCTAGGTCAGGAAACCTTAAAGAAACAAGTTCTAAACGACATAAAAGAGGGCTATGTTCCTCATAGTCAATGTTTTATAGACGATTCGGGGCGTGGTGGTCTAGCATTAGCTGTAGCATTTGCAATAGAAATGTTATGGGACGAAAACCACATTAACACTAAAATATCTGAAGGGAAAAGTATTTCTTATTTTATAGAACACCCTGATTTGCACTTTATTTATCCTGTTGCAACTTCAGCATCAGTAAATAGTAAGCCAAAATGTGATGACTACATTCAGCCTTGGAGAGATTTTGTTTCAAATACTTCTTATGGAAGTTCAAATGATTGGATGTTGTCGATTGGTTCTGAAAACAAACAAGGAAATATTAGTGTAGATGAGATTGATTTGTTGTTTAAAAAATTAAATTTAAAGTCTTTCTCTGGGGGTCCAAAAGTTTGTATTCTCTGGGGTGTAGATAAGTTAAATGTTCAATCCGGAAATAAACTTTTAAAATTAATAGAAGAGCCTCCAACCAATACTTATTTTGTTTTTGTAGCTGAGTCAGAATTAGACTTATTACCTACAATAAAATCTCGTTGCCAATTATCCTTTCTAAAGCCTATCAATTCCTCAATTATTAAATCTGAATTAATAAATAAAGGCTGTGAAAGTAACTTAGCGGAATTCTATGCTTCAAATTCTGAGGGTAGTCTAGGAAAAGCTTTGGAATCATTCCAAAATATAGAACAACTAAGAGGACATGAACAGCTTTTTATTCAGTGCCTTCGTGGTGCTTTCAAAGCAAGTGGTAATAAAAGTGTTGTAATAGATTTAATGTCCTGGGCTACTATTGTAGGAGCGCTTGGAAGAACATTGCAAAAAGAATTCTTGTTATATAGTTTAAATTTTATTCGTCAAGCTTTATTAGTTTCTTTCAAAACTAATTCACTGGTAAAATTCCAATCATTAACCAACTTTGACATTAACAAATTTGCTCCATTTGTTCATAGCGGTAATGCAGTAGAAATGATCCGCCTTTTAGAAGAAACCTGTTATGCTGTCGATAGAAATGCTAATGGAAAAATTCTGTTTTCAGATTTTGCTTTAAAAATGACTCGCATTCTAAACAAAAAAGAATCTTAATTTTTCTTCTTGAACAAGTAAACTAAAGAAGAATATTCTCCTGAACTGACTGCTTTCAAATTTGAATGTATTCCTCTATAAACACCTTTTATCAAAGGAAATCTGGACCCTTTATACTTTTCGGAAACATAAGAGATATATAAGGCGTCCATAATCAAAGGACGTTTGTCAATTAGCATGAATCCTTCTTGATCCAAAAGAGAAATTATACCGTCTTGAGAAAAGTGCCAAAGATGTCTCGGCACATCATAGGCAGCCCAAAACTCATTGTAATAAGAAGCGTCATAGGACTTAAGATTGGGAACGGCGATTAACAAAACGCCCTCTTTATTAAGTCTTTTATCAAACTCCAATATGGACTCTTTAAGATTTGGAATGTGTTCAAAAACATGCCAAAGGGTTATCAGGTCATATTTTTTATTTGGCGATTCATTCCAAGAATTATAGACAAAAAGCCCTTGTTGTTTAGCTAAACTCCTTGCGTTTAAATTTGTTTCTATTCCGTTCGCTTCAACATTGTCTTTAGATAAATATTTCAAAAAACCTCCTACACCACAACCATAATCCAACACAGAATAAGAATCTAATAAATGATTTTTGAACATGCCTTTTTTAATTCTAAACATAAGTTTCTGAACAAAACTGTAAAGAAAATTAACTAATGATTTAGATGAATGGTTGTGAGATATATATTCCTCCGAATCGTAATAAGAGTGCATTTCATGTTCTTTAGGAGCAGGTTCGGTTTTTGCTATTTGAGCAGTTTCGTCCCACACAACAGAGAAAATTTCACCTGAAACAAGGTGGTCTTTTACAGAACAGATTTCGGTTTTCATTGGAGTTGTTTTTGTTCCACGTGAAACATTACCTTCCAAGTTTAACTAACAAAACACTAATGTCACTTGGTTTAATTCCGCTTATTCTAGAAGCTTGTGAAATGGTCTGAGGTTTAATTTTGTTTAATTTTTCTTTAGCTTCATGTGATAAGGAGGCCAAACAATTGTAGTCAAATGATGATGGAATAGAGACAGACTCTAAACGATTTAATTTGTCTGCATTAGCCTTTTCTTTTTCGATGTATCCAGAATATTTAATTTGAACCTCAACTTGCTCTTGAGCATCTGTGCCAATTTTATTGGACTCAATAAATTCTGATACTGATTTGATTTTAACCATGTCCTCAAGAGTAATGCCAGGACGAGAATAAATCTTTACAATCTTATCAGATTGACGCATCGGAGAAGAGTTTTTTTCTTCCAAGAAAGGATTCGCTTCTTCTGGAAGAACACTTGTTGTCTCGTAGAAATCTTTGAGTAAGGCGGATTGTTCGTTTTTTTTATTGACTGATTTTAAACGATCTTCACTTGCAAGACCCAACTCATGACCAATTGGAGTAAGGCGAATGTCGGCATTGTCTTGACGTAATAGGGTACGATACTCAGCACGAGAGGTAAACATTCTGTAGGGCTCTTCGGTACCTTTAGTGATTAAATCATCTATTAAAACACCAATATATGCTTCGTTTCTTTTAAGCATAAAAGGACTATCGCCTTTATGATATAAATGGGCATTAATTCCGGCCATGAGACCCTGTGCGCCAGCTTCCTCATAACCAGTAGTACCATTAATTTGTCCTGCAAAGAACAAACCTTTTACTAATTTTGTTTGAAGACTGTGAGTCAATTGAGTTGGTGGAAAATAATCATACTCGATTGCATAACCAGGTCTAAAAAACTTGACTGCTTCAAAACCTTTTACTTGTTTTAAAGCTTCATATTGAACATCTTCTGGTAGAGAGGTTGAAAAACCATTTATATAATATTCAACGGTATTCCATCCTTCTGGCTCAACAAAAATTTGGTGCCTGTTTTTGTCAGCAAAACGATTCACTTTATCCTCAATAGAAGGACAATACCTAGGGCCTAAACTTTTGATGCTTCCATTAAACATGGGCGAACGATCGAAACCTCCACGAAGGGTGTCGTGAACTTCTTCACTTGTATAGGTAATATGACAGCTGCGCTGTTTCGTGAGCGGAGATGTTTCTGGAGAATAGCTAAATTTTACCGGATCTATATCTCCTGGTTGTTCTTCCATCAAATCAAAATTTAAAGAACGTCCATCAACACGAGGAGGAGTTCCTGTCTTCATTCTACCGGACTCAAACCCTTTTTCTATTAAAGACGAAGTCAAACCAGTAGAAGCACTTTCACCTGCTCTACCACCACCAAAATTTTTATCACCAATATGAATTAATCCATTAAGAAATGTTCCGTTCGTTAGAATTACAGTTTTAGAATATATCTTGAGACCCAAACTTGTGACAACACCTATTATTTTATCTTGATCAAATATTAAATCTTGAACCATCTCTTGATAAAAATCAAGATTAGGAGTTTGCTCTAAACGATCCCGCCAAGCTTGAGCGAACATCATACGGTCAGATTGAACTCTTGGACTCCACATCGCCGGACCCTTAGACCTATTAAGCATTTTAAATTGAATTGCACTAAGGTCTGAAACGATACCGCTGTATCCACCCAAAGCATCAATCTCTCGTACAATTTGTCCCTTCGCAATACCTCCCATTGCAGGATTACAAGACATTTGTGCAATATTTTGTAGATTCATGGTAATCAAAAGAGTTTTTGATCCCATGTTTGCCGCTGCTGCAGCCGCCTCGGCTCCTGCATGACCTGCACCAACCACTATAACGTCATAAGGTGTATTGAACATAATTATTGTTTCACGTGGAACATAGAGATGCATAGATCCTCTTGTTCTGTCATTATTAATTTCTGTTGCGGTATTTTGTCAGAATAACCGATTGTATGCAAAAAACCATGTGATATGAGTCTAAGCGTCTCATTTTCAACTGTTTGGCTGTTTTCTTCAGCGTTAAGGCTACACATGTAAGTGGAGATAAATAGCTCCGCATTTATAACTACCTGATTTCCATAGTCAAAGGTAAGAATATCTGTATGCGTGTCATGATCTAAATATTTTTTATTCATTTCTAGCATCTTATCCTTGTCAATAAAATTCACAACAAATTGTTCCAAAGTAACTTGATAATGATCTGCTACGAGATCTATCCAATATTTCAAATCAGAAGGTAAAAGATTATCAGAAGGTAAATTAAAAAATTGTGTCGTTTTCATTACTCCGCAAATATACAGAATATCAAGTGATGGAAAAATGAAGGAGAGGAAGTATATTTGTAAAAAAATTAAACATGATAGAACGCGTTCGTTTCGCTCCAAGTCCAACTGGCCCACTTCATATAGGTGGTGTTAGAACGGCATTATTTAATTACCTGTATGCAAAAAAAAACAAAGGGGTATTTGTATTGCGAATTGAGGATACCGATCAAAAAAGAAAAGTAGATTCAAGTGAGGAATATATTTTTGAAAGCCTTGAATGGGCGGGTATTAATCCTGATGAAAGCATCAAAAATCCAGGAAAATATGGTCCTTACCGACAAAGTGAAAGACAGGATATTTACAAAAAATATATTGAAGAGCTATTAGATAAAAAAGGGGCTTATTATGCATTTGATAAAGCTGAGGACCTTTCAATAGCAAGGGAAAAGGCAGAGAAAGAAACAGGAGCATTTAAATACAATTATGCCAATAGAAATCAGTTTGATAATTCTTTGAAAATAAGCGAGAAAGAATGTCAAGAGCGTATAAATTCTGGTGAGGAATACACTATAAGATTACTTGTTGAGCCGAATGTTGAAATAATTAGTGAAGATGAAATAAGAAAAACGGTTCGTGTAAATAGTAATGAATTAGAAGATAAGGTGCTTGTTAAAGGTGATGGGACTCCGACGTATCATTTAGCAAATGTTATTGATGATCATTGTATGGAAATAACTACCGTAATTCGTGGTGAAGAATGGTTGCCATCGCTACCAATTCATACCTTATTATATAATCTATACGGGTGGGAAAAACCAAAGTTTGTTCACTTACCTTTAATATTAAACCCTTCAGGAAAAGGGAAACTCAGCAAACGAGATGGTGATAAGAACGGGTATCCTGTATTCCCAATAGCATGGGGTGAAGAATTTGAAGGATATAGAGAAAAAGGGTTTTTGGCTAGTGCACACTTAAACTATATTGCTCAGCTGGGCTGGAGCCCAAAGGTAGAGGACGAGATAATGACAATTAATGAAATTATTAGTGCTTTTGATTTCAATGAAATACAAAAAGGAGGGGCAAGGTTTGATTACGATAAGGCAAAATGGGTCAACCAACAACACATTCAAAGGCTGTCAACAGAAGAAATTGAAACTATTGTAAGCGCCAAAGTCACAGAGCTTAAAGACAACTATAATAAAGACCTAATATCAAAAATATCAACTCTTATACAAGAACGTGTCGTATTACTTAATGATATTCCTGGCTTATGTGAAATGTTCTTGATCCCACCAAAAGCGTATGATGAGAAAGGAATGAAAAAAATAAAAAAGGTAGATTTAACTTCGTTAATAAACGAAATTAAAACAATAATTAATGCGCATGATCTTGAAGATCTAAAAGAGGAAATTTCTAACTTTTGTATAGAAAATGAAATTGGAATGGGAGTTGTTATGCAAACTCTAAGAATGGCTGTTGTGGGGAGTTTATCAGGACCTGATATTATAAAAGTAATAAAAGTGATTGGAAAAATGACTACATTAGATCGTTTAGAACTTTTAAAAAAAACTGTTTAACCTAAAATCTATCATATGAGTATTGGAACTTATGTTATTATCTTCATTGCTGTATTATTAATCCTATCTGGGTTATTTATAGTGAAACAACAAACCGCAGCAATTATAGAGCGTTTCGGAAAATTCGTTGCAATTAGGCAACCTGGTTTACACATTAAAATCCCGCTAGTTGATAAGATTGCTGGACGCATGAGTCTAAAAATCCTTCAACTGGATGTAATTGTAGAAACCAAAACAAAAGACGATGTTTTTGTAAAACTGAAAGTGTCTGTTCAATATAAAGTGGTCTCTGGAAGTGTATATGATGCTTTCTATAAATTGGATTATCCTCAAGACCAAATTACGTCCTATGTCTTTGATGTTATTAGAGCTGAAGTTCCAAAAATGAAATTGGATGATGTGTTTGAAAAGAAAAATGACATCGCTAACGCGGTTAAAGGCGAGTTAAACGAGGCAATGACCAATTATGGATACGATATAATAAAAGCTTTAGTTACAGATATTGACCCTGATTCTCAAGTAAAAGAAGCAATGAATAGAATTAATGCTGCCGAAAGAGAAAAAGTTGCGGCTCAATATGAGGGAGATGCTGCCCGAATTTTGATCGTTGAAAAGGCAAAAGCTGAAGCAGAAAGCAAACGTTTACAAGGACAAGGAATTGCGGACCAAAGAAGAGAAATCGCACGTGGTTTAGAAGAATCTGTTGATGTTTTGAATGGAGTGGGGATAAACTCTCAAGAAGCCTCTGCTCTTATCGTAGTAACTCAGCATTATGACACATTACAGTCTATAGGAGAACACACGAATTCTAATCTTATACTGCTTCCAAATTCACCACAAGCTGGTAGTGATATGTTAAACAACATGGTTGCTTCATTCACTGCTAGTAATCAAATTGGTGAAGCAATGAAAGAACAGAATTTGAAAAATAAGAAATAAAAAACTTCTTAAGAAACAGAAAGGCTCAACAATGTTGAGCCTTTTTTAATTATTATTAGATTTCTTTGCCCAAGTATCTCGCAAGCCTACTGTTTTATTGAAAACTAAATTATCCTCTGTTGAGTCTTGGTCCACAACAAAATATCCTAAGCGCTGAAACTGGATGTTGGTTCCGGGCTTAAGGTTTACCAATGAAGGTTCAACTTGAGCAGTAATAACTTCTAATGAGTCTGAATTAATAAAATCCGTAAACTCTTGTTCTTTGTGTTGATCAGGGCTTTCGTCATTAAACAAACGATCATACAAATTAACTTTAGCACTTATTGAAGTATCTTGATTTACCCAATGAATTGTACCTTTTACTTTTCGTTGACTTGCTTCAGATCCGGAACCACTTTTACTGTCTGGATCATACGTACAATGCACCTCTATAATATTTCCCTCTGCGTCTTTCACAACAGATTGGCCCTGGATAATATAAGCGTTTTTTAAGCGCACTTCTTTTCCTAATGTTAACCTGAAATATTTACGGTTTGCTTCTTCTTTGAAATCATTTCTTTCAATGTATAAGTTCTTAGAAAAGGGCATTAATCGCGATCCTTTTGACTCATCTTCCGGATTGTTTTCCGCTTCTAACATTTCTGTTGCACCTTCTGGGTAATTAGTAATTACCAGTTTAATAGGATCTAAAACAGCCATAACTCGAGAAGCTTTTTTATTCAAATCTTCTCGAACACAAAACTCTAATAAAGAAGCGTCTATTACATTTTCTCTTTTAGAAACACCCGCTGTTTCAACAAAGTTTCGAAGTGATTCAGGGGTATAACCTCGTCTTCTTAGACCTGAAATCGTTGGCATCCGTGGATCATCCCAACCAGAAACCGTTTTGTTTTCGATTAATTTAGCTAATTTCCTTTTACTTGTTACTGTATAAGAAAGATTAAGACGCGCAAACTCTCTTTGTTTTGGATAATGATGTTCTAGTTTAGTTATGTTGTCTAAAAACCACTCGTATAAGTCTCTGTGAGGCTTAAACTCTAAAGTACAAAGCGAGTGAGAAATACCTTCTATATAATCAGATTCACCGTGGGTCCAATCGTACATTGGATAAATGCACCATTTTGAGCCAGTTCTATGGTGGTCTTTTTCTATTATTCTATAAATAATCGGATCACGCATCAACATGTTTGGAGAAGACATATCAATTTTTGCCCGTAAAGCAAGTGTACCTTCTTTATGTTTCCCTGCGGCCATTTCCTCGAAAAGAGCTAAATTTTCTTCAGGAGAAGTATCTCTAAAAGGGCTATTAGAACCTGCTTGTGTCGGAGTACCTTTTTGATTTGCAATCTCATCAGAACTTTGAGAATCTACATAAGCAAGACCTTTTAAAATTAGCTCTTTAGCCCATATAAATAACTGATCAAAATAATCCGAGGCATATCGCTCTTCTGCCCACTCATAACCTAACCACTGCACATCTTTTTTTATTGCATTTACAAACTCAATGCTTTCTTTTGCTGGGTTGGTATCATCAAACCTTAAATTAACCGGCGCATTAAATTTTTCTCCTAAATTAAAATTAATAGCAATTGCCTTTACGTGTCCTATGTGTAAATATCCATTAGGTTCTGGTGGAAAACGAAATCGTAATTTATCTGCAGGAAAACCAGCTTCTAAATCTGCTTTAATAATTTGTTCAATAAAATGTAAAGATTCAGTATGCTCTGACATGAATATATTTTTTACAAAGATATCGAAAAAGAAAAAGGGATGGAAGTATTATTAGCTCCTCTTTTTTATATTTGCTCAAAGCAAAGTTATGGGAACTATTCGAGTAAAAAATATTGAAGTTTATGCAAACCATGGATGCATGGAAGAGGAAGGACGAATAGGAAGCGATTATGTTGTAAATGTTAAGTTAAAGACAGACTTAAATAAGTCAGTAATAAGTGATGACTTAAAAGATACCGTAGACTATGTTGCTGTTTATACTATTGTAAAAGAAGAAATGAGTATTCGTGCAAAACTACTGGAAGTGGTTGTTCAACGTATAGTTAACCGAATAATGAAAGAACACGAAACAGTTGAAAAAGTGTCTGTTAATGTTGCAAAGAAAAACCCACCTATAGGGGGAGAAGTAGAAGAGGTTAGTGTAGAAATAAAAGGGAAGAGAAAAAAGGCTTAAAAACTTTTTATTTATTACTTTTGCCGGACTGGCATCGTGGCCGAGTGGCTAGGCAGAGCTCTGCAAAAGCTTGTACAGCGGTTCGAATCCGCTCGATGCCTCTAAAAAAACCCGTGATAATCACGGGTTTTTTATTTATATCTAATTCATTTCTGTAATAGTACCGCCGATTCGTTTTCTTTTAATAAGCTTTGTTGGTCTTCCATGAATACGAACAGTTCCTCCAACATTTACAGTCGCTTCCAATAAGTCAGAAGCGTGAATATAAGCAACGCCTCCAGCTGTTACTTTTACTGTTGTTTGCTCTGTTAAAAGATTCTCAGACTCACAAATTCCGCCTGCTAGTATTTTTAAATCATGGTAAACAGCTTTACCATAAAGGTTAAGTGTTCCCCCTGTATTAACTTGTGAGGTTATTTTTTCTGCTTCTATATGAAGATCTAAGTTGGAACCCTCATTCGCTTTTAATTCAATCTTTGTAGCTTGTAAGAGTGCTTTTGATTCTACAACTGATCCTTGGTAGGTATAAATTAGATCTAATGGTTTAGAAAAGTATATTTCTATGTATGTGTTTTTAGGATTAAAAACTTGGTCTATTGAGTGTTTAATTTTTAAAACATCATTTTTTAAAGAAGTAACAACTGTTTCAAAGTTTTCTCCTGATAAGACAAGTTTATCTTCTTCAGAAGGAATTAATTTAACTTCAATACCTGAATATACTTTTAAACCAGTAAAAGGACTTAATTGAATCGTTTTAGTTTGAACTTTTCGTTCTATTTCTTGACTTGATATGGAATCCGTTTCAATTTCTTGAGCAGAAATTAATGGACTAATAAATAACACGATAAGTAAAATGGGTAATTTCATATTGATCCTTTTTTAAAGTTTAATAAATTTAGTAATTCTATATGATATTACTTTCTGATAATTTAAAATCAAGGTGTCTTTTAATAAGATCCGCTTTTAATACGCTCACTTCAATAGAGTCTCCTAACTGATATTTCTTTTTTGTTCTTTCACCTATTAAAGAATGGTTTGAATCATCATAATTAAAAAAATCCCCTGTTATATCTTTAATTCTAACCATTCCTTCACACTTAT
This sequence comes from Candidatus Arcticimaribacter forsetii, assembly GCF_910589745.1. Taxonomy (GTDB): domain Bacteria; phylum Bacteroidota; class Bacteroidia; order Flavobacteriales; family Flavobacteriaceae; genus Arcticimaribacter; species Arcticimaribacter forsetii. The sequence continues at coordinate 177,807 of NZ_OU342399.1, forward strand.
TATCAACTAATTCAACATAAATTCCTCTGTCTGTTACTCCTGATATAACCCCTTCAAAAACTTTACCAACTTTATCTTCCATAAATTTAATTTGCATAAATTTTATAGAATCTCTTTCTGCTTTTGTAGCGATCATTTCTCGTTGAGAAGAATGAACACAAGCAGCTTGAATCGTTTCTGTATTTTTTACTTTTTCTTTAGCTAAATGTTGTTCTAATAATCTGTGAACCATTACATCTGGATACCTTCTTATTGGAGATGTAAAATGAGAATAAAAATTAAAAGCCAAACCATAATGTCCAATATTATCAATATTATATTCTGCTTTACTCATACATCGTATAGTAAGAGTGTCAATAAGGTTTTGCTCTTGTTTTCCTTGAATATCAGATAATAAATTATTTAAAGACTTACTAACATCTTTAGTTTGTAAATTTAAATTATATCCAAAATTAGAAACTACTGTTTGAAGATTAGTTAGTTTTTCGACATCTGGTTCATCGTGAATTCTGTAAACAAAAGGGAGAGGATTTTTTCTTTTTCCCGCAAAAGTGGCTACTTGTTTATTTGCTAGCAACATAAATTCCTCTACAAGTTTATTAGCATCTTTAGAGGTTTTAAAATAAACGCTTTCTGGTGTATCGTCTTCTTTTAAAATAAAATTAACTTCAACCCTATCAAAAGAAAGAGCGCCAGATTTCATTCTTTTAGCACGTAATTTTTTTGCTATATCATCTAGTTTTAAAACAGCTGTTAGAATATCGGAGGAAACATCATAAGCTTCTCCTGTTAATGAAACCTCTTTAGATATAGTACTTTCTTTTGTTTCTATTAATTCTTGCGCTTCTTCATATGCAAAACGATGGTCAGAATAAATGACCGTTTTTCCAAACCATTCTTCTAAAATCTCTCCTTTAGAATTCATAGTGAAAACAGCAGAAAAGGTATATTTTTCTTCTTTTGGTCTTAATGAACAAACACCATTAGACAACACTTCTGGCAACATTGGAACAACTCTATCTACTAAATATACAGAAGTTGCTCTTTCGTATGCTTCTTCATCTAATATACTATGAGGTTTTACATAATGGGAAACATCTGCAATATGTATTCCTATTTCGAATTTATCCTCTTCTAAGATTTTAAAAGATAAAGCGTCATCAAAATCTTTTGCTGTTTTTGGATCAATAGTAAAAGTTAATGTCTTTCTAAAATCTCTTCTTTTTTTTATTTCCTCTAAACTTATAGATTGATCAATTGCATCTGCAGCCTCCTCTACTTCTTTTGGAAAATGTAAGGGTAACCCATAATCTGATAAAATGGCATGCATTTCAGTATTTGTTTCTCCTGGTGGTCCAAAGGATTCTATTAAAGTTCCATAAGGAGATTCTGCTCTTTTAGGCCAATCTGAATATTCCACTAAAACTTTATCTCCATTCTTGTAACCTTCTAATTGCTTTTTATCAATAAAAAAGTCCGTGTACATTCTTGGTCCCCTGGTCAATACAAAAGCATAGTTTTTTTCGATCTGTAAAACACCTACAAATTGTGTTTTGTTACGTTCAATTATAGCAACTATTTCACCTTCAAAAGCGCCAGATTTTTGTTTTCTTTTATAAACATAAACCTCAACTAAATCTCCCTGAAAAGCTCTATTTATGTTGTTTTTTGGTATTAGTATATCCTGTTCTAATTGATCACATATTACAAAGCCTCTTCCTGTTGATGTAACATCTAAAATTCCTTGATAATATTGTGATCCTATTTGTTCTAATTTATATTTTCCTTTTGTAGAACTTTTAAGTATTTTTTCAGAAGTTAATTTATTTAATATTTTAATAATTTCATTCCTTGTTTTCGTGTCTTTTATTTCTAAAACAGCAGCAACTTGTTTATAATTATATTCTTTCTCAGGATTATTACGAAAATGTTTAGTTATTTTTCGTTCTAAAGAGTTTTTCTTTTTCTTCTTCTTTTTAAACATGAAACAAAATTACTCTATTAAATTTTAACCTGTGTTTTAATTATGAACAGTCTTAACAATAATAATAATTTGTTTTATTTAAATTTTAAAAATAATGATGTCTATTATAGCTTGTTAATAGCGGTATTTCTTTAAGTTTTATTTTTAGGATTTATTAATTTAATAAGCTTATTAACATTTAATAAAGATCTTTATTAAATTTAAAATCATATCTACCAGTCTATTAAGAATTATATAAACAATAGTTAATATGTATAATTGATTATAAGTTTCAATATAAATTACTCTTTTTTGATGTTCATAAACCTCTCTTCTTTTAAACAGTAAATTGCATAAGTACTTTAAAAAAAATTTTTTTAAAAAAATAAAAATTATAAGCCAGTATTTTTTTTTAAAAAGCACTTTCTCTTGTTATAACTTATTAACAAACTATCCAATTTCTAAGAATAGTTTATAAACAAGAATCACAGGTTTGTTTACATTTATAAAAAAAATAAAAATGAAATTTTCAATAGGTAATGATCATGCAGGTGTTGAATACAAAGAAGCAATTGTTTCTTATTTAACAGGGCAAGGACACGAAGTAACTAATCACGGAACAAACACGGAGGAAAGTGTAGACTATCCTGATTTTATTCATCCTGTTGCACAGGATGTATCTTCAAAAAAATCGGACTTAGGTATTATTATATGTGGAAGCGGAAACGGTGCTTCCATGACTGCAAACAAATACCAAGACATTCGCTCGGCTCTTTGTTGGACTAAAGAAATTGTGGCTTTGGCAAGAGAACATAACAACGCGAATATATTAAGTTTACCTGCAAGATTTATATCCATTCCGCAAGCTCTTGCTATGGTTGAAACTTATATTAATACAGAATTCGAAGGTGGAAGACATCAAAATAGAATAGATAAAATCCCTTGCATGTGATGGTTTCTTTTTATTACAAAACTTTTGAAGAATTAACATCGGTTGAATTACACGATATTTTAGCATTACGTTCCGAAGTTTTTGTAGTAGAACAAAACTGTGTTTATCAAGATATAGACGGAAAAGATCCTTTTTCAGTACATATTATAGGTAAAGAAAAAGGGAAAACAATTGCTTATGCTCGTTTTCTTAAAAAAGGAATTTCTTATTCCGATTATAGTTCGGTAGGAAGAGTGGTTGTGTCGATTGAAAAAAGAGGAGAACAATTAGGTCATAAATTAGTTGATTTTTCTATCAAAACGGCTCTTAAACTTTATCCAAAAGATAGTTTGAAAATTTCTGCTCAAGCTCATTTACAAAAATTCTATGAGGAACATAATTTTAAAAGAATTGGAGAAGAGTATTTAGAAGATGGAATACCTCATGTTGGAATGATTTTAAAACGTTAGTTTATTTCGTTAACAAGGCAGTTATTTCTTTTATTAGCTCTTCTGTTTTTGGTTTTTTCTTCCCGGTATAAATTAACATACAAGCCCCTTTAAAAGGTATGTTTTTTTCAACCTGCTTGAATGTTTCTCGTAATTGTCTTTTTATTTGATTCCTATCCACTGCTCTTTTAAAGTTCTTTTTTGGAACGGAAACTCCAGCAGAAAGGCTTGTCTCGTCAGAGGATTTCAGTATTTTAAGAAAAAGGTTTTTAGATTTTAATTGAGTTCCTTTTTTAAATAGAGCGTCAATTAAATCTTTTCCCTTCAGACGTTTTAAAAACGAACCTTTACTCATTACTAATTTCATATCTATTGTTAGTGCGATCAATATCTGCCATATAAAATGTAGGGTCAAGGGTTATTGATTTGATTTCTTCTATTTTCTTTTCAATAGAGAAACTATATTCTGGATTAGCCCAAGACCAGCTTTTTTCAACATTCCATTTTAAATCATAAGGGTTTTCTTTCTCTCCACGCATTAGAGTAATTGGTATATAATGCATTTCTTGAGTTCCGTCTGTGTATTCAATTAATACATCTAAAGGCATTGGCATCATTCCTATTCGATTTAAATTCACCGTAGCACCCTTATTTGTAGATACAACTTCTTTAATTGCGTAATCTATTGTGTTGGTTGTTTGAGTCCAATCCGTTATGTACCAACGCAGTTGAATTCCTGAAATACGCTCTGCAATTCTTCTTATATCGTTAGGTACAGGATGTTTAAATTTATACTCGTTGTAGTATGTTTTTAATGTTTCATTTAATTTATCCATGCCAATAATATAACCCAGTTGACCAAGAAATACAGCTCCTTTATTATAAGCTGTGCTTTCGTATGCAAAATTGTAATGATATCGGTTAGCATTTGCACTTTGAGGTTCTTCCACACCCGAAGTTGCAAGCCTTAAATAACCACCATAGGAACGAAGTAAAGGAAATTCACTTTCTTCTTTAAGCACTTTATTTTTGGCTAGGGTAGATATATAAGAGGTAAACCCCTCATCCATCCATTCATGTTTCGTTTCGTTTGTAGCTAGTATATGCTGAAACCAAGAATGCGCTAATTCATGAGAAGTAACACCAACCAAAGATCCAAATTTACGCTCTCCAGTGATTAGAGTACACATAGCATATTCCATTCCACCATCTCCGCCATGGATTACAGAGTATTGTTTGTATGGATATGGGCCAATCTTTTCATTGAAGTATTCCATTAATTCAGCAGTTAGTGGCTGAAGTTTTTTCCAATTCTCAATTATTTCGGGGTTGTTTTTATAAAAGAAATGTAGGTCTACATTGTTTGGACCAGGATATATGTCATGGACATAATCTTTGTCTGCAGCAAAAGTAAAATCGTGTACATTTGGCGCTATAAAATGCCAGGTTATCTTTCCTTTTTTAGATTTAGATTTTTTACGATCACTATATCCTTTTCCAATTTTATCCGCATTTTGAAGATACCCACTTCCACCAACAGTATATTCCTTGTCTAATGTAATTTTAACATCAAAATCTCCCCAAACTCCATGAAACTCTCTTCCTGTATATGGATCCGTATTCCAACCATCTACATCATATTCAGACATTTTAGGATACCATTGCGCCATAGAATAGGCAACTCCTTCTGTTGAATTTTTTCCAGCTCTTCTTATTAAGTCAGGAACATGTCCCTTAAAATCCAATTCTAAAACTGTAGACCCTCCCGAAAGAATAGGCTCATTTAAGGTTACTTCTAGTATTGTTCCGGATTCTTTTATTTGTACTGGCTTTCCGTTTTGTTTTAACGAGCTTACTTTAAGATAACCGCTTTGAAATTCATTCAAAGAGTCTAAGTCTACTTTAAAACGACCGTTTCTATCCCCACCGTTTTTTAAACGAATTGCCATATCACTTCCAGGCTGAAAAGCATTGAAGTATAGATGATAAAAAACCTTAGAGAGGGATTCAGGAGAATTATTAGTATAAATTAATTTCTGAGAACCAGAATAATCAGCTGTTTCAGCATCCAATTCAACATTCATTGTGTAGTCAACTTTTTGTTGCCAATATTGAGCAGATAGGTTCAAAGAAAATAGACTTAAAAGAGCAATAGCAAAATATTTCATTTCGGTTTTTTTAAAAAGATGGATTAAAAGTAAATAACTTAGGAATTAAAAGAGGCATCGAATTGAAAACTTTCTTTACAACGCACACCTTTAGGTGTTTGTTCAAGAGAAATGAGTTCGTTATCCGGGTCGTGTTCTAGATATAATAAAAAGTCATCCTCAAGAGCACGTTTTAAAAAGGAAGCTTTTTCTTCTAATGTTAATAGTGGCCTAGTATCATAACCCATTACATAAGGAATAGGAAGATGCCCAACAGTAGGAATTAGGTCTGCAGCAAAGACAATTGTTTTCCCTTTATATTCTATCAATGGAAGCATTTGTTTTTCGGTATGGCCATCCATTAAAAGAACGTCAAACCCAAGGGGGGTTGTTATTTGTCTATCGGTTTCTTTTAGAAGCTTTAATTGACCGCTTTCACTTATTGGCAAAATGTTTTCAGATAAAAAGGAAGCTTTTTCTCTAGAGTTAGGGTTTGACGCCCAGTCCCAATGATTTTTATGAGACCAAAAATGAGCGTTTTTAAAAGCGGGTTCTAAGGCTCCTGAACGACTGAATTGAATTGCTCCTCCACAATGATCGAAATGTAGGTGGGTTAGAAAAACATCTGTTATATCGTCTCTATGAAAGCCGGCAGCTTTTAAAGAATTATCTAAGCTGTGATTTCCCCAAAGAGCATAATGACCAAAAAACTTATCAGATTGCTTGTTCCCCATTCCTGTATCAATCAGAATTAGACGATCTCCATCTTCGATAAGTAAGGAACGCGCTGCCATTTTTATTCTATTTTTTTCATCAGCAGGGTTCGTTCGTTCCCACAAAGCTTTTGGCACTACACCAAACATAGCACCTCCATCAAGCATAAAATTACCGGTTTCTATTCGGTGTAGTTTCATACTGAATTAATTTTTTAATTTAATACGCGTTAGGTAGTTGTCTGAAGTAATGTAAAGAGCACTTTCATCAGCATTAAAAGTACAATTAGCAGAGGACACTTCTGTTTTTATAGTTCCTAAATGTTTTCCTTCGGGAGTAAATATTAAAACACCCCCTGGACCCGTTGCAAACACATACCCTTTGCTGTGTACTTTAAGGCCGTCAGCAAGACCTTTTTCTTTTATGTGTGTAGCATCAAAAAAAACTTTTCCGTTTTTAAGCTCCCCTTTTACCACGGAAAAAGACATCCATAAGTTTCTTTTTGAATCAGAATTAGCAACATACAAAACGGATTCATCAGGAGAAAAAGCCAAACCATTAGGGCGGTTTAAACCGGCATAAACTTGAGTTAACACCCCATTGGAATCGAGCTTATAAACCCCATTTTCATTAATTTCTTTTAATGGGTCTTTGTCCCCTTTTAAGCCATAAGGAGGATCAGTAAAGTATAAATCTCCATCTTTTGAGCGTATGAGGTCGTTAGGACTATTAAAGCGTTTTCCTTTATAGCGGCTTATTATGGTAATAAATTCTCCCGGATTTATCAATGGCTTTTTAATCATTGCAATCCTCCTGTCACCGTGTTGAGCAATCAATAAGTTTCCTTCGGGGTCGATAATGAGACCATTAGCTCCACTCTTTTTTTCGTTAGGTTCAATTGCTGTATATCCACTAGGATCTAGATAAATAGAAAGCCCGTTGTTTTCAGTCCACAAGTACATTTTGTTTTCTGGAACATCGGTAAACAAAACACCATTAAGTTCTGGAGCCCAAACAGGACCTTCGGACCAATTAAAACCTTCAGCTAGAATTTCTAATTTTTCTCCGGGTTCGATTAAATAATTTATTTCAGGATCTAAACGTTCTACAGAACCTAAGGTTTTTTGAGCAGAACACAGGAATGTAAAAAGGCTAGAAAAAAGCAGAACAAGGTGTTTCATAAGGTTTTATTTAGGTGAGGAGCTTGGCCAAAGCTTGGGTATAATCAATAAGCGCTATGGTCTCATCGGTTCGGGCTAATTTGATTTTATCAAAAATAATCAAAGCTTCTCCATTACTTTCAATATGATAAATCTGTCGATTCTCAAAAAAACGAATTAGGTCATCGGTAAAAAAGTTTCGTATCTCAGACTCCTCTTTACCCGTTATTAAAAAGCGCTTAGAAAAATCAGGATACATTTCAAAGTCGATGTCTTTAAACCCAGTAAAAGCCATTACACGGTCAATTATTTTTTCAAAGAGTCCCTCTTTTTCCATGGTAAAAACAGGAATTTTTTTGTTTATTTTTAAGACCATTAGCGAAGTGTTAAAGGTTTCTGCAGAAAATGCATCACCATCATTAAAGGTAACGTCTGAGATTTCCCAAGACATATTAATATCTTTAAAATCTCCTTTTAAAGAGTTTGATTTTCTTTCAATTGGTCGAATTTCAAAGAAGTGAAATTTTTTAAGGTAAAGGGTGTTCCACTCTACCTTGTAGTTAAACGAATAGTCTTGTTCGTTAGCCAGATTTTGCAAACGCACCTGCCTTGGAGATAATTTTTGGGCTGCGTTGTTAAGCGAAATTTTTAACGCCCTATTATGGGTTGAGTATGAGACGTGAGCATCCAAACCCCTAATGACTACATTTCCCCCTGTTTCTTTTTGCATTCTTAAATAGTCGACCAAATATTCCATGTAGGTCATTCCCACTAATCGTGTTTCAGACAAATCAATATTTACATCTACTCCAGCAGGAATTTCCTTTACGAGTTTATCAATTTTAAGGATTCCTAAGAAGTTGGCAATTCCTTTAATTTTCAAGTCATAAGCACCCTCTTGATTTTGAACAACACTAGAGCCAGCACGGTAGGTATTTCTAAAAAACTCAGTAATCGACTCTTTAGCCAACAGCATATGGCTTCCTAAAACCAAAAGCAAACCGCCAACAAGTCCAATCAGAAGATTGGTATATAGGGTTAAAACTAGCGTAAAGACAAAGAAAATTAATTGTTCGGGACCTTGATTATAGACTTGTTTGAAAACGGCAGGAGAGGCGAGTTTAAACCCAGTGTAAACAAGTAAAATAGCAAAAGCACACAAGGGTACTTGTTTCATTATTGGGCTTAGCACAACAATTAAGATTAATAAGAACACTCCTTGATACAAATTAGACCACTTTGTTTTTGCTCCATTATGGATATTAACTGTGCTTCTAATAATTACCGCAATGATAGGTAACCCTCCTATAAATCCGGCAGCCATAGTACTTAAACCAATTCCGGTTAAGTCTTTATTTAGGTCTGTTTTTCGTTTGTAAGGGTCAATTTTATCTACAGCTTTTGCAATGGCCAATGATTCAATACTGGTAATAATTAGAATAGAAAAAACCGTGGTCCAAAATTCAATTGTGCCGATTTTTGCAAAGTTAGGATGTAAGATAGAGTCTGTAAAATTATCTGGAATATCTAATAGCAGCGAGGGACCTACCTCATATGATTTTCCAAAAAAGCTTAAGCTATGAGCATCAAAGAAATTGAATAAATAGACAAAAGGAATTGAAAACGCAATCACCCAGATTGGTGCAGGGAAAAATTGAAAAACCCGAAAGCTTATTTTAGAGTGAAATAGTGAAAGTAGAAGCCCTATAATTGAAATGATAACCACAAATGGATTTGCTTCGGGTAATAAAACAACGGCATCTATTAAATTCTGTATGATACTAGGGCTGTCTGAGTGTGTTCCAAGGGCAACATGGATTTGTTTTGCGAAAATAATAATCCCAATAGCCGCCAAAAGACCATGGATGACCGAAGAATGAAAAATATCCGCAAGACGCCCCAGCTTTAACACACCTAGTAAGACTTGAATTCCACCTGAGACTACAATAGCACCTAATACATAATTAAAAGCCTGTCCCGAACCATCATCCATTACCGTAATACCATAAAGGATAACAGCAATTACCCCTTTTGCTGGGCCATTAATAGAAACATGCCCCCCTCTGTAGAGTGTAGTAACTACTCCACCAACTACTGCTGACCAGATTCCGGCCATTGCAGGTGCGCCGGCAGCAAGAGCAATACCTAACGATAGCGGCAAAGCTATTAGCGCAACGCTTATTGCCGCGATTACATCTGCGCGCCAATTCTCAATTAATCCACGAAATCCTGTTTTTGGTATAAATTCCATTTTAAATTATTACTAGGTGAAGATAATGACCATTTTTTATTTTTTTACAAATTCAGTTCGTAAAACAATATTCATTTTATTGATGCGACAATCAATTTCGTCAGCATCATCAGTTAGACGAATGTTTTTAACGGTTGTTCCTCTTTTAATAGTAGTTGAAGTCCCTTTAAGCTTAAGGTCTTTAATTAATTTTACTGTATCCCCATCATTCAAAATATTCCCGTTTGCATCTTTTACCTCCATAGCGGTCTTTTTTATAAAGATAAGTTTTAATGATAAAGTGTCAATAGTAGTTTAACAGAATTATTCAATAAAATTTGCCTAGAACTAGAGGTGTAAATAACTTTTTAAGTTCACTACATGGTCTTCAAAAGCCTTGATTCCATGAAGGGTAATTTCGACCTCTGTTAAGGGGTAGTTTCCCTCAAAACGTTTTTTAATTGTAATATATTCTGCTTCATTTAGTTTTTTTAGCTGAACGCTGAGGTTTCCTTGGGTTGCATCGAGCTCTTCTTTTAGATACTTAAAAGAAGCAGACTTAACTTTTATCAATAAAGACATCGCACCTAGACGAAGCGGAGAAGTTAACAAAGGGTTTAATGGGATCAAGCTTTATAATTTTTAAGTAAATAACCAGGAATTAAATAGGAAACCACGACGACTAATGCATATAAAAGCACAATTGAATTTCCAATTGCTAGAATACTATAAAAAGGAAAAGTAATTAAAAAAATCCCACCAAAGCTTAACGGTTTAAACTTTAGGACTACCCCTGTAACCAGAGTTCCTATACCCGCAAGGACAGGAAACAAAAACCAGGGCTGAATTTTTATAAAAGGAGAGGCGATTGAAAGCAAAACCAGTACGCCTCCTATTACCATCCACATGCGAGAAATAAAATATTCAACATGAGTTTTATGACTTTCTACTTTAGCGGCTTTGCTGTAACGAACATAAATAGCAATAAACCCAATAACAGCTGATAAAGGCCATATTAGGTAACTTTTATATCCTAAGGAAGTAATGGTTAAAAGTAAAAAGTTTGATACGGCAGTAAGACTGACCAACCAACCCCAAAATATAAAATCAAAGCTGTGTCTGCTGAGATTAACTTTGGCCTGAGAAATCATTTTTTCGATTAAATCGAGCTGTTCTTTGGGTGTGTTGTTTTCGTTTTTCATAATATTTGGAGTTATTTTTAAAACAAACATAAACTAGTTTATATTATAAACCAAATTAAAAACTATAAATGTTTTTCAAAGCACAAGCTGTTGTCAATGTCAACGTAAGGCTCGTAGTTGGGAATTCTTAAGTATCTATTTTTAGTGTATAGGTTTACTGCATTAGGTAAATTTTTTCCTGTTTCAAGGATACATTTTAAACACCCAAGCTCTTTAGCCCAAGCTTCAATTTCCTTAAGAACAAACCCGGCAATTCCTTTTTTACGTTGAGACGGTAAGACAAACATTCTTTTAATTTCAACCACATTTTCTTGAATGAATTTAAAACCACCACACCCTATAGCTTTGTCTTTTTCATAGACAATTACAACTTGTTTTAAGGTTTCAATTCCGTTAAACTGACTGTAAAAAGTATGATAAGGGCCGTCAATAATTTCCAATTCTTTGTTAAGCTCAACAACCAATTTTTTAAATTCTTTGTTATTTTGATCGGTTCTTAGAATCTTCATAGCAATCAGATTAATTAACAAAACCGGCCGCTCCAAGGGCAATAAGTTCTTTTTCGTTTAGAACAAGAACACGTACTTTTATCGGGACTCTTTCTAAAGGAGCATCTAAAGAATCTGTAGGAAGGGTAGCAATTTTGTCTAACACATCGAATCCTTTAAACACCTGACCAAAAATCGTATAATTTTGATTTAATCGAGCAATTTCTTGGTTATGAACAATATAAAATTGGCAACCAGCAGATTTTTTTTCAGGATTATTATCTCTTCCCATTCCAACAGCTCCATAAATGTGTTTTAGGTTTGGCGGAAATTCTGGATCAATTAAATAATGAGATTCATCAAAACCTTCTGGAGTGTCTGGACACCCACCCTGAATTACAAAGTCTTCTATGACCCGATTAAAACTTAAATCATCCCAATAATTATCTTTGGCTAACTTAATAAAACTAGCTCTGTGTTTTGGAGTTTCTTCATGTAGCCAAAAATACAGGGATCCCAATGGGGTCTCGATGTTCCCAACAGGATGTGTTTTTTCATGAATCGGTTTACAAGAAACAAATGAAAGAAGACAAATGAAGAAGATTTTTTTCATGACTATTATTTAAACAAAAAGTGAAAGTAGAAGTACAACAACTAATGCCGTTAAAGACAAAATGGTTGTCATTATAGACCAACTTTTAAAGGTGTCTTTTTCAGAAAGCCCTAGATAGTTGCTTACTAACCAAAATCCACTATCGTTTACATGGGAAAGAATTGAAGCTCCTGAGGCAATTGCAATTACAATTAAAGCAGTATGAAACCCTTCAAAGGGAACGGTTATTAGCGCTGAGGTTATTCCTGCCGCTGTAATCATAGCAACCGTAGAAGAACCTTGTAATACTCGAACACAAACCGCAGCTAAATAAGCAAATGGAATTAACCCTAACCCAATACTAGAAAAATAATTTGCAAGCATTTCTCCGGTACCTGTTGTAATTAGCATTTGTTTAAAAACGCCTCCTGCACCTGTGAGTAAAATAATAATTCCTGCAGGGGCTAAAGAAGACGTAGTAATAGAAAACAGTTTATCTTTAGAGGACCCACGCCTTATTCCCAGAAAATACCAAGCGAACAGATTTGCTATGATTAAAGCAGAAAAAGGGTGACCTGCCATTTGAATCCATTCAATATATGTTTTCGAAATATTTAATTGTGAACCCATTGGACTACTTAAAATTGTGTTTAAGATAATTAAGAAGATGGGGGTTCCGATAATTAAAACCAGGAGTCCTATGGGAGGAAATTCTTTTTGTTCTTTTTGTTTAATTTGTTCAGGGGCCGCAACAAATATTTTTGCTGCAATATATTTTCCAAATAAAGGCCCGCTCACAATTGCTGTAGGGACACCAACAATAAATCCAACTAAAATAACCCAGCCTAAATCAGCATTTAAGATATCCGCTACAGCTACAGGACCTGGAGTTGGAGGAATAAATGCATGTGTAATAGCAAGCCCTGCAAGAAGTGGAATTGCATACAGCAACAAGGATTTTTTTGTCTTTCGTTGCAGCGAATAAACCAGGGGTATTAATATGATGAAAGCTACATCAAAAAAGACAGGGATTGCAATAAAGAACCCTGCGATCATTAATGCCCAGGAGGCATTTTTTTCTCCAAATTTATTTAACAGCGATCTCGCTAATGCTTCAGCACCACCAGAATGTTCAAGAATAGCTCCAAACATTGCACCAAGCCCAACAACAACAGCTACAAAACCTAAAGTCGACCCCATTCCTTCTTTTACAGTATCCATAATTTCTAGAGGGGGAACTCCTGCTAATATGCCGACTAAAATACTAGAAATTAGTAAAGCTATAAAGGGTTGAAATTTGAATTTTAAAATCAAAAGAATTAAAAAAACAACCCCAACAATGACTGAGAAAAGAAGGGAAGAATTAATCATTTTTTTGCCATTCAGTATGAAAACTTTCTTCAAAAGGCTTGTCAATTCTTCGGTAAGTATGTGCCCCAAAAAAGTCCCTTTGCGCCTGGATTAAATTAGCGGGAAGTTTTTCGCTACAAATTGCAATCCAGTAATTATAAGCGGTTCCATATCCATCTAAAGGGATCTTTTGATCTATTCCGTGATGAATTATGGAAGCAGCTCCTGCTTCTGTTTCTTTTAAAAGATCTAGAAGAAGATTGATTTTTAATATTGTTTTATCAGATTTAAATTCTTCGGAAAGGCGCTCCATTAATTGAGATCTTATGATGCACCCCTGAGTCCAAATTCTTGAAATTTCTGAGGGATTATAGTCCCAACCATATTCTTTTGAAGCAGCTTCAATTAAATTAAACCCTTGAATGTGGTTAATTATCCTAGCGAAAGTATAAGCGTCCTTTAATTCAGAAACAGAAATTTTTTCTTTTTTAATAGGATTACTTTTCTGCTCAGCTAAAGAGCATCGGGTTTCTTTTAAGGCAGATATGTAACGAGCAAAAACGGCGGAAGACATCATGTTGTTTACGGATCCTAGTGCTAAAGCTGCAGAACTAGACCACATTCCCGTTCCTTTGCTACTGGCTTGGTCCAGGATTAAATCAACTAAAAATTGATTCCCCTCTTTTTTCAGCAGTATTTCAGCAGTAATTTCAAGTAAATAACTTGCTTCAGACCCTTGGTTCATTTCTTTAAAAAGAGTAGACATTTCAGGATAAGTCATTTGTTTAGATAAAACATCAAATGTTTCAGCTAAAAGCTGCATTTCAGCATATTCAATTCCATTGTGGACCATTTTAACAAAATGTCCAGCACCTTCTTTTCCCATAAAGCCCTGACAAGGTTTTCCTGAAAAGTCTTTTGCTGCAATTTTGTTTAAAATTGGGCTCAGGTTTTCGTACGCTTTTTTGCTACCACCAAACATAATAGAAGCTCCAAAACGAGCCCCGACTTCACCACCAGAAACACCACATCCCACAAAATTGATGTTCTTTTTTTCTAGCTGCTGAGCTCTTCTTTGCGTATCAGGATAGTGAGAATTACCACCATCAATAATAACATCTCCTTCGTCGAGTAAAGGAACCAGTTGATCGATAACACTATCAATTGCAGGTCCGCTACTAATCATCAGCCAAATATTTCTAGGAAGCTTAAGAGCACCAACAAATTCAGATAAATCTGTAAATCCAGAAACATTTGTAAAGGAATTATTTTTGGACATAAATTCCTCGATTATATGTTCCTCTCCTGGCGAAGAACGATTATAAACGGCGGTTTTAAATCCGCTTTCTGCACAGTTTAGCGCAATCCCTTGTCCCATTACGCCCATTCCAATTACGCCAATTGCCGCATCATTTTTAGAAGCTAATTTATTTTGTAAAACAAGCGAAAGCTCATCAACAGATTCACTAATATCAAGATGGATTCCGTAACTAGGAATTTCTAGATCGTTAAATTGAGACTGTAAAAGGGAGGGGTTAAAAAAATGGTTTTCTCGACTTTCAATTCTTTCTTTAATTAGGTCAAAAGAGCCATTAAGAACAACCCATTGAATTGATTTGTTGTTTGCTGACAAAAGGGCTCTATACTCTTCTTTTAGGGCGGAGCATGCAAGAATAGCTTGGCCGTTAGCGCTCCACTCATTGATTTTTTTGGAGAGTATTTCTAACCAAGGTTTTCGATCTGAATCTGTCAGTTGCAGACCTGATTTCATTTTTTCTTTATTGGATTGTGGATGAAAATTATCAGCATCAAAAAAAGGCCAATTTGTGTCTTGAGACAGTTTTTTGCCAAGACTTGTTTTTCCAGTACCACTAACCCCCATTAGGATAATCATAAAATTTTGTTTGGTGTTAAAGATATAAAAGAACAGATGAATTACATCATATTAATAACCCCTCCGTTAGGGGTATGAATTTTTTTCATTAAATCCGCTGTCATACAAGAATGGACAGGAAGTACCCAAAGCAGACTTCCAATTTCAAAGGATTTCATTTTTTCTTTAGGAACGCTAACAATTCCATGTTCTTGCGAAAGACTTTTAAGGAACATTTTGTCTATCGGATCTCCCCATAAAGTGCCTTTTGATTCTGCTATTCTACCAAAGATTACACCGTCATTAGGATCTTCGACGCGATCTTTAGAGAAGTGAATACCGCCACCGTATATTACTATTTCATTTCGGTCTTCGTGTTTGGAAACAATAGGACAAGCCATTGCAACCGCTATTTCGTTTATTTCGTTGGACCCAATAATGTTTTGAGTTAGATCATAATAAACAAAATTTCCAGGCCTAATTTCATCTATATCGTTAAAGTTTTCAGAAACACTACAGGTCGGTGTATCACCAATTGAAATTATTAAATCAGGATGTTGAGGTTTGTACTGTTTTTTTAGAGCAATTATTTTATCAATGCTTTTTTGGTGTACCGCTTCGATTGCTTCTTTGGACCTACAATTATAGGCATGACCGGCATGACCTAAAAATCCTTTGAATGATATTTTAGGATTTTCTTTAATCTTACTTAAAAGGGTATCAATTAACGGAATGGAGGAAGTCTTTATTCCTGTTCTGTTATAGCCAATATCTACTTTTAAAAAAACACCTAGACTGGATTTAAGATGTTTTTCCAAGAACAAAAGAACCTCTAAATTTTCTACACACAAGTTTAATTGGATTTTACTTGCTAGTTCGTTTATAGTATCAATTTCAAGAATATTCGCAGGAAAAGCAACGGTTATATCATCCCATTCTTGAGCAAAATAAGAAGCCATTTTTAAAGAAGAAACGGTAGCTTTTTTTACACCAAACTCTTTAAACCATCGTCCGATTTCAAGCGATTGATGGGTTTTGAAATGAGGCCTAAATTCGACCTTATTTCGAGCCGCTTTTTCAGCCATCTTTTCAATGTTTTTTTTACACCGAAGGGGATCAATAAATAACGTTGGAACCTGTACCATATCATTAAGATGTTCTGTAAAAAGAATTCAATAACAGGAAAGATACTTTTTAAAATTTGGAACTCCAAGATGACCTTATCCTTTATTTAGAATTTAAAGCGTATTAATTCTGTAACTAATTGCTCTAGATTAGGCATATTGGGCTTAACAGAACCTACAGCATATCCTGGAGTTGATTCGACACCCATGTCATCAACAATAATTAATAAAATATTCGGGGCATCATTAGCAGGAGTTATCGCCTCAATGACAACGTTCTGATCCTGATCAAGAGTTATTATAGGATTTTTTTTCAACTTACGCAAAGACCAATTAAGAAGTAGGTTCGTATAATGTTAATTTTCAATAAATAAGATAGGTTTTGGGCTATCTGGTTTAAAACATTTGAGACAAAAAGTGTTTAAAATCAAGTGTTTATTGATACTCAGAGGGTGCTTTTCTTAACTGAGTTTTTAGTTCATATAAAGAAGCAACCTTTAAAAGCTTTTCTTCTTCAAAAGGACGCGCTATAAATGTTAATCCCTTAGGACTTCCATTTTTATTGTACCCCATAGAAATAGTTAAACAGGGATATTGAGCAACAGCTGCATGTCCTGCGTTCCAATTGTTTATAGATAAAATTACATCTAGATTATGTTGTTTAATTGGGGTTTCAAAAAAAGCAATTCCCTCCAATTTGATTTGATTTTTTAAAATCTCAAGACTGTCCAAAGACAAATTAGAAGCAAAAACACCATCCAATCGTTCTTGAGCGTAGGGTATTCTTAGAAGAGAATCTTGGCTGTTGTGGCGAACGACATCATCTATGGATTTTGGCAAACCGGCTCCAACTGCATATTGAGTTAAATAGTTTTTTAAATCTATTTTCATGTCAGCATCAAGGATTTTACCAAAATTTTTGAAGTTTACTTTTTCAGGTTCGAACTCGACTAAAACGCCGCCAAGATTCTCGATTCTTTTAATAGCAAGAGCATAAAGAGAATCGTTTGCAAATTTTTTATTCACACCAAAACGAACACCTTCAAAAGAATTAAGTTTTGAGAAGGGTTTATATTCTAAAGCGATTGATCTTTCTAGAGTGACCGGATCATTTTCATCCTCCCCTTTCATTGCGTTTAGTAAAATATGTGCATCAACAACATTTTTAGTCATAGGCCCAGGAGTGTCATAAGTACTAGATATAGGAACAATTCCGGATCTACTTAATAAGCCAACGGTTGGCTTGAGTCCAACCAGCGAATGCGTACTAGATGGAGACAATATGGATCCAGAAGTTTCAGTTCCAAGAGCTGCCGCTGCATAATTTGCTGCAATAGCAGAACCACTACCAGCACTAGAGCCCCCTGTATCAAAAACTCTTTTCCCATAGGGGTTTAATGTTTGTCCGCCTACTGCACTATACCCATTAGGGCATCCCTTACACAAATAATTTGCCCATTCGCTGAGGTTGGTTTTACCCAAAATAACGGCGCCTTTTTCTTGTAATCGTTCTACGATAAAAGCATTATCAGCTAGATTTGTTTTCAACATTTCTGCGCCAGCAGTTGTTGGCAAATCAGCCACATTAATGTTGTCTTTCAGTAAAATTGGAATTCCGTAAATGGGATGATTCTCAGCGGATTTATTTAAATCTTTTTCTCGTGCAATTTTTACAGCATCTGGATGAATTGATATAACTGAATTTAAGGCTTGAATCGAGTCATTTTCGAACAGAACGATTCGGCACAGATACCATTGAGTAAGTTTCTCATAGGTTAGAAGACCTTCTTTTATATGTGCTTGTAAGGTTGGGATGTTTTGCTCCAGAATGAGGGGTTTTAGACTGAGGTAATCCTGTTGTGTAAAAGATTGGATTTGAGGTTCTATGGACTTCCAAAGATCATTTTTGTTGGAAACTTTTGACTGAATCAGGCGATAGCGCATTTTGGAAGACTTATTTTTTTGGGCTGCCTCAAGTTCCTGAGACTCATCATAGGCAACCCATGGCGCGATATTTGTTTTTGGGTTTTGATTACAGCCAACTAGCGAGATAAGAAATAAAAATAAAAGCGTTTTTTTCATGGCACAATATTTTATAGTATAAATCAACATAAAAACACCTCCTTATGTTTCTTTGTATTAAAAGTAGCGTTTTTAAGCTAGCCCACAAAAAACCCCCTGGCTACAGGGGGTTGAGTAATATTAAAACAAAAAGATGTATTTAGTCATTTAGCTTAAGTACTGCCATAAAAGCTTCTTGAGGAATTTCTACATTTCCAACTTGACGCATTTTCTTTTTACCTTTTTTCTGTTTTTCAAGAAGTTTACGTTTCCTTGAGATATCTCCACCATAACATTTTGCAGTAACATCTTTTCGAACCGCTTTAATTGTTTCTCTAGAAATAATTTTAGCTCCAATTGCAGCTTGTATTGGAATATCGAATTGTTGTCTTGGTATAAGTTCACGAAGTTTTTCGCACATTTTTTTACCGATACTATAAGCATTGTCAATATGTATAAGTGCAGACAAAGCATCTACTTGACTTCCGTTTAATAAGATGTCTACTTTTACAAGTTTAGAAGGGCGCATTCCTATCGGAGAATAATCAAAAGAAGCGTATCCTTTAGAAACGGTTTTAAGACGATCATAAAAGTCAAATACAATCTCAGCCAAAGGCATGTCAAAAGTCAACTCAACACGCTCTGTTGTAAGATAGGTTTGGTTTGTAATAGTCCCTCTTTTTTCAATACACAAAGACATTACATTTCCAACGAAATCAGCTTTAGTAATAATAGAAGCTTTTATAAAAGGCTCTTCAACACGATCAAGAGCGGACGGATCAGGAAGGTCAGAAGGGTTATTAACCAATAACATTTCGTTTACATCTTTCTTAACAAAAGCATGATAAGAGACGTTAGGAACCGTCGTAATTACAGACATATTAAACTCACGCTCTAAGCGTTCCTGAATGATTTCTAAGTGCAGCATTCCTAAGAATCCACATCGAAAACCAAAACCAAGAGCAGCAGAACTTTCCGGAGTAAAAACAAGAGAAGCATCGTTTAATTGAAGCTTTTCCATAGAAGAACGAAGTTCTTCATAATCTTCTGTGTCTACAGGATAAATTCCAGCAAAAACCATTGGTTTTACTTCTTCAAAACCGTCAATTGCGTTTTCTGTAGGATTCTCAGGTGTAGTAATTGTATCCCCAACCTTTACTTCTTTTGCATCTTTTATTCCCGTAATTAAATAGCCAACATCCCCTGCTTCGATTTTTTTCTTAGGCTCTTGTTTTAATTTCAAAGTTCCTATTTCGTCAGCATTATAAGTGTTTTGGGTAGCTATAAATTGAATTTTTTGACCCTTAGAAATGGTTCCGTTTATGATTCTAAAATAGGTTTCAATTCCTCTAAAAGGATTGTAAACCGAATCGAAAATAAGAGCCTGAAGCGGTTCGTCTGGGCTTCCTTTTGGAGCAGGGACACGCTCAATAATTGCGGTTAGAATTTCTTCAATTCCTAAACCAGTTTTAGCAGAAGCAGGAATAACTTCCTCAGGGGAGCAGCCTAACAAATCTACTATATCATCAGTAACTTCTTCCGGGTTTGCAGAAGGAAGATCTACCTTGTTTAATACGGGGATAATCTCAAGATCATTCTCGAGAGCTAAATATAAGTTAGAGATGGTTTGTGCTTGTATACTTTGAGCAGCATCAACAATAAGCAAAGCACCTTCACATGCTGCAATAGATCGGGAAACTTCGTACGAAAAATCTACATGCCCGGGAGTGTCGATGAGGTTAAGAATATATTCTTGCCCTTGGTACTTATACTCCATTTGGATTGCATGTGATTTAATGGTAATTCCACGTTCACGCTCCAAATCCATACTGTCTAGTAATTGGTTTTGTTTTTCACGGTCTGTTACAGATCCTGTAAAATCCAAGAGCCTGTCAGCTAGAGTACTTTTCCCGTGATCGATGTGGGCAATAATGCAAAAATTCCTAATGTACTTCATAGATTCTATTCCTAAGCTAAGCGACAAAGATACTTATTTGTGTTATGCTTTTTTGTTTTCTACATAAAATTAGTTTGACCCTATGATTAGCTTTTCAAACAATGTTTTATATTCGAAGTAGATTTAACCTCAAAACCCCTTTTCACATGAAACTTTCTATTAGCCATCAAGAACATTATTCTAGAATTGAACTTATTCTCAGAACCTTATTTGGTTTCATTTACATAACATTACCTCATAGTTTTTTACTATTTTTTCTCGGACTTTGGAGTCTTGTTTTAACTTTTGTTTCTTTTGTAGTTGTCCTAATTACCGGGGAATATCCAGAGAGTATTTTTGAGTTTCAAACTCAATTGATGCGCTGGAAACTGCGTGTAAACTCAAGGTTGTTTAATTTGTCCGATGGATATCCTGCCTTTGGGCTTTCTGCTACAGATAATTATACTGAATTTGAAGTTCCTTATCCTGAAAAAATAAGTAGAGGTCTAGTGCTGTTGCGTTTCTTTTTTGGCTTTTTGTATGTTGCTCTCCCTCATGGAATCATTTTGTTTTTCAGAATTTTATATGGCGTAGTACTTTCTTTTATTGCTTGGCTATCTGTTCTTTTTTTAGGGAAGTTCCCTAAAAATTTCCATAACTTTTTAGTTGGTAATATACGCTGGCAATATCGGGTGGCATTATACTTATGCTATATGACCGATGAATATCCTCCGTTTACAGGAAAGGAATTAAACCTAAATTAGTATGTTAAATTACATTACTATTCCTCAGCCTAATGAACTTTCGAAAAGAGAAAGAGAGGATGCAATGGGATCCTATCTTATGATGTTCGCAGCTTTTGCTGTTGGAATACCGATCCCCACAATTAACCTCATTGCTTCCGCTATTTATTATTATACCAACCGCAAGAAAAGTAGGTTTGTACATTTTCATTCTTTACAATCATTACTAACCCAAATTCCAACAACTATAATTAATTGGATGATGTTGTTTTGGAGCTATCATGTAATTTTTTTTGAAAATTACAAATACACAGGCCTTTTTTACAGTTACTTAGCCTTTACAATCTTGAGCAATTTAATTTATTTTGTATTTAGCATTCACGCATCAATTAAATCAAGAGAGGGGCAATTTGTCTATTTTAGCTTTATAGGGCCTTTTATATATAGTCGAGTTTATTCTACTAAAAACACTTTGTATTATCAAAACGAAGAACGGTCAGGACTAGCACCAATAATTGTAAACAAACCACCCTTTATTTAAAATTAATTCTTTGATTTGAAGCAGGCTGCAGAGAAAAGGTAGCTTTTGTGTACTTTTGTGAAAAATTTTATGCTTTGGTAAAAATCGGCGACATAGAACTAAATGACTTTCCGCTTCTTCTGGCTCCAATGGAGGATGTAAGTGATCCCCCTTTTCGTGCTTTATGCAAAGAGAATGGGGCAGATGTTGTTTACACTGAATTTATTTCAAGTGAAGGGTTAATTCGCGACGCAGCAAAAAGCGTTATGAAGCTTGATATATATGAAAAAGAACGTCCCGTTGGGATTCAGATTTTTGGAGCCAACGAAGAGTCCATGTTGCGGTCTGTTGAAATAGTTGAAGCTTCTAAGCCAGACATCATAGACATTAACTTTGGATGTCCTGTGAAGAAAGTAGTTAGTAAAGGTGCCGGAGCCGGTATTTTGAGAGATATTCCTTTAATGGTTCGACTAACCAAAGTAATGGCAGAACACACGAAACTTCCAGTTACTGTGAAAACACGTTTGGGCTGGGATCATGATTCCATAAAAATAGTAGAGGTTGCAGAGCGCTTGCAAGACGCAGGAGCAAAAGCAATTTCTATCCACGGAAGGACCCGCGCTCAAATGTATAAGGGAGCTGCAGATTGGAGACCGATTGCTGAAGTCAAAAATAACCAGCGTATGCACATTCCCATTTTTGGAAATGGAGATGTCGACAGCCCTGAACGCGCCATTGAAATGCGTGACGAATATGGTTTAGACGGAGCAATGATAGGAAGAGCAAGTATTGGAAATCCTTGGTTTTTTAATCAAGTAAAGCACTTCATGAAAACCGGGACTCACGCTACTCCTCCAACAATTAAAGAACGAGTAGAAGCAGCTCGAAGACACCTAGAAATGGCAATTGCCTGGAAAGGAGAGGTATTGGGGGTTTTAGAAACCCGTCGTCATTACACCAATTATTTCAAAGGCATTCCTCATTTTAAGGAGTATAGAACTCGAATGGTAACTTCAAATGCTTCTGTAGACGTATTTGCTGCCCTTGCAGATGTTGAAGCAAATTGGGGAGATTACGAGATGGTTTAAAGAAACTGAATTTTTTTTCCAACACGAGCGCTTGCCCAAGCTGACGCAATACTTCCTAAAACAAAAAGTAGAAGTACGACTAAAGCAATGTTTTGAAAATCTAAACGAACTGGATAAGGGAAGTTTGTACCTGGAACAAACAAAAACGGAAAATACATTTGTATAAGAACAAGCATAGACCCAAGCAATACGCCAAAACCACCACCAAACCAACTGATCATTCCGCCAAGGTAAAAGAATATCAAACGAATGTCCTTGGGCATAACCCCAAGAGCATAAAGCACTTTAAGCTGTGGTCTTTTTTCAAGAATCATCATAATTAAAGCACCAACAACATTAAAAAGAGCGATAATAATTACGAGCGTAAAAATAAGATATATTGCCATTTGCTCTGTGTTGAGCATTTTAAACAAAGCAGCGTTAAGTTCAGTTCTTGATCGCATCTTAAGAGGTGTTTCAAAAAGATCTGAAATGTTTTTTTCAAGCGTTTCTCTGTTTATTTTTTGATCAAGCTTTAACTCAAGAGAGCTGTAAGTGTTTTGTTTTCTTTGAAAAAGATCAAGGGCGAAAGGGATACTTGAGAAAATATACTTTTTATCAAGATCTTCGCTCACACTATAGATCCCTGAAACGAGAGAGGTCTTGTTTATAAAAGGGTCTTTTAGCTGACTAGCAGCTTTTCTTTTGGGAACCGTAAGAACTAAAAAGTCATTGTAATCGTATGTTCCTAAACTTAAGATTTGGGCGACTCCACCTCCAATTACAATTTCATCAAACTCTTCGTTAAACCAGTTTCCACTGCTAAGAAAGGTGTTGTTTTCAATTACATTGAGGTAATTTGAATCTACCCCTTTGAGGTAAGCTACATGATTTTTGTTTCTATAATTTAAAAACACCTTGTCTTCAATTATCGCAGAGACATCGAGAACTCCTTCAAGATCTCTGACTTTAGACAAAGTAATGGAATCCATTTCAAATGTTTTTCCTTGAGCTGCTTCCACTCTAAAATCGGGGTCAAAAACATTGGAAAAAGAGAGCCCAAAATCTTTAAGCCCAGTAAAGGCAGAAAGAACGATTAGTAGGGCAGCAGTAGCAATTAAGACAACTGTAAGCGCAATGTAATTGATTATGTTGATTACATTTTGTTTACTCTTTGTAAAAAAATATCGCGTGGCTATGTAAAGAGGGAAGCGCACCGATTTATTTTTTTTGGCGAGAAATTAAGTCCTCGGGATTTTTGATCGGATCATTTGTAGCAGTAAGTGCCTCATCGATTTTTTCGATATAGTCTAAAGAATCATCTAAATAAAAAACAAGATCGGGAACTTTTCTAAGTTGGTTTTTTAGCAATTTAGCTAAGTCGTGTTTTACCTGAAAACTATTCGATTGTATTCCCTCTAAAACCTCTAGTGCTTTGGCAGGCGGGAATAGGCTTAAGTATATTTTTGCGATGGAAAGGTCTACTGTAACTGTAACTTTGGTAACGGAAATCAACAGGTTAGAAACACCTTCTTTTCGAACAGCTCCTTGAAGCATTTGTGCAATTTCTTGTTGTAATAAGGTTGCTATTTTTTTCTGTCTTGGACTTTCCATAGATTATATTATTGGGTAAAATTAAGGATATTTGTTGGGATGTGCCCTTCAAAATCAAAGTATAGCATTTAAAATACGCAAAACCCTCTTGTATGTTTAGTTGTTCTTAAACACGATCCCATTTATAGTCTCCGTTTAAACGGAAAGAACCTAAGTGTTTTTTATTCCAACTCCCCGGTTCAATTAAGGACAAAAAAGACTCTTCGTTCCCCTGATATAAATGATATGTTTCGCCAACAATAGGCTCAAATTTAAACTTTGCAGAATAAACCATTTGAGTGTCGGCAGCTAAGCTTACAAAGCTTTTGATTTTATTTTGAAGATCTTCTAGTTCCGCTTGAAACTGTTTAGAAACTTTATCAACCCCTTTTTTCTTAAACGAATCTACGTTAGGAATATTAATTACAGGGCTACTGTTGCTAATAGCATAAGGCAGGAGTTTTGAAATATACTCCTGGCTTTCTTCGTCCCACGCTACATTATCCGGTTTTTTTGACGATTTCATTTTCAACAGTTTAATACAAAAATAAGACACTTAGTACGGCGAACCAATTTTAGTTTAAACTTTCCGTGAAAAAAGTAAGAAGAAAAGGACAAAAAAATATTTTTTATATTAGTTTTGCTGACGCTAGCAAATTTATTTGCAAAAGCAGGTCCTATAGCTCAGTTGGTTAGAGTAGCTGACTCATAATCAGTTGGTCCCTGGTTCGAGCCCAGGTGGGACCACCAACAAAAAACCTCAACTTGTTGATTTACAACTTGTTGAGGTTTTGTTTTTACACAAAACACCCTTTGGGGTACTATATGGGGTACTAAAATTCAGGAATTTTTCGTATATTAGAAAGAGTTAATTGACTGAATAATGGGGCTTTATTACAGGTTGGACTATAAAAATAATAAGAATCGCCTTAATCAAAAGGATTCTGTTCCCGTCATTATTGATTATTACTACATGATTACTTGCATACCACTAAAATCTTCGCTACCTTCACCCTATGAAGGTTAAAGTATCCTTACTCAAACACCATCCCAAAAACAAAGACATCTACACCCTATCCTCTATTGAGGAACTAATGGAAAGTATTTCAGAAGTTGGATTATTGCAACCCTTAATAATTGATTCTCAAAATCAAATCATCAGTGGTAATAGAAGATTCGAATCCATTAAAAGATTGGGATGGGAAGAAGTCCAGGTTGAGGTGAAAGAAGTTAAAGATGGAGAAGAAGAATTACTCCTTATCCACTTCAATAAACAGAGAATAAAGAGTTTTAAGGAACTTATTAATGAATACCTAATACTTGATGGGTATTATAGAAAAGGACAAGGGAGAAGAACGGATTTAACTTCTGTTAAATCTAACAGAAGTTCTTCGAGAGATATCGTTTCTAAAGAAATGGGAATCTCTTCTTCTCAGTTACAGAGATTGATTTTTATTCATAAACATCACCCTGTCCATATAGAACTTTTAGATAAAGGAATTCTTACGGTAAACCAATCTTATCTACAAATTCAACGAGAACTAAAAGAGAAAGAAAGTAGAGAAAGTAAATCCAACAATAAATCAAAAACAATCAAGAACTCATCGTGGAGGTTTTATCAGAAATCATCCCATGATATGAGTGAATTAACAGATGGTGAAGTTCAGACCATCTTTACTTCTCCACCTTATTGGAACAAAAGAAAGTACTCAGAAGAAGAAGGTTTAGGTAATGAGAAGACTTCCGAAGAGTTTGTTATTAACCTATCAGAGCATCTCAGAGATTGTAAAAGAGTATTAAATAAAAGAGGAAGTTTCTTTTTGAACTTAGGAGATACATTCCATAATGGAAACCTTCAAAATGTACCTCACAGAGTAATCCTAAAACTTCAAGAACAAGGATGGATATTGAGGAATACCATTATTTGGTCTAAAACGAATCCTAAACCCTCATCATCGAAATCTAATCTTACTCCTTCCTATGAGTTTATCTTTCATCTAACCAAATCTATGGACTATGATTACTACCCAACACTAACCAAACTCTCTGATAAAACGAAACCATCTCTTCCACCACGACATAGAAGTGTGAATGGTGAATACTCCAATTCCATTTCTCCCTATCTACCCAACATTAGAGGAAAGAATATGGGAGATTATTGGAATGAGGATATTGTAAGAACATCGGTAGCAAATCAAAAGTTAGATATTGAAGGAGAACATCCCGCTCCTTTCCCTGAAGAAATAATCACTCTACCTATTCTTCAAACTTCCAAAGAGTTTGAATTGATATTAGACCCTTTCATGGGAAGTGGAACTACTGGAAGAGTTTGTGATAAATTAGGGAGGAGTTTTGTGGGGTACGATTTGAAGGAGTTTTAATAATTACAACTCATTATTAGCTGGAGGAAGATTTCCTGAACTTTTTAAATACTTAGTTAGTATTTTTTTTTCAAGAAGTTCAGGTGTGTAATATTCTCTATGATTATCTGACACATGAAAACAGTGTATTTTCAACTCTGAGTATGGTATTCTTTTTTCATAAGCATCGTGCTGATATTTTATCTTTGCTTGTTCTTTACCATTCTTACCAGTTGGACCATAACTAAACTCATATCGTTTATCTCCATCTTTAACTGACTCACAAAATCTATATGGAGTATATCTATAATCTCTTTTATCAAAAGTACCTGAATTAAAAGATACTTCATCTTGGTTCACTCTTTTATATTTTCCTGTCATCCCAACATAAACTAAGTTATCATGTGAACTATCATCATTATTTTTCCAAATCACATACACTCCACTCTTTTGGGGCCATTTAATCTTTTCTTTTTTACAATCTATTTCAGTAAAAGTTAATTTGGATTGAAACTCCTCAACTAACGATTTGTAATCTTTAATGAATTGTTCTTTGTTGTAATCTATAGTATACTGTATCATATCTTTAATTTCTTCTCTTGTAAAATCTATTTCATCTTCAATAAAATCTATGGCATCCTCCATATTATAACTTAGACAGTATTGGTCATAAACATATTCTAATATGGTTTCAGTATAACTCACGAATTTTAACTAATTACTGTATTATATAATAGGAAAATCTGGATAGTTGAAGATTTACTTGTAGTCCATTGCAAAATATTGACAAGATATCTTATATGATTAGATAAGTCTATCCATTGACAGATTGTTGTTTTTTTAACTGATTATGGAAAATAAAGTAGATATATTTTTAGGTTCGTCCTCTAATGGAATCCATTGTAGAAGATTTTGTTCATAATATATTTTATCTAAAAACTCTGGTTCATCATCATCTTTCTCTAATGAACCACAAACACAAGAAAGTTTTTCTGGGTCAAAATTTTCACAATCTATTTTCACAATCCCAACGAGACCTTTGTTTATTTCCTCATAATAAATAAACTGAGGATGTTCGTCCCAAGCAACAGCATCTCCATATTCGTCTTGTTCATCCCATAAATCAATATCCATGATTTCAGGATAATTATCTCCATGGTCATATATATCTGTAAAATCATCAAGATTACCTTTCCAAACATTTTCTTCACCATCATAAACCTCAAAGCTTAAAATATCATTAATCAAGGGGCGATTTATAAAAAAATAGTTGGTGTTAGATACATCATAATCCGGAATCAAATTCATAATTTCATCTTGAGATGGATTATTACCAAGTTGTGTCAATTGTTTTGAATCAATGTCATGAGCTGATGCAACGAATTCGTTACCATAAATTTTTAAAATCATTTTTTTTATTTTAAACATAATATAAATGTTTTTGTTTAGAAAAAAAAGTCCCGATATAAAAATCACTCCGATTTGGGTTTATGGAAAAAGTATTTTCACAGTTACAAGAAACCTCAACCTGTAAATATTGATACACTAATCAAATCAGAAAATTCAAATAAAGTGTATCACCCCTTCACTTCTATTCATTCTGACACACTTTGATTATTTAACCTCTTAACTGAAGAATTTCCTTTCATACTATTTTCCCACTCTAATAAATCCTTTTCGGTGATGTATTTTGAATGGGTAGATACCTCTATCATCTTCAACCCTCTATTTCTTCTCCAATCTTCTATGGTTACTCTATCTACTCCGTAGAGTTTCATTAAATCCTTTTTACTCAGTTCGCTATCCAATTCTGAATTTACTGGATTATCGTCTCAAACTGTAACCGTTGACCGAGTTTAGTGTTGATTTTCTATTGGGTTAATGCTTTAAAAATTAAAATCCATTGGTTCGTTTAAGCTATGGCTCGCTGTTTGAATTTTTGGGCAAACGTAAGGCATAAGTTTGATCAACAATTCTATCCTTTCCTTAGGGCCCCTTTATGGGAAGTGGAACTACTGGAAGAGTTTGTGATAAGTTGGAAAGGAGTTTTGTGGGGTATGATTTGAAGGGGTATTAAAAATATTTCTCATGTTCTCCAAAAAAACATTACAACTATTTTTCTTCATTTTGTTCGATTACTAATGAATAAAAAAACCGATACACTATAACAGTATATCGGTTTTACTTGTATACGATGATCCCTCTGATATTCAAAGTCCCACACTAGACTATTTGTGAATTAAATAATGAGGTATCATTATTTTAAATTTTAATATTTATCGAAATAACCATTTCCTACAAAACTTCTTGAAACATTACGGATGTAAATTCTGTCATTAGAAAATCGACCATACCAAGTACTCCCAACATCCCATCTTATTTTAAATCCTGTTTTTTTATCCTTGTTATCCCAAGACCATCTCCCCATAGAACTACTTCCATCAAACATGTATGACGAAGCTGAACCTCCTGAATATATATTTAGTACATTATTTGGAGTTCTTGACCTATAAGGGTAATTTACATATTTATTATCCACAAATTTTCTTTCAATTTGATTTAATTTCTTCTTTCTTCTTTCTTCGGCTAATCTTTTTCTATTCTTCTCTAACCTTATCTTTGAATCAGGAATTTTACTGTTGAAAAAATTTAAATTGTCATTTAAAATCTGAATTTCTTTTTCGTTTAATCCGATTTTTGGATCATTAAAATCATAATATTCATTAACAATTTTGTCATTTGATTTAATATTGTTTATGAAACTTTCTAACCCTATAACTATCTCGTCTTTTCTTATATCATCAGTTGTCAAAAGATATAAAGATTTGGAATTCTCAAGAAGATTACTCAATGATAATGAATGATGTGGATACTCATCAAGAATGGATTTAAGGTTTTTATTTACATTTTCTAAATCAAAATTATTTAAACCTCTCATTGCTTCAGAAAATTTTAGAAAAGGATCCTCTGGGAACTTTTCAAGTCCAGAAACTAGTAAGGAATCATTTTCAAAAAAATAAGATAAATAGAAATAAACATAAGGTTGTTCTTTATTTATTGAATCATTAAGAATTTTAAAATACGAGGACTCAGCATCATCAAGATTGGTTCCTTTGAGATTTTGTAAATTAATACTATGTTCTTTGATGTTGCTCAGGGGTATTTCAGTAATAAACGAGATACTTGAATCACATGAAACAAAAAAAGAAAAGAGAACTAATGAACTTAAAAACTTATAATTTTTCATAATTAAATCGATATTTTTAAATAAAACTAAAGAATATCATTAATTATACTATTATATTGCATTGTGTTGCAATTATATTTTTATATATCATTACTCCTTAACCCGTTTCTACAAAGAGATATAGATACTACTACATTAAAATCGTTCTCAATTAAAGGGGAATCATACTACTTCGGAAGCTTCAATGAAGTATATCAAAAGGATAATGATGTTCTTGTTCAAATTGATAAATCTTTAGATTCCAGAGTTTCAATCAACTCTTACTTATTTAAAGTGAATGACACGGTGTTTAAATATGGTGGTTACGGATTCTGGTCTGATCGAAATTTTATCTACTATTTTGATTTAGAAACTAAAGAATGGGAATACTTTAAAACCAAACAAAAAAGACCTGTAGAAGGAAGTTCAAAAGGATATTTCAATCAAAAAGGGAATAAAACTATTTTCTATGGAGGTATGAGGGTTGATAATGATAATAGACTAAACAAAATCTCTTCAAATCAAATTATTGAATTTGATTACGATCATAGAGAATTATTAATTAAAGGAACCCTTGATTTTCCAATAAGATCAAAAAATCTATTCTATCAGGGATTTGAATCAACCATTTTCTATGACACCGAACACCTTTATAGGGTTAATCCATTTGATAATACAGTTAAAGTTTATAAAAATCCTAAGTTCATATCATTTATAAAAAATGTTGAATTTGATAGTGAAAATGATTATTATATAATCACAAAAACAATACCGAAGACTGGAGAAATTACAGAGATTCAAATAGATAATAATTTTTTTGATAATCCTATACAATCAGTTAGACTCTACAAAACAAAAATCAAAATTCTTCCATGGTTATTGTTATCTCTACTGATAATCATATTTTACATCATAAAAAAGGAACGAGAAAAATCAAAATCATATTTCAAAGGCCTTAGTCTATTTTTATATGGGGAACAGTATAAATTTGAACCCAATGATATTCTTGTTATTAGGGACCTTCTCAAATCCAATAAAATATATTTTAACCATGTTATGGATATTTACTCTAATCCTGAATTATCATACGGACACAATACACGCGTTGCTAACAAAAGACTAGATCGGTTATCTATTCGTTTACAATCAATCTTTAAACTTGAACATCCTCCAATTGAAAAGATTAAATCTCTACGGGACAGGAGACAGAAGATAGTTGTTTTAACAAAGGAGTTCATTAGTCTCAACATTATATTTAAATAACTCCTTAAGGAATAACCAACCCCGATATATAAAACCCCTCCAAATAGGGTTTAAGGGAAAAGTATTCTCTCGGTTACAAGAAACCTCAACCTGTAACTACTGATACACTAATCAAATCATTTGATTTAAATAAAGTGTATCAACCCTTCACTTCTATTCATTCTGATACACTTTGATTATTTAACCTCTTAACTTTAATTGTTCCTTTCAAACCCTCTTCCCACTCTAATAAATTCTTTTCTGTGATGTATTTCGAATGGGTAGATACTTCTATCATTTTTAACCCTCTATTTCTTCTCCAATCTTCTATAGTGATTCTATCCACTCCATAGAGTTCCATTAAATCTTTTTTATTCAATCTTCTTTCCATATATTTTTATCTCTTCTTTCTCTAATAGTTCTCTAAACTTCTTGTTATAGGTTTCTCTATCTCCACTTATTCTGTACTTCTCTAACTTATCTGAGAAATTCTTTACTAAGATGGATTTCTTCTTTAATAGTTCTACCATATGTTTTGCTTCTTCCTTACTTATGTTTTCTATCATATTATTTGCTTTCAGATTTAATTAAAAATGTAATAACCTCGTACTTGTAATACTATATCAGTTCAAGGTTGATACTCTTTCTTTAAACTTTTAATAATTGTTCAGTATAAATTAGATACACCAAACCCCTTAGAGTTTTCAAACTCTCTATAAACTTGAATCTTACACTTCTTCTGACCAGTTCATTGTTCCCCATATCAGATTTATAATAAAATCATTTTTGTAACTACCGGTGAAACCTCAACTATTATTTATAATCTACTAACCGATGTCTTTCCCACTAACTAACTTTCGTCCCTCATGGGTGAACTCCTCTTTACCCCATGTTGGAGAGAAGGTTACACTTATAAGCATAGAAAGTTTTAGAAAACGATAAAAAATGATTGAAAATAGTGTAGAATTAACTTCTGTTAGATTTAACAGAGGTTGTTAGTACCCCACCAAACAACTTAGTACCCAAAAGGGACTAAAACAGTACCCCGGGGTACTATTGATGTATTTTTATATATTGTAAATCAAGTAGTTATAAACAGTAATGAGTACAGGTGGGACCACCCAAGAGAAACCCTAATTGCTTATTAAGCAAGTGGTTAGGGTTTTATTTTCTCATAAAAGTGGTTTGGGTATTACTAGGGGTATTACTTATCAATATTTTTTAATATATTTATACAACCAGAACTGTTAATAATATCAAAACACTCAGTCCAGACAAATTGATTTCAAAATTAGGTGCTCAGTTTTTCAAAGATGAAAACGGGAAAAGATTTGTATTAGGGTTTGGACAGTCTTCAGTCTTAAAATCCCAGCAAAGACAATCAAATCAGATAAGTATAGGAAGAAGAAAGGGTCGATTACAAGCTGTTGAAAACATTAAAAACTTAATTGCTGAAGATTTAGTAGGGAAGGAAATAAGTGAAACTATTGAAAAAATTTCTGAATTTCAAGATGGAGAACAATCATTATATACGGAGGATAATTTCTCTGAATTGATTAATTCAAAAAAATCGAGTGTTAAAATGAATACTCTAAATATCAAAGATTGGCAAGGAAATCATCCTGTCTCTGGTTCACTTGTTGTAGGGACTGTTGTAATTTTAACTGAATCAAATAAAATTTCTTTTAATACTTCTAACAATAAAAAAGAAGAGGGTAAAACTACAAAAAGTGAATATTCCGTTTCTGAAAGTATTGAAGGTGAGGATTATTAATTTATTAATTTGAATTAGATTGAATCTGACCGACATATTAGATAAAGTAATTTCAATCCATTTTAAAAATCATGATTTTAATCATAAGGGTAAAATAGAGTGGTATCCTGTGACAGAAAAACAAAAAAAAAGATACTTTGAGAAAAAGGGTAAAGAATTAACCAAACAAAGATTTCGATATTCTGTTATTGAAAATTTTAATTCTTCTCACAAATCGGATTCATCAGATTACCGTCAACTATTAATAAGTGAAATAGAAGATGATGGTATATTCTACTGTATCTATGATTACATAACAATGGGTAGGATGGGACAAAAAACAAGGTATAAGTTCCAAATTAAAAACTTTCAAAAATCGATGAATCTCACTGATTTATATATTGAATTATTGGATAATACTATGATAATGATTAGATGAAAAAAGAATTTTTATATTTCCTTTTTGTACTACCCTTATTTTCTTTTTCTCAAAAGATATTTACTACAGATTACCCCTCTCAAGCAGATATTAAAGTGTTTTTAGTAGACTATGAATCTCAATCAGATTTAAAAGTATTTAAGGTAGATTATCAATCCCAATCAAAGGGAAATGAAGGATTATGGTATTTTGTAAAATATTCTTCTCAATCTGATAAGAAAATTCATTTTGTTGATTACCCATCTCAATCTGATTTAAAAATCTTTTTTGTAAAATATAAATCACAATCAGGGTGGAGAAACAACTCAAAGAAACATCTTCTTTATTGATAATCCTTAAAATCATACCCCACAAAACTCCTCTTTAACTTATCACAAAGTCTTTAAGTAGTTCCACTACCAATAAAAGGGTCTAATACCAATTCAAACTCTTTTGAGGTTTGAAGAATGGGTAGAGTGATTATTTCCTCAGGGAAAGGAGCAGGGTGTTCTCCTCTCAGTTATAAGAAACCTCATCCTGTAAATAGTCCTGATACAGTAATTAAATAATGGGATTATAAATAGCTTATTCGAATAAATCGGAAGACAAATAACGATCTCCTCGATCACAAATAATGACCGCTACGATTCCTGAATCTAGGGTTTCGATGAGTTTTAATGCCGCACAGACTGCGCCTCCACTACTCATGCCTCCAAATATTCCTTCTTTTTGAGCTAGTAATTTAGCTGTTTCCTTCGCTTCATTACTAGAGACTTCAATAATTTGATCGACCTTATCGGCATTGAATATTTTTGGAAGGTATTCCATCGGCCATTTTCTAATTCCGGGTATTCTATCTCCATCACCGGGTTGAACACCAATTATCTGAATACTTTCGTTTTGTTCTTTAAGATAAGAACTGGTCCCCATGATGGTTCCTGTAGTCCCCATTGATGAAACAAAATGAGTGATATTTCCATCCGTATCGTTCCATAACTCTGGACCTGTGGTATGGTAATGAGCCTTCCAATTGTCATCATTAGCAAACTGATTAAAGGAGTAATATCCTTGTTGTTCGACTTTTTCTGTAGCGTAATCTCTAGCTCCTTCAATACCAACAGCTTCTGGAGTGAGGGTTACCTTGGCACCATAGGCTTTCATGGTTTTAACCCGCTCTACAGTACTGTTTTCAGGCATAACAAGTTCCAAATCGAGCCCGTAGATAGAGGCAATCATAGCGAGTGCTATTCCGGTATTACCGCTAGTGGCTTCGATTAGTTTCGTGTTTTTAGTAATGTCTCCTCTTTTTAACGCCTCTTTTACCATATTATACGCAGCTCTGTCTTTAACACTACCACCCGGATTATGACCTTCAAGTTTAAAAAGCAGTTTGACATTTATGTTGGTGTTTAAGCTCTTGGATTCGACTAGAGGCGTATTACCAATTAAGTTTTCTAAGGTATTAGGCATTGTTTTTAATTTGAATTTCTGGTTTGTGAAACACCATCGAATTAGGTTCTATTGATGAAGTGATCCAAGCGTTACCCCCTATAATGGTATTTGCTCCTATGGTTGTATTTCCCCCTAAAATAGTAGCGTTAGCATATATGGTCACACCACTTTCAATAGTTGGATGTCTCTTGCTGTTGGCCATTTTTTTCTCTACATACAAAGCACCGAGAGTCACCCCTTGATATATCTTTACGTGATCTTTGATTAGGGTTGTTTCTCCTATGACTACTCCAGTAGCGTGATCGATAAAAAAGTATTCTCCTATCTGTGCACCTGGATTGATGTCTACTCCAGTTTTCGAATGGGCAAATTCAGTCATCAATCGGGGAACTAGAGGAAAGTTCATTTGATAGAGAGGATGTGCTAATCGGTAGATAGCGATCGCATAAAAACCGGGATAAGCCAAATAAATTTCTTGTATTGATTTAGAGGCAGGATCACCAGCCAAGATAGCTTCTGCGTCTTTGTTTAATTTATCGAGTATCGTTGGCAGACAATCGAGATAATCTTCCCATATTTCTTCACAAGGCTTTTCTTTTTGCCAACAGGAGGTTTTGACTAACTTCTCAAAAGTCTTTGCTAATTCATCAATATTTTCTTCAGCAAGGGTTTCTGTATCGAATAAGGTATTGTATAAAATTTCTGTAAAATGTTCAACTTCCTTTTTAATCTTAATTTTCAGATTGGGAGTTTTTTTATGAGCCTTTATTTTTTTTATGATATTCGTGTAATCCATAAGTTAGTATTCTCTTACAAATCTACACATTTAGGTTATGTTTTCTGAGGATCTACAGTTTTGATAAAAACATTTTCTATTTCAATACAGGAATCGAAAGAATTTCTTCTTCAAGAATCTATTAAGTATTACTTCAAGAAAATAAAGATTGACATATAAACCACCCCAACACCCATTTTGAAAAAAGAATTTCCCCCTCATTAAAAACTTCATCCTGCGAAACTGATATACTAATCACACCTGAAGTTAAAAGAAAGCATATTAACCCTTATATATTGACCAGTTTAAGAGGTTTCATGTCTTTAGAGGTGTGACATAGATCACATGAACTTTTCAAACAAAAAACTATATTTAGTTATTGTCAAATTAATAAATCTATTATTATGAAAAAACTATTATTACTTTCACTTTTGTTTATCACAACAGTAATTTTTGGACAAAACATTGTACACATCCAATACAGACATGTTCCAAATGAAAACGTAGCTGAGTTTGAAGCTTTAGAATTAGACTATTGGTCAAAAATAAAAAAGAAGGCAATTGAAAATGGACATATGTCCGCTTCAGCTTTTTTTAGACTTTATGGACGAACAGACGATGAATCTAAGCCAACCCATGCTTTTGTTCAAGTCTATAAAAGCTTTGAACAATATGAAAACCAAATGCAAATATGGTCCACCACAAATGAAACTCTAGGATTTAATTCAAACCTTGCTTCTACCAACGAAATCTCAAAAACACTTTATAATGATGTATATAAATTAGTTACTGAGCTTCCATTGGGAGAATTTAAATATGCAGTCTGGAATTTAGCGCAACCAAAAGATTTTAACGGTTTTATAAATGAAAACATAAACTTATGGATGCCTTATTTTAAAAAGAATTTAGGAAAAGATGGAGCGAGAACAGGTTGGGGAATTTTAGCAAGAGTTCATCCAAAAGGCATGGATGAATCAAGCGTACTTACCTATGATCACTATAAAGACCTGTCTAGTGCGTTGAAGTCTCTATCTCCGATGGATATAACGGCTAGTAAAGAATTGGATGTAATTTTGTCAAAATCAAAAATGAGTAAATATGATCCAGACGGATTTAGGTATACAAATATTTGGGAACTAATCGAATTAGTAGGCAGTCCTCAATAAGATTGATTTAGAATTAAAAACCCTTCAAAAGAAGGGTTTTTTAATGTCATGATTTTAATGAGAAATTTATTTAGATTCAGTTAAAGAAAAAGAAAATTCTGATCCTACACCGAAGGTGCTTTGAACATAAATTTTTTCTTTATGAGCTTCTATAATATGTTTTACAATTGCAAGCCCAAGCCCAGAACCTCCCTCGTCTCTATTTCTGGCTTTATCAATTCTGTAAAACCGTTCAAATAATCTCGAAATATGATGTTCTTCAATTCCAGATCCATTATCAATTATTCGAACAAGAATTTTTTGTTTACTTAACCTTCCGATTGCAAATTCTGTTGTCCCTCCTTTTACACCGTATTTAAGTGAATTTATGGCTAAATTCATAAGAACTTGAGAGATTCTTTTTCTATCTGCATTTACCCAAAGTACTTCTTCGTTGTTTAGCTTTTGAAAAACTAAATCTATTTTTTTCTTTTTTGCTCTAATCTCTAAAAGCCCAATAACTTCTTTAATAAGCTCGTAAAGATCAAATTTT
Organism: Candidatus Arcticimaribacter forsetii; assembly: GCF_910589745.1. Lineage (GTDB taxonomy): Bacteria > Bacteroidota > Bacteroidia > Flavobacteriales > Flavobacteriaceae > Arcticimaribacter > Arcticimaribacter forsetii. The sequence goes on from NZ_OU342399.1 coordinate 214,874, forward strand.
TCAATATTCATAGAGGTAATACCTGCTTCAAATTTTGTAATCGAATCTAAGTCTGTTACGATGTGATTTAAACGATCTACACCTTGAGCTGCTTTTTTCAGGTATTTATCTAAAAGCTCTTTGTCTTCAGACGCGCCCCCAAGAAGTGTCAAAATGTAACTTTCAACTGTAAAAAGAGGTGTTTTTAATTCATGGGCTACGTTGCCAATAAACTCTTTTCTATAGTTGTCTTTAACTTTTAAAAGCTCTACTTCTAACTTGCTCTCTTTAGCAAATTTTTGGATACTCATCGTTAAAGATTGTGCATCTCTATTTAAAGAATTTTGATTTATTTGAGATTGATCGGAGTAAAATTCATCATATAAAACCTTAACCTTAGAAAAAATATATCGCTCTAAATGAAACTGAATTAAAAATAAACAGCACCCTAAAAACAAAAGGAAACTTATAATTAATACCGAAACAGGATAACTGTTATATATTCTAAAATCATCAAAGTAGGTCATTAATCCTGCAAGGGTAATAATGACTAAAACTCCAATTAGAGAAGTTAAAAGTATAGAGGTCTTAAACCTTGAAAATAACATCATACGGTATTAGTCTCAAATTTATACCCAACTCCTTTTATTGTAGAGAAATAGGAGTCCCCTAGCTTTTCTCTTAATTTTCTAATATGAACATCAATGGTTCGATCTCCTACTACAACATCGCTGCCCCAAACGGACTGCATTATTGATTCTCTTTTGAAAACTTTATCGGGTTTTGAGGCTAATAATTTAAGTAATTCGAATTCTTTCCTAGGTAATGAGATTTTTTTGTCTTTTAGGAACACATGATATTCCTCAAAGTTTATGACCAACTCTCCGAATGTTAAAGCCGTTATTGATTCGGATTTTATGAATCTTCGGAGTAAAGCATTTACTTTAGAATTCAACATTTTAGGTTTTATTGGTTTGTTGACATAGTCATCTGCACCAACTTCGAACGCTGCCAAATGAGAATAATCTTCAGCTCTGGCAGATAAAAATAGGATTATCGTTTCTTGGTATTTGTTCTCTTTTCTTAGAGCCTCACAGGTTTCGATACCACCCATAACAGGCATCATAACATCTAAGATTATAAGGTGTGGCTCTATTGAGTTTGCTTTTTCTAAAGCTTCTTTTCCATTAGATGCAGAAAAAATTTGATAACCCTCCTTACCTAAGTTATAGGAGAGGATCTCGACAATATCCGGTTCGTCATCGACGAGTAAAATTTTTAGATCACTTTTCTTCATAACGATTGCAATCTTTCGATTTAATGGATTTATTTAGAATTATAATTACTATCAAATTTAAGAATAAAAACAACCGCTTTTACTTCTTAACAATTTGTTCATCTTGAAAACAAAACAACCCTTACCCTGCTGTTATAGTTAACAAACAGCTCTAGCTAGTTGTTATATTGAACTGTGAAATGAAATTATACTTAAGTTATTTTGAAATAAAGTTGTCTTACCGTTATACTTATATAATGGGTTTCAAGGTTTTATCACTAACTTTAAAGAAACTATATTTTAAAAACATTTTCAACTCCACGACATGACTAATTCTATTCGAATAATACCCACATTATCAATTTTTCTTTGCTTTATATTAGTCTTAAACTCTTGCTCTAAAGATAGTGTCGAGGAACGTGTTGCGCCAACAATAACCTTTACTCTGGAGGTTATAGCCTCTGCTGGAGGTACAGTTAATATTGCTGGAGGAAGATACAACCAGAATGCGGAAGTAGTTATAATCGCTAACCCAAATACAGATTTTGATTTTTCTGGTTGGACTGGCGATGCATCAGGAACCGCTAATCCTTTAACCGTGCTAATGAACGGAAACAAAACTATTACGGCAAACTTTATTGCATCTGACGACGATAGGGACGGTGTAATTAACGCTTTAGACCAATGTAGATTTACTCCAGAAGGAGAAGCCGTAAACGAACAAGGATGTGCGTCATTTGAAATTGATACAGACGGTGATGGCGTTAATGATATTTATGACCAAGACAATACAACGAGACAAGGAGCTCCAGTTAACGAATTTGGTGTAATGCTTAATCCAGTTGAATTAGATGCGAATGGGCTTACTATTGTAGCAACCAATTGGGCGTTACCAGGAGATGTTGGAGAAATAAATGGAAACGCTATAATTGTAGTTAATGAAGAACAGCTTAGAGTAAGAATTATAAACAACGAAGATGTAACAGGAGTTTGTACTTCTCAAGTAACTAATATGAGTATGCTTTTTGATGGAGCAAATACATTTAATCAAGACATTTCTAATTGGGACACTTCAAACGTAACGAACATGCAATCGATGTTTTCAAACGCTTCTGTTTTTAATCAAGAAATTGGAAATTGGGAAACTTCAAATGTAACCGATACACAGGCTATGTTTTCAAACGCTGCTGCTTTTAATCAAGACATTAGTGGATGGAATACATCGAACATTGTCAATATGAGTTCAATGTTTAACGGAGCGCTTGCTTTTAATCAAGATATCGGAGGGTGGGACGTTGATAAGGTAACAAACTTGGCAAGGATGTTTTATCGAGCAGAATCTTTCAATCAGGATATCGGTAGCTGGAATACTTCAAATGTAGAATCTACCTCTGGATTGTTTTGGTTTGCTCTTGTTTTTAATCAAGACATTAGCAGTTGGGATATGTCAGCTGTAACGGATATGTCTTTGATGTTTTATGGCGCAGCAGAATTTAATCAAGATATTGGAGGATGGAATACGGCTAATGTAACCAATATGGGATGGATGTTTTTAAATGCAACTTCATTTAATCAAGATTTATCGGGTTGGTGCGTTTCCGGCGTAACTTCTGAAAACGAAACTTTTTCAGACAATTCTGCATTAACAGAAGCAAACAAACCCGTTTGGGGAACCTGCCCGAGTAATTAACCAAACAGGTAATAAACAACGCGTTGAAAAGGCTTTATATACTTTTAATATTTCTGAGCTTTTATTCTTTTAGTCAAGAACGGAAGCAGTCTGTAATTACACAAAATCAAATCTTTGTAGTTTCATATAACGAGCAGTATGAGCAGCCAAATTGGATTGAATATACAGTAAGAAACCTCCCGAAAAGAGCTAGCAGGAAGGGGTTGAACTTTTACAATGTAGACAGTATCTGGACCTCTAACAATGCAGACTATAAAAATAATATTTGGGATAAAGGCCATTTAGCTCCTGCGGCATCCTTTGCAGACTCAAAATTAAACCTAAAAGCGACCTTCTCTTTTTTAAACTGTGCTTTACAGCACAATAAATTAAACAGAAAAGAATGGAAGGAGTTAGAAGAACAAGTTCGTGAGTGGGCTAAAGAGTATGGAGATATAAAAATTCGCGTAGAAGTTTATTTTGACCCAGATCACCTAATTCTTCCTACAGGGGCTCATGTACCTTCTTCTTTTTTAAAACAAATTACCTTCCCTAACGGCTCCGTTAAGTGTTTTTACTTTTTAAATCAAGACACTTTAGACAAAGATTGGAAGGATTATGAAACGAAATGTTAATAAAATTTTGAGACGGACTAAAAAAATGGTTTTTATGAAACAAACAGTTTCAAATGATCACACTTAATTAAATGCTAATTAAGCATTTTGAGTAACTATTTGACTCTGATTTATAGACATTTACTGTTTATTTTAAAAAATCCTCGTTTAAATATTGTTTTTATATAAGATTCTCGAAACACCTTTAAGCCACTTATAGTCAGTATTTGGAAGGATATTCTAAAAGCGTAATTAGTTTTATATTAAGTTTATTAACATAAAGAGGTTTTTCCAACAATATAATGCATACATTTGCAACCAATTAAAAAACATAATTATGAGTAATCACAACGGAACTGTAAAGTTCTTTAACAACGCAAAAGGATTCGGATTCATTACAAATGAAAATGGAGAAGATATTTTTGTACACGTAAACAATACCCAAGACGAAATTACTGAAGGAGACAAAGTTAGCTATGATGTAGAGGAAACTCCAAAAGGTCTAAGCGCAATCAACGTTAGTCTAGAAGACTAATTCGTATAAAGTATAGTGTAAAAAGCCCTACCATTTGGTAGGGCTTTTTTTTGCCTTAACTTTAAGGAGTGATCACATTCTAGTTTGATAAGTATAAAGCTCATAATATCTGCCTTTTGAAGCAATAAGTTCTTCATGTCTTCCGCGTTCTACAACATCACCCTCCTCAATTACTAATATCTGATCCGCTTTTTGGATGGTACTCAATCGGTGAGCAATTACAAAAGTAGTTCTGTTTTTCATTAGCTCCCCTAGACTTTTTTGAATAAAAGCCTCGCTTTGAGTGTCCAGATTTGAAGTGGCCTCATCTAAGATTACAATCTTAGGTTTAGCTAATAACGCACGTGCAATTGAAATTCGCTGTCTTTGTCCTCCAGATAATTTAACACCTCGTTCCCCAATAAGGGTGTCCAAACCATTGTCAAAACGGTCAGTAAATTCGTTTACATAAGCTCCTTGAACAGCTTCTAATAGCTCTTCTTCGCTAGCATCGGGCCTAGGGAATAAAATATTTTCTCTAATTGTTCCTTCATAAAGAAAATCATCCTGAAGAACAACACCCAACTGACTTCTAAAACTTTTTAGATCTACTTTAGATAAGTCCACACCATCTACCAAAACTTGTCCGGAAGTAGGGTTTAGAAAAGCAGTAGCTAAACCAGCAATAGTAGTCTTTCCTGAACCACTTGAACCTACCAAAGCAGTTACCGATCCACATGGAGCTTCAAAAGAGACTTTATGGAGGACATCTACTGCTCCATCATAACTAAACGTAATATCTTTGAAAGATACAGATCCATTAATTTGGTCTAGTTTCTGTGTTCTTTCTTCGGTGTTATTTTCTTCTTCAATACGCATTAGTTCTTGCGTTCGATCTAAGCCTGCAAAAGCTTCTGTAAGTTGACTCCCAATATTACTCATCTGAACAATTGGAGCAATCATAAAACCTAGGAAAAGAGTAAAAGAAACGAATTCTCCATAGGTCATGGTTCCTTCCATAATAAAATAACCGCCCATACCCATTATACCTGCGGAAGCCAGTCCTAGTAAAAATGTGGACGAACTTGTCATAAGAGCAGTTGCCGTTAAGCTCTTTTTAACGTTCTGAAATAGTTCATTGACACCTTTTTCAAAAACCTGCTGCTCTTGTTCTTCAGCATTGAACCCTTTAATCACTCGAATACCATTTAAAGTTTCGGTGAGCCTTCCTGTGACTTCAGCATTTATTTTTCCTCTTGCTCTAAATATCGGTCGAATGTAACCAAATGCTTTTAATGCAATAATTGCAAAAATGATCACCGGAACTAGAACAAACAGGGTCATTTGAGCATTAATTTTAATTAAAATTACTAGAGAAATTACCGCGGTAATACTCCCTCCAATTAATTGAACTAGACCTGTGCCAACTAAATTACGGACCCCTTCAACGTCGGTCATTACTCTAGAAACTAATGCTCCCGATTTATTATTATCAAAAAAACTTACGGGAAGTTTTAATATTTTTTTCTGGACTTCTGCTCTTAGAATAGAGATTAAATGTTGTGCTTCAACACTTAATATTCGGGTAAGCGAAAAGGAGCTAATAGATTGAAACAACAACGCCGAGCAAACTATAATTAGTAAAACAGTAAGTGCGTGGGTATCTTTAGAAGGTATTACTTCGTCAATTAAGTTTTTACTTGCATAAGGAAGCACTAACCCTGATAAGCTTCTAACAATAATTAGAAACAACCCCAATGAAACTATTTTTCTTCTAGGCCAAATAAATTCTTTAAACGCCCAACTGAAGGAAACATTATTTTTACTCATATCTTTGTTTAAGGTATAAAACTAAGTTATTACTTTGGACTTCTATTAAGGATATTAGTCTTTTAAATTGATTGTTTATGAACGATGAAATGTTATTAATGTTTCCCATAGAAGTCTACATTGCTATTGGTGTTTTCTTTGGAGCTTTAGGAGCTTATTTGTCTGAAAAAAGAGGGAGAACCCACTATAAAGGATTTTTGGTTGGTTTTCTTTTTGGATTCCCGGGGGTGGTTTGTTTATTTATATTTCTTAAGAACAAGAAAAAAAAGGACTCCTAAAATTATATCCTTATTGTTTTGTTCTCCTAGTAGAAGTAACAAAAGCTAGAGCAAATCCACTTAGAACAGTGATTAATCCTAACAAAGAAAATATACGCAGGGTGATTTTGTTAAAGTCGTCTCTGCCTTCGTAGTCCATGGTGTGTGTCATCCATAAAAAATCGAACCACCTCCAGCGGCTGTGTCTAATTCTTTGAAATTTACCGTCTTTTGCGCTAACATAAGCAATTGGATTTCCTTTCCCAGTTAACCAAACTTTATATGCAGGTAAAGGCCTTCCTCTATACTCATCCTGTTTAGAAACGGTGTCAATGTATGCTATTTTTTCTATTTGATATTCTTCTAAAACGTAGGCTCGAATAACCTCTTTTGCGGTTTCTTCAGAAATTTGATTTTGTTTTTTACCGTTTATAGCATTGAATAAAAGAGAGTCGTTAATCCAATAGTAAGGAGTTTTGCCAATTGCTTTTAATTCCAGTTTTTTTAAGTCTATTTCTGTTCTGTTTTCAACAGAATCGACAGAAATAAGGGAATTAAAAATAAGTTCTTGAGGTCCTTTTAAATAATGATCTCCGTGAATTTCGTCTATATTAGTCCAGCTAAAATAAAGCCCAGAGATTGTCCAAAATAAAAATTGAATTCCAATAAAAATACCCAGAAATCGGTGGGTTTTTCTAAATTTATTTATTGTTTGATAACGCATAATAATACAGCTTACTTTTTAAGAAATAATTTGCATGTTTCATAAAGTAAAACTCCAATAGGACCTAGCATGAATGTTGCTAGTAGGGGAACCACGATCCAAAGGTGATTTATTTCTTTCTTTTTAGATTCTCTTAAAATCCAACAGCCTACCCAAAAATCAAAAGCAAGATAATGTAGCCAACCGGCTGCAATTAATTCAGGGGTACTGTTTTCATACAAAGCTATAATCCCTTCAAGTGAAGAAAAATCAACACTACCCATTCCTCCATTTGCAATCATAAAGTATAAATAAACAATACTTAATAAAAGTGGGACAAAAGGACGTTTTGAAATAAGAACTGTAAACCTCCAGTTAGGAGTAAAAATTAAAAGCCCCCATGCTACTAAAATACTGGTGTTACAGATCGTAAATAAAAGCTCAGTTGTTTCCATAGTTTATTTTTTAATTAATCCAAGATCAATCAATCTTTCATGTAAAAAAGCCCCTGCGGTAGTGTCTTCATAATTTTTAGGATTATTTTCAGACACACAACTTTGCAAGCAATTTAAGGGCATTTTTGCTATAGGGTGCATAAAGAAAGGAATAGAATATCTTGAACTACCCCATGCTTCTTTAGGCGGATTAACTACCTGATGCAAGGTCGATTTAAGCTTATTATTTGTTAGTCTAGACATCATATCACCCATATTAATGATAAGTTCATCAGGCTTTGCAATAGCATCAATCCACTCCCCTTGATTTGTCATAACCTGCAACCCTTTTCCCTGTGCACCCATTAAAAGAGTAATTAAATTTATATCTCCATGGGCGGCTGCTCGAATAGCGTTTTTAGGCTCTTCTACAATAGGAGGGTAGTGAATAGCCCGTAATATAGAGTTTCCATTAGAAATGTATTCATCGAAATAATGTTCCTCTAAATTAAGATGAAGAGCAATAGCTTGAAGTACATATTGTGCTGTTTTTTCTAATAGTTTATATGTTTTTTTTCCAATTTCATTAAACCCAACGAGCTCGTTTACGGTTAAATTTTCAGGATAAAGTTTAGGGGTTTGTTCCTCGTATTGGCCAAAATGCCAAAACTCTTTTAAGTCGCCTTCTTTTTGATCTTTAGCATGCTCTTTTCCAAAAGAGGTATACCCTCTTTGACCTCCACCTCCGTCAATTTCATATTTTCTTTTGACGGCATCAGGAAGATTAAAAAAGGCCTTTACCTCAGAATAAAGATTCTCCATAATTTCAGGAGAAAGAAAATGTCCTTTTAATGCAACGAAACCAATTTCTTCAAAAGCTGCTCCAAGTTGTGAAACAAACAGTTGTTTCTTGGTCGAGTCTTTACTTATAAAATCAGTTAAATCTACTTGCGGAATTTGTTTCACTTCAGTTAATTTTATTTTAAAAAACGCTTCTTTTTAGTTTATCAACTGCATTTTAGCAATGTATTTCCCAACCACATCAAACTCAAGATTAACACGAGTTCCGACAGCGAATTCATGAAAATTTGTATGCTCGTAAGTGTACGGAATTATAGCAACCGAAAAGTCTGAAATCCCAGAATCTACAACGGTTAAGCTCACTCCGTTTATGGTAATAGAGCCTTTTTCAATGGTTATGTTTTTTAATTTAGGATCATAATTAAAGGTATAGTACCAACTGCCTCCTGTTTCTTTAACTAGAGTACATTGCCCAACTTGATCAACGTGACCTTGAACAATATGACCATCCAAACGCGCTCCTAATTTCATTGCGCGTTCTAGATTTACTTTAGACCCTATAACGAGATCGCTTAGGTTTGTTTTGTCTAAACTTTCTTTAATAGCGGTTACAGTATATTGATTTTTGTTAATAGCTACCACTGTTAAGCATACCCCATTATGAGCAACACTTTGGTCTATTTTTAATTCAGGTGTTAGGTTACTCTCCATTGTTATATGAAGGTTTTCATCTTCACTCACTAATTTCTTTACTTCTCCAAAACCTTCTATGATTCCTGTAAACATTTCCTAGATTATATTGATTAACTTTGTTGATCTAAATTACTAATAAATCAAGGATTTGATGGAAGAAGCCCGAAAAATAAAAGTAGGAATTTCAATTGGAGACCCGAATGGAATTGGAATAGAGGTCATCTTAAAAATATTTGAACAAAAGGAACTCTTTGATTTTTTTACACCAGTGCTTTACGGGAATATGAAATTGATCAGCTTTCAGAAGAGACATCTCAATTTAAGAACCTCTCTTAGCCCATTTAAACAAGGAGGAAAATTAAGCCCAAATCAAGTAAATGTTGTTGATGTTTGGGATAAGGTTTATAACACCACTTTTGGAAAATCCACTCCAGAAGGTGGGGAGCAGGCTCTTAAATCATTAAAAGCAGCGACTGCAGCTTTAAAAGAAGGACATGTCGATGTTTTAGTAACTGCGCCTATAGACAAACACAACATTCAGTCTGACACATTCAAATTTCCAGGGCATACCGACTTTCTTGCTAAAGAATTAGGAGGGAAGAGCCTTATGTTTATGATAACCGACGAACTAAAGGTAGGTTTACTAACTGATCATGTTCCGGTAAGCGAAGTTGCAGAACTTATTACACCAGAAAGAATTGAAGAAAAAGTGTCCTTAATGATGCGTTCTCTAATCGAAGATTTTGGCATTTCTAAGCCTAAAATAGGAGTTCTTGGGATAAACCCCCACACAGGAGATCAAGGTATTATTGGAAGTGAAGACGATGAAGTGCTTCGCCCTACCTTAAAAAAAATCTATAATAAAGGACAAATAGTGATGGGTCCTTATGCAGCGGACAGTTTTTTTGGAGCTCAAACCCACACTCAATTTGATGCAGTGTTAGCAGTTTATCATGACCAAGGATTAATCCCTTTCAAAACCTTATCTTTTGGACGAGGGGTTAATTATACCGCGGGATTAACTAAGGTTCGCACATCACCAGATCATGGAACCGCTTTCGAAATTGCAGGAAAAGGAGAAGCTCGAATTGACTCTTTTAAAGAAGCTCTTTTTGCTGCTAGACAGATCTATTTCGAACGAAGTGCAAATGAAAATATAAGAGACTAATACTTAGTAAGTGACAATTTTCTGTTGAAAGCTTTTTGGTTGATAATTTTTTATTAAATTTGCAGGCTCAATAACTATTGAATGGAACGCTCAACTGAATTTATGTTGCCTTTTGTAGGCTTAAAAGAAGGGGTTCACCAGTTCGAATACGAGATTGAAAATACGTTCTTTAAAAACTATGATTTTAATGACTTCTTTAGCGCAAAAGTAAAGATATCGTTGGCTTTCGACAAAAAGTCAACCTTAATGAATCTTAACTTTAAAGCGGAAGGAAGTGTAGAAGTTGCTTGCGATGTAACCGACGAACGCTTTGATTTTCCAATTAACACAACTTATGATTGGATCATTAAATTTGGAGACGAGTACAACAACGACAACGATGAAATCCTAATCATTCCTCATGGAAGCTATGAAATTGATGTAGCTCAACCAATTTATGAAATGATTGTTTTAGCAATACCTGCTAAAATTGAACATCCAGGGATTGCAGACGGAACGTTAAAATCAGATATATTAAAAAAACTAGAAGAATTACAACCAAAAGAACGTTTGCTTCCAGAAGAAGAAAGCGATCCTAGATGGAATAAATTAAAAGACTTATTAAAACAATAAAATGGCACATCCTAAGAGAAAAATATCCAAAACAAGAAGAGACAAAAGAAGAACTCATTTCAAAGCAACTCCTTCTCAAATTGCTGTAGATTCAACTACGGGTGAATCACATCTTTATCACCGAGCTCACTGGCATGAAGGGAAATTGTACTACAAAGGAAAAGTTCTTATTGACAATACTGAAGTAGCTGAAGCTTAGTCAGAAACTTACATTAAACAAAAAAACGCTCTCATTTTGAGAGCTTTTTTTGTAAAAAAAATATCCAGTCGTTCAAAAATCTAGTATATTCACTTTCTAAATGCTAGAATATTAAGTAAGCATTTCAATGAAAAGCATAAACTCAAAAGGTATAAAAGCTGCCATAACTGCAGTAAGCGGTTACGTTCCTTCAGATGTTTTATCCAATACTGATTTGGAAAAAATGGTTGATACGAACGACGAATGGATTGTTACACGAACTGGAATTAAAGAGCGTAGAATAGCTCGAAATCCACTAGAACCAACTTCTTTTTTGGCAATACAAGCGGCAAAACAGCTCCTTGAAAAGAAAAACCTCGACCCTTCAACAATAGACTTAGTGATTGTTGCTACAGCAACACCAGACATGCAAGTAGTTGCTACTGCTGCCTATGTAGCCACACAAATTGGAGCTCATAATGCTTTTGGTTTTGACTTACAAGCTGCCTGTTCAGGATTCTTGTACGGAATGTCTACTGCTGCTTCCTACATAGAATCAGGACGTTATAAAAAAGTACTATTGATAGGGGCAGATAAAATGTCATCTATTGTTGATTACACAGATAGAGCAACTTGCATAATTTTTGGAGATGGAGCTGGAGCAGTTCTTTTTGAACCCTCAGAAAACGAATATGGTTTTGAAGATTCCTATTTAAGAAGTGATGGGTCTGGAAGAGATTTTCTTGCGATTAAGTCTGGAGGGTCTTTATATCCATTCGACGAAAACACTTACGAAGAGGGAGGCCATAACATTAAGCAAGATGGTCAGACTGTTTTTAAGAATGCGGTCAAGAATATGGCAGATGCAGCAGAGAAACTAATGACACAAAATGATCTTACAGGAGATCAGATTGCTTATTTACTTCCTCATCAAGCGAACAAAAGAATTATAGACGCAACCGCAAGGAGAATTAATCTCCCAGAGGATCGTGTATTAATGAATATAGAAAAATACGGAAATACAACAGCAGCTACTCTACCTTTGTTAATTTCAGATTTTGAATCTAAATTTTCAAAAGGAGACAAGTTAGTTTTTGCAGCTTTTGGTGCAGGATTTACTTGGGGAGCTGTATATTTAACATGGAATTACGATTATAACAACTAAATAGTTTAGATATGGATATTAAAGAAATTCAGAACCTAATCAAATTTGTAGCTAAATCTGGCGCATCTGAGGTTAAACTTGAAATGGAAGACATCAAAATCACCATCAAAACAGGAGGAGAAGATCGTCTAGAAACTACTACAATTGTTCAACAGCATCCAGGCTTAGTGCCAAGTACACCTGTTGTTCAAGCTTCAGCTCCCGTAGTTGATGCTCCTGTAGCTGCAGCACCAGCCGAAGCGAAAGCTAATGAGAACGACAATTACATTACTGTAAAATCTCCAATTATTGGGACATTTTATAGAAAACCAGCACCAGATAAGCCAATTTTTGTTGAGGTAGGTCAACAAATTAAAGAAGGAGATGTTCTTTGTGTAATTGAAGCAATGAAATTATTCAATGAAATTGAGTCTGAAGTTCAAGGAAAGATTGTAAAAATCTTAGTAGACGACTCTACTCCTGTAGAGTTTGATCAACCTCTATTCTTGGTTGACCCATCTTAAAGTTTCACAAAAAACAGATTCATGTTTAAGAAAATACTAATAGCAAATCGAGGAGAAATTGCGCTTAGAATAATTCGTACTTGTAAAGAAATGGGAATTAAGTCTGTTGCAGTTTACTCTAAGGCAGACGAAGAAAGTTTACACGTTAAATTTGCAGACGAAGCCGTTTGTATTGGTCCTGCACCGAGTTCAGAATCCTATCTTAAGATGGCAAATATTTTAGCTGCAGCCGAAATCACTAATGCAGATGCTATTCATCCAGGGTATGGGTTTTTGTCAGAAAACGCAAAGTTTTCTAAGATGTGCGAAGAACATCAAATCAAGTTCATAGGAGCATCTTGTGATATGATTAACCGAATGGGAGACAAGGCTTCGGCTAAAGCGACCATGAAGGCAGCAGGGGTTCCAACCATTCCTGGTTCCGAAGGGATCTTAAAAGATTTTGAAGAAACTAAAAAATTAGCAGCCGAAATGGGTTACCCGGTTATGCTAAAAGCTACCGCTGGTGGTGGAGGTAAAGGAATGCGTGCTGTATGGGCTGAAGAAGATCTTTTAAAAGCTTGGGAAAGTGCGCGTCAAGAAGCAGCTGCTGCTTTTGGAAATGACGGCATGTACATGGAAAAATTAATTGAAGAGCCTAGGCATATCGAAATTCAAATAGTTGGAGATAGTTTTGGGAAGGCATGTCATTTGTCTGAACGAGATTGTTCGGTTCAAAGACGCCACCAAAAGTTAACAGAGGAAACACCTTCTCCTTTTATGACCGATGAACTTCGTGAAAAAATGGGAGCAGCAGCAGTTTTAGCTGCTGAATACATTAAATATGAAGGAGCAGGAACAGTTGAGTTTCTTGTAGACAAGCACCGAAACTTCTATTTTATGGAAATGAATACGCGAATCCAAGTTGAACATCCAATTACAGAACAAGTAATCGATTTTGACTTAATACGTGAACAAATTTCTGTAGCAGCAAAAACCCCAATATCAGGGAAACATTATTTGCCGAAACTTCACTCCATAGAATGTAGAATAAATGCAGAGGACCCTTATAATGACTTTCGCCCTTCTCCAGGCAAAATCACAAATTTGAATATTCCAGGAGGACACGGAATTCGTTTAGATACTCATGTATACTCTGGATATACAATTCCACCGTTTTATGATTCTATGATTGCTAAGTTAATTACAACAGCACAAACAAGAGAAGAAGCAATAAATAAAATGAAGCGTGCATTAGGTGAGTTTGTTATAGAAGGTATAAAAACGACCATTCCTTTTCACATTCAATTGATGAATCACCCAGATTATATTGCAGGGAATTATACAACAAAATTCATGGAAGATTTCGAAATGGAATAAACCAGAATTTATCTATAAAAAAGCCTGCATTATGCAGGTTTTTTTTATTGATAAAAACTCAATTGACTTATATCCAGCCTTTTTCGTTTAAGAACTCTGCAATTTGTATTGTGTTTGTAGCAGCACCTTTTCTTAGGTTGTCCGAAACAATCCACATATTTAAAGTGTTTTCCTGTGAAAAATCTTTTCTAATTCTACCTACAAACACTTCGTTTTTTCCTTCTGCGTAAATAGGCATTGGATAAGTGTTTGTGTCAGGATTATCCTGAACAACCACTCCAGGACTTTCGTTAAGTAAAGCTTGAACATCTGCTACAGAAACATCCTTTTTTAATTGTACATTAACAGATTCACTGTGGCCTCCTACAACTGGGATACGAACTGCAGTAGCTGTAACATTAATTTCATTATCCCCTAAAATTTTGTGGGTTTCTTGAATCAATTTCATTTCTTCTTTTGTGTAACCGTTTTCCTGAAAAACGTCACAATGTGGAATAGCGTTTCTGTGAATAGGGTAAGGGTAAGCCATTTCACCTTTTTCACCTGCGTATTCATTTTCTAGTTGTTGTACTGCTTTAACACCCGTACCTGTAATCGATTGATAAGTTGAAATTACAAGACGCTCAATTCCATAATTTCTTTGAAGTGGTGCAAGAGCAACAAGCATTTGTATGGTGGAGCAATTTGGATTTGCGATAATTTTATCTTCAGGCGTAAGTTCGCCAGCGTTTATTTCTGGAACAACAAGCTTTTTTGTTGGATCCATTCTCCAAGCAGATGAATTGTCAATTACAGTAGTTCCGGCAGCTGCAAATTTAGGCGCCCACTCAAGAGAAGTTTCCCCTCCAGCAGAAAATAAAGCAACATCAGCTTTCATTTCGACAGCTGTTTGTAAACCAACAACTGAATAAGAAGATCCATTGTATTCTATTTGTTTTCCTACAGAGCGTTCTGATGCAACTGGAATTAATTCGGTTAATGGAAAATTTCTTTCAGCTAATACTTTCAACATTACTTGACCTACCATACCGGTAGCTCCAACTAGAGCAACTTTCATTTTAATTTTTTTAAATTATTGAAGGCAAAAGTACTTATAAAATCGAACCTTCCAAACGAAACTATTGATTATATCAAACCTACAACAAAAAGTTATATTTATAACTTTTTTATATATAAACCCTTTTAATTCTGTTATTTAGTCCCGTTAGTATTTCATAAGAAATTGTATTTGCCGAAGCGGTAAAGTCAACAGCAGTAGTGTTTTCATCAAAGAAAACTACTTCGTCTCCTGTTTTGCAATCTATTGCACTAACATCAATCATGAGCATGTCCATACAAACGTTTCCTATAATCGAAGCAGGCTTTCCGTTTATTTGGACAGTTCCAATTCCATTTCCATATTGTCTTCCAATCCCATCGGCATGACCTACAGGAATAACACCAATGATACTGTTCTTGGTGGCAACCCATCCTTGATTATAACCCACGCTTTCTCCTTTATTTAAGTGATGAATTTGACATAAAGGAGCACTTAATTTAGCAATTGGTTTTAATTCTGCATCCCATTCTGTTCGATTGGCAAAGCCATAGAGTGCAATTCCAGTTCGAACAGCATCATACTTTAGTTCTGGATAATTAAAAATCCCAGAACTATTTAGGAGGTGTAATTTTGGAGGGTTTTTGTAACGCTTTAGTATTTGTTTTTTTATCAGTTCAAAAGATTCGATTTGTTTTTTAGTAAACGCACAGGGTTTCTTGTTTTCAGAAGCTCCGAGATGAGAATAGACACTTTTTACTTCTAAAGAAGATTCGTCAAGTATATTGAGAACTTCATTTAATTCATTAATCGAAATCCCTATTCTATTTAATCCAGTATTACATTTTAGGTGGACAGGGTATTTATTTAGGGTATTTTTATTTACTAATGCTAGGAAAGAATGAATGATTTCTTTTGAGTATAAAGCAGGCTCTAAGTTGTATTCAATAAGTTTTTCGAGTTGTCCTTTTTGAGGGTAAAAAACCAATATAGGTTTTTTAATTCCAGCTTTTCGTAAATTAATTCCTTCCGAGGCATAAGCAACTGCAAAATAATCGGTGCCTAATGCCGATAGTTCTTTTGCGATTTTAACTCCATCCGACCCGTATGCATTAGCCTTTACAACCGCAATTAATAGGGTTTCTCCATTAATTTTAGAGCGCAATACATTATAATTATGAGCTAAAGATTTTAGATTAATAGTTAAGTAAGCTTCTTGGCTCATGAATTATTTTTTTTCTTTTTTGACTCCAAAGATTCCTTTTCTCTAATTTTAAAAAATGCAGCTCTACTAAGGGGTTCGTATAAATCCTTTTCCCCTAAGACCACTACATTATCATCTTTAGATTTACGATGACTGTACTGCGCTAAATTTCCTGTTTCTGTACAAACAGCATGAACCTTTGTAACATATTCTGCAGTTGCCATTAGTGCAGGCATTGGCCCAAAAGGGTTTCCTTTAAAGTCCATATCTAAACCTGCAACTATAACGCGGATTCCTCTATTAGCTAAATCATTACAAACTTGAACAATTTCTGAATCAAAAAACTGAGCTTCATCTATTCCAACAACATCACACTCGGAGGCTAGAATAGGAATATTAGCCGCAGCAGGAACAGGGGTAGACCGTATTTGATTTTGATCATGAGAGGTAACCAATTCGTCATCATATCGATTATCAACCGAAGGTTTAAAAATCTCAATCCTTTGTTTAGCAAATTGAGCTCTTTTTAAGCGTCTAATAAGCTCCTCTGTTTTACCAGAAAACATAGATCCACAGATTACTTCTATCCAGCCAAATTGTTCGTTTTGATTTACCGTGTTTTCTAAAAACATTTTCGTATTTTTCAGCAAAGCTTTTGCTACCTACTACAACAAAAGTATTAAAACTAATTGTTGAAAAGAATCAAATTTAATGATTAATACACTTCTAGAAGAATTAAGAGAAATCGCTCGGTCTATTTTAGAGCAAAGAGATCGTCTGGATTTAATTAAACTGGAAAAACAAGTTGGAGCGCTTCAAAAAAAAATCATTGTTCTTCAACACGAACAATCAAAAATAGCAGAAGAAGTTTCTACGGAACCCGTTATAGAAGTAGAGGAGTCAATTGAGGTTGATGAACCGCCTACTTTTGATGCTTCAAAGAATGAAGCCCCAGAGCAACCGAACACTACTTTTGATAATTTATTTTCAGATTCAATTAGTGAACCTGTTTTTGTAAAAAAAGAACCTTCTGAACCAGCCAATATAAATTCACCTGAAAACACTCCTAAAAACTTAAACGATGCTTTAGGGAAAGGATTAAAGATTGGGTTGAATGATCGCTTGGCTTTTATAAAAAACCTATTTGATGAAAGTCCACAAGATTATCAAAGGGTTATTTCTCAAATCTCAGTTTATGAAAGTTTTGAAGAAGCTCAGGATTTCATCGAGAACTTTGTAAAACCAGAGTATAATTTTTGGGAAGAGAAAGAGTCTTTTGAACTTAGATTTTATAAGATAATCGAACAAAACTTTAGTTAAACAGGAAGATGAAAATTCAAAAACTTGATGTTGACTACATCAATTTAATAAATTCATATTCAAATAAAAATCTAAAAAGATCGTGGGAAAACTATTTTTAGTTCCAACTCCTATAGGGAATTTGAAGGACATGACTTATCGTGCCGTTGAGGTGCTGTCTCAGGTTGATTTAATTTTGGCTGAAGACACTAGAACGAGCGGGAAACTCATGAAGCACTTTGAAATTACGGCTCCATTGCAAAGTCATCATATGCATAACGAACACAGTACTTTAGCTTCAATAATTTCTAAATTAAAACAAGGAAAACAAATTGCTCTAATTTCTGATGCAGGAACTCCAGCAATTTCAGACCCAGGATATTTATTAGTTCGCGAAGCAATTGCCAATAAAATTGAAACCGAATGTTTACCTGGAGCAACAGCCTTTGTGCCTGCCCTTGTTCAAAGCGGCTTACCTAACGAACGCTTTATTTTCGAGGGTTTTTTACCTCCAAAAAAAGGAAGACAAACAAGATTAATGCAACTCTCAGAAGAAACGAGAACCCTAATTATTTATGAGTCTCCACACAAGGTAATAAAAACACTGTCACAGCTAATTGAGTTTTTTGGAGCAGATCGACAGCTTAGTTTCTCGAGAGAATTAACTAAGTTACACGAAGAGACTTTTAGGGGGTCTATTGAAGAAGCAAAACAACATCTCGAACAGAAGCCGCCAAAAGGAGAATTTGTGCTCTGTATCGCCGGAAAATCAAAAAAATAAATGCGCTGGGAACCTAAATTAAAACCAGATTTAACCAAGGTTATTAAAATTCAGGAAGAATTACAAGTTCCTGAACCCATTGCTGCGCTATTAATTCAAAGAGGAATTGAAGATTTTGATACTGCAAAAGCATTCTTTAGACCTCAGTTAGCAAACTTGCACGATCCTTTTTTAATGAAAGACATGGATCTTGCAGTTGATCGTATAGATCAAGCTTGTAGAGAACAAGAGACCCTAATGGTATATGGAGATTATGATGTTGATGGCACAACCTCTGTTTCTTTAGTGTACTCTTTTTTAAGGCCTTATTTTCAAAACATTATACCTTACATTCCGGATCGTTATGAGGAAGGGTATGGGATATCGTTCAAAGGAATTGATGTAGCCTCAGAAAAAGGAATTACATTAATTATTGCTTTAGACTGCGGTATTAAAGCAGTCGAAAAAGTAGCTTATGCAAAGACTAAAGGAATAGATTTTATAATCTGTGATCACCACTTACCAGGCGATGAAATTCCAGAAGCTAGTGCTGTTTTGGACCCTAAACGCGAAGATTGTGGTTATCCGTATAAAGAATTATGTGGCTGTGGAATTGGATTTAAATTAATTCAAGCTCTAACAACTTTTTGGGAAGAAGATTCAGGGGAATTAGAATCCTATTTAGATTTAGTTGCGACGGCTATTGCTGCAGATATTGTTCCCATGACAGGAGAGAACAGAATTCTTGCTTTTCATGGTATTGAGCAATTAAGAACAAACCCAAGAGAGGGCTTGAGAACTTTTATAGAGCAGCTTAAAAAACCTGTAAGCATTACCGATTTGGTTTTTGTTATAGCTCCTAGAATAAATGCTGCAGGAAGAATGAGTCACGCCCTTAACGCAGTTGATCTTTTAATTGAAACCAATTCTGAACTCATTGAAGAGAAAGCAAAAAAAATAGAATTATTTAACACAGATAGAAGAGCAACTGATTTAAGAATAACCAAGGAAGCACTAGCTTTAATAGAGGAACTGGAAGAACAAGACCGTTATAGTACAGTTGTTTCTAAAGAAGACTGGCATAAAGGAGTTATCGGGATTGTTGCTTCTAGATTAATAGAAACTTATTATCGTCCTACTGTAGTGTTTTCATTGATTGGAGAGACTATGGTTGGTTCGGTTCGTTCTGTAAAAGGATTTAATGTTTACGAAGCGTTAGATGCGTGTAAAGAACATATAGTCCAATTTGGAGGGCATAAATATGCCGCTGGATTGACAATTAAAAAATCAAATTACGAAAACTTTAAAGCTAAATTTGAAGAGGTTGTAAAAGACCGAATACTCCCAGAACAAAGAATTCCCTCAGTAGTTTATGATTTAGAAGTTAAGCTCGAGGAGTTAACCCCCAAGCTTTATAGAATAATAGAACAGCTTGGACCTTTTGGACCTCAAAATATGCGACCAGTTTTTAGAACAAAAAAAGTCATTGATTCTGGCTTTTCTAAAGCCGTTGGAAGCGATAGTTCTCATTTAAGATTATCCATAAAATCAAGCCCAAACCCATTGATAGGAATTGCATTTGGGCGTGCAGATTTTTTACCTCATATTCAATCGAAAAAACCATTTGATTTGGTGTACACTCTCGATGAAAATGAATGGAATGGTACGCTATCTCTTCAACTTAAAGTAAAAGACTTAAGGCCTTCTTAAGCATCCAAATGATTTAATAACCCTTGAGTAGATTGGTCGTGTTTGTTTTGTGTTTCTTTCGTGATATCCGTTAGAATCACTGATGCTAATTGTTTACCAAGTTCAACGCCCCATTGATCATAGCTAAAAATATTCCAAATCACCCCTTGTACAAATATTTTATGCTCATACATTGAAACAAGTTTACCTAAACTTTCTGGAGTTAATTTGTCTATTAATAAGGTATTGGTGGGTTGATTTCCTTCGAATATTTTAAAGGGTAATAATGCTTTAATAGCTTCTGAATTTTTCCCAGCTTCTAATAATTCTTTCTCAACAGTTGCTCCATTTTTACCTTGCATTAAAGCTTCGGTCTGTGCTAAAAAATTGGCCATTAACTTTTGGTGGTGATCTTTTTCTCCATAAAGTGAACTTTTAAAACCTATAAAATCTGCTGGAATTAGTTTTGTTCCTTGGTGAATTAATTGAAAAAAAGCGTGTTGAGCATTAGTCCCTGAACCTCCCCAAATTATAGTTCCCGTTTGATAATCAACAGGTTCTCCGTTTCTGTCTACACTTTTTCCATTGCTCTCCATAATGCCTTGTTGGAGGTAGGCTGGAAGATTTCTGAGATATTGAGTATAAGGAATAATTGCCTCACTTTCTGCTCCCCAAAAATTATTATACCAGATGCTAATCAGCGCGAGGACAACAGGAATGTTCTGATCAAAAGGTGTTTTTCTAAAGTGCGAATCCATTGAATTAGCCCCTTTAAGTAGTAACTCAAAGTTTTCTGCCCCTACAGCAAGAGCAACACTTAATCCTACAGCAGACCATAAAGAAAATCTACCTCCAACCCAATCTTTCATTGGAAATACATTGTCTGGATGAATACCAAATGCTTGAATTTTTTTGAGGTTTGTTGAAACTGCAACAAAGTGTTTGGCAATTGCTTCTTCTTTAGCAGATTTTAAAAACCATTTTCGGATTGTATTCGCATTTGTTAAGGTTTCTTGTGTAGTGAAAGTTTTAGAAACAATAACAAACAATGTAGTTTCTGGGTTCAGTTTTCGAAGAATTTCATGTACATGATCTCCTTCAACATTAGAAACAAAATGCGTGTTTAAGTGGTTTTTATAATGCTCTAAACCTTCAACTATCATTGCTGGCCCAAGATCAGAACCTCCAATTCCAATATTTACAACATCCGTAATTTCTTTGCCCGTAAAACCTTTATGTTCTCCAGAAATTATAGCGCTAGTAAACTGACTAATTTTTTCTTTGACTGCGAAAATTTCCGGAATCACATCAAGACCATCTACAAAAACTTGATCGTTCTCTTTTGCTCTCAAAGCGGTGTGTAAAACGGCTCTATTTTCAGTTTGGTTTATTGCAGCACCTTCAAAGTAAGCTTCTATTGCGTTTTTTAAACCACATTCATCTGCAAGCTCATTTAGAAGAGCAAGTGTTTCAGAGCTCAACCGATTTTTAGAATAATCGACAAGGAAATCTTCCCAATGAATGGACATATTTTTAAATCTAGAAGCTTCATTATTAAAAGAATCTTGAAGGGTTACTTCTTTTTGTGTTTTGAAATGCGCTTCTAATTTTTTCCACGCTTTGGTTTTAGAGGGGTTTATTGAGTTTAATGTCATAGGATTAATTCATTGCTAATGTTGGATCTTTTTCTTCTTCAAAAGACAAACAATTAAGTTGAGTTTTTATAGGTTCTATAAAGGTTAAAAATTCTTTTTTTAACTCTTTAGATATAGGTTTAGCTTCAGGTAATTTTTGTTTGTACGGATCGACTTGTCTTCCGTTTTTCCAAAAACGATAACATACATGAGGACCCGATGTATTTCCGGTCATTCCAACCCATCCAATTACATCTCCTTGTTTTACAAATTGACCCACTCGAACTTTTTTTCTTTTCATGTGGAGGTATTGTGTAGCGTATGTGTTGTTATGTTTAATCTTTACATAGTTCCCGTTTCCTTTATTATAACTAGATTTTGTAACCGTTCCATTGGCTGTAGCCATAATCGGAGTACCTACAGGAGCAGCATAATCCGTTCCTTTGTGAGGTTTAACTCTACCGTAGTATGCGATTCTTCTTTTTAAATTATAACGAGAAGAAATTCTACTGAAAGACACCGGTGCTTTAAGAAAAGCTCTTCTTAAATTCTTGGCATTGTTGTCAAAATAGTCTACAATTCCTTTTATACTGTCCGTCTTAAATTCAAAAGCATAAAGGGGCTTATTTCGATGTTCAAAATAGGCGGCTTTTATTTTTTCAATCCCAACAGAAACACTATCATCAACAAATCTTTCTGTATAGATTACTTTGAAGCGATCTCCTTTACTAAGCCTATTAAAATCAATGGTCCATGCGTACACATCAGATAAATAATAAGTCAAGTTTTCGTTATATCCACTCTGATTCATTGTGTCATACAACGATGATTTAATCACCCCAGTTGCTTCAAGTTCAACAACACGAACTTGTTTTTTAATTTTTTTGGCAAACAAACTATCTTTTAGTTTAATTACACTGTAGCTTTCGACGTTTGGTTTATAAATAAAGGCATATGCTTTAGGCAGACTATCCTTTGTAAATAAAAGCGTATAAGGCTTTCCAATTTGTAATCTTCGGATGTTAACATTAGATTTTTTTACAACTTGAAGTATTTTATATACCTCAGGGTAATCAATACCGTTGCGTTCTAGAATATCTCCAAAAGTATCACCTCGTTTAATTTTGAACTCTTTGGCGTTAAATTTATTAAAGTCAAAGCCATACTTTATGTCCGACTTCTGCTCCGCGATTTCCTCAACTTCTGTATTTTCTTTTGGATCATTGGCTATATTATTACAGGATACTAGACCCATTGCCAAAATGAAAATAAAGACATAAAAAGCTGAAAATTTTGAAGAGATTTTTTTGGTTATCATAATCGAACACAAATTTCGTAATGTTTTGATTATCAAAATAGTTTTTTGATAAAAACTTAACAACAATTTTATAATTCAATTTCAAATGGATATTTCAAATTTTTAAAATTTTCAAGATCACATTTAATGGAACCAATAGCAAGGTCTGCTTGAAAACGAATGGGTATTTGGTTTTGATCATTACTCACCCAAAGCGTTACACTTTCTTCTGCTTTAAACACCCGTCCGCTTTGAACATAAGGAATGTATTTACGGCATTGAATTTGTCCAAATTTAGTATTCAGTGTTTCTGTCCCTAGATATTTTAGTTTAAACAAGTAGTTCTCTGCATCAAAAAACATATTTATATTTACACTTTCCCCAACTTTCATTTGAGAAATATTTTTGACATTGCGGAGGTAATAAAAAGCTGAGATTAGATCTTGAGCATTTGGATTTATTTTGATCTCTTGGCGTTTGTTATTTTTTTTGTCGTTGATTTTAGCAACTCTTTTTTTATGATCAAATTTAATTTCAAGGTTTTTAGTATATCCACCTTCATTAATGTTTCTAATAAACCATAACGGTAGACCACTTTCTTCACTAAAATAACTATCGTAATAATCTTCGACTTTATAAAAAAATTTAGCAATACCAGTGGTTGCTCCATATCCTTTTGCATGAAATACAGGCACATTGTCAAGGGTGTCTTTCTCTAACCCTAAGGTAACATAGCTGGCATTAAGAATTCCGTAGTGTATTCTAAATTGAAACCACTCTCCATCAATAAACACATTTCTATTCTCATCTGAAGGTCCAGCTTTTGAGTCTGATCTTGCTTGTCCCAAAATCCCAAAACTGGTTAAAAGAAAACTTAAAAGAAATATGAATTTTATTCGTGACACGGATAGCTTTTATTAATAAAGATAATTAATTTGGGTAAAATCAAAAGAGTAATTACGTTAAAGAAAACATCAATTTTTATTATTTAACTCATGGAGGTGATTATATAAATTAGACCCTTTAGAAGTCCCTATTAATTCAATTAAATCTTTTTTGGAGGCCTCTTTTATTCTTTTAAAGGACTTGAATTTTTTCAGAAGACTTTCTTTAGTTTTCGGTCCAATTCCTGGAATAGTATCTAATCCAGATTTAATGGCTCCTTTACTTCTTTTGTTTCTGTGTAATGTAATACCAAAACGGTGGGCTTCATTTCTTAAAAACTGAATCACTTTTAGGCTTTCAGATTTTTTATCTAAATATAATGGAACGGGATCTTCTGGAAAATAAATCTCTTCTAATCTTTTTGCAATTCCAACAATTGCAATTTTTCCTCGCAACCCAAGAACATCTAAACTTTTTAATGCAGAAGACAACTGACCTTTTCCACCATCAATAATTATTAATTGTGGAATGGGTTGATTTTCTTCTAAAAGTCTTTTATAGCGTCTATAAACGACCTCTTCCATAGAGGCAAAGTCATCCGGTCCTTCTACTGTTTTAATGTTATAGTGACGGTACTCTTTTTTTGCAGGTTTTCCATTTTTAAAAACCACACAAGCAGCGACTGGGTTAGATCCTTGTAAATTTGAGTTATCAAAACATTCTATATGTCTTGGTTCTTCAGAAAGACGTAAATCAATTTTCATTTGACTCATTAATCGGTCGGTATGTCGATCTGGATCAACAATTTGAATCTGTTTGAAACGCTCCATTCGATAGTATTTAGCATTTCGCTCAGAAAGGTCTAAAATCTTCTTCTTGTCTCCAAGCTGTGGAACGGTTACTTTTATTTGTTTTCCAAAATTGAGCTCGAAGGGTAAATATATTTCTTTGGATTGTGAGTTAAAACGTTGACGAATTTCAATTATGGCTAAACTCAAAATTTCTTCTGGACTTTCATCTAATTTTTTCTTTATTTCAATTGTATGTGATCGTATAATTGAACCATAAGAAAGCTGTAGAAAATTAACATACCCATATTGCTCATCTGTAATAATAGAAAAAACATCAACGTTACTAATCTTAGGATTTACAATAGTTGATTTAGACTGGTAATTTTCTAGGATTTCTAATTTCTCTTTTATTTTTTGGGCTTCTTCAAACTCCATTTTTACTGCATGATTTTCCATTTGAGATTTAAAATCATGTAATGAATCTTTAAAATTCCCTTTAAGAATAGAACGGATCGCTTTTATGTTTTGATCATATTGATGTTCTGTCATTTTATTTTCACAGGGAGCCATGCAATTTCCCAAATGGTATTCTAAACAAACTTTATATTTTTGAGCAGCTACCTTTTCTTTAGATAAATCATAGGTACAGGTGCGAATAGGGTATAATCCACGAATAAGATCCAATAAAATATAAACCATTTTTTTATTGGTATACGGGCCATAGTAATCCGAACCGTCTTTTATGACTCTTCTTGTTGAGAAAATTCTGGGGAACCGTTCTTTCTTAATGCAAATCCAAGGGTAGGTTTTATCATCTTTAAGAAGAATGTTATACCGAGGTTTATATTTTTTGATGAGGTTGTTTTCCAACAAAAGCGCATCCATTTCACTTACAACAACAATATGTTCAATGCGAACAATATTTTTCACTAACAATCTAGTTTTATTACTGTCGTGGTTTTTAGTAAAATATGAATTTACCCTTCGCTTTAGGTTAATTGCTTTACCAATGTAAATGATGACCTCATTTTTATCAAAATATTGATAAACGCCTGGCTCTTCCGGTAATGTTTGGATTTGTAAAGTTAAAGCAGCGCTTTTCATCTATATTTTAAAAGGATTAGTTCTTTAACGAAAATAATTATTTTCTTTGTCAGTACAATTTTAACCATGGACAAATCTCAAATAAGGACACATTATAAAAAACTCCGGGAAAAACTTTCAGAAGATGAAGTAATGGAAAGGAGTTTGAAGATTGCAAATCAATGTCTTGAACTTCCTGTTTGGGAGGAACAGATTTTTCATTTGTTTCTCACTATAGAAGATCAAAAAGAGGTTGACACTTCTTTAATTTTAACGCTTTTGCAAGGAAAAGATAAAGAAATAGTTGTTCCAAAAATCCTTGACAAGGAAAACCTTCAGCATTTTTTATTGACAGATCAGACTTGTTTTGAGGTTAATTCTTTGGGTATTCCAGAACCAAGATCAGGAATCGAAATTGAACCATCAAAAATTGATGTCGTTTTTATTCCTTTGTTAGCTTTTGATTCAACTGGAAGCCGAATTGGGTACGGAAAAGGGTTTTATGATCGATTTTTAGCACTTTGTAAGCCAGATTGTATTAAAATTGGACTTTCTTTTTTTGATCATAACCAATCAAAGATTGTTTCTGAAGCTACTGACGTGCCTCTGGATTATTGCGTAACACCTGAGCGTGTTTATTGTTTTTAACCAAAAATTCTTTTATTAAAAAACAGCAGGATTCCTACTCCACAACTGATAGCAAAATCTGCAATATTGAAAACGTATTCAAAAAAAGTATAGGACTCTCCCCCAACAAATGGAACCCAAGTGGGCCAAATCCAGGTTGCTAATGGAAATTGAAGCATATCTACAACATGTCCATAAAAAAGAGAAGCGTATCCTTGTTCTGGCATAAATTCTGCAATTTGCCCATAACTATGCGAAAACCAAATTCCATAAAACACAGAGTCGATTATATTTCCGATTGCTCCAGCAAAAATTAAACACAAAGCCCATATTAATAATTGTGAGCTTTTAGTAGATAAAATTTTCCAAAGCCAGTTTCCTAAAAAAGCAATCGCAACCAAACGGAAAAGAGTAAGAATTAATTTTCCTACTTCTTCACTTATAAACGGAACAATATCACTTATTTTAGTTCCCCACGCCATTCCTTTGTTTTCGATGAATAGGATTTTAAAAACCCCCCAATCTACAATAGCATTTCCTCCATAAACAGAAAGTGGAAAATTGAGTTTTATGTACATTTTAGAAACTTGATCTATAACTAAAACAAGTATAATAAGAATGAGAGCTTTTCTGCGATTAAGATTTAAAAAGGAACTTCTAAGTAAGGTCATAACGATTCAAAAATAAGTATTTTAATTGGGGTGTACTAGTATATTTCCTATGGCAGTTTTTACATTTAGTTTTTCTGGAATTTTTGAATCATATAAATCAAAAAAATGAAGGTCTGCACTCAGAGATTTTATTTCGCCGCTTGGGTTGCTTATGCTGAATACAGCAGAACCATGATCTATATTAATGTTTAAAAGTTCAAAAATTCCGGAACACTTTATCTTCGCTTCTTTTGCAACAAGATTAAGGAGCATCGATTCGGGAATTTCTAATTCTATTTGGTTTGCAACAACTTTATGAGCACTTAGCTTGTCACCTGGTTTTTCAGAATTAGGCATTTCATATTCATCTAAATAAAATCCCGCACCTTTTATGTTACTTCTAATTAAATATAGGTTTTGGTACTCTCCTTCTTTTTGATACTTAACTTTAATTGAAGAGTGTTTATGAGTAGAAACAGAAATAGAGCTAGCCCAAGGGAAGTTTAAATGAATTGAATTTATTTCAGTTGCATCCCAAGTCTGAGCTTCTTGAATTTGACCAGATAGAATTCCGCAAAAAAAGAAACCTAAAATGCGAAGCATTGATTTACTTCTGGATGTTCTTAGCTTCAATACTTAAAGTAGCATGTGGAACTAAAACTAAGCGTTCTTTACGAATCAATTTGCTGGTAACACGGCAAATTCCATAGGTTTTATTTTCAATTCTAATCAAAGCGTTTCTAAGATCACGAATGAATTTTTCTTGTCTAATGGCCAACTGCGTGTTTGCTTCTTTGGACATGGTTTCAGACCCTTCTTCAAATGCTTTAAATGTTGGAGAGGTATCGTCTGTCCCATTATTTCCATCATTCATATAGGTGCTTTTAAGAAGTTCTAAATCTTCTTGTGCTTTTTCTATCTTCTCTTCGATTAGTGTTCTAAATTCAGCTAATTCTTTATCTGAGTATCTGTTTTTTATTTCTGACGACATACTAATGTTGTTTAATTAATATAGATGTTTTTACATTATCAAACTCTACTAACACTCCATTTTCTAGTTCATCTTGAATATGAATTTCTTCTGTTAGAGTTTCCGTTTTAATATACTGTAAATTATTTTTTAAAGCATCATTTAATGCTTTGTGAGGTGTCAAATATAAAATAATTTTATCAGTAACCTCAAAACCAGCATCTTTTCTCAAATTTTGAATTCGGTTAATTAATTCTCTTGCAATTCCTTCTTCGATTAACTCCTCATTTAATTGAATGTCTAATGCTACAGTAATTCCGTTATTATTAGCAACCAACCAGCCTTCTATATCTTTTGACTGAATGTCTAAGTCAGTATTACTTAGGGTTACTTTTTCACCCTCAACTAGTATTTCTATTGTTTGTTCTGACTCTAGTGCTTTTAATTGATTTTCATCTAACTTTTGGATTTCGGCCACTACAAACCTCATGTTTTTTCCAAATCGTGGACCTAGAGTTTTGAAGTTTGGCTTTATTTCTTTTACAAGAATATCACTAGCATCGTCTAAAAGCTCTAACTCCTTTACATTAATTTCAGAAAGAATTAATTCTTCAACAGCTTTAATTGCTTCTTTTTCAGATGAATTACGGACCGGAATCATTACTTTCTGTAAAGGCTGTCTAACTTTTATTTGTTCTTTTTTTCTTAAAGAAAGAGCTAAAGAAGCAATGGTTCTTGCTTTTTCCATTCGTTCCTCCATCACTTGATTTCTGTGTTCTGATTGAGCTTTTGGAAAATCAGCTAAATGAACCGATTGTTCTTTTTCATATCCTGTTGCATTGCATAGGTCTAGGTATAAACGGTCTGCATAAAAAGGAGCTACAGGAGCCATTAATTTACTTACAGTTAGTAAACATTCAAATAGAGTTTGATAGGCAGAAATCTTATCTTCTTGATATTCTCCTTTCCAGAACCTTCTTCTAGAGAGTCTAACATACCAATTACTTAAAATTTCTTGAACAAATTCTGATATTGCTCGAGTTGCTTTGGTAGGCTCATAATCGTTGTAAGCCTCATCGACTGTTGCAATTAGTTTATTAAGTTCAGAAAGAATCCACTGATCCATTTCAGTTCTTTGTAAAACAGGGATTGAATCTTCTTTAAAGGTGAATTTATCAATGTTGGCATAAAGACTAAAGAACGCATAGGTGTTTTGTAGTGTTCCAAAAAACTTTCTTGAAACCTCAGCAATCCCATCAAGATCAAACTTAAGATTATCCCAAGGATTAGCATTTGAAATCATATACCAACGCGTAGCATCTGCTCCATATGTTTTAAGTGTTTCAAATGGGTCTGCTGCATTGCCTAGTCTTTTTGACATTTTTTGACCCTTCTTGTCTAAAACTAATCCGTTAGAGACTACATTTTTGTATGCAACGGAATCAAAAACAAGAGTTCCAATAGCATGAAGCGTATAGAACCAGCCTCGAGTTTGATCAACTCCCTCGGCAATATAATCGGCTGGAAAGGTTTCATTGTTGTCAATTTTTTTTTTATTTTCAAAAGGGTAATGCCATTGAGCATATGGCATGGAACCAGAGTCAAACCAAACATCAATGAGGTCTGCTTCTCTTTTCATTGGTTTCCCAGATGCACTAGACAGAATTACTTTATCAACTGTGTTTTTGTGTAGATCAATTAGGTCGTAGTTCTGTTCAGACATATTTCCTACCTCAAAATCTGAAAAAGGATTCTCAGTCATTATACCGGCAGAAATTGCTTTTTCAATTTCCTTAACAAGTTCTTCCATCGAACCAATAAGAATGGTTTCTTGACCATCTTCTGTTCTCCAAATAGGAAGGGGAATACCCCAAAAACGGGATCTAGATAAATTCCAGTCGTTAGCATTTGCTAACCAGTTTCCAAATCTTCCGTCTCCTGTTGATTTAGGTTTCCAGTTAATTTCTTTATTGAGTTCAACCATTCGGTCTCTTTCAGATGAAACTTTAACAAACCAGGAATCAAGGGGATAATATAAAATAGGTTTATCTGTTCTCCAACAATTGGGGTAGGAGTGAACATATTTTTCAACTTTAAAAGCACTATTTTCTTCTTTTAATTGAATAGCAATTTCAACATCTACGGATCTTTCGGGAGCTGTTCCTTCTGGGTAATATTCGTTTTTCACATATTTTCCACCTAAGGATCCAAGAACTTCATGGAATTTACCTTCTAGAGTAACTAAAGGGTGTTCATTTCCGTATGCATCTAAAACCAACAAGGGCGGAACAGGCGGTATAGCTTCTTTTGCAACTTGAGCATCGTCAGCTCCAAAAGTTGGAGCAGTGTGTACGATTCCGGTACCATCTTCTGTGGTTACAAAATCTCCTGAAATCACTCTAAACGCATCTTCAGGGTTAGTAAGAGGCAACGGAGCATCTTTCCATAATTGTTCATATCGAACACCAACTAGGTCAGAACCCAAAATTTGGTTTATTATTCGGTATGGAATTTTCTTGTCTTTCGAAGTATATGATTTTAGGTCTTCTTCACTTTCGACAGCGATGTATTTTCCTGAAAATTGCTTTCCTACTAAAGCTTCCGCTAAAAGGACTCTAATAGGTAGATGTGTGTATTGGTTGAATGTTTCAATTACTACATAATTGATTTTTTTGCCTACGGTTAATGCAGTATTTGAAGGTAAGGTCCAAGGCGTAGTTGTCCAGGCAAGAATATAAAGATCTGCTTCTGCTTGAAGAGCAGCCGGAAGAGATTCTTTAATTGTTTTAAATTGAGCAGTAATTGTTGTATCGGTAACATCTTGGTAAGTTCCCGGCTGATTAAGCTCATGGGAACTTAGTCCAGTTCCTGCTTTTGGCGAGTATGGCTGAATGGTATATCCTTTGTAAAGAAGGTCTTTTTCATAGATTTGTTTTAATAACCACCAAACAGACTCAATGTATTTAGACTTATAGGTAATATAAGGGTCTTCCATATCCACCCAGTAACCCATTTCTTTGGTTAGTCTATTCCAAACATCGGTGTATCGCATAACGGCACTTTTACAAGCTTCGTTATATTCATCAATACTTATAGTTTTACCAATAGCATCTTTGGTAATTCCAAGTTCTTTTTCTACACCAAGTTCAACAGGTAATCCATGGGTATCCCAACCTGCTTTTCGTTTAACCTGAAACCCTTTTTGTGTTTTGTAACGACAGAAAATATCCTTTATAGCACGAGCCATAACGTGATGAATCCCTGGCATTCCATTCGCAGAAGGAGGTCCTTCGAAGAATACAAAAGGTGTTTTACCCTCTCTAGAGGTTATACTTTTTTCGAAAATTGCTTCCTCTTCCCAATAAGATAAAATCTCTTGAGAAACTGTCGAAAGCTTTAGTTGTTTATGTTCTTTAAAACCCATTGGGAATATGTGTAAGGTTGCGAAATTAAGGAATTTTATACATTTATACTTTATAATAGCCTTAAGCTCCAAAAAATAAATGAATTTTAATTTTTCACAGACCATAAATTTAGAAAATGATCGTGTTCATATGCGACCATTGGAGTTAAATGATTTTAATTTTTTACTCCCTTTTTCTGAAAACGAGCCAGACCTTTGGTTTTATTCTTTAACACCTGCTAACGGTTCACACAACCTTAAAAAGTATATTCAAAGCGCTCTTTTGGCAAAAGAAAATAACAAGGCTTATCCTTTTATAATTTTTGATAAACGGACACATAAGCCAGCAGGGTGTACAAGGTTTTATGAAATTGATGAGCATCATAATACCCTAAGTATTGGATATACTTGGTACGGAAAAGAATTTCAACGAACAGGATTGAACCGGAATTGCAAAAAATTACTACTCACTTATGCTTTTGAAACTATTAAAGTTGATCGTGTTGAGTTTAGAGCAGATTCTAAAAACACTAAAAGTATTAAGGCAATGAAAGAAATTGGGTGCGTTGAAGAGGGAATTTTAAGAAGTAACTGCAATGCAATTGATGGAAGAAGAGATAGTATTGTTTTGAGTGTTTTGAAGTCAGAATGGAACGATAGAGTTAAGACTTTCTTGGATACAAAACTGTATTAAAAGTTAGTGTTAAACCCTAATACTATATTTCTGCCAGAGGAGGATATTCCAGAAGCAAACTCACGATAGTGAATATCAAAAATATTTTCCATACCAACTCTCAGATTCGTGTTGTTCTTTAATTTATATGCAGCAGTAAAGTTAAGTACAGACCAGCTTGGAGTTCCAATAAAACTAGAAATACCCTGAGGATTTTGTTGTGTGGGAGTTTCGTCGAGACCGTCTTCCCCTCCTAGACTAAAATCTTCTGGTTTTTTGGAACTACTGAAGCGGTTTCTAATTTGAAAAGAAAATTTATTTTTATTGTAGCGCAACATTGTAGATCCGTAAAACGGAAGAATAGAAGGAAGTGGTCCTAAGTCCTTTAAATAATCAGCACGAGTAAAAGTTAAGTCCGATATAACAGAAAGATAAGAGTTGAATTTCCATTTACCCTCAAAAGAAGCTCCTTGGATTAAAGCATTTCCTACGTTAGCATTGATTTGTGTTTGGACAACTTCTTCATTAAAAATAAGTTCAGTGATTTCTCCGGTTTCTTGATTGGTATAAAACGGAGAAAGTTTACGACCGATATAATCGTTAATAAAAGTGGTGTAAAATCTAATTGCAAATGCACCTTTTTTATTTGGGGTAAAATAAGAAATTCCAAAATCTAGATTGTTTGCATACTCTGGCTTTAGTGTTGGGTTAGGAATTAGAAGGATCCCTCTGTGCTCTCTAATTTTCCCTAAATCATCAATATTTGGTGATCTAAAACCACTAGAAGCAAGGAAATTTAATTGCCAATCAGATGTTGGGCGATACGTAAAAGACAGACTTCCCGTAATTGCTTTATTTTGAGCATCAATATTCATGAGATTATCGATGGGGCTATTCATCATCCAAAAAGGATATACCCCTGTATTTCTATCCCATTGAGCTTTTAGCCAGGTGTGGGTGTAACGACTTCCTAGGGTTAAGGTAGTTTTACGATTAATTTCCCACTTGAAATTTCCATAAAATGCAGCTGAGGTATAATCACTTCCTTTGCTTGGATATCGGGTTGAAATTTCTGAAGGATTAGAAGTTCCAATAATTTCGGAACCATTTAAAATTAATGTTTGATTAAAAGCATCAGAGATAACTTTATTTTTGACCCATTCGAAACCATAAGTAAAATTAGTTTTATTCTTTCGTTTGGTTTCAAAATCACCATTAAAACTCCAAACCTGAACGTTTTCTTCAAGATTAGCTCGGTTTAAGCTATTAAACATTCTTTTAATACGAGACTCATTTATGTTCTGATAGGCCATTGTTAAATAACCTTTATATAAAAATTTCTTTTTAGGAAAAATTTTGAGTTGCGGAGAAATTAAAAATCTTTTTTGAGGTCCATAATGCCATTCTGCAAAACGTAATTCTCCATCTTTATATTCGTTAAGTTTATCAAATCGTGGGATATCTGAGGAGTTAGAATATTGAATGTTTAAGGTTAGAAGCTTTTCCTGAGGTAGCTTGATAATGAACTTTTGTAGGAGGTCAAATTGATCATATCCTGAATTCTTTTGAATATTAGAATTCTTGTTTTCTGATGGTGTACTGAAATAGGTAGTTTCGTTATTTTCAGAAAAAAAAGGGACCAAACCCCATGAATCGAAACCATGTAATCTATTTTCTCCCATTTTTAAGTCCCCAAATTTCGAAATGCTAATACTGCTGTAGCTAGCCCAGTTTTTAAAACTTAATTCGGTGTCGAAGTGGTTAATTAATGATTGGTTCGAGGAGTTGTAATTAGATGAAAAACTATTACTCATCATTTTTTTACTATTGATCCGAGGGGATTTAGTAAAATAATGAACCACTCCACCAAGCGCATCAGAACCATATCCAACAGAAGAAGACCCATAGACAACTTCAACCCGTTCAATTGTATTTGGATCAACGGTAATTGCATTTTGTAAATGGCCTGACCTATAAATAGCATTATTCATTCGAACGCCATCGATTACTAATAAAACTCGATTTGCTTCAAAACCTCTTAAAACAGGACTTCCTCCACCTCCTTGTGATTTTTGAAGGCGAACACTAGGAGCGAGTAATAAAAGGTCTGCGCCATTTTGTGGATTGTTATTTTTTATTTCAGAAGAATTGATTACAGATACTTTTTCTGCAATTTGATTTTTTTTCGATGGGGTCCTTGCAACCGATAAAATAACTTCAGACAGTTCCTTAAGTTCTATGTTGAGTGAAACTTTATATCCTTTGTTTTTTAATTCTTCTTTTGAAAAATGCTGCACTTCAAATCCCATATATTGAAAAGAAATAAGATCTTCTGAAGTAAATACACTTAAAAAGCATGTTCCATCTGAATTTGTAATTGTATTCCTGTCTTTGTTTTGATTATACAAGGTTACCCCTGACAAAGGCTCTTGAGTAAGCGCATCAATAACAGTGACTTCTTGTGAGTAGAGAAAGCCAACAAATAACATGAAAAAGGTAGTTAAACTATTAGGAAACGTCATCAAATATTTCATTGAGAATTTGCAATGATTTTGGTTTTGAAAACCCCAACAAATGTAGCTCAAAATATTCAATTAGGGTTTCCAATAAATCGCGTCTTTTTGCTCGGTTTAATTTTCTTTTAATAGTACCACCAAAATTCATGCCTAATAATTCTTTAAAGATCAATACTTGCTCTCCTTCAATGTGTTTTTCAAAGGGTACGACTGAACTAAAACAACCTGTTTCTAGGTTAAAATAAAGCGCTTCCGAATCATCTTCATTGGGAAAAAAACCTAAGTACTTGGTTAAGTTGATTAGGAAAACTAAATGAAAATTACTTATTTCATCATTAGAATCAAGCCATTCAAGAGCAGTTTCTAAAAAAGTAAAAAGAGAGGGGTTCTCTTCTTCTTCTAAGATCGAATTTTTTAGAATCTCTGCAAGAAATTGAGCTAAAGCATTCTTTTCTATTCTATTAGGAATAGAAACATAAGGGTAGGTTATTTTTACCTCTTTTAGAAATTGTAGTTTTCCATTTTTTTTATGATCAAAAAGAATTTCGATTTGAGAAAGTACTTGAAATTGAGATTTTCTAATGGCACCTTTTTTAGCACTCAAAATTCCTTTAAGTATAAACGATTGTCTACCGAGCGCTTTTGTGTAACAATGTGCGATTAGACTCGAGTCACTATATTTTATTGTATTTAGGACAATGGCCTTAGTTTTCACAAGCATATTTATACTACTCCCTGAGCCAACATAGCATCTGCAACTTTAACAAAGCCGGCGATATTAGCACCTTTTACATAATTTACATACCCATCTTCTTGTCCATATTCAACACAAGATTGATGAATATCACTCATTATATTTTTTAAACGGGTGTCAACCTCATCTCGAGTCCAATTGTAGCGTAAAGAGTTTTGAGCCATTTCTAGACCTGAAACAGCTACTCCTCCTGCATTAGATGCTTTTCCAGGAGCAAATAATATTTTATTTACAGTGAACTCATGAATAGCCTCAGGCGTAGAAGGCATATTAGCACCTTCTCCAACGCAGACACACCCATTTTTAATGAGCATTAAGGCATCTTCTTTGTGGAGCTCGTTTTGGGTTGCACATGGTATTGCTACGTCACAAGGAATCTCCCAAGGGGTTTTTTTAGCATGAAATTCAGCCGTTGGATATTGTTTAATATATTCTTCAATTCGACCTCTTTTAATGTTTTTGAGATCCATAATATATTTTAGCTTTTCAGAATTTATACCATCTCTGTCGTAAATGTAGCCTCCAGAATCCGAAAGAGTATTAACAATTCCCCCTAATTGAATAACTTTTTCAGCAGCATATTGTGCTACGTTACCAGAACCTGAAAGAACTACTTTTTTACCCTCTAGGCTTGTTCCTATATTTTCAAGCATTTTTTGTGTAAAATAAACGACTCCATATCCAGTAGCTTCTGGACGAATTAACGACCCTCCCCAGCTTACTCCTTTTCCTGTTAATACTCCAGTGAATTCATTTTTAAGACGTTTGTATTGACCAAATAAATAACCAATTTCTCTTCCTCCTACACCAATGTCTCCTGCAGGAATATCTCTGTTTGGCCCAATATGTCGAAAGAGTTCCGACATAAAACTTTGACAAAAACGCATCACTTCTTTATCGCTCTTACCTTTAGGATCAAAATCTGAACCCCCTTTACCACCTCCCATAGGAAGTGTTGTTAGGCTATTTTTGAATACTTGTTCAAATGCTAAAAATTTGAGTACACTTAAATTTACACTAGGATGAAATCTTAGACCTCCTTTATAAGGACCAATTGCTGAATTCATTTCAATCCGATACCCACGGTTTACTTTTATTTCATTTTGGTCATCAATCCAGGGGACCCGAAAAAAAACAACCCGTTCGGGTTCTACCATTCTTAGTAAAATATTTTGACCGTAATAGATGTCGTTTTTAACAATATAAGGGATTACATTTTCAGCAACTTCAGTTACTGCCTGCATGAATTCAGGCTCATTTTGATTTCGTTGTTTTACTTCGTCTAAAAACTGTTGTATTATTTTTTCCATGAGATGGGTTTTAAAAGAAAAATAAGTATTTATTTTAGTTAACTAAAGTAGTTTTTTATGCAAACAAAAGAGCAATAACTTCCTCTATTTTTGTTAAAGACAGGGAGTTAATTCCTTGAGTAACAACTTTATTTTTAGCGCCTTTTGAGCTGACTATGGTTTCAAACCCTAGTTTTTCTGCTTCAGTAATTCTTTGATCTAACTTAGCGACAGGGCGAAGCTCTCCAGATAAACCTATTTCAGCTGCAAAACATATTTCCTTAGGAAGAGCGATGTCATGATAGCTCGATAAAATAGCAGAAACAACTGCGAGATCAATAGCAGGGTCTTCAATGCTTATCCCTCCGGTTATATTTAGAAATACGTCCTTACTTCCTAATTGAAAACCAGCTCTTTTTTCTAGAACAGCCAAAAGCATATTAAGACGTTTGGCGTTGAAACCCGTGGTACTTCTTTGAGGGGTTCCATAAACGGCAGTGCTAACTAATGCTTGAACTTCAATCATTAGAGGTCTAACCCCTTCCATGGTTGCCGCAATTGCATGCCCGCTCATTTCTCTTTCTGTCTGAGAAATTAGTAGTTCGCTCGGGTTTGTTACAATTCTAAGACCGGTAGATAACATTTCATAAATACCTATTTCTGCCGTAGATCCAAATCTATTTTTTTGAGCGCGAATGATTCTATAAATGTGATTTCGATCCCCTTCAAAATGTAAAACAGTATCAACCATATGCTCTAATACTTTTGGACCAGCAATAGCACCATCTTTTGTAATGTGACCTACTAAAAGGACCGGGGTGTTTGTTTTTTTTGCAAACTGAATTAACTCAGAAGTACATTCTTTAATTTGAGAAACACTACCTGGACTACTGTCGACGTATTGTGTTTGTAGTGTTTGAATAGAATCTATTATTACAATATCTGGTTGTAAAAGTTCAATTTGTTTAAATACTTTTTGTGTTTGAGTTTCACTTAAAACAAAGCAGTTTTCGTTTTTTGACTCAATTCTTTCTGCTCTTAATTTAATTTGTTTTTGACTTTCCTCTCCAGAAACATAAAGTACTTTCCCTTTTATTTGAAGTGAAATTTGGAGTAGCAAAGTAGATTTTCCAATGCCAGGTTCTCCTCCTAATAGGGTTACAGACCCAGGAACAAGTCCACCTCCAAGCACACGATCTAATTCAGAATCGTTTGAAGTAATACGTGTTTCTTTGTCTGTTTCGATTTCTTGAATTCGAATCGGAGATGTTCCTTTTAGTTTCTGGGTTTTTGGCTCCGACCAACCCTTCTCTTTGGGTTTTTCTACAACTTCTTCGACTAGGGTATTCCATTCTTTACAGCCGTTACATTGGCCTTGCCATTTAGCATGGGGAGTTCCGCATTTTTGACAAAAAAAAGTGGTTTTAATTTTACTCATTTAGGACATTATTTTAGAGATTCGATTTTATTTAGAATCATTTCTTTGGATATAAAACTTATGGGTTTAAAGTTATAAGCTCTTTCGTAGCTTTTGAGTGCTTTTTTATATTCTTCAATGATCTCGTAAGCTAATCCATTAAAATAATGCCCAATAACAGCATCAGGATACAAGTCAAGACAAAGTTCGCCTATAACAAAAAGTGATTCAGCGTCTGACTTCTGTTTCGAAGCTTCAAAAACGGCTATGATGTCATTTAAAATGATTTTTTTTTGAATACCCAATTCGTTTGTTATTTTCTGGTATTTATCGATTAGATATTGGTGAGGAACAATAGTGTCGTTTAATAAGTTTTCTTTAAATTCTTTTACACTAATGGGTTGGAATGTTCTAAACATTGTTTCAAGCGCAATGGGTATTGAATATGCTACCGATGATATTTCATCGGGATAAGAGAATAATTTATATGATTTTCGAAGCATACTGTTTTCAACTTCTTTAAAATCTTTGCTAAAATCACTTATCTTTTTACCTTGGTTTACTGGAAGATTTGCAGAATTAAACAGATGATAATTTGTTTCATTAGTAGTGTTTTTAAGTTTTTCTATAAGAGGTTCAATAATTGCTTGGGGCATATCTGGATTAACAGCAATATAGGTAGTAAACGTATTGGAGTTGTCTAATAAAAAGTAGTTTATGAAATTAGCTCCTTTATTTTGACCAATAATTATCTTTAACTTTGAAAGAGGAAATTGAATAGAAAGCTTTCGTATGATATCAGATTTTATAAACTGTTTAAAGTTAGCCCCTCTATTTGTTAACTGTCCTGTGCTTTTATCAAGCTCAAAATCTCTTTGTTTTTGATAATAACCCGCTTGATTAATCCCAACAACTATAGCTTTAGGCATGTAGTCATTTTCTGATAAAAACTTAACATTACTTACCACAAGGTTAAATATCTTATCGCCTTCTAGAACAACAATTAAAGGTAAAGGTTCGACATTTCCTTCTTCTATCTCTGGGATATATAAGTCTATTGTTCTTGAGTTCTCTAAAATGTTAGAGGTTATTGTTTGTGAGGTAATTTGTCCCATAAGGGAACTACTTATAAGCAAAAGCAGAAGAAATGTATTTTGTTTCATAATGAAGTTAAGTTTAGTACAAGTGAAAGGTACTTACTTTTTTCGATTTACAAGGGGTAATGCCAAAAAGGAAAGACTGCCAAAAAGAATAACCATAACGGTTTGAGCGGACCACATTATCCAACCAAATGCTAAGCTAGATTCCTTAGAAATACCATAGCTGATTAAGACCAGAGAAACCGAGAACGGATAAATTCCAATACCTCCATTTGTTGCAGAGATTGATATAGCACCAACTAAGAATCCGATTAAGAGGGCTTCAAAGGGTAGATCAACAGTTTCTGGAATAGAAAATTTAATAATGTAAAACATTAAAATATAGAGTCCCCAAATCAAAAAAGTATGAAAAAGATAGGCCCATTTTTTTGGCATTTTAACAAGAGTTAAAATACCTTCTGTCAATCCATTTATTAAATGGATTATCTTTTGAGCAAAAATAGATTTTGATTTTTTAAGCATTTTTATTGAAATCCAAAAAACTACAGCAAACACTAAAACACAAACGACAGCTAAAGAAGGGTTGAACGATTGTTCTTTCAAAAAGTTCACAATAAAATCGAATTGGAGCAACAATGCGATTCCAATGACAAGAAATAGCATTAACATATCTACTAACCTTTCTGCGATCACTGTTCCAAAACTTTTTTCAAAAGGGATATTTTCATAGGTTTTCATTACCGTTGCCCTAAAAAACTCTCCAGACCTTGGAACTCCTAAGTTTGCTATATAGGTAATGAAAATTGCTAAAACATTATTTATTAATCTTGGCTTATATCCCATTGGATTTAGCATAAAGTTCCAACGATAAGCACGAGATAAATGACTGAATAAACCAAGCGCTAAAGAAAGAAGAACGAAACTATAATCAGCATTTTTAATAGCCGCATAGATTGTTGCCCTGTCTTGTAATGTAGTGTCTTTAAGGGATAAATAAATAAAAACAACCCCAATTAATAATGGTAAAAATATTTTCAGAAATTGGGTTAATTTATTCTTCACTAAGCTTATTGCAATAAGTTAGTTTCTTCGTTTGGAAATAAAAGAACAGGCTTGTAGTCTCGGGCTTTTTCAAAAGGAACTGAGCAATAGCTTATAATAATAATCATATCTCCTCTTTGAACTTTTCTAGCCGCAGGACCATTCAAAGTAATTTCTCCAGAATTTTTTTCCCCTTCGATAACATAAGTTTCAAGTCGCTCACCATTATTAATATTTACGATTTGAACCTTTTCGCCTGGCACAAGATTAGCAGCTTCAATTAAAGCGCTGTCGATGGTAATACTCCCAATATAATTAAGATCCGCTCCAGTTACTTTTACACGATGAATCTTTGACTTTAAAATTTCTATTTGCATTCGGCAAAGGTATTAAAATTTAACATTGTCAATTAACCTTACGTCTCCAAGTTTAAGAGCAATGAATGCTCTTGTCTTTTCTCCGTTTAAGTGATTAACTTTTTGAAGTGTTTTTTCTTCAGCAACGGTAAAGTATTCAAGTTCAATTTCCGGATGCTTATTAAAGAAATCAGTAATCCAAATTTCAATTTGTTCTAGGCTATTTTCTTCTTTTAAAGCAACTGCTTTTTGGAGTGTTTCATAAATTATTGGAGCAATTGCTCTTTGTTTATCGCTGAGGTTTGTGTTTCTGGAGCTCATTGCTAGACCGTCTTCATGTCTAATAATTGGACACGCAATTATTTTTACGGGTATCTGTTCTTGTTTAACTAAGGATGTTATTATTTGAAGTTGTTGAAAATCTTTTTCACCAAAATAAGCTTTTGTAGGTTTAAGAATTTCAAAAAGTTTTTGAACAATAGTGGCAACACCCTGGAAATGTCCTTTTCTATGCGCTCCTTCCATAGTAGACTCTAACAAACCAAAACTATATTCTTTAGAGGTTACAGAATTACTGTAAACATCTGAAACTTCTGGCGCATAAACCCAAATATTGTTTTCTAAAGCTTTTAGCTTTAATAAGTCTGATTCTAGGGTTTTTGGATAATTTTTTAGATCATCTTGATTGTTGAATTGAGTTGGATTAATAAAAATAGATACAATGACTAATTCGTTTTCAGATAACGCCTTTTCTACCAGCGTTATATGCCCTTTGTGAAGTGCCCCCATGGTCGGAACTAAACCGATTGACTTAGCCGACAATTTATTTTTTAAAGCATTTAGCTCTTTAGAATGGTTAAAAACCTTCATTTTTAGAAAAGATTAACAGGCTAAAAGTACTGTTTTTTCTAATGATCGGAAGAATTTTTGTAATTTTGCTAAACTTTCTATTAAAGAAAGCTAAAACCGTTTTATGCAAAACAAGAGAGTATTAATTATATCATCGGAGGTAACCCCCTATTTACCTCAAACAGATCAGGCAATCAATTCATT
The DNA here is from genome assembly GCF_910589745.1 of Candidatus Arcticimaribacter forsetii. GTDB lineage: Bacteria > Bacteroidota > Bacteroidia > Flavobacteriales > Flavobacteriaceae > Arcticimaribacter > Arcticimaribacter forsetii. The sequence continues at coordinate 256,156 of NZ_OU342399.1, forward strand.
TAAAATCCCAAAGGCAATCAACGATGCAGGTGGGCAAATAAGAATTTTTATGCCACGTTACGGAATGATTAACGAACGAAGACATCAGTTACATGAAGTTATTCGTTTGTCAGGAATGAACATGGTTATCAATGATATGGATATGCCTTTAATTATAAAAGTTGCATCCATTCCAAAAGAAAGAATGCAAGTTTACTTCATAGATAACGAAGAGTATTTCAAAAGAAAAGCAATGCTTAAAGACGAGGATGGTGTTTTATTTCCAGACAACGATGAGCGTATGATTTTCTTTACAAAAGGAGTAATCGAAACTGTAAAAAAATTAAACTGGTCTCCAGACGTAATCCATCTGCATGGATGGTTTGCATCTCTTTTTCCATTATACATGAAAACATATTTTTCAGAAGACCCAATTTTTGAGTCAAGTAAAATTGTAACTTCGGTTTACCCAAATGATTTTGAAGGGGAATTGTCTTCTGAGTTATTGAACAAAGTTTCTTATGATGTAAAAGATGAAGAGGCTAGAAGCACACTTAAGGAATCAACTTATGAGAATTTAATGAATCTTGCGATTAATTATTCTGATGGAGTTGTTCTTTCCGGTGAAAATATTGCTAAAAGTATTTTATCGAAAATTGATTCCCAAAAAATTCCTACGCTAACATTTGAAGATAGCGCAAAGGAAAACTCTTATGTTGATTTTTTCAATAACCATATTATTTAACCCCAATATGAATCTTAAGTTTAATATCCGAAAGAATACTATATTCTTTCTTCTGCTAACATTTGCAGTAGCTTCTTGTAATAAAGATTTTAATACTGTTGGTTATAACTTAATAGGGTCAAATGCATTTGAAACAAGCCAAGTTGAATTACCTGTAGTTTCTCATCAAAATCGTGCTATATCAGATTTTCAAGCAGACGGATTAAATACGCTCCAGTTAGGGACAATTGATATTCCAAATATTGGTGAATCTTCAGCTTATATTATTTCTCAATTAAACCTTCCCCCAACAACCTTTTTTGGAGGATTAACAAAAGAGCAAGAACAGGGTTCTGAAGATAACGCATCTTGGATTCAAGAAAACGAACAGGTTATTTCTGCCTACCTAGAAATACCTTTTTTTTATAATTCTAGAGATCGAGATGGTGACGGAGTTTATGACAGTTTAGATATTGACCCAGACAATCCAGAGAGTGATACAGATGGTGACTCAATCTCTGATGCTGTAGAAACACAAGATGGAACAAATCCGTTGAGTGACGATAGTGACGGAGATGGAATACTAGATGCAGACGACACAGATAATTCAGATTATATAATTGAAAATAAAACCTATTCTATAGATTCCATTTTTGGAAATAAAAATTCAACATTTAATTTAAAAGTTGAAGAATTGACCTATTATTTAAATACGCTTGATCCGTCAGATAATTTTGAGTCTAACCAAGCTTTTTATTCTTCTAGAGATTTATATCAAGAAGGTTTTGTTGGCGAAACTCTCTTCGATGAGTCCTATCAATTAGACTTAGAAGAGGTTCGAATTAATTATATTGAAGACGACCCAGAGACAGAAGATGTAGATGAAACAACCTTAATACAAAATCGTCGTTCCCCAAGAATTAAAGTCCCTTTAAACACCGATTTTTTTCAAAGAAAATTCATCGACATTGAAGGTTCAGATTCCTTGGCAAACACTTCGGAGTTTCAGAAGTATATGAAAGGAATTTATATCCGAATGGAGAATCCTTCTGAGGATCTATACATGCTCCTTAACTTTAATTCTGCTAGTATTGTGGTTACCTATGAATACGATCGTTATAACGATAACGATACACCGGACGACACGAGCGATTTTTCTATAGACCGGTCTAGGAGAGATTTTGCACTTACTCCCTCGATTACTATTAATCATTTGAACAATTCATATATAAACCCAGCTGTAGATGAGGCTGTAGGCCAAACTTCAGGCACAAATAATTTATATCTGAAAGGGGGTATGGGGTTAACGTCTAATATTGAGCTTTTTGGAAATCATTCAGATGGATCTGCAGCTTCAAAATTAGACGAAATTAGAGAAAATAGTTGGTTGATTAACGAGGCTAATTTAGTTTTTTATGTTGATTCTGATTGGGTTGAGAGCTTGAATACTGAAGATATAATTGCAGATCGATTGTACCTTTATAAAGAAGGTGACGGAACTCCTTTGTTGGATTATATTGATGATCAAACGGTGGATAATACGCAACATAATAAGTCCAAATATATTTATGGCGGTATTTTAGAATATGAAGACGGTAGGCCTTATCGTTATAAGTTCAAAATAACACAGCATGTAAATAATCTCATTCGTAAAGATTCTACAAATGTTCCGCTGAGATTAGCAGTGTCTGCGGACATTTCAAATCAGATAGCAAAGCGTGCTTTTTTTAATGTTGGGGGTGAAGAAATTTCATATCCAACAGCAACAATATTAAATCCATTAGGAACCGTTTTAATTGGCTCAAATCCCGAAGAAGGATTTGAAAATCAAAGATTGAAACTAGAATTAATTTACACAAACTTTTCAAATTAATTATTATGTGCGGAATTGTAGCCTACATAGGAAATCAACAAGCAGCACCAATTATTATTAAAGGTCTTAAAAGACTTGAATACCGAGGTTATGACAGTACCGGTGTTTCTTTATTTAATGGTTCTGAATTGTATACAATTAAAACAAAAGGAAAAGTTAGTGAGTTGGAGCTGAAGCTTGAAGATCAAAATTCAATTGACGCACAAGTTGGCCTCGGACATACCCGCTGGGCAACCCACGGAATACCAAATGATAAAAATGCGCACCCCCAAGCTTCAAATTCAAGTAATTTGGTGTTGGTTCATAACGGAATCATTGAGAATTACGCGTCATTAAAAGAAGAATTGATTCAACGTGGTTACACTTTTACATCGGATACAGATACCGAGGTATTAGTTAACTTAATAGAAGACATTCAAAAGAAAGAAAAAGTAAAACTTGGGAAAGCAGTTCAAATTGCACTAACTCAAGTAATAGGGGCTTATGCAATTGTGGTTTTTGATCGCAGAAAGCCAAACGAACTCATCGCGGCAAGACTTGGAAGTCCTTTGGCTATCGGTGTAGGTGAAAATGAGTTTTTTGTAGCTTCAGATGCAACTCCATTTATTGAGTATACAAAAAACGTAATTTATTTAGAAGAGGAGCATTTAGCAATTATTCGTAGTAATCGAGACATTGCAATTCGAAAAATTAAAACAGACAAAGTAATTAAGCCTTATGTTGAAGAGCTTCAAATGAGCTTAGAGAACATTCAAAAAGGCGGATATGAACACTTCATGCTCAAGGAGATATTTGAGCAGCCTCAGGCTATTAGAGACACCTTAAGGGGGCGTTTGCTTTCTAACGAAGGAAAGATAACCCTCTCCAGTTTAAGAGATCATGAAAATAAATTTTTAAAAGCAAAAAGAATCCTAATAGTTGCTTGTGGTACCTCATGGCACGCTGGATTAGTTGCCGAATATTTAATTGAAAAATTCACTCGTATTCCGGTTGAGGTTGAGTACGCCTCTGAGTTTAGATACCGTGATCCAATAATTTTTCAAGACGATATAATCATTGCAATTTCTCAATCTGGAGAAACAGCAGACACTTTAGCAGCTATTAAAATAGCTAAGGAACGTGGTGCATTCGTTTACGGTGTTTGTAATGTAGTAGGATCTTCTATTTCTAGAATGACCGACACGGGTTGTTATACCCATGCCGGGCCAGAAATTGGAGTTGCATCTACTAAAGCATTTACTACTCAAATTACAGTTTTTTCTTTATTGGCTCTTCATTTAGGGATGTTAAAAGGGTCTTTATCTCGATCAGAATACCAACAGCATCTTGCAGAGTTAGAATCTTTACCAGATAAAGTTTCGGAAATTTTAAAGCAGGAAACTTTAATTAAAGAAGTCGCTTCTTCTTTTAATGACACTAACAATTGTATTTATTTAGGTAGAGGTTATAATTTCCCAGTAGCACTAGAAGGTGCTTTAAAACTTAAAGAAATTTCATACATCCATGCAGAAGGATATCCTGCAGCGGAGATGAAACATGGTCCGATTGCATTAATAGACGAACAAATGCCTGTGGTTGTAATTGCAACCAAAAAAGGGCATTATGATAAAGTGGTTAGTAATATCCAAGAAATCAAATCAAGAAAGGGACGTATAATTGCAGTTGTAAGCGAAGGAGATGTACGTGTTAAAGAACTAGCCGATTATTGTATTGAAGTCCCAGAATCTTTGGAATGTTTCACCCCTATTTTAACTACAATTCCATTACAACTTTTATCTTATTATATAGCAGTTCAAAGAGGATGTAATGTTGATCAACCTAGGAATTTAGCGAAATCGGTTACTGTGGAATAAATTTAATTGACAATTCATCTTCCCGTTTAAAAAGACTTGTAAGATTTTCATTTTCAGAAGCTAGCATAATGTTGTAGAAACCGAACTGTTTTATGATTTTTAAGTAACTATTAGAAAACTTATTCTTTACTTGTTTTCAATTATCTTTGTGTAAAGAAATGAATTATGCAAAACGAAAGAACAAAAATTATAGTAAAACCAAACGGTCAATTTGTTATTCAAGGCCCTGTAGACCTTGTAGATATTGAGGGTAATGAAATAGAGCATGGACCAAGGTTTACACTATGTGGATGTTCCAAATCAGACAATAAACCTTTTTGTGACGGAGCTCATAAAGGATAAGAGTTTATCATTTTTCTTTGGGTCACCTTTTTGATTGTATAGAACAAATTCTACACACACGATTTAATTAAGATATTCTTTAATAACAAAACAGTTTTTTCTTTTTATCTTAAATTTTTTTGGTTCAAGAGAAGAGAAGAACATTTCGACATAGCTCAGTCTTCGGATATAATTCCATCCGTTGCGAAGTTGATAAGGTATAATAACCTTAACGAAGTTTTGGCAGCTGTTCAGTAAGTCAGGTTGATCCATCTTTTGTGTTTAATTATTCCGGATGGGAATACACTTTTTTATAAATGAAGAATATATTTGTATTTAAAGAGGAAAAGGATCAAAGCAATGAATTCTTTCGAGATAAAGACATGATGTATTTGCAAGATTATAGTAAACAGATTGAAATCAGAGCTCTTGAAGCTGATTAAAGATGAAGGAAAAAATACATTTTATTATAAACTCTAGATCAGAGAAGGCAAAATTAATTTTAAAAAAACAAATTGACACCACTTCTTTTTGGCATAATAATTTTGATGTTTTTATGTGGGAATCGCTCTATAAAGGTCACGCATTAGAACTTACTCAAAAAGCAATATCAGACAAATCTAGCACAATAGTAGCTTGCGGCGGAGACGGAACAATCAATGAAGTTGCTAGATATGTCATAGAAACAGACATTCCTTTGGGAATTGTTCCATTAGGTTCTGGAAATGGTCTAGCAAGACATTTTAAAATTCCACTCCACATAAAAGGTGCTCTTCAGGTAATAAAGACTAGGAATATAGTCCAAATGAATGCAGGATTAGCAAATCAAAATTTCTTCCTGTGTAACACGGGAGTAAGTTTTGACACTCATTTTATAAATGCATATCAAAACATTCCTTCAAGAGGTTTTTTCTCTTATTTTAAGTCTTTAAAGGCTGCTTTCACCTCTTTTTCAGTTCAAAAGCACACCTTAGAATTTGACTCACAAAAGAGAGTGGTAACTCCTTTTTTGTTAATGATCTGCAACACCAACCAGTTTGGATATGATTTTTCGCTTACACCAAACGCTTCCGTTTCTGACGGAAAATTTGAGATGATTATTTATAATAAATCTTCTTATTGGTCCCTTTTTAAGTTATTTTTAGACAGTCGTTTTGACTTAAATCTAAGCAGTAGTTTTTTAGAAACTTTATTGGTTTCTGAGGTAACAATTACATCTGAATCAGATCAAACCGTAATCCAATACGATGGTGAAATTAATCACAGCCCCACTAATGAATTACAAGTACGACTACACCCCAAAAACTTAGGAATTATAGTCCCCAAACAAAAATAAACCAACATGAAACAACATCTTTCAATTTTAGCTCACAACAGAGCAATTTATTCACAATTTTTAAAGAAATTTACTTTAGATCAACTCAATAAAGTGCCCGACGGATTTAACAACAATATTCTTTGGAATGTTGCGCATTCCCTTGTTACACAACAGCTTTTAATCTATTCTCTGTCGGGGGTTAAACCACTAGTTCCAGAATCGTGGATAGATTCTTATAGAAAAGGAACAAAGCCAGAAGTTGAGGTAACTCAGGAATTTGTTGACGCATTAGACGCAGCTCTTTTTTCAACACATAATCAATTGGAAGCGGATTTAGATTCTGGAGTATTTAAAGAATTTAATCCTTACACTACTTCCACAAAAATGCATATAGATTCTCTTGAAACTGCACTTTCATTTGTTTTATTCCACGATGGAATTCATATAGGTTCTGTTTTAGCACTAGCTAAACTGGTTTAAGCCTCTGAAATTGCACTAACAATTTGTTTCGCGTGTACTCTAGAGTTTTCTATAAACCATTTGTTAGTTTTTAAACCTCCACAAACGACCCCCGCAAGGTATACTCCTGGTTGAGAAGACTCCATTGTTTTTTCGTTGTATTTAGGAGTACTAAATTCGTCTGAATTAAATCCAACACCCAGAGACTCAAGAAGTGTAAAGTCGGGTTGGTACCCTGTCATTGCAAGAACAAAATCATTTGGGATTTCGATCGTTTCTTCAGAAGTTTGAATCACAACACTATTGGGTTTGATTTCTACTAAGCTTGATTCAAAATAAGCAGGAATACTTCCTTCTTCAATTCGGTTTACAATATCAGGTCTTGCCCAGTACTTTACGTTTGCACCAATTTGTTTTTCTCTAACAACCAGCGTAACGCTTTTAGCTCCTTTTCTGTAGGTTTCAAGAGCAACATCAACTGCAGAATTAGCGGCGCCTATTACCACGATGTCCATGCCAAAATATGGATGAGATTCTTTGTAGTAATGAGATACTTTCTCAAGTTCTTCTCCCGGGATATTTAGCTTATAAGGGAGGTCGTAAAACCCAGTTGCTAAAACAATATTTTTTGTCTGATAGGTGTTTTTGGTTGTTTTGATTGTGAACCCTTTTTTAATTCTAGAAAATTCAACCACACCTTCATATAGTTTTACATTTAGGTTCCAAGTTGAGGTAACTCTTCTGTAATATTCTAATGCTTCTGCTCTGGTTGGTTTTGGGTTGTGGGAGATGAATGGGATTTCCCCAATTTCTAATCGATCTGAAGTCGAAAAGAAGGTCATGTTTTGCGGGTAATGATAAATGGAGTTTACTAACATACCTTTCTCAATGATTGTATAAGAAAGCCCTTTTTTTTCAGCTTCTATACCACAAGCCAATCCAATGGGCCCCGCTCCAATAATGATTAAATCTTCCATGATTCAAAAGTAAATAAACGAATTAATAACCTCATAAATTGAAGCTATATTTTAATTTTATAATAAATAATGATTAATATTTTTTTAATATCAGATTTAACTATCATATTATATAAATAGTTCTTTTTTAAAGCCTAAATGTTCCTTTAGATAAATCTATTATAAGATTTTATTATGATTTTATTTATTAGATGACAATAATTCTTGTCTAAGAAATAAAGACACCATAAATCCAACTATAATAAGTAGTGAAAGGTATATGCTTACAAAATAAATGAGGCTAAAAAATAGAATAATCCACCATAAAACGAATATTATGAGCCCAATTAGGTGTTTTACGCCGTTATGAAATACTTTATCGGGAAATAAATTAAGTATTCTGCTTATAACAAGCAAAGGAAATGTGTTTGGTAAGCTGAAAAAGAAAATTAAAGTTCGTTTTAAGATTGTAGGTTCAGGAAGCTGATTGAGAGAGTTTGGATTTGAATTTACGATTTCTTTCAGTTTGTAAAATCCTAATTTGGCATTCTTATGGTTTATGAATTTCTTTTTTTCGTAGTAAGTCTCGTCTTCCTCTTCGATCCATAAGCAATCTTTCATATTAATTTCAAGCGTTTCCCTTAATTTATTGAGAGTAACACTGGGTTCGTTTTTATAAGAACTGGTGAAGTCACGAATTGATATTGGAATCCCATATACGATATGAACCTCCTGTCTAGGTCGATTATGATGACTGTAATTAATTCCGACTGGAATTAGATAAATATTTTTATGGGCACTTTTTATTTGTGCATCTAAAGCAAGTCGACTACTGCCCTTGGAAATTCTTTTTAAAAAATACTCATTGTGATGAAGTCCTTCAGAAAACATAATTAGGTTCTTTCCCTGCGCAAGAAGTTCATGACATTTTTCAAATACACTTTTGTTTTTTTTGAGGCTGCTATATCCATCTCTTATTCTATAAACAGGCAGCATTTTTAAGGCGTCAAGAAACCATTGTAGTCGACCTCCAAACACGTCACTCCTTGTGAGTGAGTGAAACTCAAACCCACAGGTCGTTGCAACTAGAATTGGATCTAAGAAAGATCCTTGGTGGTTTGGTGAGAAAATAAGACTTCCGTCTTTTGGAATATTTTCTTGACCATACACTCGCACTTTTTTAAAGTAAAAAGGATTATACAGCTTTAGAAGTAAAAGGATTGTTTTAAAAAAAAATATTTTCATTTATCTGCAATTTTACGCTGTAAAATATGGAATAACAAACAGAATTACCGCTTGAAAATAAGTAATAAATCTTACTGTCTAAACCTGCGGACTTTAGCATTCTAAATGTACTCTTTTGAAGGTCCTTTGAACATAAAAAACAAAGTAATGTTTTTTTTAACAAAAACTTGAATTTAGTTAGGGTTGTTTTTTGTGGAAACCCTATATTTGCATGCGAAATAAAAGACTTAAAAACTAACTCAATTTCATCATATGGCAGCGACTGCAGGAAAAGTTTCTCAAATCATAGGCCCGGTAGTAGATGTTACCTTTTCAGGAACAGACACCAAACTACCTAAAATTTACGATTCATTAGAAATTAAAACTCAATCTGGAGAACTTTTAATATTAGAAGTTCAATCTCACGTTGGAGAAAATACAGTAAGAACCATTTCGATGGACTCTACTGACGGTTTAAGTAGAGGAACAGAAGTTATAGCAACTGGGAAGCCTATTCAAATGCCAATAGGAGATGATGTATACGGAAGATTATTCAATGTAATTGGAGATGCAATTGACGGAATTGGGAATCTACCAAAAACAGGTAAAGATGGTTTGTCTATTCATAGACAGGCACCTGATTTCGATCAGTTGTCTACTGCTACTGAAGTTCTATTTACAGGAATTAAAGTTATTGATCTTGTAGAACCTTACGCAAAGGGAGGTAAAATTGGATTATTTGGAGGAGCAGGAGTTGGTAAAACAGTATTGATTCAAGAATTAATTAATAACATTGCCAAAGGGCACGGAGGATTATCTGTTTTTGCAGGTGTAGGAGAACGTACTCGTGAAGGTAATGATTTACTTAGAGAGATGTTAGAGTCTGGTATTATCAAATACGGGGACGACTTTTTACATTCTATGGAAGAAGGTGGATGGGATCTTAGCAAAGTAGATAAAACTGCGATGAAAGAATCTAAAGCTACTTTCGTATTCGGACAAATGAATGAGCCACCAGGAGCTCGTGCTCGTGTTGCATTATCTGGACTAACTATTGCTGAGTACTTCCGTGATGGAGCTGGAGATGGACAAGGAAAAGATGTTCTTTTCTTTGTTGATAATATTTTCCGATTTACTCAAGCTGGGTCAGAGGTTTCTGCTTTATTAGGACGTATGCCTTCTGCGGTAGGTTACCAACCAACATTAGCAACAGAAATGGGTGCAATGCAAGAACGTATTACTTCAACAAAAAGAGGATCTATTACTTCAGTTCAAGCAGTATATGTACCTGCGGATGACCTTACAGATCCTGCACCAGCAACAACTTTTGCTCACTTGGATGCTACAACTGTATTGTCTCGTAAAATTGCCGAACTCGGTATATATCCTGCTGTTGATCCTTTAGATTCTACTTCAAGAATTTTGACTGCAGAAATCTTAGGAGATGAACATTATAATTGTGCTCAAAGAGTAAAAGAACTATTACAACGTTACAAAGAACTTCAAGATATTATTGCAATTCTTGGAATGGAAGAATTATCAGAAGAAGATAAATTAGCCGTTTCTCGAGCACGTCGTGTTCAACGTTTCTTATCTCAACCGTTCCACGTAGCAGAACAGTTTACAGGAATTCCAGGAGTTTTAGTAGATATTAAAGAAACAATTAAAGGATTTAATATGATTATGGATGGTGAATTAGATCACTTACCAGAAGCAGCATTCAACCTTAAAGGAAGCATAGAAGAAGCTATTGAAGCTGGAGAAAAAATGTTATCTGAAGAATAATAAATATGTATTTAGAAATAATATCTCCTGAAGCAACCCTATATACGGGTAACATTGACACTTTAACTGTGCCTGGAGCCAACGGTTCTTTTCAAGTTTTAGAAAATCACGCTGCAATTGTTTCGAATTTAGTTTCCGGGACCGTCGAATTTAAAGGTACATTTGATGCTTCAAATACTTTTGAAGCTCCATTCGAAAAGATAGATTCAAATATAGTTCAACTTAAAGTTTCCTCAGGAACTTTAGAGTTACAAGACAATAAATTAATCTTATTAGTAGATTAATGCTTTATCAATAAAACTTAAACGCCTGTAAATTAATAACATAATTACAGGTGTTTTTGGTTTATTCAAAAATGTAATTTTTATGAAAAATTCAATTTTTATTTTTCTATCTATTTTTTCATTCAGTACTTTGTTTTCACAGACAGACTCCTTAAGTCTAAAAACAAATAAACTTGAAGAAGTGGTTCTTAATTCAACTCGTATTGATTTACCATTATCTCTAAATTCAAGAACAATTCAGGTAATTACTGCAACAGACATTAAGAATTCTGGGTTAACAAACGTTGTTGCTTTGTTACAGCAAATATCGGGAGTAGATATTAGACGAAGAGGAGTAGAAGGAATGCAGGCAGATTTATATATCCGTGGAGGTAGTTTTGATCAAACACTCCTTTTAATTGACGGGATCAAACTGGAAGATGCTCAGACAGGACACCACACACTTAACCTTTTACCACCTGTTGATTTAATCGAACGAATCGAGGTTCTTAAAGGTCCCGCTGCAAGAATCTATGGGCAAAATGCATTTACGGGTGCAATTAATATTGTGACAAAAGATGCGGGAGAAGGGTCAAGTAGAATTTCTGTTCAGGCGGGTTCTTATGATCAAAAACAAATCCGATCTACGCTTCAAGCTAAAGGAACTAAAGGAGGATTATTAGGACACTTTTCTTATAATACGTCAAACGGTTATAGACATAACACAGATTTTATAAACAGAAATTATTTTGTAAAAGGAAACTTTAATGTAAATGAAATACCGGTTCAATTCTTAGGATATTTTTCAGACCGTGAGTTTGGTGCTAATGGTTTTTATGCTACACCAACCGCAACAGAACAATATGAAGAAACGGAAGGGAGTTTAGTAGCACTCTCTAGTGTAATTAAAAATGAAAAATCTGTAATTAAACCAAGAATTTATTGGAGAAGAAGCCAAGATATGTATGTCTATCTTAGACACAATCCAAGTGTTTATAGAAACTTACATATCACAAACAAAGCAGGAGTTGCTGTAGATTATAGTTTATTTTCTTCTTTAGGAACAACAGGAGTGGGTATTGATTTCTCTAGAGTAAACATTAGTAGTAATAACCTAGGAGAGCATGATCGTTTAATGACAAATTTATTTTTAGAACACCGTTTTCTTCTTTTAGATCAAAAATTAGATATTACCCCTGGTATTGCATTTAATGATTACTCTGATTTTGGAACTCATTTTTTCCCGGGAATAGATTTCGGATATGCATTTAACTCTCAAATAAGAGTTTACGGTAACATTGGTAATACCTATAGAATCCCTACCTATACCGATCTTTATTACAATGACAGAACAACTCTTGGAAATCCAGACCTAAAGCCAGAAAGTGCTTTAGCGTTAGAACTAGGAGCTCGATATATTAATACAAACTTTTCATTTAGTGCTGCATACTTCAATCGTAATTCAGAGAATTTAATTGATTATGTTAAAGACACTGAAGATGCTTTGTGGGAGGCTAATAATATTCAAGAGGTCACTACAAGTGGTTTTGAGTTTGAATCTAATATAAGTTACTCGATTAGTAAGCAACCACAATCATTACGAATTGGATATACTTATATTAATGATGATGTAAAAGGAGTTACAGAATATAATTTTTCTAGATATTCAATTAATTCATTGAAGAATCATTTTACAATTAGCTCTTTTAACCAGTGGTCAAATAACATATCGTCAGGTATTGTGTTAAAGCAAGCTGAACGAAGTTTAGGAGATCCTTATACGGTCTTAGATTTAAATACTCAATGGATTTCAACCAACAAAAAATTCAGGGTTACTCTTTTAGCAAATAACATTTTCAATGAAGTGTACACAGAAACTAATCTAGTTCCTATGCCTGAGGCGAACGGGAGTGTCAGTTTTGAATATTCGTTCTAGGAAAATTGTATTTAATAACCGCCTTGATTTATTATTAAATCATCAACTTTTCATAGATTACTTGCCTGCTATTTCTACATTATATTAAATTCAACAGGATCTCATTTATTTGGATAATTTCAATAAATGACTTGTAGGATCATTGAGTAGCATTTGGCGTAAACTTTAACACACTAATTCTAAATTTTAACTCAGTATAGTGTAACACTTGATTTCTTAAACCGTCTTATACATAAATTATAAGATATGAAAATCAGCCCTGTTTTAGTATTATTATCTTTTATTTCTTTTGCGCAAAATAAACTTCCAACCTTTGATGGAGTAGTCAATTCCGAAGAGTGGAGCCTGGTTAAATTGCTTTGAAACTAGTGGAACGTTTATCTAGGAAAATTCCATACGATTAGTGTTTTAGAATCACTCTATTGAGGTTACGTTTTTATTAAATACTCTTTTTTAAAGGTGTACACAGAAACTAATCTAGTTCCTATAACTGAGGCGAACGGGAGTATATTATTTGAGTTTTCTTTTTAAAAGAAAATCATCTTTTATTGTTGATTGCCTGGTAGATTAATTCTTTTTCCCAACCACGATATTGTAATCGGTCGTGTACCTTTTTTTGGCATTTAATCATTCCCAAATGTTCATATTCTTTCCAAAATTTTTCAAAAAGGAAATCAAAGGTATCCAAGTACTCCTCGGGATCGATTTCTTGCATAGCTTTTTTGATATTCCATGCACTAATACCACGAAATTTTAATTGGTTTAAAATCCGAACTTTCCCCCATTTTTTTATTCTAAATTTCCCTCGGGCAAAACTTTGTGCAAAACGAGTTTCGTTTAGATAATTATCGGTTATGAGTTTACCTATTATCTGATCTATAGCAGCCGGAATCATATGCATTGATTTAAGCTTTTCTTCTACTTCTTTGTGGCAACGTTCTTGGTAAGCACAATAGTGTTCAAGTTTTTGTTGAGCTTCGTCTACTGTGTATGATTTTGTATTGTGCATAGTCAAAAGTACATTTTTAAAATCATTTTTTAGAGTACTAAATAAACTCTGGGTTTTGTTTAAGGATTTTTTAAAATAAAAAAAGCGACCCTCGTTAAGAAGGTCGCTTTAATAATTCTATTGAACACGAATCGGCTTTTTCTTATGATCGAAAAAACGATAGTGTAAATATTGATAAGCATCTCGGGGTATAATTTTAACCCGTTTTTTATGCTTTAATAACCATTTGGTTCGGACGGAAGGGAACCCCTGGTTTAAATAAGCAGCAATAAAAGGATGAATGTGTAATTCAATTTTCTTTTTTTGATGCTCTGCGTTGTTAACAATTTTGTTAAGATCTGCGTTGATTTTGTCAAGTAAAACGATTGGAGCTTCAACCTCACCGTTAAGATTTGGATTAGGCTCTTTTGTTTTGATTTTCATTACAGGTCTAACCCGTTGTCGGGTGATCTGAATGAGACCAAATTTACTAGGTGGAAGAATTTTATGTTTAGTTCTATCAGAACTCATTTCTTTCTTTAAATGTTCAAATAGAATACGTCTATTATCACTAGAAGCGAGATCAATAAAGTCTACAACAACAATTCCTCCCATATCACGAAGGCGTAATTGGCGAGCAACCTCTGTAGCAGAAATCATATTGACTTCCATGGCTGTCTCTTCTTGGTTTCTCGATTTATTCGATCGGTTACCACTGTTTACATCAATTACATGTAATGCTTCCGTATGTTCTATAACTAAATAAGCTCCCTTTTGCATGGAAACTGTTTTCCCAAAGGCTGTTTTGATTTGTCGTTCAACTCCAAACTTTTCAAAGATGGGTAACGAATCGGTATAATGTTTAAGTATACCTGCCTTTTTGGGTGCAATGGTTTGAATATAATCACCTATTTCACCGAATAACTCTTTGTCATCTACGTGAATTCCTGTGAAAGAATCATCAAAAATATCTCTTAATATAGAGGAAGAACGATCTATTTCGCTCAACACTTTTGTTGGATATTTGTTGATCTTAGAGAGTCGTGCACACATGTTTTTCCAACGCTGTATTAGCTGTTGTAAATCTGCGTCTAGCTCTGCTACTTTTTTGTCTTTAGCTACTGTTCTTACAATAACACCAAACCCTTTCGGTTTAATGCTTTGTACAAGACGCTTTAGACGATTTTTTTCTTCCCGGTCTTCTATTTTTTGTGAGATGGATATTCTATCAGAAAATGGAACAAGAACCATATAGCGTCCAGCTAGCGAGAGCTCTGAGCTAATTCGTGGTCCTTTTGTGGATATGGGCTCTTTAACAACTTGAACCAAAATCTGTTGGTTCGAGCTAATGGCATCACTAATTACTCCATTTTTTTCAATATCTTCTTCAAAACGAAAGTTTTTTAATAAATAATCTTTTGTTTTACCTGTACTTACCTGTTTAATAAATTTCAATAAAGTGGGTAGTTTCGGACCCAGATCATGATAGTGTAAAAAACCATCTTTTTCGTGGCCTACATTTACAAATGCAGCGTTTAGCCCTCCAACAGATTTTCTAACTTTGGCGAAGAATATGTCTCCAACCGAAAATTTGTTGTCATCTACCTCTTTATTGAGCTCAATTAGTTTTCCGTCCTTGAGTAATGCGAAATCAACTGCAGAGGAATTCGATCGTATAATCAATTCTTTATTCACTCTGAGTAGTATTGTGTCAATACATAAAAATGTATTAACGATTAAACAATAATTTTTCAGGATTTATCCTGTGAAACGCAACCTTAATGGTGCGTTTCATTTCAAAGAACAATGAATTTTTTTAAGTGTATTCTACACTATTTTTTCTTGTGACGGTTAGCTCTACGTCTTTTCTTACGCTTGTGAGTAGCTACCTTATGTCTTTTACGTTTTTTACCGCTTGGCATAATGTGTGTTTTATTAGTTAATTATTTTACTGGTACGCTCGACTTGATACCTTCAACAAATATTTTTGCTGGTTTAAATGCTGGGATATTATGAGCAGGGATTTTAACAGCAGTGTTTTTAGAAATGTTTCTTCCTGTCTTTTCAGCTCTTGTTTTTACAACAAAACTTCCAAATCCTCTTAAATAAACATTTTCGTTTTTCTCAAGAGAATTTTTCACCTCAGACATAAACTTTTCTACAGTTGCCTGTACATCACCTTTGTCAATTCCTAATTGTTCCGATATGTTCGAAACGATTTCCGCTTTCGTCATGATTAATTATAAATTATAGTTTTTCTAAATTTTGGAGATTGCAAATATATAAATTTAATATTAGAAATATATTAGGCTAATCCATTAATATTTACCTTTTTAAATCGGGTACTAAGCATTACTTTTGCAAGTAATGACTTGGACAAATCTATTAATGGCTTGGTATAAGACACATAAGAGGTCTTTTCCTTGGCGAAAGACACGTGATCCATATAAAATATGGCTCTCTGAAATAATTTTACAACAAACTAGAATTGCACAAGGCACTCCTTATTATAAAGCTTTTGTAAAAGCTTTTCCAACAGTTAACGAATTGGCTGCCGCAGACGAAGAAGCTGTTTTGAAACTATGGCAGGGTTTGGGGTATTATTCTAGAGCTAGAAACTTACATCATACTGCAAAGTATATAGTTTCGGAATTTAATTCCGTTTTCCCCGATAATTTTAAAGAGCTAGTAACGCTTAAAGGAGTTGGTGATTATACTGCTAGTGCAATTTCTTCGATCTGTTTTAAAGAACCTCAGGCGGTAGTTGATGGAAATGTTTATCGACTTTTATCACGATATTTTGGCAAAAACACCCCCATTGATGCTTCTTATGCTTTAAAGGAATTCAAAAGTCTAGCTTCAGATTTAATGGGCAACGAGGATCCAGGTGATTTTAATCAAGCCCTTATGGAATTCGGAGCATTACAATGCGTACCCAAAAATCCAGTATGTTCGAATTGTCCTTTTCAAAACAATTGTATTGCTTTCAATCAAAATCTGATTTCTCAATTACCATTTAAGAAAGGAAAGATTAAGGTAACCTCAAAGTATTTCAATTATCTTGTTTTTGTAACTCCAAAAAAGGAAACTATTTTAACTCAAAGAACAGCTAAAGGGATTTGGCAGCAACTATATGAATTTCCCTTATTAGAAAGCTCAGGGATAATTGAAGAAACCGATATCGCTAATGATCCATTACTTTTAAAGTATACAAACCCTGAAGGTATTCAAATTATAAAATTGAACGAAAAACCAATTAAGCACAAATTATCGCATCAACAATTGTATATTACGTTTTGGAAAGTTAAAACAAAAGATATTTTAGGGCCTTTGATTTTAGAAAAAAATATACGTAACTATCCGGTTCCCATTGTTTTAGGTAACTTTATTGAAAACTTTTACCTCTCTAACCAATGACTTTATTATATTTGAATATGTTTAACCCTATAAATCTATCATTATGAGTGGAAGCCTTAATAAAGTTATGTTAATTGGACATCTTGGAGATGACCTGAAAATGCATTATTTCGAAGGTGGAGGATCAATCGGAAGATTTCCTTTAGCTACAAACGAAACCTACACAAAAAAAGCAACTGGTGAGAAAGTAACAAACACTGATTGGCACAATGTTGTTGTAAGAAACAAAGCTGCAGAAATTTGCGAAAAGTACCTTAGTAAAGGTGATCGAATTTATGTGGAAGGAAAAATTAAAACACGGAAGTGGCAAGCTGAGGATGGTACTGATCGATACAGTACTGAAGTCATTGTTGATGATTTTACATTTTTAACAACAAAGAAAAACTCTAGCGAAGGAATACCCCCTTCGCAACCACCTACACAAGAATCTTCTAAAGAAGAAGATCTACCTTTTTAATTTAAACTCAATTTAATTGGACCCAGAACCCTTAAGCATCTTTAATTTATTAATTTCTATTGAACCTATTATTGGTTTAAAATTTTTATTACTTGCCTGTTTGCTAATAAGTTCAGCGTTAATTTCTGGGGCAGAGGTTGCCTTCTTTTCTTTAACCCCCTCTATTTTAGAGGAACAAAAAGAAGCCTACCCCAAGAAAATTGAAAGAATTGAAAATTTACTTCAAAAGCCTAAAAGGTTATTAGCTACTATACTAGTAGCTAATAACTTCATTAATATTGGAATAGTATTATTATTTGCTTCTTTGGGGAATTTGTTTTTTGCAAATATTGAAAGTGAATTTCTTAGATTATTTATAGAAATCGGAATTATAACTTTTACTATACTTCTCTTTGGAGAGATTCTACCAAAAATTTATGCCAATAAGAACAGCTTACTTTTTTCAAAATTTATGTCTGGAATAATCTATTTTTTAGATCGTAAATTACTTTCAGTAATTACAATTCCAATGAGTAGTATAACTGTATTTTTAGAGCGTAATTTTGGACAGAAGTCTAACAATTTTTCAGTAGATACCCTTTCTCAGGCACTAGAATTTACAGAGCAAAAAGATACAACTAAGCAAGAAGATCTAATTTTGCAAGGAATTATAAATTTTGGAGCAACAGACACAAAACAGGTAATGTGTCCTAGAATCGATGTGTTTGCTCTTGAAAAAGAAATGGCTTTTGATGAAATATTACCTTTAATTATAGAAAAGGGATTTTCTAGAATTCCAGTTTATAATGATACAATGGATCAAATTGACGGTATCTTATACGTTAAAGATTTGATGCCTAATATTAATACACCTAATTTTGACTGGATCCAACTTCTTAGAGAGCCTTATTATGTTCCTGAAAACAAAAAGCTAGACGATTTGTTGAATGAATTTAAAACTAAAAAAATACATTTAGCTGTTGTTGTCGACGAATACGGAGGAACTTCTGGGATTGTTACTCTAGAAGATTTAATAGAAGAGATAGTTGGAGATATATCGGATGAATTTGATGAAGATGAATTGGAGTTTTCTAAAATTGATTCTAAAAACTTTGTGATTAATGCAAAAGTTAGTCTTAAAGATTTTTATCGAATAATTAATCTTAAAGACTTCGAGGCTTTTGAAAAAGCAAAGGGTGAGGCTGAAACACTTGCAGGGTTTATTCTTGAAATAGCTAGACAACTTCCTGTTTATGGCCAAGAAATTGTATTTGAAGAAATTATATTTAAAATTGAATTAGTTGATAGAAAGAGAATTAAACAGATTAAGGTTACTCTTCCTTAACTTAAACTATCTTTATTCTATGAAGCAGACGTTATTAATTGGTTTTATTATATTATGTTTAATTGGTTGTCAAGACAGTACCTTACCAAAGCCCAAAGCATATTTTAGTTTAAATTATCCTAATCCAGTGTATGAAAAAATTGAACACGACTGCCCTTATACTTTTGATATAAATAAAAGAGCTGAATTGGTTTCTCAAAAAAAATGTTGGAATAAGATCTCATATCCAGAGATGAAAGCAACCGTATATCTTTCTTATGTTCCCATAAAAAACAATCTTGATTCTCTTTTGTATGATGCCTATCAAATGCCCAGTAAGCATGTTATAAAGGCAGAAGAAATTCCGGAGCGGGTGTTCCAAAATGAAAAAGAAAGAGTTTATGGAACTCTTTTCCGAGTGGTGGGAGAAGCAGCTTCTCAGGTACAGTTTTTTTTAACAGACAGCACAGACCACTTTCTAGTTGGATCTTTATATTTTTATACAAGACCAAATTACGATTCACTTATGCCAGCTGCTCAGTACGTTGAAAACGACATGATGCGCTTGATGGAATCTTTTGAATGGAAAGATTAGAAAGTTACTTGGAGGTTAAATCCTTAAAAGAAGTAACACGTTCATTTTGAATTACTGTGTAAGCATCACCTACACTTTTAACGATTGTATCTAATGCTTTTTCTTGAATAAAGTTAGGGTCAAATACGATTTGAGCAATAGAACTTTCAAAGTCTACTAGAGCAGACTCAATTCCTGGAGTTGAATTTAATTTCTTTTGAATTGCTGCAGCACATCCAATTGCACAGGTCATACCAGTTATTTTCAATTCGTTTTTTACTAAATTTTCTTGATTTAGTTCAATCTTTTCTGGAACAATTGTTTCTATAACTTTAACTTCAGCACTCTTTTGTTTACAGGAAGTTAAGGATAGAATACAACTTAGTAGGATAAGGATGTTTTTCATCTCTTTTTTTTCAAAAATACTGATTAATTAGGAAATCAATTCTATAAAATTCATCACATTTGTAAAAAGAAATTTCATGTCAATATCCTTTAAGAAATGGGCGTATTTATTTTCGCTTTCACTAATTTGGGGGAGTTCGTATATTTTAATTAAAAAAGGACTCATAGGACTTACTCCACTTCAGTTAGGTTCTTTCAGGATTTTGTTTACAACTGTTATCTTGTTGTTATTTGGATCAAAGTCGCTTAAAGGTTTGACCAAAACCCAATGGAAATGGCTCGCTTACACTGGCTTTTATGGTACTTTTTTTCCTGCATTCCTTTTTGCATTTGCAGAAACTGAAGTAAATAGTTCTGTAGCCTCTGTACTCAACGGATTAACCCCATTATTTACATTAATATTTGCCTTCTTTTTTTATCAGATTAAAATTGTAAAAAAGCAAGTCTTAGGAGTTTTAGTAGGTTTTTGTGGGACTCTTTTACTTGTAATTCAAGAATTTTCTATCAGTACTTCAAATGACCCTAGGTATTCTTTACTCGTTGTTTGTTCTTCTGTTTTTTATGGAATTAATGTTAACATTCTTAAAAAGAAACTCTCCGATGTTTCTCCAATGGCTATTGCTTTAGGTAACTTTTTAATGATTGCACCACCCGCTTTAGTAATTTTGATCTTTTCTAAATTTAACTGGTTAGGTTTTTATCAGGAAGAAGCTACAATTACTTCATTAGGATATATTCTAATTCTTTCTCTATTTGGGACAGCACTTGCAAAAGTTATGTTTAATAAATTGCTCGATTTATCATCCCCTGTATTTGCTGTTTCAATAACATATTTACTACCTATTGTTGCCATTGGATGGGGTTTAATTGACGGTGAGGAATTTGGCGGGTTACAATGGATTGCAGCCTTGTTAATTATTGGAGGTGTATATTTGGTAACAGAAACAAAAAAAGCACCTTAATAAGGTGCTTTTAAAGTGAATTATTGATATTTATTATTCAAATTTTGAACTATCTACAGCTCCGTTTAATTCAATTGACTGAGTAATAAAGTCTATTGATTGCGGTCCAAAAGATTGAGTTACTTTATGAGGAAATAAAACTCCTTCGACTGTTTTGTAGTCTCCTATCAAAGTTTCTTGAGTAATTGTATTTCCCTGCATTTCTTGAGTTTCTGAAATTTTTATCTTCAAAAAGGTTTCTTGAGAGTAAAAGAATGATTTAGTGGGAGACACTGCTAATTCGTATGCAGCTTCTCCGTTTACATCAGCTACACTAGCTTTTATGTTCGCTGAATCTAAACCTAGTTCTGCAAAAATTTGACTCTCTGCTATAGCAGTTGCTAACTCATCTCCGCTGAGGTCGATTTTTTGACCTTGAGCTTCCATATATCCTTTGTCTTTATTAACGACTTGTTTTTGCATTACATTTCCCATCATACTTATTTCTAAAGAAGACTGGTTCTGATTTGTTTTTGTAGATACAATTTGAAGTGTCATACCTTGCATACTTCCCTGAGCAACTTCTTTTTTAGAGGATATGCTTTTTAATTTATCGAGACCACCTATAGCATCTATATAGTTTCCTAATATTGATGCAGAAGTAACACCTTCTGGCAGCATACTTGAATAGTCTGGACGCTCAGTAGATGCACCATATTTATCGTAAAAGGAGATTTTGAGAGGTTTTCCAAAAGGAGAAACTTTTTCTAAGTTTTCAAGAACTTCACTTCCTTTTCCAGTAACAAATATTCGTGCATTATCAAGTTTGATATGTTTTTTGGTTGCTGCCAAAACATCTTCAACGGTAACCGCATTAATTTTCTGAAGGTATGTTTTATAAAAATCCTCAGGGAGGTTTTCAGTTTTAATACTTAAAGCATATCGAGCAATAGTTCTTGGACTTTCTAGTGCTAAAACAAAATCACCAACATATTTAGCTTTTGCTTTGTCTAATTCTGCTTGTGTAACTTCTTCAACTCTAATCTTATCTAGTTCTTTAACTAACTCAACAACCGAACTATCGGTAACTGCATTCCGAACAGAAGCAAAGGCTTTAATTCTAGCACGTGTATATTTATTGGTTTGCATTCTTGAATAAGAACCATAGGTAAATCCTTTGTCTTCTCTAAGGTTTAAGAACAAACGAGCTTCTCCTCCTCCTCCAAGGATGCTGTTTCCTAAAAGCATTGGGAAGTAATCAGGATGTGTTTTTTTAATGTTATTTGTAAACCCAACGGAAACTTCCGATTGAACAGCATTAGGCATTTCAGTAAAATGAATTTCCAATTCGGAACTGTTTTTAGCAGGTTCAAACTCATAAGCATCAGGGGCATCCCCTTTCCATTTTTTAAAAAGACGAGTAACTTGTTTTTTTATTGTTTTAAAATCTACATCACCAATAATTACTAAGTATGCATTTTTGGGATTGTAATTTGAATCGTAGTATTTTTTTACATTATCTAAAGTTAAGTTTGCTACTGTTTCAACTTTAGTGAATTCCCCATAAGGGTGATTTGCACCATAAGTAATTAAGTTTTCTACACGAGCAGCTGCAGCAGGTACACTTTTTTCGTCCGATTTAAGACCTTCGATTAGTTTTTCTTTTTCTTTTTCAAACTCTTCTTGTAAGAAATTAGGGTTTAGAGCTGCGTCGGCTAATAACTCTAAAACTCTTGGGAAATATCTCGATAAAGACGAAGCAAAAGCACTTGAAGAACCAAAACTGAGAGAAGCTCCCATGAAGTCGATTTCTTCTTCAAAATCATTTTTAGAAATACTTAAAGATCCTTTGCCAAGCATGCTTCCAAGCAAACTGTTAGCACCAGCATAATCCCCTTCAAAAATAGGAGGGTTGTCAATATTTAGTGTTACCGCTGCTCTTGGAAGTTTATGGTTTTCAACAACCATTACTGTCATTCCATTTTTTAGGGTAAAGGTTTGAGGTTCGTCTAATTGTATAACAGGAGCTGGTCCTGGAGTTGGTTGTACGCTTCTATCGATCTGAGCCGCAAGACTAGAAATGCTAAAAAGCGCTATATAGAGGATGTATATTTTTTTCATTTTAAAAGAGTTTTTATTTAGATGATTCTGGTAAATAATCAAGAACTAAACGTTGATTTGGGTTAAGATATTTTTTAGCAACTTCTTGAATTTCTTCTCTACTAATAGATCGATAAATTTCTATTTCAGAGTTAATTAAATTAGTGTCTCCAAAAAAGGCATAATACTCAGCTAAAGAGTTTGCAATTCCCTCAACAGATGAATTTGAATCAACAAAATTCGCTTCAAATTTGTTTTGAAGTTTTTGATAGTCCTTTTCAGAAATTAATTCTTTTTGAATTTTAACTACCTCTTCATCAATTCCGCTTATAATACTTTTAAGAGGAGTGTCACCCAATGGTAATCCAAATATTAAATACATTCCATAATCTTCTTGACTAACATTGAATGCACCAACTTGAAGAGCCATTTTTTCTTCATCTACCATTTTACGGTATAACTTAGAAGAGTTTCCATCAGTTAAATAAGCAGAGATCATGTCTAAAACTCGTGAATCTCTAGTTTTAATAGAAGGCATTCTATAAGCTGCAACTACAGCTGGAATTTGAATGTTAGAATCATATGCCTTAGCAGTGATAGGCTCAGTAATTGGCTCCTCTTTTGCTAATGTTCGAACAACTTCTGCACCTCTTGGGATCTCGCTAAAGTAGTCCGAAATCATTTTTTTAGTTTCATCAATTTGAATATCCCCTGCTACCACAAGAATTGCGTTATTAGGAACATAATATTTTTTATTAAAAGCTAAAAACTCATCCAGTGTTGCATCATCTAAATGTTGCATTTCTCCGATTGTAGTGTGTTTGTATGGATGATTAACGAAAAGATTTTTCTTAACATTTTCGAAAAATTTACCATAAGGACTATTATCTACCCGAAGTCTTTTTTCTTCCTTAACAACTTCATTTTGGGTGTCTACACCTATTTTATTAATTACAGGGTGTAACATTCGCTCAGATTCAAGCCATAGAGCTAATTTTACATTGTTTGATGGAAAAACCTCATAGTAATAGGTATAGTCATCGTTGGTATATGCATTGTTTTTTCCTCCGTTAGAGGAAACAATACTGAACCATTCTCCTCTTTCAATATTTTTGGTTCCTTCAAATAATAAATGTTCAAAGAAATGAGCAAAACCAGTGCGGTCAGCTAGTTCGTCTTTTGCACCTACATGATACAAAACAGAGGTTGTTACTACAGGAGCGGTGTTGTCTTGGTGTAAGATAACATGAAGCCCATTGTCTAAATCATATTCTGTAAACGAAACTTCTTGAGCCTGAACACCTACTACAAATAGACTGATTAATAGATAAGAGATGTATTCTTTCATGATTTTAAATTTATTAAGTACAATATAAGACGTTATAAAACTAATAAAGTTACAACAGTAAATAAATTAAATAAAATAGGTACTTCAAATATACTGCAACCGTTATTCTATTTGTTTTATAAAATGACATTATATTTGTTCTGTTTATTGAAACCAAAAACACCATAAATGAAAATAAGTAAGGCTGTAATTGTATCTGCAAAGAGAACTCCTTTAGGTAAATTTATGGGTGGTTTGTCAACTATCACTGCTTCTAAATTAGGTTCAATTGCAATTCAAGGAGCACTTGAATCAATTGAACTTAAAGCATCCGAAGTTGATGAGGCTTTCATGGGAAATACACTCCAAGCTGGTCTTGGTCAGGCTCCAGCAAAGCAAGCCGCTATTTATGCTGGAATCCCCGATACAGTTCCCTCTACTACTGTAAATAAGGTTTGCTCTTCAGGTATGAAAACGAATAATGTAACCCTTGGTGCTGCTGCAATTTGTAATGGAGGTGGTGGAGCTTCTGCAATAATTTTTAAAAGATAATTTGAAGAATTTTTATATTATACTTGTCTTATTATTATCTCTTGACAGTTACGCTCAAGAAGCTCATATTCTATTTAATAGAGTAAATATGGGAGTTTATAATCCAGCCTTTACTGGGACACAAGGAAGTTTTGTTTCTTTCAATAGCCGTTCACAGTGGACTGGAATTAAAGATGCACCGCGAACAAATTATCTCCTTTATTATTTGCCGAAAAAGAAAAATGTTCATTTAGGGTTTACAGCACAAAATGATCAGGTTTTTATAGAAGACAAAACTTTAGTTACTATTGACTATAATTATCAAATTAAAATATCTGAAACTCAAAATATCTTTTTAGGATTAAAAGGGGGAGGTTTTTATAACCATATTGACGTTACTCGGCTCAATAGATTAACCTTAGCCAACAACCCTGCTCTTGCACCCGTCGACAGCTATTTCACTCCAATTCTTGGAGTTGGAATCCAATGGCAAACACCCAAATATTTTTTAGGTTTAGGAATCCCAAGTTTATTTGATAATAAACGATTCATAGATAATGGAAGTTTCATTACAAAAGCTAATGACAAATCGTTTCTTTATTTTTCTGGAGGGGCTTCATTTGTTTTGAGTGAAGATTTTTCACTCCAACCTGTTTTAGTCTACAGATCAATAAAAGACAGCCCAGATTTATTTACAACAACAATTGCCTTAGAAATACAAAACCAATTTACGATCGGAACCGGTTTTTCAAATAACCAAAACCTTGCATTTTTCTTTTCAACTAAAGGCATAAAAGGCATAGAATTAGGTTATGGTTACGAAATTATGAATCGCGGAGATAAAACAGCGATTCAAATGGGGACCCATGAATTGATGTTACGCTTTAAGTTAGCTGAAAAAGAGGAATCACAAATAAAGGAAGAAAATGGTCAAAGAGATTAAGCATGTTTTTTTATTGATTTCTATCTTTTTAATAGGATTAACCACCCAAGCACAAACTACCGCAGTAGCACCAACTGGTTCTGGAACTTCTTCAGATCCCTATTTAATTAGTTCTCTTGCAAATTTGTTGTATGTAAGCGAAAATTCATACATGTGGGCGCAAGGTATTTATATAGAACAAACTGCTGATATTGATGCTTTTGAAACCCAGTATTGGGATGATAATGATGACGATGGTGACGGAAATGCTTTCAATGACACTAACGATACAACTTCTGATGGAAATAATGAAGGTTGGTTACCTATAGCTACTGGAGGAAGTGGGGGTTTTAAAGCAAATTATAATGGCGGTTATTACCGTATAATAGGACTAACAATCAATCGAGATTCTTCAGACAATGTTGGTTTTATAGCGGACACCAATGGAGGTACAAATGCTGGAATTTCTAGCCTTGGGTTATTGGAAGCAAACTTTACGGTGAACTCTACATCTATTTATCACGAAATCGGAGGAATTATTGGAAGAGTAAATAACTCATCGAGCGATTTTAATTTAGATGAAGTATTTTTCGAGGGAACTATTAATATTTCTGGTGGCGTTTTTGTTTCGGGCATTTACAATTCCTGGATTGGAGGAATTGTAGGTTCTGTAGCCTCAGCGGGAGGATCTAAATTATCGAGTTCTTATTTCAAAGGGACCATCTCTTCCACCACCAATGGATCGCAACAAATAGGAGGTTTAATAGGCTATAATTCCGGTTATGGGGTTGAAAACAGTTATTTCATTGGGAAAATTGTCGGTAATGATGGAAGTTCGGGTTCAGGATACACCAAGATTGGGAGTATTTATTTTCAAACCCGGCCAGAATCAAATAACTATATTGTTGAAAACGTATACGCTTCTGCTACTTTTGAAAATATCAGCACAAATAGTTCTACCAAACAAGGATATTTAGTTGGAGAAGCAAATTATTATGGCTCGAATACAGCTACCTATACTAATATTTACTACGACACAACAAAGACCTCAGGATTAGATGCTTTTGATTATAGAGATACTTCAACACATATTTTAGATAATGTAATAGGGAAAACTTCAGCAGAATTAACAGCAGACCCCTTAGACGACTTAGACGGTTTCAAAAATTCGCCTTTTTGGAGTCATAATTCTGCAGTTAATGACGGATATCCTTACTTAAGTGTTTGGACTGATCTTTCTTTAAGTTCTTATAATGTAACTGATACTTCAATCTCTGGAACTACAATTGGTTCTCTATCAATTTTAGACTCAAATTCTTTAACAACAGCGAATTTTTCTTTACCAGCTGGCCAAAAGGAAAATAATAAATTTGATATCGGTAGTGATGGAACTTCTTTGAATATTAATGCTACAGGAGTCCAAGATATAGCTCCCGATAAAGTTTTTAGTGTTCGTGTTCAAATGGATACTTCAGATTCAAGAACGTATTTACGTAATTTTTCTTTACCGGTTATTTGCCCAACGGTTGCTTCTTTACCTTCTGGAACGGGTACTTCCTCGGACCCTTATTTAATATCCAATTTATCTGAGCTGCTGTGGATTTCAGAAAACTCCTCTTCATGGTCAAGTTATTTTAAACAAACTGCGGATATTGACGCCAGTAAGACGCAATTTTGGGATGATTCGGATGATGATGGAAATGGGAATAAATACGATGACCCTAACGACTGTAATTCTGATGGAGACAATGATGGATGGCTACCTGTAGCTTTTGGAGGGGGTGTATTTAAAGGAAACTATAATGGAGCAGAATATAAAATATCCAACCTTACTTTAAACCGAGATTCGGACAATTTAGGATTTATTTCTCAAGCAAATACAGGAGAAATTGCCAAATTAACCCTAGAGAATGTTGACTATTCCGATTCTTCAGGTGGAAAATATGTTGGAGGAGCTATTGGCTCAGCTTCAGGATCTTTCAGAATTTATGAAGTAAGAGTAACGGGAACAATTGACGGTTCCGATTCAGGCACAGAATATTTAGGAGGATTAGCTGGTTATATGTCAGATTCATCTACAATTTATGATTCGTCATTTAAAGGAGATGTAATCGGAAGTAGAACATTAAGTAATTATGTAGGGGGTATTGTTGGACAATATAGCTCTGAAAAAGAACTAGATCTTTGTATTGTTTATGGTAATTCTTCCATTACTGGAGCAAACTATACAGGTGGAATAGCGGGTAAAATAGACAACGTAGATGACGGTAAATCACTCAAATTATTGGCTTCGATTGCAGATGTAACCGGGAAAGATTTCGTCGGTGGAATTGCAGGAGAAATTACCGGTACCAATTCGAATTTCAATGTAGAGTACAATTATGTTTCTGGTAATATTATAGGAGAAAACACCGTAGGTGGGATGCTGGGTAAATTCGATGATTTTTCTGGATATGTTGTTCAGTATAACGTAGTAACTTCCATTGCCTCGTCAACAAATGGTTTTGGAGAAGTTGACCCTAGTGTAGAACAACCTTGGAGTTCAGTTGGATTAACCACATATTTTGATAATGAACGCGCATTAGAATCGTCTTCCCAAGCGGCGACAGGGAAGTCTACAGCCGATATGAAAGACCGTAATACTTTTATTAACGGATGGGGAGGAACACACTTTACCGATAATTTCACAATCGATGCCGATATAAATGAGGGTTATCCTTTGCCTCGAGGTTCCTTTTTTGATTTTTCACCACCAACACTTAGCATAAGTTCGTTGCTTAGTTCACCAACAGATACCAATCCAATTATTTTGACGGCAACTTCAAATGAAAATATTACTGGACTTACACTAAGTGATTTTGTGTGTAATGGATGTACAATCGAAAGTTTTTCTGGGAGTGGGACCAGCTATTCTTTGACGGTTTCCCCTACCTCTTCGGATGTTTTGGTTGAAGTTACAGTTGCAACTAATACCTTCGATGATCTTGCAGGAATTAGCAATACAGCTTCTGCTTCTTTTGCAATTAAATATAATGAACTTCCTACTGTAGAGTTGATAAACTCGGACAGTGACAACTTAATTAGTTCTTCACAGTTAGTAACCATAACAGCTACTTTTTCAGAAGCCATGCAAGCTTCGCCTACAATTACTATTCCGGGCATAGTTTCTAATACGGATATGTCTCTCACGACCTCAGCAACTGTTTGGAGTTATTTGTGGGACAGTAGAGGTGCTTCAGCTGGAAGTTATGCAATAACAGTAGCCGGAACAGATACTTCTGGAGGAGCCTACACAGGAACAGATAGCACAACAATTACGTTAGACGCTACTTCACCATCGGTATCTCTATCAAGTGATGACGCAGATTTTAGGTTAGATGTATCTCAAGATGTAACTATTACTGCTGTTTTTTCAGAGGCTATGACAGCCACTCCAATAATTTCCATATCAGGAATAGGCACATCGACTATGTCTTATGTTTCAGGAAGTACTTATACTTACTTGTGGGATGTAGATTCTGGAGGGGTTCCTTCTAATGAGATTTATGAAGTTACTGTAACAGGATCAGATATCGCTGGGAATTTATACTCAGGAACCGATTCCTTAGTCTTTGTTGTAGATGTAACTTCGCCTACAGTAATTTTGTTAGATACGGACGAAAACAACTATTTGAATGCTAGTGATGTGGTCACTATCACAGCTATTTTTTCTGAAGATATGACGGCGACACCTACCCTTTCAATCTCGGGCTTGGTTACAGATGTTCTTATGGATAAATCCACGGATGGTAATGTGCAAATGGGGACTGAATTGACACAACAATTAACTTCACCTTATTTTCAGCAAAATGAAACTCCAATTGCGATCAGCGACGATGGTACTCATTTAGTAATTGGTGAAGGGACTTATAACTCCAATAGGGGAGCTGCTCGTATTTATGAATGGACAGGTCAAGATTGGTCTCAAAAAGGATCGGATATCATCGGAATATCTTCTAACGATTTTACAGGAAATACCGTTGCGTTAAATAAAGACGGCTCAAGAGTTCTCGTTGCCTCCCCTAAGAAATCTTTAGGTGATGTAAGTATCGGATATATCCGTATTTATGACTGGAATGGCTCTGCTTGGACACAGGTTGGAGCTGATGTTGAAGGTGAAAACAACTACGAATCATTTGGTTTTTCTGCTCAATTGAGCGGAGATGGAAACACCCTTGTTGCGAGTTTGAATACTATAAATAGTAGTGGCCTGCCAAGAATTAATGAAAATGGGTCTGTTCGGGTATATCGATGGGATGGTTCAAGTTGGAATAAGTTAGGGTCAGATATTGTAGGACAGAGCGCTAATGATCAATTTGGTAGTTCGACAGATATTAGTAACGATGGAAATATAATTGCCATAGGAGGAAATAGGCACGACAGTGTAAAAGGACATGTTCAGGTGTATGAATGGAATGGGTCTACATGGACTCAAAAAGGGGTTGATATTGATGGAGTAAGTGCTGACGATAAAAACGGCTGGTCTGTTGCTTTAAATGACGCAGGGGGAAGGCTAGCAATTGGAGCTCCAGAAAATGATACGAATGGTTCTAATTCTGGTCAGGTTCGCGTATTCGATTGGAATGGATCAAGTTGGCAGCAGGTGGGTGCTGACATAGATGGAGAAGCAGCTGGAGATCAATCAGGTTATTCGGTTGGATTGAGCGGAAACGGACAACGTTTGGCTATAGGTGCGCCCGAAAATGATGGAAATGGATCTAATTCGGGTCATGTTAGAATTTTTGACTGGGATGGGACTGCATGGCAACAAGCTGGAATTGATTTGGATGGTGATGCATCTGGATACGAAAGTGGTCAAATTTTAGCTTTAAATGGCAATGGAAATAAACTTGCAGTAGGAGCACCAAATAATAACGCAGGTCAAGTTAAGGTTTACGCTTTAGATTCTTATTATTATTTCTGGGATGTAGACTCCCCATCTACACCTTCAGATGGAGAATATAAAGCCACTGTTTCCGGTTCAGACCTTGTTGGAAACATATATTCTGATACAACGAGTATTACTTTTATAATAGATACTACACCCTCGACTGTTGTTTCGGTTACTTCTTCAAACCCAGATGGGACCTACACAGCCAGTGAAACAATTAATATTTTGTTGCTTTTTGATGAAATTGTTAATATTACCTCATCAGGAACATCTCCTACAATTTTTGTAGAGTATGAGGATAGCTCTTCTCTTGCTAGAGAAGCAACTTACGTGTCTGGATCTGGAACTAATAGTTTAACTTTTTTTTATGTCGTTCAAGCAGGAGATGATAAAATTGATTTTAGTACCAGTCAAACTACACCTACAATTAATTTGAATGGCTCTACTATTCAAGATTTCGCTGGAAACAATGCTTCATTAAACCTTCCTACTTCAATTTCACCGAATTCCTTAAGTTCTTTAAAAAACATAACCTTAGATTCTAATCCTCCGGAGATACTCACTGTTCGATCGGATACTGTTACAGGTACTTTTGGGATAAATCAAAATATTGACTTGTATGTTTTATTAGATGAGGCAATAAACGTGACAGGGACACCAACTTTGTTGCTTAATGTAGGAAATGGAAATACTCGAATTGTTGATTATACTTCAGTAGAAAACTCAGGAGGAACAGGAAAAATTATATTTACATATACTGTTCAAACTGGAGATGAAATTACACCTTTAGAGTATGTAGATCAAAACAGCCTCTCTTTAAATGGAGGAAGTATAACTGATCTTGCAAATAATTCATTGGTAAGTACTCAACTTCCAGCTTTAGGTTCAATTAATACTATTTCTGCAAATACAACACTAACAATAGATGGAGTTCAGCCTGTAATTTCTAATATAACATTGAGTAGCTCTAATACGGTTACCAGTACAAGAGCAAAATCAGGTGATATAATAACGTTAGGCTTTACATTTAGTGAAACAGTGACAGATGTAACTGTCGCAGATGTAGGATTTACAGTAGCAAATTCGATTCCTACAGCTTATACAAATGCATCTACAATAACTTCATTAGGAGGAAACTCTTACGAAGCTCAAATAATATTTACAGGATCAAATACAAGTTCGGATAGTCATAATATATGGTACACAATAGATCCAAGTGGAATAAGAGATTTAGCTGGAAATAACTTTACTGGATCAGGTAGTGAATCAAATTCAACACCGAGTGGAGATTTTATAATTTATGATACGGTAAGTCCAACTTTAATTTCAGTTGATATTATATCAAACTCTTCATTTGATGTTTTTAAAGCGAATGACGGTAATTACATTTCATTAAGTGTAATTGGAGACGAATGGATTAATATTAACACTGCAAGCGTTACTATATTCAATCAACAGCCAACAGCAATAAACGCAACTTCATTATTTAGCCCTCTTACGGATTGGGAGATAACTTCCCCTGTAATAACATCTTCAGACCCTTCAGGGACAGTAAGTTTTTCTATAGAGTATTATGATATGGCAGGGCATATAGGTTCTGTTGTAGTTAATACTACCAATGGAAGTTATGTTGAAATCGATCGAACAGCCCCAATAATTAGCCCAATTTCAATGTATTCAAACAATGCATCTACTACTTTGGCAAAGGTAGGAGATGTAGTGTCTTTAGAATTTGGTTTAAGTGAAAGTTTTAATTCTAATGGTCCAGCAGGTACAATTAACGGGAATGTACTTACTCAAGACGATTTCACCTTAGTATCTACAAATACTTTTAGATTCGATTATACCTTGACTGCTAGTGATCCAGAAGGTTTGGTAAGCTTTAGCTTAAGCGCTACCGACACGGCTAATAATCCATCTTCTACATATACTGCAGTAACTACAGGAACCGCAGTTTACTTTGATAAGACTGCACCGACGGTTACAACAGTAAGGACTTCATCCGCATTAGGAACGTATACTGATGATGATAACGACCCAGCAAACAGTGATACTATTTCTATACAAGTTAACTTTAGTGAGGTAATATATGTAAGTGGAAGTATTCCAACTTTGGAAATGGAAACAGGTTCTACAGATCGCTTAGCTTCTTATAGTTCAGGGTCAGGTTCCAATACTCTTACTTTTATTTATACAGTTCAAGATGGAGATTTTACTTCCCCTTTAAATTACACAAGTACCGCTGCGTTATCAGAAAATGGTGCAATAATAATAGATGGTTCAGGAAATTCTACAGATTTATCACTTCCAGCAACTACTGAAGCTGCTTCTATGCAAGGAGCGACTCCAATTCAGATAGATGCAGAAAATCCAACTTTTAATTTTTCATCAACCACAAGCAATGCTTCAAGTACTAGTTTCGCAAAAGATGGAGAATTAGTAAGTTATACAGTTATTGCATCTGAGGAATTAGATGCCTCTAGTTTGGTTGCAACAATTACAAATTTTTCACCACCACGTATTTTAAATTTCACTCAAAACGGAACATCAACGTTTAGCTATACCACATCATTTACAGTACAATCTTCTGATCCAGAAGGAGCAATTGCTATTGAAATTGCAGGGTCTGACACGGCAACTAGTGCCTTAATTGGAAGCGGAAATCCTTCTCCATTATATAGCACATCGTCTTCTACGAATCCTATATCTGAAACGATAACAATAGATAGAACACCGCCAAGTTTTGTTAATTCATCTACTACAAGTATTAATGAAAATTCAACTACTGCGTTTCAAATAGAAATAACTGAAATTGCTCAAATAGTTATTTCAGGAGGTCCAGATGCAGCTCTTTTTAGTGCTAACGACTTTACTTCAATGACAAGTCCTTTTACAAACCTTTTAACTTTTACAACTGCACCTGATTATGAAAACCCTCAAGATTCAAATACAGACAATATTTATGAGGTTACTTTAACAGCTATAGATCAAGCTTCTAATTCAATAATTCAAACAGTTTACATAACGGTTTTAGATGTTGATGAAACGATGGATACCGATGGTGATGGAACTTTAGATTATTTAGATGATTTCCCTTTAGACCCTTCAGAAGATACGGATACCGATGGTGACGGAACAGGTAATAATTCGGATACGGACGATGACAATGATGGTGTAAGCGATGCTGATGAAGCTGCTGACGGAACAGACCCACTCGACGCTGATACCGACGGTGACGGAACTCCAGATAATACAGATGATTTTCCATTAGATCCTTCAGAAGATACGGACACCGATGGTGACGGAACAGGCAATAATTCGGATACGGACGATGACAATGATGGTGTAAGCGATGCTGATGAAGCTGCTGACGGAACAGACCCACTCGACGCTGATACCGACGGTGACGGAACTCCAGATAATACAGATGACTTCCCATTAGATCCTTCAGAAGATACGGACACCGATGGTGACGGAACAGGCAATAATTCGGATACGGACGATGACAATGATGGTGTAAGCGATGCTGATGAAACTACTGACGGAACGGACCCTTTAGATTCCGATACTGACAATGATGGGTTATCTGATTCAGAAGAAATAATTGAAGGAACAGACCCACTTGATCCAGATACCGACGGCGATGGAATGACAGATAGTACAGATGAGTCCCCTTTAGATCCCTCTTCTGGAGGAGAAACAGATACAGACGGTGATGGTATAGGAGATAGTTCGGATACGGATGATGATAATGATGGTGTGAGTGATGCTGATGAGGTGAACAATGGAACAGACCCACTCGATTCTGATACCGATGGTGATGGAACTCCAGACAATACGGATGAATTTCCATTGGATCCCTTGGAAGATACCGATACCGATGGAGATGGTATTGGAGACAATTCGGATGCGGATGATGATAACGATGGTATAAGTGATGTTGATGAAACTATGGATGGAACAGACCCTTTAAATGCTGATTCAGACAGTGACGGGTTATCTGATTCAGAAGAAATAATTGAAGGAACAGACCCACTCGATTCTGATACCGATGGTGATGGAACTCCAGACAATACGGATGAATTTCCATTGGATCCCTTGGAAGATACCGATACCGATGGAGATGGTATTGGAGACAATTCGGATGCGGATGATGATAACGATGGTATAAGTGATGTTGATGAAACTATGGATGGAACAGACCCTTTAAATGCTGATTCAGACAGTGACGGGTTATCTGATTCAGAAGAAATAATTGAAGGAACAGACCCACTCGATTCTGATACCGATGGCGATGGAACTCCAGACAATACGGATGAATTTCCACTGGATCCCTCGGAAGATACTGATACCGATGGAGATGGTATTGGAAATAATACCGATCCCGATGATGATGATGATGGGCTAAGTGATCTTGAAGAAGCAGAAATAGGAACCAATCCATTAGTTTCAGATACCGATGGAGATGGTGTAAACGACCTGGAAGATGATTATCCTTTAGATCCATCTGAACAGTTCGATACCGACGAAGATGGTGTTCCAGACAACCAAGATAATGACGATGACGATGATGGGGTTCCTGATGCTGAAGATGCATTTCCTTTGGACGCAACAGAAAATTTAGACACAGATGGAGATGGTATTGGGAATAACGAAGATCCTGATGATGATGGTGATGGGGTTGAAGATGTTCAGATTATTATCAATTTGGATTTGCTAAATACAGAAAGTGTAACGGTAACTTTAGATAGTTTCCCACTAGATCCAACCGAACAATCTGATTCAGATAACGATGGAATTGGGGATAATGCTGATCTAGACGATGATAACGATGGGGTTTTAGATGTTGATGATATTTTTCCAAACAATCCAAATGAATTTATTGATACGGATGGCGATGGAATAGGAAATGTTACCGATTTAGACGATGATGGTGACGGTTATAGCGATCTTATTGAAGCACAAATAGGAACGGATCCATTAGATTACACCAGTACTCCACCTGATATTGATAACGATTTCATTCCAGATGCATTCGATATAGATAACAATGGAGATGGTTTTGACGATAGGCAGATTTTTGTTTCGGAAGTATTAACTCCGAACACCTATAGCTCAGAAAGCCAATGGAGGGTGGTTAATATTGAACAATATCCTGCTTCTGTTGTTGAAATTTTCAACAGAAACGGACAGCGTGTGTTTAGAATGAACAATTATCAGAATGATTGGTCCGGAATATATGAAAAAACAGGGGGCTTACTCCCAGTTGGTTCTTATTATTATAGAATAGACTTAGGCGATGGTTCTGAAATTATAGACGGTTGGATTTATTTAACCTACTAGCTTATTAAAAGAATGCCTTATATTTAATTTAAAATTAAATGTAAAAGCAATTTTATAATGAAGTACAGGTTTTTATTATTATTCTTATTTAGTAGTTTTTCATATGCTCAATTTTCTTTTTTAAAACCCTATGAAATTGAATTCACCTCTGATTTTGCCTTCGAATATTTAAGCTCTGAAAAAGATCAATTGAAACTAGGGCTTGAAGCGCAAGAGTGGTCTGTTGAGATTTTGAAATATTGGCTGAATGAAATGCGTAAAAACCGATTTATTTCTGGAGACCAGAAAATTAATTTTATACTTTATGACAGTCAAAGAAAGAGAAAAATAGTCATTCAAATTCCTGTTAAATCGAATATAGTTACCGCTTTTAAAACCGAAACTGGGTTTCGAGAAAATTATATTGGTTTTATAAACGATACTTACGAGTGGATTTTAGAGAATCTTTAGCTCCTGTTTTTACTCTGAACAATACTCGTCTCCAACATTAAAGGACTCATAAATATTCTGAGTTACTTCCCCACTAACAGAATTATCAGGGACGTATGAATCTATTCCACTGTTGTTGTTTGTATTGAAAATATCACTCCCTGCATCCATTATAAAGTAAAACTTCCCATTTACAATTTGCTTTTCAATTATATCACCACATCTAGTGTTATCAGAAGAACAACTAGTTCCAAGATTAGAAAGAAGCACAAGAAAGATTAGTAAACGGAAATTCATTTTAAAATATTTCTTACAAAAATAAACTAAAAATAAACATAGAGAATCAACAAGAATTATGGTTTTCTTATATCGTCTATCATAAGTTGAACATCTAAAGGTGGAGCAGTAGTTTTCGACGAAACAATAATTGCTACAATAATATTAGCACACATGGCTAAAGTTCCAAAACCTTCTGGAGAAACACCAAACCACCAATCATTTGCAGTTCCACCACCGAATAAACCAAGTTTAAACTTCATCATATAAAAAAGCATAAGTGTTATTCCAACAACCATCCCACTAATTACACCTTCCTTATTCATACGTTTACTAAAAATACCCATTACAATAGCAGGGAAAAAAGATGCTGCAGCTAGTCCAAAGGCAAGTGCAACAGTTGCTGCGACAAAATCAGGAGGGTTGACCCCGAAATATCCAGCTAAAACAACTGCAAAAAAAGAAGCTATTCTTGCAGCTACTAATTCACCTTTTTCAGAGATGTCTGGTTTTATAATTTTTTTAAGTAAATCGTGAGAGACAGATGAAGAGATTACTAACAAAAGTCCTGCAGCAGTAGAAAGAGCAGCTGCAAGAGCCCCAGCCGCCATAAGTCCAATAACCCAATTAGGGAGATTTGCTATTTCAGGATTTGCCATTACAATTATGTCCTTATCAATTTCCAATTCATTATTCAATGGGTCTCCCACATACTGAACAAGACCATCCTCATTTTTGTCTTCAAAAACCAGTAATCCGGTAGTTTCCCAATTCGAAAACCACTCTGGAAGTGTTTCGTAGGGTTGGTTACTTACGGTTTGAATTAAATTTGTTCTTGCAAACACTGCAATAGCAGGGGCAGTGGTATATAAGATTGCTATAAAGAGTAAAGCCCATCCTGCAGATTTACGGGCATCACGTACTTTTTTTACTGTGAAAAACCGCACAATTACATGTGGCAGCCCCGCTGTCCCTAACATTAAAGCAGCGGTTATAAGAAATACGTCCAGTTTAGACTTTGACCCAGTAGTATAGAGGTGAAATCCTAATTCTTTGTGTAAACCATCTAGTTTTTCTAATAAATGTATGCCCTCTGTACCCTCAGACCCCATTCCAATTTGAGGAATAGCAATCCCTGTCATCATCATAGAAATAAAGATTGCAGGAACTAAAAAAGCAAAAATTAGAACACAGTATTGAGCAACTTGAGTGTAAGTTATTCCTTTCATTCCTCCAAGAATCGCATAAAACAGAACAATACCCATTCCAATAAATACACCTGTGTTTATATCCACTGAGAGGTATCTTGAAAAAACCAATCCAACCCCTCGCATTTGACCCGCTATGTATGTAAAAGAAACAATTAAAGCACAAAAAACGGCAACGGCTCTTGCTGTATTTGAATAATAACGGTCACCAATAAAATCGGGAACCGTAAATTTCCCAAACTTTCTCAAATAAGGAGCCAATAAAAGGGCTAGTAAAACATAACCCCCAGTCCATCCCATTAAATAAACGGAACCGTCATAACCTGAAAATGAAATAATTCCAGCCATAGATATGAATGAAGCCGCCGACATCCAATCAGCAGCTGTGGCCATACCATTGGCAATAGGCGAAACTCCCCCTCCAGCGACATAGAACTCCTTAGTTGAGGAAGCTCTTGACCAAATAGCAATTCCTATATAAAGCGAAAAGGTTATTCCAACAATTGCCCAAATCCAAATTTGTTGTTCCATAATTATTCTAGAGTTTCATCATCCAAGCGATTCATTAAAAAAACATAAACAAAAATTAAAATAACAAAGACATAAATAGATCCTTGTTGAGCAAACCAAAACCCAAGTTTAAAACCTCCGATTTGGAATTGATTCATAAAATCAACAAATAAAATTCCAAATCCAAAAGAAACTAAAAACCAAACACTTAACAGTATTCCTAAATATTTTAGATTTGTTTTCCAATAATTTTTGATCCTTGAATTTTTCATTTACTAATTTTAAAAAGTTATTTTAGTGAAACCAAAAAGCACATTTTCAATATAACATTTGGATTTCTATTTTATAGTGTAATACTTTAAAGTTAAATTTATAATACAACACGAACTATTAAAACTAAACGTTATGAAAAACAAGATACTATATTTATTGATAAGCATTCTACACTTAAATCTAAAAGCACAGGTTTTTAATTTCACAAGTGAAGAGGAGGGCAAATCAATCACTCATAAAGTGTTATTGGATTCAGAATATTTCATAGAAACCCAGTATGTAACAGATTCAAATGAATTTATAAGTACACGAGGTGGTTTTTATGAATTAAAAGAAGGTGTTTATTCTGTAAATTTTGAATTTAACTCAAACTATAGTTCCGATAGTTTAAAAACAAAAGCTTTTAAATCCTCTGATTGGCAACTAGCGGCAGCTTTAAAACAAGAGCATTCTGGTAAATGGCTAATGGCAGGAAGAGTAAGAGATGGTGTGGAGAAGAGAAGAAGTACAACTGGAGCTCGAAAAACATTAAAATTTTTAATTGACGGTCATTTTCAATGGACAGCTTTCAATACAGAAACCTTTAAGTTTTTTGGATCAGGAGGTGGAACGTACACTGCCAAAAATGGGACCTACATAGAAACCTTAACCTATTTCTCTCGAGACAATTCAAGAGTTGGAGCTGTATTACCTTTTGATTATTCGATAAAAGAAAATGATTGGCATCACCAAGGGAACAACAGTAAAGGAAAACCTATGTATGAAATATGGACGTTGAGAATAAATTAAATTTTAGACTTTTTACCATCTTCGTCGATAGCAACAAACACAATATCGCAGGCGCAATTTTGTTTTTTGATCTTATCAATTAAATTTTCACTTGATACATTAACATGAATTCGAATAGACGTCTTTCCGACTTTTGTGATTTTAGCATCAAGGAGAACCAAATCTCCAATATGGATTGGTTCTAGGAACTCAATATCGTCAACAAATTTGGTTACACAATATTTCCCCGCATACTGAACAGATAGAGCATAACCTACTTCATCTATCCATTTCATTACTTTTCCTCCGTGCACATTTCCTCGGTAGTTAGCATCCGATGGTTCTGCTAAAAACGACATTTTCAGTTTCATTTTTTCCATACTTATAGATATAGTTTTTCATTAAGTTATATATGCTTATTGCTGTCTAAAAACAAAAACACTAAATTTTGAATTTTATATCTTTACTTATAAATGAAACAGACTATTTTAATATTTCTTTTCCCATGGATTCTTATGGCACAAACTGAAGAGCAATCGTATGAACTTATTGAAACCAGATCTAATTTTGAAATCAGATATTACCCTCCAGTGATGATGGTAGAATACGATTCTAATGAAAGCGGATCTTCGGGCTTTAGGTCTCTATTCCGTTATATTTCTGGGTCAAATAATGAAGAAATAAAAATTGCCATGACTACACCGGTACATATGGAAAAAAAGGAAGGTAAAAGTTCTATGGCGTTTGTATTACCTAAAAAATTTGATCCTTCTTCAGCTCCAGAACCCAAAGAAAAAAACGTTCGAGTTTATCAATCTGAAGCGGGGTTTTACGCAACCATTCGTTATTCAGGATACACTAATCCAAATAAAGAAAAAAGTTATACCGAAAAGCTAATAAAACTTCTTGAAGAAGAAGGAATTAAAAGAATCGGATCTGCTAAGGTTTTTGTTTATGACGCTCCCTATAATTTTATAAATCGCCGTAACGAAATTTCAATACCAATTGATTGGAAGCAATAACTCCTATTTTTCTAATGAAAAAAAGCATGAGTAATGAGTAAGCTAAGTAAAAGCATGAAGCCCCAAAATTTATGTTTTACAGAAGCCGCTTCAAATAATAAAATAATTGAATTTAATTTCTTCCTATTCCCTAAAAGAGCTATTAAAAGTCCAGTGAAAATAACCCAAAAAGCACGCACAAAGTAATTCATTTCTGGAAAATAAAAGAGCATAAAAACATTTACAGGAACGGTAATTAAGAAAGCCGTTAACATAACTTTTTGGTTAGGTTTAATGATTAAAATCGCTCCACAAATTAGAACTACAATTCCGCAGTTTATAAAATATCTTAGATTATTTAGGGTATGAGTAAATGCAGATTCCGGATTTTCGAATTTAAGATACAATAAAATAAGTCCCATTAATAAAGCAGTTCCTAAACTAAATATAATTGCTTTTTGTCCTGCATTAATTTTATCGGAGTCGTTTGCTTTAGGATTTATATAAGTTGCATAAATATCGACCGACCAAAGCGTTGCAAGTGAATTAAATGTAGAGTCTACCGTACTCATAAGAGAAGCAAATAAACCACATAATATGACCCCCTTAACTCCTACCGGTAAATACGTTTTAACCAAATAAGGAAACGCTAAATCAGGTTCTCCGAGGCTGTCACCTAAGATTCCATAAAGAGCAATGCCAGGAACCACAATTATTACTGCCATTAAATATTTAATTAACCCTCCAACCATTAAACCAGTCTGTGCATGAGCAATATTTTTAGCTGCAAGCGCTCGTTGCATTACCGTTTGATTTGCACACCAGTAATTAATGTTTAAAAAAAACAAACCAAAGAGATGTGTCCAGGGTAATGTTTCATGGGATGAGGGTAAATGTAGATGCATTTTGTCGGGGGTTTTAATATAAAGCTGTTCCCATCCCCCTAAATGATAAATTGCAGTTAAACAAACGACAATCCCTCCAATTAATAAGACGCCAAATTGCACAACATCTGTTTTCACAACCGCAGATAATCCTCCAAAATAGGTGTATATCGCAGAGAATATTCCTAATATTAAAATCAATATTGCAATTCTTACTATCCTATCCGGATGAATAAAAGCAAGTTGCTCTCCAAAAACCATATCTGCAGCATATGCGCCCCAGAATAGAGCTGCTCCAAGCGTAACTGTTGCAAATAAGCCAATGTTTGCGAGCGAGTAAAAAAGAGCTACACGCGCACCTATTTTTAATTTAATATATTGAGTAATTGTTGTTATTTTTTCTTTTAAAAAAACGGGAACAAAAACAAAGGTTCCAATTAAAATTCCCTGGATAGCGTTAATTTCTAAATTAGCTTGTGCTAAACCATATAAATATGCAGACCCCATCATTCCTAAGAATTGATACCCTTGAATGTTGGTCGCAATAGTTGAAACTGCAATTGAGTACCAAGGAAGATTTCTTGAACTCAAGAAGTAATCATCGGAAGTTGTTTTACTATTAATTTTCCCTTTTAAGGCAATAAAAAGAATCAAGCAGAAATATCCAATAACAATAACAAAGTCTAACATTGCTTTATTTTCTTGGTCCTCTTTCGAGAGGTGTATTTGGTTTCTCCTTTGGAATTCTTCCCATTACTTCAGGAAGAGAAACTGTTTTTAATCTAGGTAAAACAAGTTTAGCAAAATATTCGGCCTCTTGTTTATGAGGGTATCCTGAAAAAATAAAAGATTGAATTCCCATTTTGATGTAGTCTTGAATTTTATTATGAACTTGATCTGGATTACCCACTATAGCTGCTCCACATCCCGATCGTGCCAATCCAATTCCAGTCCATAAATGTGGTTCTACAAAATAGTCTTCATCTGCAGATTTTCTTAATTCAGATTGTCTCGAAACACCCAATGAATTAGCATCTTGAGCACGATTTCTTATTTCATCCCCTTGATCTAGATCTAAATTAGAAATCAGAAATTTAGCATATTCTTTTGCTTCTTGTT
Source organism: Candidatus Arcticimaribacter forsetii (assembly GCF_910589745.1). Taxonomy (GTDB): domain Bacteria; phylum Bacteroidota; class Bacteroidia; order Flavobacteriales; family Flavobacteriaceae; genus Arcticimaribacter; species Arcticimaribacter forsetii. The sequence goes on from NZ_OU342399.1 coordinate 298,553, forward strand.
CTGTTTCTCGAACAATTACGTGCACCCGTAAACCAAACAAAACTTTTCTCCCAAAACCAGCAGCTTTTTCAGTCATGTTATTCATTAGACCTTTTAATTTATCTATTGTTTCGGGCCACATTAAATAAACATCGCAATGTTCTGCACAAAGGGAAACCCCGTCTGGAGAATAACCGCCAAAATATAATAAAGGCCCCCCATTTTGTTGGTATGGTTTTACAGGGTCCGTACGCAATTTAATATTGTAAAATGTACCTTTAAAATCTATTTCATCTTGAGTCCATCCTTGTTTTAAAATTTCAATTACTTCCCTAGAACGTGCATATCTTTCTTTTGAAGAAAGAACGCTTCCGGGTAAGTCAGAGGAGATAATGTTTAAGGTTAAGCGTCCCTTTAAAATATGGTCAAGTGTTGCTATTGCTCTCCCTAACATGGGAGGATGAACTTCTCCGCAACGGATTGCGGTTAAAAGATTTATTTGTTTTGTAAGTGGCCCTATAGCTGAAGCAAAAGTTAGGGTATCTTGTCCAACTTGATAAGAAGATGGGCATAAAACATTTCGAAATCCAAAAGAGTCAGCACTTTTTACTATTTCAGAAGTGTTTTCCCAGCTACTTTTAAACATTGAATTTCGATTTCCCATAAAATCATCATCGCCGTCACACAAAGGGGCAAACCATGAAATTTCTGCACCCTCAAAAACAGGTAAATCCAAAATATTTTTTTCTATACTCATTAGTTTTTTAGTAATAAACCGGACAATAGATATTAAATCTAATCAAAATTTGATAATGAGGAGCAGTAACGTAATAGCTTATTTCTTTTCGAAAAGAAAAATCTTTTCAATAGGGAGTTTAAATAAATCAGAAATCAAAAAAGAAGTCGGTAAGCTGGGATCAAACTTTTCTTTTTCAATTGCGTTAATTGTTTGCCGAGATACCCCAATAATTTTAGCCAATTCTTCTTGAGTCATTTTTCTTTCAGATCTCAATTCTTTTAATCTATTTTTCATTGGTATTTTCTGTTATTAAAGAAAATAGCTCCTAAATAAGTAATTCCCATAAACCCGACTAAAAAGCCAATTTCTGCATCTATTGGAATTAGATTTTTTTGATCCAATAAAGAAAATGAGAGGCCAAAAATTACCGATAATCCCAGACTAAGCGCTAGAGATTCTAATTGAATCTTTTTTTGTAATTCATCTAAAGATTGAATATAGTTTTTAGTAATAAGAACCCATTTTACTCCTAAAACTAGGTTTAACGTAATCCCAATTACAGTTAAAATAGATTTATTGTTCCAAAGATATTCCGGTCCAAAAGTAGCAATAGCCATTGATAAAACCCATATAAAGTTCCAAAGGGCAAGTTTTTTTGTTTGTGTCATAATATTTTTTGTAAAGTTTACTTTACAAAAGTACATTAATTTTTGTGTAAATAAGACTTTACATTTAGTTTTTTATTACAAAAAAACCCTTCTTTTTACAGAAGGGTTTAGGTTTTGTTATAATATAGCGGTAAGCCAAGCTTATAATTAAAATATTAATCTGGCACAATATAACTCATTTAAATTAAAATTCTTGTTGTTTTTTAATTTTTTCTATAAATATTAGTCCTAATTCATTCAAGTATTGACCTACAAATAGAAGATGTTATACTTGTGAAATATATTTTCATAAAAATTATTTGTACAATAATTATTTAGGAGACTATTTTGTTTTGGATAAAGTGGAACTGTTTTAAGGGAACAAGTTTTTGAAAATGACCTAATTAACTTTGTTTTTTAGTTAACTTTACAAGGCATTACTTTTAATTCCTCAAAATACTATATGGAAGAGAATCTCGGAAAAAATACGGTACGTTTTTCAATTTTAGATCGAGCAAATCAAATTAGTAAAGCGAAATCTGTAGAATTTGATCTTGTCATTATCGGTGGTGGTGTAACCGGAGCAGGGATTGCTCTAGACGCTTCTTCTAGAGGACTTAATGTATGCTTGATTGAAAAGAATGACTTTGCATCTGGGACGAGTAATAAATCGACAAAACTCATTCATGGGGGGTTGCGTTATTTAAAGCAATTTGAAGTTGGTTTGGTCCGAGAATCGGGTTCTGAGCGAGCAATAGTTCACGATTTAGTACCCCATCTGGTGGTTCCTGAAAAAATGCTATTACCTTTAATTAAGGGAGGCACCTATGGTAAATGGATGACCTCTATAGGACTTTTTGTATATGACTTTTTGGCAAATGTTACTGGAAGAGATCGCCGAAGAATGCTTAATAAAAAGCAAACATTGATAAAAGAACCCCTTTTAAATGAACAGTCAGTGCTTGGTAGCGGTTATTATGCTGAATACAGAACAGATGACGGAAGGTTAACTCTTGAAATTCTTAAAAAAGCAAATGAGTTTGGTGCAACAATAATTAACTATTGTGAAATGAAGTCATTTGATTATGATGAAAATTCTAAAATATCTGGATTGCAATGTAAAGACTATAACACAGGAACTACTTTTCAGATAAAAGCAAAGACTTATGTTTCTGCTACTGGACCTTGGGTTGATATGGTTCGTAAAAAAGACAACTCAATTAATGATAAATACCTTCATCTTACCAAGGGTATCCATATTGTTTTTCCACATGAAAAACTCCCCATTAAACAGTCTCTTTATTTTGATGTAAACGATGGTAGAATGATTTTTGCAATTCCGAGAGGAAGAACAACTTATGTTGGAACAACAGACACAAATTATTACGGAAGTTTAGACCGAGTTGTTGCTACAAAAGCGGATGCACATTATTTACTAAACGCACTCAATCACACCTTTCAATCGGTTAATTTGACAATAGAGGACATAGAGTCGAACTGGACAGGACTTCGTCCTTTAATTCATGAAATCGACAAAGACCCTTCTGAATTATCAAGAAAAGATGAACTTTTTATATCGAATAGTGGTTTAATTTCCATTGCAGGCGGAAAACTAACCGGATATCGTAAAATGGCTGATCGTGTTATAAATGCTGTGCTTAAACAAGTTTCTCCCGATTTAAAAAGAAAATTAAAAAGATCCAGAACAAAAAAAATATTTTTAGTTACTCCTTTAATTAAAACAGACAAGGAGGTTCAACTTTATCAAGAAAGACTTAAAAATAGACTCGAGTCTTACGGAAATACAGATTCTTATTATGCAGCCTATTTATGCAATACTTATGGAAGAAACTCCGATTTAATATTAGACCATAGTTCTACTTTTAAAAAAGGCACAGTTGAAGAAAAATTAATACGTTCTGAACTCTGGTATTGTTTGAATTATGAAATGACAAACAGTTTGGCTGATTTTTTTGTTAGAAGAACCGCTCGTTTGTATTTTAATATAGGTAGTATTTCTAAACACCTTGAGGTTGTTTTAAAAGATTGTAAAACCTTTTTAAGTTGGGACGACAAAAAGGTTTTAGACGAACGAAAATTAATGAATGAATTAGTTCAAGATGCAACAAATTACTACGATCAGGAATTTGAAAGACTATAAGCTTTTTCCTGAATCATCAAACAATAAAATCTAATTTTAAATCCATGAAACAATTACTCTTTCTATTTTTATTTTTTTATTCTTTTTCCTCTTTTTCACAAGAACTTACAACCTATTATTTGGTTCGACACGCTGAAAAAGATCGTACAGATAAGTCAAATTCAAACCCGGAATTAACAGAAATAGGTTTTGAAAGAGCTGTAAAATGGAGTACAGTTTTCGAAAATGTTAGGTTTGATGCTATATATTCTACAAACTATAAAAGAACCATTTCAACAGCAATTCCGACGGCTAAGTCACAGGATTTAGAGGTTCAATATTATAATCCCAGAATCCCTTTTTCTGAAGAATTTCAAAAAGCTACAATTGGTAAAACGGTATTGATTGTTGGTCATTCTAATACTACACCGCAATTTGTAAACGTAATTTTGGGAGAGAAAAAATACCCCCAAATTGAAGATGACAATAATTCTAACTTATACATTGTATCCTTAGTTAATAATTCAAAATTTTCAGTTCTTTTAAAGATTGAATGACTTTCTTGTATTTTATCAATTGAACAACTAACTTAGATTTATGGTAGTGTATTTATTTTATTGATATTCACATGTTTAAAATTTTATTGTAAATTCAGATATGAAAAAATGTCTAATTCTATTTCTTTTTATTGCATGTAATTATGTTTTTGCTCAGCGCCCAACAACCGGCGAAAAGATATTTAATAATAAATATCCAGCGGAACAGATTAATACAGTTTCTTTCTCATCCCTAACAGTGTCTAACACGATTAAAGATGATGTAATAGTTACGTTGCGTGATGGAGGAAGGCATTACATATCTCATGCTTACATACGAGCACACGAGCACTATACATTCGAAAACTTACCTGTAGGGCATTTTGTTTATCAATATCATAATCTTAAAACCTATTACGAATCTCCAAAACGGATTCCAATTTATTTAAACACAGAAGAGTTTTTACACTTTTATTATTCTGCTGGCGCAAAAAAAATTATCGGGTTTGAAATATCTCAAGAAGAGTTCTTTAAAGAATAAAAATGATAATTTATTAAGTACTTAAAAACAGCCTCATACTTTATTTGATTCAGCTCATTTAACCGCAAGAAAAAACCCCTTACATTACTGTAAAGGGTTTAATTAAAATGAAAATTGTAGCGGTAAGCTAGCTCCCCCTGTTATTCAAAGTTGCAGCATAACTAAATCTTTTTATGAATTAATTGATCGATTTTAAGCGTATACATATTGTCTATTGCTTCTCCTAATTGGTAGAGACTGTTCTTTCCAGATAAATAGAGATTTCACTCATACTCTGAGTGTACTTTTTCATCAATTCTTTATAGAAATAAACTCTTTTTTCGGCGTTACTGAGGTAACCTAGAAATTCAGAGTCTTCGAACAGAGTTTTCGGGATTTTGTAGTCATAAATAATGGTATTAATACTTACCGAGTTATCTAATTCTTCAATCCTAACTCTGTAATTCAATTTATCTAATAAAGCCTTGTCAAAGCTTTCAGCGAAGAAATCAAATTTTAAATCTGCCGCATTTTTTCTATCCTCGAGATGCTCGTACAAATCAGAGATTCTTCTCCTAAACTGACGGTCTTCAATTAGTTCAAATGAATTTGTGTTAATAAGCTGTTTGTAGACCCCTTTTTGAGGAAAAAATGAAATGGCCACTTTAGCAGAAACGTTAGAGATATGGTAGGCCAATAATGAATCATTTAATGTTTTTTCTTTCGTTTGTTCAAACAATATGTTTATTGAATTTAAACTGTCATCTAGGGTACCATTTACAATTTCAAGTTGTCTTAAATCTTCATTAATTGAAAGATTTAATTCATCTAAAAGGGTGTTTTTCTCATTAATTCTTTGAGCATTCTTTAAGTAATTATCAATTCCAAAGGATGATAGTATTCCTATAAATACAACTAGAAATTCTAAGGAATATTTTTTTAAATTGCTGTTTTTACTCATAGGTATATTGAGATAGGGAAACTTTTTATTTACTAATTCATTTTAATTCTAAAGAGCTTGGGGTTGTTTAAAAAACCTGTTACGTATAAGTATGACTCATCATCATTAAATGTACAATTAGTGATTTGTCCAGTATTTATTCTAGCCATTAACTCACCATCTGGAGAAATAACAAGTAACCCTCCTGGGCCTGATGTAAAGATATGTCCACTAGAATGAACATCCATTCCGTCAAAGTCAGTTCCATCGCTATATTTTGCAACTAAATCATTACCATTAAATAGGGTCTCTGATTGATTAGTGTTCACGTTTATTTTTAGTATTTCAGAATCAGAATTTGAAAAAGGAGCCCCCATTTTATTTACATAAAGAAACTTTTCATCTGGAGATAATCCTAACCCATTTGGGACTCCTGGACCATCATCAAGTGCCACTAATTGTTGATTATCTTTAGCTAGCTTAAACACTCCATTGAAATTTAACTCTCTTAATTCGCTATCTACAAACTCAAATTTTTGTGGGTCAAAGAAGGCGAAAGCAGGATCAGTAAAATAGATATCTCCGCTCTTAGAAATGATTACGTCATTCGGACTATTAAGTCTTTTTTCTTGGTAACTATCCACAACTGTTGTAAACTCTTGTCTATTTGAAGAACTAATTACTGTCTTAGCTATTCTTCTGTCACCAACTTGACAGATAAAGAGATTATCATTATCATCAAGAGCTAGTCCATTAGGTCCAAGTAGACCGCTTCCTAGGTTTGGAGCATATCCAGTATTACCCGCTTCTAAAATGTAATCTTGAACACCATCAATTTCGCTCCAACTTAAAACTTTGTTTTGTAGGTTATCTACAAACAGTAATTCATTCGATTTCTTACTCCACACAGGCCCTTCAGGCAGTAATAAGGAATCAGCTAAAACCTCTATTTTAGTGTAAATATCTAGCACAGAGTTTATTTCATTATTGTATACTTCAATTAAAGGATTAGCTTTTTTTTGAGTACATCCAATGTTTAGGACAAGAGCGAAAACAAATAAAAATTTTTTCATAAAAATAAATTTTCTTCAATTTAAAACAATCTAGTTCTAGTGCTAATGAATCTAGAAATTATAGAGTCATCAAGAATTGATGGCGCTATAATTAATACAAAATTGATGTTGAGAAAAAAGAAATGAATTATTCCGTTGATAATTCACTTATTTTGTTAAATAAACCTGAAACATCCATGTACTCGTCGACTTCAATGATTTTATTATTTTCATTGAATTTAAAAACTTCATAAGCTTTGATTCCCTTCATGGAATTATCTCCTAAGTCAGCGCTCCAGTTTGCATAAATCCGAACACCACCATCAGGCATAAAATGCTCATCAACTGTTGGGTAGAAATCTCTATCATTAGCTTTTATGTTATTGAATAATTGTAGAAAACCATTATAGTTGTCAAGTATTTCTTTTTTATTCAAATCTTTACCTCCATAAGCTGGGGGATTAAATTTTGCATCCTCAGCAAAAAAAGATGATGCTGTTTCTAAATCTTCATTTTCCAAAGAATCGAATAATGCATGTACAGTTTTGGCGTTTTGGTCATAGAGAGCCATTGCCGCTTCCATTTGTTGTTCTTTTTGAGTTTTTTGATTACATGAAATAAGAGTCCCGGTAAGCAGTAATAGTAAATGTAGTTTCTTCATTTTTTTGGTTTAAATAAATTCAATAGTTTATATTTTATGGAATTAGGATTAATTTATCCATCCACCAACTTGAGGTCTTAATTCTGCCTCATAGGCCTTCGCTTTCGCTTTAAGTTCATCTGAGGCATCTCCGGCAATGATTACTTTATCTAACGTAAAAAGCGTCATAAATTCTTTGGCATATTCGCTCTGCTCGAAATTATTTAAGTGGTGAACGAAGTCGGAGGAGGTGTAGTATTTTTCTACCAGATTAACTTTTTTTCCGTCGGAGGAAATAAAGTAACCAAAATCATAAGTTCCGGGTTCAGTTTTTCTTATAAATCTGCTAAATCTTACTAAAAATTCTTTGATGTTCGCCGGCGAAAATCCCGGATTAACCTTTAATTCAGCTAAGCCTATAACTTTTTGTGAATTGTTATTGACACCTTCGAAAGCTGTGACTTCTTTATTTAATCCAGCCGGATCCATATATCGCCATATTTTGGTTATTTGATTCCCTTCCCATAGACTAATACAATAAAAAGGAAGTGTCATTTTTTCACCAGAAAAATTGCCTTCTCCTGACCACATCGACCAAAAAGCAGTATAAGTTTTGCCATCGTTCATTTGGTATGTACTGATTTTATCGGTTGTAAGCTGTATTTCACTAAATAGAACATGCGTAAATTTATCAGCGTCAATTAAACCTTGTCTTCCTTCAGGATTAGGAATTGTACTATTATTTTCTTGGTTATTAACGAACTGATCGTAAATAATTAAATCTTGACTAAATAGAGTTTGAGCTACACTTGAATCGTTGTTCATGTAAGCTTCTAAATGTCTCTTTACGTTTTCTGATTTTGCATCGTTTTTAAGTATAGTACCTGAAGAGTTTGTATTAGTCTGACAAGAATAAATTCCTACACTTAAAATTAGAAATAGAAGTATTTTTTTCATTTGTAATTGTTTATAGTTTGTGTAGGTACAATTTAATATTTTTAATTGTAAAATGCAATATAAATTAAATAATAGAATTTTGTGTACTATTATAATGTTTTACGTTATATGGGTCAGGCAGGTCGACTTTGCAATTTTTTTCTTTACGTATTTGAAAAAGTATTTTATGATATTAGTTAAAAATGATTTTATTACACTCAAATAGGAGAATGGTCACAACTTCATCTTTTGAAATACAATTTATTCAGTATTACTTAATTACAAATATTAAAACGGTATTATCGAATCTATTATGTTGGCCAGTAAGGTTTTAAAAAGTGGTAAAAAAAAACAAGAGGTCAAAAATGACCTCTTGTCTAATATGGCTCCTCCTCTTAGGCTCGAACTAAGGACCCTCTGATTAACAGTCAGATGCTCTAACCAACTGAGCTAAGGAGGAATGTTTCCATTTGGATGGCAAATATATATAAATTTAGATTATTCCCAAGCGCAAAGAATATTTTTTTTAAGAATTTATTGCCTCTGGTTCTTTGTCTTTTTCTACCTCAAGGAATTCACTTTCTTCCTCGTCCCATTCTGATTTGGTAGTAACCTTTTCAGACTTAGGATTATAGTATACTTTTAGGTATTTAAGACGAGTTTTATCTTTTAATTTTACTTGAACGATAAAGGTGTGTTTGTGGTAAATATCGTAAGGGCTTAAAAAAGTTTCATAAGAATCCCAGATGATATTTCTAGTGTAATCAACTATGACAAATTTTTCTTCAATGAAAAACTTTATTTTTTTATTGATTTCTTTATTATTCAATGGTTTAATTTCTCCATCATCATTAATTTCAAAATTATTGTGTTCAGTTATGAAATCATCAATAGATACTTTTTTTTCTTGAGCTGAAAGGTTTGCAACCTGCAAACTTAGAAAGCTTATTAGTAGAAGTGTTATGTAATTTTTCATAGTGGTGTTTTTAGATATAGTTAGTTCAAATATAAAAAGAAGTTTTGCTTTTAGAGGATATTTATTAATAAAACCAGGCGAACCTAGAAATAATTTGATATTTATCCGAAAATTGCCCTATAAATATCGTTCCCATTTGCTAGAATTAAAACAGCTAGTAATAAGAAAAATCCAAACATCTGAGCGTATTCCATGAAGCGATCATTCGGCTTTCTCCCACTTATAATCTCGTAGAGTAAGAACATTACATGCCCACCATCTAAAGCAGGGATTGGTAATATATTCATAAATGCAAGAATAATTGATATCAATGCAGTACTAGACCAAAAGCCTCTCCAGTTCCATGTTTCAGGGAATAGGTTTCCAATTGCAGCAAAACCTCCTACTTGACTAGCTCCTTTTTTTGTGAATACATATTTAAATTGAGCTGCATAATCATATAAAGTCCAATACCCATAGGAGAATCCTGCAGCTATGCTTTCAGATAAATCAAGATCAACATGAGTAAATTCTATAGAATTATTAAAAAATTGAATTCCGATTGTTCCATCCTCACGAGGCAGAACACTTTTTGTTATTAATCCTTCACCGTCTCTTTTTATTTCTAGAGAAAGCGTATCATATTTTTGTTCTCTTAAGTGATTAACAAGAAAAGAAAAGCTGTTTATGGCAACTCCATTTGTACTAATAATAACATCTCCTTTTAATAATCCTGCAGCTTCAGCTGGTGTATTGGGTTGTACTTCAATGGATGGCGGTCGAAGAACATTAAATGGTTTTAAATCACCATTTTCGAACATTTGGGTTCCAAAATCTTCAGGTACTTTAATGGTTTCTTTTACACCATTTGGGTGTTGAACTAAAACCTCTTTAACAGATCTCATGAATAAAAATCGATTGATATCTAAAACTACATCAAGCGATTGTCCATCTACTTCTAATATTTTATCACCATTTTCGAAGCCAATAGATTCAGCTAGTTTAGAAACAGCCATTCCGTTAGGAACAGCCTCTGTCGTGAGTGTTTCTTTTCCCCAAACAAAATGAATCATCATATAAATCATAAACCCTAAAACTAGGTTTACAAAAACACCTCCAAGCATAATAATAAGTCTCTGCCATGCTGGTTTTGATCTAAATTCCCAAGGTTGTGGAGGAAGCTTCATTTGCTCAGTATCCATGCTTTCATCGATCATTCCGGAGATTTTTACATACCCCCCTAATGGAAGCCATCCTATTCCATATTCAGTACCACCAATTTTTTTCTTGAAAAGAGAAAACTTAACGTCAAAAAATAAATAAAACTTTTCGACACGGGTTTTAAATAATTTGGCCGGGATAAAATGTCCTAGTTCATGGAGAACAACTAACAACGATAAACTTAGAAGTAATTGTATTCCTTTAATTATAATTGGGCTCATAAGTGAAATTAAAATAATTTCAAAAATACTAATTTCCATGGGCTAAGCTTACATTCATTACAATTTTAATTTCTTTTAACATAAATAAGACTGTACCTTTGTTTTGAAATTGAAATATGAAAGAGATTTTTAAAACATATAAAACGTTTTTAAGCATATTTGGACTCCTGTCAATAGGCATTCTTATTCTTTTTTATAATGCACTAAAGCCCAAAAGGATTTTGCCAATATACCAACCTGCTGAGGTTAGTTTCGAATTAGTGGATAGTACATTACAACACATAAAGACGAGACATCGAGTCTCTGATTTTAGGTTAATGAATCAAAATGGGAACATCATAACTCAGCGTGATTACAAAGATAAAATTGTAGTTGTCGATTTTTTCTTTACAACCTGTCCTTCTATTTGTCCAATAATGACTGATAATATGGGTTTAATTCAAGAAAAGATTAAAAATCAAAATCAGATAAAACTCCTGTCTTTTAGTGTTACTCCAAAGATTGATTCAGTCGCTCAATTAAAAAAATATGCCATCGAAAAAGGGGTTATAGACAAACACTGGAATTTGCTTACTGGTGATAAAAAAGAAATTTATAAGTTGGCTCGTAAATCTTATTTTGTTGTAAAAGAAGACGGTGATGGAGGTCCATTTGATATGATACATACAGAAAACTTTGTACTAGTTGACCCGGACAGAAGAATCAGAGGGTATTATGATGGAACAAATTTAGAAGAAATGGAAACCTTATGGGAAGATATTCAGGTGCTCAAACAGGAGTATCCCATTCAATTAAATTAAAACCTTACTCTTTTTGGCATCGCTCTCTTTTTTAGTTACTTTTGCTTCTTTAAAATCATTCTAAATAATGATCACTTTAGATCTCATTAAAAAAAATCAACGCGGTAGAATTGTAAACATTGATACTGACGAGCTGCCGCTTAAATTAATTGAGATGGGTTGTTTACCAGGGAATGAAGTTCACTTAGAGCAACTCGCTCCAATGAAAGATCCGATGTACCTCGTAATTGATGGCTGCCACTTAGCTATTAGAACAGAAACAGCTAAGAACATAACCATAGAACTAATTTAAATGAGCAAAACCATTAATGTTGCATTAATAGGAAATCCTAACACAGGAAAAACATCTGTGTTTAATGCCATTACTGGGCTCAATCAAAAAGTAGGAAACTATCCAGGAATTACAGTCGAAAAGAAACAAGGAATTTGTCGATTAGATAGAACTACCAAAGCTCACATAATTGATTTGCCAGGTACTTATAGTCTTAACGCTTCTTCGATGGACGAGAGTGTGGTGATTGAATTACTTCTTAATAAAAACGACAAAGACTATCCGGACGTTGCAGTCGTAGTTTCTGACATAGAAAACCTAAAAAGAAATCTTCTTCTTTTTACACAAATCAAAGATTTAGAGATACCAACTCTTTTAGTGATTAATATGTCTGATAGGATGAAAAGTAAAGGGATATCAATTGACATACCCTTGTTAGAAGAAAAGCTGAAAACTAGAATTTGCTTAATTAGTACAAGAGAAAATAAGGGTATAGATCATCTAAAAAGTATCTTGCTGGATTATAGATTATTATCTAATGCGAAATGTACCAATATCAAACAAATCGACGAAGCTTATTTCGAAAAGCTCGAAAAAGTTTTTCCAGATCAATCTCTTTATAAATTATGGTTAGTAATTACGCAGGATGTGAATTTTGCAAAACTCGATCGTAAAAAAGTAGAAGATGCAACAGAATACAAGACCCAATCCATTTCAAACTTAAAGCGTCTTCAGCAAAAAGAAACCATAAAGCGGTATCAATACATTAACCAGTCACTAAAAGAAACGTATAAAGTAGATCAATCTAAGGCTACGGATTATCGGTCTAGATTAGATCGAATTTTAATTCATCGTTTTTGGGGGTATATTATTTTCTTTATGATTTTACTCACCATCTTCCAAGTAATTTTTGATTGGAGTAGTGTTCCAATGGATTTTATTGATGAAAGCTTTTCAAATTTGAGTGAAATTACAAAGCAAACATTACCTACTGGTTTATTTACTAATTTACTTGCAGAAGGAATAATTTCTGGATTGGGAGGGATCGTAATTTTCATTCCTCAAATAGCATTTTTGTTTCTTTTTATTTCCGTTCTCGAAGAGACGGGTTATATGAGTCGAGTGGTGTTTTTAATGGACCGTGGTTTAAGAAAATATGGTCTTAGTGGTAAAAGTGTAATCCCGTTAATTTCTGGAACAGCTTGTGCAATTCCAGCAGTAATGGCAACTCGGAATATTGAAAACTGGAAAGAACGTCTGATAACTATTTTGGTAACTCCTTTTACTACTTGTTCTGCTCGTTTGCCTGTTTATTTAATTTTAATTTCATTAGTAATTCCAGAAGGCTCTTTTTTAGGTATGGGTTACCAAGGACTTACACTTATGGGTCTTTATTTATTAGGTTTTATAATGGCATTATTATCGGCTGCTTTATTAAACAAATTACTAAAAATTCAATCGAAGACTTATTTTGTAGTAGAAATGCCCAATTATAAACTACCTCTTATTAAGAATGTGGCGATTACCGTATTCGAAAAAACAAAATCTTTTGTAGTTGAAGCAGGACGAATTATTTTAGCCATTTCTATTTTACTTTGGCTAATGGCTTCTTTTGGTCCAGGGGAAGATTTTAACAATGCGGAAGAAATTGTAACCAACCAACCGGCTAGCCAAAATTATACTCCTCAAGAATTAGAAACAGAAATTGCTTCTTACAAACTAGAACATTCTTTCATTGGAATTCTTGGAAAATCTATAGAACCTGCAATTGCCCCCCTAGGATTTGATTGGAAAATTGGAATAGCATTAATTAGTTCTTTTGCTGCTCGTGAGGTTTTTGTCGGAACATTAGCTACAATTTACAGTGTAGGGAACGAACAAGAAGAAACACTTAAAAATAGAATGAAATCTGAACGAAGACCAAATGGAGAGCTACTATTTAATTTGCCTACAGGAGTGTCGCTAATGCTGTTTTATGCTTTTGCCTTGCAGTGTATGAGTACGTTGGCAATTGTAAAAAAAGAAACAAACAGCTGGAAATGGCCTATGGTTCAGTTGTTTAGTATGACTTTGATTGCCTATCTTTCAGCACTTTTAGTTTATCAAATATTAGTATGATGGAAACAATACAAGTTTTGTTAGTAGTTGTAGCCTCCGTTATTTCGGTACGTTTTCTTTACAAAAAATTCTTTCCTTCAAAAGCGAGTTCAAAAGATTGTGGAACGGATTGTGGGTGTCACTAATCTACTTGCATTAAAGTCTCTATTTCATCAGCTTCTATAGGGATATTTCCCATTAAATTCAGTGGACTTCCTTGACTTTGAATCACGACATCATCTTCTAATCGAATCCCAAACCCTTCTTCAGGAATATAAATACCGGGTTCTACTGTAAAAACCATGTTGGCCTCCATCGGTAAATGTAGTAATCCATAATCATGGGTGTCTAAACCAATATGATGTGAAGTTCCATGCATAAAATACTTTTTATAAGCAGGCCAATTTGGATCTTGATTTTTAACATCAGAGTCATTTATAAGTCCAAGACCTAAAAGCTCTGAAGTCATAATAAGACCAACTTCTTTATGGTATTCTTTCCAAATTGTTCCTGGGACTAAAAGTTTTGTAGCTTCTTTTTTAACCCGTAAAACGGCGTTATATACCTCTTTTTGTCTATCAGTAAATTTTCCAGAAACAGGTATTGTTCTTGTTAAATCACTTTTATAGTTACCGTATTCGGCAGCAACGTCTAGTAATAAAAGATCCCCACTCTTGCATTGAGCATTATTCTCTGTATAATGAAGAACATTAGCATTTGCTCCAGAAGCAATAATAGGGGTGTATGCAAATCCTTTTGATCTATTTTTAAGAAATTCATGAGCAAGTTCAGCTTCAATTTCATATTCCCAAACCCCGGGTTTCACAAAACTTAAAAGACGTCTAAATCCTTTTTCGGTAATGTTGCAAGCCGTTTGTATTTGATCAACCTCTTCTATCGATTTTACAGCTCTAAGCTTTTGTAAAATAGGATTACTTTTTGCTACACCATGAGCGGGATATTGTTCTTTACATTTTTTTATAAAACGGTCTTCTCTTGTTTCAGTTTCTACAGATTGGCGGTAATGTTCGTTTGTATTAAAATAAAAAGTTTCATTAAAAGCACTTAGCTGATTGAGAATACGGTCGAAATCTTGTAGCCAAAAAACAGTCTCAATTCCAGAACGTTCTGTAGCTTGTTTTTTTGTTAGTTTTGCTCCTTCCCAAACTGCAATATGGTCGTTTGTTTCTGTAACAAAAAGAACCTCTCTCATTTTTGGATCATGGGCATCTGGAAAAAGAAGTAGTATCGTTTCTTCTTGATCTACTCCTGTTAAATAAAAAATATCACGGTGTTGTTCGAAGGGTAAAACAGAATCTGCACTAATTGGATAAGTATCATTAGAATTGAAAACAGCAATGCTTCTTGGGAGCATTTCATCCATAAAAGAAGAACGTGTTTTTTTATAAAAATTTGAAGATAGTGCTTGATACCGCATAATTAGCTTATTTTTTAGTAAATATATGAATTTGACTAGGAATCAGTTTAAGCAAATTCTTTTTCTTCAACCGTATTTTTTTGTACTTTCAGCAAACAAGAAACATTACAAGTCAAGCATATGAAATTACTTAATTCATTTTTAATATTCTTTGTTGTATTCACATTAAATGCACAAACACAGAAGAGCAATTCTATTGTAAAAAATATTCCGTTTGAAAATATTGGTCCAAAAGTAATGAGCGGGAGAATTGTTGCTTTAGAAGTAAATCCAAACGATCCAACAGAATTTTACGCAGCTTATGCATCGGGTGGAATTTGGCACACAAAAGACAATGGAATAAGTTTTGTTTCTATAACAGAAAACGCACCAACTCAGAACATAGGAGAAATTGCAATACATTGGCCAACTAAAACACTTTGGGTTGGAACTGGGGAAAACAACTCTTCAAGATCTTCTTACGCTGGTATTGGGATGTTAAAAACTTCTGATAACGGAGCAACCTGGGAAACAAAAGGTTTAGAGGACAGCCATCATATAGGTAAAATATTAATTAACCTACAGAATCCCGAGGAAATAGTAGTCGGAGTCACAGGTCATTTATATACTACAAATAAGGAACGTGGAATTTATAGATCTGAAAACGGTGGAGACACATGGGAGCAAGTTTTATTCATAAACGATGCAACAGGAATTATTGATATGAGTACGGTCCCTGATAATTTTAACGTTCAATTTGCAGCAGCTTGGGAAAAAGACAGAAAAGCATGGAATTTTACTGGAAATGGAGAAAAGTCAGGTATTTATAAAAGTACAGATGCTGGAAAAACATGGAATTTAATTTCAAATTCCGAAAGTGGTTTTCCAACAGGCTCTGGAGTTGGTCGAATTGGACTTGCTGTATATGATGAAAACACGGTTTATGCTATTCATGATTCTCAATTTAGAAGACCAGAAGAAAAAACAAAAAAATCAGATGGTTTAACTAAAGAAGATTTTAAGAGCATGACTAAAGAAGTTTTTTTAGCTTTAGATAATAAAGTACTAAATGCATTCTTGAAGGAAAATAATTTTCAAGAAAAATATAGAGCACAAAGCATTAAAAACAGCGTTAAAAATGGATTAGTTTTACCTAAAGATTTAGCTGTTTATTTAGAAGATGCGAATGCATTATTGTTTGACACTCCAGTGGTAGGAGCTGAGGTTTTTAAAAGTGAAAATGGAGGTACAACCTGGAAAAAAACTCATACCGATTACATCGATGGTTTGTATTACAGTTATGGTTATTATTTTGGACACATTCATGTTGCTCCCAAAAATGCTGATAAAATATACATATACGGTGTTCCTCTTTTAACTTCAGATGATGGAGGAAAAAACTTTAGATCCATAGGAAAATCAAACGTTCATTCCGATCATCATGCATTGTGGATTAATCCAGATAAACCCGGTCACTTAATTAACGGTAATGATGGTGGTGTAAACATTACCTATGATGATGGTATCCATTGGATGAAAAATAATTCTACTGCTGTTGGTCAGTTTTATGCTATTAATATAGATCATGAAACACCTTATAATGTTTATGGAGGTCTCCAGGACAATGGGGTATGGAAAGGTGCTCATAATGCACGAGATGACGAGCGCTGGGAGGCAACCGGACATAATCCCTGGACTTCAATTATGGGGGGTGATGGCATGCAGATTCAAATCGACAATCGAGACAGTAATATCGTTTACACCGGTTATCAATTTGGTAATTATTTTCGTCTGGATTTAAAAAACGATAAAAACACATACATCCAGCCGAAACACGAACTTGGCGAATCACCTTATCGTTTTAACTGGCAAACCCCAATATTGTTGTCTTCTCACAACCAAGATATTTTGTATTTGGGAGGAAATAAACTTCATAGATCTTTGAACCAAGGGGATGATTGGACTGCTATTTCTGGTGATTTAACTCAAGGAGGTAAAAAAGGAAATGTTGCGTTTGGGACCTTAACAACGATCTCAGAATCTCCAGCTCAGTTCGGATTTATTTATACTGGTAGCGATGATGGATATGCTTATCATTCTGGTGATGGTGGTGCGAGTTGGAATAGAATTTCAGATGAATTACCGCAAAATTTATGGGTGAGTAGAATTATTGCTTCAGAACATAAAAAAGACCGTGTTTACATTACATTAAATGGGTATAGAAATGACGATTTCAAACCCTATGTTTATGTAAGCGATGACCGAGGAGCGCATTGGAAATCGATCCAATCAAATCTTCCAGATAGCCCTGTAAATGTTATTCGTGAAGATCCGACTAATGATCAAATTTTATATCTAGGAAACGATCAAGGTACTTTCGTTTCTTTTGACCAAGGTTTAAAATGGCAAGCATTTAATAACGGTTTAACAACTGCTGCGGTTCACGATTTAGTTATTCAGCCTGATGTAAATCATTTATTAATCGGAACGCACGGACGATCAATTTATAAAACAGACTTATCACCTATTCAAGGAGTGAATTCAGAGTTTTTAAATAAAGAAATTACACTTCTTGAACCAAAGAAAATAAGAGCTTCTAAAAGATGGGGTACTCGAAATTCTTCTTGGAGGAACTTTTATGAACCAAAAACGAGTTTCACTCTTTTTTCTAAGAATTCTGGCCTTTATCAAATGAAAATTAAAAATGATAAAGGAATAGTATTATACACACAAAACGGAACCTTAGATGCTGGTTTTAATTTTGTTTCCTACGCACTCGAAAAAGATGCAAAAGGGATTATCAATTATAATAGAAAAAATAAAAAATCACCATCAGAAGCAGCGAAAAATGGAAAACACTACCTCAAAAAAGGAACCTACAGTGTTGAATTTACAAAAGGAAAATTTACAAGTAAGGCAAAACTGGAAGTTCAGTAGTTCAAATAAAACTAGAGGTTTTTTGTATCTAGTTTTTCTCTTTTCAACAGGGATTATTTTTGCTCAATCAGAAATAGAAAAGGATAGTCTCTGGACAAAAGGAGGAACTATAAATGTGCTGTTTAATCAGGCTAATTTTGGAGAATGGCTTGGAGGAGGAACCAATAGTTTTAATGGAATTGTGAATTTAGATTATGAGCTTCACCGATTAGAAGAAAAATGGGATTGGACCACAACTTTTGATGCGTCCTTAGGTTTTTCTAAAACAGAATCTTCAAATTTTTATAAAAAAACCGTAGATCACTTTGAGTTAAATTCAGTTCTTATAAGAAAAAAAACGAACCCTTGGAGCTTTTCAACCTCTACAAATATTAAATCTCAATGGGTTGCTGGATATGAATTTTCAGAAGGGAGTACTGGTGAAGAAATAAAAAATAAAACAACTGCTTTTTTCTCCCCTTTATATGCTCGTATTGGGGTTGGAATTACTTACAAGAAAACAAGATCTTTTAGTTTACAAATAGAGCCTGTCACAGCGCGCTTAATATATGTTGGATCTCAATTCACAGATAATTTAGCGACTGGAGAAACATTTTTTGGCGTAGCACCAAATGAACAAACTCGGTTTGAAATGGGATTGTCTATAGCAGCTCAAGGAAAATGGCCTCTTTTCCCAAATGTTATTTTGAATAATAAAATAAACCTTATCTCTAATTATCTCAAGGAATTCAAAAATTTTGATTTAGACTATACGATGGGCATCGACATGAAAATAAATAACTTTATGTCGGCACAATTTGAGTTACAACTCCTTTATGACGACAATGCGATTGCTAAAATTCAAACCCGACAGGTGTTTGGAGTAAGCTTTGGTTTTTCTATTTAGTAGTTTTTGTTTAATTTTTTGCACAAAAAAAGGTCGTTATGGGTTGAAAAAGTAAAACACTTTTTAGTTCTTCTGTTAGGAAATAATAATCTTTAAAAAAAACAGCTGATATACTTTCTTTCGAAAAGCTTTTAGCTTAATTTTACAGCTTTAAATTAACAATTAATGAGCGGAATAAACTCTTCTTTAGCACGTAAATACGCAATGGCACTATCAGGATTATTTCTGGTGGTATTTTTATTGCAGCATTTTATCATAAACCTCACCTCTGTCTTTAGTGAGGAAGTATTTAATGAAATTTCTCATTTCATGGGAAACAATCCATTGGTTCAATTTGTACTACAGCCAGTCCTTATTTTTGGAGTTTTATTTCACTTCATGATGGGATTTATTTTAGACATTAAAAATAGAAAAGCACGTTCTCAGGGATATGCTCAGAACAATGGTGCAGCAAATTCATCTTGGATGTCAAGAAATATGATTTTATCTGGGATAACAATCCTGTCTTTTTTGGTACTTCATTTTATAGATTTCTGGTTTCCAGAAATGAATTACAAATATGTACAGATTTTACCAGAAGATCCAAATCGTTATTTTGAAGAAATGGTTCATAAATTTGAAAACGTTATTCGTGTAATTACATATGTAATTTCATTCTTTTTCTTGATGCTTCACTTACTTCACGGATTTAGTTCTTCTTTTCAATCGGTTGGATTAAACAATAAATACACACGAGGAATTAAAGGTTTTACCCTTGCATTTTCAATAGTAGTTCCTGCAGGATTTATCTTCATCGCAATCTTTCATCATTTAAACGCATAAGACTATGGCAAGTTTAAATTCTAATATACCAAAAGGTCCTTTATCAGATAAATGGACTTCTCACAAAAATAACATCAACCTAGTTAGTCCAGCTAATAAGCGACTTATCGATATTATCGTGGTTGGTACTGGATTAGCTGGAGCTTCTGCTTCTGCTACTTTAGCCGAATTAGGATATAATGTAAAATCATTTTGTTTCCAAGATTCACCAAGAAGAGCTCACTCAATCGCAGCTCAAGGTGGAATTAATGCAGCAAAAAATTATCAAGGAGATGGAGACTCTACCTACCGTCTTTTCTATGACACCATAAAAGGAGGAGATTATCGTTCAAGAGAGGCTAACGTTCACCGTTTAGCTGAGGTTTCTACCAACATAATTGACCAATGTGTTGCACAAGGGGTTCCTTTTGCTCGTGACTACGGTGGGTTATTAGATAACCGTTCGTTTGGAGGAGTTTTAGTTTCTCGAACATTCTATGCTAAAGGCCAAACAGGACAACAATTATTACTAGGAGCATATTCTGCAATGAACCGTCAAATTGGTCGTGGAAAAATAAAAATGTACAATCGTCATGAAATGATGGATCTAGTATTAGTTGATGGAAAAGCTAGAGGAATTATTGCTCGAAACCTAGTAACAGGTCAAGTAGAACGTCACGGAGCTCACGCCGTTGTAGTAGCTTCAGGTGGATATGGAAATGTATTTTTCCTTTCTACAAACGCTATGGGGAGTAATGTTTCTGCAGGATGGAAAATTCACCAAAAAGGAGCACACTTCGCAAACCCTTGTTTCACTCAAATCCACCCAACATGTATTCCAGTTTCTGGAGATCACCAGTCGAAATTAACCTTAATGTCTGAATCTCTAAGAAATGATGGACGAATTTGGGTTCCTAAAAACATTGAAGATGTGAAGGCAATCCGTGAAGGAAAATTAAGCCCGACACAACTTAAAGAAGAAGACCGAGATTATTACTTAGAACGACGTTACCCTGCTTTTGGAAATCTAGTTCCACGTGATGTTGCTTCTAGAGCTGCAAAAGAACGTTGTGATGCTGGATATGGAGTAAATGCAACAGGAGAAGCAGTTTATCTGGACTTTGCTGCTGCAATTACTCGTTACGGGAAAGAACAAGCCCATGTTAAGGGACTTGACGAAAATGATGCGGCTTTGGTTAAAAAACTAGGTCAAGAAGTAGTTCGTTCTAAATACGGAAACTTATTCCAGATGTACGAAAAAATCGTAGATCAGAATCCATACGAAACACCAATGATGATCTATCCAGCGGTACATTATACCATGGGAGGTGTTTGGGTTGATTATAACCTAATGACATCTATTCCTGGTTGTTACGCTATTGGAGAAGCAAACTTCTCGGATCATGGTGCTAACCGACTGGGTGCATCTGCATTAATGCAAGGTTTAGCAGATGGATATTTTGTTTTACCCTATACAATAGGAGACTATTTAGCGGACGATATTCGAACAGGTTCAATTCCAACGGATACTCCAGAATTCGATGCCGCTGAAAAAGCAGTTTTAGATAAGATTAGTTTATTCTTAAATAATAAAGGAAAGCACTCTGTTGATTATTACCACAAAAAATTAGGTAAAATCATGTGGGACAAATGTGGAATGTCTCGTAATGCTGAAGGTCTAAAAGAAGCAATGGCTGAGATTAAAGCGTTAAGAGAAGATTTCTATAAAAACGTAAATGTTCCAGGAACTGACACTGAGTTTAATGAACAATTAGCGAAAGCGGGGCGTGTTGCAGATTTCTTAGAATTAGGGGAATTGTTTGCAAAAGATGCCTTAGAAAGAACAGAATCTTGTGGAGGTCATTTCCGTGAAGAATCTCAAACTCCAGAAGGAGAAGCAATGCGTGACGATGAAAACTTTACTTTCGTTTCTGCATGGGAATACAAAGGAGAACCGGGTGATGCTGTTTTGCATAAAGAAGAATTGAATTACGAAGAAATAGAAGTAAAAACACGTTCATATAAATAAGATAAAGATGAATTTGACCTTAAAAATTTGGAGACAAGCTAACGCAACATCAAAAGGAGAAATGGTTACCTATCCTATTGAAAATGTTTCCCCTGACATGTCCTTTTTAGAAATGATGGACGTTTTGAATGAACAATTAATCAATAAAGGAATTGATCCGATAGCTTTTGATCATGATTGTCGCGAAGGAATTTGCGGAATGTGTTCGATGTATATTAACGGAGAAGCACACGGTCCTGATCGTTTAGTTACCACTTGTCAGTTACACATGCGTAAATTTAAAGATGGTGAAACAATTACGATTGAACCGTTTAGAGCGAATGCATTTCCAGTTGTAAAAGACCTTGCTGTAGACCGTTCTGCATTTGATAGAATTCAACATGCAGGTGGTTTTGTTAGTGTAAATACTTCAGGAAACACTCAGGATGCGAATAATATTCCAATTAACAAGCACGATGCAGATAAAGCATTCGATGCAGCTACTTGTATCGGTTGTGGTGCTTGTGTTGCAAGTTGTAAAAACGCTTCTGCAATGCTGTTTGTTTCAGCTAAAGTTTCTCAGTATGCACTTCTTCCACAAGGAAAGGTTGAAGCTACTGATCGTGTACTAAACATGGTAAAACAAATGGACGAAGAAGGTTTTGGAAACTGTACCAACACGGGAGCCTGCGAAGTAGAATGTCCTAAGGGAATTTCTTTAGAGAATATCGCTCGTATGAATAGAGAATATCTTTTTGCGACTGTGAAAGGGTAAAAATTAACTCTACTTTTAATAATTATTAAACCCCATCCTTGCTAAGGAAGGGGTTTTTATTTTAGGGATTTTATAAAACGACCTATAAAAGTCAAAAAAATCAAAAGTAATTTTATTCAACAGCCTTCAATACTTTTTCAATAAAGTCAGCAACCTTTGAGGGTTCTAACCATCGAGTAACCACCACTACATCTTGATCAGGAATAATGATGATAAAATTCCCACCAAAACCAGCGGCATAATATATATTTTCGGCAGCACCCTCCCAGTGTCGAGCCCCTTTTTTATTTAGCCACCAGAGGTATCCGTAGTTTGGATTTGCAGAAGAAGCTGTTGTTGCTTTTTCAATCCAATTTTCGCTTATTAATTGTTCTCCTTTCCAAGAACCATTAGACAAAAACAGTAATCCAAAACGTGCATGGTCTTCGGTATTAATAAACAAACCACCTCCAGAGTGCCCACCTCCAGAAACTGATTGTACTCGTATGCCGTCAATCGGAGTCCAAGAGTTTTCATAACCAAACCAGCGCCAGGTAGAAGAAGCTCCAATAGGATCCATTATTTCTGTTTTAAGAACCTGCGGTAAAGGCTTTCTCCAAACATTAAGCAAGGAGTAAGAAAGAACATTAACCCGTACATCGTTGTATTTAAAATGGGTTCCTGGTTCATGAAGTGTTCTGTATCTCCAATCATCGACTGAACCTTCTTTGGGTGGACGATCTGCCCAGTCGTGAAGACCCCAAATACTTCCTGACCAGTCCGAAGATTGATTTAATAAATGGGACCAAGTAATTTTTTTATTGTGTTCCCCATCGAAAGTTGTATCCCAAACGTAGTCCGTAAGAAAATCGTTTGTAGATTTTATTAAACCTTTGTCAAACGCTAGTCCAGCAATGGTTGACAAATAACTTTTTGTAACACTAAAAGTCATGTCAACTCGTTTTGTATTGCCCCATTTGGCTATTACAAAACCTTTTTTAAGAATCATTCCAGCGGGACCGCCATGTTTTTTTGTTGGGCCTAAAATCTCGTGATAGGGTTCTCTAGAGAAACCCTTGATAATAGCAACACGTAAATCTCTTCCACCACTGTATTCGTTGGTTAATGCAAAATCTACAGCTTCTTGTAATCGTTCCGGTTTTATGTCAAAATATTCTGCATCTTTTTCTTTCCATACTTCATTTCGTTCTGGATAATAATAGTCTTGAGCCCGAAGAAATACGGAAGCTCCAATGCATAAAAACAAAAAAACAGGGTTTCTCATATTAAGTTTATTTTTACGATATGTTATTTAGATTTGGTCCGTTCAA
Organism: Candidatus Arcticimaribacter forsetii; assembly: GCF_910589745.1. Lineage (GTDB taxonomy): Bacteria > Bacteroidota > Bacteroidia > Flavobacteriales > Flavobacteriaceae > Arcticimaribacter > Arcticimaribacter forsetii. Next base: position 322,381 of record NZ_OU342399.1, read on the forward strand.
CAGCATTTAACCAGCCATTATATTTAGCTTCTCGAGCTTGTTGGGTCATAATTGGACTAAAAAGCGTTTCTCTTTCTCGAACTTCTTCGATTGAATCTAGTGTCCAAAACCCAGCTTTAATACCCGCTAAAAAAGCAGCTCCTAAAGCAGTTACCTCAAGCATTTTAGGACGATCAACTTCTACATTTAAAATGTCAGACTGGAATTGCATTAAATAATTATTTGCTGAAGCACCCCCGTCAACTTTTAAAGAAATAATTGAGGATCCACTATCTTCTAACATTGCGTTAATTACATCCTTTGTTTGATATGCCATAGCTTCTACAGTTGCTTTTGTAAGTTCTTTTTTGCCAATGTCAAGTGTTATTCCGTGAATAGCCCCCTTTGCTTTTGCATCCCAATACGGCGCACCTAAACCAGCAAATGCAGGAACAATATAAAGATCTTCAAGAGGTGGAATGGATTTACATATTACTTCTGTTTCTTCAGCTTGATTGATAAGATTTAATTGATCTCGAAGCCATTGGATAGAAGCACCTCCAATAAAAATACTTCCTTCTAAAGCGTAATTCGGTTTTTCATTCTCTATGCTACAAGCTAAGGTTGTTAAAAGACCATTTTTAGAAACCAAATGATCTGTTCCAGTATTTAAAAGAAGAAAACATCCCGTTCCATAGGTGTTCTTTGCCATTCCAGGCTGATGACCACCTTGACCAAAAAGAGCTGCTTGCTGATCTCCAGCAACTCCATAAATTGGAATTTCAATTCCTTTAAAGTTTAAATTTCCAAAATTTGAAGACGATTCTTGAACATGAGGAAGCATTGAGCTTGGTATATTCATTGCTTTGAGAATTTTTTCATCCCAAGCTAAAGTTTTAATATTATAGATCATTGTTCGCGAGGCGTTTGAATGATCCGTTAGGTGTTTTTTACCTTTTGTAAGTTTGTATATAAGCCAAGAGTCAATGGTGCCAAAAAGTAATTCTCCAGCTTCTGCACGTTCTCTGGAACCAGGAACTTCATCTAAAATCCATTTTAGTTTTGTACCCGAAAAATAGGAGTCAATAATTAAGCCTGTATTTTCATTTACATAAGTTTCTAGCCCTAATGCTTTTAATTCTTCACAAATTGGAGTTGTTCTTTTATCTAACCATACAATAGCTTTATGGATTGGTTCCCCTGTATTTTTATCCCATACAACAGTTGTTTCTCTTTGATTTGTAATACCAATTGAAGCTATTTCAGAGGGATTAATTCCAGTTTCTAGCATTACTTTTTCGAAGGCTTCCAATTGGTCCTTAATTATATCGTTTGCATCATGCTCTACCCAGCCCGATTTAGGATAGTGTTGTTTTAATTCTTTTTGAGAAATAGAAACAATACCCCCTTTTTTATCAAAAATTATAGCTCTTGTGCTTGTGGTTCCTTGGTCAAAAGCCACGATGTATTTCTTTTCCATAGTCTAGTTGTTTTAGTCTCCAACTTTAAAGATAAAAGAAAATGTCTCAGTTCGGATTATAGACCCCTTAAAAGCACATCATTTTTATGTATTTTTATTTAAAATATTAAAATGGAAACTAAATTGAATGTAGCTTTAATTCAGACGGATCTAGTTTGGGAACAACCTGGCGAAAACCGAAAGCACATTGAATTTTATTTAAATAAAGTCTCTAAGAGAGCTGATGTTATTTTTTTGCCAGAAATGTTTTCCTCAGGTTTTACAATGAATCCAAAATCGGTTGCCGAATCAATGTCAGGAACTACCATTACCTGGATGAAAAATTGGAGTGTAAAACTAGGAGCTGCAATTGCAGGAAGTTTAGTGGTAGAGGAGAACGGAAAATTTTACAACCGATTTGTATGGGTCAATGATGATGGTTCTACACATTATTATAACAAGAGACACTTGTTTACATTAGCAGGTGAAGATCAAGTTTATGAAGAAGGGAAAGATCAATGTATTTTTAATTTTAAAGGGTGGAATGTGTGTTTACGCATATGCTATGATTTACGTTTTCCAGTTTGGTCTAGAAATAAAAACACTTATGATTTATTGGTTTTTGTAGCGAATTGGCCAGCTCCAAGAATTAATGCTTGGGACGCATTACTAAAAGCACGAGCAATAGAAAACATGAGTTATGTTATTGGAGTAAATAGAATAGGAAAAGATGCTAAAAAGAATGAGTACCCTGGGCATTCTGTAGTGTATGATTTGTTAGGTCATGCTGCTATTTCTCCCAGGGAAGAAGGAGGTGTTTTAGAAACAATCTTAGATAAAAAAGTTCAAGATGAAGTTAGAACTACTCTAAATTTTCTTGAAGATCAAGACTCCTTCCTTTTACAATAAATGTTTCGTTTTGATCCCAATTTGCACGTAAAGTAATCTCACCTTCCATATAAATAACTTCTTCAGGCTGAATTTTTTTAAGGTAATTACCGGTATCCCATTTGTTGTTTTCATTGATATCTTTAACCAATCGAACACCATAATCTCCAGGATTCAAATAGTTGAAAGTATATTTTCCATATTCATTTTTCAAATATTTGCGAATAGTTTTCCCTGTAGAATCGATAAGTTCAATGAAATAGTTATAATCACTATCAGTCTCGACATTTAAAATTATGACACCATAGTTTTCTAATTTTTTAGTTTGAAGCTTGGTTGTTAAAGTATCATTTGTATCTCCCCAAAAATCGGTTACGGCATTAGGAAGAATTTGAATTGTATAAGAATCATTTAATGTTTTATTAAAATCAAAAATAATTTCATTTTTATGCTCATTTATTAATGATTTGAAAGGTACAATAACCGAATCGATGTCTCTAATTTCAATTAATGATTCATCCAGTTTCACAACGGGAAGGGTTGCTTTAATCGATAGGGTGTCCATGAAATCAAGAAATCTTTTGTGAGAAAAACTAAATTCTAAGGAATCCACTTTTGGTTTAGCAGGTTTAATAACTACTTGTTTCAAAGAGTCTTTATCGGATAGATTAAAAACTAAAGAATCAATTTTTTCAACTCCAGAATACCAGAAATCTAAAGTATCAGATTCTGTGTGTTTTGTTATTAAATATTTAAAATCTTCGTCAACCTCGCTAACAAGATCAATTGTTTCTCCAGTAACATCCCCAAAGTAACCAAAAATGATATGATGATTATTAATGTATTGTGGCCTTGACCAGCCGAAGTTTGGAATTTCTTTAAACAAAACAGGAAACCTAATCGAATCTCCAGGTAGTTTAACAGGCTCTTTAAAGAACCCTATTTTATCTATATTTTGGTCAAAAAGATAATTTTTACCTTCGTCTTTTAAAGCAATCATTTCATATGTTCCTGCACTAAGATTTTGCAGTTTAAAGTATACGCTATCTAAAGTGTTTGAAATATAAAAAGGTTTTTTGTTGTAGATTGTTGAGTCAGTAAAGGTAGAGTCTACCGGGTATAGATGAACGGAAATAAATTCGTCGGTTTCTTTTTCATAGGCATCTTTAACGGTTCCTTCCAAAAAAAGAGAGTCAATTACAGAGCCCGTAGAGAAAATGTAACTAAAATAGGTAAGCGGATTTTGTTCGTTAAAATCTTCAATAGCCGAACCAAAATTGAATGTGTAGGTGATGTTTGGTTTTAGGGAGTCTAGAAATTCAATTTGAACTTTTTTACTGACCGTGGTTTCTGGAGATATTTTGTATTGAAAAGGTTCTAGGGGAGGTGAAGTTACTAGTTGAGTAGTAATGTTATTGAGCTTAATGTATTCATCAAATTCTAACGTTATTTTTTCCTCATCAAAAAAAACAGTATTGAGTGGGGGATTTGCTTTTATTAATACAGGAGGTAAGGAATCTTTACTTCCTCCAGTTGGAATCCCTCTTTTGGCACACTGAGAAACAGACAATATAAGGAGTATTCCCAGGATATAAATAATATGTTTCCGCATTAATATGAGTTTAAATGCAAATTAACGGATAAATCGGTTAATTTCTATATCCAATAGTAGCAATGCTTAATCTATTTTTTGAATTTGAAGTTAAAAGTTTTCCGCAAGCAACAAGAGTTGCTCCCGTTGTAATTACATCATCAACAAGCAAAAAATGTTTGGGCTTGTCATTTTTAGTTTTATACTGAAAAGCATTTTTTAAAACTAAGGCCCGATCTAAAGGAGATGTCTTTGCTAGTTGTTTGGTGTTTTCAATTCTAACGAGTTCATTTTCTATTAAAGGCACCCCTAAATAATTTGCTATTTCTTTTCCAAATAGGGTTACTTGGTTATATCCTCTTTTACGTTTTCTTTTAGAATGAAGCGGAACAGGGATCACAGCGTCTATGTCCATAAAAATATTCTTATGAATTAATTCACTAGCAATTTTACCAAAATAAGACCCCAATTGCTCTTGATTTCCATATTTTAAATGATAGATAAGTCTTTCAACTACACTGTTACTTTCGAAATAGCAGAGAGCAGTAGCAAGTTCAAGTTTTAACCTAGGAGTTAGTTTTTGCATCATTAAGTTATTTTTATAAAGATGAAAATAGGTAAAGGGTAATTGAAGTTGACAGTGCACGCAGATTGTTAATTCATTTGGAATTAAAGGGGTTTTACAACCCAAACAAATGGGTGGGAAAAACAAGTTAGAGAAGTCCCTTAAAAATTCTTTTATGAAGTTTTTCATGTAAAATAAGATTTGGTCTTCGTAAAATACGAAAAAGGATTATTTTTGCTGTATGACAGATTTCAAAAAAATCATTTCACATGCAAAAGAATACGGATTTGTATTTCCTTCAAGTGAAATATACGACGGTTTAAGTGCCGTATACGACTATGCTCAAAATGGCGTTGCATTAAAAAAGAATATCCGAGACTACTGGTGGAAATCCATGGTTCAACTACACTATAATATTGTTGGGATCGATGCCTCAATATTTATGCATCCAACAACTTGGAAAGCTTCTGGCCATGTTGACGCCTTTAATGATCCATTAATAGACAACAAAGATTCGAAGAAAAGATATCGTGCAGATGTCTTGGTTGAGGACTATTGTGGTAAAATTGAAAATAAAATTGATAAAGAAATAACCAAAGCAGCTAAACGTTTTGGTGCAGCTTTTAATCCTGAAGAATTTAAAACTACAAACCCTAGGGTTCTTGGGTATCAAGAAAAAATAAACACCATTCTAAAACGATTGGGACAATCGCTTGAAAAAGAAGACCTTGCTGATGTTAAAGCGTTGATTGAAGAGCTTGAAATAGCATGCCCAGAATCAGGCTCTAGAAACTGGACCGATGTTAAACAGTTTAATTTAATGTTTGGAACGAAATTAGGAGCCTCTGCAGAATCTGCTATGAACCTTTATTTAAGACCAGAAACTGCACAGGGAATTTTTGTAAACTTTTTGAATGTTCAAAAAACTGGACGAATGAAAATTCCTTTTGGAATAGCTCAGACTGGAAAAGCTTTTAGAAATGAAATCGTAGCACGTCAATTCATTTTCCGTATGCGCGAATTTGAACAAATGGAAATGCAATTCTTTATTCCTCCTGGTACACAAAAAGAGTGGTATGAAGAGTGGAAAAAAACTCGTTTAAGTTGGCACCTGTCCTTAGGAATGGGTGAAGAAAATTACCGCTTCCATGATCATGAGAAATTAGCTCATTATGCAGACGCAGCAGCTGACATCGAATTTAAGTTTCCTTTTGGTTTCAAAGAATTAGAGGGGATTCATTCCAGAACAGATTTTGATTTGAGTAGCCACGAAGAGTTTTCGGGGAAAAAACTTCAGTATTTTGATCCAGAGCGTAACGAAAATTATGTCCCCTATGTAGTTGAAACTTCAGTAGGATTAGACCGTATGTTCTTAGCTGTATTTTCTTGGGCTCTTCGCGAGGAAACTCTTGAAGATGGTAGCACAAGAACCTTACTTAAGTTACCTGCAATTTTAGCTCCTACTAAAATAGCTGTTTTACCTCTAGTAAAAAAAGATGGCCTTCCTGAAGTAGCGAAAAAATTAATGGATGATTTAAAGTGGGATCATGCAGTTGCTTATGATGAAAAGGATGCAGTAGGAAGACGTTACCGTCGTCAAGATGCGCTTGGAACCCCGTATTGTATTACCATTGATCATCAAACATTAGAGGACCAAACAGTAACCTTACGAGATCGTGATACCATGAAACAAGAGCGTGTTGCTTTAGATTCAATAAGTGGAATTCTTAACGAAAAATTGGATATAAAAAACTGGTTAAAAAGTATTTAAAATCGCTTTCCGATTGAAAAATTGATTCTTGGATAAGCAGTTATATCTAGGTTGTTTAAATAGCGGCCAATGCCAATGCTTATCTCAAAAGAAGCTTTCTTTTTGTTTACCCATTTGGTTCCAAAAAGTGCACCAGCTGCAATTCCAATTGTTGTGTCTGTTTGATTTGGATCACCATCATATTCATCAAAGTTACCTTGAGTTAAACTCATGAATGCTTGAGCAAAAAACCCTTGATTAGCTTCAACTTCTTTCTGAAAATAAAGTCTGTAAAAAGGAGAGATTTCAAAGTTTTCGCTTCTGTAATCCATTGAATTATCAAAATTTATAAGAACAGTTCCTCCCCAACTGGACTGAGGATCAATAAAGTGTTCATAAGTTAATTCAATTGCAGGCAAAACAATAAGTTGAAAAACATCTACACGGATTTCGTGTTTATATGTTTTTTGATTTTCTTCTTGAGAATACCCCATTTTTAAAGAAAAAATTAAAAGTAAAATAAGGCAAGTGTAGGAGTGTGAATTATTAACATTCATTATATAAAAAGATTTGGGTTGTAGCTCAAATATATAAAACTATATCAGTAATTTAGTGTGATCATGAAAATCATTTCTTATAACGTAAACGGCATTCGCGCTGCCTTCAAAAAAGACTTTATAGGTTGGTTGGCTTCCGCTAAACCAGACGTGTTATGTCTTCAAGAAACTAAGGCTCAGGAAGAGCAGGTAGATGTAGAAGCAATCGAAAAACTTGGGTATCACCATTATTGGTTTTCTGCACAGAAAAAGGGGTACAGTGGAGTCGCTCTAATTTGTAAGCAAAAACCAAATCATATTGAATTTGGAACAGGAATAGAACAGATGGACTTCGAAGGTCGAGTAATCCGAGCTGATTTTGATGAATGTTCTGTAATTAGTATGTATTTACCCTCGGGTACTAACCTTGATCGTTTAGAATATAAGTTCCAATTCATGGACGAAATGAGTACCTATCTAGAAGAATTAAAAAAACAAATCCCAAACTTAATAGTGTGTGGAGATTATAACATTTGTCATAAAGCAATAGATATTCATGATCCTGTTCGTAACAAAAAAGTGTCTGGGTTTTTGCCAGAAGAACGTGCTTGGATGGATCAATTGATAAATCAAGGTTTTATTGACTCTTTTCGAGAATTAAATCAAGAACCCCATCAATACAGTTGGTGGAGTTATCGAGCTAATTCTAGAGCCAATAACAAAGGATGGCGACTAGATTATGCAATGGTAACAAAGTCTCTTCAAGAGAAGATATCAAGGGCATATATTCTATCCGAGGCACACCATTCTGATCATTGTCCCGTAGCAGTTGAATTAGATTTTAATAAATAAAAAATTCTATGAAAAAGATAGTATTACTTTACTTTACAGCAGTTTCTTTAGTTGGTTGCGTTTCCTCTAAGATGTTTAACGAAATAGAAAGTAGTTATGCCCAGCTAAAGGTTGACCATTCTTCTCTAGAAAAAGAAAACAGTTCTCTTTTAGTTCGCTACGACTCCTTAAGGTATCATTACGGAGACTTGATAAAGCAGTTTGAAAAAATTGAATTAGAATTAGATGCCTCTAAAAAAAGTTATGAAACTTTAGAAGCTTCCTATAAAGCATTAGAACAAAATAGTAACGCTGCATTGCAAGAAAGTATAGATCAGAATAGGAGTTTGTTAGATGAAATTCAAATAAAAGAATCTGAACTTTTAGACGAACGAGCAGACCTTGATTCACTCCAAAACGAGCTTGCAGCTAGAATTGCGAGAGTAGACGAATTAGAGCGCGTAATTGCAAATAAAGAAGCACTTTTATCTAAGTTAAAATCTTCATTGAGTAAAGCACTTTTAAGTTTCGACGGAAAAGGATTAACAGTAGAACAACGCAATGGTAAAGTCTATGTTTCAATGGAAAACAAATTACTATTTAAATCAGGAAGTTGGACTCCAGGAACAGAGGGTAAGAAAGCAATTAACCAGCTCGCAATGGTTTTATCTCAAAATAAAGAAATTGCAGTTTTAATCGAGGGACATACAGACAACGAGCCTTATATAGGAGATTCTAAACTATCTGGAAATTGGGATTTATCCGTAAAAAGAGCAACTGCAATTGTAAATTTATTATTGAAAAATAAAGGAGTATTACCTGAAAATATTACTGCTGCAGGGAAAGGGGAATTTAGTCCTTTAGTTCCTAATAACAGCGCTACAAATAAATCAAAAAACAGACGTATAGAAGTTATCTTAGCTCCTAAATTAGATGAAATAGGAAGACTTCTGCAAGACTTAGATTAAATATGAAATACACTACATTACCGGGAACAGATATTAAAGTAAGTAAAATTTGTTTAGGAACCATGACCTTTGGAAACCAAAACACGGAACAAGAGGGTTTTGATCAGATGGACCTTTCTTTAGATCAAGGGGTTAATTTCTTTGATACAGCAGAATTATATCCCGTTCCTGCAAACGCAACAACACAAGGTGAAACCGAAAGAATTATGGGTAATTGGTTTCAAAAAACAGGAAATAGATCTAAGGTAGTTTTAGCAACAAAAGCTGCAGGACCGGGATCTTACACTGCTCATATCAGAGATAATATGAGTTTTGATAAAAGAAATATAACGGAAGCTTTAGATAATTCTTTAAAGCGACTAAAAACGGATTATATAGACTTATATCAGTTACATTGGCCAGAACGAATGACTAATTTCTTTGGTCAAAGAGGATATGTACACAATCCTAAAGATACTTGGACCGATAATTTTGAGGAAGCCCTTGAGGCTTTAGATGACCTAATAAAAGCAGGTAAAATAAGACATATAGGGATTTCAAATGAATCGCCTTGGGGGCTTATGCGCTATTTAGAATTATCTAAAAAAGGACTTCCAAAAGCAATAACAATTCAAAACCCATACTCTTTACTGACTCGAGTTTTTGAAATTGGAAATTCAGAAATGTGTATGCGCGAAGAGATTGGACTATTAGCTTATTCTCCATTAGGATTTGGCCGCTTAACTGGAAAATATAGAGGAGGTCATAACTTAGATAAAGCACGTTTAACAGTGTTTCCTAATATGGCACGCTATAACAGTGATCAATCCATAGAAGCTACAGAGCATTATTATCAGATAGCTAAGAACCATGGAATTAGTTTGACTCAAATGGCTTTAGCTTTTGTAAATCAGCAGCCTTTTTTAACTTCTAACATTATTGGAGTAACTAATTTAGAGCAACTTCAAGAAAATATTGGTAGTATTGATCTTACGCTTTCTAAAGAAATAATGAAAGAGATTGAAGCAGTTCACAATAAGATTCCTAATCCTGCTCCTTAAATTTAAAAAGCAACTTTAGGAATGGCTTCGATTAGTTTTTGAGTGGCTTTCTCTTGTGGGTTTCTATACAATTCATCTGCCTCTTTATATTCAACGATTTCTCCCCGATCCATTACCATTATTTTATCTGAAATGAACTGAACTACAGAAAGATCATGTGAAATAAACAGATAAGATAGTTTTAATTTTTCCTGAAGCTCATTTAACAGATTTAATACTTGAGCTTGAACAGAAATATCAAGTGCAGCGACAGATTCATCGCAGATTAAAACCGATGGATCTACAGCCAATGCTCGAGCAATTACAACGCGTTGTCTTTGGCCTCCAGATAATTCATGTGGATAACGATTGAAATAGGATTGGTTTAAACCTACTTGATCTAATAAATCAATAACTCTATTTTTTCTTTGGTTAAAAGGTAAAATCTGGTGAGCTTCTATAGGTTCAAGAATAGCATTTCCTATTTTTTTTTGTGGATGAAGAGCTGCATAAGGGTCCTGAAAGATAAACTGTACTTCAGTCCTTAAACGTCTAATTTCACTTGAATTTAATTTTGACAATGATTTCCCTTTATAAAAAATCTCACCTTTAGACGGTTTGTTTAAATAAACTAACGCCTTCCCTAAAGTTGATTTCCCACATCCTGAAGCACCAACTAAACCCAATGTTTCTCCAGGATATAAATCAAAAGAAAGGTCATTAATTGCTGTAAATTTTTCCTGTTTCCCAAAAAATCCATTCCTCGAAGTATAGGTTTTATTTAAATTGCGAACAGATAATAAAGGCTCCTGAGCATATATTTTTTCTAACCTCTTATTTCGCTCTTTTAAGCTTACAAGTTCCTCCTCTATCACTTTGAGTTTGAAATCTTCAATCGTAGGCAGTTTTTTTAATCTTTTATTAGGTTTGGGACGTGCCTGTATTAAAGCTCGGGTATATTGTTCTTTAGGAGTTTTGAAAATTTCTTGTGGAGTTCCTATTTCAACAACACTTCCTTGATACAAAACAACAATTTTATCTGCAAGCTGAGAAACTAAAGAAAGGTCATGAGAAATAAATAAAATACTCATTTTATATTCTTGTTGTAACTCTTTTAAAAGGTCTATAATTTCTTTTTGAACCTGAACATCTAAGGCTGTAGTTGGTTCATCTGCGATTAATAAAGAAGGCTCATTCATCAGAGCCATGGCAATCATTACTCGTTGTTTTTGGCCTCCACTAATTTCATGGGGATAAGCACTGTAAATTCGTTCAGGATTAGGAAGTTTAACACGATCAAAAGCATTGATTACTTTGCTCTTTCTTTCGTCTGCTGAATATTTGTTTTTATAATGTTCTTTGATAATTTCTTCAACCTGATGACCACAACGCATTGTAGGATTTAAAGAAGATTGTGGTTCTTGAAACACCATACTTATTTGGTTTCCCCGAATTGTTCGCCATTGCGCTTCGTCTAGGTTTAATAATTCCTTATTATTAAACTGAATAGATCCAGAATCAATAGAAATTTTTTCTGTAGGTAATAATCCTAATAATGAAAGTGCTGTTAAAGATTTTCCGCTTCCAGATTCCCCAACCATGGCTACTATTTCGTTCGTTTTTATTTCAAAACTTATGTTCTTTAATATGGTTTTACCCTTTATTGAAAGGGAAAAATCTCGAACTTTAACATTGTTTTTATTGTTTAGTTTAGCCATATTATTTCTTCAGATTCCAATAAAGGTTCGTTCATAAATCGTAATACAACCTGAGCTATAGTTACTACGTCTTTTTCACAGTAAGTTACAATTCTGTCAATATTTTTTTCGATATAATACACATGAGCAACCTCACTTCCGTCGATATCATCTTTTGGACTAGGAATCCCCAATACTTCAGCTAGTAATTTTAATGAGGTGTAATTTTTATAATCGCCAAAACGCCAAAGATGCATAGTGTCTAAATGTGGAATTTCCCATGGTTTTTTTCCAAATAAGTTTAAACTTTTGGGGAGCGATATATTGTTTATAATCATTCTTCTTGCGATATATGGAAAATCAAATTCCTTACCATTATGAGCACAAAGAACGTGAGTTTTAAGATTAAAATGATTATCAAGTAATTCTTTAAATTCGGTTAACAGCTGCTTTTCATCTCCAAAGAATGTTTTAATTCTAAAATTTCTTTCGGAGTTTTGAATCACAAAATAACCAACAGAGATACAAACTATTTTTCCAAATTCTGCCCATATACCAGCACGTTCATAAAATTCCTCAGGAGATTCATCTTCCTTTCTTTGATAAGCAGATTTTTGAGCCCAGAGTTCCTTTTTGTAAGGAGATAATTGATCGAAATTTTCTTCTTCAGGAACTGTTTCGATGTCCAGAAATAGAATTTTCGTTAAATTATTTTTACTCAGCATTGTTTAACATTTTGTAGGCTTCTTCAATATATAAATCGAAAACTTCAGGAAAAGCGCCTTCTGCTACTTTTTGGGTAAGATGCCCTAAGCGCACCACAATTAAATTGTCTTCAGGAATTACAATTACATATTGCCCTAAATGACCTCGCATGGCAAAAACAGATTTATTGTCGAAGGTAGATAACCACCAACCATATCCGTATTCAGGACTTTCTTCAAATCTTGGTCGAATACTTAAGGCTACATAACTAGAATCGATAATTTGTTTACCGTTCCATTTTCCGTAGTCTTTATATAATTTACCAATACGAGCAAAATCTTTTGCATTTGACGCAAAGCAACAAAATGCTTTTTCCATTCCATTTTTTTCGCTGTCAATTTGCCATAAGGCATCTTCATTTGCACCCAGAGGTTTCCAAAAGTTTTTTGAAAAATAAGTGCTTAAGTTTTCTCCAACAGCCTCACTAATTACCATTCCGAGTAGCTGTGTATTTCCGCTTAAATAAACGTATTCTTTACCTGGAGTACTCGTTATTTTTCTGTTTCTTAAAAGACCCTTAAGGTCATCTGTAAAGTATGATTTTGTTGTAATATTTAATGGATTATAATATTCTTCAATCCAATCTAATCCAGAAGCCATACTAGCTAAATCACCAACGGTTAGTTTTGAAGCATTTTCTTCATGATTAAATTCCTCAAAAAAATCACCAACTTTTTGGTTTAGACCTTTAATTTTACCCTGTTCTATTGCTTTTCCGAGCATTGCGGTTACCATACTTTTTGACATAGAAAATGAATTGCTCTTGGAAGTTTCAGTATAGCCATCGTAATACTTTTCGTGAAAAATACTGTCGTTTTTTATAATTAAATAAGCTACACTCTTAAATTCATCATGAGCATCTAATAATCTTTTTGTTGGTTCTATCGTATTATATTTTTGATGTAGAGGCCATTCTTGAGGTAGGTCCGCAGCCTCTACCGTTCGGTTATCAAAAACATTATAATCGTGTAAAAATGCTGTTGTATGTCCTGTTCCATATATTTTAATTAGCCCAGGGATAACATAACTATTTCCACTTATATACAGAAGCGCAAATAACACTATAAAAATTCCTACAAGGACTTTGAATACTTTTTTCATATACGTTGATAATAATTTAATTCTTAAAAAGAAAATTCACTTTGAAAAGAGAATCCTTCATTTTTTAATAGCCATTTTTTTTTATGAAGACCCGCAGCATAACCAACAAGTTTTCCATTACTCCCTATAATTCGATGACATGGAATTGCAACTAAGATAGGGTTTTTTCCAATAGCCGCTGCGACTGCTCGAACTGCTTTTGTGTTCCCATATATTCTTGCTATTTGAAGGTAAGTTGCTGTTTTTCCAAATGAAACTTCATTAATAATTCGCCAAATTTTCTTTTGGAAATCTGTACCCTTTGGATTCATCATAAAAGTAAAATCTGTTCTTGTCCCTTGAATATATTCTTCAATTTCTTGAACACATTTTTTTAAGTATTCCGGCACTATACTTTTTTCATATGAATCATTTTCATCAATTCTAATTCGCTCAACTCCATTAACACTGCCCGTTATTTGAAGAACCCCAATATCATTTTTGATGTAAATAGTTTTCATCTAAGTATTTTGAATGTCAATTTTAAAGATAACATTTACAATTTATATGCAATACCTCCTGAAAAAGCTGGGGCTTTATATATATTTTTACTAGTTATTGGAATACTATACCCTGAAGAACTACACCATTTATTTGATAAAAAATAGTTTATTTATCTACTAGGGTTAGCTACTTCAATATTGTTTGTAAAAACAATTCTATGTCTATTCAAGACAAGTAGAGAGTGAGATTTTATAAATTAAACTAGATAAATTAAGACTGTTAACCTAAAACTTTAACAGCATCTTTAGCAGAGTAAGTAGCAATCATTGAAGCTCCGGCTCTTTTAAAAGAAATAAGTTGTTCATACATAACAACATCATAGTCTAACCATCCTTTTTGAGCAGCAGCTTTAAGCATAGCATATTCACCACTAACTTGATATGCAGCGATGGGTACTTCAATGGTGTTATTCAGGTCTCTAATGATATCTAAATAAGCAAGACCAGGTTTAACCATAACAATATCTGCCCCTTCCTCTATATCCATTTCGGTTTCTATAAGTGCTTCTTTCCGGTTGTGGAAATCCATCTGATAGGTTTTTTTATCTCCGAAACCTGGAGCGGAGTCCAGAGCAGATCGGAATGGACCATAAAATCCAGATGCGTATTTTGCACTATAACTCATAATACCAGTATCATGAAAATTTTCAGCTTCAAGAAGCGAGCGAATGGCCAAAATTCTACCATCCATCATATCGCTTGGAGCAACAAAATTTGCCCCTGCCTGAGCATGAGAAAGTGCCATTTGAGCCAATACATCCACGGTAGCATCATTAACTATGGTTCCTTGATCTACTATTCCGTCGTGACCAACAGAGGAGTACGGATCCAGAGCAACATCGGTCATAATAACCATATCTGGAACAGTTTCTTTAATAAGAACTATTGCTCTTTGCATTAACCCTTTTGGGTTTAAAGCTTCTGTTCCTTTATTGTCCTTTAAGTTATCTGGAACTTTAACAAATAATAAAACCGTTTTTAGCCCCATCGAATAGAGCTCTTTAACTTCTTTTTTTAAATTGTCTAAGCTCATTCTATAGTAGTCGGGCATTGAACTAATTTCTTCTTTTATGTTAGTTCCTTCTACTACAAAAAGGGGTACAATAAAATCATTTGGAGAAAGATGATTCTCTTGTACCAGTGATCTTATTGCATCTGAACTTCTTAATCTTCTGTTTCTTTTTAATGGATACATGACACTGGTTTAAGTAAGTTTATCTTTATCATCGGCAAGTTCCTCTAAGAAAGTGTCCAATGAATTGTTATTTGATTCTTCAATATTTTCTTCAAAAATATCTTCTTTTTCTTGTTTGGTTTTTTTCATTGTACCCAACGTCATTATAAGCATAGACGCTAGAATTACAACTAATAGCACTTGTTCATTAATTTGTGAATTACTACTGTCAATAAATGAAACTTCTTTAATTTGAAGAAACAATAAAATACTAATAAGACCTCTTGGAGACATGTAAACAAGGGCAGATGGTTTTATTTTGAATGTAGTAGCTGTAAAATATAAATAACGAATTACAAACATTATCCCAATAATCAAGAGTCCGTAAACAAATGGTGTCCCTGAATCAAATTCAGTTATACTAATAGAAAATCCAAAGAATAAAAAGAAAAAAGTTTTCACTAAAAAAGTAGATTCTGCTGTTAATATGTGAAATTCATGAAGCCCTTTTTCAGATTTTTCTAGATCTAAATAACGTTTTAAAAATTGTGGGAGTAAGGATTTTACATTACTTAAAAATAATCCAAAAATAAATATTGTTACAAGAGCAGGGAGGTGAAGTAACTTTCCAAATGCATACACTAAAACAAGTAATGCAAGGATGAGGAAGAATTTTACGTTATGTTCTATTTTTTGAATCAATTGAAAGAGTAAACAGGTAATCATTATGGAAACAACAATAACTCCAATTATTTGTAATCCAAGAGACACTATAGATTCTGGACTTAAGAGTGCTTGGTTAGATTCAAACTGTCTTATAGCATAATTAAAGATCATAATTCCAAGAATGTCCGAGAAAGTTGATTCAAAAACAACAAACTCTTTTTCTTGTTTTAATAATCCTGCGGCAGACGGTATTGCTACAGCACTACTAATAATTGCTAATGGGATAGCAAAAATCACTGCTGTTTTGTGTTCAATTGAGAGTATGTTTTCAAAAGTCCAGCTGATGACAAGAATGTTGATTATTAAAATCAATACTGCTGCTAAAAAACCTTTTAGAATAATAGGTAATTTTTCTTTTTTTATATCCAATTCAAGTGCACCTTCTAAGACAATTAATATCAGTCCAATTGTGCCTAATACAGGAATTATTTTGTCTAGAACTCCATGCTCTGTAAAGCCATAAAAATTCATAAACGTTCGAGTTAAAATACCTGTGAACATTAATAAAATAACCGAAGGAAATTTAGTTTTTCGAGCAATTGCATCAAACACATAGGAGAAAACTACTAGTAGAGGAAGTACAATTAAAATCGAAACTGTATTCATAAGATGAATTTTGTTGTGGTTAAGTTAGTAAAAAAGCGGATAAGCTTGGATTATTCAACCCAATTTCGAGGTTTTCTGATGATCTCCATAAGTTTTTCTTCCTCAGAGTTTTTTTCAGAATGATGATCGTAGTGCCATTGAACAGTTGGGGGAAGACTCATGAGTATACTTTCAATTCTTCCATTGGTTTTAAGTCCAAAAAGTGTTCCTTTATCGTGAACCAGATTAAATTCTACATAACGTCCTCTTCTAATTTCTTGCCATTTTTTTTGTTTTTCATCATAAGCAAGATTTTTTCTTTGGTTTAAAATAGGTAAATATGCTTCAAGAAAATTATCAGCGACATCAGTTACAAAATCATACCATTGTTTTAATGATTTCTGAGGAGACGGTTTTAAATAGTCAAAAAACAGACCACCAACACCTCTAGCCTCATCTCTGTGTTTATTCCAGAAATAGTCATCACATTTTTTCTTGTATTGTGGGTAAAAGTTTTTGTCGTGACGATCACAGGCCTCTTTACAAACCCTATGGAAGTGAATTGCATCTTCTTCAAAAAGATAATAAGGGGTTAAGTCTAAACCACCTCCAAACCACTGATCAACTATATTTCCATTAAGATCGTACATTTCAAAATAGCGCCAATTTGCATGAACGGTTGGAGCCATAGGATTTTTTGGATGTAACACTAAACTTAAGCCACAAGCATAAAAAGAAGCTTCACTAACATTTAAATGCGTTTGCATACTTTTGGGCAGTGTTCCGTGAACTCCAGAAATGTTTACTCCTCCTTTTTCAAATACACCTCCATTTTCAAGAACCCGTGTTCTTCCTCCACCTCCTTCAGGACGCTTCCAAAGATCTTCTTTAAAAGTTGCTTTCCCATCAGCTAATTCTAATGCAGCAACGATTGTATCTTGAAGTTCACATATATATTTGTAAAAAGTATCTCTCATTAATTTTGATTAGCTCCCATATTCTTTAACTGCATCAACAAATGCTTGTGCATGGCTTACAGGAATATTTGGTAAAATTCCATGTCCCAGGTTAACTATGTATTTATCCTTCCCGAAGGCATCAATCATTTTTTTAACATCGCTTTTAATTTTTGGGATTGGCGACATAAGTTGGTGTGGGTCGTAATTTCCCTGTAAAGTTATATTTCCTCCAGATAAGTATCTAGCATTACGAGCAGAACAAGTCCAATCAACTCCTAAAGCACTAGCGCCCGATCTAGACATGTCTTGAAGAGCAAACCAGCATCCTTTTCCAAAAACAATTACAGGGCATAAATCTTTCACAGCGGTAACAATTTGCTGAATGTAAGGCCATGAAAAAGTATTATAGTCTTCCGGAGATAATAAACCACCCCAGGAGTCAAATATTTGAAGAGCATTTACTCCAGATGCGGCTTTCGCTTTCAAATAGTCAATTGTGGTATCTGTTATTTTTTGTAAAAGTTCGTGTGCTAACAAAGGTTCTTTAAAGCAGAATTCTTTTGCTTTATCAAAAGTTTTTGAACCTTGTCCTTGAACTGCATAGCACAATAAGGTCCATGGGGATCCAGCAAATCCAATTAAAGGAACTTCATTGTTAAGTTCTTGTTTAGTCATTTTAACTGCATCAAGAACGTATCCAAGTGCATCTTCTGCGTAAGGAACAATTACTTGATCTAAATCAGCTTTGGTCCGAATAGGTTTTGGAATCCAAGGACCAACATTAGGTTTCATTTCTACCTCTATATTCATTGCTTGAAGTACTACAAGGATATCGCTAAATAAAATTGCAGCATCAGGTCCAATTTGTTTAATTGGCATAACCGTTATTTCGGTTGCTAATTCTGGTGTTTGACAACGAGTAAAAAAGTCGTATTTGGCTTTCAATTTCATGAAATCTGGTAAATATCTTCCCGCTTGACGCATCATCCAAACCGGTGGACGAGAAACTGTTTCTCCGGCTAAAGCCTTTAAGAATAGATCATTTTTAATCATGAGTGTGTAACTGTTTTTTAATTGTATAAATCATATGCTCTATCGTTGGTTTAGGAGCGATTAGAATATTTTCTTTTGGTATCAAAATTGAGCTTGCAGTTGTTTCCCCTATGCAAACACACAAACTTTGATCTAGTGAATTGTGTTTAAGAAAACTTTTGACACCGCTTGGGCTGTAAAAAAGAATTACATTAAAAAAACCCATTTTTTTTGGCTTAAGAATTGTTTGGTACACTTCTGTTGCTTCAATTTCAATTTTCTCTTTTTTTAAAATTGTTTCTAATTCTGGTCTTCTTTCGTTTCCGCAGAAAAACAAAAAACGTTCATTTTTAGCCTTTTTGGTTATAAAATAGGCTAAATCAGACGAATTTTCTTCAAAATGAGTCACTTTCAGACCTTTTTCGAGTAGTAGATTTTTTGTTTTTTCTCCTACACAATAACATTTTTTGTCTTTTAGTATTGTGTTTATACCGGGTTTAGAATAAACAGATTTTACTGCGTTTTGACTCGAAAAAAGTAAGGTACTATTGTTTTCTTCATAACTAAAGGGAACCGTTTTAGTTTTTATAAAATTACGTTCCGTATAAGCATGACCCAATTCTATAATTCGACTCTTTTGAGTTTTCGAAAGAGTTTTGGTAGAAAGGATTTTTAATACACTTTTCATTTAGAAGATTTAAATTCTTTTAGTAAATCTTGAGCTCCGTTTTGTAATAATTTATAGGCAAGTTCAACACCTAAATTTACAGCGTTAGACACAGGTTGTGATTCTATGCAGGTAAATTTTTCTTTTCCATTCAAAGAAAAAACACCTCCTCTAAAATGAACTCGATCTTTTTCAATGGTTGCTATTGCACCAATGGGTGCAGTACAACCTCCTTCGAGTGTACGTAAAAAATCGCGCTCAATTTTTGTACAAAGAGCGGCTCCTTCAACATTTAATTCTTGTAAAACATTAAAAAGTTCCAGATCATTTGATTTACAAACAATCATTAATGCACCTTGAGCTGGAGCGGGTAGCATCCAATCTAAAACTTCAACATTATCTTCATTTACTTCCAATCGAGCAAGTGCCGCTTCTGCAAAAATAGCACCTTCCCAGGCACCTTCTTGTAGTTTTTTTAGACGGGTTTGTATATTTCCTCGAAGAGGAACAATAGTATGATTTGGATATTTTGCTAACCACTGAGCTTTTCTTCTTAAACTTCCTGTAGCAATAGTTGAGCTGTTGTTTAAGTCTAATTTTGATTTTTTTACAATCACATCTAAAACAGGACCTCTGGTTAAAACAGCTGCTTGTTGAATCCCTTCTGCCAGCAGAGTTGGAACATCTTTCATGCTGTGTATTGCCAGATCTATCCGATCATTTAGCAATGCAGTATCTAAGGTTTTAGTAAAAATTCCTGTAGTACCCATTTCATAGAGCGGTTGATTTAAGTCCAAATCTCCCGTACTTTTTATAGGGACTAATTCTGTTTCGAAACCTTTTTTTTTCAATAGGTTTTGAAGCGTATGTGCTTGCCATAAAGCCAAAGCACTTTCTCGTGTTCCTATTCTAATTGGCTTTTTCATGCGCTTTGATATCCAGTTGAAAAACTTCTTTAATCACATCAAGTGTTGAATTCGCTTTCTGTGGATTTTCTTTAAGGTAATTCGCTAGTTGACCAGTTATTTTTTGAATTATTTGGTCTGAAATAGTTACCGTGGCAGAATTAAAAACACAATGATTTTCTTTTTTTTCTTGGTTTTTAATTTCAGAAGCTTGCTGAGCTTTAAGCTTTGCTTTTAATGCTCTTAAGGCAGGAGCAAATTGACGATGTCCCAGCCATTGCAAGAATTCATCTTTAACCTCTTCTAAGATTTCTTCAGCTTGAGGAATGTATTTTCTTCTGTCTTCTAGAGTCTTATTAGTTATCTGAGACAGCGTGTCAAGATTGATCAAAGTAACCTGTTCCAGTTCCTCTACATTTGCATTTACATTGCTCGGTATAGATAAATCTAGAATTAAAAGAGGTGAATCTTTATGTATGATGTCTTTTGAAATGGTTGGTTGTTGAGCTCCTGTAGCTACAATTAAAACGTCTGTTTTTCTAATTTCCGTTGGCAAATCTCCATATTCTTTAACGAGAACATTAAATTTCCCAGCAACGTTTTTAGCTTTTTCGTGTGTCCTGTTAATTAATACAATATGATCGTTTTCGGTATGTTTAATTAAATTTTCGCATGTATTTCTCCCGATTTTTCCAGTTCCAAAAAGCAATATATTTTTTTCTGAAATATTTTCTATTGCTTTTATTATGTATTGAACCGATGCAAAAGCGACTGAGGTTGCCCCACTAGAAATTTTAGTTTCAGTTTTGATTCGTTTACTTGCTTGAATTACAGCATTTACTAAACGCTCCATAAAACCTTGAACCATTCCGAGTTTTTTAGATCTAAAAAACCCTTGCTTGATCTGACCAATAATTTCGAAATCACCGAGAATCTGACTGTCTAGTCCCGTTCCAACTTTAAAAATATGATGAATTGCAGCTTGGTCTTTCAGAGTATAGCCGATTTCATTAAAAACAGCTAAAGTTCCTTGGGAGTGTTTACACAGTAGGTTTATTAATTGGATGGGATGGTTTACATGTGCATAAACCTCAGTTCTGTTACAAGTAGATGTTATTAGAATTTCTTCAATGCCTTCGCGTTTCGCCTCTAGAGTAAGGGAATCCTTTTGAGTTAAACTTAGACTGAAGTCACCTCTCGTTTTGAGGTCAGCGTTTAGATAGCTAACTCCAATAGCATAAAAATGTTTCTTAGTATTTGAAACTTCCATTGATTTTTTCTAATCGAACACAAAAATAGGGGGCTACTTCTAAAAAAAATAACGCTAAAAGTATTATTAATATCGGAAAGCGTTTATTTTTGTTAAATAAACGCATCTTACCAATGAAATAAGGTATTTATAGATTGATTAACACCTCTTATTTAGAGCGCTTCTAAATAATAAAAACATTTATTATGGATAAAAATAACGATAAAAGTATTAGTTCTAAAATAGAAATAGATGAAGGGTTTTATGTTCTTAGATTTCAAAATGACACTTCTGAAGTTACCAATGAAGTTCGTGAGATTAATAGCAGTTTTATTCAATTTCATTTTTGCATAAAAGGACATGGTGATTTTCTTTTTAATGAGGGAAATTATGTGTTCAATATAAAAGAAGAACACTCTATCTTACTTTATAATCCTCAAAGAGATTTACCAATAAACCTAAAGCTACAGCCAAACACATGGATCATAAGTGTTATCATATCGATTAAAAAATTCCACAGTTTATTTTCTTTAGACGCAGATCATATTCATTTTTTAAGTCCAGAAAACAGCACCAAAAAATATTACGATACTGGAGTAATTAATCCAAGTATGGCAGTTGTGTTGAGTCAAATTTCAACTTCTAATATACATGAAAGTATGAAAGCCTTGTATTTGAAGGGAAAAGTGTATGAGTTATTGAGCTTGTATTTTAATAAAAATTTGGATACCGACATTGAACAATGCCCTTTCTTGATTGATGAAGACAATGTTCGTAAAATTAGACTAGCAAAAGAATTAATTTTAAAAAACATATCGGAGCCTCCCTCATTACATGAACTTTCAGAAGAAATAGGATTGAGTTTGAACAAATTGAAAGAAGGTTTTAAGCAGTTGTACGGGGATACTGTTTTTGGTTATTTATTGGACCATAAAATGGAAGAAGCAAGAAGAATGTTGGCTTCAAATAGTTACAATGTTAACGAAGTAGGACTTAAAATTGGATATAGTACTTCAAGTCATTTTATTGCTGCCTTTAAAAAGAAGTACGGAACAACTCCAAAAAAATACTTAATGTCATTATCTTCGCAATAATAATAGTAAAAAGTATCTAAAGGTTACAATGAAAGAAAGCATATGAAAGGAGTATTACTAGTAAATTTAGGTTCACCCGAAAGCCCAAGTCCAAAGGATGTTAAAACTTATTTGGGGGAATTTTTAATGGATGAAAGAGTTGTGGATTTACCTAAACTTTTTAGAACTATTTTAGTAAAAGGTATCATACTAAACACAAGGCCAAAACAATCAGCCAAAGCATACAAAAAAATATGGTGGGACGAAGGATCTCCTTTAATTGTTCTTTCTGAAAGATTACAAGCTAAGGTTTCCGATAAAGTTTCAACCCCTGTAAGTTTAGCAATGCGATACGGTTCTATGTCAATTAAAAAGGGACTTCAAGAACTTGTAGATCAAGGGGTAGATGATATTTTTATTATTCCTTTATATCCGCAGTTTGCAATGGCAACTACGGAAACGATATTAGTTCTTGCAGAAAAATTAAGAGATGAGTTTTTTCCGAATGTAAGTTTTACTTCTCTTCCTCCATTTTATAACCATCCAGATTATATTCGTGTATTGTCAAACTCCATATCCGAAGGACTTAAAGGCAAGGAGTGGGAGCATTTATTGTTTTCATATCACGGTGTACCCGAAAGACACATACGTAAGTCAGACATAACAAAATCTCATTGTAAAATAAATGGAGAATGTTGTGCAACAGCGTCCAAGGCACACGAGTTTTGTTACCGACACCAATGTTATGAAACTACACGTTTAGTAGCTGAATATTTAGAACTAAAAGAAGGAACATTTTCTACCTCATTTCAGTCTCGATTGGGAGTAGATCCATGGCTTCAGCCTTATACCGACAGAACCGTTGCAAATTTTGCTAAAAGCGGAACAAAACAACTTGCAATAGCTACACCAGCTTTTGTTTCGGATTGCCTTGAAACATTAGAAGAAATAGGGATGGAAGCAGCGGAAGATTTTGAAGAAAAAGGAGGAGAACATTTACATGTGCTTCCTTGTATAAACGACCGTGAAGATTGGGTAAATGTTATGAGCCGCTGGATCGATGAATGGGCTTTATCTGAAGTAAAAGCTTAATGGCGCAGAGAGCTGTGCAGATGGGAACGGATCCCATCGGAAAACTTTTACTGAAACAATCAGTGCCTGCCGCAATAGGTATTCTTGTAATGTCTCTCAATATTTTAATTGACACTATTTTTGTTGGTCAATGGATTGGTACTAATGCTATTGCTGCTATTAATGTAGTTTTACCCGTTTCTTTTTTTATGGCTGCTTTAGGAATGTCGATTGGAATGGGTGGAGGCTCAATTATTTCAAGAGCATTAGGGAGTGAACACAAAGCCAAAGCGAATAAGACTTTTGGAAATCAAATAACACTAACGCTTCTTTTTACTGTTGGTTTCATGATCCTGGGACTTCTTTTTATGGAGTCAATTATTCCGGCATTTGGGGGAAGAGGCGAGTTGTATACTCCTGCCAAAACATATTATACCATTGTACTTTACGGGGTCCCTATTTTGGGACTAGCCATGATGGGTAATAGTAGTATTAGGTCTGAAGGAAAACCAAAATACGCAATGTATGCAATGATGCTACCTTCGATTTCCAACCTTTTTTTAGATTATCTGTTTATTTATGTATTGGATTGGGGAATGGAAGGTGCAGCATGGGCTACTACTTTATCATATCTGATCTGTACCTCTTATATTTTGTTTTTCTTTTGTTCTGGAAAATCAGATTTATTTTTAAAGATTTCCGATTTTTTCTTAAATCTGTCTATTTTAAAAGAAATAGGATCTCTAGGTTTTGTAACCCTTGCTCGACAAGCGGTAGTTAGTATAACGGTTTTAATAGTAAACAACCTTCTTTTCGAATTTTCTGGAGAATCTACGGTTGCAGTTTATGCGATTATAAGTAGAATGCTCATGTTTGCACTTTTTCCAATTTTAGGAATAACTCAAGGTTTTGTTCCTATTGCAGGGTTCAATTATGGTGCCCAAAAAAAAGAGCGTGTTCTTGAGGTTATTTGTAAAGCGTTAATTTATGCCACTCTTTTAGCGACCTTAGTTTTTATATTAATTCTCGTTTTTTCTGAGCAAATTGCAAGTGCCTTTACCCAGGATGAAGCAATAATATTAAAAACACAAGATGTGCTTAAATGGGTCTTTTTATCAACTCCAATTATTGGAATTCAGTTGATAGGGTCAGCATACTTTCAGGCAATTGGGAAAGCAATTCCAGCACTTTTATTAACCTTAACGAGACAAGGGTTCTTTTTTATTCCTTTAGTATTAATCTTGCCTATGTATTTTGGGGAATTTGGAATATGGATTTCGTTTCCAATTGCTGAAGTAATTGCAACAATAGTGACCGCGTTTTTTTTAAGAAAAGAATTGAAAAGATACAATGGATAGTTATCCTGTAGATTTGGCTTTCTTTTTGTACTTTAGAACTTATAAATAACAGCTTTTGTCAGAATACTACAACTACATAAAATCCCTTCATTTAATTTTTGTGATCACTTGGTTCGCGGGCTTGTTTTACTTACCTCGTATTTTTATTTACCATATTGAGGCACAGTCAAAATCTGAAATTGAGCGGGATATTTTAAGTAAACAATTAAAGCTAATGGCCAAAAGGCTATGGTATATTATTACTTGGCCTTCTGCAATTCTTGCAAGTTTATTTGCTTTTACTCTTTTATATATTATGCCAGCTTGGTTGTCCCAGGACTGGATGCTGATTAAATTATTTTTTGTCGGACTTTTATATCTGTATCATTACAAAACCCACCTTATTTTTAAAGAACTACAAAACAATCAATTTAGATACACTTCGTTTTTTATGCGAATTTGGAATGAAGGAGCAACCATAATTTTATTTGCAGTTGTGTTTTTAGTAATATTGAAATCTAGTTTTCACTGGATATTTGGAGTTCTTTCAATAATGGGTCTAGCCGTTCTTTTGATGTTAGGGATAAGAATCTACAAACGTTTAAGAAAAGAGTAATATGGCAGGAAGAAAGTTTTCCTTAAGATTACGTGTGTTTTTTTCCATGATTCTTTTGGTAGTAATGACTTCGATCTTGATTCTGGGTGCTACTTTTTATCAATATTACGCCCAATCAGATGATTATAACTTAAGACGTCTTGAACGTAAAGAAACTCAAGTGAAAAATCATTTGTCTTATGTTTTTAACCGAGATGGTGCCTTTAGCTTAACCTTAGAAAAACAAAAAGACTTTTATAAAACTTTTGAGTCTATTGCTCAGATTCATAAAGTTGATTATGCTCTTTTTAATATGGAGGGTTCTCCTTACTTTTATTCTTATGTAAAACTTGAAAACACCATAGAAGAGCAAAAACTCGACCCACAAATCATTAACAGTTTAGTTAAAAGCAGAAGGAAACGAATTGCAGTTCAGAATGATTATGAACGAGGAACATTTCAATCCTCATACAGTGTATTATTTGACGATAATAACACTCCATATGCCATACTCTATTTCCCTTACTTTGAAGACGTTTCTTTTAGCACAACAGAACTGAATGCCTTTCTTGTACGGTTATTTCAGATTTATTTTTTCATGTTAATTGTTGCCATAATTATAGCTTATTTTATTTCAAGTTATATGACACGTCCTCTAGAAACAATTCGAGCAAGAATAGATCGGACTGGTTTGCTAAAAGGGAATGAAAAAATTGTAATATCAAATGCCAGTAAAGAAGTAGACAGTCTAGTTAATTCTTATAACAGTATGTTAGATGCGTTAGAGGAAAGTATTGCAAAACTTGCTCGTTCTGAAAGAGAACAAGCTTGGCAAGAAATGGCAAAACAAGTAGCACACGAAATAAAAAACCCTTTAACTCCTATGCGTTTAACGGTTCAAAGTTTTCAACAAAGGTTTGACCCTAATGATCCTAATATTGACAAAAAAGTAATTGATTTTTCTAAAATAATGATAGAACAAATCGATACAATGAGTAAAGTAGCAAATGCTTTTTCAAATTTCGCAACCTTGCCTAAACTTAAATTAGAGTCCGTGGATCTTGTTGAGATTACCCGTTTTTCGATTGATATATTTGACCTAGGAACCATAAAGTATTCTAGCTCTGAGAGTCAAATTATTTGGGATATTGATCGCACTCAATGGATTCGGATCATGACCAATTTACTTCAAAACGCTATTCAATCCGTTCCTCAAGATCGCGACCCCGAAATACGGGTTCACATAGAAAAACAAAAAGAAAAACTACGCATAGAAATTCAAGATAATGGTTCTGGAATTTCTGAAGAGAACATCGGTAAGATATTTGAACCTAAATTCACTACCAAAACAGCAGGGATGGGACTGGGACTGGCTATTGTTAAAAATAGTTTAGATTCCTTAGGAGGAAAAATAAGTTATAAAACCACAGAAAACCAAGGAACTAAGTTTATAATTGAACTAAAGAAGCAGAAATGAATACAGCAAACATCCAATTAAGAATTCAAGATCAAGTTGCATGGGTTCAAATCGATCGGCCTACAAAGCTGAATGCACTTAATAAAGAAGTTTTATCAGAGATTCATCAAGTTTTTAAGTCTCTAAAAACTAACAACACTGTTCGTGTTATTGTTTTAACAGGAAGTGGTGAGAAAGCTTTTGTAGCTGGTGCAGATATTGCTGAATTTGCAGATTTTAACCCTGAAGAAGGTAAACTACTTGCTAAAACAGGACAGGAAGAAGTATTTAATTTTATTGAACAAATGAACAAACCTGTAATTGCAGCTATCAATGGTTTTGCTCTTGGGGGTGGTTTAGAATTAGCGATGGCCTGTCATATTAGAATAGCATCTAGTAACGCCCGAATGGGTTTGCCAGAAACATCATTAGGGGTAATTCCTGGTTATGGTGGGACTCAAAGATTGCCTAAAATCGTAGGAAAAGGAAGGGCCTTAGAACTTATTTTAACAGGTCAAATGATACCAGCAGATCGTGCGTTTGAAATAGGATTAGTTAACAAAGTAATCCCTTTAGCAGAGTTATTGCCCAGTGCAGCAAGCCTAGCTCAAAAGATATTGAACAATTCACCTTTTGCAATCGATCAAGCAATTCAATCGGTTAATGCATCTTTTGATGAGACTAAAAATGGATTTCAAGTCGAAATAGACGCTTTTGGAACTTGCTTTGGTTCCGATGATTTTAAGGAAGGTACTCAGGCTTTTTTAGATAAAAGAAAAGCAAATTTCACCGGAAATTAATCCAAAACAATAGCATCTGTTATTGTTTTTTCAATTCCATCAAAAAACTTTTCAGATAATTCCTTTTCTGGCTCAACAGGAGTATGAACTTCCAAGGTTAATTTTATACCCAGAGGAACTGGGAAGTTACCCCAACGATTAAATTTGTAGGAATTATTAATTGTTACGGGAACAATTAAGACATTGGGAATTTTTTCGATTAATGTTTTTAACCCTCTTGTTTTAAATTTCTTGGGCACTCCCGTTTTAGATCGTGTTCCTTCAGGGAAAATTAAAGTAGACCAATTATTATTGGAGAGTAGTTGGGCGTGTTTGTTAATTTCTGTAACAGCTTGTCTTGGATTTTTTCGGTCAATTAAAGCAGAACCTCCATTTCTAAGATGATACGAAACACTAGGGATTCCTCTTCCTAATTCAATTTTACTTACAAATTTTAAATGATGTTTTCTCAAATACCATATTAAGGGTGGAATGTCAAAAGTATTTTGATGGTTTGCAACAATTATTAAAGGACGATCTGTAGGTAGTTCGTGAACGTTTTTGAATTTAATTCTCGAACCAACAAGATAAAAGCTTTTTACTAGAAAAAAATTAAGGAGGTCTACAGACACTTTATGTGCCTGATAACCAAATAAATTTAAGAGTACTACTTGAATTCCATGAAACAAGACTAAAATAAGGAGAAAACTCAAAGCAAAAATGCTTGAGAAAATAGTAGCTATAAATTTATACATTATGATTGGGTTTAATACCCTTAATTGAGTTCCTAATTTAGCAAAACTCGTTGTAGGCTTGCTTCAGATTTTCGGCAATCATTTCTGCTGGTCTTCCTTCGATGTGATGACGTTCGAGCATATGTACTAATTCTCCATTCTTAAAAAGGGCCATACTTGGTGAAGATGGAGGAAAAGGAACCATCATTGCACGAGCACGATCAGTAGCTTCAAAATCAACTCCTGCAAATACGGTAACTAAATTACTAGGACTTTTTTCGTTAGCTAACGAAATTCTAACTCCAGGTCTTGCATTTGCTGCTGCACAGCCGCAAACTGAATTTACTACCACCAAGGTTGTACCTTCTGCATTTATTGCTTCTTCTACTTGCTCTACTTCATTTAATTGTTTAA
This sequence comes from Candidatus Arcticimaribacter forsetii, assembly GCF_910589745.1. Lineage (GTDB taxonomy): Bacteria > Bacteroidota > Bacteroidia > Flavobacteriales > Flavobacteriaceae > Arcticimaribacter > Arcticimaribacter forsetii. The sequence goes on from NZ_OU342399.1 coordinate 350,828, forward strand.
ATCCTATTGCGGATAATTCATCTCGCATTGGTTGTACAAATTCTGCTGGATACATAGACTATAAATTTAATTTGCACAAAGATAAAAAGTTTCTTGCATTTACATTCATTTTAAGATAATGTTCACTTTATTTTTTAAACTTAAAACTATCTTTGAAGCTAAATTTTTTTTATGATTAAATGGATTGGAGCTTTACTGGGATATACTTACTTCCGTTTTTTTGGAGCTTTATTGGGATATTTTATTGGAAGCGCAATAGAAGGAATGTTTAAAACCAAAGCTAGGGTTTCTTTTAATTCAAACAATTATCGTTCCATGGGCTCAAGTCAGTTTGAGCTGAATCTTTTAGCACTGGCAGCTATGGTTATTAAAGCTGACGGAAAAGTTGAAGAAAAAGAACTTCGCTTTGTTCGAAATTACTTTATTGCTAATTATGGAGCAGATTATGCAGCTACTATTTTTTCTAGATTTAATACTGAAATAAAAAAAGAAGCTCAAAATCTTTCGGAAGTAGCCCGTTTGTTTGTTAATGGAGTTCCTTACAACACCAGACTTCAGATTGTTCATTTTTTATTTGGTATAGCAAATTCAGATGGAAGTATTTCAGATGTTGAAATAAAAAAAATAGATCAGATAGCAGCTGCATTGGGAATTCGATTTTCTAACTTTGAGAGTATAAAAGCAATGTTTGTGCAGCAAGCTGGGAATGCCTATAAGATTCTAGAAATAGATTCTAGTGCAACAGATGCTGAGATTAAGAAGGCATATAGAACAATGGCAAAAAAATACCACCCAGATAAATTAAACACAGCTGATTCGGCTATGAAAAAAGGAGCTCAAGAAAAATTTCAAAAAATTCAAGCTGCTTACGAGAAAATTCGAAAAGAACGTGGATTTTAATACAGTACTTTTATGGAAACAATTTGGTTTTACGCACAATTAGGTTTTGAACATGTTTTAGACTTTCAGGGACTAGATCACTTTTATTTTATAATTGCACTTGTTGTTCCCTTTAGTTTTTTCGAATTTAAAAAACTTCTTTGGTGGGTCTCTGTTTTTACCCTAGGACATAGTCTTTCCCTTTTTGGGAACTATTATTTTGAGCTAAAACTTCCTGCTGTTTGGATTGAATTTTTAATTCCGGTGACTATTGCACTCAGTTGTATTCCACTTTTGTCTTCAAAAGAAATCAATCGAAACAACTTGTATACTTCAATGATCACCTTGGTTTTTGGACTAATTCATGGCTTTGGTTTTGGTCGCTATTTCTCTTTAATTGTAACGGAAGAAGATGCTCTTCTAGATTTATTTTCTTTTGCACTAGGGGTTGAAGCAGCTCAAATAGCAATTGTAATAGGTGTTTTATTGGTTCGTTTATTTGTATTGAATGTAATAAAGATTGAGAAGGCCAAATGGAATTTAATTGTAGGTTCAATGATACTTTCTCAAGCGATCTTGATGATGTTTCAGAAAGCACCCTTTCAATAGAACAAAAAATGAAATATTTAGCTTCTAAGTTTACATTACCCAACGGCTCTATATTGCAAAATAGGATCGCAAAATCTGCAATGAGTGAAAATATGGGTACTCTAAACAATGCCCCCACAAAAAACCTCATAAACACGTATAGAGTTTGGGCAAAGGGCAAACCGGGACTTTTGATAACCGGAAATGTAATGATAGATTCAAAGGCATTAGGAGAACCAAGGAACATTGTTGTTGAAGATCGCTCAAACTTTAATCTGCTTCAAGAATGGGCAAGGACAACGGAAGGAACAGGCACTCATATTTGGCCCCAAATAAATCATCCTGGAAGACAAGCGTTTGCAGCAATAAACAAAAAAGTGGTTGCCCCATCTTCGGTTTCTTTAAAAATGGGAGGTGCTTCATCGATGTTTAAAGAACCAATTCCATTAACCGAAGAAGAAATTTGGGAAGTTATTAAGCGTTTTGGAAATACTGCCAAAATAATGAAAGATGCCGGGTTTTCTGGATGCCAAATACATGGAGCTCATGGTTATTTAGTCAGTCAATTTTTGTCTCCTTTAAGTAATGTAAGACAAGACCAATGGGGCGGTTCTCTTAAAAATCGAGCTCGTTTTGTTTTGGAAGTTTATCGTGAAATTAGAGGGCAAGTCGGACTTGATTATCCTATTGGAATAAAAATTAATTCTGCTGACTTTCAGCGAGGTGGTTTTTCAGAAGAAGAATCAATAGAAGTTATTAAATTACTATCTAAGGAAGGTATAGATTTGATCGAAATTTCAGGAGGAACCTATGAAAAACCAGCTATGGTTGGATCAAAGAGAAAACAAAGTACTATTGAAAGAGAAGCATATTTTCTAGATTACATTGAAAAAGCTCGTAAAATAACTGATAAACCTCTTATGTTAACAGGTGGATTTAGAACGGTTTCTGTTATGGAAACCGCACTTGAAAATGGAGCATTGGACGTTGTTGGTTTGGGTCGTCCATTCTGTTTGTATCCAGAAATAGCGCAAGATATTTTTACAAAGAAAAGTACTAGCTTTGAAGTGTCTGCTCCTAAATCTGGAATTAAATTTATTGATAAAACAGGCGGGGTTGAACTCCCATGGTACGAATTACAGATCCATAGAATAGGAAAAGGGAAAGTCCCTAAGATTAGTATAAGTGGTTTAAGTGCTTTTATTTTTAGCATAAAAAATATGATTTTAAAATCATTTCTAAAAAATTAAAATCTTCAAAAACCTTTCCTTTAGAAGTACTTTATTTAGGTTTTAATTAATCAAATGTAAATTTTATTCAGCCATAGATTTCTCGTATATTCGTAAATAATGGACAAACAGACTAAATACGACTTAAGCTATCTAGAGATGGCTGCAACTTGGGGGAAACTTTCCTATTGTGAGCGAAAAAAAGTAGGTGCCTTAATTGTTAAAGACCGTATGATAATTTCGGATGGTTACAATGGCACACCCTCTGGTTTTGAAAACATTTGTGAAGACGAAGACCATTACACCAAGTGGTATGTACTTCATGCAGAGGCTAATGCGATTCTAAAAGTAGCTGCTTCGACTCAGTCTTGTAAAGGAGCAACTTTGTACATTACACTTTCTCCCTGTAAAGAATGTTCAAAATTAATACATCAATCCGGAATTAAAAGAGTCGTATATGCTATGGCATACAAAGATACTTCTGGACTAGAGTTTCTTAAAAAAGCGGGAATAGAACTTACTCATCTCCCACAATAAAGTAGCTTATGAAAAGCAATTCGCTCTATCTTTTAATTGTTGTTATACTTTCTGTGTTATTAGGTTTTACTTTTGGAAGTAACCAACAAATTCTTTTTAACACAACAGGTTTTGAAATCAATAGCAGTCAGAAATTAAAACAATTCATTCAATATATTGAGACTAATTATGTCGATGATATTGATACTGATAGTTTGGTCAATACGATGATAGATGATGTAATTGAAAAGTTAGACCCACATTCTGTTTATATCCCAAAAGAGGAGCTTCAGCAAATTGCAGAGAATATGCAAGGCGCATTCGTAGGAATAGGAGTTAGTTTTTTTATGGAGCAAGATACTGTAAGCGTAGTTCGGGTTCTTGAAAATGGTCCAAGTAGAGCTGCAGGTATTCTACCGGGGGATCGAATTTTAATTGCGGATAAAGACACATTATACGGTAAAAATAAAAATAGTGAATCCGTCATAAGAACCTTAAAAGGAAAACCAAACACGGAGGTTGAGCTTCAAGTTTACAGAAAACAAACAAATCAGTTGCTTAATTTTAAAGTAAAAAGAGGTAAAGTTCCAATTCCGTCGGTTCATGGGTATTTATTATCAGAAGGGGTAGGGTATATTGAAATAAATAGGTTTGCCGAAACTACAGGGGTTGAATTCAGAAAAATATTAAAAGGATTAAAAGAAAAAGGAACGGATCAACTAGTTCTTGATCTTAGGGATAATCCTGGTGGATATTTGCATATAGCAGAAGAGATATCCGATGCATTTCTTCCAAAAGGAGATGTAATTGTGATTACAAAAAGTAATCAAGGGAAAAGAGAATTTTCTATTGCAACAGCTGATGGTCTTTTTGAGAAGGGGCAAGTTTATGTTTTAATTAACGGGCAGTCTGCATCAGCGAGTGAGGTTGTTGCGGGAGCACTTCAGGATAACGATCGCGGTTGGATTGTTGGTCAACGTTCTTTTGGGAAAGGTCTTGTCCAACAACAAATGCCTTTGGGAGCAGGAGACGCTATCCGATTAACCACAGCTAGATATTACACACCCTCTGGACGTTCAATTCAACGTTCTTATAAAGAAGGAAAAGAATCTTATTATAACGAGATAAACAACCGATATGAAACCGCTGAGTTTTCGGACAGCATCAATAGTTCCGTTAACGATTCTCTAAAATTTAAAACTCCTGGAGGAAGAACCGTATATGGAGGAGGGGGAATTACTCCCGATAAATATGTAAAGAGTAATTTTAATATAGAAGTAGAGTGGGATAATTATATTTTACGTTCCAACTTAGTCAATCGATTTGTGTTTTTAGAGCTAGATAAAAATAGAAAACTTTATTCTTTTGATTCTAAGGAAGAATTAATCCAAAATCCATTGCCTAAAGCGGAAGATCTTTTAACATCTTTCGACAATTTTTTTACTGATCAAGGAGTTCCAGTCAGTTTAGAAAATAGAACTTTAATTGAAAATTCAATTAAAGCATATATGGCGTTTCAGCTTTTTGGGAGAGAAGCTTTTTTAGAAGTAACACACCAACAGGATGATTTTATTGAGGAGGTAAAAACCCTTTTAAATGAAAAACCAGCAGATTAGTTGCCGTTAATTTTTGAAGCTATTTTTTTTGATAATAACAAAATTAATAAAAGTAAAAAAGCACTTAATGAAGCTAATATTCCAATAACAGCAACACTACTATCTCCTTCTAGCGGGGCTTCAAAATCAATTTTAGTAGCATTAAAAATTGCCATTACAAAAGCCAAAGCCATCATTATTCGAATAAAAATTTTCATATGAGTAGAATCAATAGGTTAATACATATTGTATTTTACAAATTTAATCATCTAAAGGTTACGGAAAAAGTAAATCACTTCTTATATAACCATCTGATTAATATTAGTTGCAAAAAGTTTTACTGCTATTGCTAGTAAAACAACTCCAAATATTTTTCTAATAATGCTAATTCCAGAAGGACCTAAGACGGCTTCTATTTTTTTAGAAGACTTCAAAACGATATAAACAAATATGATGTTTATAACGATAGCAATAATAATGTTAACCACATGAAACTCTGCCCTAAGAGAAAGTAATGAAGTCATTGTCCCTGCACCGGCAATTAAAGGAAATGCTAGTGGAACAATTGAGGTTGTTGCAGGGTTATCATCCTCTTTATATAGATTGATTCCCAAAACCATTTCTATTGCCATAAAGAAAATAATGAAAGCACCTGCTACGGCAAATGAGTTCACATCAATTCCAATAAGGTTAAGAATTTCTTCCCCTACAAATAAAAATCCAATCATAATAAAGCAAGAAACGATGGAGGCCTTACCCGACTGAATGTGTCCAGATTTAGCTCTTAGGGAAATGATTATTGGAATACTCCCGACGATATCAATAACTGCGAAGAGAATCATTCCTGCAGTTAAAATTTCTTTAATATTTACCATCACATTTTTTTTGTGAATGTACTTTATTTTCCTAATAATTAGAGCTTAGCGTTCTTCTTTTTTATGCGTAAGCTTCGTATATTTGAATTATGCTACAAATTCGGAATTCATTAGTTTCAGAAGATATTTTAGATCGCAATTTTGTGTGCAATATTACTCAATGTAAAGGGGCGTGCTGTGTAGAAGGAGAAGCAGGTGCTCCGCTCGAAAAAAAAGAACTTCAGATTCTTGAAGAGAATTACAGTGTTATTGAACCTTATCTGAACGAAGCAGGAAAGGCAGCAATAAAAGAACAAGGTAAATACATTGAAGCTTTCAAAGAAGAATGGGAAACACCTTTAGTTGATGGGAAGGAATGTGCCTATGCGGTTTTTACAGAAAACGGAACAGCAGAATGTGGTATAGAACATGCGCAGAAGGACGGTAAGTTAGACTGGAAAAAACCGATATCTTGTCATTTATATCCCATACGCATTCAAGAATACTCCGAATTTACAGCAGTAAATTATCATCATTGGCAAATTTGTGAAACAGCCTGTTCTTTAGGAGCTCAGCTTAAAGTTCCCGTTTATAAATTTGTGAAAGAAGCGCTCATAAGAAAATTTGGTGAAGCTTGGTACAATGAGTTAGATCGAGTTGCTCAAAAACATCTTTCTAAGTAATTCAATGTTTATAGGGGTTAACTCGATTTTTTAGAAATAAACCATTGACTATAAGTGACTTAAAAAAACAAGTTTTTTTCATTTTTTTCATTTTTCACACTTTTTTGTTAAAAACTAGCCTCCATTGTGAATAATTATGGCTTTCATTTATGGTAACAATTTTCAATCTTTGTATAAGACAAAACAAAAAGAATTAATTCCATTATTGACGATATGACAAAAGCAGTAGAACCAATCCTCCAAGAAAATAAAAACAGATTTGTAATTTTTCCTATCGAACACCACGATATTTGGGAATGGTATAAGAAAATGGAAGCTAGTTTTTGGACCGCTGAAGAAATAGATTTACACCAAGATTTAACAGACTGGAATGATAAACTAAATGAAGATGAAAAATACTTCATTAAACATATTCTTGCTTTCTTTGCTGCCTCTGACGGGATTGTAAATGAAAATCTAGCAGAAAATTTTGTCAATGAAGTTCAATATTCTGAAGCTAAATTCTTTTATGGTTTCCAGATCATGATGGAAAACATTCATTCTGAAACATATTCTCTATTAATTGATACTTACGTAAAAAACGAGGAAGAAAAGAATAAATTGTTTCAAGCTATTGATGTTTTTCCTGCAATCCAAAAGAAAGCTAAATGGGCTTTAAAATGGATTGAATCAGATTCTTTTGCAGAACGTCTAATTGCATTTGCTGCAGTTGAGGGGATTTTCTTCTCTGGAGCTTTTTGTTCTATATATTGGTTAAAGAAAAGAGGTTTAATGCCAGGACTTACTTTTTCTAATGAATTAATTTCAAGAGATGAAGGGGTACACTGTGACTTTGCGGTACACTTACACAACCATCATTTAGTAAACAAAGTTCCAAAAGAACGTATCCTAGAAATTATTTTAGATGCATTAAATATTGAAAGAGAGTTTGTAACAGAATCTCTACCTGTAAGTTTAATCGGAATGAATGCAAAATTGATGACTCAATATTTAGAGTTTGTAACCGATCGTTTACTTCAAGAGCTTGGCTGTGAAAAACAATTTAATGTTACAAATCCATTTGATTTTATGGACATGATTTCACTTCAAGGAAAAACAAACTTCTTTGAAAAACGCGTTTCAGAATATCAAAAAGCAGGAGTGCTTATTACAGATGACAAAGAAACTGAGATTAGTTTCGACGCTGACTTCTAGAAAGACCGAAGTAGTTCATCTTTTTGTTTTGTAAAAAACACACCAACAACCTTTCATGGGCTCATTTTTAGGGCTCTACATATATAAAATTTAAATCGTTATACACCATGTACGTAGTCAAAAGAGACGGGCACAGAGAGCCCATAATGTTCGATAAAATTACCGCAAGAGTAAAAAAACTTTGTTATGAGTTGAATCCACTAGTTGATCCAGTTCGTGTTGCAATGCGAGTTATCGAAGGTTTATACGATGGAGTTACTACTTCAGAACTAGACAATCTTGCTTCGGAAGTAGCAGCTACCATGACGACGTCACATCCTGACTATGCGAAACTAGCAGCTCGGATTTCGGTTTCTAACTTACACAAGAACACTAAAAAATCGTTCTCAGAAACGATGAAAGATTTATATGAATATGTAAATCCAAGAACAGGTAAGAAAGCCCCATTGTTATCAGATGAGGTTTATAAAGTAATTCAGGATAACGCTGAAAAACTAGATTCTAGTATAATTTATAATCGTGACTTTGGATACGATTTCTTTGGTTTTAAAACACTAGAACGCTCCTATCTCTTAAAGTTAAATGGTGTTATTGCAGAACGCCCACAACATATGTTGATGCGTGTTTCTATAGGGATACACATTAACGATTTAGACGCAGCTATAGAAACCTATGAGATGATGTCTAAACGATTCTTTACGCATGCAACACCGACATTATTTAACTCTGGAACACCAAAGCCACAGATGTCTTCTTGTTTCCTGTTAACGATGAAAGATGACAGTATTGATGGTATTTATGACACCCTAAAGCAAACTGCCAAAATTTCACAATCAGCTGGAGGTATTGGGCTATCTATTCACAATGTAAGAGCAACAGGATCCTATATTGCTGGTACGAACGGGACTTCAAACGGAATTGTTCCAATGCTACGTGTTTTTAATGATACTGCAAGATATGTGGATCAAGGGGGAGGGAAACGTAAGGGCTCTTTCGCAATTTATATTGAACCATGGCATGCTGATATCTTTGATTTCTTAGATCTCAAGAAAAACCACGGGAAAGAAGAAATGCGTGCACGAGATTTATTCTTTGCAATGTGGACTCCAGATTTATTCATGAAAAGAGTAGAGCAAGACAGCACTTGGACCTTAATGTGTCCTAACGAGTGTCCTGATTTATTCAATTGCCATAGTGATGAGTTTGATGCGCTTTACACCAAGTATGAAGAAGAAGGCAAAGGGCGAAAAACTATTCGTGCTCGTGAACTTTGGGAGAAAATCTTAGAATCTCAAATAGAGACTGGGACTCCATACATGCTTTATAAAGACGCTGCAAACAGAAAGTCTAACCAAAAGAATTTAGGAACAATACGTTCCTCGAACTTATGTACTGAAATAATAGAGTACACTGCTCCAGATGAGGTTGCTGTTTGTAATCTTGCTTCAATTGCATTACCGATGTTTATTAAAAACGGCGAGTTCGATCACGAAGAATTATTCAGAGTTACAAAACAAGTAACAGTAAACTTAAACCGTGTAATTGATAGAAACTATTACCCTGTTAAAGAAGCAGAGAACTCAAATATGCGTCACCGTCCAGTTGGACTTGGAGTGCAAGGGTTAGCAGATGCATTTATTATGTTACGTTTACCATTTACTTCGGACAAAGCAAAACAACTCAACCAAGATATTTTCGAAACTCTTTATTTTGCTGCTGTTACTGCTTCTATGGAAGAAGCAAAAGCAGATGGACCTTACGAGTCTTATAAAGGTTCTCCGATGTCCAAAGGAGAATTCCAGCACAATATGTGGGGAGTTAAAGACGAAGAGTTGAGTGGCCGTTGGGATTGGGCAGCACTTAGAAAGCAAGTTAAAAAGCACGGGGTTAGAAACTCCTTGTTAGTTGCACCTATGCCTACTGCTTCTACTTCTCAGATATTAGGAAACAACGAATGCTTTGAGCCTTACACTTCAAACATTTATACTCGTCGTGTATTATCTGGAGAGTTTATTGTAGTTAACAAACATCTTTTAGAAGATCTCGTTGATTTAGGATTATGGACCGAGGATATGAAACAAGAATTGATGCGTGCAAATGGATCTATTCAACACATCAATGGAATTCCAGACGAGCTTAAAGAATTATATAAAACAGTTTGGGAGATGAGTATGAAAGACATCATTGATATGTCTCGTCAGCGAGGTTATTTCATTGATCAATCACAATCATTGAACCTCTTTATGGAAGGAGCTACAATGCCTAAATTAACTTCAATGCACTTCTACGCTTGGAAGTCTGGTCTTAAAACTGGAATGTACTATCTAAGAACTAAGTCTGCCGTAGATGCAATCAAATTTACCCTTACAAACGATACAGAGAAAAAAGAAACACCTGCTTTGGTTACAACAGCTACACAACAAAATGTAGCAACTGCAACATCTGCACCAAACAAAACAGCCGCATCTCCTGTTCCTGTAGAACCTCTAACACCTGCTGAATTAAAGGCAATGTTAGAGCAATCTAAAGAGAACGAAGGAGATGATTGCCTAATGTGTGGTTCCTAGTATTTTTAGATTTTTCATTAAAAACTCCCTGTATTTCTACAGGGAGTTTTTTGTTTTTAATATTCTGAAGTAGATATAAGCTATAGGATGTTTAATTTTTTATTAAATCATATTACTAGTTCGAAAGAGGTTCCTAGAGTTTAATAAATAAAAATTATACATAAAAAAACTCCTTGTATTTCTACAAGGAGTTTTTGTTAAGAAAGGAATAAGATCTATGATTCTATTTTACGAATATTATCTAAGAACGTTTCCATAATATTTAACTTATTAAGATATAAATCTTTAGATTTCAAAAGAATATTGAAGTATAAAGTCGTGTTTTTTGGACTTGTTTCTTCGTTTCTAGTAAGCTCTATTTGATTATTAATCTTTTCATTAAGTTGCTTAAGAATCGTTTCACGGTTCTCTAGTACTAAGTTAATTTTAGCAACAGAATTATTACTATAAGCCTCCATAGCCTCCTCAAAAATAGAATTAGTAAGCTCGTTAACATTTTGTAAATCTCTAACCTGGCTCAACTTTAATTTAGAGTGGTCATTATTAACATGTTTGTAACTCTTTTTTACGATATAACTGAGGTCATCTGTAATGTCTTGCATAAGACTTAAAATTACAATGTAGAAATTACTCGCGGATAAACTAGATTCTTCAAGATTTTTAATGAAGTAGAAAACATTCTCTCTTAGTTGTTCAACATCATCCGTAAGTCTACTAATGTTTTTCTTAGCCTTTTTAAGTGTTTTTTGATCATGTTTTGCTAAACCGTCTGAAAGTATAGCGTAAATTTTATCCACACGCTTAAACACCTTAATAACGTTTTTAGTACTCTCCTCCATAACTCCTTTAATAGAGTTACTTTCAGATTTAACTAAGCCATCAAAATCAAGGTCTGCATTATCATTTTTGTGTTTAACATAGTTCTTACCAATTATTAATAAGATTATGAAAAGAATGATTGCTATTGCCTGCGGCCCACCTAACTTAATAAGCGTTACGATTATACCCGACACAATAAAAGCAGTCAATGCAGTTAAGAACCATCCTCCAATTACATTAATCATACCAGCTACTCTGTAAACAGCACTATCTCTTTGCCAAGCTCTATCGGCTAATGAGGTACCCATAGCAACCATAAAGGTCACATAAGTAGTTGATAGTGGTAATTTGTATGAAGTTGCTACAGATATTAAAATAGATGCAACCACTAAATTAATACATGCTCTGAGCATATCAAAAGAAGGTGCGTCCTTCGCATTTTGGTTTTTTATCACCAACTCTGTATTTGAAAATTGTGTGTCAATTTTTTCTATAACACTAGCAGGTAGTATCGCATTGATACCAGTCCCAATAACTTGGAATGTTTTTACAATTCCTTTAGAAAGGAAATTTGGTTGAAAGCGTTCTTTGATAGAATTCTGATCAGATAAGTCTAATTCCGTTTTCATTACTTTTTTAGCTTTCGTAGAAAGCCATAAAGTTAAAACCATTACCCCTCCTGAAAGAATTAATAAAAGAGTAGGTGTTGGTACTTTGGAAGACAAGACACCCATACTAAAATCAGTAGCAGCAACTCCAGAAGCAACCCATGCCTCGTAGGACTGGTAGGCTGCGATAGGAACACCAATAAAGTTTACAAGGTCGTTACCAGCAAATGCTAATGCTAATGCAAAAGTTCCAGTTCCAATAATTACTTTATAGATATTTGCTTTAACAAATTTAATTAGAGCAAAAGATACTCCAAACCACACTAAAAAGTTTGCTAAAACCACTTTAAACACTTCTTTTTCAAGAAGGTCTTTAATTTTCATCCCACCTAATAAATCGTATTTTACGTTTGCAAAAGGAGTTCCTTTGATACCTTTCATTAAGATGAAGTATGTAATTGCAGAAAGTGCAATACCACCGAAAAGTGCACTAACCCACATTGCTTTTTTCTCAAACTCATAGGTTAAGAATAGTCTAGAAAACCACTGAACTATTGCTCCAACAGTAAGTGCAACAACTACGGAGAGTAAAATACCCGAAATAATTTGAATTGCTTTTTTAGTGTTTATGTAGTTTACAATGTCTCCAAAATCTCCAGAGCTTTCACTAATTTTAATGATAGACATAAATACAGCAGCTCCTAATAAAGTAAATACAATAGATACTGTTGTTGAGGTTGGCATCCCAAGCGTATTAAAAAAGTCTAAAAGCAAAATGTCTGTTAGCATTACTGCAGTGAAGATTAAAATAATCTCATCGAAGTAAAACTCACCTGGATTAAAAATTCCTTTTCGTGCAACCTCCATCAGACCGCTTGAAAACAAAGCACCAGCAGCAACTCCAAGAGAGGCTAAAATCATAATTGTTTTAAAAGGAATAGCTTTAGACCCTACTGCAGAATTCAAGAAATTTACAGCGTCATTACTAACCCCTACGATAAGGTCACCGATTGCTAGTACAGCAAGAACAGAAACCAGTATTAAATAAATATTATCCATAGTTTATTTTTTAGAAGTGAATATCAAATTGTAAACGGTATACTAATTTATTGCTTGAAGATACTGAATCTTCATAAGTAAGATCCGTTTGAACTTTTAATTTATGTTTAGCAACATACTTAGACAATCCAATAGTGTATTGTGTGATTTTATTGTTAGAAGAAACAATAGAGTCAAAGTTTACATTTGTGTATCGTCCTGTAATAGCTAAATTAGAAGGAGTAACATAACCCATTTGAATGTTTGTTGAATTCCCGATGTTAACAACATCACCCGTTAGGCTGTTATCTTCATTTTTTGCAATTGGATCATCAGCATCACGATCTGCGTATTCCGCCATTAAAGAGAAACCTCTGTATTTAAAGTGGGTGTCAAAAAACAGGGTATTAATATCTGTTTGATAAAAACCTTCGTTAGTTTCAAGGTAAGAACCCATGTTACTTCTAGATTTAACTGCGTTATTATTTACATCATAAACAACTCCAACTAAAAGCTTGGGAGTTTGTTCGCGATCTAAATCAGCTCCTTTATAGTCCCCTTTGCTTTTAAACTTACCAAAAGGAAGAACTTCAATACGACTTGTGTACTGGTGTCCACCTAAGTTTCCTTTTGTAATGTTTCTACCTTCCCCTTGAGAAATAGCAAAAATTTCTTTTACTATAAAGTTCTCCGATAATTTAAAGTGGTGACGGAATTGAATTCCTAAATCACGGTCAATATTAAATTTACTATTTAAAAGAGAACGATCTACCAAAGCTAAATTTCCTGAAGAAATTACACGCTCAATGTTACCAGGTAATTTACCTTGACCTGCCTGAAGTGTAAAGTTCTTGTAGAAATTCCAACGGATATAGGCATCAAGAATATAACGAGGTGCATTACTTGTAAAAGCAGAAGCCCCAGAAATATCTCTATTAGATAATCCTAACTCTAGTTTGTAAGTAAGTTTTGGATTGTATGCAAAACCACTAAATTTTAAACGAGAACGTCTAACTAAAAAGTTAGATTCACGATTTTCAAAATCACCTTCAGACCAACTTGTAGCACTAAGATATTGCATTCTTGCACTAAAGTTCATGTAAAAGGTACTGTCTTTCCCAGTAATATTTAGTAATCCTTTACCAAATTTTGAAGTTGTTACTTCCTGAGCAAATGTAGATGTAATCGTTAATAATAAGAGTACGGTTACTTTTTTGATAGCTTTCATTAGATGTTTTAATTTAAGCGACAAAAATCTTAATTAATTATGACTCTAATGTTAACTTAATGTTATGAAATATTTTTATTTTAAACATCTAGAATTTCAAGCTGTAACTTAAACTAACGGATCTACCGACTTTATATAGAGAAAACAATCTTTGTTCCTCACCATAGTAATCGTAATAACTCTCTTTATAATCACCTAATATATTCTGAATTTTGAATATTATGGTTTGATTTTTAGTTTCCCCTAATTTTTTGGTTATGACAACGTTTAAGTTATTAAAGGGGTCTGTGTAAACATCAGGAATGTTTCCAACTCCAACAACTTCAAGAGTTTTTCCTTGAACATTGTAAAACAATCCATATTCTATGTTTTTTTTAATTTCAGAATAAGTTAATCCTGCGTTAATTATGAATGGAGATTGCCCTTGAAGCACTCTATTTTTACTAATTGAACGATTGGGTTCAGTTAAAATTCTACCTTGATATTCCGAGTCACTCATTTTTTGTTCGGAGTAAATTAAAGAAGAGTTTATATTAATTGAGAGCTTTTTTGCGTCAGTTTTCAAAACATTTTTCCGGTATTCTAATTCCAACCCAACGACTTTTGCTTGAGTGTTGTTTCTTCCGATTAGTTGATTTGGGGAATTTAACCCTAATGCAACTATTTCTATTGGATCTTTAAAATTTTTATAAAAACCACTTAAAGCATAAAATTCATTTTCTTCACCATATTTTTCAAACCTTAAATCTAAATTATTAATATAGCTTGGTTTTAGTTCAGGATTACCAATGAAGTATCTTTCTGTAATAGGATCAAAAATTTGAGCCGATGAGTTCTCCTTAAAACTAGGACGGGCAGTAGTTCTGGAATATGATAAACGAAGATTAGTCTGTTCACTTAGAGAATTAATGATATTAATTGAAGGAAAAAAATCTTTAACATCAATTAATTTAGAATTATCATAAACTATTTGATCGATTGTTTCTCCAGTATAAGTCATGTTGTAGTTTTCAAATCTTATGCCAAAAGTAGATTTCCACTTTTCAGAGAGTTTTAATTCTGCTGATAGAAACGCAGCAATGTTTTTACTTTCGGCATCATATTGATTTGTTCTTTGATAACTCCCTATAACATAAGAACCTCTATTATTTTGTGCAGTCCATAGATTAGAAGGATTCAAAAGATTATCAGGGTTACCTAATAATTCTTCACTTCGTCCAATAAAATCTATAGCGTAATTAGATGTTCTAAAACTTCTGTCTTTTGAAGAAAAAGTGACTCCAGTATTTATTTTTCCTTTAATCTTTCCATCCTCTATTTTATGAGTATACTGAATCTTACTTGCGATAGCATCCTCTTTTAATGTTCTCCAAAGTCTTTGTGGTAGTTGTGTTGTAGAGGGAGAAATTGTAAAATAAGAACGATTTGAATCTGTTTCAAAAACAGTCTTCTTGAAATCTTTATCAAATACTTCAGCAAAAGAAGGCGCCACTTTCCATTCAATAATAGATTTTCCTTCTCTTAAAATATGCTTCGCACTTAAAGGAATAGATATAATATTTCGTTCTGTGTATGTTAAAATATTTGCTACCCCGATGTATGGATTTTCTAAGTAATCTGCATATTGGGCAAAAATAGCATTAGACTCTGCACTTCTTAAGTTTAATAAATTTAGCTTGTATTTGGAGTTTTTTGTTTTCAATGATATCCCTAGGAGCGCACTTGCTAGTTTTTTTATAACCCCCAATTCCCCTCTTTGAGAAGTGTTATTTTCTAAGCCAGAAGTTTCTTTTGCAATAGTTCCTGTTTGATAGTCATTAAAGTAATCTGTGTCAGATCGGAAACCTAGAGCTGCAATATATCCAATTTTTGTTTCATTTTTCATTTCAAACTGATTAGACGCTGTAGCTCCTATACTAAAATCACCTCCACTTCGGTATCTATTTACAGCCATTTGTTGTTCAAATAAGCCAGTAATTTTGTTAAGTACTCCTGAGTATCCCAAAGCATTTTGTTCTGGAAGAGGAATTACTTGTTCCGCTCCAATAGGTCGATCGAAGTATCCATTGTTGAATCCCAAGAAATTTAACCCGTTCGGATTATTTCTGATTGCTTGATCAACAAAATTCATGTCTGGATTGTAGCTTCCAGACACAGAAAAACTATATTGGGGTAAGTTCGAGAAATCTTTTAGAATTATGTTTACAATTCCCCCACTGAAATCAGCATTTAAATCCGCACTTGCAGACTTATTAATGATAATATTATCGAGAATGTTGGTTGGAAATACATCTAATTGCAAAGTGTTTTTGTCAGGATCTAATCCCGGGATTTCAAGCCCTCCCAAAAGTGTTTTCGAGTATCTATCACCTAAGCCTCTAACGTATACAAACTTTCCATCCTGAACCGACACTCCTGGTACTCGCTTTATTGCTGAAGCTAAGTTACTGTCTCCCGTTTTTTTTATTGCTTGTGAGGATAGTCCATCAATTAAATTGATTGATTTCTTTTGAATTAATAAAACTGCAACTTCAGAATTTTTTCGTTGTGTAGTAGTTACTACAACTTCTTCAAGTGAATTCGCCAAAGGACTCAAATAAACTTCTACTTCATATTCTTTAACATCTGTAATTTGAATTCCTGTTATTTCTTTCGTTTCATAACCTACAAAAGAAATTTCTAACGAATATTCTCCATTGACTACATAGAATCGAAAAGCTCCGTCAAAATCAGAAATTGTTCCTTCAATTAAACTGTTATCAGAGTTGTTTTTTAGAATAATATTTGCAAAAGGGAGTACGTCGTTAAATTCAGTATCAATTATCTTACCTGTAATTATTGTTTGTGAAAAACTAAAACTTGTAATTAAAATTAGAAGTATTGAGAGTGTTTTTTTCATGTAATAAATATATATTAGGTAAATTCAAATCATATGATTTGATTTTTTTGTAAAAAATTATGTTTTATTAATTCACTAATACTGTAAAGCAGACCACAGAGTCCAAGAAAACAAAGATTCGTCTGCACCGGTATTTTCAATTTGTGTAGTTGATAATCGAGCCCAGTCAGCGTAATCAGTTATTGATGTGTTAACAAATATTTCATCTAAAGTTGACGTGGTGATAAAATAAAATTCATTAAAGTTAAGGTTATCTGAGCTTTTTTCAGTCGCAACACCTCCATAAGTATCAGTGTCGATTCCCTTGATAATAAGACCATCAATATTCTTATATACAACATTATTAGTTAAACCAGTAGCATCACTTTTCCAGTCCCCTAAATTATTCTTTCCAGATTCAGGCGAAGCATTTCCATAAACAGTTGCATTGTTAATAGTAAACGAGCCTCCAATTACTCCTGTACTGTCTTCTGTTCCATCTATTTCAAAAGGGTTGTCAGAATTCGAACGCATCTGAATCAAAACATTAGTAATAGACCCTCTATATCCTTCATCTATATCGATAGCATCATCTCTTTGGTTTAAAATTAATATGTCGGTAAGTACAGCTGCACCCCCAAAAATTTCAACTCCATCATCATTACTTCCAACTACTTCGATATTATTGAGGTCAGTTCCAGAACCAACTCCACCTAGAGTGAGACCTTGAATCTCATCACCTCCAGCTAACTGTGTTCCACTGTGACGTATAGAAACGTAAGAAATAGAGCCAGAAGAATCCGAGTCATTATCTCCGCCGTAACTTGTCCAATCAAAACCTTCAGCAATTCCTTCAATATCATCACGACCACCGTCTTCACCAACAATTGCATTTCCAAGAACGATAATTCCACCCCATTTACCTGTATCTGTCGATTCACGATTTGGGCTAATAACCCCATCACCGTATGAAATGCTGTCTTCGATGTCAGTAAATATGATTGGAGCATCAGAAGTACCAACAGCATTAATTGTAGCCCCAGCAGCTATAACTAAAGCAGTAGCATTTACTCCCTGACCGTTTTGAGCCTTAACAATTGTCCCTGGTTCTATTGTGAGAGATGCACCTGAACGTACCACAATTTTACCATTCATTATCCATATACGATCATTTGACCAAGTTTGAGAGTCATCAATATAAGAAATACCTCCTGAGCCCACAGTTTCTGTATCTGGAGTTGGAATAGCTGTTGTTACAGTTACAGTTTCTGACACAATCACAGTTTCAATAATAGTCTCTGGATCAGAACTACAAGAAATTAGCGACGAAATAAACATTACTAGAGTTAAAATGCTAAATTTGTTTAGAAAGTTTTTCATTTTTGAAATTTTGTTT
This sequence comes from Candidatus Arcticimaribacter forsetii, assembly GCF_910589745.1. Taxonomy (GTDB): domain Bacteria; phylum Bacteroidota; class Bacteroidia; order Flavobacteriales; family Flavobacteriaceae; genus Arcticimaribacter; species Arcticimaribacter forsetii. The sequence goes on from NZ_OU342399.1 coordinate 368,900, forward strand.
TAATTACATTGCAAACATATTTTGAATTCAGCAACTTCATGTTAACGGAATATTATCAAAATGTAACTAAACCGTTAATAATTTCTTTTTCACAAGTAATAGACTTTAATTTATTTACTCCCTAAATCTTCTTATTTTTACCTAAAATGAACTTATGAATTGGGAACAGCTTTTATCATTACAGAAGCAAGGAGATAAAACTAAAAGACTTAGAAAAGAGCAAGACGAAACACGCCTTGGATTTGAAGTAGACTATGATCGAATTGTTTTCTCTGCAGCCTTCAGAAGTTTACAAGATAAGACCCAGGTAATTCCTTTTTCTAAAACAGACTTTGTTCATACACGACTTACTCACAGTTTAGAGGTGTCTGTAGTAGCTAGAAGTATTGGAAGATTAGCTGGAAAAGCAGTTTTAGAAAAACATCCTTATTTATCAGAAATTCATGGATATCAATCCAATGATTTTGGTGCTATAGTAGCTGCAGCAGCCTTAGCTCACGATATAGGAAACCCACCTTTTGGACATAGTGGAGAAAAAGCAATTGGTCACTTTTTTTCTGATGGCCCTGGTTCTTGTTACCAAGATGAATTGAGTGCACTCGAATACGAAGATCTCTGTAAGTTCGAAGGAAATGCAAACGGTTTTAAAATTGTTTCAGAATCTAGAGAAGGAGCTCCAGGAGGTCTTCGGTTAAGTGCAGCAACGCTCGGTGCATATATGAAATATCCAAAAGCATCTTTGCCTTACAAACCATCGAGTCATGTTGCAGATAAAAAATTTGGGTTTTTCCAAACTCAAGAATCGAACTTTAAAAACCTAGCTGAAGATTTAGGTCTAAAAAAAGGAGAAAACACCTATCACAGACATCCTTTAGCTTATCTTGTAGAAGCTGCAGATGACATTTGTTACACTATTATAGATTTTGAAGACGGAATTAATCTAGGTTGGATTTCCGAATCATATGCGTTAGAATATTTAATCAATCTTGTAAAAGATTCTATCAATAAAAAAACATACGCCGCTTTAAAACACACCCCACAAAGAATGAGTTATTTACGAGCTCTGGCAATTAATAGTCTAATTCAAGATTCTGTTGCTATTTTCATCAAAAATGAAGAAGCAATTTTAAAGGGTGATTTTCCTCATGCTCTTTTAGATAAAAGTAAATATGTAGCTCAGGTAGATGATATTATCTCTTTAAGTGTCGAAAAAGTATATCACTCCCCTGAAGTCCTGCAAAAAGAAATTGTTGGTTATAAAGTAATAACAACTTTATTAGAAGCGTTTACTAAGGCTGCTGCCAATGAATTCAAGGGAAAAGCAGATGCATACGATCAATTAATTTTAAGATTAGTTCCTTCCGGAACCCCTTTTATTTCAGCTTCACTTTATGCAACACTATTAAACGCAACCTGTTATGTTGCAAGTCTTTCAGATGGGAAAGCAATGGAGCTTTCTAGAAAAATCAAATAACTACTTACCTTTATTTATATGTTACGCTGGATAATTCTTTTCCTTTTTTTCTCTTTATTTGGAACTTATGCCTTTCAGGCAATTAAAACATTAACACAACATCGAAGTATACTAATTTTATATTGGGTTGTGGTAGTGATGGTTCTAGGGAACTTTGCTTATCACAGTGCTTTTTATACTAGAGAGAATGGATTTAGTTCCGGTATGAGTTTAGCTTTAGGACTCTTTATTTCACTCTTTGTTTTTCAAACTTTAGTTGTACTCTTTCTGTTTTTTGAAGACATAATTAGAATTCCACAAGCTATTTATAGATTTTTTACCCAAGGTGAATCGGTTCATAATTACTTTCCAGATCGACGTAAATTTTTATCACAAATAGCACTTGGAATTGCCGCTGTACCTTTGGCTTCTCTTTTGTTTGGGATGTACAAGGGTAAGTATAATTACAAAGTTCTTAAATACACTTTAGAATTCGATAACCTCCCTAAGTCTTTTGATGGGTTTACTTTAACTCAAATCTCAGACATCCACAGCGGTAGTTTTGATAATAGAGAAAAAGTTTCTTACGGAATTGATCTAATCAATGAGCAACAATCAGATGTCATTCTTTTTACAGGGGATATGGTAAATAATAAGGCCTCAGAAATATATCCTTGGATGGATTTATTCTCATCACTAAAAGCGCCTCAAGGAAAATATTCTGTTATGGGAAATCATGACTATGGAGATTATGTTCAATGGGAAACTAAGGCAGAAAAAGAGCAAAATTTTTCAGACTTAATAAAAGCTCAAGAAGAAATGGGTTTTCAGGTTCTATTGAATAAAGCCCATTACCTTGAAAAAAATGGAGAACGGATTGCTTTAGTAGGAGTTGAAAATTGGGGGAAAGGGGGTTTTAAAAAGGCAGGAGACCTCAATCTCGCGATTTCAGGAGTAAAACCCGAAGATTTTAAGATTCTAATGTCCCACGACCCTTCTCATTGGGAAGCTCAAGTAATTGACCATCCCTACCCATTCGAACTAACACTTAGTGGACATACCCACGGGATGCAATTTGGAATTGAAATCCCAGGGTGGTTTAAGTGGAGCCCAGTAAAATGGAGGTATAAGCAATGGGCTGGAGTTTATAATCAAGCTAAACAATTCCTAAATGTAAATCGTGGATTTGGTTTTTTAGCTTACCCAGGAAGAGTCGGAATTTGGCCAGAAATAACAGTAGTTACCTTAAAATGCTCTGATAAAGTGGTTTAATAAAAAAAATCTTAAATTGCACAAAACTTTTAAACGCTAGTGTCGTGTCAAAATTTGGTCAATTAATAGATGATAAAGCTCCACTTCTTCTTGTTTTTTTTCAGGAAGATGTAGAACCTTCGGACGAGTTTCATCCCACTCTTCGAGATGTTGCAGCTGCAATTGGAGATCAGGGAAAAGTTATTAAAATAGAAACTACTAAAAACGCCAAGCTTACAGATGCTCTTAGAGTAAAAGCAATCCCTACCTTAATGATTTATAAAGATGGCGAGATGGTTTGGAGACAAAGTGGTGAACAAAACGCGAATACTTTAATCAGTATGATGAATGACTACGTTGGATAGTTACTCTTCTTCGGAAAACATTTCATCAAACATTGCTAAAGGTTTAATAGCGTTGAATATTCTATTTTCCATAGACACACGATATTCATCATCTTCATATAAGCTAACATAAAGCATCAACCTTCGGTAACCGTTAACTTCATTCATTATAATATCTTCATAAGCAACTTGTTTCTCCTTAGGAATTTCGGTTAGTCTACTCAAACGTTTTTCATAAACAGCTGCAATATTTTCTAGCAACAAACGCGCCGCATTAGAATCATCCCCAAGAAATAATGCTTCTATAAAGTCTTCTTGACTAGTATAGTAGTCGTAAGAGCCATAAAGAAATTCAAAAGGAGCGGTGTGATTTTGGAAATCTATTATTTTAGAAGCCATAAATTCTTCATCCTTATTTTCAATAATAACTTCAACTAGGGTTCTGTAACGTTCAATATTTGTTATTATATCTTCGCCTAAATTGTACTGAAGATCTAGAGAAAGACTTTCAAAATATTCTAACTCATCTCGGTATTTTTCGGCTATTTGTTCAAATAAATTTCTAGCCTCTTCTTTCGCTTCAATTCTGTAATAACTTTGAATAAATGGAGTTAGTAAACTGTAGTATCCAAAATAATCAACGGGCATTTTTTCTAGATTAAGATCTATAATCTCTTTTGCTTTTTCCAGCTTACCTTCGTCAATAAGAACTTCAGCGAGTCGTGCCATATTACTTCGATAGGAAATACTGTTTTTTCTAGTTTCAGGATCATGATAAATCTCTGAACTATCTGAGTTACCCCATTCCCATTGTTTGACAATATCATACATTAGGTCGCTGTCTAAACGTCCCATCAAATAGGGATTGTTTTTGTTCTCGGGGGTCTTGATAGGAACTAACTTATAAACCAGACCTTCTAGTTGAAGGTAATCTTTCATCCATAAATATTCTGAGTCCTCGAAGCTTCCACCAGTAAAATAAATAGGTCTTTTCCAGTCATTATTAGCTAATATGTCGAGCATAATTAACTGATTTTTATAGAGTCCACTTTTAGGTAAATCGATGTCAATATAAGGAACAATTAAGTCACGATCTTTCTCTTTAACTAGTCCGCTTTTTAATACGTTTTCAACGTTAACGTTAACTCGAATTTTGTTCGTAGGGTAAAAAACCATTTCTTGAGTTCCAACAGGATACATGCTTGGGTCTACTCCTGATTCTAAAATTATTTGCTTGTATTTATTTCTAGAATCATCTCTTGCAATCCAATCCATAAAATCTTTAATGTCAATCCTAACACTATCTATTTTAGATTCATGCTTAATGTAGTCACGAACTCCATAAGCGTATTGATGATGTTTAAGTTGAATATCGATCGCTTCACTAGTATATGTTTTTCGTTTCATTTGATCGATATACCAATCGGTAGCAATTAGACTGGTGTTAATAGGACGAACATCCTGTCTGTATTCTTCTACATCTTGAGCGTACCATAACGCAAAGGTGTCGTTATCTCCAATAGTAAAAATAAGAGCACCAACATCTTCTTGTATAGAAGTTAAATACGATTTAGATATAGATTGTGCTGTGTAGCGATTCGATCGATCGTGATCATCCCAGTTTTGGAATGCCATTAATACAGGAACTGCCATTAAACATAATAATATAGATGCAGGCACAGTAAACTTAGATTTCAGGATTTGTTTAAAATTCTGAATTAAAGCAAAAGTTCCGATTCCAATCCAAATTGCAAAAACATAAAAGGAACCCACCAAGGCATAGTCTCTTTCTCTTGGTTCAAATGGCCTTTCATTAAGATATACTTTAAGAGCTAAGCCTGTAAACAAGAAAAATAACATTAAGACCCAAAATTTCATTTTATCTTGGCCATATAAAAAGAATAAACCAATCAAACCTAAAATAAGAGGAAGGAAGAAATAGGTGTTTCTTGCTTTATTGTTTAAAATGTCTTCACTCAACTCACTTTGGTTTCCAAGTCTTATAGCATCAATAAATGGTATTCCACTAATCCAGTTTCCGTTCAAGGTTGTAAATCTTCCTTGAATATCGTTTTGGCGACCTGCAAAATTCCACATGAAATATCGCACATACATATAACCTATTTGATATTCAAATAAGTATCTCATGTTACTTATGAAAGAAGGTTTTTCAATGTTTAGATAAGGAGACATTTGTTTGAAAAATGTATGATAGTCTTCACCAGAAACCGTTCCCTCGGCTGCATCTCTTCTAAACGAATCAACTTCTTTTTTAAGTTCAGCACTTCTTCGGTATTCAGGTTTAATTTCAAATTCTAAGGGAGCTGTAAAGTTCATGTAGTTGGCAGCATGTTCGGTGCTATGAAGCCTTGGAAGAATACCTTTATGTTTGGAGTTGGAATTAATTCTTGAACCTTCCCAATTATTTACTATAATATAGCGACCTGTTTTTTCGTCACGTTCATATTTAGGTTTATCATCTACATAGGGTTCCTGTTCGTCTTGTCCAGCATACATGTCAGAAAACATGGGACCATAAAACAGTTTAGTTTCAGGATATTGCTCTAGATTGTAATAGGCTAGGAGTTGTCTTGCATCGGTTGGAGAATTCTCGTTAATTACAGTATTTGCATTGGCTCTAATAGGAAGCATTATCCAAGACGAAAACCCAAGAAATACAAATAAAATGCACAAGATTCCTGTATTGAGATTGACATAGTTTTTTTCACGAGTAATTTTAAGGGTATAGATAAAGAAAGTGATCAGTAAAACAGCAGTAAAAATAGTACCACTATTAAAAGAGAACCCAAGTGTATTAACAAAATAAACCTCCATTTTACCAAATAAAGCTAAAGTAAGAGGAAGAAGTAGTTTAAATATAAAAAGTAAAACAGCAACGGAAATAATATTTGCAGTAATAAACCCTTTAAAAGTAACCGTCTTGTAGTTCTTGAAATAATAGATCATCCCCATTGCTGGAATAGTCAATAACCCCATAAAATGAACCCCAAAAGAAAGTCCAATAACAAAAGCAATTAGAAGTAACCATCGATCCCCCCTAGGAGTATTCATTTCTTCTTCCCAACGAAGACTGAGCCAGAATAATAAAGAAAGTATGCAGGTAGCCATTGCATAAACTTCCGCTTCAACTGCATTAAACCAAAAACTATCAGAAAAACAAAAGGCAAGAGCTCCAACGACTGCACTTCCAAAAAATGCAAGAGCATCGTTTTTAGATTCAATTGATTTAAAAGCGGGAAGTTTTTTTAGTAAAAGAGTTAAGGTCCAGAATAAAAATAAAATAGTGAAAGCACTAGAAAAAACAGACATTAAATTTACCATTAATGCTATTTGTTCAGGACCATTAGCAAACATTGCAAAAAACGCACCCATCATTTGATAGAAAGGAGCGCCTGGAGGATGTCCGACTTGAAGTTTAGCAGAGGTAGCAATATATTCACTAGCATCCCAGAAGCTAGCCGTAGGTTCCACCGTAAGCCCAAATGTTAAGAGAGCGATAGTAAAAACACTCCAACCAAGTGTACGATTCCAGAATTTGAATTGATTAACATTCATAGGTCTATTTTTCTGAAAACGAATGTAAGAATATTTGCTCGAACTACCTTGAATTTAACAGAATGCAAACTTTTATGTGCCAGGAGTTAATTATTTTTTAAAAATGACTTGTAGGAGCAAATATTTCTATTAAATTTGCACCTCCAATGGTCTATGGTGTAACTGGCAACACGTCTGGTTTTGGTCCAGAAGAGTCTAGGTTCGAGCCCTAGTAGACCAACAAAGCCCTCTTGTTAGAGGGCTTTTTTTATTTTAAGTCGATTTTTTTGAGAGAAAAAGCTTTAAAAAAAAGTAGATCTTCTTTTTCTTTGTTTCAAATTTCACATTCTTATAATTTTTTGAGTCAATAAATTACATATTTGACTCAATTCTATTGTCTTAATTTTGTAGTTTTACCCAAATTTAAAAATAGCATTATGGCATTTGACATTGAGATGATAAAGCAATTATACGCTGGACTAAGTGAAAGCGTAAAAAAAGCACGTCAGTTAACAGGAAAGCCCTTAACAGCGTCAGAAAAAATACTTTATTCTCACCTTTGGAACCAATCTGATCGTTCTTTTAACAGAGGAATTGATTATGTAGATTTTAAACCTGATAGAATTGCTTGTCAGGATGCGACAGCACAAATGGCTCTGTTGCAATTTATGCAAGCAGGGAAGTCTAAAGTTGCTGTTCCTACAACAGTTCACTGTGATCATTTAATCCAAGCAAAATCAGGAGCATCTGCAGATTTAAAATCAGCAAATTCTACTTCAGCTGAGGTTTTTGATTTTCTTGAATCAGTATCTGATAAATATGGTATTGGATTTTGGAAACCAGGAGCTGGTATTATTCATCAAGTGGTTTTAGAAAACTATGCTTTCCCAGGAGGAATGATGATTGGTACGGATTCACACACAGTAAACGCAGGTGGGTTAGGAATGCTTGCTATTGGAGTTGGTGGAGCTGATGCAGTTGATGTTATGGCAGATATGCCATGGGAACTAAAGTTCCCTAAATTAATTGGAGTTAAATTAACAGGAAAACTTAATGGTTGGACTGCTCCTAAAGATGTAATTCTTAAAGTTGCAGGGATCCTAACTGTAAAAGGTGGAACAGGAGCTATCATCGAATATTTTGGTGATGGTGCTGAGTCAATGTCCTGTACTGGAAAAGGAACAATATGTAACATGGGAGCTGAAGTTGGTGCAACCACTTCAACTTTTGGTTATGATGAATCTATGGAACGTTACCTTCGCTCTACAGATCGTGATGATGTAGCTGATGCTGCTAACGAAGTTCGTGAGCATCTAACTGCAGATGCAGAAGTTTACGCTAATCCAGAACTTTACTTCGATCAGGTTATCGAAATAGACTTAGACACACTTAGACCACATATTAACGGACCTTTTACACCTGACCTAGCTACTCCTGTTTCGGAAATGAGCAAAGTAGCAAGCGAAAACAACTGGCCTTTACAAGTTGAATGGGGTCTAATAGGTTCTTGTACAAACTCTTCTTACGAAGATTTATCACGTGCCGCTTCGATTGCCAAACAAGCAGTAGAGAAAAAATTAGTTACAAAAGCAGAATTTGGAATCAATCCAGGATCTGAACAAGTACGCTACACAGCTGAGCGAGATGGTCTTTTAGTTCCTTTTGAAGAGCTTAACGCAAAAATATTTACAAATGCCTGCGGTCCTTGTATTGGACAATGGGACAGAGATGGTGCTGATAAAGAAGAAAAGAATTCTATTATTCACTCATTTAATAGAAACTTCTCTAAGCGTGCTGACGGAAACCCGAATACACATGCATTTGTTGCTTCTCCAGAAATGGTTGCAGCAGTAGCGATTTCAGGAAGATTAGATTTTGATCCTGTAAACGATACACTTATCAATCAAGATGGGGAAGAAGTAAAATTAGATCCACCTACTGGAATGGAATTACCACCAAAAGGATTTGATGTTGAAGATAACGGTTATCTAGCTCCTCAAGAAGACGGATCTTCTGTTAACGTTGTAGTAAAAGACACTTCTGAACGTTTACAGCTTTTAAAACCTTTTGCTCCTTGGGATGGTGAAAACCTGACTGGCGCTAAATTATTAATCAAAGCACACGGAAAATGTACAACAGATCATATATCAATGGCTGGACCTTGGTTACGCTTCCGTGGTCACTTAGATAATATTTCAAACAACTGTTTAATTGGAGCTGTAAATGCATTCAACCAAAAAACAAACTTTGTTAAAAATCAACTAACAGGAGAATACGGTGGTGTACCAGATGTTCAACGTCAGTACAAAGCTGCTGGAGTTGAAACAGTTGTAGTTGGAGATCATAACTATGGTGAAGGTTCTTCAAGAGAACACGCAGCTATGGAACCTCGTTTCTTAGGTGTGAAAGTTGTATTAGTTAAATCTTTCGCTCGTATTCACGAAACAAACCTTAAAAAGCAAGGTATGTTAGGAATAACATTTAATAATGAAGCTGATTATGATCTAATTCAAGAAAATGATACGTTTAATTTTGTTGACCTGAAAAACTTCGCTTCAGGAAAACAAATTTCAATTGAAGTAGTTCATGAAGACGGTTCTAAAGATACGATCTTAGCAAACCATACCTACAATGAACAACAAATTGAATGGTTTAAAGAAGGTTCTGCTTTGAATTTGATTAAGAAGGAAAATGCAGCTTAACTTTTAAAAAACATAAAACTTAAAAGCCCGTTTTTAAACGGGCTTTTTTTATGGATATTAATTTATTTTATACACAAAAAAGCCCTGAATTGATTTTAGAATCCAATAAAATTTGGAATAAAAAATCAATTTAAGATTAAAAGATGCTAATGAAAAATCAGTTTTTTTGTTTTTTCTTGGAAGGATCTTTACCAATCATACGTTCAAATCTGTCTGGGATATAATTGTTGTTTACATCCTCTTCAGTACCCATTGTTGTACTAATTACGCCATAAACAATTACCCCAACAATAAGAATGATGATTGAAATAATAACAATTGCAACTTCATTCATGCTAGTTTATTTTCTTTTAAGATACAATATTTTTTTAAAAAATACATATATCTCTCTATGAACAAGTTTTTTAAATAACCGTCAATAAAAAAAATCGATTAAAAAAATAAGTATTTTCCTTAATAAAATATGGCTCCATTTTTAATCCATTTTGAAAATTTCTTATTGTAACCATGAATTTTTTCGGTCTTTCCAGAGCTATTTTCTATCGGATTTCCTTTGTTTTTCCAATCAAAAATACCACCATAAAGATTGTATACATCTTTGAAGTTTATTGAAATCAGATATTCCACAAGTTTTTCACTTCTATATCCAACGCTGCAGTAAGCAATAATTGTTTTGTCTTTTTCTAATTCATTCAATAAATTTAGATTCCAATCACCTTCTCCAACCCAAATAGCATTTTTTATATGACTTAAATCATATTCTTCTTTAGAGCGTACATCTAACAAGATAAAATCCTCTTTAACTTTAAGTTTTTCGCTAGTAATTGAGGGAACTGTTCCTGTAGTTAATTGATTTATCATTTTATAAAACGATGGATCCTGAGCAAATCCATTATTTGTTTTAAAAACAGAAATCAGCACAATAAGAGTTATTAAATGAGTTCTTTTTAGTTTCAATGAACAAATTTTTTCCAGTTTATAATTTTATTAGAGGTCAATTTAACATGCAACTTTGTTATATTTGATTGACAAAATTAATGTTTTATAAATCAAATTATCTTTTATATGTTTTTAACTAGCTTATACTTGAACTCCATTTTAGTAAATTTATTCGAAGATGGAGGGACCTTATTTATGTCTCTTATTTTAATAAGTTTTTTACTTTCGATTTTCTTTATCGTTAAAGGATTTTTAAAACTTAATGCAGATAATAGTCACATTTTAAAAATGATAAAGTTGGCTAAAGATTTTAGTTACCTAGGGTTGGTTATCGGATTTTTGGGCTCTATGATTGGTTTAATTTCTGCTTTTGACGCTATTGAATCTTTAGGAAATGTAGCGCCGTCTATGGTTGCCGGAGGTCTAAAAGTAGCATTATTAACCTCCACATTTGGTCTATTAACAGTTGCCTTATCCAGAGTTGGAATTATTGGTTTAAGATTTTTGAGTAAAGTTTAAGATCTTAATCCAACCCTTTCACTTTTCATTATCAACGGGTTAGATAGACCTGTTTTCTTAATTATATAACAATCACTGGTTATAAACCAAAGTGTTTTTATAAATTTGTCAAGATGACAACATTATTTATTGAAACAAACAAACAGATAATTAAAAACACAATAGCTTCTATGCTGTTGATGTCTTTGTTGTTACCCACTGTTTTTCAGTTTGTTCTTCTATTTGAAGATCACGATCATAATGTTTGTACAGAACAACAGGTACATGTCCATGAATCTAGTGTTGAGTGTGAGATTTGTACTCTTCAATTTAGTCCATTAACCTACCGCTTAGCTGAGCAAATAAAACAAGAAGTTTTATTACATACTGAAACAGTCAAAGAAAATTCTAATTCTTTGTTGTTACACAGTCTTACAATCACTAACATAAAACTCCGTGGGCCGCCTGCTTTAACATAAGTAATAAACTATTTTCTATGTTAATTCAGTCATTCTATGCGAATTTATTTTCTAATGATTCTGCTAATATGCAGTTTTCCATTATTATCACAAGATTGTGATTACACTCTTAGGGGGATACTCACAGACTTTCATGACGGCACTGTACTTGAAGGTGCAACTATAATTGTTGCTGGCTCCGAGCGAAGTTTTGTTACTGATTCTGAGGGTAAATTTATAATTCATCACTTATGTAATGAAACCTATTCTATTCAAGTATCTCATCCGTTTTGTTTAACTAAAGGTTTTCGTGTTTCTGTAACAGGAGACACATTTAAGACGTTTAAGTTAGAACATCACTTAGAGGAACTCAATGAAATTACCATTAATGGAAAGGTAGTAAGTAATCAATCCAAAACACTTCAAGAAAATATAATTAATAAAGAGGAACTAGAGCGTTACAGTAGCCGATCTCTTGGCGATGCATTGGCAAATCTAAGTGGAGTTTCTTCATTAAATACAGGAAACACAGTTATTAAGCCTATGATTAATGGGCTTCATAGCAGTCGAATTGTAATTATAAATAATGGGGTGCGAATGGAAGATCAAGAATGGGGAGCTGAACATGCTCCTAATGTTGATGTTAATTCGATTAGTAAACTCACTTTAATTAAAGGAGCAGGAGCGCTCCAATATAGTGGAGATGCAATAGGGGGAGTAATTATAGCGGAAGCTTCAAAAGTGCCTTTTAAAGATAGTATTTATGGAAAAACGCAACTTGGTGTAGGTTCAAATGGGAGAGGAATGTTTTTTAATTCTGAGTTAATAAAGAGCTACGATACCGGATGGTATACTGCTTTACAAGGGAGTATAAAACAATTCGGTGATTTTGAAACTGCAGATTATAATTTGAGTAATACTGGTATATATGAACGAAATGCCCTGTTGAAATTTGGACTTAACACTTACGATATTGGGTTTGAAGCATTGTATTCTTTTTTTAAAAACGAAATAGGAATATTAAAAGCTTCACATGTAGGAAGTGCTCAAGATTTACTTAGAGCTATTGAAAGTGATCGACCTCTTGTTATAAATGAATTTACTTATGATATCGATGCTCCAAAACAGGACGTAACACATCATTTGGCTCGAATTAAAGCATACAAAAGATTGGTCGGTTTAGGGAAGGTTAAATTTCAATATGATTACCAAAAAAATAACAGGCTTGAATTCGATATAAGAAGGGGTGCCGATCGAGGTAAAGCTTCTTTAGACTTGGAATTAGACACCCACACTTTAAGGCTTGATTTGGATGCTAAAACTTCGAATCAGTCAAATCTTAAAGTAGGTTTTATGGGGAGTTATCAAAAAAACTTTGCCAGAAATACTGGGGTTAGAAGGCTGATACCAGATTATGATAAATATGATCTTGGAGCTTATATTATAGGAGATTATCAAGCAAATGAGGAATGGCTTTTTGAAATTGGAGCACGATTTGACTTTACAAAAATGGATGTATTTAAATTCTATAGAACCTCTTTTTGGGAATCAAGAAATTATAATCAACAGTTTTCTGAATTGGTAGTTGAAGATTTTGGAAGTCAGATTTTAACAAACCCTAAGTTAGATTTTAATAATGGCTCTGGAACTCTTGGAATAGTAAATAGTTTTGATGAGAAACATACGCTGTATTTTAACTATTCACTTACCTCCAGAATTCCAAATCCTTCAGAACTTTTTAGTGAAGGGTTACACCATTCTGCTTCTCGAATTGAGCTAGGTGATCTATCTTTCAACTCAGAGATTGGACATAAACTTTCTTTCGCACTAGAACGAAAAGAGTATAAATTTAGTTATTCTATTAATCCATTTATTAATAATATTTCGGATTTTATTCTGATCGAACCAGTATCAACTACTAGCACGATTCGGGGTACTTTTCAGGTTTGGGAATACCGTCAAACGAATGCTCAATTATTAGGAGTAGATTTAAATGCCACCTATGTCTTTAACGAACAGATGCAATTCAATCATCAACTATCAATTGTAAAAGGTCGAGACAAAACCCAAAACGAAGCTCTAATTAACATGCCTCCAGTAAATACAACAAATGAAATAGTTTATTACAACAATAAGTTTAACAACTTACGTTTAGCATTACAAAGTGAATACGTGTTTAGACAAAATGAATTTCCAAACACGAATTTTGAGGTGTATATTCCCAACACCGAATCTTATGTAGAGGTTGATGGTAGCACACCTCCTCCTGCATATCACTTAATCAATTTCAATTCATCAATTGATTTTGATTTTTCTGAAAGATCAATTTTAACACTAGGTTTTCAAGTTACAAACCTCTTGAATGTTTCTTACAGAAATTATTTAAATCGAATGCGCTTATTTGCAGATGATTTGGGAAGAAACTTTTTATTAAATATTAAATTAAAATATTAACACACACAGTAATCTTATGAAAAACATTTTTTTATTACCAGCCATACTTTTTACTCTTTTATTATTAGGATCATGTTCAAATGATGATGATACTCCAGAATTAGTAAACGAAGAAGAATTAATAACAACCCTAACAGTTACACTTGTTCCAGAAGGAGGAGGAACATCCATTACTTTATCAACGCAAGATTTAGACGGCGATGGACCCGATGAGCCTATTATTTATGTTTCATCTAACCTTTCGGCAGGTGTTACCTACAACGGCAGTATTTCTTTACTTGACGAATCGAGCAGACCCGCAGAGGATATAACAGAAGAAGTAGAAGAAGAAGCAGACGAACACCAGTTCTTTTATACAGTAGGTTCTGGTTTAGATGTTACTGTAAATGCTACTAATTTTGATTCAGATGGGAATGCATTAGGGACTGAGTTTTCTTTAGTTGCAAATGGTGTAAGTTCAGGTATACTAACTTTTACTTTGCGTCATGAGCCGAATAAGCCTACGGATAATTTGGCAACTGCAGGGGGAGAAACTGATATTGAGGCTTCTTTTACGATATCAGTAGAATAATTTTTTCTAAACGTTCTTAAAAATTAAACACCCTATGGATTAAAATCCAAGGGTGTTTTTTATGAATTAATTGTTCTGTTCGTAAGAAGGAATCATTACAAAACTACATTTTCGACAAGAACATATTAAACTTATTATTTATAAGGGCTAGGAGATTATTTGTACACAAATTTGTACACAGAGATACCGATAAAACACCAATTAGGGTCAAATAAGGATGTTTAACTAGCGTTTCTAGTTTACAAAAAAAACACCTCAGTTAGCTGTTGTTTTCGGTGGGGGTTTTTTATGTTTAGTTGCATTGGTCTCTGACCCATTGAGCTGAATTTTGATGACCTAAACTAGCTGCTTTTTTCCAATCAGCACAAGCACCATTTAAATCCCCTAACATTTCTTTAGCAATCCCTCTGTTGGAATAAGCACTAGCATAATCAGGTTTTAATTCAATAGCTTTAGAGTAATCGTTTATTGCTCCGTAATGGTCTTTTAAATCACCTTTAGCATTCCCTCTGTTGTTATAAGCATCAGCATAATCAGGATTTAATTCAATAACTTTAGAGTAATCGTTTATTGCTCCGTAGTAGTCTTTTAATTTCTTTTTAGCAACCCCTCTGTTGAAATAAGCCATAGCATAATCAGGTTTTAATTCAATAGCTTTAGAGTAATCGTTTACTGCTCCGTAGTATTCTTTTAAAACATCTTTAGCAAACCCTCTGTTGTTATAAGCATAAGCATAATCAGGATTTAATTCAATAGCTTTAGAGTAATCGTTTATTGCTCCGTAATAGTCTTTTAAATCATCTTTAGTAATCCCTCTGTTGTTATAAGCCATAGCATAATCAGGATTTAATTCAATAGCTTTAGAGTAATCGTTTATTGCTCCGTAGTAGTCTTTTAATTTGCCTTTAGCAAACCCTCTGTTGTTATAAGCAGAAGCATAATCAGGATTTAATTCAATAGCTTTAGAGTAATCGTTTATTGCTCCGTAATAGTCTTTTAAATCATCTTTAGTAATCCCTCTGTTGTTATAAGCCATAGCATAATCAGGATTTAATTCAATAGCTTTAGAGTAATCGTTTATTGCTCCGTAGTAGTCTTTTAAATCTAATTTAGCATTCCCTCTGTTGTTATAAGCAGAAGCATAATCAGGTTTTAATTCAATAGCTTTAGAGTAATCGTTTATTGTTCCGTAATAGTCTTTTAATACATATTTAGCATATGCTCGTTGGAAATAAGCAAATTCATAATCTGGCTTAATTCTTATTGCAGCAGTAAAGTCGCTAATTGCTCCATTGTAATTATTAGAATCTCTTCTTTCTATTCCTCTATTGATATATTCTTCAACAGACATATTGGTGTTCTTTCGGGTATATTCAGTAGGTTTGTTAGTTGTGTCTGCTACAGATGAATTACCTCCTGCTTTATTAAACCCTCTTCTAACAGCGTTTACTCGTTTAGATTTAGAAGGATGCGTAGAGTAAGTATCGTCTTTGTCAGTAAAAATATTAGTAAAAGACAAAGCATTATTTAAACTTGCGCCCATTCGTGCCATTACAAACCCTGCAAACTCATCTGCCTCTAATTCCTGTTTACGTTTATTTGCAAGAGACTTTGCTTCAACTACTCCTCCTGCATACATTGTTATATCTAGTGCGTGTCCATTGATATGATGACCTACCTCGTGGGCAAGGATAGCCAGACTAGACCAGTTATTTGTTCTTGAATTAATTAACTGCATAAACTCTTTGTCATAAAGAATGTACCGAATCCCTTTGTAAGAAGTTGCAGCAGCATTATTAATCTCACTACAAGGAGTAAGAACAAAGTTTTTAGATGCACCAATGGTATTTAGTATCTTATCTAAAGCATTTTCTGCTTCGGAGTCTGACATAAAGTTGCTTGATTGCATTGCTAAACACAGTTCTAGTCCTTCTTTGGTTTGCCCAAAAGAAACCATAGGAACTAACAGTAAAAGAAGAAATAACTTTTTCATAAATATAATTTCCAATACAATATACAAAACCATTTTAAAAACATCATTTAATCAATAAACAGAGGTAAATCCTCATAAGGTTTCTCTATTGTTTCTGTACTTCTTAGCTTAGGAATAACGTAATGTAGAGATAGCTGTAACAGTTTCAACTTTTGGTTAGTGTCCATTGAATTCACATCTATTGAATTTACAACCTCATCTATAAGATTCTGTAACTGTTCTTTGACTTCTGACGTTACTTTATTTGGAGAGCCTTTGCGTCTTGGCATATTTTGTATATTTATATTAAATGTTAAAATTATGAATGGAATTGAAGTTTTTTTACAAGGCTTTGTAGGTGCTGCTGTAATTGGATTAATTGCTTTGTTGATTAAGTAAGTGTATAGAAGTGTAAGAATTATAACACTATATTTTCGACAATAATCTGCCCCATATTCCATGATGGAATATAGTAAGTGAAGTTGGTTGATTCTAAACATTCATTAAAAATTCTATCCTGAAGTACTGTAGAATTTCCAGTGATAATTGTCAATGAAAAATTACCATTCCCAGAACATTTTTTTATAGTAGCGTGAACTAGTTCTAAAGCTTGTTTATGCCGAATTCCATGAAGATCTATACTGGTAATTTTGTCTTTGTTGTGTTTCATTCAACAAAGGTATAAAATCAAAACTCCCCAATACAAAAAGTAAAGGGGAGCAAATAATCAAATTACTAACTCTAACTATTCATGAAAATAATACTTAAAAGTATCTAGTTTTTAATTGAATAGGTGTTAACGCGATTGTAATATTTTCTAAATATTAAGTTAAAATATAAATTTATTCAGACTCAAAACCTTGCACTCCTTGAACCGTTGTGTATTTCATGGTGAACCTTTTGTCCGGATAAATTATCTTATAAGCCGTTTGTACAGCAAGGGTTGCTTCATGAAAACCACAAAGAATTAATTTTAATTTCCCAGGATAAGTGTTTACATCCCCGATAGCAAATACTCCAGGAATGTTGGTTTGATAGTCTAAAGTATTATCTACTTTGATTGCATTTTTTTCAATTTCTAGACCCCAATCTCCAATTGGACCTAGTTTTGGTGACAATCCAAATAAAGGCAACCAATAATCAACATCAATTTTTATATTGTCTTTATCCTTTTGTTTAAGTTCAATTTGTTCAAGAGTTTCAGAACCCGTTAAACCAACAACTTCTGCGTGAGTATAAAGCTCAATTTTTCCTTGTTTTTGAAGATCATAAATCTTTTCTACAGAATCTTTATGACCTCTAAACATATCCGTTCTGTGTGCTAATCCAACAGGTATATTATGATTTTCTGCAAAGTAAATAGCCCAATCTAGGGCAGAATCTCCACCTCCTGAAATAAACAATTTTTTCCCTAAAAATGATTCAGGCTCGCGAACCATATATTCTACACCCTTTTTTTCGAACTGAGGTAAATTTTCGATTTTAGGTTTTCTAGGTTCAAAACTACCTAATCCTCCAGCGATCATTACGGTAGGAGCTTGGTGTTGAGTTCCTTCGCTAGTAGTAACAATAAAACTTCCGTCTTCTTGTTTTTCAATAGTTTCAGCTCGTTCTCCAAGTGTAAAGCCAGGCTTAAAAGGTTCTGCCTGTTTCATTAGATTGTCTATTAATTCTCCTGCTAGTACCGAAGGAAATCCAGGGATATCGTAAATAGGTTTTTTTGGATATATTTCGGTGAGTTGACCTCCTGCTTGTGGTATAGCATCTATTAGGTGGCATCTAAGCTTCATTAATCCAGCTTCAAAAACGGTAAATAATCCTACTGGTCCTGCTCCTATTATGATTATATCTGTTCGTATCATTTCTCTAAAATTGATTTAGTAACTTTATTCATCTCATTCACTTTAAATTCAAAATCTCCATTTAAAGTATTTCTATAATTTTGTAACGTATCGAGTAAATCATTTACCTCTTCAGGTAATAAATCCTCTAAAAATTGGCGTATTCTTTTAGCCAATGTTGGTGACTTTCCGTTTGTAGAAATCCCAATTTTTAAATTTCCTTTTGTTACAATAGCTCCCATATAGAAGTCACAAAGGTCGGGAGTATCCGCAACATTAACTAATATTCTCTTTTTTTTACAGAAATAATGTACTCTTTTATTGACTGCTGGCTTGTCAGTTGTTGCGATAACAACATGCTTGCCTTTTAAAAAGAAAGAATTAAAAGTTCTGTGTATTAATTTTACATTCGGCCTGTTAGACACAAAATCTAGTGTTGCTTCCCGATAAAAAGGAGCAATCATAGTTATTTTTGCATTTGGGCTAGATTTAAGTAAAAACTCTAATTTTTCTAGCGCAACATTCCCTCCCCCTACAATTAAGAACTCTAATTGTTCTGTTTTAAGGAATATTGGATAGAGTTCGTTTACCTGTAACATAACGTACTCTTTAAGTTTTTATATTGAGTTACTTGATCAAGAACTGCAGGGCCAAAAATTATATTTGCGGGATTAGAAATAGCGTGTTCACGAACTTCTTTTTCTATAGTTGCTAGAGTTCCTAAAACTACTTTCTCTGCTTTAGTTGTTCCATTCTGAATAATCGCTACCGGATAATTATCTGGTTTGTGTTCTGCAAAAGCAGCAACAATTTGTTTTAAGAAACGCATTCCCATCAAAACAACAACAGTAGCGCTTGTTTGAGCTGCTAATGGAATATCAGATGAAATTCGACCATCATAAGTATGCCCGGTTGTAACCCACATACTCTCAGATATAGATCTTTTTGTAAGTGGTATTTGATGTTGTGCAGCAATTCCTGTGAAAGAAGAAATCCCAGGGATTATTGAAGTTTCTATATTAAACAAAGCTGCGTAAGAAAGTTCTTCACATGCACGACCAAAAATTAATGGATCTCCACCTTTTAAACGAACGACTCTTTTGTTTTTAAGAGCATACTCCACTAGTAGTTGATTAATTTCTTCTTGGCTTTTTTTAGCAAACCCCCTTCTTTTCCCCACAAAAATTTTCTGGGCAACAGGATTGTGATCTAAAAGAAGCGGGTTGATAAGCGCATCATACAAAATTACTTCTGCATTTTGAATAGCTTTAAGTCCCTTTAGAGTTATTAACTCAGGATCCCCAGGTCCAGCTCCAACAAGGCAAATACTTCCTTTATTTAATTGTTGCATTTCTTGAATTTTTAATCCACTGAATAGTTTCTTCGGTCTCTTTAAGAAACGAAATTGCAAACTCTTCGTCAGATGGTTTGTTTTTGAATTCTTCGATTCCTTCAATAAACGAAAGAGATCGTTCTTCTTTGAATAATGGGAAATGAGAATCAAAAGTTTCTATTATTGAAGCGTGGCTATTGGTCTTAGCCTCTGCAGAGGTAAGTAATGCCTTTGCGGCGCGAATTCGTCCATTGTATGCATGATAGGTCGCATCACCAAAACGTTTTTCTGAAAGTGCTTCCGTTGCCCACCCAAATGCTTCTTCTGCTTCGAATATTAAAGTCTGAATTAAATCGATAGTAACTCCGGCACATTCTCCGATTCCAATCGCTTTTTCATATTTTTCTTTAGTACCAAAGTCAATAAAATCATCAGCTTCCAGATTGTCAACAGCGCTATAGTGTTTTAAGTTTTGATAAAAATAATCTTTTGTTTGACGATCGTAGTAAGCGAAGAAGTCTTCATCATTAGTTTTATTTTCATCAAAATCATTTAAGATCCAACGCAATACTGAAGGAGTTCTTTTTGCAGGAACTTTTAATAATTTATCTGCAAATCTTCCGGTACCATCACCTAAAACTCCTCCTCCTAATAAAATCTGAGTAGCTGGAGCAATTAGTCCATTCGATTTAAGCGTCATTCCTTGAAACCCTATATGAGCAAGTGTGTGCTGTCCACAGGCATTCATACAACCACTAATTTTAATGTCAATTTTATGAGTATTAATGATGCTTTTAAATTCAGTCTCAATCAAACGCTGAAGTTCGTTAGCTAACCCCATACTACTCGCAATTCCTAAATTACAAGTATCTGTTCCTGGACAAGCAACAATATCATTAATTTTATGAAAACCAATTCTGTGTAAGTCCAATTGCTCTAGTGCATCATAAAGAGTAGAAAGATGTTCCTCTTTTACATCGCGAAGTAAGATGCTCTGTCCAACAGAAAAACGGTTATCGTCTTTTGTAAATAATTCAATTATATCAGCTAATAATCTTGATTTATCCGAAGAAATATCTCCGGTTTTTATAGGTAATCCAACCGAAACATACCCCTCTTGTTTTTGTTTAAAGATGTTGGTGTTTTTCCAAGCTTCAAATTCAGGGCTTGTTATGGTTTTTGGTTTTCCACTGAAACTAGCTTCTTTAAGATCACGTTCTTTTGGCTCAATAGAATATGTTTGATGGTTAACAACAACCATTTCATCTTTTACTAATTGCTTAAATGAATCAATCCCAATTTCTTTAATTAAGAATTTTAGACGTGCTTTATTTCTTTTATTACGTTCTCCGTGGCGATCAAATACTCTAATTACTGCCTCAGCATAAGGGATAATTTTGTCTGCAGCAAGAAAATCAAATACTTCATGTGCATCCATCGGTTGCGATCCAATTCCACCTCCAAGTAGAACTCTAAAACCTCGAATACCATTTTCAATTCTAGGGATAAAACCTAAGTCGTGGATGAATGTAAAAGCATCATCAGAAGAGGAGCTAGAAAAGGCAACTTTAAATTTCCTTCCCATTTCCTGACAAATAGGATTTCTTAAAAAGTATTCAAAAAATTCGTTTGCATAAGGGGTTACATCAAACTCTTCATTTGGGTCTACACCTGCCATTACCGACGCCGTTACATTACGTACAGTATTTCCACAAGCTTCTCTTAAAGTAATTCCATCTTTTTCTAAATCTGCCCATAATTCTGGAGTTCGATCTAATAAAACATAATGAATTTGAATATCTTGACGTGTTGTTATGTGTAAATTACTACTAGCATATTCATCTGAAACGTCAGCGATTCGACGTAATTGTTTTGCAGTAAATTTTCCCATTGGAAGTTTAATACGAATCATTTGTACACCTTGTTGGCGTTGACCGTATACACCTCTAGCTAGACGGAGACTTCTGAATTTTTCTTCATCTATTTTGTTGTTTTTAAATTGAAAAATCTTCTTTTCTAAATCAAGAATATCTTTTTCAACTACTGGGTTTTCTAATTCTGTTCTAAAACTTTCCATTCTTATTCTATAAAACCTATTCCGGCCGTATTATTAGTATTAATATCTATGATGATAAAACTCCCGAGACTCTTATTTTTTTGATAAGGAATACTCTGAATTGTATTGGCTAATTGAAAAGAGGCAATTCCAATATCATTTAATCCAAGTGAAGTAGCTTTTTCAGAACCATTTCCTGTTACGTTAATTCGTTCAGAAACATCAGTTACTTTTGAAAGGGATTTATTAGTTCCGAATTGGAGTAAATATTTGCTTCCTATGCTAAGTGCATTTTCTTGCATCCAACAAATTTTAGCTTTAATTGTTTTGGTAGCTATTAAAGATTCGCTGGAAGTAAATAAAGAGTCACCTCGAGAAACATTAACTTCATCTTCAAGTAATAGAGTTGCGTTTTCTCCCTGAATTACTTTTAGTTTGGCTTCCCCATAACGTTCAATTGATTTTATTTTAGTTTTGGTTCCAGAAGGAAAAACTTCAACTGTATCTCCTAAGGAAAACGATCCACTTTTAATTTTCCCAGCGAAACCACGATAATCATGATATTCGTCTAATTTAGGTCGGATAACCGTTTGTACTTGAAGAACATTTTCTTTGTATGGAGGTTCTTCCAGTGAAATATTTTCGATTACATCGAAAAGCGTTCCTCCCGAATACCATTTCATTGATTCACTTTTTTCAAGAAGGTTGTCTCCTTTAAGTGCAGAAAGTGGTATGAAATATACTTGTAAATCTTTTGTGTTTTGTTCTTCAATTAAAACTTTGATCTGTTTTTTAATTTGATCAAATATGTTTTGATCAAATTCAACAAGATCCATTTTGTTTACAGCAAAAATTAATTTCTTAATTCCCAATAACTGGGTAATATAAAAGTGACGTTTAGTTTGCTCGATAACCCCTTTTCGAGCATCGAGAAGCAACAAAGTAACATCCGAATTAGAAGTCCCTGTCACCATATTTCTGGTGTACTCTATATGACCTGGAGAGTCGGCAATAATAAAGCGTCTTTTTTTAGTTTTAAAATAAAGATGCGATACATCGATGGTTATTCCTTGTTCTCTTTCAGCAAGTAAACCATCTGTTGCCAAAGAAAAATCTAAGTGGTCTAATCCTTTAGAGGTGCTTTTTTCTTGTATGTGCTCAATTTGATCGTCTTTCAAAGATCCTGTTTCGTATAGTAATCTTCCGATTAAAGTACTCTTACCATCATCAACACTACCTGCTGTAGCTATTCTTAATAAATTCATTGGGTTGATATTAAAAGTATCCTATTTTTTTTCTTTCTTCCATTGCTCCTTCCGAACGTTTGTCATCCATTCGAGCTCCTCTTTCTGAGTAACTAGAGTCTCTAATTTCTTCGATTATAATATCAAGTTCTTCTGCTTCAGATAATACAGCTGCTGTACAACTCATGTCTCCAACAGTTCTAAATCTTACCGATTGAATTTCGATTTCACTTGGGTCTATTTGTTGAAATTCTGTAACGGGCATTAGTTGACCATCACGTTTAAAAACCGGTCTTTCATGTGCATAATAAATAGAAGGAATTTCAAGATTTTCTTGACGTATATATTCCCATACATCCAGTTCGGTCCAATTACTGATTGGAAATGCACGAATGTGTTCTCCCGGTTGAATTGTTCCGTTTAAATGATCAAATAATTCAGGACGTTGCAATTTTTCATTCCACTGACCAAAATCATCACGTACAGAAAAAATACGTTCTTTTGCTCTTGCCTTTTCTTCATCTCTTCGTGCACCACCCATACATGCGTCTAACTTTAGTTCGCTTATAGTTTCGAGTAAGGTTGTGGTTTGTAGGCTATTTCTGCTTGCATATTTCCCCTTTTCCTCAACTACTTTTCCTTGGTCTATGCTATCTTGTACTAAACCAACATGAAGTTTAACTTGATACTGGTCTATCAATTTATCACGAAGTGATATCGTTTCAGGAAAATTATGTCCTGTGTCTATATGAACCAAAGGGAAGGGTATTCTAGCAGGTAAAAATGCTTTATGACATAAATGTAACAGTACAATTGAATCTTTTCCTCCTGAAAAAAGCAAGGCTGGTTTGTCGAATTGTGCTACCACTTCACGTATAATGTAAATGGCTTCTTCTTCTAATTGTTTAAGAATATTCATTTTTTATGATTTAGTGATTTGAGTCTGATGAAGACCACATTCTTTTTTACTATTCTCCCACCACCAACGTCCACTTCGGAGGTCATCACCTTTTTCGATAGCTCGTGTACAAGGAGCACAACCTATACTTGCAAATCCTTTTGAGTGCAATGTGTTTTGTGGAACTTTATTTAGCTTTAAATATGTTTCTACCTCCTCTAAATTCCAATGGATTAAAGGATTGAATTTTAAAAGTCCAAAAGAAGAGTCGTATTCAAATGCTTGGAGTTGTTCCCTGAAAGAGCTTTGTGACCCTCGTAAACCAGTAATCCAAACTTCTACTCCTTTAAGAGCTCTTTGAAGTGGATCTACTTTTCTAATTCCACAACATTCTTTTCGATTTTCTACGCTTTCATAGAAACTGAAAGGTCCTTTAGTGCTTAAAAGAGCTTCGGTTTTTTGAGAGTCGGGGAAGAATGGGGTGATTTTTTTATCGTACTTGTTTAATGTTTTGTGATACACTTCATAGGTCTCTTCAAACAGCCTCCCTGTGTCTAGAGTAAAAACATCAACATCAATATTATTTTTAAAGATATAGTCGGTTAAAACTTGATCTTCTTGTCCAAAGGAGGTTGAAAAAGCAGCTTTCCCAAGTTTTAATTCATTGAAAACATCAAAAGCTTTTTCTAAGGATTTATTATTTTCCCCGATACTATTGTTTAATTCTATTAGATAATCTTTTTCCATTAGCGTACTATTTACCCCATTTAATTTTGTTCCAAAGGCGTTCATGTAAAAAATATAATCCCATTTTGGTTATTAATTCAATAAAACCAATACGGAGTGCAAACTCTAGAGTACCCGTAATTAAATATGAAATTATAATGGTATCAATAGTACCTATAAGTCTCCAACTTATAGATTTTAAAACACTTCGAAGGATTTTTTCATCCTTAGCTCTAGGTCCTTTTTTGTTTGTGTTATTTAATAATATCTCGGTAATCATATTTGCAAAATAGGATGCAAATATAAAACATTTAACAACAAAACATATAAATCCTATTAACTTTATAGGAATTTAAGTTAAAGTATAATTCTTTATCTTTGAAAAAACAGTTTTTACGCAGTTAAATTGAATTATTTATGATCTCAAAAAAATGTAAATACGCTATAAAAGCATTATTGTATCTAGCAGATCATCAGAGTGAGGGGCGCTCTATTTTTTCTTCTGAGATTGCAGAACAAGAAAATATCCCTAAAAAATTTTTAGAGACTATTTTAAGAGAGCTTAGAAACTTTCAGTTTGTACAAAGTAAACGAGGTAAAGCTGGAGGATATAAACTGCTTAAAGAGCCAAAGGATATTAATTTAGCAGATTTAATGCGGGCTGTTGATGGACCTATAGCTATGCTTCCATGCGTATCTTTGAATTACTATGCGAATTGCGAAGAATGCGATGAAAAAATCTGTAAAATAAAACCTGTTTTTGAAGAAGTTCGAGATAAAACTCTTAAAATATTAAACGCTACAACCATTGATAAAATGGCACGTTAATTAGTTTATTACTTCTAAGTTTTACAGTCCGTTAATGTAACTTCCTAAGGAATCTTTAAATTGAAATCCTTCAAGAGATCTGTACTTATTTAGCTTTTTATTAGCTTCTAACCCCCAAAGCAAAAATTCCATCATAAAATATCGGTCTTGAGTATCGCAGGATTTTAGATGCTTATCTAATATTTCATTGATGCCTGGTATTAACGATAAGGTATCTTGATAGGATTTATCATCAAGTGAATCCTCTAGAAATAGTTCGTTGTCTTTAAAAAACCATTCTAGTATTGTATCATAAGGACCAATCTCATCTTCTTTTTGTAGTTTTTCAATTTTTGGAAAATAATCAGTAAACAAAGTTTTAATGGATTCTGATATTAGGTGATAAGAAATCTGTTCAGCACCCTCTTGTTCCCCTTCATATACCAATTCAATTTTACCATTTATAGCAGTAATAACTCCCATAAAATCTGACATTCTAATACTTGTAGTTGAATCCCCGGAAATTAAAATTCTACGTTCTGCAGTGCTAATCAAATTTTCAAAAGCTGTAATACTCATTCGAGCACTCACGCCACTTTTAGAATCAACATACTCACTTTTTCTAGCCTCAAATCCAATTTGTTCTAAAATATCTCTAGCAAGTTCTGGGATATGTATTTGTGAAGCTTGCTCTGGTGTTAGTTCGGCTTCTTGTTTTGTAATTGCTTTTGCAATCGATCTATTGTGAGGGTAATGGGTTAATATTTGAGACCCAATTCTGTCTTTAAGAGGCGTTACGATACTACCTCTATTGGTATAATCTTCTGGGTTTGCTGTAAAAATTAATTGCGCAGCAATGGGTAATCTAAGTTTGAAACCTCTAATCTGTATTTCTTTTTCTTGCAAAATTGAAAACAGAGCAACTTGAATTCGAGCTTGTAAATCAGGCAATTCATTTAGAACAAAAATACATCGATGCGCTCTAGGAATCATTCCAAAATGAA
This sequence comes from Candidatus Arcticimaribacter forsetii, assembly GCF_910589745.1. Taxonomy (GTDB): domain Bacteria; phylum Bacteroidota; class Bacteroidia; order Flavobacteriales; family Flavobacteriaceae; genus Arcticimaribacter; species Arcticimaribacter forsetii. Next base: position 395,006 of record NZ_OU342399.1, read on the forward strand.
TTACTCGTTCATCGGCATAGGAAAGTTTTAAATTCGACGCTTTGATAGGATCTACATCTCCTATAAGGTCTGCAACAGTTACATCTGGAGTTGCTAGTTTTTCAAAAAATCGATCCGATCGATGAAGCCATTCTACAGGCGTTTTGTCTCCTAGTTTATTAATAAGTTCTTTTGCTTCATGACTGATAGGATCTAGAGGGTCATCATTTATTTCAGATCCGCTGACAATAGGAATCCATTCATCTAGAAGTTCGGTCATTTGTCTTGCTAATCGAGTTTTAGCTTGCCCACGTAACCCTAACAAATTAATATTATGACCCGAAAGTATTGCACGTTCTACATCCGGAATAACTGTATTTTCATATCCTATAAGACCTTTAAAAGTTTCTTTTCCAGCTTTTAATGATTCTTTAAGGTTGTGCGCTAATTCTTCTTGAATGCTTCTAGAAGTGTAGTCTGTTTTTTTTAGTTCTCCAAGGGTAGTAGCATGTTCTCTCTTCATAAGTAAATTAATAGTTCTAAATATAGATTATCCTAAACGTTTCTTTCTGTTTTTTTCGTAGTCTTCAAATATCATTTCCCCTAAACCTTTTAGTCCAGTAAAAAATGCTTTTCCTTGATTCGCTTCTGTAAATGTTCTCACGAAATGTTTAAGATAGTGATCTTGAGCAATCATAAAGGTTGTAATAGGGATATGTAATTTTTTTGCCTGACGTGCCATATTATAACACTTCTCGACAATCATTTCATCCAGTCCAGCGCTATTTTTATAATAAGTACCATCGGGCATTTTAAGGCAACTTGGCTTCCCATCTGTGATCATAAAAATCTGCTTATTTGTGTTTTTCTTCCTTCTTAATAAATCCATTGCTAACTCTAAACCTGCAACCGTATTGGTGTGATAAGGACCTACCTCCAAATAAGGAATATCCTTTAAGGCAATTGGAGTAGCATCATTTCCGAATACTAGAATGTCTAGGGTGTCTTTAGGATACCGCGTAGTAATTAGTTCTGCTAAAGCCATCGCCACTTTTTTGGCAGGTGTAATCCGATCTTCTCCATAGAGAATCATACTATGACTGATGTCAATCATCAAAACTGTACTCATTTGTGTTTTGTGCAGAGAGTCTTGTACAACTAAATCTTGATGTTGAAGTGTAAAGTCTGTTCCAACGGATCTTATTTGAGCATTTTTTATACTCTCAGTAACATCAATTTTCTCTAAACCGTCTCCGAATTGATAGGCTTTAAGTTCTCCTGTGCTATCTTCACCTTGTCCTAATTTTTTTGTTTTATGATCTCCAGAGCCAGAGCGTTTTAATTTTCCAAAGATTTGTTTAAGTGCGTGTTCTCTGAGTAACTTTTCAGTTTTAGGAGTGAGTTGCATTCCATCACCTTTTCCTCCAGTTCCAGTTTTAGGCTGTACAAAGGACTTTTTAAGTAAGTCTTCTATAAAATCATCAATGGTGTAGTCTTCATCGGTTAGTTTATACTCAATATCAAGTTCTCTAAGCCAATCAATCGCTTCATCAAAATCTCCAGAAGTGTGAGTTATAAGCTCTTTAAATATTTCAAATAAACGCTCAAAAGGTGTTTGAACCTTTTTGATGTGTTTAGAAAACACAAAGCCCGATTTGAAGTCTAAAGGAAGCATGAGATATATTTAATAGCTATATCCAAAGATAGAGCAAAATTAAAAACATTCTTAATCAAAGTCGATCATATTTTTACTTCTTTTCTACTAGCTCTTCTATATATTGTTCTAATAAATCTATGCCTTCAGTGTGGGCAATTGACCTCCCTATTTCGGGCATTCGAATAGAAGGGTCATTACTTTTCATTCTATAAATAAGGATTGAGGTTTCTGGACTCCCCGGTACAATATCATAAACAAAATCTCCAGAACCTTTACCTGCTGCAATGGGGGGTTTAAAAATTCCACGCTTACGAGAATCTGTTTGGTTATAGCCTAAATACAAACCAGAATTTTTAGCACTTCCTTCAATATTATGACAATGCGCGCAATTAGAATCTAAGTAAGCTTTGGCTCTCTGATCAAGAGGTTTAAGCAGATCGTCCCATGCGGGTAATTTTGGTCTTAAGCTTGGTTCTACAAGTTTTTTTAAAAATCCTTTTTCATGAAAAAAATCCAATTGATTCTGGTTAATATGTGGCAAAACATATTTTTTATTCCATTGAGCTGCAGTAGGTCCAATTGGTACAATTTCTTTTCCTTTTGCATGGCAATTTTTACATTGGTTGAGGTTGGGTATTGAGTAAGAAACTTCTTGTTTTTTTTCTTCGAGATCGATCCAATTTACTAGTTCTTGTTTTCCTACATAATTGATCGTTGCATCGGTTTGCTCTTCATTCCAAACATAGTTTAAAGGTTTCCACCGATTGTTTTCTTTGATTAAAAGCCGTGTTTCAATGATTTTTTTATCCTCCTCTGGTTTGTTAAAATCCTCAGGGTAATAAAAATTTTTTATTAAAATACTACCGTTTTCAAAATCCATAACACCTTCATCTTTATAAACTATTTTACTGTTTTTGGGGATATAAACAAATCGTTTTTTAAAGGCATAATTAGAAAAAAGAGGCGTGTTTAGATCGTATTCATAAACCTGTTCCGTTGGATTTAAATCGTACATTGGAGTTTTGAAAAAATCGTATTCTGACAATTTATTTTTTTCAAGACTTTCTTTTTTAATTAAAGGGTGGTAACCTTCTAGTTTTTTTGCTTTTGGAGCTATTCTTTTGTCAATAGGTTCATTACACCTAGTTAACAGGACTAAGGTTACGCCAAAAAAAAGGAACTTTAAGAATCTCATATCTATAAATTCAAAGTACAATTATAGGGGTCTATTTTGTTAGAGAAGTCATGAAAATCATTTGCTGCATCCATAAAAACAAAATTAATAGCACCGTTTTCTTTGATACAGATTTTATGATTTTCATCCTGAATTTTTGCTCCATCAGGTAAAATGCCATCGTATACAACATCTGGTATCAGAGTTTTATTTTTAAAAATCATGAGCCAACCATATTCATTACTTAGAGTTGGAAAACTAAATTTATTTTTAAAAATATTATTGTTAATAGAAACATTTCCAGGATATGGATTGTATTTTATATCAGATTGAAAGTCAGCTTCAACTGCACGTATTCCTCGATCTTGAATTGATTGATCAACGGACCCCTCTGGATCCTCCGAAGCTGCAAAAACTAAATAGCTTACGATTGAAAGATTTGAAGTAACATGATCTTTTACCATATTATTATTGAAGTTAACATCTTGAGTAGCCATAATAATAACACCGGTTCCTTTTGGAACCCCGCTAACAATAGATCCTTTAACTCCAAAATTCTCAAGATTATTATTGTAAATACGATTGTTATGTGCAGTAACATCACTCCCATAGCGTGTTAGTTTTGGGAGATTAAAAATCAAAAGACCCCCTGTGTTTTCGTAGATTTCATTATCGAAAATTTCTACAGCAGTACTATTTTCACTTTCAACTCCCGCAACGTTATAAAAAGCTTTATTATTTTTAATAATTACGTTTTTGGACTGTCCTACGTATATACCGGCATCCGATGCTCCAATAGCTTCACATCCTTCAATAACTAAATTTTCAGTTAACACTGGATAAATGCCATAGGCACCGTTTTGATTAGAAACCTTCCCAGTCCATGCTGATCTTATGTTTCTTATGGTTACGTTTTTTGATTCACTAATTTTTAAATTATCTCCAGCTGCGTCTTCAATAGATAAGTCCTCAATGGTAAAAAACTCACAGTTTGTAACAAGAATGCCCTCTGCTCCTTTTGTTTGACCTTTAAAGGAAAGCACGGTCTTGTCCTTGCCTTTGCCTTTAATAGTTATGTGTTTTTTACCATCAATACTTAACGATTGAGAAAATAAAAAGTGACCTTCTGGGAGCTCAATAGTGGCACTGTCTTTAGCTAAGATAAAGGCTTCAAGAATTTGCTCTTCAAAATCTACATAGTTTCTTTCTGGATTATATTCAGGAAATTTTGGAGTAAAGGATTTGTAGATTATTACTATAATGAATGCACTTACAAGACCAATAATAATTTTTTTCATAGCAAAAATATCCTATTTAAATGTACAAATTTTAATTTATAAATCTTTAAAGCTTAAAAAAGAAGAAATAAAGGATGGGTGTTTTTTAATTTTTTAATATCGATTTCAGGGACTTCAGGTGTTTAAAATTATAGATTAAAATAACATCAGGCTGTTAAAAACTATTTTATTTTAAAAATTTAATTATATTTGCATGAATTTCTGAACAAATACCTAGAGGAGACTATAAGTCCCCTTTTTTTTTATAATGAATTTTAAAAGTACAGTAACCGAATTATTGCAAATTGCTTTGGACGAAAATCCCAGCTTATTTTTAATTGATTTAAAAATAGGTTCCGATAATAGCATTCGTGTTTTACTTGACGGCGATAATGGTGTTACACTTGAGTCCTGTATAGCGGTTAGCCGGCAGATAGAACACAATATCGACAGAGAGGAACATGATTTTTCTTTGGAAGTAAGTTCGGTAGGTGTTGGTTCTCCTTTAACTATGCCAAGACAGTTCATAAAAAACATAGGAAGATCATTGGAGGTTATAACCAGTGAAGATGAGGTTTTAACCGGAAATTTAACTCAAGCAGACCAAGAGGAGTTTACTATCGAATGGAAAGCACGAGAACCTAAGCCAGTTGGCAAAGGAAAAGTTACTGTAACTAAAATAAAAAAACTGCCTTTTGGGTCTATCAAAAACGCAAAGGTGATAATTAAATAAATCAGCAATATCTAAAATGGAAAATTTAGCACTTATTGATTCCTTTTCTGAGTTTAAAGACGAAAAACTTATAGATCGAGTAACCCTGATGGTTATCTTGGAAGAAGTTTTTAGAAATACTCTTAAACGTAAATTTGGTTCGGATGATAATTTCGACATCATTATTAATCCAGATAAAGGAGATTTAGAAATTTGGAGAAACCGTATAGTAGTTGCTGACGGGGAAGTAGAAGATCCAAATCAGGAAATAGAATTAACCGCTGCTCAAAAAATTGAACCAGATTTTGAAGTTGGTGAAGATGTTTCTGAAGAAGTAAAACTTATAGATTTAGGTAGAAGATCAATTTTATCGTTACGCCAGAACCTAATTGCTAAAATATACGAACACGATAGTAATAATATTTTCAAACACTTTAAAGAGCTTGAAGGAGATCTTTATACTGCTGAAGTTCATCATATTAGAAGCAGAGAAGTAATTCTTTTAGACGATGATGGCAATGAATTAATTTTACCAAAAGATCGTCAAATTCCAGCTGATTTTTACCGTAAAGGGGATAACGTTCGCGGAATAATCGAATCTGTAGAGTTGAGAGGAAATAAGCCTAGAATTATTTTATCGAGAACATCTCCTAAGTTTTTAGAAAAATTATTTGAACAAGAAATACCAGAAGTTTTCGATGGTTTAATTACCATTAAGAAAGCAGTTCGTATTCCAGGAGAAAAGGCAAAAGTTGCTGTAGATTCTTACGATGATCGTATTGATCCAGTTGGGGCTTGTGTTGGAATGAAAGGTTCTCGTATTCATGGAATAGTTCGTGAATTAGGAAACGAAAATATTGATGTAATTAACTATACAAATAACATTCAATTATTCATCACACGATCTCTTTCTCCTGCTAAAGTTAATTCCTTAAAAATTAATGAAGAGGCTAAGCGAGTACAAGTGTTTTTAAACCCTGAAGAGGTGTCTAAGGCAATTGGAAAAGGAGGACATAACATTCGTCTTGCGGGTCAACTAACCGGATATGAAATAGACGTATATCGCGAAGGAGCTGAAGAAGATGTAGAGTTAACAGAATTTACCGATGAAATAGAATCATGGGTAATCGATGAATTCAAGAAAGTAGGTTTAGATACAGCAAAAAGTATCTTAGAATTAGAGGTTTCTGATCTAGCAAAACGAACTGACTTGGAGGAAGAAACGATATTAGAAGTTTTTAAAATATTAAAAGAGGAATTCGAAGATTAGTTTTAGGAACTTAAATTCCATATTTTTGAATTGAACAAAAAATAAGTATGCCTGATCAACCGACAATACGATTAAATAAAGTCCTAAGGGAACTTAACATATCTTTAGATAGAGCCGTTGAACATCTTGTTCAAGAAGGTTACGAAGTAGAGGCACGTCCTACTACTAAAATATCACAGGAGGTATATAAAGTGTTGTTGGATGAATTTCAAACGGATAAGTCCAAAAAAGACGCTTCACATGAAATTAGTGAAGAAAAGCGTAAAGAGAAAGAAGCACAACGTTTAAAGCAAGAAGAGTTAGAACTTGAAAAGCAAAAACGTGAAAAAGAACGTCAAGAAAAACAACAGGTTATTCGAGCAACTGCTAATATTAATAAACCTAAAGCAGTTGGAACCATAGATCTTTCTTCTGGTAAAGTTGGAGCCCCTAAGGTACAGCCTCAAGAAAATAAAAAACCAGTAGAACCGAAAGTTACTGAACAAAAAAATACAGCTCCTGAGCCTAAAGCTAAAATTGACGAAGTCAAAGAAGAGCCTAAGGTTGCAAAACAAAAAGCTGAAGAAAAGAAACCAGCTAAGGAAGTTGAAAAAGTTTCAGAAGTATCTGTAAAAGTTGAATCTGAAGCAAAGCCTGAAATTAAGTCAACGTCAAAAGTTGATGCTCCTACAGAAGCGCCCAAAGGGGAAGAGAAAGCAAAAGAAAACGTTTCGGAAGGTGATGATAACAAGGAAGTTGACGCTACAATTACCACTAAATACGCTAAATTAACTGGACCCAAAAAGACAGGTCTGGTAATTGATCTAGATTCATTCAACAAAAAAGAAAAAAGTGTTGAAGATGCAAGAAAGAAAAAACGTAAAAGAATAAGCAAAGATCCAGCTCCAAGTGCTAAAAAGCCAGGAACCGCATCTGTTAATAGTAGAAGAGGTCAAGGGGGTCAAAATAGAAACCGTCCAAACCGTCCAGCTCCTGTAGCCAAGGTAGAACCTACTGAAGAAGAAGTACAAAAGCAAATTAGAGAAACACTTGAAAAACTTCAAGGAAAATCTAATAAGTCTAAAGGAGCAAAATACAGAAGAGACAAGCGTGTTCAGCACCGTCAAAAAACAGAAGAAGAATTAGCACAGCTAGAGCTAGATAGCAAAATAATCAAAGTAACAGAGTTTATTACTGTCGGAGAAGTTGCCACCTTAATGGAGGTAAGCGGGACAGAAATTATTTCGGCATGTATGTCCTTAGGGATCATGGTTACTATGAACCAAAGACTTGATGCAGAGACTCTAAGTATTGTTGCTGAAGAATTTGGATTCGAAGTAGACTTTGTAAAAAGTGATTTAGAAGAAGGATTTACAGATGAGGTTGAAGAAAACGAGGAAGATTTAATTTCTCGTGCGCCAATTGTAACGGTAATGGGTCACGTTGATCATGGTAAAACTTCGTTACTAGATTACATTCGTAATGAGAATGTAATTGCGGGTGAGTCCGGTGGAATTACACAACATATTGGAGCTTATTCAGTTGTTCTTAAGAATAAACAAAAAATCACATTCCTAGATACTCCAGGTCACGAAGCTTTTACAGCGATGCGTGCTCGTGGAGCTCAAGTTACTGATATTGCAATTATTGTAATTGCAGCGGATGATGATATAATGCCTCAAACAAAAGAAGCAATAAGTCATGCTCAGGCTGCGGGTGTACCAATTATATTTGCAATCAATAAAGTTGATAAACAAACTTCAAACCCAGAGAAGATTAAAGAAGCATTAGCTCAAATGAATCTGATGGTTGAAGATTGGGGTGGAAAAATTCAATCACAAGATATTTCTGCACTTAAAGGAACTGGAGTTAAAGAATTATTAGAAAAAGTATTATTGGAAGCTGAACTTTTAGAGCTTAAAGCTAATCCAAATAGAAAATCAAAAGGTACTGTTGTTGAGGCTTTCTTAGATAAAGGACGTGGATACGTTTCTACAATCTTAGTTCAAACAGGTACATTAAATGTAGGTGATTATATTCTTGCTGGAAAGCACAGCGGAAAAGTGAGAGCCATGTTCGATGAAAGAGGGAAGACTATCGATAAAGCTCCTCCTTCTACTCCAGTATCAATATTAGGACTAGATGGTGCTCCACAAGCAGGAGACAATTTTAATGTTTTAGAAGATGAGCGTGAAGCAAAACAAATTGCAGCTAAAAGAACGCAATTGCTACGTGAGCAAAATGTTAGAACACAAAGGCACATTACCCTAGACGAGATTGGAAGAAGAATTGCATTAGGTGACTTCAAAGAATTAAACATGATTCTTAAAGGAGATGTTGACGGTTCGGTTGAAGCACTAACAGATTCTCTTCAGAAATTATCAACTGAAGAAATTCAAGTAAACATCATCCATAAAGGAGTTGGAGCCATTACCGAATCAGATGTATTATTAGCTTCTGCTTCCGACGCAATTGTAATCGGATTTAATGTTAGACCAATGGGTAACGCCCGAATGCTAGCTGAAAAAGAAGAAATAGATATCCGCTCTTATTCTATTATTTATGACGCAATAAATGATGTAAAAGATGCAATGGAAGGAATGCTATCTCCTGAAATGAAAGAAGAAATTACAGGTAACGCTGAAATTAGAGAAACATTCAAAATTTCTAAAGTAGGAACCATTGCAGGTTGTATGGTTACTTCAGGAAAAATTTATCGTAATTCAAGCATACGTGTAATACGTGAAGGAGTTGTTCAGTATACAGGAACTCTAAGCTCTCTTAAGCGTTTCAAAGACGATGTTAAGGAAGTTGCTAAAGGTTATGATTGTGGTCTTCAAGTAAAAAACTACAACGATATTCGTATAGAAGACGTTATAGAATTCTTCCAAGAAGTAGCAGTAAAGAAAACTCTATAAATTATTAGGTTCAAGTAAAAACGCTCCTGGATATGTCTTTTTAATCTCTTCTAGGAGTAAATTTGCTTTGTTTAGGTTTTTAAACCTACCAACTCGTACTTTGTAATTTGGAGTTTCAAATATTAAAGACGTCTCAATACCTTCAAAATTTAAGTTAAAATCCTCAACAATTTTTATTGCTGCGGTATAATTCCCGTAGTACAATTGTATTGCGTAATATTGATCACTAAACTGCTCAGAATCAATAGATTTTTTAATTTTTATAAGCTCTTCAATTTTGGGATCTTGATTTATTTGAACTTTGTTTTCTTGTCCAAAAATAGGTGAAATCGATCCGCAAATTAATAGCAGAAAAAGTAAAGTGTTTTGTTTTTTCAATATCATTTTACAAAGAAATAAAAATCTAACATTTATTTAAATAAGTTAAACAGAATTAACAAGTTATTTAGATTGAATATAAATTATAGAAGTGGCTGAGATAACCTTTTATCAAACCGAGTCTATGTCTTATTTTTGCAGACGTATAAAGACAGATTAAAGTTGATCAAAATAAAATTTTACATATAAGCATGAGGAAGTCAAACCTTTACGCTCTCCTAACGAGTAAATTTCTTGCGGTAATTGTGGTTGCAATGCTATCATTACCTCAACTTTTTGCCCAAGAGAGTGACCCAGCGGCAGGGAAAAAGTTATTTAACGCAAATTGCGCAGCCTGTCACAAATTAAACAAAAAAGCTGTTGGCCCAGCATTGAAAGGGGTATCCTCAAAATATGACCGTGAATGGTTGTATACTTGGATCAAAAATAGTGCAGCAATGATTAAATCTGGCGATGCCCAGGCAGTTGCTATTTGGGAAGAGTACAACAAAACTGCAATGACTGCTTTCCCTCAACTGTCAAACGTAGATATTGATAATATTTTAGCTTACACTGATTACACTCCACCGCCTCCACCTCCTACAACAGCAGTTGCTGGTTCAGGTCAAGGGTCTGCCGGAAGTAGTTATTCAAATGATTTAATTTTAGGAGCACTCGCGCTAGTATTTGGATTACTCGTTGTGATGCTTGTTTTAGTAAACAAAACACTTCAAAGAATTGCAACAGCAAGTGGTGTTGAGTTAGTGAAAAAAGAAGTTAAGGAAGAAAGACGCCCGCTGTGGGATGCTTTTGTTAAGAACCATTTCTTAGTCTTTATGTCCGTGATTCTGTTATTGCTTTCAAGTGCCTATTTTGCTTATGGGTTCTTAATGCAAGTTGGAGTTGATCAAGGGTATATGCCGGTTCAGCCAATTCACTATTCACACAAAATTCATGCAGGAGCTAACGAGATTGAGTGTAAGTATTGTCACTCATCTGCTAGAGTTTCTAAACACTCTGGAATACCCTCTCTAAATGTTTGTATGAACTGTCACCAAAACATTGCAGAATATAACGGAGAAGAAGATTTAGAAAACGGATACACAAAAGATTTCTACACAAAAGAAATCAAAAAGTTATATGCTGCAGTTGGTTGGGATGAAGAAAACCAACGATATACAGGAGAAACCGAACCAGTTAAATGGGTACGTATTCACAACTTGCCAGACTTTGCTTACTTCAATCACGCACAACACGTTCAAGTAGGAAAGATTGATTGTCAAAAGTGCCACGGGCCTGTAGAAGAAATGGAAGTTATGTACCAATACGCTCCTTTAACAATGGGTTGGTGTATCAACTGTCACAGAGAAACAAATGTTCAGGTTAAAGGCAATGAGTACTATGCTAAGATCCACGAACAATTATCAAAAAAATACGGTGTTGAACAACTTACAGCTGCCCAAATGGGTGGACTGGAGTGTGGTAAATGTCACTATTAAAAATAGAATAATCTAAGATTGTCTTATGGCAGAAAATAAAACCTATTGGAAAAGTGCTGATCAGTTAAAGGGTGATAACCCTATAATTGAACAACTCGAGCAAAAAGAATTTGCCGAACATATTCCAGTAAACGAATTTTTAGGAGATTCCGAAACTCTTGAGGACACCAGTACCTCTAGAAGAGATTTCTTGAAGTATGTTGGATTCAGTACTGCTGCTGCAACACTTGCAGCTTGTGAAGGTCCTGTTATTAAATCAGTTCCTTACGTAGTTCAACCAGAACAAATCCGTCCTGGAGTAGCTAATTATTATGCTACTGCAATTGCAGATGGTTTTGACTTTGGTTCTGTCCTAATTAAAACAAGAGAAGGTCGTCCAATTAAAGTAGAAAACAATAATGATGCACCTGTATTGGGTGGAGCAAATGCTCGAGTTCATGCTTCAGTTTTATCGTTGTATGATGTGAAACGTTTGCAAGGACCTAAGGCAAATGGATCTAACATCACTTGGGAAGATTTAAACCTTCAAGTGGGAGCAAAGTTAAAAGCTCTAGCTGCTACTGGTAAAGAAGTCGTTTTACTAACTCAAACTTTTGCTAGTCCAACTACATCAAAAATAGTTTCCGACTTTGTAGCGGTTTTTCCAAATGTTAAACATGTAACTTATGATAGTGTATCAGATTCTGCTGCACTTGATGCTTTTGAAGATTCGTTTGGAGTACGTGGTCTTGCAGATTACGATTTTAGTAAAGCGGATACAATTGTTTCAATTGGTGCTGACTTCTTAGGAGATTGGCAAGGTGGAGGATATGACAGTGGTTATTCTAAAAATAGAATTCCTACAAATGGTAGAATGTCTCAACATTTCCAGTTTGAAGCAAATATGTCCCTAAGTGGTGCATCTGCTGATTTCCGAATCCCGGCTACACCTGCTCAACAAAAAAATATATTAGCTCATCTTTATGCTGCGATTACAGGAATTACAATTTCAGGTTCTTTAGAAGCAGGATTAAAATCGAAACTAGACAAAGCTGTAAAAGCACTAAAAGCTGCTGGATCTAAAGCAGTGGTAGTTTCAGGAATACAAGAGGTAGGAGCACAAAAAATAGTATTAGCAATAAATCATTACCTTCAAAGTGAGGTTATGAATGCGGATACACCTAGATTAATCCGCCAAGGGAACGACGCTGAAGTATCAGCTGTTATTACTGCCGTTAAAAACGGAACCTTAGGTGGTTTAATTACAGCTGGAGTTAATCCAGCACTCACTCTAGCCGATGGAAAAGCATTTGCTGAAGGAGTTAAAAAACTTGATCTTTCTGTAGCATTTTCATTAAAAGAAGATGAAACTGCATTAGCATCTCAATATGTTGCTGCTGTTCCTCATTATCTAGAGGCTTGGGGAGATTACGAATTTAAAGCAGGAAGTTTTGCATTAGCACAACCAACCATTCGTCCTTTATTTGACACAAAACAATTCCAAGATGTACTTTTAGCATGGTCTGGAAGTACGAATTCATATTATGAAGCAATAAAATCAAACTGGAATTCTACACTAGAAGGTTTATCTTCATGGAATACAGTATTGCACGATGGATTTTATCAATCAGGGATTACAAGTTCAAATTATTTCCAAGGGAAAGCATTACCCTCAGAAGCAAACGCACTAGCTGCTGCATCATCTTCGGGTCTAGAATTAGTATTATATACTAAAACTGGAATGGGTGATGGTCAGCAATCAAATAACCCTTGGTTACAAGAATTCCCTGATCCAATTACTAGAGTTTCTTGGGACAACTACATCACTGTTTCTGCATCAGATGCTGCAGAGGCTGGTTTGAAAAACGTAAATGTTGCTAATGGCGCATTAAACGGTAGTTATGCTAAAGTAACTGTAGGAGGAACAACATTAACGGTTCCAGTAATTATTCAACCAGGTCAAGCAAAAGGATCTATTGGTCTTGCACTTGGATATGGTGAAAAAGCAGGTCTTCAAGAAGAAATGCAAGTTGGAGTTAATGCTTTTGAATTTTATAATGACTTTAAGCCTGTTCAAAACGCAAGTATAGCACTTGCAGAAGGGTTCCATGAATTTGCTTGTGTTCAATTACACAACACATTAATGGGTAGAGGAGATATTATTAAAGAAACAACCCTAGAGGTTTTCAATACGAAAGATAAAGCATATTGGAACGCAATCCCTGTGGTTTCTAAAAACCACATGGAAGAAGAAGTTACTTCCGAAGGTGTTGATATGTGGCAAAATTTTGACCGTTCTATTGGACACCATTTTAATCTTTCAATCGATTTAAATGCCTGTACTGGATGTGGGGCCTGTGTTATAGCATGTCATTCTGAAAATAATGTCCCAGTGGTAGGAAAAACAGAAGTAAGAAGATCTAGAGATATGCACTGGTTGCGTATTGACCGTTATTACTCTTCTGAAACTACCTTTGAAGGAGACAATCAGACTAAAGAAAACATCGACGGTCTTGGAGATTCATTAACAACTTTTGGAGAGATGGAAAACCCATCAGAAAATCCACAAGTAACCTTCCAACCGGTAATGTGCCAGCACTGTAATCATGCACCATGTGAAACAGTTTGTCCAGTAGCGGCAACATCACACGGACGTCAAGGGCAAAACCACATGGCATACAACCGTTGTGTAGGTACTCGTTATTGTGCAAATAACTGTCCTTATAAAGTACGTCGTTTTAACTGGTTCTTATACAACCAAAATGATGAGTTCGATTATCATATGAACAACGACTTAGGACGTATGGTATTAAACCCAGACGTTGTAGTTCGTTCTCGTGGAGTAATGGAAAAATGTTCAATGTGTATTCAAAAAACACAAAAGACCATTTTGGATGCAAAACTAGACGGACGTGAAATCAAAGATGGAGAATTCCAAACAGCTTGTTCAAGTGCTTGTAGTAATGGGGCAATGACCTTTGGAGACATCAATGATAAAGAAAGTGAAATAGCTCACTTGAAAGAAAATGATCGTATGTATCACCTTTTGGAAAGCGTTGGCACAAAGCCTAACGTTATGTACCAAGCGAAAGTGAGAAATACTTAATATAAAAATTATAAATCGATAGCGTATGGCCTCGCATTACGAAGCACCTATTAGAAAACCCTTAGTAACTGGAAACAAGTCTTATCACGATGTGACAATAGACGTTGCTGCTCCAGTAGAAGGAAAAGCAAACACCCAGTGGTGGATTGTTTTTGGTATTGCACTTTCCGCCTTTTTGTGGGGAGTAGGATGTATGATATACACCATCTCAACCGGTATTGGAACCTGGGGTTTGAATAAAACCGTTGGTTGGGCTTGGGATATTACCAACTTTGTTTGGTGGGTAGGAATTGGACATGCAGGAACTTTGATTTCTGCAGTACTTTTACTGTTCCGTCAAAAATGGAGAATGGCAATTAACCGTTCTGCGGAAGCAATGACAATTTTCTCAGTTATTCAAGCAGGTTTATTTCCAATTATTCACATGGGAAGACCTTGGTTAGCGTATTGGGTATTACCAATTCCGAACTCTTTTGGATCACTATGGGTAAACTTTAACTCACCATTATTATGGGATGTATTTGCAATTTCAACTTATCTATCTGTATCGCTAGTATTCTGGTGGACTGGATTACTTCCTGATTTTGCTATGATTCGTGATCGAGCAGTTCGTCCTTTCCAAAAGAAAATTTATTCTTTATTGAGTTTTGGATGGTCTGGAAGAGCTAAAGATTGGCAACGTTTTGAAGAAGTTTCCTTGGTTTTGGCAGGATTAGCTACACCACTTGTACTTTCTGTACACACCATTGTATCCTTTGACTTCGCAACCTCAGTTATTCCAGGATGGCATACAACTATTTTCCCTCCTTACTTTGTTGCTGGAGCAATATTCTCAGGATTTGCGATGGTAAATACGCTGCTAATAATTATGCGTAAAGTTTCTCATTTAGAGGATTATATTACAATTCAGCACATTGAACTAATGAACATTGTAATCATGATTACAGGTTCTATTGTAGGTGTCGCATATATTACGGAGCTTTTTATTGCTTGGTATTCAGGAGTTGAATACGAACAATATGCTTTCTTAAACCGTGCAACTGGTCCTTACTGGTGGGCTTATTGGGCAATGATGACCTGTAACGTATTCTCACCTCAGTTTATGTGGTTTAAAAAATTACGTACCAGTATCATGTTCTCTTTCGTTATCTCGATTGTAGTAAACATTGGAATGTGGTTCGAACGATTTGTAATTATTGTAACCTCATTACACCGTGATTATCTTCCTTCATCTTGGACGATGTTTTCACCAACCTTTGTAGATATTGGAATCTTCATTGGAACTATTGGATTCTTCTTTGTGTTATTTTTATTATACGCTAGAACGTTCCCAGTAATTGCACAAGCAGAAGTAAAAACAATTTTGAAGTCTTCGGGCGAGAATTATAAAAAATTAAGAGACGGAAATGAGTAATCAAGTTATACACGCGCTTTACGACGATGATGACGTGCTATTAAATGCCGTTAAAGAAGTAAAAGCAGAAAAGCATCACATCGAAGAAATCTATACACCTTTTCCAGTTCACGGGCTAGACAAGGCAATGGGATTAGAAGGAACAAGAATTGCAATAATGGCTTTTATCTATGGATGTATAGGTCTTAGTGTAGCAATCACAATGATTAACTTCATTATGATTGAAGATTGGCCTCAAAACATTGGTGGAAAACCAAGTTTTACGTTCCTTTCTAACCTTCCAGCATTCGTGCCTGTAATTTTTGAAATGACTGTTTTCTTTGCAGCCCATTTAATGGTAATTACTTTTTACATGAGAAGTAAATTATGGCCTTTCAAAGAAGCAGAAAATCCTAATCCATTAACAACGGACGATAAGTTTCTAATGGAAGTTGAACTTAACGGAAATGAAAAAGAATTGACAGCGCTTTTAAAAAAGACTGGTGCAATCGAAATCACTATCCCTCAAAACCACGAAGAATAATGAAAAAGATACTTTACATAACACTTAGTAGTGTCCTTTTACTTGGTTTAAGTTCATGTCAAGATAAAACCAAACCAAACTATCAGTACTTCCCTAATATGTACGAACCAGTAGGGTATGAAGCATATGCGGATTCAGATGCTTTTGCAAACGGTATTGAAGCTCAAATCCCTGCAGAAGGTTCAATTGCAAGAGGATGGCAGCCTTATGATTTTGCAGATACAAATGAAGGATATGAAGCGGCTAAAGCTAATTTAGTTTCTCCTCTTGAAAACACAGCTGCACACAAAGCAACTGGAAAAGAATTGTATGGTATATACTGTGCTATTTGCCATGGAAATAAAGGAGATGGTCAGGGAGTTTTAATGACTCGTGAAAAATTTTTAGGAGTACCTAGCTATGCTGATCGTGAAATTACCCAAGGAAGTATTTATCATGTTTTAATGTATGGTAAAAATGCAATGGGATCTCATGCAGGTCAAGTAAATGCAACAGAACGCTGGCAAATTGCTCAGCATGTAATGGAATTAAGAGGAAACCTTATCAAATAATATAGCGATAAAATATATGTATACTTTTCCAAATAAACTCAAAAATATAGCCCGTGTACTAATGCTCCTAGGATTCATAGGATTGGTCATAGGTTTCTTAAATGCACCCAAAAATGTTGCTGAAGCAAAGGCAATGGTTGCTACTGAACATCACGGTGCTGGTCATGCAGAATCTAAGGATAGCCATGCAGAGGATTCTCACGCTGAAGGTTCACATGCTGAAGATACTCATGCTGAAGCTTCTCATGGAGAAGAATCACATGACAGTTCACACGATGAACATTTATTACACCAATTACAAAATAAGCCTTGGGCAGCACTTTATGTTGCAGCCTTCTTCTTTTTTATGATTCCGCTAGGAGTTCTTGCTTTCTATGCAATACAACGTGCTGCACAAGCAGGATGGTCTCCAGTGCTTTACAGAGTTATGGAAGGAATTACAGGTTACCTTCTGCCAGGAGGAATTATCGTAATTGTAATTCTAGCTTTATCAGGAATGCATTTCAACCATTTGTTTATATGGATGGATCCTGAAGTAGTTGCTCATGATAAATTAATAGCAGGTAAAACAGCTTTCTTAAATGTTCCTTTCTTTTTAGGTCGAGCAGTTTTCTTCCTAGCAGGTTGGACGCTTTACCGATACTATTCAAGAAAATTCTCTCTAGCACAAGATGAATCTTCCGATATTTCTAACCACAAGAAAAATTTCAGAATATCTGCAGGTTTCCTTGTTTTTTATATCGTAACAGAATCAATCATGTCATGGGATTGGATTATGTCAATCGATCCACACTGGTTCAGTACTCTCTTTGGATGGTATGTTTTTGCAAGTATGTTTGTAACAGGTATTACTACTATTGCTTTAATTACAATTTATTTAAAGTCTCAAGGATATTTAGAATTTGTAAATGATTCTCATATTCATGATCTTGGAAAGTTCATGTTTGGAATAAGTGTATTCTGGACTTATTTATGGTTCTCTCAATTCATGTTAATTTGGTACTCAAACATTCCAGAAGAAGTTACTTACTTCATTACCCGAATTGAAGATTATAATATAACCTTCTTTGGAATGATTGCAATGAACTTCTTATTTCCATTGTTGATATTAATGAATAGTGATTATAAGAGAACTAACTATTTCATTATCATGGCTGGAATTGTAATTGTTTTAGGTCACTATTTAGATATTTTTAATATGATTATGCCATCTGCAGTAGGTGATCAATGGTTTATTGGTATAGCAGAAATAGGAGGCTTTTTATTCTTCTTAGGTTTATTCATATACACAGTATTTACAGAATTAACGAAAGCACCACTGCTCGCAAAAGGGGATCCTTATTTAGGAGAAAGTGAACGTTTTCATTACTAATTAAAAATTAATAGAAAAGATATAAATGACGGCAATATTAACCCTTACGGTACTTGTTTTAATTGCAATATCCCTGTGGCAAGTAGCTAAAATCTTTGAGATGTCTCAAAGTAAAGTAGATAACTCACAAGTAGCTAATGACCGCGATAATGATACTCAAGGAAAATTGATGTTTGCTTTTTTAGCATTCCTTTATACCCTTACTCTTTTTTCTTTTTGGAAGTGGGGAGATGTTTTGTTACCAGCAGCAGCTTCAGAACACGGTAGTGATTACGATAATTTGATGTGGATTTCATTCGCGTTAATCTTTTTTGTTCAAACTGTAACTCAAGCTCTACTTCATTACTTTTCTTTTAAGTATAGAGGAGAACCAGGCAAGAAAGCACTATTCTATGCTGATAATAATAGATTAGAAGCCATTTGGACCATTATTCCAGTTATTACATTAGCAGGTTTAATTCTTTACGGATTGTATACTTGGAACAACATAATGACTGTTGAAGAAAATGATGAAGCATTGGTAGTAGAGTTATACGCACAACAGTTTAACTGGAAAGCTAGATACTCAGGTGAAGATGGGGTTCTAGGTGATGCCAATGTTCGTTTTTTACAAGATTTTGACGGTAAAAATCTAGTAGGTATTGATGCTACAGATCCAAATGGATTAGACGATGTAGTAACTCAAGAATTACACTTACCTGTCGGAAGAGAAATTATATTTAAAATGCGTTCACAAGACGTACTACATTCTGCATACATGCCTCACTTTAGAGCTCAAATGAATTGTGTTCCAGGGATGATTACAGAATTTGCTTTTACACCCATTACAACAACTGAGGACATGCGACGTGACCCAGATGTAATAGCGAAAGTAAACAAGATCAACAAAATTAGAGTAGAAAACAGTAAAGAGTTAGTCGCTAATGGAGAAGAGGCTTTAGAGCCTTATACTTTTGATTACATTTTATTATGTAACAAGATTTGTGGCGCATCACATTATAACATGCAAATGAAAATTATTGTTGAAACTCCTGAAGAGTACGAAGCTTGGATGAGTCAACAGCAAACTTTTGCTCAAGTAATACAATAACTAACCAAATAAACAGCATAGATATATGTCAGCAGTAGAGCATAATCACGAGGAGGATCACGGGCATCATAAAGAGACTTTCATAACTAAATATATCTTTAGTACGGATCATAAGATGATCTCAAAGCAATATTTAATTACGGGACTTTTCATGGGGATCATTGGAATTGCAATGTCTCTTATGTTCCGATTACAATTGGCATGGCCAGAAAAATCTTTCGGAATATTTGAAGTTTTATTAGGTAAATGGGCACCAGATGGTGTTATGGACCCTAATGTTTATTTAGCTTTAGTTACAATCCACGGTACAATCATGGTATTTTTTGTACTAACTGCTGGGTTGAGTGGAACCTTTAGTAACCTTTTGATTCCACTTCAAATTGGAGCACGTGATATGGCATCCGGTTTATTAAACATGATTTCATTTTGGTTGTTCTTTTTATCAAGTATAATTATGATTGCTTCCTTATTCGTAGAAGCAGGTCCTGCAGCAGCCGGATGGACAATATACCCACCTCTTAGTGCACTTCCACAAGCTCAGCCTGGTTCTGGTTTAGGAATGACCCTTTGGTTGGTGTCGATGGCTATTTTTGTTGCCTCCTCATTATTAGGTTCACTTAACTACATTGTAACGGTAATTAACCTGAGAGTAAAAGGAATGACGATGTCTAGACTTCCTTTAACAATTTGGGCATTCTTTGTAACTGCAATTATTGGAGTTGTATCCTTCCCGGTATTACTTTCTGCAGCTTTACTTTTAATAATGGACCGTAGCTTTGGAACTTCTTTCTTCCTATCGGACATTTTTATTCAAGGAGAAGTACTTCATTATCAAGGTGGATCACCAGTTTTATACGAACACTTATTTTGGTTCCTAGGTCACCCTGAAGTATATATCGTTTTATTACCAGCGCTTGGTATTACTTCAGAAATTATTGCTACGAATTCACGTAAACCTATTTTCGGATACCGCGCCATGGTAATTTCAATCATCGCCATTGCATTTTTGTCAACAATTGTTTGGGGTCACCATATGTTTATCTCTGGGATGAACCCATTCCTTGGATCTGTATTTACATTTACTACCCTTCTAATTGCAATTCCATCTGCAGTTAAAGCATTTAACTACATTACAACTTTGTGGAAAGGAAATCTACAGTTAAATCCAGCGATGTTGTTTTCTATTGGTTTGGTTTCCACGTTTATTTCGGGAGGACTAACTGGAATTATCTTAGGAGATAGCACCCTTGATATCAATGTTCATGACACGTATTTTGTTGTAGCACATTTCCACTTAGTAATGGGTATTTCTGCACTTTATGGATTATTTGCAGGGGTTTACCACTGGTTCCCAAAAATGTTTGGAAGAATGATGAATAAAAACTTAGGTTATTTTCATTTCTGGGTAACTGCAGTTTGTGCTTATGGAGTATTCTTCCCAATGCATTTTATTGGAATGGCTGGTCTTCCTAGAAGATATTATACAAACACCGCATTCCCTTACTTTGATGATATCGCTGATATTAATGTTGTTATAACTGTTTTCGCATTAATTGCAGGAGCAGCTCAATTAGTATTCCTTTACAATTTCATCAGTAGTATATTCTACGGAAAGAAAGCTGAAGAAAATCCATGGAGATCGAATACAATGGAATGGACAACTCCTGTAGAACATATGCATGGAAACTGGCCAGGTGCTATTCCAGAAGTTCACCGTTGGGCTTATGATTATTCAAAACCAGGACAAGAAGAAGATTTTGTTTCTCAGATTGTTCCTCTAAAAGAAGGGGAGAAGGAGTTACAACACTAAACATTTACAATAAAATATAAAAGAGACGCAATTGCGTCTCTTTTTTTTTATGCTCGTTTGAAGCACTTTTTGCTTCAAGATTCTCACTATATTTGTTTTAATGAATGAAAATCTAGATCCCAGTAACGAGAATTTTACACCCGAGCAGGAAGATATAGACAGAGCGTTAAGACCTTTAAGTTTTGATGACTTTGCTGGTCAAGAAGCAACAATTGAAAATTTAAAAATTTTCGTTGAAGCGGCTAATCAGCGAGAAGAGGCATTAGATCATACACTGTTTCATGGTCCTCCCGGATTAGGTAAAACAACATTAGCTTATATATTAGCGAACGAACTTCAGGCTGGTATTAAAATGACCTCTGGACCTGTTCTAGATAAACCAGGAGATTTGGCAGGTTTGTTAACAAACCTACAGCCAAGAGACATTCTTTTTATTGATGAGATTCACAGACTCAGCCCAATTGTAGAAGAGTATTTATATTCTGCTATGGAAGATTATAAAATTGATATAATGATTGAATCAGGTCCAAATGCAAGGACAGTTCAAATTAATTTAAATCCTTTTACACTTATAGGTGCTACAACAAGATCAGGTTTATTGACAGCTCCAATGCGCGCTCGATTTGGAATCAGTAGTAGACTTCAATATTATAGTACCGAGTTGCTTTCAACAATACTGAATCGTTCTGCTCACATTCTTAAAGTGCCAATCGGAGAAAATGCAGCTATAGAAATAGCTGGAAGAAGTAGAGGAACTCCTAGAATTGCAAATGGTCTGTTGAGAAGAGTTCGAGATTTCGCTCAAATAAAAGGTAATGGAACTATAGATTTAGAAATAACACAGTTTGCATTAAAAGCTTTGCAAGTAGACGCTAATGGTTTGGACGAGATGGACAACAAAATATTAACGACGCTCATCGATAAGTTTAAAGGAGGTCCAGTCGGAATTACTACACTTGCTACGGCAGTTTCTGAAAATGGTGAAACCATAGAAGAAGTTTACGAACCTTTCTTAATACAACAAGGATTTATTGTAAGAACTCCAAGAGGAAGAGAGGTGACTGCATTGGCTTATAAACATCTTGGCCGAATAAAAGATAACCAAGAAGGTTTGTTTTAAAATGAATGGAGCTGCTTTTAAAAACGCACAATGGATTAAAAACCAAGCCAAAAAATTGGGGTTTCTTTCTTGCGGAATTTCAAAAGCAGGCTTTTTAGAGGAAGAAGCACCTCGGTTGGAAAATTGGCTAAAGAATAACCACCATGGTGAAATGCATTATATGTCCAACCATTTTGACAAACGTTTGGATCCAACGTTACTTGTTCCGGGTGCAAAAAGTGTAGTTTCTTTAACTCTCAATTATTATAATCCTGAAAAGCAGGCAGATCCTAAAGCTCCTAAACTATCTCAATATGCTTACGGGAAGGACTACCATATTGTCATTAAAGATAAGCTCAAACAGTTATTAGAGCTTATAAATCGTGAAATAGGAACAGTCGATGGAAGAGTCTTTGTTGATTCTGCTCCAGTCATGGACAAAGCTTGGGCAGCCAAATCAGGCTTGGGTTGGATTGGTAAAAACAGCAATTTGATTTCAAAACAAGTAGGTTCTTTTTTCTTCATTGCAGAACTAATAATCGATCTAGAATTAGAACCCGACACTCCAGTTACAGATCACTGTGGGAGTTGTACAGCGTGTATTGATGCATGTCCTACAGATGCAATAACAAACCCTTATCAAGTGGACGGTAGTAAATGTATTTCTTATTTTACGATTGAGCTTAAAGAAGCACTTCCGACCGAATTTAAAGGTAAAATGGATGATTGGATGTTTGGTTGTGATGTCTGTCAGGATGTTTGTCCATGGAATAAATTCTCAAAACCTCACCAAGAACCCTTATTCAACCCGCATCCAGAGTTATTAAATATGAATTTAAAAGATTGGGAAGAATTAACAGAAGATACGTTTAAAGAAGTTTTCAAAGATAGCGCTGTTAAAAGGTCAAAGTTTAAAGGATTGACGCGAAACATTAATTTTTTAAAAAAATCTTAAGTGGAATCTCTTTCAATAAGAGTGGTTTCAATTTCATACTTTTTAAATTCAACCTTTTTCTTTTTCTTTTTCATTTCTCGTTCATTCATAAAAACTTGAAAAGCTTTTCTCCCCATTAATTCTCCAGGCTGATCAATAGTACTCAAAGATGGGGTAATAAGAGAAGATATCAGCCAATTACTAAATCCTATTACTGAAACCTCTTCAGGTATTTTTATGTTATTTTCTAATAAACAATTCATAGCACCCACAGCAGGAAGATCAGCTACAGCAAAAATAGCATCGATTTCTATTTTTTCATCTAAAATTGTTTGCATGTGGTTATATCCTTCGGTGTCATTTATATCATCACATATAAAGACTAAATCTTTGTCGTATTCTAGCCCGTAATCGTCAAGAGCCTTTCTGTAACCAAGGAACCTATCAATTGAATTTTGTGGTAATAAAGGGCCTCTAAAATGTGCGATCTTGGTTTTACCTTTCTTAATCAAGTGTTCTACAGCAGTATATGCAGCTTTTTGATCGTCAATTACAACGCTTGAACAAGCAGTAAGCTTTGAATATTTATCAAAAATCACTAGACTTGTTTCTTTGTCGATTATATTCTGAATATGCCCAAGATCATGAGTTTTATCAGCTATTGAAAGAAAAATACCATCTACATTTTTATTAATGAGTCTTTCAATTTGAATTTTCTCAAGCTCATAAGATTCATCCGAACAAAGTATGAATGTCATATATTCATGTTTCTCAGCTTCGGTTATAATACCTCTTAGAATACTACTGAAAAAGTAGTGGTTTAACCGTGGTATTACAATTCCAACTGTTTTAGATTCATGCGTTCTTAAGTAAGCAGCAAATGAATTTGGTTTAAAGTTTACTTTTTCAGCATATTCTTTAACGCGCTTCTTTGTTTTAGGACTAACATCAGGATAGTTTTGTAACGCTTTAGAAACTGTAGTTACTGAAATATCAAGAGCCTTGGCAATATCTTTTAAAGTTAAGTTTTTCATCAATTTGTAAAATATTGGCTAATATAAGAATCAAAATCGTAATTCGAAAACGTTTTCGATGAGAACTGTTAATTTTTTTAACAATTATTTACTATATATATAACTTTGAATTGTACTTTGGTTTCTGATACAAAAACAAATCAAAATTAACTTAAACTTTTAAGAATGAAAAAAAATCAATTCAAAGCATTCCTTTCAGCCCTACTATTTTTTGTAGGAGTAGGAATGTATGCTCAATCCGTATCAGGTACGGTTACGAGTGAAGATGGTCCTCTACCTGGGGCAACCGTAGTTGTCAAGGGTACAGCTAATGGTACTACTACTGATTTTGATGGTAACTTCACTATAGCTGCTTCTGCAGATGCTATACTTGAGGTTTCATTTGTCGGGTTTACTACGCAAGAAGTTGCTGTTGGTGGACAAGATCAAATCACAATTACTTTAGCTACAGACAATGAACTAGAAGAAGTTGTTGTAACAGGGTATGGTTCTCAACGTCAAAAAGAAATTACTTCCGCAGTAGTTAAGGTTGACGCTGAAGACTTTAACAAAGGTAATATCAACGATGCGTCTCAACTTTTACAAGGTAAAGTTGCTGGTTTACAAGTATACAATAGAGGGGGTGACCCAAATGCTGCTGCTACTATCCGTTTAAGAGGTATCTCTACGGTAGGAGCTAATGCACAACCTTTAGTTGTTATTGACGGTGTTATCGGAGCTTCTCTTGCGAATGTTGATCCTTCAGATATTGAAAGCATTAACGTTCTTAAAGACGGATCTGCTGCAGCAATCTACGGTTCTCGTGGATCTTCTGGGGTAATTTTAGTTACTACTAAATCTGGTAAAGAAGGTAAAGTTCAATTCAACTACAATGGTCAGTTAGGTGTAACTTCTGCTTTAAACACAGTTGATATCATGACAGCTCAAGAATTTGTTGCTGCAGGTGGTACAGATTTAGGAAGCGATACGGATTGGGTTGACGAAGTTACTCGTCAAGCTTTAACGACCATTCATAACTTCTCTGCTGCTGGTGGACATGGTGATACTTCTTACCGTATCTCTGCTAACTTTAGAGATGTAGAAGGAGTTTTAATCAGCTCTGACTTCCAACAGTTTAACACTCGTTTGAATTTTACTACAAAGGCATTAAACGACAAACTTACAATCAACTTTAATTCTGCTTTAACTAAAAGAGAGCAAAATAATGGTTCTAGTGAGTCTATGAAATATGCTGTTTTGTATAACCCAACTGCACCAATTTATGGTGTTGATTCTCCATACCAGTTTGCATCTGAGCAGTTTGGTGGATACTTTGAAACTTTGGGTTTATTTGATTCTTACAACCCAGTTTCTATTGCTAATCAGCAAATTAATAAAGGTGATAAGACAGAAGTAAACTACAGTGTTAACTTAAACTACAAAGTTTCTGATGCTATTACAGTAAATGGTAACTTTGCAAATCAGGTAAGTAAATACTCTAACAAGCTTTACAATCCAACTACTTTATTAAGAGGTGGTAACGCTACTTCTCCTTTAAGAAAAGGTTTAGCTGAATTCTACGACCAAACTTATAGCTTCAAATTAGCTGAATTATATGGTAACTACAATGCAAACTTTGGAAACACTAAGTTGGTTTTAACTGCTGGATATTCTTTCCAACAGCAAAACTTTGAAGATCACTTTACTTCTTTAGGAGATTTTCCAGATAACTCTTTAGACTATATTAATGCTGTTGAGTATTCTCAAGATTTACTAAACGCTGGTTTAATTGGAGCAAACTCTAATAAAAGCCCTGACGATAGAATCATTGCATTCTTTGGACGTGCTAACGTAACTATTGATGACGCTATCTTCATTAATGCATCTATTCGTCGTGAAGGTTCTACTAAGTTAGGAGCTGATGAGCAATGGGGTATTTTCCCAGCGATTGGTGTGGGTGTTGACTTAAACAAATACTTAAACACTGGAGCTGATAAGTTTAAAGTTCGTGTAGGTTACGGGGTAACAGGTGCATTACCTGGACCAAATGGTCTTTCACAACAAATCAGAAACTTTACTTATGACGGAGGTCAAGGTGGTGGATCGTCTTCTCCAAGTCGTGATGCTAACCCAACTCTTAAGTGGGAAGAAAAAGCTGAAACTAACTTAGGTATTGAGTATAGAAAAGGTAAATGGGATGCAACTTTAGACTTGTATACTCGTGATATCTCTGACTTTATCTTAGAGCGTACTGTTGATGTAACTTTATACCCAACTGGTCGTCGTTTCGAAAATGCTGGTAAATTAAACACTAAAGGTGTTGAATTAGCTTTAAACTACGAAGTTAACGATATGTATACTACGGGTCTTGTTCTTTCTTCATACTCTACAACTCTAGACGAATATGTTTTAGATGCTGAAATGAGAGCTAACTTAGGAGCACCTGGACAAAATGCTACAGCGGTTGTTCGAGTTAAGCAAGGAGAAGAAATTGGTCAAATCTGGGGTCCAGTATTTGAAGGCGTTTCTGGAGGAAATCCTGTATTTGCTGACATCAATGGTGATGGTCAAGTAATTGCTGCTCAAGATAAAGCTCTTGATGACAATGTGGATATGCAAGAATTAGGAAATGGTATTCCTGATCTAGAATTAGGTTGGACAAACCAAATTGCTTTTGGAGATTGGACAATTAATGCATTCTTTAGAGGAGCATTTGGTCACAGTTTAGTAAATACGTTCCGTGCGTTTTACGAGCCAAGACTTTCAACTCAAGGTTCTTACAACTTCGTTAACACTGAATTAGCTCAAGATGGTTTAACAACTGCTCGTTTTAGTTCATTATATGTTGAAAAAGCTGATTTCTTTAAATTAGACAACCTTACAGTTACTCGTAACTTTGACATGAGCAACTCTGACGCTTTCGACTCTATTCAAGTATCATTAAACGCTCAAAACCCATTGGTTTTCACGAGCTATACGGGTCTTGATCCAGAGCCAGCTTTAATTGACATAGGTGAAGATGGGCGTGGAGCTGATGTATTATCACCAGGTTTAGATAGAAGAAATAGCTACTTCGCATCTAGATCATTCACATTAGGTGTAAACATTAAATTTTAATTAAAAAAAATATAAAAATTATGAAAAGTTTTTTTAGAACAATGTTGCTTGCCACTAGCGCTTCAGCTGTACTATTTTCTTGTACAGACTTAGAGGAAGAGTTAGTTGGAGAGATCACAACAGCGGTATCAGTTAGCGCCCCTGCTAGTTCAGGAGGTGCAGGCGGAGGCGGAGATGCCCTTGCTGGAGCTTACGCTCAATTAAGAAATTCCGGAACTGCAAACCACTTCGGGTATTTCTCTTTAAATGGAATTGCTTCAGATGAAATGGCTATTGCCGCTAAAGGTGGTGACTGGTACGATGGAGGAGTTTTAATTGAGGTACACCAACATACATATACACCAACTAACGGTATGGTTGGAAGTGCATGGAATGGTCAGTACGGAGCAATTGGTAGTATTAATGATGCAATTGCTAATCTGGGGTTAGATAATGCTCAAACAGCTCAAATGAGAGCTTTAAGAGCTTATTTCTACTGGAGATTATTAGATATGTTTGGAAGTGTTAAGATTGTAACTGCTCCTGGTCAAACTGCATCGCAGTCTAACCCTCAGCAAGTATTCGACTTTATTGAGTCTGAATTATTAGCTACATTAGGAATTACTGCAGTTACTTCCTCTATGGATTTATCTACTAGTCCATTAGGATTAGATAACAATACATACAGAATTAACCGTTTTGCAGCAATGGGTATGCTTGCTAAGTTATATCTAAATTCTGAAGCTTACACTGGTGTTGCTAAGTTTCAAGAAGCTCACGATGCAGCGGATTATATCATTGCAAATGGTCCTTATAGATTATCTGATTCAAGTGTATCTGTGCCTAACCTAGGAAAGCGTCCTTCTGTTGATTCTGATCCAGATAACTTAACTGGATATGCAGCAATATTTGCTCCTAATAACGAGGGTAATCCAGAGCACATTTTCTCTGTAAACTATGATGAAGCAACTGGTGGGGGTATGAACTTTGCTAAAATGACACTTCACTATTCTTCTCAGTTTACTTGGAACTTCCAAGATCAACCATGGAATGGATATGCAGCTTTAGAGGATTTTTATAACTCTTATGACGATAATGACTTACGTAAAGCAAATAACTTTATCGTTGGACCTCAGTTAGACTTTGGTGGTTCTGCAGTGTTAGATTATGCATCTGATGATGGTGATCCTCCTTTAAACTACACTCCACGTATAAACGAATTACAGCCTAACTCATTAAGAGAAGCTGGTGCTCGTTTAGGTAAGTTTAGCTTCCAACAATTTGGACGTCCTGATCAAAATAACGACTTCCCAATTGTACGTTTAGGTGATATCCACCTTATTCGTGCTGAAGCAGCTGCTCGTGCAAACAGTAACTGGAATCACCCTACTACTTTAGCAGATGTTAATGCAATTAGAGCTAGAGCTGGTGTTTCTGCAATGACTAATATTACTGCAGATGATTTCTTAGCAGAAAGAGGACGTGAAATGTTCCAAGAGACTTCAAGAAGAACAGACCTTATCCGTTTCGGAAAATGGACTAGCGCTTGGTGGGAGAAACCAGTTGAAGCTGATGATCACACTGCTTTATTCCCAATCCCGTTTGAGCAAATTCAAGCTGGTGATGGTTTATCTCAGAATCCTGGATACTAATTATCACAGAATTATAATTTTAAAAGGGGTTATTTCGAAAGAAATAACCCCTTTTTTATTATCTTATTTTCGCTATCTTTTCACAATGAAAAACATTTTTTTCCTTTTAACTTTTTTACTTTTATTGGTCCATTGTACTGAAGATTCTACCTCAAAATTTGAACTCAAAGACGGTGAGATAGGAATGGATTTCTTAAACGAACTCGTCTACACAGAAGAGTTCAATCCATACACCTATAGGAACTTTTATAATGGTGCCGGAGTTGCAATAGGTGATATTAATAACGATGGTTTAGTAGATGTTTATTTTACAGGAAATATAGTAGACAACAAGCTTTTTTTGAATAAAGGGAATTGGAAATTTGAGGAAATTTCTAGTTCTGCAGGAGTTGCCTGTTCTGACATATGGTCAACGGGAGCTACTTTTGCTGATGTGAATGGGGATGGATTTTTGGATCTTTATGTATGCAAATCTGGAAAGCCAGGCGGAGACAACAGAAATAATGAACTATTTATTAATAATGGAGATCTGACATTTACAGAACGCTCTAAAGAATTTGGATTGGATGTTGTTGGACTATCTGTTCAAGCTGCTTTTTTTGATTTTGATAAAGACGGTGATTTAGATTGTTATGTTTTAAATAATTCGATTAGAAGTGTCGGTGGATACGACCTTATTGAAGGTCAACGTGATGTTGTAGATACTAATAATAACGGGAATAAATTTTTTGAAAACAGAGACAATAAATTTTATGACGTAACAACAGCGGTAGGAATATATTCAAGTGCTATTGGTTTTGGATTAGGAATTACCATATCGGATTTTAATAATGACAGCTGGCCAGACCTATTTATTTCAAATGATTTCTTCGAAAAAGACTATTTGTATTTAAATACAACTACTGGGGGATTTGATGAAGTTTCTAATGATTACTTTGAGTCTCTTTCTATGGGATCCATGGGTGCAGATGCTGCAGACTTAGACAACGATTTACTTCCTGATCTTTTAGTAACCGAAATGCTTCCTTCTACATTAAAAAGAAAAAAAACCAAAGCTAAATATGACTCCTGGGATAAGTATGTTCTCACCCAGAAAAGAGGATACTCTCAACAGTTTCCTAGAAATGTGCTGCAGCGTAACATGGGTAAAAATGGATTTTTTGAAATTGGAAGAAAAAGTGGAGTCTCGGCTACAGAATGGAGTTGGGCTTCTACCATTTTTGATATGGATAACGATGGTTTAAAAGATATTTTTATATCCAACGGAATTAATAAGGACTTGCTGGATCGTGACTATTTAGCCTATATGGCAAACGAAGAACAGGTTCGTTTATTAATGCAAAAAAAAGAAGGAGTAATAAAAAAACTCATTGACATAATGCCTTCCAAAGCAGTACCTAACTTTGCTTACCAAAATAAAGGGAGCTTTAACTTTGATGAAAAAACAAAGGAATGGGGATTAGAAACACCAAGTTTTTCTAATGGAAATGCCTATGCTGATCTAGATAACGATGGAGACTTAGATCTTTTAGTTAACAACGTTAACATGCCTTCTTTTATTTATGAAAACAAAACAGATACCCTTAATTTCCGAAGCATAACTTTTGAGTTTGATGGGAATGGAAAAAATAAATTTGGAGTGGGTGCTAAAGTTATCCTCTTTTATGATAACAATACAGCACTGATGGAGCAATTTCCTTCTAGAGGTTTTCAGTCATCGGTAAGTAATCGGGTTCATTTCGGTGTTGGATCAACTCAAACAATAGATAGTGTTCAGGTTATTTGGCCTAATAATTCAATTCAAACTCGTTATGGTTTAGAGACCAATAAAATATATACCTTAAGAGAATCAGAAGCAAATTCTATTGTCAGTAAAGACGATAAAATTGAAGTCATTCTGAATGAAGATGAAGGTCTAATTAAGTATCAACACAAAGAAAATAACTTTGTAGAATTTAACAGAGAGCGTTTGCTTACTGAAATGCATCATAACGAAGGGCCATCAGTTTCGGTAGGAGATGTAAACCAAGATGGTCATGATGACCTATTCATAGGCGGGGGAAAAAATCAATCTGGGAGTTTATTTATTTCAAATTCGAAAGGGAAATACGATGAAGTAAAAACCCCTTTTGAAGAAAATAAGAATTCCGAAGATGTAGTTTCATTATTTCTTGATGGGGATCAAGATGGGGATTTAGATCTATTTGTAGGTTCTGGAGGAAAAGTTTTTTCTAAATTCTCTTCTCTACTCGACGATCGTTATTATGTAAATGACGGCACAGGAAATTTCTCTAGGGTTAGAAATGCGTTTAATTTTCCAAAACATATCTCAACAGGCGCAATAACCGCAGAAGATTTTAACGGTGACGGAAAAGTAGACCTTTTCATAGGCGAACGTTTTCAAACAGACACCTATGGACTTAGTGGTTCTGGGTACTTGATGATAAACAAGGGCAATAATAGATTTGAATATCAAGAACAAGATGCCTTTAAAGACCTTGGGATGATTACCGGGTCTCAATCTGTAGATCTTAATAAAGACGGTGAAATGGATCTCATTTTGTCAGGAGAGTGGATGCCCATAACCATTCTTATTAATTATAAGGGTACTTTTAAAAACGAAACAGATTCTTATGGACTAAGTTCAACATCTGGTTTGTGGAATACCATTTTAGTAGAAGATTTTAATGAAGATGGTAAGTTGGATGTTGTAGCAGGTAATTTAGGTCAAAACACATTCTATGAAATTGGATATCGAATGTACCTAAATGATTTTGATAAAAATGGTTCTAAAGAACAGATTTTATGTAGCCTTAAGGAAGGTAAATATTATCCGGTCATTGATAAAGATGAACTCATAACCCAGCTCCCTTATCTAAAAAAGCAGATGGTTTTTTATGAAGAGTATGCATCTAAAAGCATGGATCAGATTTTTGATAAAAACACCATAGATGAAAGTCAAATTTTAGATCTAGATGTTTTAAAAACATCACTTTTTTTAGGAACTGAAACCGGTTTTGAATCTATTGATTTACCTCCTGAAATTCAATATTCATGTGTGTACGCATTAGCTTATATAAATGATGAAAATTCTACAAAAAAGTCGTTATATTTGGGCGGCAATCAATATCTAGTGAAACCGCAATTTGGAAGATATGACGCTTCTAAAGGGTGGGAATTAGATTTTAATATTAAAGATAAAAATTTGTTATTTGATGCGCCGCATCCGTTAGGTGTAAAAGGACAAATTAGAGCAATTGAGCCATTAAATTTTAAGCAAGAAAAATATATAATAATTACGATTAATGATAATGAAATTCAGTTTAAGAAAATTCTTTAGAAATACCCTTTTTGTCATCTCTTTAGGGTTTTGTTTTGTAGGTTTAAATTCTTGCGAATCAGAATTCACTAAACTTGTTAAATCAGAAGCAGCCTCTGGTGAAAAATACACAAACCTAATCTTTGATATTGAAATGGGTCAAACGCAGAAAGACTTTTTTACAAAGTGTTGGGAATTAAACAAGAAAGGTTTAATTAGTCAAGGACCCGGAAATCAGTCTGTTCAATATGATATTGATTCAACAAGTACTTTTTTCCCGTCAGACAAAAAAATTCAAATGCTTTTTTATGGGGTATTTGATGAAAACAAAAAAATTGTTGGGATGAAGATGAAATTTTCATACGCTGCTTGGGCTCCATGGAATGAAGATTATCAGTCCGATGATCTAATTGAACAGCTAACAAAGGATTTATTGAAACCATATCCAGGTAATGAATTCATAGATTTCGACACAAAAGATCCTGATCATCCCGCAAAGGTAAAAGTTGATGGAGATCGACAAATTCAAATGTTTATTTTAGATGATCGATTTGTTGAGCTTAGAATCGAAAATACCCTTTTGAAATATAACCTGTAACTCCCAAATGAAAAAATCTGTACATCTCTTTATTTCATTGACTTTATTAGTTTTAGTGTTTTCATGCTCTGATTCTAAAGAAAATGAACTCTTTCTTTTAAAAGATTTGGAGACTATTGGAATGTCTTTTCAAAATGACCTTTCTTTCGATCAGAAATTTAATGTTTACACCTATAGAAACTACTATAATGGCGGTGGTGTTTCTTTAGGGGATATAAATAACGATGGACTCACAGATGTATACCTCACATCGAATCAAAAGCAAAACAAACTTTTTTTAAATCAAGGTAATTTTAAGTTTAAAGACATCACTGAACAAGCAGGTGTTGGAGGGACAAAAGCTTGGTCAACTGGGGTAACAATGGTGGATATAAACTCGGACGGTTTTCTTGATATTTACGTGTGCAACTCCGGTGATGTTGAAGGCGATAACAAGCAAAACGAATTTTTTATTAATAACGGAGACCTCACTTTTACAGAATCTGCAGAACAATACAATCTTGCGGACAAAGGTTTTTCTACGCATGCTTCTTTTTTTGATTATGATAAAGATGGTGATTTGGATGTATATCTTTTAAATAATTCTTATCAAGCAATTGGAAGTTTCGACTTAAGGAGAAACGAACGACCTAAACGTGACGAAAAAGGAGGGGATAAACTAATGCAAAATAACAATGGTGTTTTTACAGACGTTAGTGTTTCTGCAGGAATATATGGTAGTGTTATTGGATTTGGATTGGGTGTTAGTGTTGGTGATATAAATGGAGATGCCTGGGAGGATATTTTTGTTTCCAATGACTTTTTCGAAAGAGATTATTTATACATAAACCAAAAAGATGGAACTTTTAAAGAGGATTTAACTTCTCAAATGCGTTCTATTAGCGGAGCTTCTATGGGAGCAGATATGGCAGACTTAAATAACGATGGGTCAAACGATATTTTTGTAACAGAAATGCTTCCTTCGGAATATAAACGCCTCAAGACAGTAACAACATTCGAGGATTGGAATAAATATCAATATGTTGTAAAAAACGGATACCATCATCAGTTTACAAGAAATATGCTCCATCTAAATAATGACAATGGAACCTTTAGTGAAATAGGACGTTTTACAGGAGTAGAAGCTTCAGATTGGAGTTGGGGTGCTTTATTTTTTGACATGGATAACGACGGTTACAAAGATCTTTTTATAGCCAATGGGATCTATCAAGATTTAACAAACCAAGACTACCTTCAGTATGTTGCAAACGAAGAGGTAATGAAATCAATGATCGTTGATCAAAAGGTTGACTATAAAAGATTAATAGAAATAATTCCTTCAAACAAAGTTCCAAATCATTCCTACAAAAACCTTGGAAATTTAGAATTCGAATCGTTTTCAGCATCTGGACTTAATGTACCCAGTTTTTCAAATGGTTCTGCCTATGGCGATTTGGATAATGACGGTGATTTAGATTTGATTGTGAATAATGTAAATATGCCCTTATTTGTTTTTGAAAACAGAGCGGAACGTTTAAATAATAATTTTTTAAAATTTGATTTAAAAGGATCTAAAAATAACAAACTCGCTGTAGGATCCATTATTAAAGTCATTACTCCCGAAAAAACAATTCATCAAGAAGTACAACCGGTTCGTGGGTTCCAGTCCAGTATGGAATCTATGCCTTTAGTTGGTTTAGGTAAATCTAAAATTGTAGATGTTGAGATTACTTGGCCCTCAGGCAAAACCTCCTTTTTCAATAACATTGAAACAAATCAGACTCTCGTTGCAACAGAAGAAGAAGCTGAGTTAAAGGAAGTTTTAACGGTCGATGAGTATTCTTTATTTAAAATCAAAGAACAAGAAAACACCTATGTTCACAAGGAGAGCAATTTTGTAGATTTTCATAGAGACCGTTTAATTTATCATATGACCAGTACTCAAGGACCTCATATAGGATATGAAGACCTTGACAACGATGGTTTTAATGATTTAATTATTCCGGGTTCAAAAAATAATGAAGTTGTGTTTTCTAAAGGAACTTCCTCAGGTTTTTCTCCGTATGAAGCAATAAAAGATTTAAATCATCAAGCAAAATTGAAAAGTTCAGATTATTCAGATATTGCGGTTTTTGATGCAGATGGTGATTCCGATTTGGATATTTATTTAGCCTCAGGGGGTGTCGAAATTTCTGCTTTTTCTTCTTTTCTGTACGATGATTTATTGTTAAACGATGGTCAAGGAAATTTCACAAAAACAAATCAACAACTACCTTCAGTAGAAGCTAGAATTAATTCTGGAGTTGTTGAACACGCGGACATCGACGGGGATGGGGATCAAGATTTATTTGTAGGGGAGCGTTCTAAAGTTGCTACCTATGGTTTACCAGGATCCGGATATTTGTTAGTTAATGATGGAACTGGTGTTTTTGAAGATAAAACTGCAACATTAGCAAAAGAATTAAAAGATGTCGGATTGATAACAGATGCCCTTTTTGTTGATTTAGACCAAGACAATGACCAAGATTTAATTGTAGTAGGAGAATTTATGTCCGTTACAATATTCGAAAATACTCCAGAAGGTTTCATAATAAATAAAAACCATGCACTTGCAAATAAAAAAGGATGGTGGAATACTATCCATGGTGCAGATATAGATGGCGATGGGGATCTCGATTTTATATTAGGTAATCACGGAACCAATAGTAGGTTTAGAGCTTCTGATGAATTTCCAATTCGAATGTATTTAAACGATTTCGATTTAAATGGAGCTAAAGAAGGAGTTTTGACATTTAAAGCTGAGAACGGGAAATTTTATCCATTTGCCTTAAGACACAATCTAATAGATCAAATGAAAAGTTTGAAAAAGAAGTTTCCTGATTTTGAATCTTTCAAAGATGCTGACATTGATGTTATTTTTTCTAAAGAACAAATGAAAGGAGTTCAGATTTCAGAGGTAAACACTTTAGAAACCCAGTTATGGATTAATAACGGAAACTTTTCATTTACTCCAATAGAATTACCAAATCATGTTCAATTTAGCCCAGTATATGCTATTAATACAGCAGATTTTGATCAGGATGGAGATTTAGACATCGTAATGGGTGGAAATTTATATAATTCTAAACCGGAGGTTGGAATTTATGATGCATCTTACGGTGTTTATTTAGAAAACAAAGGTGACCTTAATTTTGAATTCCATACAGACGGAAAAGGTTTTTCTCTTCCGGGTCAAATTAGATCCATAGCAATCGACAATAATCAAATGATTGTAGCAAGAAATAGAGATAGTTTAAAAATTTACACCTGGAACAAATAATGAAACACCTAAAACTCTATTTTTTATTTTCCCTATTAATTTCTTTGCTCAGTTGCCAGGAAGAACAAGATGCTGTTAATTCGATTCCTTTTGTAACCTTGGGTAGTGAGCAAACAGGAATTGATTTTAAAAACGAATTGACTTACTCCACCGGGCTAAATATTATTGAATATTTATACTATTACAATGGAGGAGGTGTTGCAGTCGGAGATATAAATAATGATGGCCTTGAAGATTTATATTTTTCTGCCAATCAATTACCCGATCGATTATATCTAAATCAAGGTAATTTAAAATTTATTGACATTTCAGAATCAGCCGGTCTCGACATGCAGCCAACTTGGTCTAATGGAGTTTCCATGGAAGATGTAAACAACGACGGTTATCTAGATATATATGTAACCAAAGTAGGATTGTTTAATACCAATGGCTCCCATAATTTATTATACATAAACAACGGAGATAATTCTTTTACTGAGAAGGCAGAGGCTTATGGTTTAGCATTCTCAGGTTTTTCTACACAAGCCACTTTTTTTGATTACGACAGAGATGGTGATTTAGATATGTATCTTTTAAACCACGGAATTCACTCCATTAGAAGCTATGGTACAACCAAAAAGCGATCCGACAAGGACAGTCTTTCTGGGGACCTTTTTTATGAAAATAAACTTAATGAAGGACGAGCATTTTTTGAAGATGTAACTGAATCTGCTAGTATATATAGCAGTCCTTTGGGGTATGGATTGGCTGTTACTGCCTCTGATATTAATGGAGACGGTTGGATGGATTTATACATCGGAAATGATTTTCATGAAAATGATTATGTATACATAAACAATAAAAATAAAACCTTTACAGAATCTGCCACTTCGTATATTAAACATACTTCTCGATTTACAATGGGAGTTGATTTTGCGGATATGAACAACGATGGTTTATTTGATTTGTTTACTACCGATATGATGCCTTATGAAGCTAGTATTCTTTTGAAGTCTGGAGGAGAAGATACAGACAAGGTTACACGCATTAAAAAAGACTTAGGGTTTGACCCTCAATTTTCGCGTAATCATTTTCATATCAAGAAAGAATATGGGGATTATTCAGAAATTGCTCTTCAAAACGAAACATTTGCTACAGATTGGAGTTGGTCTGTTCTCTTACAAGACTTTGATAATGATGGTTTGAATGATATTTTCGTTTCTAATGGGATTGCTAAAAGACCTAATGATTTAGATTATATTAAATATTTAAGTAATGTCGATTATGCTGCTTATGAAAAAACAGAAGATGACGACTTAAAAAAGGACTTAATAGACGAAATGCCTGTTCTTAAGATTCCTAATATTTTATTCAAAAATGAAGGAGCTTTAAAATTCAGTAAAGTCAAAGAATCATTTGTGGGAAAACCATCGCTTACAAATGGAACTGCATATAGTGATTTGGATAATGACGGAGATTTAGATTTAGTTTTAAATAACTTGAATTCTCCAGCATCTATTTTAGAAAACAAATCTTCTACGGGGAATAATTATCTTTCTTTAACTCTAAAAGGAGATGCAGACTATTCCATCATAAAAGGAACAAAGGTTACCCTTTATGGAAATGGAAAGAAACTCATAAAAGAACAACAAACAACCAAAGGATTTCAGTCATCTTCTACTCAAAAATTATTTTATGGTTTAGGTGAAATCAATAAAATTGATTCTATTTCAGTTCAATGGCCAGATGGAAAAACTCAGGAACTAGGTTCATATGAAACAAACCAGGAGATTACAATAGCTCGTGACATTAAACCCTATCAAAAATTAATTCCCTTTGATTCAAATCCTCAATACAAACTTTCAGTTTTGCCCTTTA
The DNA here is from genome assembly GCF_910589745.1 of Candidatus Arcticimaribacter forsetii. Classification (GTDB taxonomy): domain Bacteria; phylum Bacteroidota; class Bacteroidia; order Flavobacteriales; family Flavobacteriaceae; genus Arcticimaribacter; species Arcticimaribacter forsetii. The sequence goes on from NZ_OU342399.1 coordinate 432,539, forward strand.
AGCACAAAGAGAATACCTATTTAGATTATGAAAGAGAACAGCTAATACCCGAGAAACTTTCTAAGGAGGGTCCTGCTGTAGTTTTAAATGATTTTAATGGCGATGGTATTGACGATTTGTATTTAGGAGGAGCGCGTTACCAGGAAGCTAAATTATATATTGGAACTAAAAACAACACCTTTGTAGAAAAAAAGACAGTTGACTTTATTAAAGACGTTAATTATGAAGATGTGGATGCAGCTTCATTTGATTTTGATAATGATGGTGATCTAGATTTATATGTTGTAAGCGGAGGAAATGACTTTAAGGAAAATGAAAATTATTTAATTGATCGAATTTACCTTAACGATGGGAAGGCTAATTTTAAAAGAATAAACATTTCCTTGCCAATGACAAACGGTGGAACTATTGAGGTCGGAGATTTTGACAACGATGGTTTCGACGATTTATTCATTGGTAGCAGATCTTTACCAGGAGCATATGGACTTAGTCCTTATAGTTTTATACTAAGGAATAGCGCTAAAATGAGCTTTGAAATGACTCTAAAAAGTCGATTGGGATTAGTAACCGATAGCGCATGGGGTGATTTAAACAACGACAACTTACTAGATTTAGTTATTGTTGGAGATTGGATGCCAATTACAGTCTTGATTAACAAAGGAGATCAGAAATTTGAAATTGCCAATAATGTTTTGAATTTAAACAATACAGAAGGCTTGTGGAATACAGTTTCAATTGAAGACATTAACAAGGATGGGTTCCTGGATATTTTAGCAGGAAATTCCGGATCTAATTTTAAATGGAAAGCTTCCATTGAAAATCCAGTATTTTTATATCTCGATGATTTTGATGAAAATGAACAATTAGATCCCATTATATTCCATAATTATTTTGGTGATTATGTTCCTTTTTCTTCAAAAGATAACTTAGCAGGTCAACTTCCTTATATCAAGAAAAAATTTACACAATATAAAAAGTTTTCCAAAGTAAGAACTATTGAAGATCTGACAGATAAAAAAGAAAATGATATTTTAGAAATCAAGAAAATTGTCGAGACTAGATCAATGGTTTACCTTCAGAACAATTCTAAATTCGAAGGATACCCGCTTCCAGAAAAAGCACAGCTTAGTAGTATTGAAGATTTTTATTTAGACCGTTCAGACGAAAATATAAAGTTATTTTATGTTGGAAATAATGATCAATATATTACTGATTTAGGAAACAGTTCCTCAAACACAGGGGGGGTGCTTTCTGACTGGAGTAATGAAACAAAGTCTTTTAAAGAAGATTTATTTTTACCACTTCCAATAGGAATAAACGCCAAAAGAATTATTAGTTTAAACAAACATACCAAGCTCATTATGTCAAATAATGATTATGTATATTTATTGTCTAAAAATCATCCCAATGAAAATAAATAAACCTATAGTTTTATTGTTTCTAGCATCTCTACTAATGTCTAGTTGTCAAAAAGATTTTAGTTATCTTAAAGAATTAGACGATCCAGAATGGGTTCAGTCCAATGTAAAAAACCTTACTGACATCATTGTATATGATATTTTTTCGCCTCCGGTGGCAAGTAGAGTTTATTTATATCCTACAATTGCAGCCTATCAAACAATGCAGTTAGCAAATCTAGATTCATATGCTTCATTAGTTGGTCAAGTAAAAGGATTAGAGCCATTACCGGCAAACCAAGATGAAGATGTTAATTACACTATAGCTTCTTTGCATGCTTTCAATGAAGTCGGAAGAGCGCTCATTTTTTCGGAAGACAAGATGTTGATTTTTCAAGAAAATTTAGATGAGAAATTAAAAGAAAAAGGAGTTCCGAGATCGGTATTAAATGCATCAAAAGAATACGGAGTTCAAGTAGCTGCACATATTTTGGAGTGGGCTAAAGGAGACCTATACAACCAGACTAGAACCTACCCAAAATATACCATTCAAGAAGAAGAGCATTATTGGAAACCAACTCCCCCAGATTATATGGATGGTATCGAACCTCACTGGAACCAGATAAGAACAATGGCTTTGGATTCTGCAAATCAATTTCCTCCAAAACCACCATTAGCTTTTGATTTAAAAGAGGGAAGTCCATTTCAAATTCAGTTACAAGAAGTTTTTGAAATCCGTAATAAAATAACAGACGAACAATTAGAAATCGCAAAATTTTGGGACTGTAATCCATACGTAACTCATCATAGAGGACACGCTATGTTTGCAACAAAAAAAATTACCCCGGGTGGGCATTGGATCGGAATTACATCTGTTGTGACCAGAAAGGCTAATAGTGATTTTGAAGCCACTCTCAATGCCTATACTAATGTTACCATTGCACTTTTTGACGCCTTTATAAGTTGTTGGGATGAAAAGTGGAATACACTAGTAGTTCGACCAGAAACATTAATTAATAAATATTACGACGAAGAATGGCTTCCTATTCTTCAAACTCCTCCTTTTCCAGAATATACCAGTGGGCATTCTGTAATTTCAAGAGCAGCAGCAATAACCCTTACCGATCTATTTGGCGATAATTTTGCATTCGATGACACTACAGAAATTGAATATGGTTTGCCGGTTAGGTCGTTCAACTCCTTTATAGAAGCTTCGGAAGAAGCGGCTTTGTCAAGACTATATGGTGGAATACATTATATGATGGCGATCGAAGAAGGCGTAGCACAAGGAGAGCAAGTTGGAAAACATGTTGTAAATAAAATCCAAACTTACATTGGAGATAAAAAGAACCTAGCGATAAAATAATTATGATAGAAAAAAAACAACTTTCTTTTTGGCAAATTTTAACCATGAACTTTGGATTCTTTGGGGTTCAATTTAGTTTTGGTTTACAACAAAGTAACATGAGTGCCATATATCGTTACTTAGGAGCAAACGAAGCAGAACTTCCCATGTTATGGTTAGCAGGTCCAGTAACTGGACTTTTAGTTCAACCCGTAATTGGAGCAATTAGCGATGGTACTTGGTCCCCAAAGTTTGGAAGAAGAAAGCCGTTTTTTTTAATCGGTGCTTTAATTGCAAGTTTAGCATTAATAGCAATGCCTTTTTCAAGTACAATATGGATGGCAGCAAGTTTACTTTGGATCCTAGACGCAGCAAATAATATTGCTCTCGAGCCGTACCGTGCATTTGTTTCAGATAAGCTTCCAAAAAAACAATACTCGATTGGATTTTTAATGCAAAGTTTCTTTACAGGGCTTGGGAGCGTAATGTCAAACTTTACACCTGCCATATTAGTTTCTTTTGGAATATTAGCTTTAAGTGACAAAATGGATAATGGAATTCCAGTATCTACTTATTGGGCATTTGGAATCGGAGCAATTGCTTCAATAGGTACGATTCTAGTAACCGTATTAACCACATCAGAATACCCTCCAACAGAAGAAGAACTTGCGGTTATAAAAGCGAATAAAGAAAAGGGAAATGCTTTTTTAAGATCGCTTTCCGAGATTAAGGATTCTTTCATAGAAATGCCTAAAACAATGAGGCAGCTTATACCGGTTATGTTCTTCTCCTGGTATGCTATGTTTTGCTACTGGCAATTTTTAACCTCTGCTTTATCGTTATCACTTTTTGACACTCTGGATCAGAATACCTCCTTTTTTAATCAAGCACAGCTGTTGACTGGAAACTTAAACGGGACATACAATATAATTTGCGTTTTAATAGCTTTTCCAATGATTCCTATAGCTAGAAAATTAGGAGCAAAAAACCTACACTTTTTAAGCTTACTGCTTGGGGGAGTTGGATTAATGGCAATGCCTTTTCTAAACGACACCGACCTTTTGTTTACCATTCCTTTAGGAGGCGGGATCCCAGTCTCTCAAATTTATTTATTTTCTTTTGGGCTGGGGATTACATGGGCATCTATGATGGCTATGCCTTATCAAATGTTAGCATCTTCAATCCCTAGTGATAAAATGGGAGTATATATGGGAATATTTAATATGTTTATTGTTATCCCAATGATCATACAAATCTTCTCAATGCAGTATTTCGTGTATGACCTCCTTGGGAGTAATCCAATTAACGTAATTCGTTTAGCTGGAGCTTGTTTGATTACAGCAGGAATTTTTTCATTATTTGTAAAGGTTAAAGAGTAAATCAGAATATTTCTTTATCCTTATAATTTTAAAAGAGCACTTAGGTGCTCTTTTTTTTAGAAACATTTCTCAATTTAAAGATTTGTTAATCCTACAGACTTCCTACATTTGTTATAGACACAAAAATTATGAGTAAAGAACGCAAAAGAAGAGAAGCACTAGTTTACCATGCTAAACCTAGACCTGGAAAAATAGAAGTAGTACCTACTAAAAATTATAACAGCCAACGAGATTTGGCTTTGGCCTATTCCCCTGGAGTAGCAGTTCCTTGTCTTGAAATCGAGAAAAACCCAGAAGATGTATATAAATACACAAACAAAGGGAATTTAGTAGCTGTAATTTCAAATGGAACAGCAGTTTTAGGATTAGGTAATATTGGTCCGGAAGCTTCAAAACCGGTGATGGAAGGAAAGGGTCTTTTGTTTAAGATTTTTGCAGGAATAGATGTTTTTGACATTGAAGTTGATGCTAAGGACCCAGAAAAATTCATAGAAGCTGTTAAAGCAATAGCTCCAACTTTTGGTGGGATTAATCTCGAAGATATTAAAGCACCCGAAGCGTTTGAGATTGAACGACGATTAAAAGAAGAGCTTGACATTCCCGTGATGCATGACGATCAACATGGGACTGCTATCATTTCTTGTGCTGCTTTAATAAATGCTTTAGAATTAGCAGATAAAAAAATAGAAGAAGTACGGATTGTAATTTCTGGGGCTGGAGCAGCTGCAGTTTCTTGTACCCGATTATACAAAGCTTTTGGTGCTCGTGACGAGAACATTGTCATGACAGATAGCAAAGGAGTCATCCGAAAAGATCGGGAAAATTTAACTCCCGAAAAGCAAGAATTTGCTACTGCACTGGATCTTCACACCCTAGAGGAAGCAATGGAAAAGGCCGATGTTTTTATTGGTTTGTCTATGGCAAATATTGTAACCGAATCGATGTTATTATCGATGAATCCGAACCCGATTGTTTTTGCAATGGCAAATCCAGATCCCGAAATAGAATACAATCTTGCATGTTCTGTTCGAGACGATATAATTATGGCAACCGGGCGTTCCGACCATCCCAATCAGGTGAATAATGTACTTGGGTTTCCTTTTATTTTTAGAGGCGCATTAGATGTACGAGCTACTATAATTAACGAAGCTATGAAAATGGCTGCTGTAGAAGCACTTGCAGAGCTAACAAAAAAACCGGTTCCAGAACAAGTAAATATTGCTTATCAAAAAACGAATTTATCCTTTGGTAGAGACTATATAATACCAAAACCATTTGATCCTCGTTTAATAGAAGAAGTTCCAATTGCAGTTGCAAAAGCTGCAATAGCATCGGGTGTTGCAAAAGAACCCATAGAAGATTGGGATAAGTACAGAGAGAAGTTAGCTGGTTTAGTAGGATCAGACCAAAAAATGATTCGATTGATTCACGATCAGGCAAAATCAGCTCCTAAAAAAATTGTGTTTGCAGAAGCAGATCAATTAGATGTCTTAAAAGCAGCTCAAATTATTCTTGAAGAGGGAATAGGAGAGCCTATTCTATTGGGGAGAAAAGAGGTCATCTCTGATTTAATGGGGTCTATTAATTTTCTTGAAAAAGTTCTAATTATTGACCCTAAAAGTGATGAACACAATGAGGTCAAAAACAAGTATGCTCATGTTTTTTGGGAAGAACAAAAAAGAAAAGGAGTAACCTTGTACGAAGCAAAATCCTTGATGCGAGAGCGAAATTACTTTGCTTCCATGATGGTCAAAAACGGAGATGCCGATGCAATGCTCTCGGGATATTCCCGAAATTATGCTTCTGTTATTAAGCCAGTTCTTGAAGTTGTAGGAAAAGATAAAGGTGTTTCTAAAATCGCTGCAACCAATATGATGCTTACCGACAGAGGTCCAATTTTCTTGTCGGATACCTCAATAAACATAGAGCCATCCGCAAAAGAACTAGCCAAAATAGGATATATGACCTCTCAAATAGTAGAGATGTTTGGAATGAAACCTGTAATTGCAATGTTGTCTTACACAAACTTCGGTTCTTCAAGACATCCAAATGCTGCTAAAGTAACCGAAGCAGTCGCTTATTTACACCGATATTATCCTGACTTAGTTCTAGACGGTCCTTTACAATCAGATTTTGCTCTAAACCGGGAAATGTTAGAAGAGAAATTTCCGTTTTCTGAAATTGCAAAAAAGAATGTTAATACGTTAATTTTTCCTAATTTAGAATCAGCGAATATCACTTACAAGCTCTTGAAAGAGCTAAATAAAAATCAGTCTGTAGGTCCAATTTTATTAGGTCTAAAAGAGCCAATTCATATTCTTCAGCTAGGGGCAAGTGTAGACGAAATTGTAAATATGGCTGCTGTTGCAGTAATTGATGCTCAACAAAAACAAAAGAAATGATAGCACAGATATCAGGGAAATTAGTCGAGAAACATCCTACACATGTAATAATTGATTGTAACGGAATCGGTTATATGGTACACATATCTTTGCACACTTACGGTCAGTTAGGAGCAGAGGAGTCTATAAAATTACATACTCATCTTCAAGTAAAAGAAGATTCTCATACATTATTTGGCTTTTTTCAACCGATTGAACGGACTGTTTTTAGATTGCTAATATCAATATCTGGAATCGGAGCAAGTATTGCTCGAACAATGTTGTCCTCTATGTCTCCACAAGAAATTCAACATGCAATATTAAGTGAAAATCTAGCCGCTATAAAAGGAGTTAAAGGTATTGGACTTAAGACAGCTCAAAGAGTTTTAATAGAACTAAAAGATAAGGTTCAAAAAATAGAAGGAAATGACGAAATTCCTATACTTCAAAGCAATAGAACCAAAGAAGAAACGTTATCAGCTTTAGAGGTCCTTGGTTACACAAGAAGACAATCTGAAAAAGTAATTGATAATATACTCAAAAGCACCCCGGATAGTTCCATTGAGGAGCTTATTAAAATAGCTTTGAATAAATTGTAAAACCTTTTGGTTAAAAAAAAGAGTGCCTGTTCTAAAACTCTTCGCCTGTGTTTAATTGCAGTAATTTTTTACAGTTCTGCAGCTATAACGTCTTTATATGGGCAAGATACTTCCGACTCTACATTTGAGCTCGGCACTATTTCATTTCCAAAAAAAGCAAGCTCATTATTAGATTACGACTACGATTCTGAAAAAGATTTGTATGTCTACAAAAAGAATAATGGGGAATATCCCATCGATGTTCCTTTGGTATTAACACCGAAAGAGTATTATCGTTTGTTTTTAAAAGAACAAATGAACACCTACTTCAAAGATAAGGTGACTACCATTACTCAGAAAAAAGGAAGTGCAAAAGAAAACTCTCAAAAGGATTTACTTCCCGAGATGTATATTAATTCTAAGTTTTTCTCTTCAGTTTTTGGAGGAAATCAAATCGATGTAATTCCACAGGGGTCAATAGGGATTGATTTAGGCGTTCGTTATCAAAAAACAGATAATCCATCTTTTTCTCCTAGGAATAGAAGAAATTTTGGTTTTGATTTTGATCAGCGAATAAGTTTAAGTCTTCTAGGTAAAATAGGGGAGAGACTTCAGATAACTGCAAACTACGACACCGAATCTACTTTTGATTTTCAAAACCTCGTAAAATTGGAGTTTAATCCACCAAAAGTTAACGATTTATCAGATTATCTCCCTACTTCGGTGAGCGACAAAAAAAATGCTTTAGAGGAGAAGGGGAACAAGGTAATTGATAAAGTTGCTGGAATTGCCGGAAAAGTAAATGATAAAATAACAGCACTGGAAGATCGGGTTTCATCGCTTCAGAATAAAGCAGGTGAATACCAAAATAAAATTAACGATTTTTTAAATAAACCCGCTTCAGAAGATGCCATTCTTCAGAACATTGATATTGGGAATGTTAATATGCCTTTAAACAGCACTTTAATTTCCGGAGCTCAAAGTCTTATGGGAGTAAAGGCAGAGGTTAAATTTGGACGAACAAATATAACCGGGGTCTTAGCCGAACAACGCTCTCAATCCCAATCTGTAATTGCACAGGGTGGAGGTACAATTCAAGAATTTTCAATTTTTGCTTTGGATTATGAAGCAGATCGACACTTTTTCTTAGCACACTACTTTAGAGATAACTATGACGATTTTTTAAAAAACTACCCTTATATAAATTCACCAGTTCAAATAACACGTGTTGAGGTTTGGGTAACGAACCGTCAATCTCAAACGAATAATATTAGAAATATAATTGCTCTTCAGGATATTGGAGAATCAGACCCAAATAATACGCGTCTTGATGAATTAAATCCTTCTTTTTTTAATCAGCCAACCCCACGTGGGATTCCATCAAATGATGCGAATAAATTAAATCCAAACACAAACTCTGGAAGTTCTTTTATAAATGAGTCAATTCGAGATGTAGCTTCAGTTCCAAATGGTTTTGGACCTCTAAACGGAAAAGTAAAAGAAGGTTTTGATTATGCTGTTTTAGAAAGTGCTAGAAAGTTATTGCCAACAGAATATACATTAAATACCCAGCTGGGTTATCTCTCTCTTAATCAGAGATTAAGTAACGATGAGATTTTGGGAGTTGCATTTCAATTTACTTTTCAGGGAGAAGTTTATCAAGTAGGAGAATTTGCAAATGGAGGGATTGAGGGTACTTCAATTACAGAAAACATGAATCAAAATCAACCCCCACTGGTTGAAACAAATAATTTGGTTGTAAAGTTACTAAAGAGTAGTATAACCGATGTTCGTCAGCCTGTTTGGGATTTGATGATGAAAAACATATATAATACAGGGGCATTTCAATTAGAACAAGAAGATTTCAGATTGAATATTCTTTACTCAGACCCTTCTCCTATAAATTACATGACACCCGTAGACGAAACAATATGGCCTGAAGCTTTAGAGAATCAAATTCTATTGAGAACATTAAGTTTGGATCGATTGAATTTATACAACGATCCGGAGCCAGAAGGAGATGGGTTCTTTGATTTTGTTCCCGGAATAACGGTCGATCCACAATATGGGAGAATTATATTCCCAACGGTAGAACCTTTTGGAGAAAATTTATTTAAACTTTTAGATAATCCGGATAACTCTATTGAAGAATATACAAACGAAATTACCTACAATGCCAACCAGAAAAAGTATGTTTTTAGGGATATGTATGCACTCACTCAAGCGGGTGCTTTAGAAACTACAGAACAAAATAAATTTCATCTTAAAGGGAGATACAAATCTGCAAGTGGCGAAGGAATTGCAATAGGAGCTTTTAATGTACCCAGAGGATCAGTAAAGGTAACTGCAGGGGGGAGAGTTTTAAGAGAAGGAATAGATTATACCGTTAATTATCGAATTGGACGTGTAAAAATAATAGACCCTGGACTTCAAGCATCAAACGTACCAATTCAGATATCGGTAGAAAATAATTCATTTTTCGGTCAACAAAACAAGCGTTTTTCTGGAGTTGATGTAATTCATCAATTCAATAATAATTTTGTTTTAGGAGGAACCTTAATTAATTTAAGTGAAAATCCTTTAACTCAAAAAGCAAATTATGGAACAGAACCCGTCAATAATACTATGATGGGTATTAACACTAATTTTTCTACTGAACTTCCATTTCTAACTAGACTTGTAAATAAGTTACCGAACATAGAAACAGATGTTCCATCTCGAATTTCATTTCGAGGGGAGGTTGCCAGGTTTATAGCAGGTAAACCAAGAAATACACAGTTAGAAGGACAAACAAATGTTTATTTAGATGATTTTGAAGGAGCTCAAACCAATATAGATGTTAAAGGATTTTTGGCTTGGAATCTTTCAAGTGTACCCTCAGAAGGATTTCGAGGCTCTGATGCTAATATAGACGATTTAACAGGAGGATATAATCGTGCAAAGTTAGCGTGGTATAGTGTAGATCCAATTTTTTATACCTCACAATCAAGACCTTCAGGGATTAGTAACGATGATATTTCGCTCAATACCACTAGAAGGATTTTTATTAACGAAATATTTCCAGAACAAGATTTGGTTCAAGGACAGTCTACTTTTCAACCTACTTTAGATCTAGCTTATTTTCCAGAAGAGAAAGGGCCTTATAACAATCAGGAAGTAGACATTTTTACAAGAAATCCGGATCAAAATTGGGCTGGGATTACACGACCAATTAATTCTACAAATTTTGAGCAATCGAATGTTGAGTTTATTGAATTTTGGCTTTTAGATACTTTTACAGAATTAGAAACACAGAATCAAGACTTAGGTTCTTTAATATTCCATCTAGGTAATATATCTGAAGATGTTCTTAAAGATGGAAGAAAACAATATGAAAATGGTTTACCTGGGACAGAAGGAGCATCTATTCAGGAAAGTAATTGGGGGAAAACACCTGCAGCACAGTCCCTTCTTTATGCATTCAACACGATAGAAGAAGATCGTTTGTTGCAAGATGTTGGGATTGATGGGCTAAATGATGAAGAAGAACGATTGGTTTATTCAAATGGACCAATTGACGATCCAGCTGGAGATAATTATGAATATTTTGTTCAAGCTACTGGAGGAATTGTAAATCGTTATAAGAATTACAACGGAACAGACGGGAACTCACCTATTGCTTTTTCTGACACTAACAGAGGGAGTACTGCAGAGCCAGATACTGAAGATATAAATCGGGATCAAACGATGAATACTATTGATAGTTATTTTGAATATAGAGTTCCCATCTCCAAGAACATGACCGTAGGAAACCATCCTTTTGTAACTGATGTTAGAGAAAATGTAACAGTAGATCTTCCAAATGGTCAACAATTAATTTCAAGATGGATTCAATTTAAAGTTCCCATTGATAAAAGATATTATCAGGGTACAAGTTTCAATACTTATTTTGATAACATAAATGGAATTGAGGACTTAAGGTCTATAAGATTCATGAGAATGGTGTTGAGTGATTTCGAAACTCCTGTAGTTTTTAGGTTTGGTACTCTTGATTTAGTTCGTGGAGATTGGAGAAGGTATAACCAATCGCTTAACGAAGATCTTTTATTTAACGCAAATACAAATGTCGATATAAGTACGGTTAACATTCTGGAAAATGAAAATAGGGTTCCAATTAATTATGTTCTACCTCCAGAAATTCAACGCGAGCAGATTAATAATAATAACACCATAGTTCGTCAAAACGAGCAATCATTATCCTTCAGAGTTTGCGATTTACAACCCATGGATTCTAGAGGAATTTATAAGAGTGTGGAAATTGATTTACGACAATATAAAGAACTCAAAATGTTTATTCATGCTGAGTCAGTTCAGGGTCAAACTCCATTGCCTGGCGAGGGTTCAGAAGAGGCTTTTGACGAAAGACTAGTTGCATTCATAAGAATTGGAACGGATTATAAAGACAATTATTACCAAATAGAAGTTCCCTTGAAACCCTCTTCTTTTATGGAAGGAGTTTCGAATAAATTAAGTGCTGAAGAGGTGTGGCAACCCGATTTTAACTCCATAAATGTTCCAATTAAGTTCTTGTCAAAACTAAAGGCAGCCAGTATTGGAAAAATATCAAACGGACCAATTTATTATGATGAAGACTTGAATATAATAGATGAATTTACACCCATAAGTACCTTGCCTGGATCAAAGAGATATAAGTTTTCTGTTCGAGGTAATCCATCTTTAGGATCTATAAAAACAATGATGATTGGGGTAAAAAACCCATCTCAAACCATTGGAGATAATTTGTGTGGAGAAGTTTGGTTTAATGAATTACGTATTGCAGGAATTGACAGTCAAGGAGGTTGGGCAGCGATTGGCTCCTTAGATGCTAATATAGCTGATTTTGCCACAATAAGTGCTTCTGGAAGATTGTCTACTATTGGTTTTGGTTCAATAGAACAGTCTCCAAACCAGAGGAGCAGAGAAGACCTTTCTCAATACGACTTTGTAACTAATGTTAATGTAGGTCAGTTATTACCAAAAAAATGGGGAGTTCAAATTCCATTTAATTATAATGTTGGAGCTACACAAATAACTCCAGAATATGATCCTTTTTATCAAGATATTCTTTTGAAAGATCGTTTAGAAACTGCCACTTCAAAAGCTCAAAGGGATACGATCAGAAATCAAGCTATTGATTACACTGAGCGAAAAAGCATCAGTTTAATAGGAGTTCGAAAAAATAGTAGTTCAGAAAAGTCTCGTTTTTATAACATTGAGAATTTTGATTTCTCTTATGCTTATAACGAATTTTCTCACCGTGATTATGAGATTCAAAATCAATCCAATAAAACAGTTGCGCTTTCTGCAAATTATAATCACGGTTTTAGTCCAATTGAAATAAACCCTTTTAAAAAAATAAAAGTATTAAATAGGAAAAAATATTGGCAATGGCTTCGAGAAGTAAATTTTAATTTACTCCCAAACAATATTGCTGTAAGTACTAATATTAACCGCTTGTTTAACAGTCAGCGATTTAGAGAAGTTTATTCTCAAGGAGTTGATGCCTCTCAACAGCTCGCTCTCCCGGATTTACAACAAAGAAATTTCTTGTTTGATTGGACCTATAGTATAAACCACAATTTATCAAGGTCACTTAAGATGAATTTTACAGCTTCCAGTAATAATATTGTCCGAAATTATTATCAAGATAATGAAGAGGGTGGTGCTTCTTTAGTTGATAAAAGAAAAGGAATTTGGGATGGATTATGGGATACTGGAGATCCAAACAGACACTTTCAGTCGCTTACGTTAAACTATAAAATACCGTTTAAATTCATTCCTATTTTAAGTTTTATTGATGCTAATTATAGCTATACAGGAGATTTTAGTTGGCAGCGAGGTTCTAATGTTCTTGCAGATGTTGAAGATTTAAATGGAAATTTTTTAGGAATCGTTAATACAGTTCAAAATGCGAATACACAGACCTTAAATGGTTCTATTTCAATGCCTAGAATATATCAACTGTTTGGTCTGAAAAATAGGGAACAGAAACTAAGAAGAATTTTACCTAACTCAAATAATAAGGGTGTGCCAGAAGAAGTTAAAAAACTTCCGAATAAAAAGAAAAAAACTTTAAAATCAATTGCAGATGTATTATCTACATTAAAACGGGTACAGTTTACTTATACGGAAAACAACGGAAAAGTTCTTCCAGGCTATTTACCTACTTTAGGATTTGGCGGAACATTACAACCCACTCCAGGTTTTACCTTTGGAAGTCAAGCAGATGTTCGATACGAAGCGGCAAGAAATGGTTGGTTAACAGATTTCCCTGATTTTAATCAGCAATTCACGCAAGTACACAATAACCTGTTAAAGGTTTCTGGGCAACTAGACTTTGGAAAAGGATTATTAATTGACTTTTCTGCTGAACGTAATTACTCAGAAAATTTATCTGAGAACTTTTCGGTAATCGATGGAGAATACATTCCATTGAATCCTAATAGTTACGGTAATTTTGGAATTTCTACTTTACTAATAAAAACAGCATTCAATACCCCCTCAGGTTCTTACAATCCGAATTTTGAAAAATTTAGAGAACATAGGATTGTAATCGCACAAAGGCTAGCTTCGAAAGAAGGTATTCCATCAACAGAAGTTGATGAAGAAGGATTTCCTAGAGGTTATGGAAAGTCAAATCAATCAGTAGTTATTCCCGCATTTTTAGCTGCGTATTCTGGTTCTTCAGCTGAAAATATTTCCTTAAACCCATTAAAGAAAACTCCGCTGCCTAATTGGAATTTAAAATACACAGGGTTGATGGATATAAAATCTTTGAAAAAAATATTCAATCGATTTTCATTAACACATGCTTATAGGTCGAGTTATACTATTAATAATTTCCAAACAAATTTAGATTACGACCCTTCAATTCCAAATCAATTAGACGAAGGAGGAAATTTTATTCCTTCAACTTTATATTCTAATTTAAATCTTGTAGAACAATTTAATCCACTTTTGAGAGTCGATCTTGAACTAAAAAATTCATTTAAATTCTTAGCAGAATTAAAAACAGACCGAGCTCTTTCGTTAAGTCTAGACAATAATTTACTTACAGAATCTAGAGGTCAAGAGTATATAATTGGAATGGGTTATCGAGTTAAAGATTTAAGGTTTAGAACACGCATTGGAGGAAAAAGAACTACATTAAAAGGTGATTTAAATATTAAAGCAGACCTCTCATATCGTAATAACATCACAGTACTTAGAAATTTAGAGATCAACAACAATCAAGTTACTGCAGGACAAACCCTTTGGTCAATTAAACTAACCGCAGATTATTCTCTTTCAAGTAATCTAACAAGTCAATTTTTTTACGATCATAACTTTTCAAAGTTTGCAATTTCATCAGCTTTTCCACAAACATCAATTCGATCGGGTGTAAGCATTCGATATAATTTTGGGAATTGATAAATAGAATCAGTTATATTTGTTTTTTAAACCAATATAAAATGAATACACCTGCCAATTTACACTATACAAAAGACCATGAATGGATTTCGATTGAAGACGGAATTGCAACTGTTGGAATAACTGATTTTGCTCAGGGCGAATTAGGAGATATTGTATATGTTGAGGTCGAGACTCTGGATGAGAAACTTGAAATTTCTGAAGTTTTTGGAACAGTAGAAGCTGTAAAAACCGTTTCAGACCTTTTTATGCCCTTATCTGGTTCAATAATTGAACTCAACGAGTCTTTAGAAGATGAGCCAGAGTTAGTGAATGAAGATCCTTATGGTAAGGGTTGGATGATTAAAATTAAATTAGATGATGCTGCTCAAGTAAATGAACTTCTCGATTCATCTGCTTATAATGAATTGATTGGTGCCTAAATTTACCCTCTCATTTTTTTCTGGAATATGTTGCATAACAATTGTAATACTATCTACTATACCAATAAAAATAGCTCTAGAAGAGCCTTTGATTTTTGAAGTCGATAAGCTGGGTCATAGTTTTGCTTATTTTTGTTTTTCAATTAGTTTGTTTTTGGCTTTTATTGTGGATTGGAAACTTAAATCGCCAAAAAAGTGGACCATACTTGTTTCTTTTGGCCTGGGATTATTGTTAGAATTTACACAAGGAGCGTTGTTATCTTATCGTAGTTTTGAATTATATGATATACTAGCCAACACAATTGGTATTGTTTTATTTATTTTTTTGTCAAAAACCATTAAAAAATTATTGTCAAATGCTGTATTTTTATAAATTAGCCATCTAAATTAAGTTTTATGCAACTGAAAAAAAATCCAAAAGCTGACCTAACTAAAAATAGCAGCCTTTATTTTGCTATAGGTCTTGCCGTAGTTCTTCTGTTTTCATGGGGAGCTCTCGAAAAGAAAACTTATGAAAAGTCAGACTTTGAACTTCAATCTTTAAATATCGATGACGAAGACGAAGAGGAAGTACCTATTACTGAGCAAATAAAAACCCCACCGCCACCGCCACCGCCGCCACCGGCGCCTGAGGTAATCGAAATTGTTGAAGATGAAGAAGAAGTTGAAGAAACTGTAATCGAATCTACAGAAACAGATCAAGAAGATATCGTTGAGATTGAAGAGGTTGAGGAAGAAGAATTTGATGACTCTCCAGTTCCTTTTGCAGTTATCGAAGATGTACCATTATACCCTGGTTGTGAGCGTGTAGCTAAGTCAGAACGAAGAAAATGTTTTCAAGACCAAATAAACAAACACATCCGTAAAAATTTCCGTTATCCTGAAATTGCACAAGAAATGGGAATTCAAGGTCGTGTTTATGTGAACTTTATAATCGCAGAAGACGGAAGAATTACAAACGTAAGAATGCGTGGACCAGATAAAAATTTAGAAAAAGAAGCAGCAAGAATTATTTCAAAGCTTCCAAGAATGACTCCTGGAAAACAAAGAGGTCGTCCTGTACGTGTTCCTTTTAGTATCCCAATTACCTTTAGATTACAATAAAAATAGTTCCTCTATATAATATAAAAGCCCGAAGTATACTTCGGGCTTTTTATTTCCGGCTAATTTAGATTTATGTTTCTATGGTAAATAAGCTATTGTACATTATCTTTGCACCTTAATATGAACGTAGAGAAAATTCAAATAGAAACTACTAAGCAATCTTCCTTTTCAATTTTTTTGGACGACTTTAAACAGTTGACCAAGGTGAGGCTGGCTGTAAGTGTTGTTTTCTCTTCGATTGCAGGTTATTTATTGGCAGCAGAAATTCCAGTTTTAATAGATATAATTTTATTAGCCTTTGGAGGGTATTTTATGGTTGGAGCATCAAATGCATTCAATCAAATAATAGAGAAAGACCTCGATCTTTTGATGACAAGAACTCAAAATCGTCCCTTACCTTCTGGGAGAATGAGTGTACAATCCGCTTTAATTATTGCAATTATATTAACTGTTCTTGGTTTATTGGTATTGTATACAATCAACACTAGGACTGCATTCTTTGGAGGTATTTCAATTTTCTTGTACGTATGTATATATACTCCACTTAAAACAAAAACACCTCTAGCGGTTTTTGTAGGTGCTTTTCCAGGTGCGATTCCTTTCATGCTCGGTTGGGTAGCTTACACAGATCAATTTGGTATTGAATCTGGAGTTTTATTTATGATTCAATTTTTTTGGCAGTTCCCCCATTTTTGGGCAATTGGTTGGATGCTGGACGACGACTACAAGAAAGCAGGCTTCAAAATGCTTCCTTCAGGTAATCCAGATAATGCAACCGCATTCCAAATAGTGTTTTATACCCTATGGATGCTTGTTATATCCTTATTACCAGCTACAGCTTATACAGGGACTTTTAATTTAAGTATGATTGCAACAATAATTGTTGGTTGCATCGGATTTGTAATGTTATACTTTGCTATTCAATTGATGATTCAAAAAACAAAAGAATCAGCAAAAAAATTAATGTTTACAAGTGTAGGGTACATAACACTTCTACAGATTATGTATGTAATAGATAAAATGATTTTGTAAATGGAAAAGACGATGCAAGAAAAGAACGCAAGAGCAAAGAAAATGATGCTTTGGTTTGCAATGATAAGTATGACAATGACTTTTGCAGGTTTAACTAGTGCTTATGTAGTAAGTAGTTCTCGAGCAGATTGGTTATCTTCTTTCGAACTCCCAACCCAATTTTTATATAGTACACTCTTAATATTAACAAGCAGCATTACTTTTTTTCTTGGAAAAAAAGCACTTGAAAAAGGTAAATTGGCACTTCAGAAAATATTTCTTTGGGCTACTTTGGCGCTTACGATTTTGTTTATTTATTTCCAGTTTACTGGATTTTCAGAAATTATATCGCAAGGTTACTACTTTACTGGAGCAGCTAGTTCGATTACTACCTCATTTATCTATGTATTGGTTTTACTCCATTTAGCCCACGTTTTTGGAGGTTTAATCGTACTATCAATTGTAATAATTCAAACGTATAGAAATGCATACTCACCCGACCAAAAGTTAGGTTATGAGTTGGCGGAATTGTTTTGGCATTTTCTGGATTTTTTATGGATTTATTTATACGTTTTCGTAACGGTCTATAGTTAAAAAAAATACTATTTTTGTAAAATTAAAATTTGAAACTTTTTTATGGAAGTTAATGTAAGCAACACAACAGAAGAAACGAATGTATGGGGTGGAGGAAATAAACCATTAAATGCAAGCTATGGGAAAATGATGATGTGGTTTTTCATCGTTTCTGATGCACTAACATTTACAGGCTTTTTAGTGGCCTATGGTTTTTCCAGATTTAAAAATATTGATTCTTGGCCTATTGCCGACGAAGTGTTTACTCACTTCCCTTTTTTACATGGAATAGATGCTCCGATGTATTATGTAGCCTTGATGACTTTCATCCTGATTTTCTCATCAGTTACTATGGTTTTAGCAGTAGATGCTGGACACCATATGAACAAAGCTAAAGTTACTTTTTATATGCTTCTTACTATTATTGGTGGAGCTATATTTGTTGGGTCTCAAGCTTGGGAATGGAAAAACTTTATCAAAGGAGAATATGGAGCTCTTGAAACAAAAGGAGGTCAAATCCTTCAGTTTGTGGATTCAGAAACTGGAAAACGAGTTGCTTTAGCTGATTTTGCAGTTGAGATCGATTCGCCAAGAGAAACACACCAAGAAAGTAATGGTATTTGGTTTGTGGGTGAAACTACATTACCAAGTTATAGTTTAGAAGAAGTAACAACTGGGTTCAAGTCTCACGCAAACCTTGCTATCAAAAGTGAAAAAATAGATGAGTCTGGTCATAAGATTATACTTTCAAGAGAGGAATCCTTGTTACAATTAGAAGGAGCTATCAATGTTGTTGAAGGGGCAAACTTGATTCACAACGAATACGGAAATAGATTGTTCGCCGACTTCTTTTTCTTCATTACCGGATTCCACGGATTCCACGTATTGTCTGGTGTTGTAATTAATATTATTATTTTCTTCAACGTAATAATGGGAACTTACGAGAAGCGAGGGCACTATGAAATGGTTGAGAAAGTAGGACTATACTGGCACTTTGTAGATTTAGTTTGGGTATTTGTATTTACATTCTTCTACCTAGTTTAATTAATAAAAAATATATACCATGGCACACGATACAGAAAATTTAGCCATTTTTAGAGGATTATTAAAATTCAAATCAAACGTTCAGAAAATCTGGGGTGTTTTGATCTTTTTATCTATCGTAACAACAATAGAAGTAGTCCTCGGAATTGTAAAACCCCAAAGTTTAATGGGGATGTTTTTAGGGATGAAACTTCTTAACTGGATTTTCATCATCTTAACAATTGTAAAAGCATATTATATTGCTTGGGACTTTATGCACATCCGAGACGAAAAATCTGGATTTAAAGGATCTATTGTACTTCCTTTAGTGATCTTGATACCTTACTTAAGCTGGATTCTTTTAGTAGAAGCAGATTATATCTTTGAGGTTATGCGTACCGGTTTTGTGAGCTGGAACTTCTAAAATATTAAATGAAAAATAATGCATATAAAAAGTATTTAGTACTCGGGATTTTATTTGTATTCCCAATCGTTATTTATTTATTTTTTGCTTCAGGAATTAATAATTTCGCAAAGCTTCCTGTGCTTACTAAAGATATCCCTGAGATAGAAAGATGGACATCTCTTTCTGGCACTCCCGTTAAGTTTAACAACAAAATAACCATTCTTGGTTTTTGGGGAAATGATTTAGAGGAAAAAAAAGGAGACGCTTTCAATTTAAATCAGAAAATTTACAAACGCTTTTATCAATTTAAAGATTTCCAGTTTGTGATAGCTGTTCAAGACAGTCTTCAAGATGAAATCAAAGAAATTATTTCTGAAATTGAAATTGGGGTTGGAACAGATATGGTTAAATGGAATTTCATATTCGGCACACCTAATGAAATCGAAGACCTTTTTAATAGTTTAAAGAGCGATGTTATTTTATCTGACAAACAGAGCACATCTACCGTTTTTATATTAGACAGAGAGTCTAAATTACGTGGAAGAGACGACGATGAGGATGTCGGAACTCTTTACGGGTATAATGCATCTTCTGTTGCTTCTTTAAATAATAAGATGACAGATGATGTAAAGGTTATTCTAGCGGAATATCGGTTAGCTCTAAAAAAGAACAATTCTAACCGTCAAAAGTAGAAAACTTCTTTTAGTAGGTTTTTAGTATTAAATTAACCATATGAACATATGAAGAAATCTTCTTACATTGGACTAATAATCATCATAATAATTTTTGCGGTTATTGTTGTTCCCAAAATAATTGATCGGTTTTCTAATAATTTAATTGTGGAAAGTAGCAGGTCTGTTAAGCCCGGTTTTAAAGCGCTAGATTATATTAAGATTAATGGTGAGGCAAAAAAAGTTCCTGATTTTTTATTTCTAAATCAAGACAGTCTGTATATATCAAATGAAGATTATTTAGGAAAGGTTTATGTAGTAGAATTCTTTTTTACCAGCTGCCCTTCAATCTGTCCTATAATGAATAGGAATATGAAAATATTAAATGACCAGTTTGAATCTAACAATGATTTTGGTATTGCATCTTTTACAATAGATCCGGATCATGATACTCCCTCGGTACTAAAAAAGTATGCAGAAGGGTATGTTGGAAACTCAAATCATTGGAATTTTTTAACTGGACCTAAAACATCAGTTTACGAATTAGCAAATACAGGATTTAATATATTTGCTGAAATAAACCCAGCAGTTGCAGGAGGTTTTGAGCACCAAGGATATTTTGCTCTAATAGATAAGAAAGGTTTTATAAGATCTCGTCAAGATGATTATGGAAACCCAATTGTTTATTATCTTGGTATAGATCAAGATGGTGTTGATGAGCAAGGAGTAGACATGCTTCTAACAGACATTAAACTATTACTTAACGAATACTAATTTATTATGAATGCCAGTAAATCCTCTTTGAAGTACAAGAATTTAATAATTTTGGTTTCAATTGCAATTCCAGTGGTGGTTGCAATTTTATTTAGAATTAGATTAGAAACAAGTCAGTCATTTTCATTTCTCCCACCGATTTACGCCGCAATAAATGGGTATACTGCTATTGTTTTATTACTTGCCTTGTGGGCAATAAAAAAAAGAAAAATAAACTTACACGAACAATTAATGAAAACTGCTATTGGTCTTTCGTTAGCTTTTCTAATAATGTATATTGTATATCATTTAACAACAGATCCTACACCTTTTGGTGGTGAAGGATGGGTTAAAACAGTTTATTTTATAATTCTTATTTCACATATTTTACTTTCAATTGCTTTAATACCTTTGGTTTTAATTTCATTTGTAAGAGCTATATCACAACAATTCACACAACATAGAAAAATTGCTAGAATTACATTTCCAATATGGCTTTATGTAACGATTACGGGAGTAATTGTTTACTTCATGATATCCCCTTATTATAATTAATGAAAAAGTTACTTCCTTATTTTATTCTTTTATTTCTAATGGGTTCTTTTGATATAGAAGCTCAATGCTCTATGTGTAGAGCCGTCCTGGAATCGGAAGAGGGGCAACAGACTGCAAAAGGAATCAACAATGGGATTGTATATTTAATGGCCATACCATATATTTTGGTCGCAGCAGTTGGTTACTCAGTTTTTAAGATTTTAAAAAAATAATTTTAAAATGTAACTTTTTGATCTTTCTTGCGTCTTATAATTAAGTTAGAGTAAAAAGATATTTATACGTTATTCATGATACAAATAAAAAGTCTTCATAAATCCTATAAAATGGGTAATTCATCGCTTCATGTCCTTAAAGGGATTGACTTCGAAGTAGAACAAGGTGAGTTAGTTGCAATAATGGGTTCTTCAGGATCAGGTAAATCAACCTTATTAAATATACTAGGAATGCTAGATGTACTTGACGAAGGTTCCTATACCCTTGACGATGTATTGATTAAAGATTTAGATGAAACCAAAGCAGCAAAATACCGAAACAAGTTTCTAGGTTTTGTATTCCAATCATTTAACTTAATTAATTACAAAACAGCAATCGAAAACGTATCTCTGCCTTTATATTACCAAGGAGTATCGAGAAAAGAACGTCAAGAACAAGCTCTTAAATATTTAACAATGGTAGGTTTAGCCGATTGGGCAACCCACCTTCCAAGTGAATTGTCAGGAGGTCAAAAACAAAGAGTTGCTATCGCCCGTGCAATGGCATCTAAACCTAAAGTCCTTTTAGCAGATGAACCCACTGGAGCTCTTGACACCAAAACTTCTTATGAAGTTATGGATTTAATTCAGAAAATTAATCAAGAAGGAAATACAATTCTAGTTGTTACACACGAGGAAGATATAGCTGAAATGTGCAAAAGAGTTGTAAAGCTAAAGGATGGTGTTATTATAGAAGATAAAAAGGTTAAACAAGTTTTAGCAGCAGATTATGTTCAGTAGAGACCGTTGGTTAGAAATATTTGAAACCATTCGAAAGAATAAATTAAGGACATTCCTTTCAGGGTTTACAGTTGCCCTAGGGATTTTTATTTTTATAATTCTTTTTGGTTTTGGTAATGGACTTAAAAATCAGTTCCAAGAATTTTTCTTAGATGATGCTACCAATACAATTTCACTATTTGCAGGGAAAACATCTAAGCCTTACAAAGGATTTAAATCCAATCGAAGAATTGAATTTGACAATTCAGACCTTGCTGATATTAAAGAAAATTTCCCTTTTTTTCTAGAATATATTACACCAAGAATATCAAGAGGAGCTACAGTAAAGTACAAAAACGAATTTGATAATTATACGACCCGCGGGGTTGGTCCAGCACATCAATTTGCGGAGAAAACCATCATCATGAAAGGCCGTTACATTAACGAAGATGATGTAAAAAACAAAACAAAATATGCTGTTATAGGTCGTTTGGTTGCTCAAGATTTATTTGGTCAAGAAGATGCAATAGGTAAATTTATTGATGTTGGAAACAGTGTTTTTAAAGTTATAGGAGTTTTTCAAGACGATGGTGGAGATCGAGAAGAACGATATATTTATATACCTTACACAACAAGACAATTACTTGAAAAAAGTAATGATAAAGTAGATGAAATAGTTCTAGCGTTTAAACCGCAAATAGGCCATTCAGGGTCTTTGGTATTTGAACGAAAATTGAGAGAATTTTTAAAAAAGAAAAAGTCAATTGCACCCAGTGATCCAAATGGAATTTTCTTTAGAAATAGAGCAGATGCACTAAAGCAAAATCAACAATTCGCCAATGTTCTTCAGCTAATTGTGACTTTTGTTGGTTTAGGGACTTTAATAGCAGGAATCATCGGAATTTCAAATATTATGGTTTTTGTTGTTAAAGAAAGAACTAAAGAATTGGGAATAAGAAAAGCATTAGGTGCAACTCCAAAATCAGTCATTCAAATGATCTTACATGAGTCTATATTCATTACAACAATCTCAGGATATGTTGGATTATTCATAGGGATATTTGTGTTAAAATCAATTGGAGTTTCATTACAAGATTATTTTATCAAGGATCCTTATATAGATACATCAACAGCTTTATTTGCAACTGTAATACTTATTTTATTTGGAGGAATTGCAGGATATATTCCAGCGAAACGCGCTGCGAGAATTAAACCCATAGTTGCCCTAAGAGATGAATAGTTTAAAAATAATATTTGATCGAGATACTTGGCAAGAGATTTTTGGCTCTATCAGGAAAAATAAAGTCCGTACCATCATAACAGTGGTTGGTGTATTGTGGGGTATATTTATTTATATAGCTCTTTCTGGTGCTGCAAAAGGTTTGGACAACGGTTTTGAACGTGAGTTTGAAAATGTTGCGATGAACTCTATGTTTGTCTGGGCGCAAAGTACAAGTATTCCTTATGAAGGTTTCAAGACGGGTAGAAGGCCGCGACTTAAAATCCAAGACGTTCAAAAAATCAAAAATAATATTCCAGCAATTCAATTCGTGGCACCTAGAAATGCAAAAGGTATATTTGATGGTTCTGGTGGTTCTCAAATAGTTCGTGGATCAAAATCTGGGAACTACACGATTTATGGTGACTTTCCGGAGTACACCAAAATAGCAACTAAGAAAATTTTTGACGGTGGTCGTTTCATTAATCAATCGGATATAGACAAACAAAGAAAGGTTTGTGTAATTGGAGAACGTACACAAAAAGAATTATTCGAAAAAGATGAGAATCCAATCGGTGGATACATTCGAATCGATGATATCTACTTTCAAGTTATTGGGGTACATAAATACATTGAAGGTGGAGGTTTTGAAAGTGACGGTGATGTTTTTATTCCTTTTTCTACTTATAAAAAACTTTATAATACAGGAGATAATGTAGATTGGCTAACCATTGCAGCATATGATGATGCAGATGTTGTTGCGGTTGAAGAACAAGTAAAACAAACCTTAAAAAGAATCCATAGAGTATCTCCTGAGGATGAACGTGCTTTCGGGTCGTTTAACTTAGGTGAAATTTTCGGTAGAATTATGGGGTTCTCTAAAGGGATGACTTTTCTATCCCTTATTGTTGGAATTGCTACGATAATAGCAGGTGTAATTGGTATTGGGAACATCCTTTTAATTTCAGTTAAAGAACGAACCAAAGAGTTAGGAATTCGCCGAGCTTTAGGAGCAACACCAGGAGAAGTACGTGCTCAGATTATTTTAGAGTCTGTTTTTTTAACTTTTATTGCTGGTGTTTTAGGTATAGTACTTGGAGCATTTGTTCTTTCAGGGATAAACTCTGCAACGGTCGACCTAACAGATTTCCCGTACACTAACCCAACAGTTCCGATTTCTTTTGTTCTGGGTGCCCTAGTCATTATGGTAACCCTCGGAACTTTAATCGGATTGATCCCTGCACAACGAGCAGTAAGTATAAAACCTATTGACGCACTTAGAGAAGAATAACATAAACTTGATAATAAATAAAAAACAAACCATGAAAAAAGTATTTAAATATATAATCATAGCTGCCATTTTATTTGGAGTTCTTTACGCAGCAACTTATTTCATTAAATCAAATAGTAAACCTTCAATTCAATTTGACACTCAAACTGCTTTGATTACTTCAATAGAAATGAAATCTGTTGCCACAGGAAAAGTTATCCCAGAAGATGAAGTAGAGATTAAGCCACAAATTTCTGGTATTATCGAAACATTGTATGTAGAAGAAGGAGATAATGTAAAAACAGGAGATCTACTTGCAAAAGTAAAAGTAGTTCCTAATGAACAGTCTTTGAATAGTGCAAAAGGGAGATTAGCAAATACTAAAATTTTAATGGAGAATGCTAAAATCGAGTACAACAGAAATAAAAGTCTATTTGAGAAAGAAATTATTTCTTTACAAGAATTTCAAAATGCTGAATTAAATTATAGTAGAGCAAAACAAGATGTTGCAAATGCTGATAGTGATCTTCAAATAATTAAATTAGGATCCGCTGGAGGTTCTGCTACTGCAAACACAAATATTCGTGCAACTGTTCCAGGGACAGTTCTTGAAATGCCCATTAAAGAAGGAGATCAAGTTGTAGAGAGTAATACGTTTAATAATGGAACTACCATTGCAGTAATTGCAGACCTTAGTAAAATGATTTTCGAAGGGAAAGTTGATGAATCTGAAGTTGGAAAATTACAGATAGGGATGCCATTGACTGTAAATTTGGGGGCAATTCAGAATAAAGAATTTGAAGCTAAATTAAAATTTATAGCGCCTAAAGGGAATGAGGAGCAAGGCGCAGTTCAGTTCAAAATTGAAGGAGATGTTTATTTAGACAAAGACTTTTTTGTTCGTGCGGGATACAGTGCAAATGCCTCTTTAGTTTTAGAGCGTAAAGACAGTATTTTAGCAATTCCAGAAGCTTTATTACAATTTGATAAAAAGACTGAAAAGCCATACGTTCAGATTCAAATTGAAGATCAAAAATTTGAAAGAAGAGATTTAGAAACTGGAATTTCTGATGGTATAAACATCGAAATTATTTCAGGTCTTACTATGGAAGATAATATTAAGGTATGGAACAAAACAGAGGAGAATAAAAAGGAAGACGAGGAAGCTTCTGAAAATAATTAATCGTAATTCCTATTTCATTATGAGATATACAATATTAAAATACACTTCTGTAGCAGCAATTTTTTGTGCTTCTTTTTATGCTCAAGGACAAACGCTTACACTTCAAGATTGTGTTGAATTAGCTCTTGAAAAGAACATTACCATTAAACAATCTGAGTTAGATATTGCCAATGCAGAGCTTGATAAAAGTAGTGCCTTTGGAAATTTTCTTCCAAACATTAATGCTCAAACAAGTCATTCTTGGAATATTGGTTTAAATCAAAACATTACTACGGGTCTTTTAGAGAACTTAACGACCCAATTTACTTCAATGGGTGTGAATATGGGAGTAGATCTATATAACGGTTTACAAAATGTAAAGCGGTTACACAGAGCAAATCTATCTCTTTTAGCACAGCAATACAATTTAGCAAACATAATAGATAACACAAGTTTACTTGTTGCTAACTCGTATTTGCAAGTTATGTTTAATAGAGAGTTTTTAGAAGTTCAAAAAAGTCAATTAGAAGTTTCTTTAAAACAATTAGATCGAACCAAAGCCTTAATTAAAGCAGGTGTTTTAACAGTTGGGGATGTGTTTGAATTAGAAGCAACAATTGCTTCTCAAGAACAAGCTGTAGTTCAAGCTGAAAATAATTTACGTTTAACTAAAATTAATTTGGCTCAATTATTACTCATTACAGATTATGAAAATTTTGATATTGCTGTTGAAAAATTCGATGCTCCCTTACCTGAAATTTTAGATAAAGATCCTAAAGCAATATTTGAAGAGGCATTAACCAACCGAAATGACATCAAACTTTCGGTTACTAATCTAGAGATTTCTAAGACTGATATTGAAATCGCTAAGACATCGCTTCAACCGTCTTTATCTGCTTTTTATAGTTATAGTACAAGAATATCATATTCAGACCGATTAACAGGAACGGGTGTTTTTAATCAGTTTCCTATTGGAACAGTAGCTTCAACGGGTCAAGAAGTAGTTAGACAACTAGAAGAAACACGAGTAATTGGTCCAAATTCGTTTGCGGATCAGTTTAAAATGAATGATGGTCATAACTTTGGAATTGCTTTAAACATCCCAATTTTAAATGGTTTTGCAGCAAGAAATAGCGTCAAAAGGAGTAAGGTAAACTTGATGCGCTCTGAAAATCAATTTGAACAACAAAAATTAAATTTAGAAAGCACAGTTAATCAAGCATACAACGATGCAAAAGGTGCTTATAAGTTTTATAACGCTGCCCAAAAAACGGTTATAGCTAGAAATGATGCATTTAACGACGCAACAAAAAGATATGATGCTGGGGTAATGAACTCTTTTGAATATACTCAGATCAAGCAACGTTATGAAGCTTCAGTTTCTGACGAGTTGAGAGCTAAATTCGATTATGTTTTTAAACTTAAAGTTTTAGAGTTTTATTTTGGCTTAAAACTTGAAATTTAGAGGGAAGTTCTTCTTAATTTTGTTTTATGTCTTACTTATTACATCTTGAAACAGCTACAACACATTGTTCAGTAGCTTTATCACAAAACGGAAATCTGCTTCATTGTATTGAAAACAACGAAGCAGATTTTCGTCATAGTGACCATTTACATTTATTTATAGAGAAACTTTTAAGTGACACCCATCTAAAAGCTAACCAATTGGATGGTGTTGTGGTTAGTATGGGGCCAGGCTCTTACACGGGGCTTCGAGTAGGCGTTTCTACCGCCAAAGGACTTTGTTTTGCTAATGATATTCCGCTGATTGCAGTTAACACATTAGAAGTTCTTGCA
Source organism: Candidatus Arcticimaribacter forsetii (assembly GCF_910589745.1). Taxonomy (GTDB): domain Bacteria; phylum Bacteroidota; class Bacteroidia; order Flavobacteriales; family Flavobacteriaceae; genus Arcticimaribacter; species Arcticimaribacter forsetii. The sequence goes on from NZ_OU342399.1 coordinate 460,005, forward strand.
GAGGCTTACGATCCACTACCAAATGATATCTTAATTCCGATGTTAGATGCAAGAAGAATGGAAGTTTTTGCACTTGTTATGAATTCTAAGAGAGAGGTAATAGAACCAACTCATGCTGAAATACTAACTTCTTCCTCTTTTCAAAAATTTCAAGATCAAGGACGCCTTGTTTTTTTGGGTACCGGTACTGAAAAATCTAAACAAATTCTAACAGGAACAAATAGCTTGTTTTTAGAGGAACTTCAACTACCCTCGTCAAAAAATATGGTTAGTATGGGTACAAAAAAGTTTGAGACCCAACAGTTCGAGGATGTAGCTTATTTTGAACCTTTTTACTTAAAGGATTTTTATACAACTGCAACTAAGAAATAAGTTCTTCTAATTTTTTTTGAACAGCTTCAATAGAATTAAGGGGAAGTTCACATTGACTCTCTCTACACAAATAAAAAACGGTTTTTGAATCTGATGATCTATTTTTAAATAGGGGTAAACTCGAATTATTTGATGCAGACCAGCTGCAATTTATAACCGCATTGTTTTGAAGTTTTTCAATATCTTTTTTTGCATTTGGCCCAACGGCTAACACTTCATAACCAGGTTTGTAAATTCTAAACGCAACTGTTAGCCAATATGTATAATTTCTAGGATACTCTGTTATATCTTGTTTACAAGCACGAATCATTTCTATAGCTTGGTTTTTATAGTCTATAATTCCTAAATGACTTGAAAGTCGAATTAAGTTTTCAGCCATAATAGCATTTGAAGATGGAATAACATTATCGGAAGTTTCTTTTGTTCTAATTACGAGTTCGTCTGTTTCGCTGAAGAAAAATAAGGATCCGTTTTCATCTTTGAAATTAGAAATACAATATTCCATCAGTTTTTGAGCTTTTAAAATATATTGATCAGAAAATATTGTTTCGTAAAGATCTACGTATAATTTAATGATTGTTGCGTAGTCCTCTAAAAAGCCATCAATTTTATTAATCCCATTCTTTGAAATTCTTTTTAAATTCCCTCTTTCACAAACGAAATTATTCTCAATGAATTTTAAGTTGTTTAATGCTAATTCTAGGTGTTTTGGATTTCTGAAGCTCCTGTATGCGTCTAGGATCCCAGAGGTGAGTAACGCATTCCACGAGCAAATAATTTTATCATCTAATCTTGGCTTTGGACGCTTGTTACGTTCCTCTAGCAATAAAGTATTCCATTTTAGAACCTTAGTTTTTAGTTCTTCTAAAGGTATTTGAAAACGGTTTGCAAATTCTTCATCATTTTGCATCCTTCTTAACACAAAGTTTCCGTCTTCCCAATATCCATCATCATTAATAGAGAAATAAGCAGAAACAAGCCTTTGATTTTCTGGAAAAAGAGTTAGAATCTTTTCTTTAGTCCAAACATAATAAGCACCTTCTACCAGTTTTCCTTTTTCATCGATACTATCTGCATCTAATGCGGCATAAAATCCTCCTTGGGGAGAACATAGATTATCCTTAACAAAAGAAATGGTTTTAAAAACTACTTCTTTATATAGCTCCTTAGGTTTGTCTTTAAATGCTTTAGAATATAACGATATTAACTGGCCGTTGTCATAACCCATTTTTTCAAAATGGGGAACGTGCCATTCTTCATCAACAGCATACCTCGAAAATCCACCCTCTACGCAATCAAAAATTCCACCTAATGCCATTTTTTCTAGTGAGAAATGAAAATGATTTCCTCCATCTTCATTAGAACAGAGTTTGCTTCCGTTATAAATGAATTGTAGTAAAGTTGGCATCATGAATTTAGGAGCTCCTATTAACCCTCCGTTCAAGCTGTCTTTTTTTGAAATTACTTGCTCTAAGCTTTTCGATAGTTCTTCAAAACTTAAGAGTTCTTGCGTGTTTTGTTGAGGTTCAAAATGAGCTAATCCTTTCTCTAAATTATCAGCATACTGGACTAAGTCTTGTGGTTTTTTTTGAGAAAGATCTTTTATTTGAGATAAAACTTGCAACCACCGTTCTTTTGGGAAATATGTTCCACCCCAGATTGGTCTTCCGTCTGGAAGCGCAATCATATTTAAAGGCCAACCTCCTTGTCCACTTATTAGTTGTAAGGCGTTCATATAAACCTGATCTACATCAGGACGCTCTTCTCTATCTACTTTTATGTTTATGAAGTTTGAGTTCATAAACGAAGCAACCTCTTCGTCTTCAAAACACTCATGCTCCATAACATGACACCAATGACAAGAAGCGTAACCGATACTAATTAAAATTAACTTCCCTTCTTCTTTAGCTTTTTTTAAGTGTTCCTTTTTCCATGGGAACCAGTCAACAGGATTATGAGCATGTTGAAGTAAATAAGCACTTAGCTCATTAATTAAGGAGTTGGTGTGTTTTTTAGAGTTCAATAAATTTATCCATTGATGGCATTAACGGTAGAAATTTTTCCTGGTAACATTTCTTTAAGCATGTTTTCAATTCCATTTTTTAACGTAAAAGTAGAAGATGGGCATCCGCTACAAGCACCTTGTAAAACTACTTTTACGCTTTTGTCATCTGAATTATAAGAGTCAAATAATATATTACCTCCATCAGCAGCTACTGCAGGTTTAATGTAATCTTCTATTATTCCAACTATTTGTTGTGAAATTTCGTCTAGGGGTTCAGATTCAACACTAGTTGCTGTTTCAGCTATCACCTCTACTTTTTGAGGAACAATTACTTCGTTTCCTTCTTCTAAAAATGTACGAAGAAATTCACGAATCTCTAAAACTATTTGATCCCATTCGGCAACTTCAAATTTTGTTATGGATATATAATTTGTATCCATAAATACTTCCTTTACAAAAGGAAAATGAAATAACTTTTGTGCTAAAGGGGCATTTGTAGTTTCGTCAATATTTTTGAATTCAAAAATTTGATCTACAAGTTTCTTGTTTGCTACAAACTTCATTACTCCTGGGTTGGGAGTGCTTTCAGCATATATTGTAATCGGAACTTTTTTAAGAGGTTCTACTTGATTTATAATTGTTCCACCTTTGTTCAAATAGGTTTCAATTTCTAAAGAAACATCTTCTAAAACATCTTTCCATTCTAGAATACTAAAGCGTTCGATTTCTAAGGCTTCTTTTTTAAGAACTACAGACTTTACAAACGGTAGATAGAACATTTGTTGCACTAGTGGAGCATCCTTTGCTTCATCTATATTATTAAATTTAGAAGCTTGTATTATCTCTAAAGCAGGAGATATTTCGAATCTAGCAATAGTTTCGTCTTGAGTTTGAGAGGGAGTAATAGTATATGTAGTCATTACAAATTTTTTACAAAAATACACAAAACCTATCTTCGATGATGCGTTTTTCACAGTTTCATTTTAACCAAATTACTATCTTCGATAAAAACATTATTATGCTCATCAAAACCGTTCGAAATTTTACACCCCAATGGGGAACTGATTGTTTCCTAGCTGAAAATGCAACTCTAATAGGAGATTTAGTAATGGGAGATCAATGTTCTGTATGGTATCAAGCTGTAATACGAGGTGATGTTAATTCCATTCGAATAGGAAATCGAGTTAACATTCAAGATGGAGTTGTTATTCATGCTACCTACGAAAAAACTAAAACAATTATAGGAAACGATGTTTCTATTGGTCATAATGCTATTGTGCATGGATGTACTTTAAAAGACCGTGTTTTAGTTGGTATGGGTAGTATTATTATGGATAACTGTATTATTGAATCGAATAGTATTATAGCTGCTGGAAGTGTTGTTACTCAAAATACTCATGTACCGGAGGGAACTATATTTGCAGGAATACCTGCAAAGAAAATTAAAGATATAGACCCGAAACTTCAAAAAGATGAAATTGAAAGAATAGCTAAAAACTATTTAATGTATTCTAGCTGGTTTAAGAAAAATCAGAATTAAGAACAGTAACAAGCGTTTCGTTCGGAAGAAAATTATAAAGTGATGATTTTTTTGAGGAACTTATAAATTCAACACTGCCTTTTTTCGTATACAGACATTCAAGATTATTGTTTAATAATACTTTGAGAGTTTGTTTAGCAACAGCATCTGCGCTATCTATGATTTTCACGTTTTCTGGTAACATATTTTTTAACCTAGAAATTAAAAAGGGATAATGAGTACATCCTAGAACCAAAGTATCGATGTTTTGATCAAGCATTGGATTTATATAAGATTCTAGTAATTTAGTAAGATCAGGACTATTTAATGATCCAGTCTCTATTAATTCAACAAGTCCTTCTCCAACTTGTTCAATTACTTGTACGTCTTTGGTTATGGTAGCACTAGTTTTGGCAAAAAGAGAGCTACTTAATGTTCCTTTTGTAGCTAGTACTCCAATGACTTTAGTTTTGCTTTCAAGTGCTGCAGGTTTAATTGCAGGTTCTATTCCAATAAATGGAATTGGAAAATCATTTCTGAGTATATCAATTGCATTGGTAGTAGCAGTATTACATGCAACAATGATGAGTTTACACCCTTTGTTTATTAAATTTTGAGTTACAATTTTACAACGGTTAATAATTTCATTTTTATCTTTTTTGCCATAAGGAGCAAAGGCATCATCCGAAATATATAAAAATTTTTCGTTTGGTAGTAATGATTCGAGAGCAGGTAATAGCGTTAAGCCTCCTACACCTGAGTCAAAAATCCCTATGTATGAATTATTTTTTGTTTTCATCATATAAAAAAAGCTGCCCTAAAATTTAAGGCAGCTTGTTTGTATTATGTGTTGAGTTGTATTAGAATCCTAATTCAACTTTAACCTCTGCAGAGATATCAGTACCATTTGATACAAGCACACCAAGACCTTGAGTAGTGTCTAATACATAATCAAATCCTAATGATTTAGATACTTTGTCTATTGCAGCTACCGCTTTTTCGTAAAGAGGTCTAAGTAATTCGGCTCTTTTCTTTTGTAGATCCTGACTTGCAGTTTCTTGGAAAGTCTGGATGTTTTGTTGCATGCTTTGGAGTTCAGCAGCACGTGCTTGCTGAGTAACAGGTGATAAAGTAGACGCCTGAGCTTCGTATTCTTTATATTTAGATTGAAACTCTTTAATTGTATTTTCAATCTCATTAGAGTAAGTTTCCTCTAATGCTTTTATTTGTTTGTTAGCAGCAATTACTTCCGGCATTTCACTAATTAGTTTACTTAAATCTATGTGAGAAACTTTAGATTGAGCAAAAGTAGCTGTCAAAGGAAGGGCAAACATTAATGTTGCAAGTAAAAGTGATTTTAAATTTTTCATTTTTTTGTATTTAGTTGTCTGTGTTTTATTCTTAATTGTTTTTTAGCTTTTTAATTTGCTCTTTTCTCTTTTCTAAATCCTTTTTTCGATTTTTAATTCGATCCTGAGAGTTAATTTTTCTTAAAACTAGGTCGCTAATATCGTAATTTTTTGCGGAATACAACATAACCAAGTCAGAAGATCTGTCAAAAATAAAGTCATATTTTCTTTCTTTAGCAATTTCGCGTACAATTCCGAGTACTCGATCTTGAATTGGTTTTAAAAGTTTCGTTTTTTGTTGTATTAATGCTCCATTAGGACCGAACTTTTGACTTTGAAGATTTACTATGTCTGCGGCAAAATCATTAATTTCTAGTTCTCTGTCAGAAATTAAATTAGGGGTTAGTAATGCTTTTTCTGCGTTTAGAGCATCTTCTAACTTTTTAAGTTTGAGTTTTTGGAGTTCAATTTCTTTTTTCCATTCTTCTACCTTTTTATTTAGTAGCGTATTGGCTGTTTGATATTCATCAACATTTTCTAGAATAACATTCATATCGATATATCCTATACGCACCCCTCTTTGGCCCCAATTTTTATTAAAGTAGAGTAGTGTTAAAAAAAGTAATAATATGTTTAACTTTTTCATTCTTTAGAATTGTTGACCAATTATGAAATGTGTTTCCCATCCATGTGGCCCTATTTCACCGTCGTTTGCTCCATCAAACCCGTAACCAAAATCGATTCCTAATAATCCAAATGCAGGCATGAAGATTCTAATCCCTCCCCCTGCGGATCTTTTTGAGTTGAAAGGGTTGAAGTCGCTAAAGCTATTATAACCGTTTCCTGCTTCAAGGAACGTAAGAGCATAAATAGATGCAGTAGGTTTTAGGGTAATAGGGTACCGTAATTCTAGAGAGAACTTGTTGTAAATCGTTGATCCATCTCTACTGGATAAAGATTGATTTTCATATCCACGAAGAGCAATAGTTTCTCTTCCATCAAGAGCATAATTAGCCATACCGTCTCCCCCTAGATAAAAACGTTCAAAAGGTATTGCTCCACGGTCACTATTGTAGGTTCCAAGGAAACCAAAGTCTGCCTGTGTTTTCAAAATAAGTTTATCCCATATTTGAGTGTACCAAGTTCCATTGAATTTAACTTTGTAAAACTCTAACCAACGAAATTTTTCCTGATCCATTTTTGCTTGATCTGCTACTAATTCTCCATCTGAATTTAGAGATTTAAATTCTTGAAGGTTTTCTAAGTTTCCATAGTCAATATCACTGAATAGAGAGAAAGGAGGTGTAAGTTTTGCACTTATTACAAAGCTTGATCCTGCAGTAGGGAATATAGGGTTCACAGAAGTATTATTTCTAGAAAGCGAAATCGTGTAAGCGATGTTATTTGACTCTCCATTTCCAAAAGTAAATAGACCCGTAAAGTAATTCTGAAGGTTGTAATATTGGTAAGAAACAGCCTGCGATAATGTAAAAAAATCATCTGGGACTCTGAGTCTTTTTGCTAAGCCAAAAGTAATGCTGCTGATTTGAAATGATTGACTTTTATCAGCTCTTTGAGTAAAAAAGTCATATCTAAACTGGTTTGTTCTCGAAAGTGAAGTTGAAAATTGAACTGGTTGTTTTCCTCCTAACCATGGTTCTGAAAAAGAAAAACTATAGGTATTATAAAACTGACTAGCTTGTAAACGAAGGCTTAAAGACTGACCGTCTCCTGAGGGAACTGGTCTATAGGAAGCTTTATCAAAAATATTTCGCATGGAAAAGTTATTGAAAGATAGTCCGAGTGTTCCAATGAAACCACCACCACCATAACCTCCTTGAAGTTCAATTTGACTTGCACCTGATTCAACTAGACCAAATTCAATGTCAACGGTACCAGCATTTGGATCAACATTCTTAAAGTCAGGATTAATCTGCTCTGCATCGAAGAAACCTAGTTGTCCTAGTTCTCTAACAGTTCTAACAACCTTGTCTTTACTGTAAAGCTCTCCAGGCTTTGTTCGTAATTCTCTAAAAATTACATGGTCATTAGTTTTGTCATTTCCAACAACCGAAATCTTGTTAAAAGAGGCTAATTTACCTTCTGTAACTCTAATTTCGAAGTTTATGGTATCGTTCTCGGCACTAACTTCAACGGCATTTATATTTGAAAAAAGATATCCATTATTTTGGTATAAATTAGTAATGTCGTTACCGTCGGGTTTAGATTCATCCGCAATTCTTTCTTTTAATAAAATCCCGTTGTACGTATCACCTTTTTTAATTCCTAAAACAGAAGCAAGAACACGGTCGGTATAAGCAGCGTTTCCTAGATACTTTATGTCTCCAAAATAATATTTACTTCCTTCTTCAATTTTTAATTTAATTGCTAAATCTGATTGGTCAGCTTCTATAATTGTATCTGAAATAATTCTTGCGTCACGAAATCCTTTTTCTTTATAAAAGTCGATAAGTGATGTTAAATCTTCTTGGTAGTCTTTGTCAATATATTTGGATTTTTTCCAAAACCTATAAAACTGTTTTTTCTTTGTGTTTTTTAATTTTGAAGCTAGTATCCTTGGAGAAAACTCCTTTACTCCTTCAAAATCAATTGTTTTAATCTTTACACGATCTCCTCGATCTACATTTACAACCATTTTCAAAACGTTTTGAGCTGTAGAGTCTGGAATTGTATTTAAGGTTACCTTGGTGTTTAGGTATCCTTCTTTTCTATATTTATTTACAATGTAATTTTTAGTATTTGTCAAAAAACTTTCAGACAGTTTTTTGCCTTTAGTTAATTCTGTATCTTTTATAAGCGATTCAGCTTTTTTGTTTTTAATACCAATAATTTTAACTTCAGATAGGGTAGGTAACTCCTCAATTTCAATTTCTAAGGTTAAAAGATTTCCATTAACTTCAGCGATGTAAAAATTAATATCACTGAATAATTCAAGATTCCAAAGCTTTTGAATAACAGAGCTAATTTCTTCTCCAGGTACTTGAATAACTTGCCCTTTTCTTAGTCCACTGTAAGAAATAACAGTTTTACTATTATAACTCTTAAGTCCAGTAACTTTAATCGAGTCGATCGTGTACTTTTTAGAGTTATTATAGTTGGTAGGAGCATTAGTCTGAGCACTAAGTGTTTTTGCGCCTAAGGTGAATACTAGTATTATAAAAAGTAATACCGAGTTTTTATATAAAGGCTTAAGCATTGAGTTGTTCACTTGTTTTTCCAAATCTACGTTCTCGTTTTTGGTAATCATGTATTGCTAGGTGTAAATGTGATTCATTAAACTCGGGCCAGAGAATTTCTGTGAAATATAATTCTGCATAAGCTATTTTCCACAACAAAAAGTTGCTAATTCTTTCTTCACCACTGGTTCGAATCAATAAATCTACATCAGGTAAATTTTGCGTGTAAAGATGCTTATTTATTATGGTTTCATCAACATTTTCGGGAGAAATTATATTATTTTTAACTTTATGAGCGATCTCTTTAAATGCTTGAGTTAACTCTTCTTTACCACCATAGTTCAGTGCTAAGGTTAACTTCATTCCAGAATTGTTTTGAGTCTGTTCAATGGTATATTTTAGCTCTTTTTGAACAGGTCCAGGTAATTTACTTAAATCGCCAATTGTGTTAAAAAGAATATTATTCTCTGTCATCTGCTTTAATTCTTTTTTCAAAGAGCTAACAAGTAAGGTCATCAAAATGGTTACTTCCTTTTCAGGTCGTTTCCAGTTTTCTGTAGAAAAAGCATAAAGTGTTAGATTTTCAATTCCTAAGCGCGCAGATTCTTCCACAATTTTTTGAACAGCTTTCACACCAGTTTTATGTCCAAATAGTCTGTTTTTTCCTTGAGCTTTAGCCCAGCGGCCATTACCATCCATGATGATAGCTACATGGGATGGTATTTTACTTAAGTCTAAATTCATTATTTCTCTTTACAGTAACAAGGTAATCGCCCAAAGGTAAAACTTAAAGTTAAACCAGTAAACATATACCAGTCATTATTATACAAAGCACCGTGTTTTAAATTGGGGTTATTTTCAAATTCATTAACAGGATTACTACCATCTAAATTGTCAGTAAAAGTATATCGTGCACCTACTTCAAAGCTCAAAACAAACTGCTCACTTAATTTAGCCTTCGCTCCAATAACTAATGGAATTGCAAATTCCAGGTCATCACTATATTTAACTGGGCTTAGTGGTGAATTTTGATCTGTATAAAACAAGTCGTACTGAAAATAGTTAAGTCCCAAATAAACATAAGGAGAAAAATCTAAATCCTGATCATGTAAATTAAAATCAAAAAAATTGAATTCAATTCCTCCTGAAAATTCTAATATTTGATTTGTTGCACTTAGAAAAGTTAAAAATCTGTTGAGGTCATTTGTGAAAAAATTTCTGTTTTCTATTTTGGAATATGAAAAACTTCCTCGAAATGAGTAACGTGTAGTAATGTTGTATTTATAAACTAAGCCAAAAGCAGGTGACTTTGTATTGATAAATTTTCTGCTTCCAATATCACCAATGGAGTTACTTCCCCCAAGAAAAACACCTACTTCATGCATTTGTGCAGTTGAAATTAGTGGGAGGATAAGAAATAAGCTTAAAAGAAAAATTCTTTTCATCAGAATTAGGGAAACGATAATGTTTATATTAAATCAGTATTTAATAATACACTACTTTAAACTGATTTAAACTAAAATTATTGCCTAATTTCTTGTATCTAAACCCCAGAAAAGTTTGTCGCGCAGGGTTTTGAAAAACTCGTTATCTTGTAATTCAACAGTAGCTAAAGTGAATGCTGCTTTTTTGATTAGAATTTTTGTTCCTTGTTCAACAGAAATTATCCTAGAATCAAGGGATAATAAATGATCTTCTCCTCTACCGGTTACCTCAAGTTCTACGCTTGTAGTATTCGGAATTATTAAAGGTCGTATATTGAGATTATGTGGTGCGATAGGAGTTAGAATCAAGCCTGCAGTTTCCGGTGACATTATTGGTCCCCCACTGCTAAGTGAATAGCCCGTTGATCCCGTTGGTGTGGATATAATTAAACCATCTGCCCAATAAGTAGTTAAAGGCTCCTGGTCTAATCGAGTGTCAATGCTTATTAAAGAAGCTGTATTTTTTCGATTTACACTAATCTCATTTAAAGCATATGGAAAAGAGTCAATTTCTTCATTTGCTTCGGGTAAGGATACTTCGAGCAAAGTCCTATTTATAATTGCATATTTGTTTTCCCAAAGTTGCTTTAATCCAACATTTAAAGACTCTTTTTGTAAACTAGTTAAAAACCCTAATCTCCCTGTATTTATTCCTAAAATAGGCACATTACTTTCTTTTACAGTCATTATTGCTCGTAACATGGAACCGTCACCGCCTATACAAAAAAAGAAGTCGGTATCTGGAGGAAGTGTTTCAAAAACTGAGACGTAAGAAACTACCTCTGGATCTTCAAGAAAAATTTCCATTTTAGAGTCTACTAATACCGTAATCTTTCGTTCAAGAAGATGCTCAATAACCCCTTGTGCATAACCTCTAGAACGTTCATTTTGGAACGGACAAATAACAGCAATTTTCATAACTCCAAATTTAAATCAAAAGTACAAAAACTTATGTAGTACTTTGTTTAAGAATTTTAAATATGTTTTCCTTCTATTCTCTTGGGATACGAAACACTAAGTTCGTAATTTTACAGAAAAAAATAATGACAAAGCTCAGTGTTAATATTAATAAGGTTGCTACACTAAGAAATTCACGTGGAGGTAATACTCCAAATTTACTAAAAGTTGCAACAGACATCCAGGCCTTTGGTGCTGAAGGAATTACAGTTCATCCTCGTCCAGATCAAAGACACATTAGGTATGCTGACGCATATGAACTTCCGAAAGTAGTTACGACAGAATATAACATAGAAGGAAATCCAATTCCTGAATTTATAAAAATGGTTCTCGATATTCGTCCAACCCAGGTTACTCTTGTTCCAGATGCTGTTGATGCTCTTACCTCTAATGCCGGATGGGATACACATGAAAATAAAGACTTTTTGAAGGACGTAATAAATGAATTTAAGTCTGCAGGGATACGAACTTCTATTTTTGTAGATCCGGATATAAAAATGGTAGAAGGAGCAATAGAAACAGGGACAGACAGGATAGAATTATACACAGAACGTTATGCAGACAGTTATTTAAACAACCCAGAGCAAGCAATCAAACCTTATGTTGAGGCTGCTACTCGCGCTAATTCTTTAGGTTTAGGAATCAACGCTGGACACGATTTAAGTTTGGAAAACGTACAATATTTTGCACAAAATATTCCTCAGTTATTAGAAGTTTCTATAGGTCATGCTTTAGTTTGTGAATCCCTTTATTTAGGATTCGAAAATGTAATTCCAATGTACCTTCAACGTCTTTCATAATGGATTTACTAAACAGTTTAATTTTAGGAAGTGGAGACCGACATTTAGTTGTATTACACGGGTTTCTTGGAATGGGTGATAATTGGAAAACACATGCGAAAAGATGGGAATCTCAAGGGTGGTGTGTTCATTTATTAGACCAAAGAAATCACGGAAGAAGTTTTTGGTCTAATGATTTTGGATATTCTTTTTTGGCATCCGATTTGAAAAACTATTTGGATTACCATAAAATCGAAAAGTGTACTCTCTTGGGTCACTCTATGGGAGGTAAAACAGCAATGAATTTTTCATCACAATATCCGGAATATATAACGCAGCTTATAGTTGCCGATATTGCACCTAAAGAATATAATTCTCATCATCAGCAGATCTTAAACGGCTTAGCCTCTCTTGATTTTTCTGAGTTAAAATCTAGGTCGTCTGTTGATTTAGCCTTAGCGACTTATGTTAAAGAGCAGTCGGTCCGTCAGTTTTTGCTAAAAAATCTATATTGGGAGGAAAAAGGAAAACTAGGATTAAGAATCAATATTAAAGTTCTAAAAGAGGCAGGAAACTTAATAGGAGAAGGATTAGCTTCACATTATATATTTAATGGACCAACTCTTTTCTTAAGAGGGATACTATCCGGTTATATTTTGGATGAAGATCACTTAGCCTTGAAGCATCATTTCCCAAATTATGCTCTTGTAGATATTGAGCAAGCTGGACATTGGCTGCATGCCGAGAATCCTACAGCTTTTTTGAAAGCGATTGAGGAATGGTGGGTTTAGTTTTTTCACAGTAGCCCGATAAAATGTGATATACACTAATAAATTTAATTGCCTTACAAAGAACACTTAATTTAGTACACTAATTATCAATGATATGATACGTTTTGCTCAGAAAGAAGACATGTCTTCTGTTTTAAAGTTGATTCAAGAATTAGCTGATTTTGAAAAAGAACCAGAGGCAGTTGTAATTTCTGAGGAAGATTTAATACGAGACGGATTTGGTTCAAATTCTATTTTCAAATGTTTGATTGCAGAAAATGAAGGAATTATTGTTGGTATGGCTTTGTTTTATCCTAGATATTCTACCTGGAAAGGACCAACTTTTCATTTAGAGGATCTAATTGTAACAGAGTCCGAAAGGGGTAATGGGTATGGCAAAGATTTGTACGCTGCTTTTATTGCTTATGCTTCAGAAAAGCAAGTTAAACGAATCGAATGGGTCGTGTTAGACTGGAATTCTAACGCGATTAATTTTTATAAAAAAAGTGGAGCAGCTGTTTTAGACGACTGGAAAACAGTTCAAATGGATGAGGAAGCTATTTCTAATTACGTTAAATCATCTTTTTAAGATCAAAAAATGAGAATATTTAAATTTGGAGGTGCATCAGTTAAAGATGCAAAGGGAGTTCAAAATGTGGCTAAAGTTTTAAAAAAAGTGGGTTACACCGACACCCTTGTAATTGTCTCTGCAATGGGTAAAACCACAAATGCTTTGGAGGTTATTGTTGATCAGTATTTTAATACTCCTAAGGAATTATCTAATTCTATTGTAAAGTTAGAACAATTTCATTCAGAAATTGTAACGGAACTCATGGGAGTAGAAGCTCAACCTTTAAAAGAAAAAGTTTCTGTTCTTATTCAGGAGCTAAAAAGTTTTTTTGAACATAATAAAGCAACTAACTACAGCTTTGTTTACGATCAAGTTGTAAGTTTCGGAGAATTACTTTCAACGACCATAATTAATGCATATTTAAATTACATAAACATTAATTCTGAGTGGCTCGATGCACGTAAATGTGTTAAAACAGATGCTTATTACCGTGACGCAAATTTAGATTGGGACGCAACACAAGAGGCAATAAATGATCAGGTATCTAAGACAAAATTAGTTGTTTCTCAAGGCTTTATTGGGAGTGATGAAAATAATTTCACAACTACTCTTGGACGTGAAGGATCTGATTATACTGCTGCAATCTTTGCCTATGCATTAAATGCAGAATCTGTTACAATTTGGAAAGATGTTCCTGGTGTTTTAAATGGTGACCCGAGAGTCTTTGAAAACACGGTACTTTTAAATCAAATTTCATATACAGAAGCTATTGAATTAGCTTTTTATGGGGCATCTGTAATTCACCCAAAAACACTTCAGCCCTTACAAAGAAAAGAAATCCCATTGTACGTGCGTTCTTTCTTAAACCCTGAAGGGGCGGGAACTTCTGTTTCAAAAGGTAAAACTTTAGAACCGCATGTCCCTTGTTACATACTTAAACCAAAACAGGTTTTAATTCGACTTTCATCATTAGATTTTTCTTTCATGGTAGAAGATAATATTAGTGAAGTATTCGCATTACTTTATAAGAGTCAAATGCGTGTTGATATGATACAGAATTCGGCTATCAGTTTCTCTGTATGTGTAAATAACAAATACAACAGACTAGAAGAATTACTTCAAATATTACGATCAAAATTTAAAGTAACAGTGTACGAAGATGTTGATCTGTATACTGTACGTCATTTTGACTCAAAGGCATTAAAGTCTATAGAATCTAGAAAAGACGATATTCTTCTGGAGCAACGTGCTCAAGAAACAATTCAATACGTAGTCAAAAACTAAATTTCTTCAGGTATTTATCAGTAAAGTTTTTACAGTAATTTTGGATTTCTAGACGAGTAGCCTCGAATGCTATTTCTACTTCTTCTTCAGTTCCTTTTAACTTTGAGGGATCTGTAAAATTATGGTGAAGTTTTACTAGCGATTCTCCAATAAATACAGGACAATTTTCGGAAGCATGATCACATACAGTTAAAATAAAATCGAACGTGATACCATCATATTCCGAAATTAAATTTGATGTATGATTTGAAATGTCAATCCCTACTTTTTTCATGGTCTTAATTGCATCCGGATTTATTCCGTGTGTTTCTATTCCAGCACTGTATACCTCTAGCTTGTCTTTAGCGAATCGGTTCATAAAACCGTGTGCTATTTGACTTCTACATGAATTTCCTGTACAGATAATTAATAGTTTTTTCATTTTATTTTTTATAGGTAGTTATTATTTTTTCTGAAATTATTTTGGCTAATTTTTCATAACTTTCCATAGTCCATCCTCCAACATGTGGGCTAAGGATTACATTTTCTGAATTTAATAAGTAAGAAAAGTCTGTATTGTTTTTTTGAGTTTGGAAAATGTTTTCAAACGAACTGCTCTCATATTCAAGTACATCTAATCCTGCCCCTAATATTTTACGAGATTTTAAACCATTTACTAGATCTTTAGTAATTACAGCACTTCCTCTCGCGGTATTAATCAGCCAGAAATTCTTTTTCATTTGATTGATGAATTTTTGATCTATCATTCCTATTGTACTTTCGGTCTGCGGGGTATGTAAGCTTAAAACATCGGATGTATTTTGAAGTTCTTTTAAAGAAACTTGAGAAGCATACTCATCGTTTTCAAGATTTAAAATGTCATGAAATACTACTTTATGAACATCAAATCCGTGGAGTTTTTTTGCAAAACTTTTTCCCATAGTTCCGTATCCAATAATACCTACAGTTTTCCCTTCAAGTTCAAGCCCTCTGTGTTCTTCTCTCAACCAGTTTCCTTCTCTAATACTTTTATCTCCTTGGTTTAATTTGTTGAATAAAGACAGTAACATCCCAAGGGCATGCTCTCCAACTGCATTGCTGTTCCCAAGAGGCGCAGAAAAGAGCTTTATACCTTTTTCTTTTGCAGCTTCTTGATTTATATTTTCAACTCCAGCACCAACACGACCAATAAATTTTAGATTAACAGCATGGTCAAGAAAATCCTTGTCAATTGGAAAACGACTTCTAATGATTAAACCGTCATATAGGTTTATAGTTTCTAGAATTACCTTTTTTGAAACTTTATAGGCAATTGTGTTTTCAAAACCTGCTTTAGATAGCATTTCAAGTAACTTTGGGTGATTTTCATCTACATGAAGCACTTTCATTTTAAAATATTTAGAAATTCAAAAAGGTTTGTGCAATATAGAAGAATAGGTATATCCCAAAAATATCATTAGCAGTTGTAATAAAAGGACCCGTTGCAATGGCAGGGTCAATTCCTCTTTTATTTAAAATTATGGGCACAAAAGTTCCTATAAGTGCAGCTACAATAATAACACCCATCATAGATCCTGCAACGGTTAGGCTGAGTATAAGATCTTGATTTATAATCCAACCAAAACCAATTAATAATACTGCTAAGAAAAATCCATTGATGAGACTTAAACCAACTTCTTTTAAGAGTCTGTTTAGAAGGGAACCTTTTACAGCGTCATTTGCAATACCCTGAACTATAATAGCAGAAGATTGTACCCCTACGTTTCCTGCCATTGCAGCAATTAAAGGAGTGTAAAAAAACAAACTTCTTAGGTGAGGTTTCATCATTATTGTTTCAAAATCTCGAAGTATAAACACACTGCCCAGACCACCAAGTAACCCTAAAAAAAGCCAAGGAAGTCGAGCGCGAGAAAGCTCTAAAATTGAATCATCAGCCTCTACATCATTTGAAATACCGGATGCTAGTTGATAATCTTTATCTGCTTCTTCTTTAATGACATCGACAATATCATCAATTGTAATTCTTCCTAAAAGTTCTTTTTTATCGTTCACAACAGGAATTGCTTCTAAATCGTATTTAGACATTATTTTAGCAACTTCCTCTACGTCTTCGTATACATTTACAAAATCAACTTTTGGGATGTAAATATCTTTGACTATGGCTTTGGAGTTTGCAGTTAAAAGGTCTTTTAAAGACAATCTACCGATTAATTTATTTTTACCGTTAACTACATAAATTGAGTGAACCCTTGTGACCTCTTCAGCTTGAGCACGCATTTCATTGAGGCATTTTAGAACACTAAGGTTTTCATTAACTTTAACCAGTTCTTTGGCCATAAGTGCTCCAGCTGTATTTTCTTCATACGTTAGGAGTTCGCGAATGTCTTTTAGATGTTCACTATCGGAAATCTCAGACATTACTTTTTCTTGCCTTTCTTCAGGTAGCTCCGCAATTATATCTGCAGCATCATCTGTATCGAGTTCTTCAATTTCTTCTGCAATTTCTTTTGCCGAAAATTGAGGTAATATTTTTTCTCTAAAATCTTCATCAACTTCGGCAAGTGCCTCAGCTGTTTTTTCGCTATCTAACAGTTTAATTAAATAAACCGCTTCTTCCACAGAAAGATTTTCAATTACTTCTGCAATATCGGCATAGTGTACATCTCCTAGTTTAGAAATCAGCCTCTTGTCGGCTTTCTTTTCTATAAGCGATTGGACGAGCTTTATAGTTTCGTTATCAATTAGGAATTGTGCCATCTTCAATTTTTTGAGTCAATGCTATGAAATCATCTCCCGAAAGTTTTTCCGGTCTTAAGTCAAAGATACTATCTTCTGTAATATTTTCTGGCAGTTGTAATGTTTTTAAACTGTTACGAATTGTTTTTCTTCTTTGTTGGAAGCTCATTTTTACAATTTTAAAAAGAAGTTTTTCATTACAGGAAAGCGTATAGTTTTCTTTTCTTTTTAGAGTAAGAACTCCTGAGTCTACTTTTGGGGGAGGATTAAATACATTTGGCGGAACTGTAAACTCGTATGTTGCTGTATAGAATAGCTGAGCAAGTACAGAAAGGATTCCATATTTTTTTGTACCGGGGGGTTCGCAAATTCGTTCAGCTACTTCTTTTTGAAACATTCCGGAGAAAAAAGGAATTTGATCTCGATGCTCTAAAGTTTTAAAAACAATTTGAGTTGATATGTTGTATGGGAAGTTTCCTATTATAGCAAAGGGTTCGTTGTTAAAAAGTGAGTTAATATCATATTTTAAAAAATCACCTTCAATTATATTTTGATGATTTAACGGATATTTATTTCTGAGATATTCAATGGAGTCCGTGTCTATTTCAATTAGATTTACATTGCCCTTTTTAAAAGGAAGATATTGGGTTAGAACACCCATTCCTGGACCAATTTCTAATACTTTTTTGTAGGTATCAAATTTTAAAGTTTCCGCAATTCTAGATGCAATAGTAAGGTCTTTGAGAAAGTGTTGCCCTAATTTTTTTTTGGCTTTTACAGCTTTCATTAGAGCGCAATTATTTGTTCTAATTCTGTTCTAAAAGATAAAATACTTGTGCCAAATTTTTCAAGTGCCTCTTTTCTTAAAAGAGGAGCGTCCTCTTTTAAATAGGCTTCATATTTACTTTTATCATTGCAATGATATTGTGCGGCATAGCTTGTTCCTCCTTGATCTTCATTCTGATCTGTAATGACTTTAAATAATATCGCTTTGTTAAATTTGCCCGTTTTAATCATATCCGGCAGATGTACATTATTCATCCATTCAAGCCATTGCGTTTCTGCTGAGTGTTCTACGTGGGTGGTAACGTTAAATATAAACATAGTTTGTTTTTAGGAGATCATATCAAATCCAGTGTAAGGGACAAGTGCTTTAGGAATTTTAATCCCTTCAGGCGTTTGGCAATTTTCTAGAATTCCAGCCAACACTCTTGGTAAGGCTAAAGAACTTCCGTTTAACGTATGAACTAGTTTTTTACTTCCATCTTTAGCTTTGTATCGTAAACGAAGACGTTCAGATTGAAATCCTTCAAAAGTTGAAACAGAGCTAATTTCTAGCCATTTGTCTTGTGCTGTTGAGAATAACTCGAAATCATAGGTTAGGGCAGAGGTAAATCCAAGGTCTCCTCCGCATAAACGAAGTATTCTGTATGGAATTTCAAGTTCAATTAATATTTTTCTAACATGGTCAACCATTTCATCTAAAGCTGCTTCAGAGCGCTCAGGTGTTTCTAATCGTACTATTTCGACTTTGTCAAATTGATGGAGTCTGTTTAACCCACGAACATGAGAACCATAACTTCCAGCTTCTCTTCTAAAACAAGGGGTATAGCCAGTTAAACAAATAGGAAGTTGTTTTTCTTCTAAAATTTCATCTCTAAATATATTAGTAAGGGGAACTTCTGCTGTTGGTATAAGGTACAAATCATCTCCAGTTACATGATACATTTGACCCTCTTTATCTGGGAGCTGACCCGTTCCGTATCCTGAAAGTTCATTAACTAAATGGGGAACTTGAGTTTCTTGATATCCTGCTTCTGTGTTTTTATCTAAAAAGTAATTTATTAATGCACGTTGAAGACGAGCTCCTTTTCCTTTGTATACAGGAAAACCAGCACCAGTAATTTTACTTCCTAATTCAAAATCAATTAGGTCATATTTTTTTGCTAATTCCCAGTGAGGAAGAGCATCTTCTGATAGACTTGGGATTTCTCCAGCTCGTTCTGTTTCAATATTATCTTCCTCAGAAGTTCCGCTTGGAACAATCTCTTTAGGGATGTTTGGTATTTGTAGTCTTAGCGAACGTAATTGATTTTCGGCTTCTTGTAAATTATCTTGAAGCTCTTTAGAACTTACTTTTAAGGCAGCAGATCGTTCTTTTAAAACTTGAGCTTTATCTGCCGCTCCGCTTTTAAAAAGTTGTCCAATTTCTTTAGCTAGAGAATTTGCTTCTGCAAGCTGCTGATCCAAATCTGCTTGGGTCTTTCTTCTCTTTTCATCTAGTTCAAGTAATTGGTCAATAAGATTAGAATCTTTAAAATTTCTTTTTTCAAGAGCTTTTAAAGCTTCGTTTTTATTTTCTCTTAAGTATTTTAATTGTAGCATAAGTCCAATAATAAGGTGTTACAAAGATATTGTTTTATGGTTAGTGTGTTGCCTTTCGGAATCAAATAACCGAATGCAATTTATTTTATCTTTTTTAAGTTGATTTTGAAGGTTTTCTAATGAATCGAATTTGATTTCATCTCTAATTTTATCCAATATTTGAATGGTTATATTTTCATTGTAAAGATCTTCATCATAAGAAAAAAAGTGAACTTCAATTTTTTTAATATTTCCACCAACCGTTGGTCGAACTCCAATATTCATCATTCCCAAAACAGTAGAGCCTTTTATCTCAGATTGAATTCGATAAACACCGTTTGGAGGGCAAAGTTTATAATCCTCTTTTATTTTAATGTTTGCTGTTGGAAATTCTATTGTTCTTCCTATTCCAGCACCTGATTCAACTGTTCCTGAAAGTAGGTAAGGACGGCTAAGGTAGCGATTGACTTTTTGGATGTCACCAGCTTCAAGTGCTTTTCTGATTTTTGTAGAACTTACGTTCACAGAAGCAATTTCTTGAGCAGGAATTTCTTCTACCTCAAATCCATATAATCTTCCAAATTCATGTAAATCTACAATTGAAGCATCTCTATTTCTTCCAAATCTATGGTCGTAACCAATAATTACTTTGGAAATATTAAAGGTGTTTACTAATATGTCTCTAGTGAATTCTGTTGCTGTTAGTCTCGAAAATTCTTTTGAAAAAGGATGAACTACGAGCACATCTACTCCCAATGAGGCAAGAATTTTTTGTTTATCCTCGAGAGAATCGATTAATTTAATCCCACTATCTTTTTGAAGAACCATTCTTGGATGTGGAAAAAAAGTAAGAACAACTGCTAAGTCTCCCTTGCTTTTAGCTTTTTTAACTAAATTTTGAATTATTTTTTGATGCCCTATATGAACACCATCAAATGTCCCGATGGTTAAATGACAAGCTTTGTCCTCTTTATAATTTTCAATTTTTGATACAATTTTCACTAAAATCTCATATATTTAGATTCATTACACAAAACTATGATTTTAGACTTTAAAAATGGTCATAATTATAGTATGATTACTATTTGTTATTTATAATTTGCTTCTGTGAAATACAACTATTTTTTTTTAATTCTTTTATTTTTATATTTTTCGCAGAGTCAAGCTCAAGACTTGTGGAGTTTTAAAGACAAAACAATAGGTACAGTTGTTGCTTTTGAAAATAGTATCCAAACGATTCATTTGGATGAAGTAGGATTACAAAAGATTACTACTTTTTCCAAAAACTCTGGGGGTAGTATAAAAGCACCCAACACCATTTCGTTTCCAAACGAAACAGGAACAAACGAAAAATTTTCCCTGGAAGAAGTAAGTGTATTGTCTGCTGATTTGGCTAAAAAATTTCCAAATATTAAGACTTATGTTGGTACAAGTTTAACCCGAGCTAATGTTCATGTTCGATGGAGTTCTTCACCAAAAGGAATTAACGCAATGATTTCTACTCCTGCAGGAAGATTTTTTATTCAACCTAAAAGAAACAGCATTGCTAAAGAATATATATTTTACAAAAGAGGAGGAAAACTTTATGATGATTTTGAGCGATTAAATTGTCTCATTCCTCCAGACTCTTCATTCAAAAATGAAGTGACAGAATCAAATAAATTAAATGTAGTTTCTCCTCAAGCTAAAATAAATCAAACTTTTAGAGTGTATAGAATAGCCATATCTGCAACCGGTGAGTTTACTCAGTTTTTTGGTGATGATGATAATTCTAATGGCTCAAATAAAGAAGATGCCTATGTTCAGGTTGTGAGTACAATAAACCGAATTAATGAAGTTTTTGAAGTTGATTTAGGAATTAGGCTCGAATTAGTTTCCGGCCCTAATTTGTTGTATGATGATCCAGAAACAGATCCCTATGGTGAAGATTTTAATGAAGAAATTCAAGAAGTACTGACTGATATTTACGGGGAAGCTAATTATGACGTTGGTCATCTGTTTGATTACGGAGAAGCTAATGGTTCTGCAGGAAGCGTAGGAAACGTCTGTTCTAATAGAAATAAAGGTTCTGCCTTTAGTTCCCATCCATTTGTAGACACTTCAGGAGTAGGTGAGTTTTTGAACGATTATTTTGATATTGACTTTGTTGCCCATGAAATCGGGCATCAATTTGGAGCCTATCATACTTTTTCTCATCAGTTAGAAAGTGCAGGAGTAAATAGTGAACCCGGAAGTGGATCAACAATTATGTCTTATGCAGGTATAACCGGCTCCGATGATTTACAGAACCACTCAGATCCCTATTTTCATTACAATAGCATAAAGAACATTAAGGATTATTTGGACCGATTTAGTTGTCAGACCACAATAAGTCTCCCAAATCAAGCTCCAACTGTAAATGCTGGGAGCGACATAAGTATTCCAAAAGGAACAGCTTACAGCTTAGAAGCTCGAGCTTCCGATCCAGATAGCGATTCATTAACCTACTGTTGGGAACAACTAAACAGTGGTTTGGTACTTCGCTCTAATTTTGGACCAACAAGCGAGGCGGGTTCGAACAACCGTTCTTTTTTGCCAACAACAAGTCCCATAAGAACAGTTCCATCAATGTCAAGAGTCTTAGCAGGAAAGTTAACTCAAGTTGACCCTCAAACATCAGATGATTGGCAAACGGTTTCACTTGTAAGCCGACAGTTGAGATGGGGAATAACTGTTCGAGATCGAACAGAAACAAATTCTGTCAGTATTGGCCAAACAGATCAAGATTTTAAAACAATATCTGTAGTTGAAAATGCAGGCCCATTTGAAATTATATCTCAAGCTACAAACACAATTGTATGGAAAACTGGGGCAAATGAATCTATAAAATGGAATGTAAATAACACCGATATAGCCCCAATTAACACACAGACAGTTTCAATATACCTATCCTTAGATGGAGGTTTAAATTTTTCTACAGTTTTAGTTTCAAATACCTTAAATGATGGTCAGTACGATTTTATAGTTCCTGAAAGTATAAGTTCAACAAACACCAGGATAAAAATTGTACCAGACAACGGGATTTATTTTGCAGTTAATCGCCAGAGTTTTAGAATTGAAGAGCGACCATATGCGACTCCTTTTCAAGTAGTTTCTAAAGTATTGTGCGATCCAACAGATGTGCCTTTCAACTTTAATTTAAATTATTATCAAAATTACACATCTCCGGTTAGTTATAGTTTAATGAATGTTCCTGAGGGAGTTGATTACTCAATTTCTCCAGAAGCAAGTTCTTTAAATCAAGGAGAAGGTATAGTTAGTTTATCAAATTTATCAGTACTCGATCCGGGAACCTATTCAATTACCTTAGTTGCTACTTCTGGAGATAATGTCTCGCTTCAAGATTTCATTCTGGAAAATAAGCAAAGTGTTTTAAGTAGACCGGCTCAACTTTCACCATCAATCCAAGATGGATTACAGTCTTTAAAGCCAAATTTCAGTTGGGAATTAGATGAAAATGTAGATCAATATCTAATACAGATTTCAACGGTATCTGATTTTAGTTCAACTGTGGTATCGACTACTATTGTTACAAACACCTATATTCCTCAGGAAAATTTAGAAGGAGAAACAGTTTACTATTGGCGAATTAAAGGATTTAACTTTTGTGGAGAAAGTTCTTTTTCAGAGACTCAAAATTTTCAAACAGATATAGTTTTTTGTGATAACATAAGCCCAACTCAATTGCCAATTCAATTAGCAGATGCAGTTGCAAATCAATCTGGTGTAACCTATGTGGATGTTTACATGGCTAATGATCATGTTATTTCTGATTTGAATGTAGAGCTGAGTATACAGCACACCTGGTTGTCCGATATGATATTGACTTTAATTTCTCCAGACGGTACGGAAGTTGTTTTAGCAAGAAACATAGGAGGATCAAGTTCTAATTTTGTGAATACTATATTTGATCAAGAATCTTCTAATTTAACCGAAGAAGGCACAGCTCCTTTTACGGGTACTTTTAAGCCGGAAGAAGATTTAAGTGTTTTTGTTGGACAATCTTCTTTAGGAAAATGGAGGTTAAAAATAGAAGATATTGGACCTTCTGACACAGGACAAATTGTTTTAATGAATTTGATTTTTTGTGTAAATGGAATTATTTTAGAAAACGACGATTCTGATTTAATTCCAAATGAATCAGATAATTGCCCTTTAATAACAAACCAAAATCAGCTTGATTCAGATTCAGACGGTCAAGGAGATTTATGTGATGTCGATACGTTTAATAATTTTACGATCTCAAAAACAGACGAAACCTGTATTTCAAGAAACAATGGAGGAATTCAAATTAGTGCAATAGCCTCTGCAGATTACACAGTTCAAGTTACTGGGCCTAATGGTTTTGATAATAGCTATAGTTTTTCTTCCTATACCTTAAATATACCCAATCTAGAAAGTGGTGATTATTTAATTTGTTTTGGTGTGGTTGGCGATTCTAGTTTCGAACGTTGTTACACTGCTTCTGTAGAACAGCCCGAACCTTTATTGGTTACTTCTTTAGTGAATGAAAGTGATAAAATCTTATCATTATCTTTAAACGGTTCTGAGGAATATACTGTTGTTTTAAACAATGAAATCAAAAGGGTTAGTAATGTTTCTCAATTGAATTTATCGCTGAAGTCTGGTTTCAATAAAGTTGAGGTTTCAACAGATTTAAGTTGTCAAGGCTCTTACCAAAAAGAAATTTATATCGCTCCAAATTCAGTACTATTTCCAAATCCTGTCAAAGATGTAGCTTATCTTTTAATTGGAGGAACTTCAAAAAACATTCAATATATTATTTATGACGTTCAAGGTAATGTTGTAAAGGATAAATCAATTAGACTAGAGTCTAATAATAGAAAACATCCTATTGATATCAGTACTCTAGTTAGTGGTAATTATTTTTTAACTGTAATCAGTGAACAAAAGCGGGAAACTATAAAATTTATAAAGCAATGAAAAATACTCTAAAAACAATAGTTCTTGGTTTATTAGCTTTGTGTTATTGGTCGTGTTCAAAACCATCTATACCAGAACCAGATCCAGTCCTATTGATTTCACCTGAAAAAAATAACAGTTGTTTACCCCTGTTTTCAACAACGAGTCAAGGTGTGATTAGTTTTGAGTGGTTAGAGTCTTTAAACACAGATTCCTACGAAATACATGTTCGGAATTCGATTACAGGCGAAGAACAAAGTCGCTCAATTGATTTAACAAGTGCAATCATAACAATAGATCGAGGAGCTCCTTATAGTTGGTGGGTTATTTCGGAATCTTTAGCGAGCCCCGTACGAACAAAAAGTGAAGTGTGGAGTTTTTATTTAGAGGCATTACAGCAAGAAAGTTATTTGCCATTTTCAGCTCAATTGGTTAGTCCACTTAACGGGGAAACTATTTCTTTATCTTCAAGTCAATATTCGTTGCAATGGAACGGATCAGATTTAGATGGTGACATCGACTATTACAGAGTTTATATAGGATCTTCAGAAACTCAATTAAATTTAGTGCAAGATAATTTATCAGCCACTAGTTATTCAGCATCTTTATCTTCGGGGCAGACCTATTATTGGAAAATAATTACTGTAGATGAAGCAGGAAATCAATCTGAGTCATCCATTTTTAACTTCACCACCTTTTAAGTCCCGTTATATTGGTTCATTGCGGCTTGAATTCCTTGAGTTACAAAAGCTAAAATTTGTGCTTTGGTTTTTTCAATTCTTAATTTCATTTGGTCCAGTTCATGGTTAGTCCACTTGCCTAGTACAAAGTCTACTGTATTGTATCCTTTCTGATCACTTTGAATTCCAAAACGAATTCTGGGGTAATTAGGAGTGTTTAGTTGAGCCTGGATGTCTTTTAACCCATTGTGACCACCGTCACTTCCTTTTGGTTTCAATCGAATTGTTCCAAAAGGTAAGTTAAGATCATCTGTTATTATGAGGATGTTTTCTAAAGGAATATTTTCTTTAATTGCCCAATATCGAACTGCCTTTCCGCTGAGGTTCATCAAGGTAGAGGGTTTTAGTAAAAGCATTGATTTCCCTTTAAATCGAGTTTTACAAATGGCGCCATAACGTGCATCTTCAAAAATCAACTCACGTTCTTCTGCAAAGCTATTTAACACTTTAAATCCGATGTTATGACGGGTGTTGTAGTAAGCTGCTCCAATGTTTCCTAATCCTACAATTAAAAATTTTTTCAAAGGGTCTTCTTTTGGTTTTTTACTTCTTGGAAAAAGTTTTTTTATACAATTCATTTAATTAGTAAAGTATAAATATAAAAAAAGCATCTGTTGCAAACCAACAGATGCTTTTATAAAGATAGTAGTAGTTGCTTATTCAGCTGCTTCAGTAGCTTCTTCGCCACTATCTTCTACAGCATCCTCAACAGCCACATCTTTAATTGCTGCTCTAGAAGTTCTTACTTGACAGATTACAGTGTTGTCTGGGTGAACAAAACTATAATTATCAGATTTAATGTCTGCTGTGTATAGTTTTTGACCTAATTGTAGTTCAGAAATATCTGCTACGATTGTATCTGGAAGGTTACTTGGAATAGCTTTAACACGAAGTTTACGCTTGTTTAGTACTAATCTTCCACCGCTAATAAGTACTCCAGGAGCAGCACCTTGTATTTCTACAGGAATGTTCATAGAGATTTCTTTATCTGCACTAGCTTCATAAAAGTCAATGTGTAGAATTCGATCTGTTACTGGGTGAAATTGAATGTCTTGTAGAATTGCATTAATTGATGAATTGTCATCAAGTTTAATTACTACTGTGTGTGCGTTTGGAGTGTAAACGAGTTTGCTGAAATCTAGTTCTTTCGCTGCAAAGTGTACGGGATTTTTTTCACCGTATAAAACGCAGGGAACCATACCAGCATTACGTAAGGCTTTTGTCGCTTTCTTGCCTACGCTTTCTCTTTTTGATCCGTTAATTGTAATTGATTTCATTGGTATTTATTTATTGAATTAAACTATAAATTTAGAACTAATTGATTTGTTTTCATGAACCTCACGCATAGTACTTGCAAAAAGGTCTGCAGAACTCAAAACTTTTATTTTGGGGCTTTGTTTTTTGGCAGGAATAGAATCGGTTACAATAAGTTCTTCTAATAAAGAATTCTCGATACGTTCATAAGCATTACCAGAAAGAAGTGCATGTGTACAAATTGCACGAACCGAAATGGCTCCTCGCTCAAGCATAACTTCTGCAGCTTTAGTTAAAGTCCCTGCGGTGTCGACCATATCATCGACTAGGATTACATTTTTACCTTTTACATCCCCAATTAATTCCATGTGTGCAATAACATTTGCTTTTTCGCGCTGCTTGTAACAAATTACAACATCGCTTTGAAGGAATTTAGAATAGGCATAAGCTCTTTTAGAGCCACCCATATCTGGAGACGCAATGGTTAAGTTTTCTAGATTAAGAGACTTAACATAGGGTACGAATATTGTTGAAGCAAATAAATGATCTACTGGTTTTTCAAAAAACCCTTGGATCTGATCTGCATGTAAATCCATAGTAATTATTCGAGTAGCTCCAGCAGCTTCAAGAAGGTTCGCTATGAGTTTTGCTCCAATCGGAACTCTAGGTTTATCCTTTCTGTCTTGTCTTGCCCATCCAAAATAGGGCATAACGGCAGTAATATGTCTTGCAGAAGCTCTTTTAGCTGCATCAATCATAAGGAGTAATTCCATAAGATTCTCTGAACTAGGATGCGTAGATCCTATCAAGAAAACTCTAGATCCACGAACAGACTCTTCGAATGAAGGTTGAAACTCTCCGTCGCTATAATGAGAAAAGGCCACTTTCCCCATAGGGATACCGAATTTCTTGGCGATTTCTTTTGCTAGAACTTCGCTCTGAGTACAACTGAAAATTTTTGCTTCTGTTTTCATTTGGCCTAATTTATTGTTCGACATTAATTTAGGGAATGCAAATTTAAAAATTATTTTAGGTATAACGCTCTTTAATGCGATTATTTTAGGTAGACAAAAATAATTTTCTACTTTTGTCTCCCATTAGCCTCGATGGCGGAATTGGTAGACGCGTTGGATTCAAAATCCAATTCTCTCGGGAGTGTGGGTTCGATTCCCACTCGAGGTACAAAATTAAAACCCATTTACTTAATAATTAAGTGATTGGGTTTTTTTGATATAAAACAATTCAAGTCATAAAACCACACACTTTCTTATACTATAAGTAAATCAAGGTTCATAGTTTAAAAAAGTAGAATATAGTTTTTTAACAGTCTAATCGAAAAAAAGAATAAAATTCATTACTTTGGTAAACCAATTTGGTAATCCAATATTATGAATCGATTTTTATCCCTTAAAACTACTGTTTTAATTTTCTTTATTTCTTTAGCTGCAGTGGCTCAGGATCACCCTAATTTAATATTAACACAATCGGGTGTTGAGCAAATTAGAGAAAACTTAGGAAAAGTTCCTTTTTTTGACGCCTATTTAGCTGAGGTTAAAGCCGAAGTTGATGCCGAAATGAAAACAGGGATTGATGTTCCTACACCAAAGGATATGGCCGGTGGATATACCCACGTTCGTCACAAAAAAAACTTTCTAATCCTTCAAAAAGCTGGTGTTTTATATCAAATTTTAGAAGATGATGCTTATGCTGATTATGTGAAAGATGTTTTAATGGAATATGCCCGTATATACAAATCTTTACCCATTCATCCTCAGCCAAGATCATATGCTAGAGGTAAATTATTTTGGCAATGCTTAAATGATGCAAACTGGTTAGTTTATGTAAGTCAAGCATATGATTGTATTTATAATTCTTTATCTAGAAAAGAAAGAAAGCATTTAGAAAACGAATTATTTCGTCCATTTGCCGATTATATTTCAGTTGAAAACCCTCAATACTTTAACCGCATCCACAACCATAGTACCTGGGGGAATGCCGCCGTTGGTATGATGGGATTGGTAATGGATGACGAAGAGTTAATTCAACGTGCGTTGTATGGACTAAAACAAGACGGAATCTCTGAAAACGCAAAAGACAACGATGGAGGATTTATAAAAGATAAAGAAGGAAAAGCCGGCTTTTTAGCAAATATAGAAGCACCTTTTTCTCCCGAAGGATACTATACAGAGGCACCTTATTATCAACGTTACGCGATGTATCCTTATTTATTATTTGCAGTTGGATTGAATAATGTTCGCCCCGAAGAAAAAATATTTGAGTATAAAAATGGCGTGCTCCTGAAAGCAGTTAATACGTTATTAAACTTAACAGATTCTGACGGTGAGTTTTACCCCCTTAACGATGCTCAGAAAGGGATGTCTTATTTTTCTAGGGAGCTAGTTTCTGCAGTTGATATTGCCTATCATTATGGCGATCAAAATCCAGGATTACTTTCCATCGCTAGAAAACAAGGGAAACTAACATTAGATGATGCAGGATTTTCTGTTGCTAAAGCAATAGCAGACGGTAAATCAGAGCCTTTTACAAAACAATCCATGGAGCTTACTGATGGCCCAAATGGGGAGCAAGGAGGAATTACAATTCTTAGATCAGGCTCACAAGAAAACAAACTAAATTTAGTTGCAAAGTATACAGCTCACGGGAATAGCCATGGTCACTACGATAAGCTTTCATATTTGTTATATAATAAAGGAGAAGAGGTTTTACAAGATTATGGTCTTGCACGGTTTGTTAATATTGACCAGAAAAATGGAGGAGGTTATTTAAAGGAAAACACGAGTTGGGCAAAGCAAACTATAGCTCATAATACTTTAGTGGTGAATGAAACTTCTCATTTTAACGGTAAATATGCGATTGGAAGTAAGTTTCATTCAGACAAATATTTCAGTTCACTCTCGTCTGAAGGAAGTCAAATAATTAGTGCAAAAGAAAATAATGCCTACCCAGGGGTTAAAATGCACAGAACTTTGGTTATGATAGAAGATGATCGTTTTGACAACCCTCTAGTTTTAGATGTATTTAAGGTACATTCAGAAAATAAAAATCAATATGATTTACCACATCATTATTTTGGACAAATAATTTCTTCCAGCTTTCCACTTGAGGCTCAATCAACCCTTGCTCCCCTAGGATCGGCTCATGGTTATCAGCATTTGTGGTTGCAGTCCAAAGGGAAAAACGGAGCAGAAGTAAATCAGTTGAGTTGGTTTACTGGATCTGCTTTTAGAACATTAACAATGTTAAACACAGTAGCGGATGAATTCTTGTTCACCCAATTAGGAGCAAATGACCCGGAGTTTAATCTAAGATCAGATTCTTCCTTTATATTGAGGAGAAAAAATACAGACTCCACTTTATTTGTAAACGCAATTGAGGTTCATGGTAGCTATAGTCCAGTAACCGAAATAGCACTCAATTCAACCTCTTCTATCAAGGGGATTTCTAAAGTTATGGATACTGATGATTATACAGTAGTTAAAATAGAACTTACAACTGGAAGTCCAATTGAGGTTTTCCTATCCAATCAAAATTCTAGTAACAATAAAGAACATACACTAACAGTAAACGGGAACCTAACTAAATGGACAGGTCCTTTTTTAATTAAATAAACTAAAATATTAACAATGAAAAGTTTTGGAACAAGCAAAGAGTTTTTAATGACAGATGACATCGAATGGGAAACTGTTGGAGAAGGAGTTAAAAGAAAAATAATGGGTTATGATGATAAAATCATGTTGGTCCATGTTGATTTCGAAAAAGGAAGTATCGGACCAATGCATCAACATCCTCATTCTCAGGTTACTTATGTGGTGTCTGGGTCTTTTGATGTAACGATAGACGGTAAAACTCAAACTTTAAAAGCTGGAGACAGTTTTTATATCCCAACAAATGCATTACATGGTGCAATTTGTACCTCTCCAGGGCAATTAATTGATGTTTTTAGTCCAATTCGTGAGGATTTCATGGAATAATTATTAAAAAAATAAGGATACCTTAATTTTTTTAATATATTTGGTAAACCAGTTTGGTTTTCCAAATTGTCAAAACATTATGGAAAAGGATAGTTAACCCTATCCTTTTTTTAGATTACTTCATATAAAGATGGGAGTAATAAAGACACCGCCTAGATGGTAACCTAAAAACTTCTAATCATTTGTTTTTTGCTACTGTTTTGTGCGATCGTTTCATTTGAAGCGATATTATTTTAATAAAAACAATGTAAACTAACTATTAACAACGTATGAAAATTAAATCTCACTTAACACTGTTGTTTGTTCTTATTGGCGCAGCCTTTGGATTTGCACAGACACAACTCAGTGGTTCAGTTACAGATGCTAATGGGCAACCAATTCCAGGAGCAACTATAATTGTTCAGGGCACAAACAACGGAACAACCTCCGATTTCGATGGTAATTACACAATATCCATTGAAGAAAATCAAAATCTTGTAATCTCATATCTGGGTTACGCAACTCAAACTATTTTATTCACAGGTCAAGACAATGTGAACATCAGCTTAGTAGAGGATTTAAATGAATTAGATGAAATCGTTATCACAGGTTACGGTACTCAAAAGAAGTCTCACTTAACAGGAGCTATTTCTAAGATTACTAACGAAAAACTAGACCAAATAGCAGTATCCCGTGTGGATGACGCTTTAGTAGGTCAAGTTTCTGGGGTAAATATTGCTGCAACTGAAGGTGAGGCAGGATCTGCTCCAACCATCCGTATTCGTGGTACTGGTTCTATTTCTGCAAGTTCTGATCCTGCTATTGTAGTAGATGGTCTTGTAGTAGACAACGACTATTTAAGTAACTTAGATATGAATGACGTTGCTTCTTTCGAAATTTTAAAAGATGCTGCTTCTGCTGCAATCTATGGATCTAGAGGGGCAAACGGGGTTATCTTAATTACAACTAAAGAAGGAGAAGAAGGTAAAACTAAATTTACATACAACTCTTACTTAGGTTTTAAAGAAGCGCACCAAAGTGATGCTTACTCTTTTTCTTTGGCTGACGAAGCTGCAGAAGAGTTAGCTGCAAATGGTTCTATATCGAACCAAACACAACGTAAACTAGATATCGGTGTAGATAGAAGCTGGCAAGATGTTATTTTTGATGGTGGTACCATCAAGAGTCACTCGTTTGCTGTTCGTGGTGGAAACAAGAAAACAAAATACAGTACAGCTTTAAACTTCGTTCATGACGAAGGGGTACTCTTAACAGACGACTTTAAAAAGTATAACGTTAAATTAAAAGTTGACACGAAACTTAACGATGAATTTTCTGTAGGAGTAAGCTTAAGCCCTTCGTATACTAACAGAAGACGTTTCGATGGTTCTGCTCATGATATTTTACGTCAAACCGTATGGTTACCACTTTACTTAGACGAAAGCACGATTGGTCAGGTAAACCGAGTAAGAGACGGTGGAAAATATGCGAATGCACAAATCGGAGACTACGCTATTCAGCGTATGTTTGATGACTGGGATATGACAAACAATGTTGCTGTAACTAGTGGTCAAGATATTAGTAATACATCGAACACCAACCCTGCTGCAAAAGTATTGGAACGTGATCGTAACGATTATAAATTCAAACTTTATGGTAGTATGTACATGAAGTACAAAATTGCTAAAGGATTGAACTTTAAAACGACAATCGCAGGTGATTTCCAAAATACAAAACAAGATCGCTGGCAAGGTGTTCAGTCGAATAGAAATGGTGCATCGGCAGCAAGTTATTCAACTAGTACACAAAACAGAATGCACTTTGTAACGGATAACTTCCTTAATTTCGATAGAGAATTTAACGGACATGAAATCAGTGCTATCCTTGGTTTCTCTGCTGAAAAGTGGGATACTGAATACGAAAGCTTAAATGCAGCTGGTTACCAGTCAGATTTATTAAGAACGATTAGTGCTGGAGACCCAACAACAGTTCAAGGAGCTTCTTATGATTATGCACAACGTTTAATTTCTTATGTATCGAGAGTAAACTACGCGTATAACGATAAGTACTTAGTCTCTTTAAGTATGCGTCGCGATGGTTTCTCTTCTTTCGGTCAAGATTCTAAATACGGTAACTTCCCAGCAGCCTCTCTTGGTTGGAATATCGCTAAAGAGGATTTCTTAGCTGGAAACGAAGTTGTTAGTAACTTAAAATTCCGTTTTAGTTACGGGGTATCTGGAAATCCATTCTTTAGAACAGGAAATGTTTTAGTAGACAGTTTCCCATACTTAGCTTTACTTGAATCATCTACTGCAATAGTAGACGGAGGAAGTGCAGCAGGATTCAATCCACTAAACATTGCAAACCAAGAATTACAGTGGGAGAGTTCAACTGAAATTAACCCAGGTCTTGACTTTGGTTTCTTCAATAACAGAATTACAGGGTCGGTTGAATATTACCAAAGAAATAGTGAAAAACTATTAATCGACAACCCAGTTTCTTCTACTACTGGATTTAGCAGTGCCTTAGTCAATATTGGTGAGGTTAAAAACAGTGGTTATGAATTTGAAATTCGCACGAAGAATGTTACTTCTGAGAATTTTAGCTGGAATACAACGGTATTACTTTCTGCTAACGACAATGAGCTTGTTAGTTTTGGAGACTCTGACGGTCAGATCCAAAACATCGATGCAAAGCGTGCTGCAGAATGGATTAACTCAGTTGGAAACCCAATCTCTTCTTTTTACGGATGGGTAGTAGATCGTGATATTCCATTAGAATACATCAAGAACCCATATCACCCAATCGGAGCAGAAGCACAAGATGTTTATGTAAAAGATTTAAATGGTGATGGATTAATTGACGACGATGATAAAACAATTTTAGGAGATCCATACGCAGATTTAGTATGGAGTATAGCTAATGATTTTAAACTCGGAAACTTTGATTTAAGTTTTATGATCCAAGGAAGTGAAGGAGCTATGGTAAGAAATATGGGAGACCAGTACATCTTCAACCACTTCAACTCTTCTCAGGATTTTGATACTGCGACTACGCCGGATCAACACCTTATTAAGCAAAAAATCTTTACAAACGATATTGTACAAGATGCTTCATATATAGCGTTGAGAAACATTAACATTGGTTATAGAATTCCACAAGAATTTTTAGATGAATTAAATGTTACTTCTGCACGAATCTATGCATCAGGACAGAACTTGTTCTACAAGACAGCTGAAGGCTATACAGGATTCAACCCAGAATCGATCAACACGACGTCTCCAACGACTTATGGATATCAGAGAGCTGGATCGCCAGTATTTAGTACTATTTCATTAGGACTGAATATTGAATTTTAATCAAACTAAACGAAAAAAATATATTATGAAACAATTACAAATTTTAACACTGGTTTTGTTAGGAGCATTTGTTTCTTCTTGTGAGGAGGATTACTTGGAGCCAGCACTTACGTCGGCTATCAACGGATCTAACTTTTACTCTAATGCAGAGCAAGTAGAATCGGCTGTTATTAACATGTACGATGGTTTACAGGGAGTTAATTCTTCATCTGGAAACGATAATCACGCTACTCAAATTGAGTTTTATATCACAGAAATGCGTTCTGACAATACAAGAACAAAATCAAGTGAAGGTGAAGCAGCTCAATTCGAAAGCTACGATGTTCAAGCAACAAATGGTATAGTTGAGGATTATTACAGAAGTTTTTACAATGTAATATTCCGTGCTAACACGGTTTTAGCAAACCTTTCTGCAGCTGGATCATCAGCTGATCAATTCGAAGGAGAAGCTAAATTTGTTCGTGCTTATGCTAACTTTAACTTAGTTCGTTTATACGGAGCTATTCCTTTAGTTACCGAACCAATTAGTCCATTAAACACTGAAGTTGCCTATACTCGTGCATCAGTTGCAGATGTTTATGCATTAATCGTAAGCGATTTAACAACTGCAGCAGCTAATTTAAATAACGATTACCGCACGCGTGCATCTCGCTCGGCAGCTCAAGCATTACTAGCTAAAGTTCACTTAACATTAGGAAACTATGCTGACGCTCGTTCATTATTAGAAGCAGTTGTAACTTCAGGAGGGTACTCTTTAGAGTCTAACTTTAGCGATGTATTCTATGACGAAGGAAACTCAGAAACTATTTTCGCAATCGGTTATTCACCAGGAGGTTTAGATAGTCAAAACTTTTCTGCAGAATGGCTAAATGCTGTTGGTAGAACTGCAGGAGTAAACTATGTAACGGCAGATGTTCGTGCTGCATTCGAAGATTTCGGAGGAAATCGTTCAGCTGTTTCATTCAGACAAGACGCAAGTCAGCCAAATCAATATCAAGTAGCTAAATATTTTCCTAACGGAGAATTAGACGCACCTTACGTTGCTGACCCGACAAAAGCGGGTAACGACTGGATCGTATTGCGCTTAGCAGATGTTTTATTATTACATGTAGAGTCAATTATGGCAGGTGCAAACGAAACTATTGATCCAGCGGCTTTAGCTTCTTTTCAAGCAGTTCGTGATCGCGCAGGTTTAACAACACCAGTGACCATTGTTACTAAAGATCTTTTGTTAAATGAGCGTCGTGTAGAACTTGCATTCGAGAACCACCGTTTATTTGACCTGATGCGTTTAGGTGTAGCACAAGATGTATTATCTGCTTTTTCAACTGCAAATGGTTATGGTTTTACAAGTACAGATATTTTATTACCAATTCCTCAGAGAGAGATTGGTTTGAGTCTAGGAGCTTTAACACAAAACCCTGGATATTAATCTATAGTTAAACACAATATGGGCTTGGATTTATTCGAGCCCGTATTTAAAAAAACAACCTTATGAAAATATTGAATAACAATACACTAAAATCAATGAACTTACCGTTCGTTCTTTTAGTTAACTTTCTTTTGCTAGGAGCTGTTTCCTGTGAAAAATTTGAATTGCCAGAGGCAGGGTCTATTGAAGATCTTACTCCACCAAGTGCTAATTTTAGCGCTGTGGGAACAGAAGATTATTTAACATACAACTTTTCTAACACTTCAAAGAGTGCTACAGATTATGTATGGACGTTCCCTGGAGGATCATCTTCTACTGCTAATGAGCCTAGTTTTACCTTCCCATCAGTTGGGACGTATACTGTTGCGTTAGAAGCTTCGGATAAGAACCTTTTAAGTGATACCTATTCTGCACAAATTACGGTAGTAGAGCCACCAATTCCACCGGCTATTGCACCAGAAGTAATTAATGGAGATTTTGCTGATTCTAGCTATGATGCTTGGAAGATAGCATCCTTTACAGGAGGAACAAGGAATCCATATAATGGAAGTAGTGATGGTGAAAACCTTAACTATGACGGTTCAGACAACGGAAGTAAAACTGCTGGAGCTAAATGGACAAACGGTACAAAAGCAATTCCTTTAACAAGTTCTTCTCGTTTTGCATATCAGGCACATACAATTTCTCCTGGTCGTGATTATTTCATTGAGTATAGCTATGCTGTTAAAACAGGCGGAGCAGATACGGACCGAGTTGTAGTATCAATTTTACCAGGACATTATAGCGAAGGACAAGACGCTTTAGCCGCTACCCCAATTGTTGAAGTGCCAAGTACAGCCATTCTTGGTAAAGGGAACTTTACGTTAGCTAAAGAGAGATTTACAGCTCCAGAGAGTGGATTAATAGCTATTTGGATGTATGGTGTTTCTACCGTAGATTCTTATATTGACAACGTTAAACTTTATCCAGCAGATTAATTTCAATTTAGGTAAATGAATAGATATTCTCTTAGAAGCATTTTCTTGTTGATCTTGTCTTTTAGCTTTTTATTCGCCTATTCAGGTTCTAAAAAAAGTGATATTGGTTTTAGTAAACTCGAATTAGATCAAGCTGAGAGAGAATTAGTAAATAGTCAGGACAGTGCTTCGGCTGAAATGCCAGCCGAAAGCACTAGTTCTACTACTACACCAACACTATTACCGAATATAGATTTAAGTAATTGGAAAGTTACACTACCTATAGGAAATCCAACTTCAGTAAGACCTCCTGAAATATTAGATTACGCTAATAACGAGACTTTAAAGCCGTTTTTTTATAATGATAGTACAGACGGTTCCTTAGTTTTTTATGCATATCCAGCAAACACTACTGCTAACTCCTCTTATTCAAGAACAGAGTTGCGGGAGCAAATGGTTGCCGGGAGTGATCATACAAACTGGACCTTTGCACAAGGTGGTTATATGCGCGGAGTCTTATCTGTTCCAGAAGTTTCTATAGCAGAAAATGGTAAACCACACAAAGTTATAATCATGCAAATTCACGGTCGTTTGACCGATGAGCAGCGCGATTTAATCGGAGAGGATGATAATAACGCACCACCAATATTGAAGATCTATTGGAATAATGGTCGTGTTCGAATCAAAACTAAAGTTGTCAAAAACCTAAACGCAACTTATGAAGAGCTTCTTCATGAAAGCGCATGGGGAGACGACGAAGGATATACGATTCCAGTAGACGTTGGTCATGATAAGTTTACACTCGAGGTACTGGTTTCAAATGGTGTAATGGAGATTATTTTTAATGAATTATATTCCATAGTATACAACAGTGTGCACATTCAAAAGTGGGGAATATTCGAGAACTACTTCAAGGCAGGAAATTATTTCCAAAGTCGGGACGAAGGTTCATTTGCTCGTGTTAAATACTATGAATTAGAGGTTAATCATAATTAAAGTTTTGAGAAAATAAATAAAAAGTTATCTTCACAGGAATTTTATTAATAAATTCAAGAAGTTTATAAGTAATAATTATGATAATAGAAAGTGAAATTCAAAGCACAAAAAAGAAGATTATATCTGCTTTGAAAGACTTAATTAATCAAAAAAATCTTGAGCCAGGCGATAAGCTCCCATCTGAGCGTATGCTGTCTGAACGTTTTAATGTTTCTAGAGGTAACTTACGAGATGCTCTTCAAACTTTAGAATATTATGGTCTTGTAAAATCGATTCCACAGAGTGGAACTTTTATTGCGGACATTGGTATTACTGCCATGAACGGAATGATAGATGATATCCTGGGATTGCCTTCACCTCATTTTAAGGAGCTGGTAGAAGCTCGAATATTTTTGGAGTTAAAAGCTGTTAAATTAGCAGCCCTAAGAAGAACAGCCGATGATTTAATTCATATAGAAAACGCTTTAGCAGATTATTCTGATAAAGTAATTCGTGGAGAAGATGCAGTACAAGAAGATTTACTGTTCCATTTAGCAATAGCACGTGCCAGCAGAAATGCTACCCTAAACACGTTTATGCTTAAAATTACCCCTGAAATAATCAACAATTTCGAACAGCATCATGTTTGTGATAAAGACACTGCTTTTAAAGGAATTGAAGAACATAAAACAATATTAGATGCAATAAAAAATCAAGATCCTTTTGCAGCAAAAGAAGGTATGAAAAAGCATTTCAAGGATCTTTATCAGTATTGTTATAATGTAGATTAATATTCATCTCATTATAAAAAAGAAATTTAGTATTCTATCATTTTTAGCTTAAGATGATTAAGCATCTATTGAATAGATACAATACAAGTCGGAAAAGAAGATCACTTTATGTATCTCAGCAAACACCGACAATTATATCCCAAAAACTGCGAAAGAATCTACAATGAATCTTTCGCAGTTTTTTTTGCTCTTTAATAGCTGCTTATTGATTATTTAATAATTTCGGACTCTAAATAATACTAAATTGTTAAGTTCAGTAGGCTCATTTTGTCAATTTCATTAAAAATTTCAATTCACTTTAATTTTTTTTTTAACAGTTATAAACAAAGAAAAAATTACGAAATCCCCTGTATATAATAGCTTTTTGAGATATTTTATGTTCATCTAACTTGTTTTTACATAAGAACTAGGATCCTTTTTTTTTCTTCCATCATTAGGATGATTCATTTTTTTGTTTACATTTGGAAAACCAATTTGGTAAACCAATCTGGTTTTCCAAATTAAAAACATATAAAAAAAGCGGAGTTGTACCTGTCTTTTTTGCTTGTTTCACTTAATAAGAAGTGAAATAATTAAGGCACTGCCAAAATTGTGATACACGAAAATATATTTTCTGTATCCATTTTTGTGCGATTATCTCTTTTAAAGAGATGAAATAATTATTTACTATATATATCAAAATTAATTAAACAATCTATGAAAATTAAATCACACTTATCACTGTTGTTTGTTCTACTGAGCGTAGTCTTTGGATTTGCTCAAGCACAAACCAGTGGAACAGTAGCAGATGCAAATGGTGAACCAATACCGGGAGCAACTATTATTGTTCAAGGAACAAGCAATGGAACAACTTCCGACTTTGACGGTAACTTTTCTATTTCTGTAGAAAATGACCAAAACTTAGAAATTTCTTATGTTGGTTACACTACACAAATTATTCAATTCACAGGTCAAGACACTATTAGTGTTGTATTAGAAGAAGATCAAAATGAATTAGATGAAATCGTGGTAACAGGTTATGGTACACGTAAAAGATCTCAATTAACTGGTGCAGTTGCTAAAATTGGTGGTGGCGATGTTGCTGCTGTTCAAGCTGCTCGTGTTGATGATGCTCTTGCAGGTAAATTATCTGGGGTATTAATTCAGAACCAAGATGGTTCTCCTGGTGCTGCTCCAAAAATTCAAATTAGAGCTGCTTCATCTATTTCAGGTGCTTCTAATCCTTTAATAGTTGTAGACGGATATCCAATTTCAGGTGGTATTCAGTCCGTTAACCCAAATGATATTCAAAGTATAGAGATCTTAAAAGATGCTGCTTCTGCTGCAATCTATGGTTCTCGTGGTGCGAACGGGGTTATCTTGATTACTACTAAAAAAGGTAAATCTGGAAAAGCTACATTTAGCTATAATGCTTACACTAGCTTCTCAAGCAAATACAGAGAAAACATTCTTATGTCTGGACCAGAGTGGGCTGCTCATTCAAGAGCTCAGATCGCTGCTGGTAATTGGACAAGCACTGTTAATACTCAGGATGCTGCATTCTTAGAGTACAGATTAAATGCTTATGAAAATTCTCCTGGTGCAATTAGCCCAGAAGATTGGTTATTCCAAACAGGTCAGTCTAACAGCCATGACTTTAGTATGAGTGGTGGAACTGATGATGTAAATTACTTTGCTTCTGTTGGATACCAAGACATCGAAGGTGTTGTAATTACACAAGGATTTGAAAGACTTAACTTCCGTGCTAGCGTTGATGCTAAATTAAACGACAAGTTAAAAGCTGGAATTAACGCGAACGGATTCTCTTCTAAAAGAGATATTCTAGGGCATGACATGAGAGATCTTTTAAGAGCTTATGGTGTTCACCCTATTTATCATACAGCTGAATCTATCGCATTTGTTCAGCAGTTAGATGCTCAAGCTCAAGCTTTAGGTTTATCTCCATTTGATAATGGATACAGAGGATCAGGTTATGAAGCTAGCAGTATTTTTGATTTAGAGCCGGGAATGGCAGCACAAGACTGGCACTACGGAAGAGCTAACAATGGTATTGGTGGTTCTGGAGATGCAGGTCCTGCAGCTAAATTAGATAATGTAGAAAGCTGGGAAAAATCTTATTTCGCTAATGTTAGTGGTTACTTAGAGTATGCTATATCTGATGACTTAAACGTTAAATCTGTATTAGGAGGAGATATTAGAGATACTCAATCGTATTCTCACAGATTAATTGGATATGATTCTAGAGCAAGAACTTCTCAAACGTTCATGAGACAGGATGATTTAAAATTAACTACTTTGTTGAGTGAAACTACTTTAAACTTTGCTAAAGTAATTGGTAGCCATGATATCTCTGCAGTAGCAGGTATTGAATACCAAACAACTAAATTAACTGGAAACAGTTTAAGAGGGGTTAATGTTCCTGACCAAGCTATCCTTAACTGGAATTTATTTGCTCCTGAAGACATTACTGTTACAGAGAGAAATGAAACAAGAGTTAGAGAAAGTGTTTTCGGTCGTGTAAACTATGCGTACGATGATCGTTTCTTAGCGTCAGTTTCTTTAAGACGTGATGGTGATTCTCGTTTTGGATCTAACAAGAGATATGAAACGTTCCCTGCAGTTTCTGTAGGTTGGAATATTCACAATGAATCTTTCCTTGCAGGTAACGAGACTTTAAGTCAATTAAAAGTTAGATTTAGTACAGGTTCATTAGGGACTACTTCTTTCTTAGGTTCTTATGATTCATTAAGTTTACTTTCTCCTTCGGCAACGATTTATGGAACTGGATACTTAATACCTTCAAACTCGCCTAACCCTGACTTAACTTGGCAAACAAATACTGAGACTAACTTCGGTCTTGATCTTGGAATCTTAAATAACCGTTTCACTTTAGGTGTTGATTACTATACATCTGATATTGAAAACATATTAATTAACCAAGCTCAGTCAGAAGTACTTGGAAACCCATCTTCTATTCTTAATGTTGGTGATGTTCAAAGTTCAGGTTTAGAATTTGAATTAACAGGAGTACTTGTTGATTCTAATGACTTTGCATGGAATATGAATGCAAACTTATCTACAGTTGATACTGAAATTACTTACTTAGGTGGTTTAGATGAATTACCACAGCAAATTTACGGACAAAGTGGACGTGGAGCTGTATTCAGAAACTACGTAGGTGGTGGAATTGGTGAAATGTGGGGATTA
The DNA here is from genome assembly GCF_910589745.1 of Candidatus Arcticimaribacter forsetii. Taxonomy (GTDB): domain Bacteria; phylum Bacteroidota; class Bacteroidia; order Flavobacteriales; family Flavobacteriaceae; genus Arcticimaribacter; species Arcticimaribacter forsetii. The sequence continues at coordinate 501,018 of NZ_OU342399.1, forward strand.
GAAACTACTGGTCCTGTTGAAATGGCTTATTTAGCTGATGGTACTAGACATCCAAACAACCAGTCTGGAGAATCTTATGTTGTTGACCAAAATGGTGACGGTGTAATCGACAGAACACGTACTGTTGCTGACGGTGGAGACTTAGTTAAAATTGGACAAAACACACCAGACTTTTACTGGGGTATGTCTCATAACGTAAGCTACAAGCAATTTGATGCTTCGATCCAATTCCAAGGATCTCATGGTGCAGAAGTTTACAACATTGACCCACTTTATTACGGATCTCAATGGGGAGGAAGATTATCTGGTTTACCAGCTGATAGTCCTTTAACTGAAAGAAATAGAAATCAAACAGATGCTATGATTCAAGATGCTTCATACATCGCGTTAAGAAACCTTACTGTAGGTTATACGGTTGATTCTACTTTAGTAGAGAGCTTAGGATTAAGTTCTGTAAGAGCATATCTTGCTGCAACTAATTTACTTTACATCATGGGAGATGATTATACTTCATACAACCCAGAAGGTGTAAAAGGTAATGATCCAACAATCTACGGTGCACAAGTTGGTGCAAGTCCGGTTGTTAGAAGTTTTACTGTAGGTTTAAATGTTAACTTTTAAATAAAAAAAAATGAAATATATATACATATTATTTGGATCGCTGTTTTTAATGACAGCATGTTCAGCTGATTTGGATCAATCACCTCCAAATTTAGCTAGCGCAGATTCTTTAACGGACTTTGAAGGTGTATTAAATGCAGCTTATTACTACCAATTAGCTAGTGTTACTCCATTAGCAGTTATGGCAGATTTTAGAGCTGATAACGCACGTATGCAAGAAGCTCCTTATACCGAGTTTGATACTTTTACTAGTAATTTGACTACAATGGAAGATCAGTTTTTTGGTCCTTTATATACAGCAATGTATAAGTCAATTTTAAGTGCTAATAATGTAATTGAAAATTCTACTGATGCTACTCAAGTAGCGGAAGCTAAATTCTTAAGAGCATTATCATACTTTAAGTTAGTAAAGTCTTTCGGAGCAGTTACAATTAATTTATCTGCTGCACCGAGCTTAACAGATACTTCTATCTTAGCTAGATCTTCTGCTGAAGAGGTTTACAACGATGTAATCATTCCAGATTTAAACGATGCTATTGCTGGTTTAGGAACTGCTATTGTTGACGGAAGAGCTTCTAAATATGCTGCACAAGCATTATTAGGAAAAGCTTACGCTGCAAAAGGAGACTACGCTAGTGCTGCTTCAAACCTTGCTACTGTTATAAATGGTGCTGCTGGTGCAGGTATTAGCTTGAAATCTAACTTCAACGAAATCTTCGGAGCTGCTTACGAGTCTGGCAATTCTGAAATTATCTACTCAACTCGTATTACTGGTTCTATCGTAGATGAGTATTCTTTTGGTTCTGATTTCTGGAACTGGTTTGTTGGAGATGATTCAAAATCTGATTTACCTGTAGACCCAAGTTTAGTTGCTGCATTTGATGCTAGCGATGCTAACGGTGGAGGAACTGACTTAAGAAGAGCAGTTACTTTAAGCGCTGACGGTTTAAAAGCTGTTAAATTTCCAAAAGATGGAGGTTTAGGAACAGAGCATGACTGGATCGAAATAAGATTAGCTGACGTTATTTTATTATATGCTGAAGCTTTAAATCAAACTGGATCTCCAGCATCTACTGTGTTAGCTTTATTAGACCCAATTAGAACTAGAGCTGGTTTAACTTCTTTAGTTGGAACTGCATCTACTCAAGCAGAGGTTAGTCAAGCTATTTCTAACGAAAGAAGACTAGAGTTAGCTTTCGAAGGTCACAGATGGTTTGATTTAGTAAGAACTAACTCAGTTGACGCTGCAATGGGACAATCAGTGAATAGTAACTATCACGTATTTCCTATTCCAGTATCTGAAATTCTTGCAACTGGTGGTGTAATCACTCAAAATGCAGGATACTAGTATATTGCGTTAATATTTAAGATTAAGCCATTATTACAGCTTCTCCATCTTTAGATTATATCTGATGTTGAACTTAATAATGGTTTAATTTTTATAAACTAGTTGTATTCATAGATTTAATTTGTACTAGGATAGATTATTGTTAAAATCATAATTTATGATAATTTTCATTTCTTTAATTATTTTGTTAAATAATTTATAAAAGAACGGAAATTGAAAATTGAAAAAGTATTTGTAAGTCTCAAAAGTGTATATTGTATTTTATTTGTACACAAATAATTCTGTACTATTAAATTAATAGTACATCCAAAAAAATTAAATATGAAAATCAGAGGATTACGATGGTGGATTATCATCTTAATATTTATAGCTACAGTTATAAATTATATAGATAGAACTGCTTTCGCATTATTATGGCCTGAAATGGGCAAGGATCTAGGAATGGATAATTCTGATTATGCCATAATGTTAAATGTTTTTATGGCAACCTATGCTGCAGGTAAATTTTTATCTGGAAAATTATATGATAAGATCGGTACTCGTTTGGGATTTGTTGTTTCGATAGTAGTTTGGTCTTTAGCATCAGCATTTCATGCATTTGCTAGAGGTTTAATTTCTTTATCCGTAGTTCGCGCCTTATTGGGGTTAGGAGAAGCAGGAAATTGGCCAGGTGCTGTAAAGAGCAATGGAGAATGGTTTCCAGTAAAAGAACGAGCAATAGCTCAAGGAATATTTAATTCTGGTGCATCCATAGGTAATGTAATTGCTCCCTTCGTTATTGTTTTTCTGTATGCAAATTTCGGATGGAAGACTACTTACATAATCTTAGGAGCAGTTGGTTTATTATGGGTTATTCCTTGGTTATTTTTAAATAAGTCTACCCCCGAAAAGCATCCCTGGGTAACTCAAGAAGAGCGTGATTTAATTCTAGCCGATAGAATAGATAAAGATGAACAAACCAGCGATGTAAAAGCAAAAAGTTTATCAGTAGGTAAAATATTAAGTTACAAACAATCATGGGGCGTTTTAATGTGCCGATTCTTTATAGAACCAATTTGGTGGTTTTTTGCAGGTTGGATGCCGATTTATTTAAACAAGACTTTTGAACTTAGTATTGAACAAATTGCAGGGACAATGTGGATTTCCTATTTAATGGCGGCTGCAGGTAGTATTGTTGGAGGATGGTTCTCTGGATTTCTTATGAAATCAAAGTCTGTAGATTCATCTCGAAAAATAACAATAGCCACGGGTGGATTATTAGTGTTTATAGGATTTGTTTCTATCATTCAATTTGTAGGGGAGAACAATTTCATGACCTTTATTTACCTAGCAGGTTTAGTTCTTTTTGGTTTCCAATTTGCAATAGGAAATGTACAAACAATATCAAGCGACTTATTTAGAGGTCCCTCCGTAGGAACTCTAGCAGGTTTAGCTGGAACTATAGCGGCGGTATCTCCAATGATAATGAATTGGTTTATCGGAAGAATAACAACAGAATCTTATACACCAGCATTTATAGCAATTACAGTATCGGTTATTTTAGGAGTTTTATCCATATTCGTATTGATAAAAACAATAGAACCTGTTCGAAAAACAATTACAGATTAAATAATAATAAATAAAAGAAAGTAAAACAATGAGTAATTCAAATAATAAAGTAGCCTTAGTAACTGGTGCAACCGGAGGAATCGGATTTGAAGTAGCCAAGCGATTAGGCCAAGACGGATATACAGTAGTATTAAACGGTATTGAAGACGAAGCAGGAGCAGAGCGTGTAGCCGAGCTAACCGCAGCCGGTATTACTGCAGAATACTATGGTTTTGATGTAACCAAAGAAGAAGAAGTAACCGCTAATATTACTGCAATAGGAGAGAAGTACGGAAAGATAGATGTACTAGTAAACAACGCAGGTGGACTAGGTGGACGTCAACGTTTTGAAGAAATGACAACAGACTTCTATCGTTTTGTAATGGCATTGAACTTAGATTCAGTATTTTTTGCATCAAGAGCATCAATACCTTTCCTAAAGAAAGGAGACCTTCCAACGATCATCAACTACACGTCGAATGCAGGATGGAATGCAGGAGGTCCAGGAGCAGGAATCTATGGGACTTCAAAAGCAGGAGTTCATGCAATTACACGAGCATTGGCGAAAGACTTAGCAGAATACGGAATCCGAGTAAACGCAGTTTCACCAGGAACAATCGATACTCCATTCCATGCACAGATTAAGTCTACAAAGCCAGAGGTTTTTGCTTCATGGAAGAACAACATCATGTTAGGACGTTTAGGTCAACCAGAAGAGGTAGCTTCTGTTGTATCGTTTTTAGCAGGAAAAGATGCTGCATTTATAACGGCAGAGACTGTACAAATTGGAGGAGGTCAAGCATTAGGAATCTAAGCAAACACCGACAATTATACCAAAAACTGCGAAGGAATCTACAATGAATCTTTCGCAGTTTTTTATGAATAGATAACTGATAAACAATTTTTTAGAGAATCAGTTAGTGGATTCATTTTTTTTAGTACTTTTGGTAAACCAATTTGGTAAACCAAATTAACGCCCTATTTTTAAAATGATTTCATTTTATTTTAAATAATTTCATTTTGTCTTATCGCAAAGTTTACAATTGATCTGACTTAAAGTATTTTTGAAAACAATAAATATAAACTGAATAATAAAAATGAAAAAAGTAGTCACTTTTGGGGAAATCATGTTACGATTAGCTCCACAGAATTTTTTAAGATTCTCTCAAGCAAATAGCTTTGATGCTGTTTATGGAGGAGGAGAGTCTAATGTAGCAGTTTCACTAGCTAATTATAACGTCCCAGTTGAGTTTGTTACTCGTTTACCTAAATCTGATATTGGCCAATGTGCTCTTATGGAAATGAGAAAACGCAACGTTGGTACAAAACATATAGTTGAAGGTGGTGACCGATTAGGAATATACTTCTTAGAAACAGGTGCTGTAAGCCGAGGAAGTAAAGTAGTATACGACCGCGCTAATTCTGCAATGTCTGAAATAGAACCAGGAATGGTAGATTGGAGTGAAGTTTTTAAAGATGCACAATGGTTCCACTGGACTGGAATTACTCCAGCAATTTCTCAAAGTGCTGCAGATGCATGTCTTGAAGCAGTTCGTGTGGCTAGTTCAATGGGAATTACAATTTCTACGGACTTAAACTACAGAGCTAAACTTTGGAACTACGATGGTGATCGCGAAAGCATCATGACTGAATTAACTTCTTACTGTGATATTATTCTAGGAAATGAAGAAGATGCAGAGATGCATTTCGGAATTAAGCCAGAAGGATTAGATATTACTACACAAGGAGAAGATGTTAAAGCAGAAGCTTTCTTATCTGTTTGTCAGCAAATGCAAGCTAAATTCCCAAGAGCTAAGAAGGTAATTACAACTCTAAGAGGTTCAATTTCTGCTTCACACAACACTTGGGCAGGAGTTTTATACGATGGAGAAAAAATGTATGAGAGTGCTCAATATCAAATCACACACATTGTAGACCGTGTAGGTGGTGGAGACTCTTTCATGGGAGCTTTAATCTATGGATTAATTCATTACCCAGAAGATGACCAAAAAGCATTAGACTATGCTGTAGCAGCATCTTGTTTAAAGCACACGATTAAGGGAGACGCTAACTTAGTGACTATACCAGAAATTGAAAAACTAATGGGTGGAGATGCCTCTGGGCGTGTTGCTCGATAATATATATTATGGCACAATATACAAGACTAGAAGTAGTACAGCAAATGAAGGAATCTGGTATGGTTCCTTTATTTTACCACGAAGATATAAAAGTAGCAAAGTCTGTTTTAAAGGCATGTTACGATGGTGGCGCTCGTTTAATGGAGTTCACAAGCCGGGGTGATTTTGCAATCGAAATATTCAATCAATTAATTAAGTATTCTATAGAAGAACTCCCTGGAATGATTTTAGGAGTTGGATCTGTAACGGATGCAGCAGCAGCTTCTCAATATATGCTGTCAGGAGCTAATTTTATTGTAACTCCAGTATTTAGAGAAGATATCGCAATTGTATGTAATCGAAGAAAAGTTCTTTGGTCTCCGGGATGTGGTTCTTTAACTGAAATAGCTACTGCAGAAGAAATGGGATGTGAAGTTGTAAAGCTTTTCCCTGGAAGTACGTATGGACCTGGATTTGTTAAGGCGATTAAAGGCCCACAACCTTGGACTTCTATTATGCCAACAGGTGGTGTTTCTACTGATGAATCTAACCTTAGAGGTTGGTTTGACGCAGGTGTAACTTGTGTTGGTATGGGATCCCAATTGATTTCTAAAGATATTTTAGCAAATAAGTCTTATGATGAATTATCGAAAAACGTGAAAGATACGTTAGCATTAATTCAAACTTTAAAAGGCTAAAAAATACTCATTTCAATTCATTTAATTGAAATTCTAATATAAAGTCAGAGGTTACGAGTTTATTCTTCTAGTAGAAAACTTTGTTCCTCTGGCTTTTTTGTATTCCCTGCTTTTTGATTCAGTTTTATTATCCCTCCAAATAAAATATTTATTTGGGAAAATAAAAACTTTTGCTTTGCACCATCACTATTTGAAGCAGTTGTTTTTATGTCTGGAAGATTTATATATCCTCCCTTTAGTTCACTCTGAATAAAAAACTTTTGAAACAGCGTTAGATTTAAACCAGTCACAAGGTGTGTTCCAAAACCAGCCCAGTGCCAATCGTCATTTCGTTCAAAATTCAAAAAAGCAGCATCTGTTTTAGGCATATATCCTCCAATCCCAGCTCCAAGTTGTCCATTAAGCTCTATGTTTTTTAAAGCAAATAATTGGGTGTGTTTTCTGATTTCAAAATTTACATAATTCAAACCGTCTGTGTGTTCTAGTTCAAGAAACCCGGGTTCAATAATTACAGGAGTCTTATTGTAAGTGCCATCATATGACGTTCCCGTTTCACTAATAAAACCATCCGCATGTACAATTTGATTTTGATCAACTACATATTTCATATGGTCTATACCAAAGGAAATATCCCAGCGGTTTTTTATAAAATACCCAACCCTAACATTGTATTGTGGCTTTGTTAGTTGAAGTGGGTGGAAATATGTTTTTAAATCAAAAGGAGAAGGCCTGTCTTGAGCTGTAACATCTTTTAAGCTTATGTCGTAAGAATTCCCTTTAAATTCAATATCGGAGTCTGTGTAGGAGCTCCAGTTCCATCCCCAGTAGATGTATAAATTGTTTTTTGAAAGAGCGTTTCGGTCACTTGGTGACTGAGCAGCTATTTGTGATGCTGTTAATAAAAATAAAATACTCCAAAAATATTTTTTCATGAAATAATAAAGTTCTTAAAACAAATTAAAACTTTACAAATCTAGATAAATTTATGGTTCCTTAGATCTTGATTTAATTCCAGTTTGGCTTTCTTTTTTCTAGAAAAGAACTCAATCCTTCTTTGCCTTCTTCAGATTCCCGAACGTTAGCAATTACATCTGCGGTGTAATCAATTACACCATCATCGATGGCTTGATTTGCTAAGTTTAATAAAATAGCTTTTGTAGTTTCCATAGCCTGAGGAGCGTTTTTAGCTACTTTAAGGGCTATACTTTCTACTTCTTGATAAAATGAATCCTCCTCAAGGATAGCATTTAAATATCCACATGCTACAGCATTCTTACCTTTCATTACCTCTGCAGTTAGCATAAGGCGATGCGCGTTTCTGAGACCAATCGCTTTCATAACGTAAGGAGCAATTGTAGCAGGTACCATACCAATTTTTACTTCGCTTAAACATATTTTGGTGTTTGGTGTACCAAAGGCCATATCACAGCAGCAAACTAGTCCTACTCCTCCTCCAAAAGCAGCACCATTTACCTGTGCAATAGTTGGTTTAGGGAATTCATTTAATGTAAGCATTAAATTGGCCAGGTTGAGTGCATCTTCTTTGTTTTCTTCGAATGAGTTATTACCCATTTCTTTCATATAATTGATGTCTCCACCGGAACAAAAGTTTTTACCTGCTCCAGTTAATACAACTACCTTAACATCGTTGTTTGTTTCAGCCTCTTCAAGTATCTCTGTAAGAAATAAAATTTGACTAGAATTAAAAGCATTATGTACTTCAGGTCGGTTCATTACCAAAAACAAAACACCTTCTTTTGATAAGAACTGTTGAACACTTTCTTTAGGTGATCTATTGTTTAAACCCTTTTCTTTTAAATGCTCTATCATTTTATAGTTCTTATAAAGTACTAGGACAAATATAGTCTGTAATTTCGATCCCAGTGTCTTTAATAGCTGCAAAACCTCCCTGAACATCAATTATGTTATGAATACCTCTGCTTTTTAAGATCGATGCAGCAATCATGCTTCTATATCCGCCAGCACAATGAATATAAAAATTTTCTTTCTCTGGAAATTCATTGAGGTGTTCATTTATAAAATCCAAAGATGTATTTTTCGCTTGTGGGATATGTTCAGAAATATATTCGTTAGGCTTTCTCACATCAAAAATAGGACTATTTTCATCGATGTTATTTTTAAAAATATCAGCACTTATAGAATCGACCTTATCAATTTCTTTACCTGATTTTTCCCATGAACTAAAGCCACCCTTTAATGTTCCAATAGTATTATCAAAACCAACTCGAGACAATCTAGTTATTGTTTCTTCCTCTCTTCCTACTGGGGTTACCAATAAAATAGGCTGTTGAATATCTCCAATTAAAGCACCTACCCACGGAGCAAAACCACCATCTATTCCAATGAATATTGAACCTGGAATATGTCCAGCAGCAAAGTCTTTTTGGTTTCTTACATCCAGAATGATCGCTTCCGAGTTTTTAGCATGTTGTTCAAAAGCAGTAACATCAAATTCTTGAGCACCTCTTTTAAGAACTGCTTCGAAATCTTCGTAGCCTTCTTTATTTAATTTTACATTTAATGGAAAATATTGGGGAGGAGGAAGTAGTCCGTGAGTTACTTCTTTTATAAACTCTGCCTCGGTCATATCTTCCCGAAGTGCATAATTAGTTTTCTTTTGGCCCCCTATAGTTCCTATGGTTTCTTTACTTAAATTTTTCCCGCATGCAGAACCAGCACCATGAGCTGGATATACAATTACCTCGTCCGAAAGCGTCATGATCTTCGTTCTCAAGCTATTAAAAAGCATTGCTGCTAGTTGATCTTGAGTCATATCTGCTGCTTTTTGAGCTAAATCTGGACGTCCAACATCACCTAAAAACAAAGTGTCTCCACTAAAAATCGCATGATCTTTTCCTGCTTCATCTTTCAATAAGTAAGTTGTGCTTTCTTGCGTATGACCAGGGGTATGCAGGGCAATGATGGTAACACTACCTAATTTAAACTCTTGACCGTCGTGAGCAATTATAGAATCGAATGTTGTTTTAGCAGTAGGTCCATAAATAATTGGAGCTCCCGTTTTTTTAGATAAAGTTACATGCCCACTAACAAAGTCTGCATGAAAATGGGTTTCGAAAATATATTTAATTTTCGAATCGTTTTTCTCTGCTTTCTTTAGGTAAGGTTCTATCTCTCTTAAGGGATCAATTATTGCAACTTCTCCATTGCTTTCGATATAATAAGCGCCTTGTGCTAGGCAGCCTGTATAGATTTGTTCTATTTTCATTCGGGTTATTTTAATGTTAGTCTAAAATGATTCTTCAAAATTAAGATTCATTTGTATTGTTTTTGGTAACATTAGTTACTGTTAAGTTTTGGGTTGATATTTTTCTTTGAATTCCAGATACTATATTTCTTTCTGAGAAAGTGTTAACAGCTTCTGAAGTATTTATGAATAAATTATCAGCACCAATTATTGTAATTAGTTTATGATTAAAAATAATATCCCGTATTGGACCAATTGCCCCAGTAATCATTATTTTAATTTTAGTTTCTTTCAAGTCAGTACATACTTTTTCGAGCATGTTAAGTGCGCTAGAATCAATGTAATTTATTGCTTCAGCATTAATGATAATCAATTCTAGTTCTGCTCCTTTAATTTCTACTTGTTTAAGTAGTTCTTTTTTGAAATAATCTTGATTACCAAAAAATAGCTGTGCATCAAATCTAAAAATCAGAATACGTTTATCAACCGTAATGTCTTCTTCAAAACGATTTACATTTTTATAATATTCTGTATTTTTTATTTTCCCAAGAATTGCAATATGAGGTTTCGAGGTTCTGAAAATCATTGTCAATAAAGAAAGGAGAATCCCTATTACAATACCTTGAGGGATTCCTACTGTCATTGTAATTATAAAAGTAATTAGGAACGCCAAGCATTCATCTCTATTTTTTTTCCAAAGTTGTATTGGATATTTAATATTGATGAGACCAAAAATAGAAACCATAATAATAGCGGCTAATATTGGTATTGGTAGATAATAAAAAAGAGGTGTAAGAAATAACAATGTTAATAAAACAAGTGCTGCACTAAATAAGGAAGCTATTCCAGATTTTGCTCCACCCTGATCTTGAATAGCAGACCTAGAAAAAGAAGCTGTTGTTGGGTAGGACTGCACAAAAGATCCAATGATGTTTCCACTACCGACAGCAATTAATTCTTGGTTTGGATCTACTTGATATTCCGTGTGTTTTTCTTCAATTGCTTTTGCAATTGAGATGGCCTCAGTAAAACCAACCACAGCAAGTGTAATTGCTACAGGAAAAAGGTCAATTATTAATTGTTTATCTAATTTAGGCATTCCTATTTTAGGGAGGCCCACAGGTATTTCTCCAACAATTTTAATTCCTTGTAGGTGCCACTGAGTAAAGTACATTACAATTGTACCGAGGCTTACAACAATTAAAATAGCGGGTATTTTTTTATTTATTTTTTGAAATACTTTTATTAAAATAATCCCGACTAGACCGAGTCCTAAACTTAAAAAATGGGTCTCAGAAAAGTTTAAAATTACTTCTTGAAACAAAATATGAATTTTGTTGGTTTGTTGCATATCAACTCGAAGCATATGTTTTAATTGGCTTAATCCGATGATTAATGCTGCAGCTGATGTAAATCCATTTAAAACAGGTTTTGACAAGAAATTAGCCAAAAAGCCTAGTTTTAAAACGCCTAAAATAACTTGAATTATACCCACAAAAAAAGCAAGAAATACAGCTGCTAATATGTATTCTTCTATACCTACAATGCCAATTGCACTAATTCCAGCAGCTACAATTAAAGAATCCATTGCAACAGGCCCAATAGAAAGCTGCCTTGAGGTTCCCAATAATACATATATAATTTGAGGTGTCATAGCAGCATATAAGCCAAAAACAGGAGGAAGTCCGGCTATCATTGCATACGCCATTCCTTGTGTAATAGCTAATATTCCGGCAGTGATGCCTGAAATTGCATCACCAAAAAGCATTTCTTTTCTGTATTTAGGAAGCCATTGCAGTATTGGGAGAAAAATTTTCAAGAGTATTTTTTTTACAAAAGTACATTATCTTATGCTATTGAGTCTGTAACTCAAGTTACCAACTTAAAATTAGAGTAGCTTAACTTTATTCCTTTCTATAGAAATAGCACCTTTTTTTTCAAGTGTTTTTAAAAGCCTTGAAATTACAACTCTTGAGGTATGTAATTCATATGCTATTTCTTGATGTGTTTTATGTATAATTCCGTCCTCTGAAATTCTTGATTTCTCTTCTAAATATTTAATAAGTCGTTCGTCCATTTTAAGAAAAGCAATACTGTCTACCGTTTCTAAGAGGTCTTTAATTCGATGATTATAACTCTCAAAAACAAAATTCCTCCAACTTTTAAATTGTGCAGTCCACGATTCCATTTTTTCAATGGGTATCATAATGAGAATGGTATCTGATTCTGTAACAGCAATAATTTCACTTTTTTGATTCCCTAAACAACAACTAAGAGTCATTGCACAGGTTTCACCCCGCTCAAGATAATAAAGAAGTAGAGAGTCACCCTCTTGGTCTTCTCTCATTATTTTAAGCGTACCAGAGAGCACCAAGGGCATGCTTTTTATGTATTGTCCAATATGCATTAGTTGGGTTCCAGAGGCAACTTCTTTTATTATGCCCACACGTTCAATTTCTGAAATTAAAGCTGCTTCAAATATAGAACCGTAGTTTTCTTTTAGTTTATCAATCATAAGTTCAATATACAAACCAAAGTGCATATATGAAATTGATGTATCGTTTTAAATGAACAAAAACAGTCAGTTTTATTAAAGAAGAGTACCTTTGAATAGGTTTTGTTTATGAATGTAAAAAACTTTAAAGAAAAATTAAAAGAATTACCCGGGCTTGTTAAAAAAACGAGTCCCAATAAATTTTACCCTTTATTGGTGGCCTTGTTCCTTTTGCCTGGCGGATCGTTCCTTTGTTTATTTGCACTTTATCTGAGGTTTTTTAAAAAGTAATTTACTTCAATAAAACCTTGAAGTTTCCTGCAACTTCTAGACCAGCAGAGAAGCCTGTGTCTTCCAACAAAACAATATTTGATTTTTTATTGGTTAGCTTAACTTCTATTTGGGCGTTCATACTTTCTTCTATTCTTGCATCCATAAAACCAGCTATTGGAGCAGCAAGTGAAGTTGCTTCTTTTCGTTTAGCTAAAATGTAAAGGGAGTGTTTTTTGTTTTCCATTTCTAAACAAACTTCTTTACTTGAAATAGAACACTTTTTTAATTTAGTTCCGTTATAGGTCGTAAATTCGATTAGTTTTCCGTCAATTAAAACTCCTGCAATATGCCCAATAAACGAAGAGCCAAGCCATGGAATTTTTGCTATTGATGCTTTTATTGAAACTCCAGGTTTACTAAAATGGTTGCTTTGCATCCAAACATATCCTTCTGGAAAAGAATGTCCCCAATCTTTTTCTGTATATCCTCTTCCGTTATCAAAGGATAGTTTTTTGTTTTTGTATTCTAAAGTTCCCTCAATCTCATGATCCATACTTAGTATTCCATGATAACATTCCATAAAAGGAACAAATGAAAAAGGGCCCATGATATTGGGTGACAGGATACTTGAAGACCATGGATTTCTTTGTTTAAATTGTAATTTACCTTTTAGATTAGGTAAGTCTATTTCGATAGAATTTTCTGTAAAGCGATTTTTTTTTATGGAAAGATTGTGTTTCCTTGGTGTTGGCTTAAAATCATCTGCCAAAAATTTATGATAGGAAGCTTCTAGATTTTTTCCATCTAAAACTTGAATAAACGCTTGTTTATTTCCTTTTTTGTCCATTGCAATTCCAGGAATAATGGCAAGCTTGTGTTCTTGATTTTCAGAGATAATTTTGTAATACCAGCCTTCAAAAAATTTTTTATTCTTTCCCCATCCATGATAACATTCAGGGTTCCATAAAGAGTGGATTCTTTCTCGAAACATTTAATTATTTAGTTTCAGATTTAAACAGAAAATCTGTTCCAAGATATTTGTTGTCGTTGTTATAATACCATGCTCTATTCTTCGGGATTATTATTCCTTTAATTTCTGTTTCTTCCGATAATAAAATATACTCTCCATCATTTTTTGATTCCTCATGAAAAAATTGATAAATTTCAAGAGCATAAGTTTCAGTGTTCAAATAAAAATACCAGCGGTCTTTACCAACTTCTTCAGTGTAATTCACTTGAACTACCCAATATTCTTTTCCTTTAAAAATTCGCTTTTCTGCTATTGGCTCAATAATAGTTCCTGGATCTTTAAGCTTCATTGGAAGGCCGTAGAGGTAAGTGTAATAATCACGTGTTCTTTTCGCTTGATCACAACTCAATCTATACTTTTTTTCATCTTCTAAACTAAAGTCTTTACTCCCATTCAAAAGAACACTACAATTTCCATTTTCCAATTGTTGCGTAATTATATTGGAATCTCTATTGAAGCTGTTTTTGAATATCCCCTTTTGAAAATCAAAATCAATAGTGCTAATTCTATTCTCTCTTTCCGGTATTTCCATGGTTATTTCTAAGGTCCCAGAAAATGTTGCCCAATTGTTATTGGGGTCATGATATTCAATACTTTTATTAATTAGTTCGTTTCCGGTAAATGTTTGACCATTTGTAAAAAAAGAAAATAAAAGAAGAAATGGTACTATGAAATTAGAAGGTTTCTTTGTCATTATAATTTTGGGATTATTGGTGAAAATTCGAAGCATTCCAAATGGAAGTACTTAGTTGAGGCGAGTAAATGATCAAATATATCAGCAACAATAGACTCATAATTTTCCCATTTCTTGTCTGCACTAAATACATAAATTTCTATAGGAACACCTTGCGAAGTTTGAGCTAATTGTCTGCACATTAAGGTCATTTCTTTATTGATCATCGGATGATCCTTAAGATATGCTTCTGCATAAGCTCTAAATAGTCCAATGTTGGTTAGATTGCGACCGTTTATAAGTAAAGATTTATCAGCATTAAATTTAGAATTATAATTTTTTATATCCTCTTCTTTAGATTGAATAATACCCGACATTAAATTAATTTTTTTGAGGGGATTTAGTTCATCGTCTTCTAGGAACCTAATGCTTCCTACTTTAATAAGAATCGAACGTTTTATTCTTCTACCACTAGATTCACTCATTCCTCTCCAATTAATAAATGAATCGGATATTAATTTATAAGTCGGAATTGAAGTTATTGTGTTATCAAAGTTTTGAATTTGAACAGTAGAAAGACTTATTTTTACAACCGTACCATCTGCGTTATTATTCGGCATACTTACCCAATCTCCAATTCTAACTGTATCGTTTATTGTTATTTGTACACTAGCAACGAATCCAAGAATGGTATCTTTAAATACAAAAAGTAAAACAGCAGAAAGTGCTCCTAGGGTGGTTAAGAATGTTCCAATATCCGTTTCCGTTAATATAGATAAGATTATAATCCCTCCAATGAACCATAAAAAAATCATTACCACCTGAATGTAACTGTCAATGGGTTTGTCTTTAAAAGAATTAAGTGTTTTTAAATAGTCTCTAACAGATTTTAAAAGAGATCTAATTAGCGCTATTACTACTATAATGGTTACGGCTTCAAAAACACGTGGAATCCAATTCTGATTTTCAAAAACAGTAGGTATTACTTTACTTAAAAAAAATAAAGTTGGGAAATATGAAAGTAACTTAGGGATCTTGTGCTCGATTAAAATGTCATCAAAAGTGCTTTTAGTCTTTTTTGTGATTTTAGTAAAAGCACCAATAATTAATTTTCTAGAGATCCAAAAAAGTAAAAGCGACATAAAAAGGTACCCTAAAAGGATACAACTTGAAGTTGCAATATCAGCAAGATTTGAGTTTAATCCACTTTCTGAGAGTTTATCAAAAATTAAGGATCTTATTTTAGAGCTTTGCATTGATTTGATTTTAATGCAAATTACTATTTTTTTTCAAGCTAACTTGTGCTTTAGAAAGTTCTTAAAACAATAGAAATCACTATTTTTAAATAACATTTAGAGGACATGATCAATAAATTCTTTAATTTAATTTTAATATTACTCGTAGGTTGTTCTAGTCATGAGCAAAAACCTCCCAAATTATACCTCGCTCTTGGTGATAGTTATACCATTGGTGAAAGTGTTGAAGTATTTGAAAGATGGCCAAACCAATTAGTTTCGGAATTAAATAAAAATTCAATTGTTTTTGAACAAGCTAAGATAATTGCAAAAACCGGCTGGACTACTGGTGAGTTGTTAAATGCTATAGAAGAACAACAAATCGATGAATCATATGATTTAGTGTCTCTTATGATTGGAGTTAATAATCAATATAGAGGTTTAAGCATAGAGAATTTTAAAGAGGAATTTACCGTTCTATTAAAAAAAGCAATAACGTTTAGTAAAAAAAACGAAACTGGGGTAGTCGTTCTCTCCATACCAGATTGGGGGGTAACTCCGTTTGCTTCGGATCGAGATCAAAATAAAATAGCAGAAGAAATAGATCAGTTCAATTCGGTAATCAGTCAAGTATGTTCGAACTATAAGGTATCCTATATTGACGTAACCGAGATTTCAAGACAGGTAACTTCTCAGCCTAATCTTGTAGCTCAAGATGGATTACATCCGAGTAGTATTATGTACTCCTTATGGATCAAAAAAGTGTTAAACTACATTACAAATTAATTTATGATTGATCTAAAGCAAGCGAATTATTTAGATACTCAGGATGTATTAAAAACATTTAGAAAAGAGTTTTACCATAATTCTAATGAAATATACTTAGATGGTAATTCTTTGGGTAAACTTCCTGTAAAAGCAAAAGATTCTATTAATAACGTTGTGGAAAATCAGTGGGGTCAAAACTTAATACGAAGTTGGAATGATCATTGGTTAAGTTTATCTGCTAGAATAGAAAGTAAATTAGCAACATTATTAGGAGGAAGTCCCGATGAATTAAAAGTAGGAGAGTCTACATCGGTTAATTTATATAAATTGATTCATGCCCTTCTTTCGAGCACGATCGTTCCAAAAAACCTAATAACAGATTCTCTAAACTTTCCAACTGATGTTTATATAATTGAAGGTCTTGCAAAGCAATTTCATTGCAACCCGACGACAATTGTTTCTTACTCCAGTGATTTAAAAGCGGATTTAAATCTTCTCAAAAAAGAAATAAAGGAAAATCCAGGAATCGTTTGTTTAAGCCTAGTTTCTTACAAGAGCTCCTGGTTATATCCCATGAGAAGTTTAAATGAATATGCTGAGGAAAACAACAGTATTATTGTTTGGGACCTTAGCCACGCCGTAGGGGTGGTTGATGTTCATTTTAAAGAAAGTAAAACAAAAATAGCTTTAGGTTGTACTTATAAATTCTTAAATGGAGGTCCAGGTGCTCCTTCTTTTATATACATAAAAAAAGACCTCATCTCTAGATTAAACTCTCCAATTCAAGGTTGGTTTGGACACGAAAGACCTTTTGATTTTTCATTGCCTTTTATACCAGCAAAAGGAATCAATAGATTTGACGCTGGCACCCCACAAATACTTTCCATGGTAGCAATGGAGGCAGGAATAGACTTGACAATTCAAGCAGGAGTAAAGCGTATACGTCAGAAAAGTCAAGCACAAACTCAATTTTTAGTTGAATTGATTAATTTAAAGTTACATCCCTATGGTTTTGAGATAGAGACCCCTTTAAACTCGAATGAACGAGGTTCCCATATTACTTTAAAACATAAAGAATCATGGCGTATCTGCAAAGCTTTAATAGTTGGTAAGGCAGCAGGTATAAAAGTGATTCCAGATTTTAGACCACCTGATTATTTGAGATTAGGGGTCGCTCCGATCTATACCTCTTATCTAGATTTATTTTTAAGCGTAGAGCGTATTGAGCAGATAATGCAGAATAGAGAATATGAAGACATAAGCTCAGAAATGCCAACGGTAACCTGATAAATGGAATTTAACTACCTTAGTGAAATACATTTAAATTATGCGCGCAATCAATCCTTTAGTGATTTTTTCTTTTTTGGTATTCAGCTGTTCCCAAGAAAAAAAAACGCCACCTTTAACAGCAGAGGAGATTCATAAATCTATAATTACAATCGATACCCACGACGATATCAATGTGGGTAATTTTACAGATTCTCTTAACTACAGTACCGAAACTCAATCACAGGTTCATATTCCAGGTATGGAAGCAGGAGGGTTAGATGTTGCTTGGTTTATTGTTTATACCGGTCAAGGAGATTTAACTCAGGAAGGTTATGCATTAGCAGCATCAAACGCAGATGATAAATTTAATGCAATTCACAGATTAGTTTCAGAATATGCTACCGATCGAATAGAATTAGCATTAACAGCTGCAGACGTTCTTCGTATTTGGAAGAGTGGTAAAAAGATTGCTATGATTGGAGTTGAAAATGGATTTCCAATTGGAGAAGACGTCAATAATGTTGAGGTTTTTTATAATCGTGGCGCCCGCTATATGTCACTTGCACATAATGGACACAGTCAATTATCTGATTCAAATACGGGTGAGAAGGATGGAATTTATCTTCATAATGGGCTTAGCAAACTTGGAAAAGAAGTCATAGATAAAATGAATTATTATGGAATGATGATTGATATTTCTCACCCTTCCAAGGAAGCTATTCGAGAAATGGCTCTTCGATCCAAAGCACCAATTATAGCTTCTCATTCCTCAGCTCGAGCCCTTTGTAATCATTCTAGGAATTTAGATGACGAGCAACTTCAATGGGTAAAACAAAGTGATGGAGTTGTACAAACTGTTGCTTTTAGCTCTTATTTAAATTCAGAAAAGCATAATAATTATAATAAAGCAAAAGATTCTCTTTTAAAAGTTATTGGGGAGAAAAACAACATAGCAGTTTTGGATAAGTATGAAATGAGAGCTTTAGATTTTGATGAATTGCAAACGTATCTCGTACAGCGAAAAAAACTAATGGAATTGGCAGAAAAACAGATGGAAGCTCTCAAAGATAAAGTTCCTCCTGTGTCTGTTAGCGATTTTGTAGATCACATTGATTATATAAAAAATAAAATAGGAATAGATCACGTAGGAATTAGTTCAGATTTTGACGGAGGTGGAGGAATAGAGGGTTGGAGCAACGCTTCAGAATCTTTAAATGTTACAAAAGAACTTGTTAAACGAGGGTATACAAAAGAAGAAATTGAAAAAATTTGGGGTGGAAACTTATTGCGTGTAATGGAACGAGTTGAAGCCGTGGCTGAAGATTTACAAAAACTTCAAGAGGAATAAAGTTAAAATTTCGCTCCCTTTATCTTTAATTTATTAGGTTCTTATATTTATTTCTAGTTTATAACCATTAAGAATATAATTCTTAGAAGGTGCGTAAAAATGCAGTACCCTTGGAACCCTATTTTTAGTTAATAAGCAATAAATTTATATTATAAACGTTTATGTAAATGTTATAAATTAAGTCATTATGATTGACACTATATTATTGATTGTTTTAATTTTTACTGCTTTGATGTTTGTTTTCTTTTGGTACGCTAAATATTCGACCAAGTCAGGATTTGCATTAGATGAAAATAAAAATGATATTCCAGATTCCTGGGAGCGATATTCAGTTGTCTTCAAGCTTAAAAGTTTTATTATTTTATTATTAGGTATTCTTATAGGGTACTTGTTAAGCAATTCTAGTTATCTCTAGAAATTATACAAAACACATAATTTAAATTTAATAAATGAATTCAAAAGCCTTGTTATCTGTATTAAACTATAGAGTCGCTCTGATTTTAATAGAAACCATTCTTATTTATTTTTTGTACAATAAATATCAGATAAATTTGAAGGTTGATTTTACCATAATGAGTATCGCAATTGTATTTCCATTGGTGTTTTCAATCACAAGTGCATATCAAAGAAGACAAGAGTCGATTACGTTATTCTCCGAATTTAGAAATAAGATAATCGATCTGACCAATATATTTTATGCAGTAGATGAAATTAGTAAAAAAGATTACGTTGATTTATTTAATAAACTAGTATTGGTTCAGAAAGAACTAAATGACTATTTAACAAACCCATCCTCTGAAGACGACTTTGATGTGATTAGAGAAAAAAGAAAAGAAGTTTTATTAATCATAGATTCTCATAAAAAACTCTTCAACGAACGTGAGAAAGACAGTTTAATTCGTGTAAAAAATGAGTTGTTTTTATCTGCAGAACAAATCCGCGGAATTAAAATACATGGGACTCCAATCTCATTAAGAAAATATTGCTTAATCTTTATTTACTTTTCACCTTTCCTTTACAATTCCCAACTAGTGGTAACAACTTCAGAGACTGGTTATCAATTAGAATCAATAGTTTCTTTAATGTTTTCTTTAGTTGTAAGTTTTGTACTGATGGCACTGTATAACGTTCAAGATTACATAGAAAACCCATTCGATCAAGAAGGTTTAGATGACCTGAATATAGAGGCTATGAAAGTTAATGAGTGGGAGTCGTTGTACACAGATGACAAGAATTAAGTACCCTACTTAATATCTGTAATAACATAAGTTATGGGTCCAAATTCAAATTGATCTCCAACAACTTTATATTTTAAAAGCTCCCCTAGCACAGAATTAGCATAAAGATTAGAATATCCGTCCTCAAAAAGGATGCGTTCTTCCTTCACTTCTTTGATCATTTTTTTTTGGGTTATTTTTTTGTCAACGGATTCAAAAGTTACTTTGGAATTAAAATCAATAATTTTAACACCGTTAGAATCAGATTCTTTCCAATCTTTAAAGTCTTTGAATCCCCCTTCATAACTTAATTTACCATCGGTCCATGTTCCCATTTTATATGGAATTCCACCTTGTGGATGGTGAATAACCAGCCCGTTATATTCATAGTCTAAGTCCAAAAACTTATAATAACCGCGATTTAACCATTCTAATAAAGGATGAATGTCATTCATTCCTTTATTCCATCTATTGTAAGTATATGCCGCTACATTTTTAACAGAAAAAGAACTTTCATTTTCAATAAAATCTCTTAATTCTGAATGAGAATATATTCCGTTGATTTTGAAGTTAGCATTAAATTTTTCAGATATTTCTTGAGTTGAACTTGCCATAATTATATATAGATGGTTTTATTCTAAAGTTAGATAAATTATTTTTTTAAAATTTAAAATCAATAGAAAATAAAGTTAATTAAAAATCAAATTCACTTTATTGATTATCAGTTAATTAAAATATCTTTAAGACTGTATTTTTAAATTATAGAATTCTTATGAAATGAATGCCCTAAAGAATAACCAACATATTTGTTTTTATAAGTAAATTTTATTGTAACATTTTACAGAATCTAAAGACTAGTGAGTTAGAAGAATTCTTAATCAAATCATTTTAATAAAATGACCAAATCTACTCTTTCGGTATTATTTTTTTGTTTTGTATTTCATTTTACAAATGCTCAAAACACAATTAGCGGTATTGTAAAAGATGCTTTCAACATTCCTGTTCCTTTTGCAAACATAATACTTCACAAAAAAGGGAGTGATGAACTGCCAAAAGGTGTAATATCAAACAGTAATGGAGCTTATATTATAGAAAACATTCCAAATGGAACGTATGAGTTAGAAGTTTCAGTTTTAGGATTTAAAGTAAAGAAATCTGAGGAGTTTGTTGTTTCAAAAGAAACCGTTTTAAATTTTATTTTGGAAGAAGAAGCACAGGCTTTGAATGAAGTTATCGTGAAAAGTAAACGCCCTGTTATAAAACAGACTGCAGAGAAATTAGTAGTCGATCTAGAGAAATCAGAATTGATAAATACGAGTCTTCAAGATGTAATGCGGAAGGTGCCAGGGGTTTTGGTTACAAATAATGGAATATCCATAGCTGGGAACCGAGGTGTTCGAATTCTTATAAATGGTAAAACCACCGAGTATATGGATGTTCAAACTCTGTTACGTGATTTTCCTGCGGACAATATTGCTAAAATTGAAGTTGTAGAACAGCCAGGCGCCGAATATGAGGCTTCTGGATCGGGATCAATCATTAATATTATATTAAAGAAAAATGTACGCTTAGGAACTCATGGTAATGTAAATACTTGGATCGGTGAGGACCAAGGTTTAGAATACGGTACCGGAGCCTCTATTGCTAGCTATAAAAACAAACTTAACTGGCAAGCTAGTTTTAATCAGTCAGAACCAACTTGGCGAGATGATTTGTTTTTAGTCAGAACCGTAGGCGCAGAGACCTATGATCAGACTACTATAGAACCTTACAGTCCAAAAAACTTTAGAATAAGTGGGAATATAGATTATTATTTAAATGAACGCAACATAATCGGAGTAGGCGGTCGATTTAATAATCGAACTTCTAAAAGAGTTGCGTCTAGCAAAACTATTATTTCTGACGCCAGTTCAATAAATACCTTGTTTTCAGAAAACAGTTTTGACATCGAAAGATCCGATTTTAATTTTAATCCTTACTATGAATATAAAACGGAGCGTAATAAATTGATTATTGATTTTAATTACATCGATTTCAGTAGTGACAACACAAATAACTTATATGATGTTTCAGGAAGTACAATTCCTTTTACAAATAGAAGATATATACAAGACGGGAAATTTAATATTAAAACCTACAGATTAGATTATACAAAAACATTTTCTGACAATTTAAAGTTAAGTTTAGGAACTCGATATGCAGATGTAAATACAGATAACGATCTACAGTCGTTTAATGAAAATAGTTTAGGTAGTTTTGATTTTAACGAAAGAGGAAGCAGTCAATTTTTAATTGATGAAACTATATTGGCTTTTTATTCTAAAGTAAATGCTTCTAGAGGAAAATGGGCATTTTCTGGTGGCTTACGCTATGAAGACAGTAATACCGATGGAAATTCTATTTTCTTGGAAAATGGGATTGAAAAATCGGCACTTAAAAAACGACCCATTAAAAAAATATTCCCAAGTGCTTCTATTAGCAGAGAATTAACCGAGGTTTTAGGTGCCAGTGTTTCTTATAGCTATCGGATAAGAAGACCTTCTTACAGTAGTTTAAATTCATTTGCAGAATTTTTAGATCCATTTTCGGCAAGTGAAGGAAACCCAAATTTAACCCCCGCTTACACCAACAAGTATCAGTTTAATCTAACCTATGAAGGACAACCTTTTTTTACAATTGGATACAGCAGTACAGAAGATGCAATATTTGAATTAATTAGGCAAGACAATACCACAGCACAGATTAGACAATTGAATGTAAATGTTGAAGAAAATACCAATTGGAACTTTAGGTTACTTGGACCTTTAGACTTTATAAAAGGAATAGAAGGGTATACCGGTTTTATTTTAATAAATACAGATTACAAATCTGTAGAGTTTGATCTAGACCTGAACCAATGGAATTTATTTTGGTTCCTACAGGCAAACTATCAGTTGCCTCTTGGGATTGATTTTGAGGTGAGCGGGAACTATGGTACAGGAGCTCTCGAGGGTCAAATCGAAGTAGATTGGTTGGCTGAACTAGATATGTCTTTCGGGAAAACATTCTTGGATGATAAACTGAAGGTCAATCTAGGGCTGAGTAAGATTTTGAATCGAGGTTTTATGGGGACTATAAATTACGGAAACGGAACTGCTACTGTAAATAGTAATGGATCCCGACAAAATGTTCAACTTAGGGTATCGTATAGTTTTGGGTCTAAATTTGGAAAAGACAAAACAGAACGAGACGGTGTTGAAGAGGAAAATCGGATTAACGACGAAAATTAACGCTTATAATGTGCTTTCCATTGGTAACCTTCCAATGTTAATCTAGCGTCAGAAAAGTCAACTATGGAAACATTTTTAATATAATTGTTATTATATAGATTTATTTTGTCGTTTTTTAAGTCATAATTAAAATTAATCGATGTCCTAATACAAGGAAATTTATCCATGCTTGATGAAGTCCATTTAACCCTATTTTTATCTGTATCGATCGTAATACGGTCAAACCCCCTACAGTTTGAGTTGTTTTGTCTAACACCATCGATAATGATATAATCGAATTTCCAAACACCATGAAGGCTCGTGTCATCAATTAAAATAGGATCATGGTTTTTTGTACACGAAACAAAAAGGAGTATAAGAATTATACTTAAATAAGAACTTTTCATAAGTAGGATTTTAAGGCTTGGGGCTTTAAAAGTATAATACTTATTTAAGTATACAAAATAATTTGAAAGATTTATTCACCAGCATCTCCACCGCTGGAACCTCCACCATCATTTTCTGCTCCAACTGCCATGCCATATAACATAGCATCACCTGCATCTCCAGAGGGTAGGGTATTTATTTCTATTTGAAACTCATCGATTATAAAAGTTACCTCTTTGGGATTTATGTTTGCTGGTAATTTTGATTCTGATAAGCTTCCAGTAATCCAATTTAAAACTTTAGTCCTTTTTGTCGAAAACAGATATATCTTATTTTCAATCAATGCCATTCTTGGAGATTCATACCATTTAAAATCCATTTTGACCCTGAATTTTTCTTCCCCACTATTGAGTGATAAAGAAACTATTTCTTTGGTTTTGTCAATGTATATGAGAGTTTCTTCAAAGACATGAACAAAGTATAGTATCTTATCTATTGTCCAGAGTAGTTTTCCTGTGTTGAATTCTAATAAACTGGTATAGTATTTTCCCCAATTGCTAGCGGTGGAGATAAACACAAATTCGTTGACTCTTGTAATTCCAGCTATTTTATTTTCAAAAGAAACACTCCATTCTATTTTTTGTGATGCTGTATTTAATCTAAAAACCTTTCTTTTTTCAGCTATTAATATTGAATTTGATTTCATGATAATTTGATGTTTTCTAAATAAAACTTATTAGTTTTAAATTGAAACTAATTTACATTTTTTAAAATAATAATCAAATGCTATGAAGCTGATAAAACGTCTTAAGAAATGATTCTTGATTTTTATCATCTAAATCATTAGTGGTGAAGTAACTATGTTTTTGATGTTTGAAAATAAAAAAACCCTCCGATTAAAGAGGGTTTAGTACTCGAGGCGGGACTTGAACCCGCACGACCGCAATGGTCATTGGATTTTAAGTCCAACGTGTCTACCAATTCCACCACTCGAGCGAATATCTTTTTTGGTAGCAGAGCGAAAGACGGGATTTGAACCCGCGACCCTCACCTTGGCAAGGTGATGCTCTACCCCTGAGCTACTTTCGCAGTAGAGGTGCAAATGTAATATAAAATTCAAGAAAAATTCAAGCTTTTTTTTATAAAAAATATTTTTTTTTATCCTTTTAAACGACGCTTAATATCGTTGAGTTTCATCAAGGCTTCAACTGGTGTCAAAGTATCGATATCTAAGTTTTTAATTTCCTCACGCAGAGCTTCTAAGAGTGGATCGTCTAGGTTTATAAAACTCAGTTGCATATCTTGGGTACTATTTTTTAATGCCTCTTTTCTATCTTCTTCTTGATGCGATTTTTCTAAAAATTTTAATTTTCGCTCTGCAGTTGCCAAAACGGTCTTCGGCATTCCCGCCATTTTGGCGACATGAATACCAAAACTATGTGCACTTCCGCCTGGGGTTAGTTTACGTAGAAACAAAACACTGTCTTTTAATTCTTTTACCGAAACATTAAAATTTTTGATCCGTTCAAAAGTTTGTGTCATTTCATTTAACTCATGGTAGTGTGTCGCAAATAGTGTTTTTGGTTTAGCTGGATGTTGATGTAAATACTCGGCAATTGCCCAAGCAATTGAAATTCCATCGTAGGTGCTAGTTCCTCTTCCGATCTCGTCTAAAAGCACCAAGCTACTGTCTGTAATGTTGTTTAGAATTGCAGCTGATTCGTTCATTTCAACCATAAAGGTTGATTCACCTAAGGATATATTATCGCTTGCACCAACTCGAGTGAATATCTTATCGACAATCCCCATATTTACTTCGTCCGCAGGGACAAAGCTTCCCATTTGAGCCAGAATAACAATTAAAGCCGTTTGACGTAGTAGTGCTGATTTACCGGACATATTTGGTCCGGTAATCATTATTACTTGCTGTTCCTCTCGATTTAGTGAAACATTATTTGTGATGTATTTTTCACCAACTGCCAATTGATTTTCAATGACAGGGTGTCGACCTTCTTTAATATCCAAAGAATTCCCTTCTGTTAGTTTAGGGCAATTATAATTTTGTTTTTGCGCAAGTAGTGTAAAACCAACTAAACAATCTATGGTTGCAATTTGTATAGCATTCTGTTTTAAAACACCCAAGGTGTTTTGAATCTTATTAATAAGTTCAGCATAAAACCCTAGTTCTAAGCTTTGTATACGATCTTGAGCTCCAAGAATCTTAGATTCATATTCTTTAAGTTCCTCTGTAATGTAGCGTTCCGCATTAACTAGAGTTTGTTTCCGAATCCATTCTTCAGGTACTTTATCTTTATGCGTATTTCTTACTTCAATGTAATATCCAAAAACATTATTAAAGGCAATTTTTAAAGAACTAATACCGGTTCGTTCGGTTTCTTGTTCAACCATTTTGTCTAAATGGTCTTTTCCAGATTTGCGAAGATTTCTAAGCTCATCTAATTCCTCTGAAAATCCATCTGCAATAAAATCGCCTTTTGTTGTGCTAACAGGGGCTTCTTCTTTTAAGGTTGAGGTTAAGGTTTCAATTAGTTCATCACAGTTATGAAGTCCAAATCCTAAGTTTTGTAATTTACTATCTGTAGAATCAGATAAATGTTTTTTTAAGGGGATAAGTTCTACTAACGAGTTTTTAAGTTGAATTAATTCACGTGGTGCAACTTTTTGAGTTGCTATTTTCGACATCAAACGTTCAATATCACCGATGTTTTTTAGTCTTAAAACCGCTTCTTCACGAACCTGCTCTTGGTTCATAAAACCCTTAATTGCTTGATGTCGTTCTTGTATTTTTTTAATAGATTTTAATGGAAAACTGACCCATTGTCTCAGCATTCTCCCACCCATTGCGGTCGATGTGAAATCGATGACATCAATAAGCGAAACACCTTCTCTTGAATTAGGATAAAGTAACTCTAAATTCCGGGCAGTGAAGCGATCAATACCAACATAATCTTCCGAACTTATGGCTTGAATTGCATGAATATGTTGTAGTTGTTTGTGCTGAGTTTCGGAAAGGTAGTGTAAGATTACACCTGCAGTAATTGTTCCTGCTTCTAATCCATCAACTCCGAACCCTTTTAAGGTTTTTGTCTGAAAATGTTGGGTTAATAATTCGGTACAAAATTCTTTTTGAAACACCCAGTCTTCCATGTAAAATGCTGCTTGCTGGGTTCCAAAATGTTCGGTAAAGTAATTCTTTTTGGGTTTAGAAATTAAAACTTCGCTGGGGTTAAATTTCTGTAACAACTGATCTATATGATCAACCGAGCCTTCGCTTGTCAGGAAATCTCCGGTTGAAATGTCAAGAAACGAGACTCCCCAATTTTTTTTACCTGGGTGAACTGCAGCGAGGTAATTATTTTTCTTTTGTTCTAAAACATCATCATTTAAAGCGACTCCAGGGGTAACCAATTCAGTTACTCCGCGCTTGACAATAGTTTTGGTCATTTTAGGGTCTTCCAACTGATCACAGATAGCGACTCTACAACCTGCTTTTACTAGTTTAGGTAAGTAGGTGTTGAGAGAATGATGTGGAAATCCCGCTAACTCAATTTCACTACTACTTCCAGCGCCTCTTTTAGTTTGAATGATACCTAATATTTTTGACGCTTTTATGGCGTCAGAACCAAAAGTTTCATAAAAATCACCCACACGAAATAGTAGCAACGCATCAGGGTATTTAGCCTTGATTTGGTTGTATTGCTTCATTAAGGGTGTTTCTTTAGCTGATTTTGCCAAGGGATTTTTTATTTGTAGTTTATGCGAATGTAACCATTATTTGAATTTTATAAAACGCTAATGAATACTTCCTTATTTTTGAACTGTGAAACATAGAAAATTAAAAAACATAGAACTCGGGCGAAAGTCTGTAGAAGAGGTTAGAATAGCGAATAAAACCCCCTTAATTATTATTCTAGATAATATCCGAAGTTTAAATAATATAGGGTCAGTTTTTAGAACATCTGATGCTTTTTTAATCGAAAAAATATATCTCTGTGGTATAACAGCTCAGCCTCCGCATAAAGATATTCAAAAAACTGCTTTGGGAGCAACCGAGTCTGTTGCTTGGGAATATGTAGAACATACCCTAGATCTAATAGATAAACTTAAGAAAGAAGAAGTTTCTATTTGGTCGATTGAACAGGCAGAGCAATCTGTATTTTTAAATCAGTTTAAACCCGATATACATAAGAAATATGCCTTTGTTTTAGGAAATGAAATTAAGGGAGTTGATCAAGAAGTTATAAATGCATCTGATGGGGTGATCGAAATTCCTCAAGACGGAGCGAAACACTCACTCAATATTGCTGTTACCGCTGGAGTTGTTGCATGGGATTTTTATCAAAAAACACGATAACTTATTTTTTTAGTTCATCTCCCCACAGAATTAAATTTGAATTATCTGCACATTCCTGTTGAAGTTTTTCTATTGTTCTGTTCAATATTGGATGATTAACTTTTGCTGCAATATCTGCCAAGGGAGTTAAAACAAACTGACGGATTTCCATTCTGGGATGTGGTATTTGTAAGTGTTCCTCGTTAATAATTTGATCTTTGTATAAAACGATATCCAAATCTATAGAACGGGCTTGATAGCTATCTGATTCTATTCGTTTTCTTCCTAATTTAGTTTCAATAGAAAGTAAAATTTCAATTATTTCAAAAGGGTTCTTTTTGGAATTTACTTGTATGCATGCGTTTAAAAAAGCTTCGCTTTCGAATCCCCAAGCCGGGGTTTCATAAACTCTGGAAATAGACTCCACAGTTCCGACTTCTGCAGCAATTTGATCTACTGCCTTTTGTAGTGTTTCAAATCGATTACCAAGATTACTTCCTAGGCCAATATATACCACCTTCTATTTTTTTATCAAAAAAAGGTAAAAAAAACCAAGGGTGCAACTCTGAATCGGTTTAGTGCAATTGATTTTATATAAAAGGATTTTTAAACATAATTTAATCCTAAAAATGAAGTTGTTAACTCTGATTCTTAAAGTTAGAACACATTAACTTATCTTTGCTAAAAATTAGATCACATGAATTTTCTGCGTACATTTTTTGCATCGTTATTAGGTACCATAACGGCTTTTATTGTGGGAGGTATCCTTTTTTTTATGGTTATTGGTGGAATCGCTAGTGCTGTAGGCTCAGATGAAGGTGCAGGGACTATGATTCAAGATAATAGTATATTGTCTTTGAAGCTAGATTTACCAATTTTAGATAACACTCCCGGAACTGAAGATTTTCAAGTAAGTTTAGGTCTAGATCCAGAAAGTGTGAAACTTATGGATTTAATTACTGCGATTGAATTAGCAAAAACAAATGATAAAATTAAAGGAATTCATTTACGAAGTGACTACTTAATGACTGGATGGTCACAAGTTAAAACAATACGTGATGCCCTTGAGTCTTTTAAATCCAGCGGGAAGTTTGTAACTGCATATGGAGATTTTTATACCCAAATGGGTTATTATCTCGCTTCTGTTTCAGATTCAATTTATGTAAATCCTAATGGGGGAGTTGAGCTGAAAGGATTAGCTTCGGAAGTTTTGTATTACAAGGATTTTGAAGATGAATATGGCTTTAAAATGGAGGTTATCAGACACGGAAAGTACAAGAGTGCTGTTGAACCTTATTTGTCAAATACAATGAGTAAAGACAACCGAGAACAGCTTGGTGTTTTAATTTCTTCACTATGGGAAACTATAAGTTCAGAAATTTCTGAGTCAAGAAACATTTCAGTACAAAGATTAGATGAAATAGCTACAAATTTAGAAGCAAACCTTGTGGAAAATGCTTTTAAAATTGGAGTTATCGATCAGATAAGTTATAAATCTGATTATATAAATATTTTAAAAAGCAGACTAGGTTTAGAGCCTTCTGATCGATTAAAATTGGTTTCGTACGAAGACCTTTTGGCAGGTAATGCTGCACGTATAAAAGGAGTACGCGATCAAATTGCTATTATTTATGCTCAGGGTCCCATTCTTTTTGGTGAAGGAAATGAAACTCAAATTGGAGACAAGAACTTTGTTAAAGCAATCGAAGATGCCGCTAAAAGCAAACGAGTAAAAGCTATTGTGTTACGTGTAGACTCTCCTGGAGGAAGTGCATTAATTTCGGACATTCTCTGGAAAGCATTGGATGAAGCTAAAAAGAAAAAACCACTAGTTGTGTCTATGGGGAATGTTGCTGCATCAGGTGGGTATTATATTGCGTGCGGTGCAGACAAGATTTTTGCAGATCCGATGACCATTACTGGGTCTATAGGTGTTTTCGCAACCCTACCAAATTTTAAAGGATTCGCAGATAATATTGGAATCAATGCCGAGCATGTATTAACCCACAAAAACGCACTTGGTTATAGTCCATTTGAACCTCTTTCAGAAGGGTTCCGTAAGAGTGCTCGGGAGGGAATAGAGTTTGTTTATGAAACCTTCAAACGACGCGTATCTGAAGGTAGAAATATTTCTTTAGAAGATGTAGAAGCCATAGCACAAGGCAGAGTTTGGACAGGAGTACAAGCTAAAGAAAATGGTCTTATCGATGAACTTGGTTCCATAAATGATGCCTTGGATGCTGCGGCTAGTTTGGCAGAAATTGAAGAATTTAATCTAACTTCTTACCCTAAGATAGAAACAGATTTTGATGATATTTTTGGGGTGATGAATCCTTTTTCTAGTATTGAAACTGAAATTAAATCTGCATTACCACAAGAATTTAAAATATTTTTGGAAGCCTCTCAATCTACTGAAAATAAAGAACATAGAATTCAAACAAGAATTCCATATTCTTTGAATATTAAATAACGCATGAATCAAAAAGATAAGGCTCTTGCTGATCAGATTTTTTTATTTTTAGCAGCACTTTTTATTACCTCTTTAGTAGTTTCTAATTTAATTTTTCAAAAATTCTTTTTTTGGTATCCAGTCGATACTTCCATTTTTGGGATCCCTTTATTTGAATTGTCTGTTGGGATTTTGCCTTATCCAATTACTTTTTTAATCACAGATTTAATTTCTGAGATTTTTGGAAAAAAGAAAGCGAACCAAGTGGTTGTAGCAGGAATTTTCGCTTCTTTCTTTTCAATCGGAATCCTTTTAGTTGCTGACGCTGTTCCTGCAATTGCTTATTCGCCAATCAATGATGCTACTTTTAATCAGGTGTTTTCACTTTCCCCACTTGCTGTTCTTGCTTCAATGATTGCCTACTTATTGGCACAATTTGTTGATATTCGAATTTATCATTTTTGGAAAAAAATCACCCAAGGGAAACATCTATGGTTGAGGAATAATTTCTCAACTTTTGCCTCTCAGTTTTTAGATACTTTTACGGTTATTCTTTTACTCTGCTTTTTTGGAGTTTTGTCTTGGGATATGTTTCTGGGATTAGTAGTTTCTGGATTTATATTTAAAGTTCTTGTAGCTGTAATTGACACCCCATTTTTATATCTCTTTGTATATTTAATAAGAAAACGATTCGGATTAAAAATCGGAGAAGAAATTCGTTATGAACTCAAATAAAGTCTAAATGAGCGATCCTGTTAGAATAAATAAATATCTCAGTGAAATTGGTTTTTGCTCCAGGAGAGCAGCTGATAAAATGATTGACCAGGGAAGGATTGCTGTAAATGGCGAAATTATTGGGATGGGAGTAAAAGTAACTCCAGAGGACTTAATTCATGTTGATGGAGAAGTTGTACGTTCAGGTAAAGATAAGCCTGTTTATATTGCTTTTAATAAACCAGTTGGCATTGTTTGTACTACGGATACTCGTGTAGAAAAAGATAACATCATAGATTATATTAATTTCCCTACTCGTATTTTTCCAATTGGCCGTTTAGATAAACCCAGTGAAGGATTAATTTTTTTAACTAATGATGGGGATATAGTAAACAAAATTTTACGTGCTCGAAATCATCATGAAAAAGAATATGTAGTTACTGTAAATCGACCCATTACAGATGACTTTATAAGACAAATGGGTTCAGGAATTCCAATTCTTGATACAGTTACACGACCTTGTGAAGTAAAACAAACACACAAAAAAGAATTTAAAATAATCCTTACCCAAGGTTTAAATAGACAAATTAGAAGAATGTGCGAGTTTCTTGATTATCGAGTTACTTCACTAAAAAGAACTCGAATAATGAATGTGGAGCTAGATGTCCCTAAGGGGAAATGGAGGCATTTAACAGAAGATGAAATGGATGAAATAAATAGACTCGTAGCTGTTTCCTCTAAAACAAATGATTAAACATTTATTTTCAAGTCCACAACGATTCCTTCGTTTGAGCGTACATTAAAGACCGTATCATCTTCAAAAATTAAATATTGACCTTTTACGCCCTTAAGCGTTCCAGTATATGTATTTTCTTTCTTTAGATTTAAACTTTTAACTTTTTCTGGATATTTATTCACCGGGAAATTAATTGTTAAAGGTTCTAGTTGGTCTTTTACAATGTATTGTTTTAATTCTTTAGGGATATTATCTAGCGCTTTATTTCTTTCAGATTCCCAATCGACGGGGTCGACTTCATTTTTAAGCATTTTTCGCCAATTAGTTTTGTCAGAAAAATATTCTTTCAAAGCAACTTCACCAACTCCGGCAAGGTATCGATTAGGAACTTCAAGTATTGGAAGTGCTTGATGAGCCCCCTGATCAATCCATCGAGTAGGGAGTTGTGATTTTCGGGTAACCCCCACTTTAATATGGCTTGAAAGCGCTAAGTAAACTATATGAGGCTGTAATTGAACTTTTTTTTCATAAGATAAATCACGGTCTTCAATGTCTAAATGTGCTTTACTTAATTCGGGTCTCATTATCCAATCCCCTGCACTTGGACTTTCGAAGAAACATTTTTTACAAAAACCTTGTGCAAAAATAATTTCAGTACTACAACAATTTAAGCACTCATAACCAATTAAATCTAATGTTACAGATTGATCCAGGAATTGATGCACAGCAACAAAGTCATTTTTCAATTTAAGATAATATTTTACAGAGTCATTTAGTTCTGTAGTCATTTTTTTAAGTACACCTGAAAACATATAGGAGAATCATTTATATTTATAAGATAAAGATACTTATAAAATGGCAATCCCCTTATTCAATTCTATAGCCTCTTGGTTTCTTAAAAAAAGGATTCATCAAATTGAACTTTTCTTAAAGTATCCACACGAAGTTCAACAAGAAGTACTAAACGATTTACTTCGAATTTCAAAGAATACTGAGGTTGGAAAGCGCTATGATTTCAGTTCAATTAGAAATTATCAAACCTTTAAAAGCAGAGTTCCCCTTGTGGCGTATGAAGACATCGCAGATGATATCAATAGAAGTAGAAATGGGCAAGCTAATATATATTGGCCGACCCCTATTAAGTGGTTTGCAAAATCCAGTGGAACAACCGACAGCCGAAGTAAGTTTATTCCTGTAAGTCCAGAAGCTTTAGATCAATGCCATTACAAAGCAGGGAAGGACATGCTTTCTTTTTATTTTAACAATAACCCTGAATCAGAATTATTTAATGGTAAAAATTTGAGGTTAGGAGGTAGTCAAGAAATTTATGATAATAGCACTAGTTATTTTGGAGATCTATCGGCGATTATTATCGATAATATGCCTTTTTGGGCAGAAATTAGTAGTACCCCTTCTCATAAAACTTCATTAATCCCAGAATGGGAAGCTAAAATAAATGCCATTTTAAAAGAAAGTGTTCTTGAGAATGTAACCAGTTTTGCAGGTGTTCCTTCTTGGATGATGGTTCTTCTAAATAAAGTTATAGAACACACAGAAAAGGATAATATATTGGAGGTTTGGCCAAATTTGGAAGTTTTTTTCCATGGAGGAGTGAGCTTTAAGCCATACCAAAGTCAGTACGAAAATTTTTTCCCAGGTTCTCAGCTTAAATATTATGAAACCTTCAATGCTTCTGAGGGTTTCTTTGGTATTCAAGATTTAAATAATTCAGACGAATTACTCTTGATGCTAGATTATGGAATTTTCTATGAATTTATTCCTGTTAATGGTTCAGAAGACGATATAATTCCTCTTGCGGGAGTTGTATTATTTGAGAGTTATGAAATGGTAATTACTACCAATTCTGGTTTGTGGCGTTATAAAATTGGGGATGTAATAAAATTCACTTCTGTTGCTCCTTACCGCATTCAAGTAGTAGGAAGGACAAAACATTTTATAAATGCTTTTGGCGAGGAGTTGATGGTAGATAATGCAGATTTAGCTCTAGCTAAAGCTGCTCAAACTACAGGAGTTAATATCATAGATTATACCGCAGCTCCTGTTTACATGAATGGAAATGAAAAGGGTGCGCATCAATGGTTAATTGAATTTGACAAAGTTCCTGAGGATTTAAATCGATTTTCAGAAGTCTTAGATGAGGTGTTGCGAGAAATAAATTCGGACTATGATGCTAAACGTTATAAAAACATGACCATGAAGTTTCCAGAAGTTATCCCAGCAGGGTCTAAATTATTTTACAATTGGCTTTCCAAGAATAAAAAATTAGGAGGTCAACACAAAGTTCCTCGGTTATCAAATAACAGAGAGCTCATCGAAGAGTTGTTGAAGTTAAATACTACGAAACCGCTTTAAGTGCAGGGTCTTTAGAGTTATTTAGCTTTCTTTCGGCGTAGCTTTTAGAAATCTTTAATTCTGTTTTATCTGTTCCTGGCATCTCGAACATTGCGTCGGTAAGAATTGCTTCGCATAAAGACCGTAAGCCTCTGGCTCCTAAATTATATTCGAGGGCTTTGTCAACAATGAAGTCTAAGGCTCCTGAACTGAAGGTTAACTTAATGCCGTCAATCTCGAACAATTTTTCGTATTGCTTGGTCAATGCATTTTTAGGTTCTGTTAAAATAGAACGTAGGGTTTTTCTGTCTAATGGGTGCATGTGTGTAAGCACGGGTAAACGACCAATTATTTCAGGGATCAGTCCAAAAGATTTAACGTCTTTAGGATTTACGTATTGTAAAAGATTTTCCTTGTCTAAATCTTCTTTTTGAGATTCAATTTTATAACCGATTGCCTGAAGATTAAGTCTTTTGTTTATCTCACGCTCAATACCGTCAAAGGCACCACCGGCGATGAATAAAATATTGGAAGTATCTACTTCTATGAATTTTTGATCAGGATGTTTTCTTCCTCCTTTTGGGGGAACATTTACAACTGTTCCTTCTAAAAGCTTCAGTAAAGCTTGTTGTACTCCTTCTCCAGAAACATCTCTTGTAATCGACGGGTTGTCTCCTTTTCGAGCAATTTTATCTATTTCATCTATGAAAACAATTCCACGTTGTGCTTTTTCTACATCGTAGTCAGCAGCTTGAAGTAATCGAGTTAAAATACTTTCGACATCTTCACCAACATAACCAGCTTCAGTTAAAATGGTAGCGTCAACAATAGCTAAAGGAACACTCAACATTTTTGCTATAGATTGAGCTAAAAGTGTTTTTCCAGTTCCTGTTTGTCCAACAAGAAGGATATTACTTTTTTGTATTTCAATTTCTTCTAGTTCAGCTTTAGGATGAGACAATCTTTTGTAATGATTATATACCGCAACAGAAATTACTCTTTTCGCTGCATCTTGGCCTATAATGTATTGGTCTAAAAATTCTTTTGTAAGTTGAGGTGTTTTTAGGTCTAATGAACTAGAGTCTGTGCTAGACTCGTTTTCATCTTTTGCCTCCTCAATTACAATCCCATGGGCTTGATGAATACATTTATCACAAATGTGAGCGTCTAAACCAGCAATAAGCAGATCTGTTTGTGGTTTAGTTCGTCCGCAAAAAGAACAAATTAATTCTTCATCACTCATAGTGTACTTTTTTATTTAGTCAAAACTTCATCAATCATTCCATATGCCTTAGCTTCTTCAGCTTTCATCCAGTAATCTCGGTCACTGTCGTGGTGTACTTTATCGAATTCTTGTCCAGAATGTTTTGCAATGATTTCATATAATTCTGTTTTTAATTTTCCGATCTCACGAGCAGTTATTTCGATATCAGAAGCCTGTCCTTGAGCACCTCCTAAAGGTTGGTGAATCATAACTCGGGCGTGTGGTAACGCAGAGCGTTTTCCTTCTTGTCCAGCACAAAGTAGTACCGCTCCCATAGAAGCTGCAATACCAGTGCAAATTGTAGCGACATCAGGCGATATATATTGCATGGTGTCATAAATACCCAATCCAGCATAAACACTTCCACCTGGAGAATTTATATACATTTGTATATCACGTTTTGGATCTACACTTTGTAAAAACAAAAGTTGTGCCTGAATAATGTTGGCTACTTGATCATCAATTCCTGTTCCCAAAAACATAACACGATCCATCATCAGTCTTGAAAAAACATCCATTTGAGCAACATTCATTTGGCGTTCTTCAATGATGTAAGGGGTCATGCTGCTAACCATTTTATCATAATACATGGCGTTTACTCCATGATGCTTGGTTGCGTATTTTTTAAACTCTTTTCCGTAGTCCATATTAAGGTTTATTTAGTACCTAAAAGTAAGTAAAATTATTGTGCACTACCGTATGCTTCTTTTACAAAGGCATCATAGTTTACTTTTTTTGTTTTCAAACCAGCGTTTTCTTTGTAAAAATCTAAAAGTTTTTTACTCATTAACTGATCAGAAAGTCTTTTAGTTTCTTCTTGATTTGTGAAAATTCTAGCAGCAATATCATCAAGTTCCTTTTCTTCTGGTGCCATTTGACCATATTGCGCCATTTGTTGCTTGATAAGATCTTTTGCAAAACTTTGTAATTCTTCAAATTTAATTTGAAGATCATACTCTTTAATAATTGCTCCTTCAATTAGTTGGTAACGAATTCCCTTTTCAGATTTTTCGTATTCTTCTTTAGCTTCTTCTTCTGTTAATGGTTTTTCACCAGAGTTCTGAAGCCATTTGATTAAAAATTCTTTAGGAAGATCAAATTTTGTATTATCAATTAGGTTTTCCGTAACATCATTTAGAAGTTTTTGTTCAGATTGAGATTCAAATTGCTTTTCAATCCCTTCTTTAACTTTTTCTTTAAGAGCTTTAAGGCTTGTAACTGTTCCAGCTTCGTAAAGTTTATCAAAAAGTTCTTGATTTAATTCAGCAAGAATACGGTTGTTAACTTCTTTAATTGTTATGGAAACAGTTTTAGGGAGTTCTTCTAGCTGAGGGATAGTAACACCAAATGCTCTTGCTGCGGCACTATCTTCATTGAAAAGACCTTTTGTATTTAACTCTAATGTATCGCCTATTTTTGCAGCGCTAAGAGCAGTAATATTCTTTTTTCCTTTAATTGAATCGAATTCAATCACTGGTGTAGTGTCAATTGCTGCATCTTCATTTTTGATTTCGACAGACAATTCAGTTCCAGGAGTTATTTCTTTGGAAGATTCAATTTTACCATATTGCTTCTGGATGTATGAAAGTTGCTCATCAATCATTTTCTTGTCCGCTTCTATTTGAAAAAAAGTAACTCCTTTTTTCCCTTTTAAGTTGACTTCAAATTTTGGAGAAAGTCCAAGTTCAAATTCGAAATTTAAAACATCGGCCTTCCAGTCAATCTCTTCTTGCATTTTAGGAAGTGGGTTTCCCAAAAGTTCAAGTTTTTCTTCTTCAATAAACTTATTAAGGTTTTCTTGTAGTAATTTATTTACTTCATCCGCAGTAACCGGTGTTTCGTATTGTTTTTTGATCATTCCCATTGGCACATGCCCTTTTCTAAATCCAGGAATGTTCGCGTTTTTGCGATAATCATTTAATACATTAAGTACTTTTTCAGCAAAATCATTTTGCTCTAATGAGATTGTAATAGTACTGTTTAAGGCGTCAAGGTCTGTTCTTGTAATTTGCATGTATATGTTCTCAATAAATTAGTGCGCAAAAATAAGTCTTTTAAATGGGTTGCACAAGCATAAACTCCCTGTAATAACCACTTAAACAGATAAGTTACCCTGTTTTGCAACTAATTGAGCTTAAAATAGAGTAGATTATAAGTCATTTTAAAATAAAATAGTACATTTGCAGCCTGAATTAATAACCAGAACGTCGAGAACGTTCACAATTTAATATGACATGCCAGTAAAAATCAGATTACAGAGACACGGAAAAAAAGGAAAACCATTCTATTGGGTAGTAGCAGCTGATGCTCGTGCCAAAAGAGATGGACGTTATCTCGAAAAAATCGGAACATACAATCCAAACACCAATCCAGCAACAGTCGAAATCGATGTAGATTCAGCTGTTAAATGGTTAGGAAATGGAGCACAACCTACTGACACTGCTCGTACTTTATTGTCTTACAGAGGGGCTTTACTTAAACATCACCTACAGGGAGGTGTATCAAAAGGAGCATTAACTCAAGAAGACGCAGATGCAAAGTTCGAAGCATGGTTAGAAGATAAAGCTAATCGTATCCAAGCTAAAGTTGATGGTCTTTCTAAGGAAGAAGCTAAAGCACAAGCGGACGCATTTGCAGCTGAAAAAGCAGTAAATGAAAAACGTGTTGCTGATGCAAAAGCACTTGCTGAGGAAGCTGCTGCTGAGGAAGCTGCCGCTCAAGCTGCTGCTGAAGCAGAGGCAGAAGCTGCTGCTGCACCAGAAGTTGAAGCAGAAGAAGCTGCTACAGAAGAGGCTGCAACAGAAGAGGCTCCTGCTGCTGACGCAACAGAAGAGGCTCCAGAAGCATAATTACTTGACCGATGACCAAAGAAGAATGTTTCTACTTAGGTACCATCGTTTCAAAGTTTAGTTACAAAGGAGAGGTGTTAGCAAAGCTTGATACCGATACTCCACAAGATTATATAAATTTGGAATCAGTTTTTGTCTTACAAGGCACAAAACTGGTTCCTTTTTTTATTGAGAATGCTCAATTACAAAAATCAAGTTTACTTCGAATCCGTTTTGAAGATATTGAATCGGAATCTGATGCTGATTTATTGCTCAAAAAAGAACTTTACCTTCCGTTAAGCTTTTTGCCAGAATTAAAAGGTACCCAGTTTTATTACCACGAGGTAATTGGATTTAAAGTTAGAGAAAAGTCAGGTAATGTTATAGGGGTTTTACAAGCGGTTAATGACCAAACTCCGCAAGCTCTTTTTGAAATAATTGATGATAAAGAGCGAATTATTTTAGTCCCAGTTCATGACGACTTTATTAGTAAAGTTGACCGTTCTAAATCAGAACTGACTTTAAATTTACCCGACGGATTATTGGATGTATATCAATCGTGAAAAATTCAAATTTTCGATTTAAACAATTTAGTATAGAACAATCGAATTCGGCAATGAAAATTGGAACCGATGGAGTTCTGTTAGGGGCTTGGTCTCCTATTGCCCAAAACACCAATTCTGTTTTAGATATTGGTGCCGGTACAGGTTTAATTGCTTTAATGTTAGCCCAGCGCACAGTTGATTCCAAAATTACAGCTGTGGAAATTGAAGCTGCAGCAGCTAAAGAAGCTACTTTTAATTTTAATAATTCTCCTTGGTCAAATAGATTAAATCTTGTACACACTAGCATAATTGACTTTTGTCTTAATTGTAACGAAACCTATGATTTAATTGTTTCAAATCCACCCTTTTTTAAAAATCCTTATAAGGTCTCGAAAGACTCTAGGAGTACTGCAAGGGATAATTTTCATTTAAGTTACGAGAACTTATTTTCTTCAGTTAATCAATTAATTAGTTCTGAAGGAGACTTTGCTTTAATTGCTCCTTTTGAGTATCGTTCAGCTTTGATTTTATTAGGAGACCAAAACGATTTATATTTAAATCAAGAACTGTTGGTTAAAGGAAGTTTTACAAGCCCTTATAAAAGGATTTTGATGCACTTTTCTAGGAATAAAACCCCCTTGAAGACCGGTTCTTTAGTTTTGGAAGAATCTAGAAATAATAGAACAAAAGATCATCAGAAATTGGTGGAAGATTTTTATCTTTAAAAATCAAATACAAACCCAAAAGAAGGAAAAGGAGTATTTCTGTCTTCTCGTTCAACTTTAACTAATTCTCTGGGTGTAATAATAGTTCCGTCTGTTGTTCTGGCTAATGTATATTCATCAGGTCGAGCAGTATCTTGTGCCAAGAAGTTTTGTAATTCTAGGTAAAAATTAAACGAAAGATTTTCGAAATTCCATTTTTTATCAATTCTAAGATCCCCTTGTTTGAAAGATGATAATCGATTTTGACCAAGTTGACTATAATCAAGCACGATTCTAGGGTAGGTAGCAAGGGTTGCTGCCGTGTCTGTTGGAGCAAAAGGAGACGCGCCTGCATAACGGTATCGTACGCTTACTTCCCAGTTTTTAGGTAATTTATAGCCTCCAGTAAAGGTTACTAAGTTTCCACTATCCCACACAGACGGAAGTTCTGTGGAGTCTAATCCGGAGAATTTACTGCTGAATAAAGTGTAGGCAAGAATCCCGTAAAAGTTATTTGATAATTTCTGTTGAAATAAAACTTCAATTCCTTTACTTAAACCGCTACCAGTATCTGTTACTGCTTCATTTCCTAACACCTCAAAATCTGCACCTTTATTTGCTAAAGAAACACCGTCTATAATTGAAACGGGGTATTGACTGTAATCTTTTCTAAAGGCTTCTACGGTAAACCTAGAAGAAGGACTCAGATTATATTCTACTCCAAATACATAATGATCACTTTGCGTATAGCGGTTTGATTTATTGACGAATGCTCCATTTTCATTTTGGAAACCGAGCATTGTGTAAGTTGGTATTTTGAAATAACGACCAACAGATCCGTTTAATTTCCAGCGACTACTTTCATCTAACGCATAGGATGCAGATAGTCTAGGTGATACATTATCTATGAGGTTGGAGCCAGTAGTAAAACTATCTCCATCGGAACGAACCCCTAAAGCTAGGCTCAATTTTTCATTGTAAAAGGAACGACTGATTTTTCCGAAGAAGCCATATTTAGCAAAATCGATTGAAGTGTCATATCTAAAGCTACTAATTAAATCCTGGGTTTCGTTAGAATAAACAGATTGTTGAATATTCAGTCCATAAGAAAGCTTCCATTCCTTTAGATATTGAGTAGCGTGGACTCTTAATTTGGTTTCTTGCTCTTTTGAGTCGTTTCTGAATAGAATTCCAGATTTGTTCTCATTGTCTTGATATCTAGTAAAAATATTTTTAAGTCTATTTGAGCTTAAAGTTGTGTTTATTTTACCATTCCCATTTTTTAATTTATGCTTCCAAGTTACTCCCATAGTAACTGTTTTTTGTTGAATTATTGGAGCGGTATCAATAAAGTTTTGTTGTTCAGCATCAAATTCTTCAGGCGCAACTACAGAAAAGTCATCTATAGACCCAATACCAATAAAGCTGAGGCTATTTCGATCATCAATCTTATGGTCTAGTTTCCACTGATAGTCCCAGTAATCTGGTCTAATTGGTAGTCCAACTAATGCAAAAACATATTGTAGGTAGCTTCTTCTTGCCGAAACCATTAGCGTAGTGTTTGAACGTTCTTTGTCTCCTTTAAATAAAGGTCCATTAAAAGTAGCACCTGCTTCGCTTGCTCCGATTCTAAAATTAATCGATTTGTTTTGACTGTTTCCTTCTCTTTGTTCAAAAGCTAAAACTCCTGATAATGGGTTGTCATATTCAGCACCAAATGCAGATGAGGAAAGTGTAACTTCTCTTATGAAAGATACATTTAACATCCCTACAGGCCCTCCTGCGCTTCCTTGAGTACTGAAGTGATTTATGTTAGGAATTTCTACGCCATCTAAATAGTAAACACTTTCGTTTGGAGCTCCACCCCTAATAATAAAATCATTTCGAAATCCTCCGCCTCCTGACGGTGAAATACCAGGAAGACTTTGAGCTACTTTTGCGATGTCGTTGTTTCCTCCAGGATAAGTTTCAATTTCAACCGCCGAAAAAGATTGAGTAGAAAGGGGAGTTTCTTTTGAAGTTCTGAAGGGGCTTTTAGAAAGTATTACTTCATTAAGTGTTTCTGTATTTTCTTTGAGTTTAAATAAAAGATCGGGTGTTCCAACAGATTTTACAATTACATTATATAATGTTTGAGATTCAAATCCTAAAAAGGTAGCATTGACATTATATGTTTTTGTAGGGACATCGTCGAATGAAAAGAATCCGTTTTGATCCGTGATAACTCCAAGTGTTGTTCCTTCTAATAGAATAGAAGCTCCTTCCAGAGGTTCTTGTGTAATTTCATCGATTACTTGTCCAGAGAATGACCCTGTGTTTTGAGCGCTAATAAATGAAGTTAAAAATAATAGAATTGAAGTGAAGTAAAGTTTCATTGAGAATATTTTGTGTAAAATTAGTTTTTGAAATCTTATCTCAAAAACTTTTGTTCAACTTTATTAAAAAAAAAGTAAACAAGTTAGTTGTTTTTCTTTTTTCGCTTTCTAACTTTCTTGTTTTCTAGATTTATTTTTTTCACTTCTTTTTCCTTTTCTTTTAAATCAAATTCTTCTCTGAATTTTTCTAAGTCACTTTTACTTATCT
Source organism: Candidatus Arcticimaribacter forsetii (assembly GCF_910589745.1). GTDB lineage: Bacteria > Bacteroidota > Bacteroidia > Flavobacteriales > Flavobacteriaceae > Arcticimaribacter > Arcticimaribacter forsetii. Next base: position 543,086 of record NZ_OU342399.1, read on the forward strand.
TTTCCTGATCTTGAGCCTGAATAGCAACTTCGTCTACACCAAAAGAGGCTTGTTCTGTTTGCTTTCTCATGATTTCTTTAGCAGCTTTTAGGTTGTAATATATTCCAGAGTCAATTAGCTTATTGTCAACGTAGTTTTCTTGCTTTTTTTTGTCCCATCGAACGAAGATAAATCCACCTCTTTCAGAAGATTCTAATTTAACTTGAAATACTTTTGCGTTTTCAGGTAGCTTTTGGTAAACAATTATTTTTTTTATAATGTAGCCCGATAGGTCTAATAGTTCTTCGACAAATTGTTTTTGACCTTCAAGGCTTTTGTCGTTTATAGGGTATAGATATTCGTCTTCGTAATAAGAATCAACCTGAGCATTAACTATTTTTGAAAACAGCAGTAACAGTAGTGTTGCAATGATATGAAATTTTTTAAAATCCATTTTTTTACGATTGACTATTAACCAAAGATTCTATTTTATGAAGTAATTGTATTGAAACATTGGTAACTTCATAAGTGGTTATCTTCAAAAGCATTACCTCAAGATAATAAAACCAATTCCAACGATATCTTAAAACTTATATAATTCTATGAATCTTAAAAAAGAAAAGATGTAATTTAGTCTTTGTACTTCATGTTGTGCTTTATGAAATACTGACATGTTAAGTACTGAAAACCAATATAAAATAAAAGTCTAAATAGATCTTGTGCAGGATTTATGTTTTCAGAGAATAACTTAATCGCATAAAGTGACCCGCTTAGGGTAAGCATAAAAACTCCAATCATTAGATTTAAATTTGTTTTGTTTTTTTCTTCTTCCCAAAGAATTGTACTCAGAAAGCTAGCTCCCAAAAGAGTTATTCCGTAAAAAACAATTGGATATATAAAGTTACCTAGATCTTCATGAAGAATAAATAAAATCCCGATTAAGTAAATCATGTGTATTGAAAATGATAAGACAATTTTCTTTTTTTTGAATTGCTTTATCAGCGGTACTTTAATTTCTTTTAGGATATGATCTGCAATTAGAAGAATCAATCCCCAAAAAGAAATCATTCCAGCGATTGAATATAAAAATTCATTAGAAATATTTAGAACACTTCCTATGAAAGAGAAAATTAGAATTAATTCATAAGTCAAGTTCCTTTTAGACCTTAAGAAATAAAAAGTTCCTATACTTGGAGCAATTAAAGCTGTTGCTACTATTTCTATTATGGTGTGCTTGAACATAATTCCAAGTACATAAAATATAGAGACAAGTATAAAGGTGAAGAGTGCTAATTTAATTTTGATTTGGGATTTCATTTATTTTATGTTCAGTGGGTTTTTTTAAAATAATTACATATAAAGAATTGTGCTGGTATGTAGGTTGCCATCACTAAAAATCCAAATATATTTTCTTCAAAATAAAAAGTATTAAATGCAATCATGCTATCCGAAGTTATAAATAAAACAACCCCTAATAATAACACTAAGCTTTTATAGTCTTTATTCTTAATTGTAAGTAATGTGGTTGTAATTCCAATTATAGAAAGTGTTAGGGCATAACCGCTTATTGGAATCGCTAGTGTTCCCAGTTTAGACCCTAGCAAAATCATCGTTGTTGTGAAGTAACCGCCGAATAATAGAAGTGGTAAAATTATTTTCTTAGTTGAGAATATTTTTTTTAAGGGAGTATTTAGTTCTTTATTAATCATTTGTAGGTAAATGATTTGTGCCCCCCAGAACGATAAAATCCCTAGTAAAAAAAACAAAAAATCCCCTTTCATTAAAAAAAGATCACCCATCCAGGATAGAAAAAGTGCCCAGAAAAAAGGCCTATCATAGTTTTTTGTGTAATAAAACCCTGCTAAAAAAGGAATGAGTAGAGGTTTTGTGTAAATACTCAACAATTCTTGACCTGTATACTGACCTATTACATGGATTATTCCCGTGATCCAAAATAGATAAGCAAACTTTTTCATGTCTATTATTTTATATATTTATTGCGAATATATAAAATAATAAATAGCTTATTAATTCCTATACTTTTTTAACCACAAAAGTAACAACACCCCATATAATTAACTGATTTTCTTCTGTTACGCGTATGGGTTTATATTTTGAATTTTCAGGCATTAAATAAATACAGTCTGCTTCTACTTTTAAACGTTTTACCGTAAATTCTCCATCAATAAAACAAACTGCAATGTTATTGTCTTGTGCCTCTTTGCTTCTGTCTATTACCAATAGATCTCCATCGTCTAAGCCTGCTCCTTGCATTGATTCGCCTGCGACACGCGCATAGAACGTAGCTTCTGCATTTTTAACTACTTCTTGGTCGATACTAATTCTTATTTCTTTAAAATCGTCGGCAGGAGAGGGGAATCCGGCAGAAACTCCATTTTGTGCTAAAGGCATTTTTTTAAAAGCTTCTCCGCTGGGTTTGAAAAATATGATTCCTTGTTTTTGTTTTTTTTTCATAAGAGAATTCCCGATTTATTATTAACGGTAATAATTTCTTTGAGTTCTGTGGTATAACGTTTGGAGAGATGTTCTTGTCGCATCTTCCAGGTTGTATTTAGATCTTGATTTCCTAGTTTAATTTGATGAGGTCCAAAGCGTAGGTGTATTTTGTCGATCGCCTGCATAAGCGAATCGTGCTGATTTAGGTTCGGTTGAAACAGATTGAGTTGTCGTTCTTTTGAAGGAACTAAGCCTAATAATAAAACTCCCGCTTTCTTGTAGTCAATCCCGGATTTAAATATAGTTTTTAGTCCTGCGACCGCGTGTTTGCAGATGGTGATGCTTGAATCGGTAGCATAGGGCAGTGTAACGACACAGCTGTTTCGGTATTGTTCTTTGTTTTTTTGGTGTGAATTACTGCGAATAAAAATAAGAACAGCGCTGCAGCTACTACCTTGTTTTCTGAGTTTTTCGGAACAACTATTTGCGTAGGTAGAAATTCGTTCTTCTAATTCATGAAATTTAGAGTAGTTACTTTTAAAGCTTCGAGTAGTTGTAATCGATTTTTTAGAAGGTAGGGTTTCTTCTAGCTTAATATGTGAAATTCCCAGGAGATCTTTTTTTAGTCGAAGCTCTAAAATACTCATGTGTTTTTTAATCCAAGAGTCGGGTAAATTTGAAAAGTCATACGCTGTTCGAATTCCTTGTGCTTCTAATTTTTTACAGTGTTGTCTTCCGATACCCCAAATATCTTTCACTGCAGTCCATTTTAAAGCTTTTATCCGTTTCTTATCTGTATCAATCATATAAACTCCTTGGGTTTTGGAGTTGAATTTTTTAGCAATTTTATTAGCAATTTTTGCTAATGCTTTTGTTTGAGCAAACCCTATAGAAACAGGAATTCCAGTCCACTTACGTACTTGTTTTTTTATTTCATAACCCGTAGTCTCAAGGTCAAAATAATCGAATCCATCGAATTTTAGAAAAGCCTCATCAATACTATAAATTTCAAAGTTAGGAGTATGTTTTTCTAGTATTTGCATGACGCGACTACTCATGTCTCCATAAAGTGGATAGTTGGAAGAAAAAACTTTTATTCTTTTTCTTTTAAATTCTTCTTTGTATTTGAAAGCGGGTGCTCCCATAGGTATCCCCATAGCTTTTGCTTCGTTACTTCTAGCAATAACACAGCCGTCATTATTTGACAAAATAACGATAGGTTTTCCTTCCCATTGAGGTTGAAAAACACGCTCACAAGAAGCATAAAAATTATTACAATCGACGAGTGCAAACATGTCGTCTAAATTATGAAATTATAAAATGTGATTTCTTTTTTTAGAAAAAGTTATTCTTCTTTTTTAAGTGTGGTTATTAACGATTTGTATTCATATTAAATTGTTTTTTTGAGTAATTGTTATAAATCATATAAAACTCTAATAAATTGTGTTAAATGAACTTCATTTTTTTTCTAAACAAGTAGTGACTTTAACTAAAAGTTGTAATTTCGTACTGAATTTTAGACAAGCCTCCATAGAATGGATAAGTATTCTTTTTTAAATGCGGCACATACGGGTTATTTTGCCCAGATGTACGACCAATATCTTAAACAACCTGACAGTGTAGAGCCTAGTTGGAGAGCTTTTTTTCAAGGCTTTGACTTTGGTGTAGAAAACAGTCAAGAAGAACACAGCACTGAAATAGATGCTGAAATCCCTGAACATTTACAAAAAGAGTTTCAGGTAGTTCAACTAATCGATGGCTACAGAAAACGGGGTCATTTATTTACAAAAACAAATCCAGTTCGAGATCGTAGAAAGTACAGTCCAAATTTATCTTTAGAAAATTTCGGTTTAACACAAGCTGATCTTAATGTAGTCTTTAATGCAGGAGAAGTTGTAGGATTAGGTCCCAATACATTATCCGAAATTATAGCACATCTAGAACGTGTTTATTGCGATTCCATTGGTGTGGAATACATGTATATACGAAATCCAGAAAAACTAGACTGGATTCAAAACCGTTTACACATAAACGATAACCATCCAAACTTTTCGAAAGAAGAGAAAAAACATATTTTAAAGAAATTAAATCAAGCGGTTAGCTTTGAGAATTTCTTACACACTAAATATGTAGGTCAAAAACGATTTTCACTTGAAGGAGGGGAGTCTTTAATTCCTGCATTAGATGCCGTAGTAGAGGCTGCAGCAGATCATGGAGTCGAAGAATTTGTAATGGGAATGGCACACCGTGGTCGTTTAAATACACTTACCAATATATTTGGGAAATCAAGTAAGGATATTTTCAGTGAATTTGATGGAAAAGATTACGAAGAAGTAGTTTTTGATGGAGATGTAAAATATCATTTAGGTTGGACTTCCAAACGAATTACTGACAACGGTAAAAAAATAAACATGAATATTGCTCCTAACCCTTCACATTTAGAAACGGTTGGTGCCGTTGTCGAAGGAATTACAAGAGCAAAACTCCAAAATAGCTTTAATGGTGATACAAATAAAGTATTGCCAATAATTGTACACGGAGATGCAGCAATTGCAGGACAAGGACTCCCTTATGAAATAGTTCAGATGGCTGGTCTTAAAGGTTATGGTACCGGAGGAACAATTCATATAGTAGTAAACAATCAAGTAGGTTTTACTACAAACTATCTAGATGCTAGATCGAGTACTTACTGTACAGACGTAGCTAAGGTTACTTTATCTCCTGTACTACATGTAAATTCTGATGATGCAGAAGCTGTTGTTCACGCAACTCTTTTTGCTTTAGATTATAGAATGAAATTTGGCAGAGATGTATTCATTGACCTTCTCGGATATCGTAAATATGGACATAATGAAGGTGATGAGCCTCGTTTTACTCAGCCTAAGCTGTATAAGTCAATTGCGAAACATAAAAATCCAAGAGATATTTATGCAGAACAATTAATTGCGCAAAATATCATTACTGCTACGGATGTTAAGCAGTTAGAAAAAGAATATAAAGAATCTCTAGAAGTAGATTTAGAAGATTCTAGAAAAGTTGAAAAAACAATCATCACGCCTTTTATGGCTGATGAATGGGAAGGTCTCTCTTTGGCAAAAGAGGAAAAAATGATGGAGGCTGTAGAAACAAAAGTCTCAGAAAATGATTTGTCTGAAGTAGCTAAAACCATTACCACTTTGCCAACAGGCAAAAAGTTTTTACGCAAAATCGAAAAACTGATTTCAGACAGAAAAAGAATGTTTTTTGAGTCTGATGCAATGGATTGGGCTATGGGTGAGTTGCTAGCATACGGAACCTTACTTAAAGAAGGTTATGATGTTCGTATTTCAGGTCAGGATGTAGAGCGAGGAACTTTTTCTCACCGACACGCGCTTTTAAAAGCAGAAGAGTCTGAAGAAGAAGTTGTGTTGTTAAACTCTATTAACCCAGAAAATCAAGGAAATTTTAGTATTTACAATTCATTACTATCTGAATATGCTGTTTTAGGTTTCGATTATGGCTATGCCATGGCGAGTCCAAACGCCTTAACCATTTGGGAAGCTCAATTCGGAGATTTCAGTAATGGAGCTCAAATTGTTATTGACCAGTACATCGCTTCTGGGGAAGACAAATGGAAAACTCAAAATGGAATAGTAATGTTGCTTCCCCATGGTTACGAGGGGCAAGGAGCAGAGCATTCTTCTGCTCGAATTGAACGTTACTTACAGCTTTGTGCAAATGACAATATGTTCGTTGCAAATTGTTCAACGCCAGCAAATATGTTTCATATTCTTCGGCGTCAAATGAAGACAGATTTCCGTAAACCTTTAATTGTTTTTACACCAAAGAGTTTATTACGCCATCCAGATGTAGTGTCTAGCAAAAAAGAGTTTACAGAAGGAGCATTCCAAACCGTAATAGAAGATAATGAGGTAACACCTGCAAAAGCAAAAACGTTAGTTTTATGTACAGGTAAGTTTTATTATGATCTTGTGAAAGCAAGAAGAGATGAAGGACGAGATGATGTTGCAATCGTAAGAATAGAGCAATTATTTCCATTGCCAATCGAAGCAATTCGAGAAATATTAAATCAGTATAAAGATGTTAAGGATGTAGTTTGGGCACAGGAAGAACCACGTAACATGGGAGTTTGGTCTCATTTGCTTTTACATCTTCCAGAAGCAGTAAGCTTCCGACCAGTAACTCGACGTTTTTATGCAGCACCAGCAGCCGGAAGCGCTACACGATCCAGTAAGAGACACCGTGAAGTTATCGAATATGTTTTTGATGACTCAAAAGATAACTTTATTAGAAATAAAAAATAAATAACAGTACTCGATAAAAACCATTCCTATGATATTAGAAATGAAAGTTCCTTCACCGGGAGAATCAATAACAGAAGTAGAAATTGCTCAGTGGCTCGTTGCTGAGGGAGATTATGTTGAAAAAGATCAACCAATAGCCGAGGTAGATTCGGATAAAGCAACTCTTGAACTTCCTGCTGAAGAAAGTGGAACAATTACTTTTAAAGCAGAAGAAGGTGACGCAGTAGCAGTGGGGCAAGTGGTTTGTCTTATTGACACAGAAGGAAAGCCAAGTGGCGATGCTCCTGTATCTGCACCAGCTGCACCTGAGGCAACTTCAGCTCCTGTTCAGAAAGAAGTAGTACAAGAAACTACTTATGCTTCTGGATCGGCTTCTCCTGCAGCAAAAAAAATATTAAGTGAAAAAGGAATTGATGCCAGTGCAGTTATTGGAAGTGGTAGAGGTGGAAGAGTAACTAAAGAAGATGCTGTTCAGGCAGTTCCATCTATGGGGACTAAACCAGCAGATGGAGAACGCGAAAACTCTCGTAAGAAATTATCAATGTTGCGTCGTAAAGTAGCACAACGTTTAGTAGCTGCTAAAAACGAAACAGCAATGTTGACTACCTTTAACGAAGTTAATATGTCTCCAATTTTTGCTCTTCGTAACCAATATAAAGAAGAGTTTAAGGAGAAGCATAATGTTGGACTTGGGTTTATGAGTTTTTTCACAAGAGCTGTAGTTCGAGCGTTACAATTATATCCAGATGTAAATTCTATGATCGATGGAGATTACCAGATTAAATACGATTTCTGTGATATTAGTGTTGCTGTTTCTGGACCTAAAGGACTCATGGTTCCTGTAGTTCGAAACGCAGAGAATTTATCTTTTAGAGGGGTTGAGGACGAAATTAAAAGACTTGCAATTAGAGCACGCGACGGTAAAATTACTGTGGACGAAATGACTGGAGGTACATTTACTATTTCTAATGGAGGTGTGTTTGGTTCCATGCTTTCCACTCCAATAATAAACCCTCCTCAGTCAGGAATTTTAGGAATGCACAACATTATCGAACGTCCGATAGCGGTAAACGGAAATGTAGAAATTCATCCAATGATGTACCTAGCGCTTTCTTATGATCACAGGATTATTGACGGGAAAGAATCGGTAGGGTTCTTAGTTGCTATTAAAGAAGCACTAGAAGATCCAATTGCTTTGTTAATGGATAACGATGTTAAAAAGGCATTAGACCTTTAAATAGAGTTTTTTACTATTATAATCTATTAAGGCGTTGGTTCTTTTCAGAAAATCAGCGCCTAAAATACCATCAATATTTTCACTTCCCTGATCTGCTAACGAGTTGTTTATTGAAGTCATGTCTAGCATGAAAAACTTCAATTTCATTATGAACCCCCCTTTATAACTGATTCTACTTTTGGCAGTTGGTTTTGCATTTAATTTTTCATTCCCAGCTCCACTTAGTTCCATAGAACTTTCTTTTGCGATTAAAGAAAATTCAGATTCCATATCTAATCGAATGCAGCTATTAGATGCCCCGGTGTCAATTAAAAACAAACCCTCTAAATCATTTACTTCAAAAACTCCAACCAAATGTTGACTCTTAGTTTTTTTAAGTGGAATAGTGGAATAACCCTTTGTTTCAAGAATTTTTTTAATCACTTTTTTTTTTCAAAGATAGCGAAAGGAGTTTAGCTTTTAGTTCTTGAAATCACTGTCTAATTACCTATTTTTGTTTCATGCAATTAATAGACACCCATACACACCTTTATGCAGAAGCTTTTGATGAAGATAGAGATGCAATGATACAGCGAGCTATTGCTTCTGGAATTACAGATTTTTTTATCCCTGCAATCGATTCTGAATACACAGAACGCATGTTTGCTCTTGAAAAACAATATCCAGATCAGATGCATTTAATGACTGGAGTTCATCCAACACATATAAAAGAAAATTATAAAGATGAACTAGATCATGTATCCTCTTTATTAAGTGAACGTTCTTTCTGTGCGATTGGAGAAATCGGAATTGATTTATACTGGGATAAAACTTTTTTGAAAGAACAGCAAGAAGCTTTTGATCTACAAATTAATTGGGCAATAAAGCATAAACTTCCTTTTGTAATTCATTGTCGTGATGCTTTTGATGAGGTTTTTGAGGTGCTCGATGGCCACGATTCTAAAGAATTATCGGGCATTTTTCATTGTTTTACTGGAAATTTAGAACAAGCAAAAAAAGTTCTTACTTACAATCTAAAATTAGGTATCGGTGGTGTGGTTACTTTTAAGAATGGAAAATTAGATCAGTTTATAAATCAAATTCCACTGAGTGAAATTGTTTTAGAAACAGACGCTCCCTATTTAGCTCCAGCTCCTTTCCGAGGTAAAAGAAACGAAAGTGCTTACCTACACGAAGTTGCAAATAAACTGGCTGAGGTATATGATGTTTCTTTTTCGGAAATCGCAAAGACAACATCGAATAATGCTTTTAAAATCTTTAAATAAAAAACATTTAATGTGTTTTAAATTTTCGAGTGAGGTATTTTTTTTGTTATTTCGAGCCCTAAATTAATTTTAGAGAGGTGGCCGAGCGGTCGAAGGCGCATGCCTGGAAAGCATGTATACGTGCAAACGTATCGAGGGTTCGAATCCCTTCCTCTCTGCTTCAAGGACCCATAAGTTTAACTTGTGGGTTTTTTGTTTTACAACCCTTTAGTTTGTCTATATTTAAGGTAAATTATTATATAAATCTGAGTCCTTTAAGTTCGTGAAAGACACATTTAAAACAATAGAAAAAGCATCAAAAAGAACCCTTTTTAAAGAAAGAGGAAGCAAGTTTTTTGGGTATGCTTTTCCTGTTTTGAGCGAAGATGATATAAAAAATGCTCTGGAATCTTTAAAGAATAAACATCCTACCGCTGGTCACTTTTGTTATGCCTGGCAGCTTGGTACAGAAACAATTCAATTTAGAGTTAATGATAATGGTGAACCAAAGAATTCTGCAGGAATGCCTATTTATGGACAGCTTCAAGCCTTTGATGTAACAAACGTATTGGTTGTATCTGTCCGTTATTTTGGAGGAACTAAGTTAGGGGTTGGAGGATTGGCGCAAGCTTATAAATATTCTGCCCAAATAACATTAGAAGCTTCAGAAATTATTTCCAAAACCATTGACGTAGTTTATGAAATTAAATTTGATTATGATTTAATGAATAAGGTGATGCGAATTATTAAAGATCATGACCTGAAAATAGTACTTCAAAAGCTAGATTTAAAATGTGAGTATCACATAGCTGTAAGAAAAAAAAGTGCACAACAAGTTTTTGAAAATTTCGAAAAACTTTACAAGCTAATCATTACCAAACTAGAATAGCTTTTGCTCATAAAAAAACCAAATTACTAATTCAGTTAATGCCTGATTCGTAATTTGGTTTTAATTTTTTGGTGCAATTTATTATTTGTTTACTCCAGGTAATTCTGCTGTTGGTGATGATTGTGTCCAAGGGTAATCTTGAGTCTTAGCTTCAGGATAAATGGTATTTAAACTATCTCCTTCATACACAAATCCATTTTTCACTACTAAGTTTACAGAATTAGTATTTCGAATATTTTCAAGAGGGTTTTCATTCAAAATCACTAAATCTGCAAGTTTACCTTGTTCTATACTTCCAATATCTTTAGATAAACCAAGAGCTTCTGCACCAATTACAGTCGCTACTTTTAGCATATCATGTTCTGAAATTCCTCCAGCTTGCATACTCCACATTTCCCAGTGAAATCCAAGCCCTTGTAATTGTCCATGAGAACCAACTCCTGCTAATCCACCTGCATCAACAAGGTCTTTTACAAAAACACTATGTTCTGCAAAAACATATTCTTCATCCATAAACCATCCTGCATTTCTACGTCTTGATTTTGCATCTAATTCAGATTTTGGAGTGAATAAATTCAATTTAGCATCTCCCTGAACATCTTCGGTTGCATAGAAATAATTTTCTGCCCAAGGACCACCATAAGAAACTAAAAGAGTTGGAGTGTATGCTGTCTTAGATCCAGCAACAAAGTCAATAAAATCTTTATACAATGGATAAATTGGAAACGAGTGCTCATGTCCTGGATATCCATCTAAAATTTGAGTTACATTCAGCTTGAAGTCTAGACCTCCTTCTGTTGTAGGCATTAATTCTTGTTCTTTAGCTGCTTGAATAATCCACTGGCGGTGCTTTCGATTACCCGTTAAATACATCTTAATCGTTTTTGTATTGTAGTATTTAGAATATTGCATTAGTACATCACGAGCATGATCTAAACTTTTAATGTTATATCCCCAATAACCTACACCTGGGCCTGTAGAATAAATTCTAGGACCCGGAATAATTCCCGCTTCTACCATGTCAGCATAAGTCAAAACGTCTGTAGTTGCCGTTTGTGGGTCTCTTGTTGTAGTAACGCCATAAGCTAAGTTTGCGGCATAGACCCATACATGATTTTTATGTAACCCCCAAGAAGGCCACATATGTGCATGAGTGTCTACAAATCCGGGAACTATAAATTTACCCTTAAGATCGATTGTTTTCGCTCCATTAGGGATTTCTATTTCATCAGTGGAGCCAACAGTTGTAATTCTGTTGTTTTTAATAATTACTGTACCATTCTGAATTATTTCATCGCCATTCATTGTAATTAAAGTTGCATTTTGAAGCGCTAAAGTACCTTTTGCGATTGCTCTTTCAGCTTTTACGATGAGGTCTAATTCTTTTGCTTGATAATCTTCTATTGAATCATCTTCTTTTTCTTTATCGGAAGCAGCAATAGTTTCAGTTTTATCTTCTTTTTTAGCTTCTTCTTTTTCCTTTTTTTCCTGTGCTTGAGCTTCTTCAGTGACCTCTGCAGCTGCAATATCATAGCGGAAAAGAGTTTTACCTAAAGACCAGTAAACGATGTTTCCATTTTTAGACCAAGAGGGGAATTGACCACCAAATTTTGTTAATTTTCTTGAAGGAAAAGCTGCTTTTGAAGCATCTTTTACATTTATTTTAGCACCATTTGCTCCAATATAAGGTACTGTAACAACATAAATATCATTATTTATTTGTGCTAACGCATAGTTTCCTTTGGGTGCTCGTAAAATAATATTTGCTTTAGAAGGAGTTTTCTTTGGAGCGGAAGGAGTATCAGCTAATAAATGATTTTCATCATAAGATGATCCATAGACTGTTATTCCGTCAACTTGAACGTGTTTTTTCTTGTCCGTCCCATCCCATCGTATAGATATTAAACCATCAGAGGAGTTTAAATATATCCTTCCGTCATTTTGTGCAAAATGAGGGTTCGAAAGGCCACGTGCTTTACTTATTAAGGTTGTTTTACTTGGTTTTTTTGAGTCCAGCCAAACTAAGTTTGATTTTTGCTGAAATGCTCTAGGACCATCCGAGTCCTTGAATTGTTGAGCAGCTCCTTGAAAAACTGCAATTCTATTTGAATAGCCCCAGGCGGGTTGTGTGTAAACTGCAGATTCTAAACTGAGTTTAACAGGATTCGATGGTTTATCTATTCGTACTTTATATACATTTCCTTTTTTGGATTCGTCCCAAGTTACAAAGGCAACTTCTTTTCCATTAGGATTCCATGTAGGCATTGCCTCTGTAAATGAAAAGGAGGTTAGTCTCTTGGGTTTCTTATCCTTAAAGTTCATCCAGTAAAGTTTATTCAAAGCTGTGAATACTATAGCGGTTCCGTCTGGAGAAACTTGAGGATCTCTAATTTGGTTGACTTCAAAAGTAGGTGTATCTTCTATGGGATAGTCAAATTTTAATTGAGGTCCTAAAGCTATTTCTTCATTAACTTGAAAAGGTATGTTTTTAGCTGCTCCTCCAGTCATTGGAATTTGATATATTTTTCCTCCATAGGAAGCGATTATATTATTACTGTCTGGAGTAAAAGACATCGCAGGTAATACTCCTAAGGGAGCAATTGATTCTTGGTCATCCCTTTGAACAGGATAAGCTAACCAACTTTCTTCTTGAGAAATTAAATTTCTTTTAATTAAACCTGTTTTGTCGTTGTATCGAGTTCCATAAACAAGCCATTTTCCATCAGGAGATAGTGTAGGTGTAAATGCAGAACCATATCTTGATGTCATTACTTCTTTTTTCCCATCTTCACGATCGTAAGTTCCTATTTGATACTGAGGTAAACGCGCATTATATTGCCATGCACCTGTTCTTTGGGAATACCAAATATGTCTTCCGTCAGCACTAAATGTTGGTTCAGAAACCTTAAAATTGTCTGGTTTTTTTATCAATTGAACTCCATTCCCCCCTTCTTTGTGATATAGGTGGAGTTTGAAATTTCGAGTCCCTTGACTTACAGCAATATAATTTCCGTCTGGAGACCAGTCTGCAGACTGCATTTTAGAATTATTTCCTTTAGTGATTTGGAGGGTATCTTCTTTTTCTCGATTTATAATCCAAATATTATTTCCTCCGCTTCGATCTGACAAAAACAAAATAGATTTCCCATCTGGGGAATATTTTGGTTGGGAATCAAATGCAAGACCTTCTGTTATTCGATTTGCTTTTCCACCGTGAATAGGAAGTTCATATAGATCACCTAAAAGATCAAAAATAATCTTGGACCCATCTGGATGAACATCCAAAGAAAGCCAAGTTCCTTGATCGGTTGAAATAGTTACTACTCTGCTTGCCTCTAGCGGAAGTCCTTTATCTTCTTTTTTCTGAGCACTAGCAGGTAAGATTGTTGCTAGACCAAGTAAAATAAATATTAATTGTTTCATCATTATAAATATTAGTTGTTTAGTATTTAGCTTTTGGAATAATGGAGCCATGAGGGTCCAAGGTAGCGTCCCCAAGAATTTCACGCATCCTATTAAAAAATTTCGAGTTTTCTATATGTTCTATTTCTTCTGCAATTTCATGTACTTCATTTAAATCAAAATTCATAACATTAACGAGGTAAAGTTCTATTAGTCTGTGTTTTGAAATAATTTCAATTGCTTTTGTTTTTCCAGATTCTGTAAGTATTATTGGTTTGTAAGGCTCTGTATTTACAAACCCCATTTTCACTAATTTTTTAATCATATTTGAAACCGTTGATTTACTCACCCTAAAATACTGACTCAATGCAGTTACAGATATCTCTTGGTCTTTTTCCTCTAACTTATAGAAAGCTTTGAGATAATTCTCTTTCTCAATTGTTTTTTTCATCCTTTTGTTTTGTGGTGCAAAACAATTGATTAGTTTTGCAGTGTAAAACTTTAATGTGTTAACCCGTTTAATTTTAGTACTTTGCTTTGCTCAATTTGTTTTTTCTCAGGAACAAACCTTTCAAGGTTTTGTTTTATCAGAGGGAATTCCTTTAGCTGGTGCTTCAGTTGTTATTAAAGACACTAAAATCGGGACAATTTCTGATGAAAACGGAGCTTTCAAAATAACTTCTACTAATATAGACAACCCGAAGATAATAATTTCATTTCTGGGTTATAAATCATTTATTTATAAAAGTAGGGGCCAAACAAATGATCTAGGTGTTATTGAATTATTTTTAGATGATGAACTCGAAGAGGTTGTTGTTTCTGGAACTTTGAAACCTGTTTCTAGACTTAAAAGTTCTGTGCCAGTAGAAGTTTATTCCAATACATTTTTTAAAGCAAACTCAACCGCTTCAATTTTCGAAGCTTTAGAGATTGTAAACGGAGTACGGCCCCAATTGAATTGTAATGTATGTAATACTGGAGATATTCATATTAACGGTCAAGAGGGTAGTTACACTATGATTCTTATTGATGGTTTGCCAATGATTAGTGGTTTGTCTTCTGTTTATGGTTTGTCGGGTATTCCACAGTCTTTAATTGAAAGAGTAGAAATTGTTAAAGGGCCCGCTTCAACTTTATATGGTTCTGAAGCAATTGGGGGTGTTATCAATCTCATAACAAAGATCCCCGAAAACACATCAAAGCTTTCTTTTGATTCGTTTGTGTCAGAGTGGGGGGAATTGAATGTTGATTTAGGTTATAAGTATAAGGTTTCTGAACAATCAACAGGTATTCTTGGAGTAAATTATTTTAATTATTCAAATCCAATAGATAATAACGAAGATGGTTTTACGGATCTTGCCCTACAGGATCGCATATCCATTTTCAATAAAATAAATATTGGAAGAGATTTTTCAGTTGCTACTCGACTCATTCATGAAAACCGCTGGGGTGGATCAATGGGTTGGAATCCTTCTTTCAGAGGGGGGAGTGTTTTTTATGGGGAAAGTATTTATACAAATAGAGTTGAAATTTTTGGATCGTATGAGATTGACAATGAAATGTCTTTCCAGTTTAGTTTTAATGATCACGATCAAAACGCTGCTTACGGAACCACTCTTTTTAATGCAAAACAAATAATAGGATTTGGTCAGTTTGTTTGGAGTAAAAGAATTAATAAGCATGATTTCTTATTTGGCGCAGCATATCGATATACTTTTTATAAGGACGATACGCCAGTAACTTTAGACTCTAATAAATCAGATGTGACAAGACTTCCAGGTGTTTTTATTCAGGATGAAATTAAATTTAATCAACAAAACTCCTTATTAATTGGGTTGCGCTATGACTACAATTCTATTCATGGAGATATTTTAACCCCTAGATTAAATTATAAGTTAAGTAATGAAGATGCAACATCTACTCTTCGTTTAAGTATTGGATCTGGCTACAGAGTAGCTCAAGTTTTTACAGAAGACCATGCGGCATTAACAGGAGCTCGGGAGGTAGTGTTTTTGGATGACCTTGATCCCGAAAGGTCTTGGAACATAAATTTAAATTATTCCTATAAGTTGTATCTAAAACAAGGACATATTTTGGATTTCGAAACAAGTATTTTTAGAACAGACTTTTCTAATAAAATCATTCCTAATTATGATATAAATCCCAATTACATTGTTTACGATAACCTTGAAGGAAATGCAATTACACAAGGAATTTCTTTTAATTTTAATTCGGTATTTAGCGGTGGACTTAGAGCTAATTTGGGAGTAACCTACATAGATTCCAGTATAAATTCTAACGGAATCAAATCAGTTCCCTATTTGACCGAAAAGTTCCAAGGGGTTTGGAGTATTGAAAAGAAATTTATTGAATCTGATCTTATTTTAGATTTTACAGGAACAGTTACAGGGCCTTTAAGGCTTCCTCTATTGAGCGATTTAGACCCGAGAGCACCTTATTCACCAACCTTTAGTATTGTTAACATGCAGCTAACAAAAGTTTGGAATAATACGTATGAGCTTTATGGAGGGGTAAAAAACCTTTTGAATTTTACTCCAGAAAAGAATGCTATTGCTAGAGCATTTGATCCATTTGATCGACAAGTTCAGTTTGATTCTTTTGGGATTGTAGTTGCAAGCGAAAATAATCCTTACGCATTATCTTTTGATCCTAGTTATGTATATGCTTCTAACCAAGGTGTCCGATTTTATTTAGGAATTCGTTGGACTCTTGATTAGGAATTTGTTTTAATAATTACTAAAAATGTTTTAGAAAGTGTTAATGAATTTCAAAAATTCAAAGTAAAACAATTTTTCTTTTTTTGAAAGTTTGCATCATTTCAAAGTGTTCTAGTAGTCAAATTAATAAAAATTTAACACGATTAAATTATATTCTTAAAATTCGTTCTAATCTATTATTAAATATTTTAAAAATAATTTTAGTAGTCTGATTTACATAACATTAGCTTCTTTTAAAAAATCATTTTATTCCTATATTCATTAGAGTTACGTTCTGTTTGTGTAAAATTAGTGTTGTTAAAGTGTTAGATCGCTATTCGATATTTAAAATAATTAGGTAAAACAGTATTTTTTTTTATCTTTAAACCTTTATTTAATAAGAACAAAAATTTAAACAATGAGAAAATTATTCGTTGCCCTTGTAGCCAGCATTTTAATGACCGGTTTTTCCGCAAATGCAAATACAATTAATCTTACAACTGCTGAAAATGTAGCAGTATCGACAAATGTACAGGACGAAGAACAAACGACTGCTGAATCGGCTTCTTTTACGCAAGAATTAAAAACTCGATTTATCGAGGGAGGTCCAGGTTTTATGGGTATCGTTTTAATTTGTTTGATTTTAGGTCTTGCTATTGCAATAGAAAGAATTATCTTTTTGAATTTAGCAACAACTAACACAAAGAAACTTACAGACGGTGTTGAAGCAGCATTATCAAGCGGTGGTGTTGAAGCGGCTAAAGATTTATGTAGAGATACTAAAGGTCCTGTAGCTTCTATTTTCTATCAAGGTCTTGATCGTGCAGAAGAAGGAGTTGAAAGTGCTGAAAAAGCTGTAGTAGCTTATGGAGGTGTTCAAATGGGACAGTTAGAGAAAAATGTATCTTGGATTTCATTATTCATCGCTCTTGCACCAATGCTTGGGTTCATGGGAACTGTAATAGGAATGATTCAAGCCTTTGATAAAATTGAAGCTGCTGGAGATATGCAGCCTTCACTTGTAGCAGGAGGTATTAAAGTTGCCCTTTTAACAACCGTATTCGGTCTAGTAGTAGCAATTATTCTTCAGATTTTTTATAACTATATCGTTGCAAAAATTGATAGTATCGTAAATGATATGGAAGATGCTTCAATCACATTGATTGACATCCTTGTTGCGCATAAGAAATAGTTATACACCTTTTAAAATTTATAAATTATGAATTTTCATAAAATAGTAAAAATCATAACCGGTATTTTAGGTGTGTTGGGAATTATATTCCTTTTCATGGTCATAGGATCTGGTGACGAAGAAATAAAAGCAGCCGCTTCTATGGGTGACTATGGAAAAGTAGCTCCTTTAATTAGCCTTGCTCAAATTATCCTTGGAATTGCTGTTGTAGCAACCTTAGTGTTCTCTTTATTAGGTCTTTTTTCTGATAAAGAAAAACTAAAGAAAGCTATGTTTTCAATAGTAGGACTTTTAGTTGTTTTAGGTGTTGCTTATGCATCATCTGAGGGAGTTGAAACTCCAATGAAAGATGGGGAAGTTTTATCGGCCGCAGGTTCAAGACTAGTGGGTACTGGGATTAGAATGTTCTACTTCCTTTCACTAATTGCAATTTTATCTATGGCTATTGCAGCAGTTAAGAAATTAATCAAATAAATTAAGAATTATGGCAAAAAGAGCAGCACCGGAGGTAAATGCCGGATCGATGGCGGACATTGCATTCTTACTTTTGATTTTCTTTCTCGTTACAACAACTATTGAAACTGATTCAGGAATTAACAGAAAGCTTCCACCAACTGATGAAGTGGTTGATCCACCCATCATTAAAGAACGTAATATATTTACAGTAGTCGTAAATAAAAACAACCAACTATTGGTTGAGGAGAAGCCTCTTGACCTTGCAAATTTACGCCAGGCAGCTATTGAATTTCTAGATAATGGAGGTGGTCAAGGAGAGGAAGCATGTGATTATTGCGAGGGTCCTAAAGATCCAAGTTCATCAGATAACCCTGAAAAGGCGATTATCTCTTTGAAAAACGACAGAGAAACTTCATATAAAGTATACATTTCGGTTCAAAACGAATTGGTTGCAGCTTATAATGATCTAAGAGATCGTGAGTTTGCAAAACTTAACCCTCTTATTGGATTATCTTTTGTAGAGGCGAATAAGCGATACGCAGATCCGCGTTATGTAACCGAGAGAGAAAGGTTGAAACCTTTACTTGATGAAGTAAAAGCAAGGTATCCACAGAAATTATCTGAGGCAGAACCTAATAAGAATAAATAAAACTTTAAAACATGGCTAAATTTAAAAAGAAAAAAGGAGGAGACACTCCTGCTATTTCAACTGCATCTTTACCAGATATCGTTTTCATGTTATTGTTTTTCTTTATGGTGGCTACAGTTATGCGTGATAGTACTTTAATGGTACAAAACACATTGCCAGCAGCAGACCAAATTCAAAAGCTTGATAAAAAAGACCGCGTTATGTACATATACGCTGGGAAACCATCTAGTAGATATGCAGATAAATATGGTAATCAAGCTCGTATTCAATTGAATGATAAGTTTGCTTCTGTTCAAGACGTAGGGGCTTTTGTTCTTGCTGAACGTGCATCTAAGCGTCAGGAATTACAAAATGTATTAACAACAGCTCTAAAAGTAGATGGTGAAACGAATATGGGATTGATTTCCGATATCAAACAAGAATTAAGACAGGTTAATGCTTTGAAAATTAATTATACAACACGATTGGGTGATTATACTCAAAACACCAAAAAATAATCTGAATTATATTTTATACTCAAGGGTGTTTCATTGAAACACCCTTTTTTTTGGATATACTTCTACTACCTTTACTGAATGAAATACTTGTATACTCTTTTCTTTTTCCTATTCATTACTAAAATGGTTGCCCAGGAAAGTATACCCTCTAAAAAAACCTCTTATAGAGAAGATCAGTGGTACACAACTCTTTCTTTTCTTCTTGCTAATGAATCTATCGATGGATTTCGATCAAACGGATTATCTCAAGCTTTTAGTATTGGTTTTATTAGAGACTACCCTATTAATATAGAGTCTAACAAAGCAATTGGGGTAGGATTGGGTTACGGTATAAATAATTTTGGTTCTAATCTAACTGTGGTTCAGGGTTCTAATTCTAGCTACCAGTTTAATTTAATCCAAAACACGCTTCTAGCCTCCAAAAATCGATTAATAACACATTTTATAGAAGTACCTCTTGAGTACCGTTGGAGAACATCCACTGTCAATGATTACACATTTTGGAGAATTTATGCAGGGTATTTATTCCGATATAATTTCTTTTCAAAATCTAAGCCTTTTACTGGAGCTTCAACAGTATTAGATGAAGTAAACAGGGTTACCCATGCTCTTAAAATCTCAACAGGCTATAATACATGGAATATATATGTTGAATATAGTCTGAGTCCATATTTTAAAAAAGAAACCCTTACAGACCTAAATGTCCCTTTAAATCTCAGTTCAATTAAGGTTGGTTTAGTGTTTTACGTTTTATAATTCTTTTCGTAATCTAGCTACTGGAAAGTCCATCTGTTCTCTATATTTTGCAACCGTTCTTCTTGCTACTCTGTAACCTGCTTTTAGTAGTTCTTCTGAAAGTGCTAAGTCTGCAAGTGGTTTTCTTTTATCTTCTTTTTCAATTAAAGTTTTCAGAATTTTTTTGATTTCAAGTGTAGAAACTTCCTCACCATCTTCGTTAGTAAGGGATTCCGAAAAAAAGCTTTTTAATAGTTTTGTTCCATAGGGAGTATCAATATACTTACTATTTGCAACCCTTGAAACTGTGGAGATATCCATATTTATTTTTTCAGCAATATCTTTAAGAATCATTGGTTTTAATTGTAATTCATCTCCTGAAAGGAAATAAGCTTCTTGTTGTTTTACAATTTCATTAATTGTTAAATATAGAGTCTGGTAACGTTGGGCCACAGCATCAATAAACCATTGAGCAGCATCAAGTTTTTGTTTAATAAATTGAACGGCTTCTTTTTGACTTTTGTTTTTGACAGGAGCCTCTTTATAGCCTTTCATCATTTCTTTATACGAAGAAGATATATGAAGTTCTGGGGCATTTCTTCTGTTAAGTTCAACATTTAAAATGCCGTTTTCAATGGTTAAGATAAAATCAGGAACAATATGTGTATTTTGGAATATTCCAGATAATGCTCCTCCAGGTTTGGGATTTAGGCGTTCTATTTCTTTAAGTCCCTGTTTTAAAAGATCTTCATCAACATCAAATTTATCTTGAAGTTTAACAAAATGTTTTTTTGAAAACAATTCAAAAGCTTCATTGATTATTTTTGAAGCCATTATTTGTGGGACGGAAAGCTGTTTTCTACTTAATTGTATAGAAAGACATTCTTGAAGTGTTCTAGCTCCTACTCCTGCTGGATCAAGTGAGTGTATTTTTTCTAAAACGAGTTCTAGTTGTTCTTCGTTAACAATAATGTTTTGTGTGAAAGCGAGGTCGTCCATTATATCTAATAAAGACCTTCTTAAATAACCACTGTCATCTATACTGCCAATTAGAAATTCTGCAATACGTTCTTCGTCTGGTGTTAGAATTAAAGAACTTAATTGAACCTTTAAGTGCTGATGAAAACCAATACCTCCAGTTATTGGAACGGTCTTTTCTTCATCGTCCGCACTATAATTATTTGAATTTAGAAGATAAGAAGGGGTTTCATCGTCACTTAAATAAGCGTCTATGTCGATTTCTTGAGTGTCAATTACTTCATTGTCATTGTAATCTTCTTGATATTCATCTAAGGAATCAATTTCTTCTTTACCATTTTCAAGAGCAGGATTTTCCTCAATTTCATTTTGAAGTTTTTGTTCAAAATCCAGCGTAGTAAGTTGAATCATCTTCATCAACTGAATTTGTTGAGGAGATAATTTTTGAGAAAGCTTTAAATTAAATTGTTGTTTTAACATATAAAGTTGGGACTTTCCCTAAAAGTATAAAAAAGAAAAGACTTTAGAAAGCTGCATTTTGAGGTGTTCTTGGAAAAGGAATGACATCACGAATATTGCTCATCCCTGTAGCGAAAAGAACTAAACGTTCAAAACCAAGTCCAAAACCACTATGAGGTGCACTTCCAAATCTTCTTAAGTCTAAGTACCACCATAATTCTTCTTCATCTATTCCCATAGCTTTAATTCGTTCCTTAAGTATATCTAAACGTTCTTCTCGTTGAGATCCTCCGACAATTTCTCCGATTCCGGGGAAAAGAATGTCCATAGCTCGAACCGTTTTTTGATCCTCATTCATACGCATATAAAACGCTTTGATTGTAGCAGGATAATCGTATAGGATTACGGGACATTTAAAATGCTTTTCTACCAAGAAACGTTCATGTTCACTCTGTAGGTCTGCACCCCATTCATCAATATGAAACTTAAATTTTTTCTTTTTATTGGGTTTGCTGTTTTTTAAAATTTCAATTGCTTCAGTATAACTTACTCTTTTAAAATCATTTTCTACAACAAATTTAATCTTCTCTAGAAGACTCAACTCAGACCTTTCAGCTTGTGGTTTAGTTTTATCTTCTTGAGTAAGACGATTGTCTAAGAAAATCAAATCCTCTTCACACTCTTTAAGTATATAGGTTAACACACTTTTAATGAATTTTTCAGCGAGATCCATGTTGTCATCTAAATCAAAGAATGCCATTTCAGGTTCGATCATCCAAAATTCCGCAAGGTGTCGGGTCGTATTCGAGTTCTCAGCTCTAAAAGTTGGTCCAAAGGTGTATACTTCTCCTAGTCCCATTGCATAGGTTTCTGCTTCTAATTGTCCAGAAACTGTAAGGTGTGTTTCTTTTCCAAAAAAATCTTGACTAAAGTCTACAGAACCATCTTCTTTGAGCGGTGGATTTTTCGTGTCTAATGAGCTAACTCTAAACATTTCCCCAGCTCCTTCTGCGTCACTTCCCGTTACTATAGGAGTATTTACATATTGAAAACCTTCTTCTCTGAAAAATTTATGAACACCAAATGCTAACGCAGAACGAACACGCATTACAGCACTAAAAGTAGCCGTTCTTACTCTTAAATGAGCTTTTTCTCTTAAAAATTCTAAACTGTGTTTCTTTGGTTGAATTGGGTAACTTTCAGGATCTGCTTCTCCATATACATAAAGTTCAGTAACCTGAATCTCTGCTGCTTGCCCTTTTCCTTGGCTTTCAACATAATTCCCAGTTACTTTTATAGCTGCTCCTGTACTTATTTTCTTCAAAAGCTCCTCATCCATTGATTCAAAATCAACTACACATTGAATGTTTCCTAGTGTCGATCCATCATTTAATGCTATAAATCGGTTAGCTCTAAAGGTTCTTACCCAACCTCTAACAGTTACTTCTTGGCCCGTAGCCGGTATTTTAAATAAGGATTTAATCTTCATAGTGGTTATATGCTTTTCGCTGCAAATATAGGTGTTTATATAAAATTGACTTAGTTCTTTTTGTCTTCCTTTAATCCTTTTTGTTCTAATATTTGTAGTCTAGGTTCTTTTAGATCCTCTTCATTTGAAACAGTTTTTTCAAGCGAAATAAGAAGTGAAGGTAATAGGATTAGATTAGCAAGCATTGCAAATAATAAAGTTGCCGAAACTAATCCCCCTAATGCAACAGTTCCTCCAAATTCTGAAATCATAAATACTGAAAACCCAAAGAATAAAACAATTGACGTGTAAAACATGCTGACTCCTGTTTCTTTTAATGCTGCAAAAACAGAACGTTTTATTTTCCACTTAGATTCAAATAACTCTTGACGGTATTTTGCTAAAAAATGAATTGTATCATCTACAGAAATCCCAAATGCAATACTAAAAACAAGGATTGTAGATGGTTTAATCGGAATACCTAAAAACCCCATCATTCCTGCTGTTATTATTAATGGAAGTAAGTTTGGAATTAATGAAATTAAAATCATTTTATAGGATCTAAACAAATACGCCATAAAAAGAGCAATCAAAAGAATTGCTAAAGAAAGTGATATAATTAAGTTTTTAATTAAATATTTAGTTCCTTTTAAAAAAATTAAAGACTTACCTGTCAACTGAACATTGTAACGATCTTCTGGAAATATTTTGTTAATTTCTTTTTCAAGATCAGCTTTAATTTCCTCCATACGCTCTGTGGGTATATCTTTCATGTAGGTAGTTAATCGAGCATATTGGCCTGTAGTGTCTACATAGTTTTTCATTAAATCCTCACCAGAACTATTAGAGTCAAAGTAAGAAAGAATGAAGTTTTTTTCTTGAGAAGTTGGAAGCTTATAATAATTAGGGTTGCCATTATAATATGCTTGTTTTGCATATTTAAATGCATTTACAATTGAAATAGGGGAAGAGAGTTCGGGGATATCCTCAATATTTTTACCCAATTGATCCATTCTTTTAAGGGTAGGAAGTTTGATTACTCCATTTTTTCGTTTGGTATCAATTAATATTTCTAAAGGTACTATTCCGTTGAATTCGTTATCAAAAAACAAAATATCTTTAAAAAACTCCTTTCCCTGAGGCATATCTTCAAGTATACTTCCTGATATTCTAATCTGGTATATTCCTATGATACTGGTAATAAGAACCAGTAGTGAAATGATGTAGGTGTTGATTCTTCGATTACGCACTTTATTTTCCATCCAATTTACAAATCCGTCGATGGTTTTGTTTTTCAAATGATTGAGATGCTTCTTATTTGGAAGCGGCATAAAACTGTATATAATTGGAATTAATAGAAGTGATAATATGAAAATTCCAATTACATTAATTGATGCTATGATTCCAAATTCTTTTAACAACTTACTGTCTGTTAATATAAAAGTTGCAAATCCAGAAGCAGTTGTAAGGTTGGTCATTAAAGTTGCATTACCAATCTTAACTATAACTTGTTGTAGGGATTTAACTTGATTACCATGTTTTGCTACTTCTTGTTGATACTTGTTGATTAGAAAAATACAGTTTGGAATTCCAATTACAATTATTAAAGGAGGAATAAGTGCTGTTAAAACAGTTATTTCATATCCCATCCAACCCAGAGTTCCTAAGGACCATGCAACTCCAAAAAGAACAATGACCATTGAAATAAGGGTAGCTCTTATGGATCTAAAGAAAAGAAAGAAAATCAAAGAAGTTATTACCATTGCCCCAAGAACAAAAATCCCGATCTCATCCACAATATTCTGTGCATTTAAAGTTCTTATGTAGGGCATTCCAGAAATCCGAACATCCACTCCATGTTCTTTTTCAAATGCATTTATGATTGGTATGAATGTATCGAAAATAAAGTTTTTTCTAGCAGCACTGTTTACAACTTCGGTTTTCATATAAATCGCTGTTCTAACAGTTTGTGTTTTTTTGTTAAAAAGAAGATTTTCGAAAAAAGGAAGTTCTCTATAGAATTGTTGTTTAAGAAGATTAAAATCTTCTTTGGTCTCAGGTTTTTGTTTAATAAATTGAACCAGCTCAAACTTTTTAGTTTTGATATTTTTAGATAGCACTTTTAAGTTTTCTATCGAAAGCGTAAAGTCAATTTCTTCGTAGGAATCAAGTTTTGAGCTCAACTCATTCCAAGCCTCAAGTTTATTTTCGCTAAATAGCTCCGGGTCTTTAATGGCAAGTAGCATTACATTGCCTTCTTCTCCAAAAAGATTAAGAAATTCATTGTAACGAATATTTTCTTCATGCTGATCAGGAAGTAAGTTAGCTTCAGAAAAAGTAAAACGCATATACTTCCATTGGGATATCCAAAAGGTAGTGACTGCAAAAAGTAGGAAGAGTATTTTAAAGCGATTACGAAGAATTAATCGAGCTATTGCTTCCCAAAACCTCCAATTTTTTTTTATTTTCATAATGAGAAGCGTTCAATAAACGGTCTAAATTAGACTGTTAATATGTCCTTTTCTTTTCTTAAATATACTTCTTCAGCTTTTTTGTTAAACTGATCCGTATGTTTTTGAACATCAATTTCGTAGTTGTTCTGTTCATCTTCAGAAGCATCAGATTTTTTTATTTCATTATTAGCATCTTTTCGTGCATTACGGATACTGATTTTAGCTGTTTCTGATTCAGCTTTTGCCATTTTAGCGAGTTCTTTTCTTCTTTCCTCAGTTAGAGGCGGAACATTTATGATAATAGACTCCCCGTTATTCATTGGATTAAATCCAAGATTAGCGTTCATGATGGCTTTTTCTATTTCAGGAAGCAAAGTTTTTTCCCAAGGTTGAATTGAAAGAGTCCTTGCGTCTGGAGTGTTTACATTAGCAACTTGACTTAAAGGAGTGGGTGCGCCATAGTAGTCAACCATTACGCTGCTTAACATAACAGGGTTAGCTTTTCCTGCTCTAATTTTCAAGAGTTCATTTTCAAGATGCTCTATTGCGTTGTTCATACTTTCAACAGCACTATCTACTATAAATTGTAATTCTTCGTTCATACTTTTTATCTTAAAGATCTACTTTGGTTCCAATATTTTCTCCCCTAACAACACGGGTTAGATTTCCTTTAGTATTCATGTCAAATACAATGATAGGAAGTTTGTTTTCTTGGCTCAAGGTAAACGCAGTTGTATCCATTATTTTGAGCCCTTTTTTTAGAACGTCTTCAAAAGAAAGTGAATCAAACTTCACAGCTTCTTTATTTTTCTCAGGATCATCATTATAAATTCCATCAACTCGTGTACCTTTTAAAATGACATCTGCATTTATTTCTACCGCTCTAAGAACTGCTGCAGAATCGGTAGTGAAAAATGGATTTCCTGTTCCTGCGCTAAAAATTACAACTCTGTTTTTTTCTAAATGCCTAACCGCTTTTCTTTTAATGTATGGTTCTGCTACAGCTTCAATTTTTAAAGCTGTCTGAAGTCGTGTTGGAACTCCTACATTTTCTAATGCGCTTTGTAGAGCTAAACCATTGATT
The DNA here is from genome assembly GCF_910589745.1 of Candidatus Arcticimaribacter forsetii. Classification (GTDB taxonomy): domain Bacteria; phylum Bacteroidota; class Bacteroidia; order Flavobacteriales; family Flavobacteriaceae; genus Arcticimaribacter; species Arcticimaribacter forsetii. Next base: position 569,286 of record NZ_OU342399.1, read on the forward strand.
ACAGTGGCTAACATTCCCATATAATCTGCTTGAACGCGGTCTATACCTTGGCTAGAGCCTGATACTCCTCTGAAGATGTTACCGCCTCCAATTACAATCGCAATTTCGGTCTTTTGATTATAAATTTGTTTTATTTCTTCAGCATATTCGTTTATTCTTTCAGGGTCTATTCCGTAAGATCTTTCACCCATAAGAGCTTCACCACTTAGTTTTAGTAATATGCGTTTAAAATTCATGTGTATTTTTTTGTGTTACAAATATAGAAAATTAGGGGATTGAATTTGAGATCTTTTAGTTAATACAGCTGTTTTTATGTCTCTTTTAGCAAAAGTTTCTCAAATTCTTCAATGCTTATTGCTTCTGTCACATTAAAGTCACCAATTCTTGTTCTTCTTAAGGCAGTTAAATGTGCCCCAGAATTTAATGCTTTTCCAAAATCGTTTGCTAAAGATCTAATGTAGGTTCCTTTGCTACAACAAACCCTAAAGTCAATATTTGGTATTTGAGTGCTGGTTAATTCAAAGTTTTTAATAATAACTTTTCTGGATTTAATTTCGACTTCTGTCCCTTCTCGAGCAAATTCATATAAGCGCTTTCCGTCTTTTTTGAGAGCCGAAAAAACTGGTGGAAATTGATCAATTTCCCCTTTGAATTGTGATAAAGTACTGATTAACATTTCTTCGGATATGTGGTCTGTTGAGAATTGTTTGTCAATCTTTGTTTCTAAATCAAATGATGGGGTAGTTGCTCCTATATAAAAAGTGCCTGTGTATTCCTTTTCATGACCCATAAACTTTTCAATACTTTTTGTCATTTTACCAGTACAAAGGATAAGAAGTCCAGTAGCAAGAGGGTCTAGAGTTCCTGCGTGTCCTACTTTAATTTTTTTGATACCGTAGGTGGATTTAATCATCCAGCGGATTTTATTTACAACTTGAAAAGAAGTCCAATTTAGAGGTTTGTCAATTAGAATAACTTCTCCATTAAGAAATTTTTCTTTTGAAATAATCATAAAACGCTGTATAATATTGCTGCTAGACCCACAAATAAACAATAAAAACTAAAGTACCAAAGTTTAGAATTTTTCACCCACTCGATCATCCATTTGCAAGCTAATATTCCGGTAATAAAAGCTGAAATAAAACCAATCGATAAGCTTAATATATCTAGCTCTGTGTTATGAAGGTCAATCTCTAAGATGCTTTTTGCCATACTTCCGAAAATGAGGGGAATCACCATTAGGAAAGAAAAACGTGCAGCTTTATTTTTGTCAATTCCCAAAAGAACGCCCAACGCAATTGTTGCGCCACTTCTTGATATTCCTGGTAAAATAGCAATTGCTTGAATTACTCCAATCCAAAAAGCATTTTTAAAGTCTATTTTCTTAGAAGTAGCTTTTGCTCTGTTAGCTAAATAAAGTAGTCCTGCTGTAAAAAGGAGCATCAAACCAACTAAAAGTATGTTTTGATGAAAAAACTTGGTGATTAAATCTTCAAAAAAGAGCCCGACAAAAACTGCAGGGATCATCGATAGTAGAATTTTCAGCGAAAAGTAAAAAGATTCATTTTTTTTAAATTTGAATAAGTCACTTAATATTTCATAAATATCTTTTCTAAAAACAACGATGGTGCTAAGCGCAGTTGCTCCATGCAGTATAAGGGTCATTAATAAACTTTCTTTTGGAAGGGATTTATCTCCAAGAATAGTTTTGGCAATTTCTAAATGTCCACTAGAAGAGATGGGTAGGAATTCAGTGATTCCTTGGATTATTCCCAGAAGAATTGCTGTAATTAAATCCATTAAATTATTTTTTTGAAGTAGTCAAAATGGAATAAACTGCGACTCCGAAACCGGTTAAAACAAATGTTGGAGCGAGTCTAATTCTTCTGAAACTAAAAATTTCTTGATTAAAAACATTCGAGTCTGGACTTCCTCCTCCAGACATTAAAATAAAACCTACACTAATAAATAGAAGTGATATGAATAGGAATAGATAATTTTTTTTACCAAAAAGTAATTGTTTCTTTTTTGACTCTGTTTTCTTCATGTTCAATTATTGTACAGCCTCTGTTGTTAAGTTTAAAAAGCGCTGAGTAGCAAAAAATGTACTCAAGCCCGTTATTAATATTCCCATTCCTAAAATCCCCGAAAAAATAAGTGCTGGTTCAATTGGATTTGCTATTATATTTAACTCAGGGAATCTTTGATTTAATTCGTACAGCACTCCTGATAAAGCTCCCAATGCTATTAAAGAACCTAAAATTCCGAGTTGTAAATGTTTCCAAATAAAGGGTCTTCTAATGAAACTTTTAGTTGCACCTACCAATTGCATTGTCTTGATGATCATTCTTTTCGAGTAAATAGATAATCTTATGGAACTATTGATTAGTAGAATAGCAACAAGAATAAATACACCGCTCAGTATTAAAACCCATTGAGTTATTTTTTTAATATTTTCGTCAAGAATTTCAACTAAAGGTTCATCATATATTACTTCATTTATATAATTTTTAGTTTCTAAATCTTTTTGGAGATTACTTAAGAAAGCAGGAGAAACATAAGATGCGTTAAAATATACATCAATAGAGCTGAGTAGGGGGTTGTAACCCAAAAATTCCATAAAATCTTCGCCAATCTCTTTTGAGTGTGTCTCTGCCGCCTCTTCTTTAGACACAAAACGAGTGTTTTTTGTTTCGGATCTCAAAGTAAGACTTTTTTGAAGCTGTTTGACTTCAATTGGTTTGGCAGCGTCGTTAATGTATATGGTTAGTGCAATTTGCTCTTTAAAATGATCAGCTACTTTTTTTGAATTTAGTAACAATAAGCCTAACATTCCTACTAAAAACAACACAAGAGAGATGCTAATTACTACCGAGAAGTAAGTAGATATAAGACGTCTTTTTTGATAATTATCCTGAGAGTTTCTACGCACGAAATTTATATTAATACTGTAAAAATACTAAAGACTAATCAATTTGTATTCTTGGTGGTAATAAACTTTTTCCTTTCCGGCTTAAACACTATTTTTGTGCATCTAATAAATTGAATGACTGTGGGGTATAATTTCCTTGAAATCGAAAAAAAATGGCAAGACTATTGGGCCAAAAATCAAACTTTTAAAGCGGAGAATAATAGTTTGCTACCTAAATACTATGTTTTAGATATGTTTCCATATCCTTCTGGTGCTGGACTTCATGTTGGACATCCTTTAGGATATATTGCGAGTGATATATACTCAAGATATAAACGACACAAGGGTTTTAATGTATTGCATCCTCAAGGGTATGATTCTTTTGGTTTGCCTGCAGAGCAGTATGCAATTCAAACTGGACAACATCCTAATATTACAACGGAAACAAATATTAATAGATATAGAGAGCAACTTGATCGAATGGGTTTTTCTTTTGATTGGAGTAGAGAGCTCAGAACATCTCAGGCTGATTATTATAAATGGACTCAGTGGATATTTTTATTGTTATTTGATTCGTATTACTGTAAAAAAAGTGATGCAGCTAAGCCTTTAAGTGAATTGGTTGTTCAATTTGAACAAACCGGTAATATTCATGTAGACGCGGTATGTGATGAAAAGGTAATTCCTTTTAATTCTATCGATTGGTCTTCTTATTCAGAAGAAGAAAAGCAGAGGATATTGTTAAAATATCGTTTAGCATATTTATCGGATACCGAAGTTAATTGGTGCCCAGAATTAGGTACTGTTCTAGCTAATGATGAAATTGTTAATGGTGTTTCTGAGCGAGGAGGATATCCTGTTACAAAAAAGAAAATGAAACAATGGAGCATGCGAATTGGTGCTTATGCTGAACGTTTACTCCAAGGTTTAGAAAAAATAGATTGGCCAGATTCTTTAAAAGAAATGCAGCGCAACTGGATCGGAAAATCAACCGGTGCAAAGGTTAGGTTTGATATTCAGGGTCATGATGGGCAAATTGAGGTTTTTACAACAAGACCTGATACTTTGTTTGGAGTAACCTTTATGACTCTTGCTCCAGAGCATGAGTTAGTTGATCAAATTACCACTCAGGAGCAAAAAGAAGCTGTAGCTGCTTATGTTGAAGCTAGTGCACAACGATCTGAACGTGATCGAATGTCTGACGTTAAATCCATTAGCGGAGTTTTTACAGGAGCTTATGCGCAACATCCTTTTACAAAAGAATCAGTTCCAGTTTGGATTGGTGATTACGTTTTAGCAGGTTATGGAACAGGAGCTGTTATGGGAGTGCCTTGTGGTGATCAAAGAGATTACGGTTTTGCAAATCACTTTGATATTCAAATAAAAAATATTTTTGAAGGAGCCGATATTTCAAAAGAAGCTTTTACTGAAAAAGGAAATACAAAATTAAAAGATTCAGATTTCTTAAACGGATTAACTTACAAAGAAGCTATGGTTTCTGTAATTGATAAACTAGAGAAAGATAATTCTGGTGAAGGTAATGTGAATTACAGGCTAAGAGATGCAATTTTCAGTAGACAAAGATATTGGGGAGAACCAATCCCTATTTATTACAGAGACGGATTTCCAGTTGGTTTAAAGCCTAAAAATCTTCCTCTTGAATTACCTGAGGTTGAACAGTATTTACCGACTCCAGAAGGGGCTCCGCCTCTTGGTAACGCAACCACATGGGCCTGGGATATAGTTAATGAGAAAGTTGTTTCGAATACTGAAATTAATGAATCTACAGTTTTTCCATTAGAGCTAAATACTATGCCCGGTTGGGCAGGAAGTTCTTGGTACTTTAACAGATATATGGATTCCGGAAATTCTGAAGCGTTTGTAAGTAAAGAGGCAGTCGATTATTGGCAGGATGTTGATTTGTATTTAGGAGGTAGCGAACATGCAACCGGTCATCTTTTGTATTCTAGATTTTGGCAAAAATTCCTTTTCGATTTAAATTTACTTCCAGTAGATGAGTATGCAAAAAAACTTATAAATCAGGGTATGATTTTAGGTTCATCCGCTTTTGTTTATCGAAAAAAAGGAACCCAAGAGTATGTATCTAAAAATCTAATTGCTAATGTTGAAGTAGAGCCTATACGAGTAGATGTAAGTTTGGTTAATTCTTCAAATGAGTTAAATACAGAAGAATTAAAAAAATGGCAACCCCAATTTAAGGATGCTTTATTTGTTCTAGAGGATGGAGTTTATTTGGTTGGACGTGAAGTTGAGAAAATGTCTAAATCCAAATATAATGTTGTGAATCCAGATTTAATTTGTGAGCAATATGGTGCAGACACACTTCGTATGTATGAAATGTTCTTAGGTCCATTAGAACAAGCTAAGCCATGGAATACAGCAGGTATTTCGGGCGTTCATTCTTTTCTAAAGAAAATGTGGAGGCTCTATCATCCTAATGATTCTTTTTCTGTAAGTGATTCTCCAGCTTCAAAAGAAGCTCTTAAAACCCTTCATCAAACAATCAAGAAAGTTACAGAGGATATTGAAAATTTTTCTTTTAATACTTGTATTAGCTCTTTCATGATATGTGTAAATGAGTTGACAGCGCAAAAATGCAATGAAAAAGAAGTTTTAGAGCCTTTGGCAGTTTTATTATCGCCTTTTGCTTCACATTTTTCTGAAGAGATTTGGGAATTGTTAGGGAATAAGACAAGCATTAGTAACGCTCCTTTTCCAGTTCATGAGCCAAAATATTTAGTAGAGTCTACTAAGAACTATCCGGTTTCTTTTAATGGTAAAATGAGATTTACAATTGAACTTTCTTTAGATTTAAAAAAGAATGAAATCGAAGAGTTGATTCTTAAGGAAGAAAAAACCCAACAACAGTTACAAGGAAGAGTCCCTAAAAAAGTAATAGTAGTGCCTGGAAAAATTATTAATATCGTTGGATAATGAATTATGAAATAATTGGATTTATAGCAGCAATTTTGACCACCTCTTCTTTTATACCTCAATTGGTAAAGGTCTGGAAGTCAAAATCCTCAAAAGGAGTATCAGTAAGTATGTATTTAGTTATGTTGTCTGGTGTAATTCTTTGGGGGGTATATGGATATTTAATAGGAAGTAAGTCCGTTTTGATCGCCAATGCAATTACAGCTTTACTTCAGGGTGCTATTTTATTTATGCTATTGAATAGCAGGAAATTAAAATAAATCTAACGGTTGTTTTAAAGCGCAATTTGACGATTTATTTGTTGATCTAATGAGATGAATGTTTCTGTTCTAGAAACACCTGGGATCGTTTGAATTTTAGTGTTGAGTAACAGCATAAGATGCTCATTGTCTTTACATAGTATTTTTATAAAAACACTCCAATTTCCTGTAGTATAATGACATTCTGTAACTTCTGGAATTTTTCTTAATTGAGCTACCGCTTCAGGATTACTTACTGCTTTGTCTAAATAAACACCAATGAATGCTAGCGTAGTATATCCTAATGTCTTTGGATTAATATTGATTTGTGATCCGCTTATTAGAGAAGAGTTTTCAAGTTTTTTTAACCTTTGATGAACAGCTGCACCAGAAATACCTGCTTTCTTTGAAAGTTCCACAATCGAAACCCGTGCATTTTTAATCAAACCATTGAGTAAAATTTTGTCTATACCGTCTACTTTAATTTCTTGATCTGTAATCTTCATATTGATATTTTTAACAAAAATATTAATTTAGTTTAATATTTTAATCAATACTGTGGTTTTTAATTAATATCGATAATCTAATTAGGCAATAAGACTTACTAAACCTATCTTTATTAAAAAAAGAAATGGGGTACGGTATAAAAATCATCAATGCAATTGCTTCTGGATTATTAATGTTTGCCATTAGTTTGGGGGCACTAGCAAGTCATTTGCTAAAAACCAAATTAAGTCAAGATTCGCTTTCTAGTTTTGAAATAGGAGTCCGTTATCTTATCTATCATGGGTTAGCATTACTTATTGTAAATGGACTCAATGCTATAGATTTGGACGTAAAATTAACATTCTCAAAGTTAGCTCTTTCTGGAATTTTTCTTTTTTCAGGAAGTATATTTATGCTTTCAACTCAAGAAATACATGGGTGGCCAGTGAAATTTCTAGGCCCAATAACTCCCATAGGTGGTATCCTGCTGATTTCAGCATGGGGTTATTTAACTGTAGCTTTTCTAAAAAAGTAATTTACTTTGAAGTAGTAATGTATTTTTCGATGGCCATTGTCATCGAAGGAGTTTCTTCTGTTGGAGCTTTAATATCAATCCTCAGTTTAGCTTCGTCAGCAGCTTTTACAGTTGTATTTCCATAAACTGCTATTCTTGTATTGTTTTGCTCAAAATCTGGGAAATTATGAAGTAAAGATTCTATTCCGGATGGGCTAAAGAATACTAAAACGTCATAGGACACATCACGTAAATCTGATAAATCACTTACAACTGTTTTGTATAGTTGGGCTCTTGTCCAATCTATGCCAAGACTATCTAAAAAACCTGAGGTAGTTGGTTTTAAGATGTCTGAAGAAGGTAACAAGAACTTTTCTTCACTAAATTTCTTGAACACAGACTCAAGATCAGTTAAGCTTTTTTGACCAACATAAATTTTACGTTTTCTATAAACAACATATTTCTGAAGATAAAAAGCAACAGCCTCAGATTGACAAAAGTATTTAGTTGCATCAGAAACTTTGAAACGCATTTCTTCTGCTAAACGGAAGAAATGATCAACGGAGTTTCTACTGGTAAGTATAACAGAAGTATAGTCTGCAAAATCAATTTTTTGACGTCTAACATCTTTAGCGTCTACGCCTTCAACATGAATGAATGGTCTAAAATCAATTTTTAAATTATGCTTTTCTTTTAAACGTGTATAAGGGGAATTCTCGTTTGATGGTTCTGGTTGCGAGACAAGTATTGTTTTTACTTTCATATGATTTATGTCAATTGCCTAGTTAAAAGTGCTGTAAAGCAAAATCCAAGGGGCTAATTTGAAAGCGCAAAGATATAAAATTAAATATAATAAGTTGTGTTTTAATACATGCCAATATTCTTTGAACAGACTTAGCTGGAATAATAAGTACAAAGTGAAAGTAATTCCAGAAATAATATTCAGAAAAGTACTATTTGTTACACTGTATTGATAGAGAAGTAATAGTACAAACAAAGGAATTGATATTTGAATTAAAAAATTCAACCCTTTGAATTTGAAGTCATTAGAAATACGCTCAATCTCTATAATCTTAAAACAAAGTTGTGAAAAAAAATGTCTGATTATCACCACTCCAGTTGTAGTTATTAATATTAAACTAAAAAAAGGAAATGTATTTGGTCCAAAATTGTTTGTGGTCAGGTGATAATAAACAAGTAAGGTGCAGTTAATAATTAAAAATGCAGCACCAAGAGTGGTAAAAGAATTAATTACTGATTTCTGTTTGCCGTATATTTTAAAGTATAATTCAGAATCTATGAATCTTATGAAATATTGAAATTGTGTTTTATGTCTTGTTTTTAAAATCGTTAAAACAATAAAATTGAATAAGAAAACAAGGCTAATCCAGTCCTGCTGTTGAATGTTTCTTAAAGTCCAATCTTCCATGGTCTAAAATTAATAGTTTTCTGTAAGAATTCGATTATAAATGGATTTCTAATTTCCTAAAGTGATCGTGTATAATTTCTTACTTTTATGGCTTCAAATGAAAAACACACTCATAGTAATACCAACCTATAATGAAGCCGAAAATATTGAGGCTATCGTTAGACAGTTATTGTCTATTGATACAAGTTATCATGTTGTAGTAGTAGATGATTCCTCTCCAGATGGAACGGGTTCTATTGTGAAAGCTGTTATTTCTGAATATCCAGACCGTATTTTTTTAGAGACAAGACCTAAAAAAGAAGGCTTAGGAAGAGCCTATCTTCATGCTTTTAAATGGGCTTTGTTAAAAGGATATAATTATATTTTTGAGATTGATGCTGATTTTTCGCATAATCCGAACGATATTCCTAGAATGCAAGAAAGACTTATCAAAGGTGCAGACGTTGTAATAGGTTCTCGTTATATTGATGGAATCAATGTAATAAACTGGCCCTTAGGAAGAATCTTACTTTCTTTAGGAGCTTCTTATTATGTTAAATTCTTTACGGGACTCCCTGTTAAAGATCCAACTGCTGGTTTTGTTGGTTATAAAGCTGAGGTTTTGAATGCAATTGATCTGGACTCTGTTAAATTTGTAGGTTACGCATTTCAAATAGAGTTGAAGTATAAAGCATGGATAAAAGGGTTCAATCTTCAAGAGGTTTCCATTATTTTTTTAAACCGAGCAAAGGGTCAGTCAAAAATGAACGGTTCTATTATATGGGAGGCTATTTATGGAGTTGTATATCTTCGAATTAAATCATTATTTAAATATAAATCATGAGTAAAATATTAATAAAAAATGTAACTGTAGTAAATGAAGGGTCTCAGGAATTAAAAGATGTTTTAATTTCAGGCGAATACATTCATCAGGTTGGAGTAGGTATAAAAGAAGAGGCAGACCAAATAATCGATGCTTCTGGTAAGTTTTTACTTCCCGGTTTAATTGATGACCAAGTTCATTTTAGAGAGCCAGGTTTGACTCATAAAGCAACGATTGGATCTGAATCAAGAGCTGCTGTGGCAGGTGGTATTACCTCTTTTATTGAAATGCCAAACACGAAACCACAAGCTACAAATATTGTAGAGTTAGAAAAAAAATTCGATCGTGCAGCAGAAACTTCTCTTGCAAACTATTCTTTTATGTTTGGAGGAACCAATGATAACCTCGAAGAAATAAAGAAAGTTGATAAAACTAAAGTAGCAGGGCTTAAATTGTTTTTAGGATCTTCAACTGGGAATATGTTGGTTGATGATCAAGATGTTTTAAAAGAAATTTTTTCTAGTACAGATCTTCTCATTTCTGTTCATTGTGAAGATGAGGAAACAGTGAAGTCTAATTTTGCTAAATATCAAGAAATTTATGGAGAAGATATACCAATCGATGCTCATCCAAAAATAAGAAGCCACAAAGCTTGTTCTTTGTCTTCGTCAAGAGCAATAGCTTTGGCAAAAGAAACAGGCGCTCGTTTGCATATTTTTCATTTATCAACCGCAGAAGAAACAAATTTTTTTAGAAATGACATTCCGCTTAAAGAGAAAAAAATAACAGCTGAGGTTTGTGTTCATCATCTTTGGTTTTCATCTGAAGATTATAAAACCAAAGGAACCCATATAAAGTGGAATCCAGCAGTTAAAAATCAAGTAGATCAAGATGCATTGTGGGATGCCTTAAATGATGATCGCATCGATGTTTTAGCAACGGATCATGCACCACATACTTTAGAGGAGAAAGCTAATAAATATGCTTCGGCTCCTTCCGGAGGTCCATTGGTTCAGCATGCTCTATTAGCATTACTTACTGCCGTTGGTAAAGGTAAAATTACTATTGAAAAATTGGTTGAAAAAGCTTGTCATAACCCTGCAATCTTGTTTGATATTGAAAAAAGAGGATATATTAGAGAAGGTTATTATGCAGATCTAGTTTTAGTAGACTTGAATGAGAAAACAAATGTGACGAAAGACTCTTTGTTATATCAGTGTAAATGGTCTCCTTTTGAAGGTGATACTTTTGACGCCAAAGTTCAGACTACCTGGGTAAACGGATCTTGTGTTTACGATAATGGAGTCTTAATTGAAAATAAAGTTTCAAAACGTTTAACATTCGATCGTTAATCACATGAAGAAATTAATCTTATTTATAACGATCGTCTTTTTATTTTCGTGTAACAGCGGCACTCCAGTTGTTGTGCCAGATGAATTAATGTCTCCGGAATTAATGGAAGATATTTATTTTGATTTAATGCTCATGAAAGTCATTAAAAATTCGAACTACGTTGCTCCTGAATATGATTCTTATTTTGTGGATCAATATATTTTTGAGAAATATGGAATTGATAGCCTTAAATTAATCCAGAATCAAACCTATTACGCTCAAAAACCAAAATTAATGAAAGCAATTTTTGAAAACCTTGTGGTTAGAGCCAAAAAAGTTGAAGACAGCATAGATACTATAATTAAAATAGAAGAATCTAGAAAAGAATAGAAAGCAAAGAAGACTTTAACTATACGGTTGCATTTTTATTTAAATATTCTTGAATATCTGCATATTTAAAGTCTATATTTTTTGTAATTTTTTCTCCAGATATTTTCTTCTTGTCGCAAAGACTATTGATTAAAGCCTTAGTCATAAAACGTCTTTTACCAAATAAAAACAAAATAATTTCTAGCAACCAGGCTGTTTTAAGCCAAGATTTTTTGAGTCCAATCCGTGGAGCTTTTTTATTTCGAATACGAGCAATTTGGCTAAATGTTTCTTGATAACTCCAGTTTTCCGACACTAAAATAAAACGTTCGTTTTGTATTTCGGAATTCATCAATTCGAACAATACGATAACAACATCTTCAACAGTAACATAGCCAGTAGATCCTTTTGGGTAAAACATAGCGTTTTTGTCTACCCTATTACACAAAATTTCAAGGGGATTACCTTTGACACCCGTACCTAGTATAACTCCCGGATTTACAATAACAGCCGGGATTCCCTCTTGTGTAGCTCTCCATACTTCAAGTTCCGCTCCATATTTAGAGTAAGCATAGGGAGTGTGGTCTTTGTCTGCGTTCCATGGAGTTTGTTCGTCAATAAAATCAGAATTAACATCGTTTCCAAGTGCAGCAATAGAACTTACATAAGCAATTTTTTTTACGCCAAATTTAATAGCAAGATTAACAAGGTTAGCAGTTCCTTGCTGGTTTACTTGCTTTAATGTTTTTTGTTTATAGTTTGCAAATGAAATAAATGCAGCACAGTGATATACATGAGTAATGCCTTTAAATGCTAAATTTAAAGTAGGTAAGTTACATAAATCGCCTTTCTTCCAGATTATATCGCTATAATTTTCTGAATTGGATCTTTTTTTTAAAAAATCAAGAGTTGAATTTTTCTTTTCATCAGATCGGTATAAAGCAACAATTACATCTTTCTTTTTAGTCAGTTTAAGTAGTAAATGTGACCCAACTAATCCTGTAGCTCCAGTAACTAAAATCATAGCTCAAAAGTACTGTTTTTTATTTTTGTCTTTCTAGTTAGCAAGGAGAAATCTATCTTTGTAAAAAACAGGTCAATTTAGGATCTGATAAATTTAATAAGAACGTAATAAATGAAGAATCCCTTTGTTGAAGAGTTGAGATGGCGTGGAATGTTACACGACATCATGCCAGAAACTGAAAATCATCTAAATGAAAAAACAGTCACTGGTTATATAGGTTTTGATCCAACAGCAGATTCTCTTCATATAGGAAGCTTAGTTCAGATCATGATTTTAATACATTTTCAAAAAGCAGGGCATCGTCCAATAGCATTGGTTGGTGGTGCAACTGGCATGATTGGTGACCCTTCAGGTAAATCTGCAGAACGTAATCTTTTAAATGAGGAGACTTTGCAGAAGAATATTGAAGGGATTAAAAATCAATTATCTCGTTTTTTAAGTTTTGATGCTGCCTCTGATAATTCAGCTTTATTAGTCAATAATTTAGATTGGATGAAGTCGTATTCTTTGATTGATTTTTCAAGAGAAATAGGGAAACACATAACGGTAAATTATATGATGTCTAAAGACTCCGTTAAAAAACGTTTAGGTTCTGAATCTCAAGTTGGAATGTCTTTTACAGAATTTACCTATCAGTTACTTCAGGGATATGATTTTTTATACATGTTTCAAAACTTAGATTGTACTTTACAAATGGGTGGAAGTGATCAATGGGGAAATATTACAACTGGAACCGAATTGGTTAGAAGAAAAGCTGGAGGAAAAGCATATGCAATTACATGTCCACTGATAACAAAAGCAGATGGAACTAAGTTTGGAAAAACTGAGGGAGGTAATATATGGTTAGATAAGACTAGAACTTCGCCTTATAAATTTTATCAGTATTGGCTTAATGCTTCTGATCAAGATGCAGAAAGTTATATTAAAATTTTCACTTTTTTGAGTCAAGAAGAAGTTGATAATCTTATTGAAGAGCATAAGGAAGCACCACATCTTAGAGTTTTACAGAATCGAATAGCAAATGAAGTAACTCTTTTAGTTCACTCACAAGAAGATTTAGAAAATGCTCAAAAGGCATCTCAGATTTTGTTTGGTAAATCTACTTCAGAAGATTTAAAAGGGTTAGATGCTGCAACTTTTTTAGATGTTTTTGAGGGAGTTCCACAAGCTCAAATGTCCAAAGGTGACTTAGAAAATGGGGTAGATATTATTGCAGGATTAGCCGGTGAAACACAGTTTTTAAAATCCAATGGTGAAGCTCGTCGTGCACTTAAAGAAAACTCAATCTCAGTAAATAAAACCAAAGTGGGTGACACCTATAAAATTACTTCGGAAGACCTTATAAACGAGCGTTATGTTTTACTTCAAAGAGGTAAAAAAAGTTATTATATCATAAACTTTATTTAATATACGAGTAAGTTACATCCTCTAATATCGGAATTGTCATCGCGGCCTAGTACTTCAAAACTATTAGCCGAATGTATTCTTCCAAGATCCTGTGTTGCAATAAACGCGCAAGAATCTCTGTTTGCTAAGTCAATTATATTAAGGTTTCCCATCATTCCATAATCTAGTGTTGTGAATGGGTCGCTTGTATCTCGAGTAAAAATTCGCATCCATGGGGGACAGCTAAAAAGACCATTTCCTCTAGAGTAAGCTTGTGATAAAAGCTCGGTCATTCCGTATTCAGAATGTATTTCACTAACTCCAAAACCAGAACAAAGTTGTTCATGTAAATCTTCTCTAATCAACTCTTTTCTTCTGCCCTTCATACCACCTGTTTCCATTACGGTAACATGATTTAAGTTAAATTTGAATCGTTCAATTAAATCTAAAAGTGCAAAACTAACTCCTAATAAAATAGTGGGTTGCTTTTCTTTTTCTAATTGTTCCAGAATATCCTTTAGATCCTCTAAATTATCTAAATAAAACCCACTTTTTGGATGATTACTTTCATTGATTAAATAATTCGCCATGTAAATTAAAGAAGAACCACTCCGTTCTAAATAAGAGGGTAGTAATGCTAAAACTGCATAATCTTTTGGTTTTTTATAAAATAAATTAAATGCTGTTGAAAAGCTTTTTTCATAATCTTTAACTTGTTTTACAAAGTGTTTACTGGTTTCTGACCCTGAAGTTCCGCTAGAAGTAAAAGTAACAGCTTCTTTTTCATTGAAACTTTTTACTTCATGAGTTTTAAAAAAATTAATTGGCAAAAATGGAATGTCATGAATAGATTTTAAATCCGAAGAATTAAAATTAATAAGATCACAATATGATCGATAAACTGAATTGTTTTCATACTGATAATGAAAGGTTTGCATTGTGCAAATTTCAAAGTCAGAATTAGATTTAATCTCCCAAAAATTCATATTCAATGGATACATTTGTGCAAATCTATTAATTAAATTGGGCAATCTTATCATGATTTATTTTAATGTGAATAAATCAAGAGGAACCAAAGGGGGGGTGATTTATTTATCCAGTTAAAATACTTTGTTAAACTAAAAAGGAGCTTTGTTTTACTTAAACTAAATCTATGCAGAACCCCGACTTTAAATCCCTGATTTTTACTTATTTTTGAAGACAAATAAAGAAGCTTTGGGTAGTAAAAATAAATTAAAACGGTTCAATCAAAATTTAACATTTTCTAATGTAATACAACCAACACGAGAAGAACTGGTTGAAAGTAAATTCTCTTTAAAAGGAAATTGGAATAAAATATTTTTTAAAAATAATAACCCAATTGTTTTAGAGCTCGGATGTGGAAAAGGTGAATATTCGGTTTATTTAGCACAAGAACATCCCAATAAAAATTTTATTGGAATTGACCTAAAAGGTGCTCGATTTTGGTCAGGGGCAAAGGAATCTTTAGAATTAGGTCTTCCAAATGTTGCTTTTGTTCGTGCGCAAATAGAATTAGTAACTGATCTTTTCGAACATAACGAAGTTGATGAGATTTGGATTACTTTTCCAGATCCCCAAATAAAATATAAGAGAACAAAACATCGATTGACAAATCCCGAGTTTTTGGCTAAGTATAACAGTATTTTAAAAAAAGATAGTTTTATTCATTTAAAAACAGACAGTGAATATATGCACGGTTATACCCTAGGATTATTGCAGGGTATGGGAATAGAAGTAGCTTATGCGCATCATGATTTATATAGCAATCCTCATGCACCCAAAGAAGCAACCGCTATCCAAACTTATTACGAGAGTATATATCTAGAAGAGAACAAGCCTATTACTTATCTTAAATTTAAATTTCCAGAATAGTGACGGAGAAGGGATCTAATTTTTTTGAGAAAGTGTACGATGTAGTTCGAAAGATACCCTACGGACGTGTTTGCTCTTATGGTTTAATAGCTCGATATTTAGGATCTCCGCAAAGTGCTAGAATGGTAGGTTGGGCAATGAACGCCTCGCATATCAAAGAAGATGTGCCTGCCCATAGGGTGGTCAATCGAGTTGGATTGTTAACCGGAAAACACCATTTTGAAGGTACAAATTTAATGCAGCAATTACTTGAAAATGAAGGGATTCAAGTTAAAGAAAATAAAATCGTTGATTTTGATCAATGTTTATGGAATCCGGTAGAGAATTTACCAAATATAACTTAACAATTATAACCTTTCTTCATCTCAATTTAGAAGAGTATATTTGCAATTTAGAATCAATATAAAAAAGGGAAACCTAGATGAACATAACAAAACAAGCCATACAAGAAGTGTTAGAGGGACTCTCGGTTCCAGGTGAAGGTCAGAATCTGATGGCAAGTGGTGCTGTTAAAAACATAAATACTTTCGGAGATGAGGTTGTAATCGATTTGGTGCTCAAGAATCCAAGTCTACAAGCCCGAAAGAAAGTGGAAGTTGAAATTTTAAAAAGTATACATTCTAAAGTATATAATAAGGCTAAAATTACAACAAACGTTAAAGTTGAAACTCCACCAAAAGTAGATGCGCCTATAAAAGGAGAGCCAATAAAAGGAATAAGCTCAATCGTAGCGATTTCATCAGGAAAAGGAGGGGTAGGTAAATCAACTGTTACCTCTAATATTGCGGTTACTTTATCTCAAATGGGCTTTAAAGTGGGAGTTTTAGATGCAGATATCTATGGACCCTCTATTCCTACAATGATGGATA
Organism: Candidatus Arcticimaribacter forsetii; assembly: GCF_910589745.1. Lineage (GTDB taxonomy): Bacteria > Bacteroidota > Bacteroidia > Flavobacteriales > Flavobacteriaceae > Arcticimaribacter > Arcticimaribacter forsetii. The sequence goes on from NZ_OU342399.1 coordinate 585,495, forward strand.
TGGAAGGAGAGCGACCGCTATCTGTGACTATCGATGGAAAATCTAAAATGCAGCCTATTGAAAACTACGGTGTAAAAGTATTGTCAATAGGATTCTTTACGCAGCCTAATCAAGCTGTTATTTGGAGAGGACCCATGGCTTCTAAAGCACTAAACCAAATGATATTTGATGCTGCTTGGGGAGAACTAGATTTTTTATTAATTGATTTACCTCCTGGTACTGGAGATATTCATCTAAGTATCGTTCAATCTTTACCAATAAGCGGAGCAGTGGTCGTTAGTACACCTCAAAATGTAGCACTTGCAGATGCTAAAAAAGGTATTGCAATGTTTCAGCAAGATAGTATTCAAGTTCCTGTTTTAGGAGTAGTGGAAAACATGGCTTATTTTACCCCAGAGGAATTACCAGAAAATAAATATTATATCTTTGGGAAAGAAGGAGCTAAAAATTTAGCAACAGACACTCAAGTGCCTTTTTTAGGAGAAATTCCATTGGTGCAAAGTGTCCGTGAGGCCGGAGATGTAGGGAGACCTGCCGCACTTCAAGAAAATAGTCCAGTCGCAGACTCAATTTATAGAATTACACAAAATATGGTTGCGCAGGTGTTGGATAGAAATAAAAACTTACCTCCAACTCAAGTAGTTAAAATAACAACAATGTCTGGCTGTTCAGCCGTAAAAAAATAAATTATGGAATCTCTTGAAATCAAAGAAAAAGTACTCATTGCATTAGAAGAAATCCGTCCCTTTTTAGCCGCAGATGGAGGAGACATTTCTTTGGTTGGAATTGATGATGACCGAATTGTTCGAGTTCAGCTTCATGGAGCCTGTGTTGGTTGTTCTGTAAATCAGATGACTTTAAAATCAGGTGTTGAGATGACTATAAAAAAACACGTTCCTCAAATAGAGCAAGTAGTAAACATAGAAGTGTAATTTAAATTTTATCATTTGAGTCAAGATATTAAAATCAGTATAGTAGATCGAGAAGGGGAAACTCATGAAATAGATGCTCCTACAGATATGTCAATGAATTTGATGGAAGTTTGTAAATCCTATGAGTTTCCAGTAGAGGGAACTTGTGGTGGAATGGCAATGTGTGCTTCTTGTCAGTGTTATGTTCTTTCAGAATCAAACCTGCCTGAAAAATCTGATGATGAGGAAGCTATGTTGTCAGAGGCTTATAATGTGAAAGAAAACAGTCGTCTTGGATGTCAAATTTTCATTACACCTGAACTAGAAGGTCTAGTAGTTGAACTAGCTCCAGAAGAGTAGCGTAATATTTAAAATTAGATTATATTTAGATACTTAAAATAATCTAATGAAAAACATTTTTATAACTTTAGTTCTATTGATTCTTGCAGGATGTCACAATCCATCTGCTCCAATTGTAAATGAAATGTCACCTGTTACTGAGGCTGACCTTGCAAGTGGCGTGCTTTATGAAGCAAACATAAGACAATATTCCCCAGAAGGTACTTTTAATGCTTTTGCAAAAGACCTGCCTAAGCTAAGTGAATTAGGAGTTAAATTCCTTTGGTTAATGCCTATTAATCCAATTTCAACAACTAAGAGTAAAGGACCACTTGGAAGTTATTATGCAGTATCAGATTATACAGGCGTAAATCCTGAATTTGGAACTCTAGAAGACCTTAAGAGTCTTGTTGATCAAGCACATAAGCTAGGTATTTATGTTATGTTAGATTGGGTTCCTGGTCATACGGGATGGGATAATCATTGGATAAAAGATCATCCAGATTACTATCTTCAAAATGACGCTGGTGAAATTATCGATCCTATTAATCCTTTTACAGGAGAATCCTTTGGATGGACGGATGTTGCTGATTTGAATTATGAAAATATGGAAATGCGTCAAGCAATGCGAGATGCAATGGTTTATTGGGTTAAAGAAGTAAATATTGATGGGTATAGAGTTGATCAAGCCTATGCAGTTCCAATGGAGTTTTACAAAAAAACTTTTGCAGCTCTTAGAGAGGTAAAACCCGTTTTTTTGCTTGCTGAAACAGATATCAATCACCCTGGAGGAATAGAAATGGTAGATTTATTTGATGCTTCTTATGATTGGCCAGGACATCATTTACTAAAAGATATTGTTCATGGCAAAAAGAATGTTTCGGATTGGGATACACACATCGATAATTTATTTAAAAACTACAACGACCGAAATATTCTTGTCAATTTCATAAGTAATCATGACGAAAATTCATGGAATGGAACGGTTGAAGAAAGTTTTGGTAAAGCTGCATATGCTGCTCTCGCATTAGATTATATGTCTCCAGGAATGCCTTTAATTTACAGCGGTATGGAGTATGATTTAAATAAGAGATTGTTGTTTTTTGAAAAAGATAGTTTCCCTAAAGTAGCTGGAAAAACTTTTAAATTTTTAGAAAAACTAGGAGCTTTGAAGCAAAAACATGCTGCATTAAATAGTGGTAAAAACAGAGGTTTGTACACAAGAATAGCTACCTCTAGAGATCAAAATGTTTTAGCTTTTGAGAGAAGCAAGCAAGGAGATACGGTTGTATTTATTGCTAATATGAGTAATGAGCATGTTGGGTTTACTTCTCCTTATAATGGTACTTTTAAAAGGTACCAAGATGGAAAAGAAAAAGTTCTTTCGGATACATACGAATATAGAATGAGCCCATGGGAATTTTGGATTTTATCAAAATAAATTCCCTTAAATGAAAATAATCTTAAAGGTTTTATTGATGTCAATTCTCGCTTCTTCTTGTGCCAGAAACAAAAAAGATATAATGGTAATTGGACATAGAGGTGCAAGAGGGCATGTAGCTGAAAATACGATAGCATCTATTAAGAAAGCTATGGATCTAGGTGTTGATGGAATTGAGATTGACGTTTTTAGATGTTCAACCGGAGAATTAGTGGTTTTTCATGACAAGACTATTGATGAACTAACCGATGGGAGTGGATACATAGAGCAAATGTCTTTAGATTCTCTAAAGCAGTTTCAAGTTTTAGGTAAAGAACCCATTCCAACTTTAAATGAAGTGATGGATCTAATTGATGGTAAAGTAATGCTTAACATTGAATTGAAAGGCACACAAACTGCTGTTCTTACTTCAGAATTAATATCCTCTTATATGGAATCTTCTAATTGGAAATCAGAGCATATATTTATTTCTAGTTTTGATTGGAACGAGTTAGAGCAGTTTAGGTCCATTAATAAAAATATTGCAATTGCCGTTCTCACAGAAGACGATCCTTTAGATGCAATTCCTTTAGCATCAAGACTTTCTGCTGTTGCAATTAATCCTGATTTCAAAAGTTTAAATTCAATAAATATTGAAGCAATTCATAAAGCTGGATTTAAAATTTACCCATGGACAATAAACGAAATAGAAGATATTGATGAAATGATTCGATTAGGGGTAGATGCAATCATAACAGACTTTCCGGAAAGAGTTAAGCGATAATTCTCTTAATTTAACAAGTATACTCCTATATTTAGTGCCGTAGCATATAGGAGCCAACCTACGTAAGGATAAAGTAAATAGGATGCTTTTTTATTGATAATTTTAAACCATTTAATGGTTAATATTACAAGTATTATTAAAGTTAAAATTATTAAAATCCCACCTAAAATATTTTTATATCCAAAGAAAACAAGCGACCATAATCCATTTAAAACAAGTTGGGCGGCAAAATGATAAAGAGCAGTTTTTACCCATTTATGATGACTTCCGTAAGACCAAATCCAACCCGCAGACCATCCCATAAGAATGTATAAAAGTGTCCAAACAGGTCCAAAAAGCCAATTTGGAGGTGTAAAAAAAGGCTTGTTTAAACCCGCATACCAGACTGGTATGGCAGCTTGAGTTACACTTCCAGCAATCCCACCTACACACAAGCACAACGCTATTGAAAGAAAAATAGCTAGTCTTTTTTTAAATTTTGATTTCATGAATTTATAATCTTAATACCAAGATACAAAATTCAAAGTGTCTTAAAGCTTTATAGTCATACTTGAATCTGTTATCTTTGTATCCAATTATGGTAGAAAAAGATTTTATAGGATCTAAAGGGATTAAGGTCTCTGGGACTAGTTCATGGGAAGCTCCCAGTAATATTGCTTTAGTTAAATATTGGGGGAAGTTTGGAAATCAATATCCTCAAAATCCATCCTTAAGTTTTACACTCTCTAAATGTGTATCACAAACATCCGTTTCCTTTACAGAGCGATTAAAACCAGGATCTGACTTTTCATTTGACTTTTCTTTTGAAGGAAAACCAACGCCATCTTTTCATCCTAAAATTGAAAGTTTTTTTCAAAGAATAGATCAATATGTTCCTTTTCTTAAAGACCATCATCTTTCAATTAAAAGTACGAACTCTTTTCCTCACAGCAGCGGAATCGCTTCTTCAGCATCTGGAATGAGTGCACTAGCATTGTGTATCCTGTCGATAGAAAAAGAGGGGTGTCCGGATATTAGCGAATCATTTTTTTTAAAAAAAGCATCTTTCTTAGCTCGATTAGGCTCTGGTAGTGCAGCAAGAAGTGTTGAAGGTCCTTTGGTTACTTGGGGTTCCTCTGAAAGTTTTGAGGATAGTTCTAATTTTTATGGAACAGCAATTAATTCAGAAATTCATTCTGTTTTTAAAAACTATAGGGACACCATCCTTTTAATAGATAAAGGTCAAAAAAAAGTAAGTAGTACCGTAGGACATAACCTCATGAATAATCATCTTTATGCGGCAACCCGATTTAAGCAAGCACATGAGAATACAGCTTTGCTTAAATCAATTTTAGCATCAGGAGACTTAGATGCTTTTGTGAGTTTAGTAGAGTCAGAAGCTTTAACATTGCATGCTTTAATGATGGCCTCTAGTCCTTATTTTATTTTAATGCACCCAAATACGCTTGAGGTTTTAAATAAGGTGTGGGATTATCGAAACACCAATAACTCTGCTCTTTGCTTTACACTTGATGCTGGTGCTAATGTTCATCTGCTTTATCCAGATTCTGAATCAGAATCTGTAATTAAATTTATAAAAGAAGAATTAGCTTCTTACTGTCAAAACAGTCAATTCATTGAAGATCAAATTGGTAATGGCGCAAAAAAGCTATAAATTTGTAACACATGAAAGGACCTCTGTTTTACGCAAAAATATTACTCTTTGGAGAGTATGGAATTATTAAAGATTCCAAAGGACTTTCTATTCCTTATAACTTTTACAGGGGAGCACTAAAAGTTTCTAACGATCCTTCTACTCAAGATTCACACGAAAAACTTGTAGCATTTTGTAACCACCTAAAAACCTTACCAGAATCCATAGTATCTTTTGACTGGAAGCGTTTACAAGAAGATTTAGAGAATAAAATGTATTTCGATAGTAGCATCCCGCAAGGATACGGAATCGGCAGTAGTGGAGCTTTGGTAGCTTCAATATACGATCAATATGCTCTAGATAAAATTACGGTATTAGAAAATCTAACCAAAGAAAAACTTCAACACCTTAAAGCTGTATTTGCAGCAATGGAGTCTTTTTTTCATGGTAAATCTTCTGGTTTAGATCCTTTAAATAGTTATTTAAGCCTTCCGATTTTAATAAATTCTAAAGACCATATTGAACCAACTGGGATTCCCTCTCAGAATCCAGATGGTAAAGGGGCTGTATTTTTGTTAGATAGTGGTATAACTGGCGAAACAGCACCAATGGTTTCTATTTTTATGGAAAACATGAAACAAGAGGCTTTTAGAATAATGATGAAAGATCAATTCATCAATTATACAGACTCTTGTGTAGATGATTTTTTAAATGGAAATTTAACTTCTCTTTTTTTAAATATAAAGCAGTTATCCAATTTAGTATTGAATAATTTTAAACCCATGATTCCAGAGAAATTTCATGGGATTTGGCAACATGGAATTGAAAGTAACGATTACTACCTAAAATTATGTGGCTCCGGCGGTGGAGGTTATATTTTAGGTTTCACTCAAGATTTTGAGAAAGCTAAAAAATCGCTCAAAGGACACCGTTTAGAGGTGGTTTATAATTTCTAGAAAAGCAATGCTTTTTAAAAAAACAGCAATTCAGCTACTTGCCTTGTTTGCTTCGGTTAGAGGTTACAATTTGCTCGTTGTAATTATAGCTCAATATTTAAGTGCTCGTTATATTTTTGCTCCAAATAAACCCTGGGTTCAGATTCTTTTAGATCCTAATTTGATGAAAATATTTCTTGCAACTTCTTTTGCTATTGCAGGAGGATATTTGATCAACAATTTTTACGACGCAGAAAAAGATCAAATAAATCGTCCTGTAAAATACCTCATTGAACACCGTGTTCCTCCTGTTTTTCAATTATTCTTTTATGGATTAATGAATTTTAGTTCTTTGATTTTGGCTTCCCTGGTTTCCGTAAAAACAATTTTCTTTTTTGTAACCTATATTTTTTTTTTATGGCTTTACAGTCATTATCTAAAGAAACGATTTTGGGCAAGTAATTTCTTTGCAGTCTTATTGGCTGTTACTCCATTCATTGCGATTATGTTTTATTTTAAAAATTACGAAAGTATTGTTTTTCATCATGCAGGTTTTTTGTTTTTGGTACTGCTTATTCGTGATTTAATTAAAGACTTAGAGAATTTTAAAGGAGATTGGGTTCGTGATTATAAGACTATTGCAGTGGTTTATGGGGAAAAACGAACTAAGCAAATAATTAGTTTTCTTGTAATTTTAATGTTAATACCTGTTAGTTTACTGGTAAAAAATAAACAACTAATAAATAGTATGTCCTACTATTTTTTAGCAACAATACCTTTTTTATTATTGATCGTGATAATCTTATGGAAATCCCCGACTCAAAAGACGTATCTTTGGCTCCATAATTTATTGAAAGTTCTTATTGTATCCGGAATTTTAAGTATTCTTCTTATTCGTTTACCATTATAAGTCCAAACAGTTTCAAACGATATTCACTATGAAATCAAATTCTAATAGTTCTTCAAAGAAAACAGCTCATACTACTCGACTAAATAAATTCATAGCTAATTCGGGAATATGTTCTCGAAGAGAGGCAGATATGTATATTGCCATGGGAATGGTTAAGATCAACGGAAAAATTATCGTTGAGATGGGTTATCAAGTTAAGCCAGGTGACGATGTTCGTTATGACGGTCGAAGAGTTATTTCGGATAAACCAGCTTATGTTCTTTTAAATAAGCCCAAAGGATTTTTGGCTTCTGTTAAAAAAGGGACCTATAAAAAAGATGTTTTAGAATTAATTGATGGAGCTACTACTTATCGAATTGATCCTGTTAATTCTATGGATAGAACTTCTACTGGCTTACTTCTTTTTACGAATGATACGGAACTTAAAATTAAATTAAAAAAAGCAACTCAAGGTATTCACAAAGTCTTTCAGGTTGTTTTAGATAAAAATTTAGTTCAAAGTGATCTTGAGAAAATTAGAGAGGGAGTGGTAATTGATAAATTTGATAAAATTGAAGTTGATGCAATCAGTTTTATAAGAGGGGAAAGTAAAAGAAAAATTGGTGTTGAACTTTCAACCGAGCGTCACCGTGCAATTTTTCATATTTTCGAAAAACTTGGATATAAAGTAGAACAAGTTGACCGTGTTGTTTTTGCTCATTTAACTAAAAAGGATTTACCACGTGGAAAGTGGAGACATCTAAATGAGCGAGAGATTAATTTATTTAAGATGATGAAGTAAGGACTTCTTCCAAAGAAGCTCATAAAACAGTGTAAGATACACAACACCGTATTGTAGTAGTAGAAGCAGATTGTTTTCTTTAAATTCTAAATTGCCATAAGTAGCATAGCTTAAAATAACCACAGCACTCCATAGGATTGGGTAAGTATATCGAGTAAACATACTTAATGCTACTAATGAAATAATATACCATGGATGAATTGTAGTCGACACGAAAAAATAACAACTCAAGGTAAGTAGCATCCCGGTTATAACTTTTGAAGGAGTATTGTTTTTTCTTAAAAAACTAAAGGCTGCAACGATTGAAATAATAATAAAAGGAGATACCTTACCAAAGGTCCTAATGATATTATATCCTTTAATTTCATATCCTATTTGCCTGATTAGATTGTATATACTTCCATTAAATTCAAAGCGATTAAACCATAGATTTATGGTTTTTAAATAGTGATCTATTCCATTTTCAAGAACAAAAAGCGGTAAAAATAAGAAGCATAGAAGGAATGAGGTAATGATCCCAAACAATATACTTTTTCTAGGTTTCAAATAGTTCCATAATAGTGGTAATAAAATTAAAGGGATCAATTTAATAGCTACCGAAATAGACATGAAAACAGTTGACCATTTGTATTTATTTTCATGGAAAATAAAGTATAAACCACTTAAGAAAAAGAAAATCATTACCCCTTCCCAATGTAGGTTTCCAGCAAGTTCTATTATTACCAGAGGATTAAGAAAATAAAAAGAAATTCTGTTTGTAGGAAGTTCAAGTTGTTTTAGAAGCTTTGTTCCAATCGAGAAAATCAAAAGATCAAATAAAATGATCATTACACGAATACTAATAATGTTAGCTAGAACAGATTTCTTTCCAATTAAAGAAGCAATATAAAACCCTAGCTGATTTATTGGAGGGTAATTTGAATAATGTTGTGCGCTAAGTTCTCCCATGCCATCATATAATTCTTGACTGAATTGACTCGATAACAGGTCAGTTGAATTAATCAACATATTTGGAGTGAATTCGTAAGGGTTTATTTTATTTGTAAGCAGCATTCCGTCCCAAATAAACCGATAAAAATCTTGAGAAAGAAGAGGGATGGAGGTTAAAAAAATTAGACGAAATAAAACACCGATCCAAAAAATATGTTTTAATGAGTTCAGTTTTCTTATTAAGAAATAAGCTAAAAAAAACAATACAGTATAGGTTGGTAATAAAACCAAACTTTGCCCTCGATCTATTTTATAACCAATAAAATAATAGGCAACAATACTGAGTGTAATAATGAAAACTTGGAGAATCTCTAAAGAATAACTCCTGTTTGACATTACGCCTGAGTTCTAAAGGTATTGATGAATACAAATCCGTATCCAATAAAAAGCATCAAGTGGAACGGGAACAGTCCAAAATCCCCCTCTTTACCTACTACAAAAGCACTGTACATTCCAAATAAAAAGTAAAGGGCCAAGAGTCCCTCTACAAAAACATTCTTTGAAACTTTTTTAGAGGTGTATTTATTTTTTTTCCAGGTATCTTTAAGTGTTTTAATATTGAATTTAGGTGTTCTAATAAAATCACTTCTTTTACCTCGGTGTCCTTCTATCACTGCCAGAGAATTGTGGTAAGAGAAACCCATTGCGATGGTATAAAATGTAAAAAACAGTTTTATGTATTCAATAAAACTAACAAATCCGCCCCCTTTCATGGATCTATACAACACCCAATAGCAAACAAAAAATATGACAGTACTAATAATAAAGAAACTAGTTAAGTCAAAGTAAAGTCCAAGATGCCCCCATTCGTTCTTGATATAAAGCATCGGTATACTCAAAACTCCAACGAAAAGCACATTAAGAAACATGGTGCTATTTAACAAATGAAGTATCGAATGAATCTTTGATGATGTTTTTACATTTTTAGACTGGATTACTCTTTTTGCCATTTTCTGGAAATTTTCAGCACCTCCTTTATTCCATCTAAATTGTTGCGAACGGATGGAACTCATTACAACTGGAAGTTCTGAGGGAGTCTCAACGTCTTCGAGGTATTTGAATTTCCAGTTTTTTAATTGCGCTCTATAGCTTAAATCTAAATCTTCAGTTAGCGTATCACCTTCCCAATTTCCAGCATCAATTATACACTTTTTTCTCCATATTCCAGCAGTTCCATTAAAGTTCATGAAATGATCTTTACTGTTTCTGCCGACTTGTTCAAGTGTAAAATGAGCATCTAATGCAAATGCCTGTACACGAGTTAATATAGAATAATCCTTGTTAATATGGGACCATCGGGTTTGGACCACACCTATTTCTTCATTTTCAAATTGCAGAACAGTTTTTAAAAGCCAATCCTTATGGGGCAGGAAATCTGCATCAAAAATTGCAATAAACTCACCTTTGGCTGTTTTTAGACCTTCTTTAAGAGCACCTGCTTTGAAACCTACTCGATCTTTTCTTCTAATTTGAACAATATCAAGGCCATTTTTTTTTAGCTCTTTTATAATGTTTTTTGTAAGTTCTACAGATTCATCTGTAGAATCGTCTAGCACTTGAACTTCTAATCTCTCTCTAGGATATTCAATTTGGTTTATGCAATTTAATAAACGCTCCATCACATATATTTCATTGAATACTGGAAGCTGAATAGTAATGTATGGAACTGATTTAGATTGATTTAAATCTAAAACTGGATATGGTTCTTTTTTCTTTTTGTACTGAATATAATTCCAAAGAAGATTTAATTGAGACAGACTGTAAAATAGAACTAGAATAAGCGCTATTGAATAAATAAACATCAATATAATTGATAAATACAACCAAATGTTTTCCATTTCTATTATTTAGTTCTGTAGTGTTTTAAAATCCATCCGATAATTTTAACCCCCGCAAAGATAGTTCCTTTTAGTGTACCTGAGACTTTTGAAACTCCAATTCTTTGCCTGTAATTCACTTTAATCTCTTGATATGGAATTTGTTTCTTTAATATTTTCAGTTGCATTTCTATAGTCCACCCATAGGTTTTGTCTACCATATTTAAGTCTATTAAAGTATCCCATTTAATAGCTCTAAATGGTCCAAGGTCAGTAAAACTTGACTTGTAAAGTATCCTCATTAAAAAACATGCCAGCCAATTACCGAAAACTTGTTGCGGTGTCATCGATCCTTTTTCACGAAGTTTTTTTACTCTGGAACCGAGCACAAAATCAACTGAACCATTTAAAATAGGTTCTGTGATTGGAATTAATTCTTCAGGGAAATCTGAAAAATCACCATCTAAAAAAACTACTATATCCGGTTCTTTATCTTGATTATTTATATACTCAATTCCTTTTAAACAAGAATATCCATAGCCTTTTCTCTTTTCGAAAACAACGGTAGCTCCTGCTTCTTTTGCTACTTCTTGTGTGTTGTCTGTTGAGTTATTGTTCACCACAATAATCTCGTCAACTATTTTAGGAATATCTCGAATAACATGGCCTATTGATTTCTCTTCGTTAAACGCAGGTATGATTACTTTAATAGATTTCATTATTGTGACTATTCGTTTTTGGTGAGAGACGTAAATTAACCAAATCCTTTTTTATTTATAAAGAATTACCCAAAGGAAATTCTGGTGCATATGTTCTATTTTCAAGAGGACCATTTTCAAGTTTTAATACACCTCTAGGGCAAACAGCAGAGCAAACTCCACATCCAACACAAGAGGAGCGAACTATGTCTTGACCTTTTTGAGCATATGCTCTGACATCAATTCCCATCTCACAATAGGTCGAACAGTTGCCACATGAAATACACTGACCTCCATTTGTAGTTATTCTAAAACGAGATTTAAAACGTTGTACTAATCCTAAATAAGCGGCTAGAGGACAGCCAAAACGACACCAAACTCTATTTCCAAATATTGGATAAAATCCAGTTCCGATTACACCTGCAAAAATAGAACCGATCAAAAATCCATAAATATTTTGAATAGACTGTGTTTTTATACCGAGAACTGATTGAGAACCCGAAAAATAGGAGTAAAGAGTGAAGCCAGTCATTAATAATGAAAAAACTAGAACACCATGAACAAGCCAACGTTCAAGTTTCCATGCTCCAATCGATTTATTGGACAAATGTCTAAATGGATCGCCAAGTGTTTCTGCTAAGCCACCACAACCACAAACCCAGGAGCAATACCATCTTTTTCCAAAGAAATAAACCATTACCGGAACAATAATTAACGTTAAAACTATTCCCCATACGAGTATAAATAAACCAAATCCACCGCTATCGATTAAACTATTTAAATTCCAACTAAAGAAAAAATCATAATCTAAAGGAAATGCGTTTTTAAAATCATACCATGGTTTTTCGAACCGAACAAGTATTTCTGGGATCAAAAAAGCAAATACAATTTGAAAGAACCAAACGGATGTAGTTCTTAATATTTGATATTTATTATTTCGATATTTAATATACATCCGTATAGCCATAACGGTCATAACAGTGCAATAAAGAAATCCGTATAGGAACCATTGACTCGCAGGGTTTCCGCTTAGGTTTTCACTAATTGGATCTACGATATAAGTCCAGTTTACAATGTAGTCTGGGTAAAAGTAAAGTAATACATAAAAGACTACTAAAAAAATAAAAACGAACCATCCTAAGAACCCTCTATTTGTGGCTGAGTTAAAATAAATCCCGTTATTTTTAATTCCAGGAGGGCCGAGTGTTATTATATTAGGTATAATAAACAGTAAAGATCCAAAAATACCCAATCCAAAAGTTAAGAGCCAAAATAAAACTTTATTTTCCTTGATAATACCCGTTCCAGCTACTTTTAGAATTTCGTACGAAAAACTATGAGGTTTATCGTAAATTACTTTATTCCATTCTCTGTTTGTTTTGTGAATTTTATTTGATTCTTTTAGAGAATTTATGATTATTTCAGAAATTTCAAATGAACTCGAAAATTCTTTATCAACTATTTTTGATTTGATTTTTCCTGTAAAAATTTCACTCTTAATTCTCTTTGATTCAATTATTTTTTGAAATTGATTGTTACTAAGATTGTAGGATCCTAAAAACATTAAAGAGCAGAAGAGAGCGAGCCCAATCAAGAAAATACCAAGTCCAAGTTGTTGTAGTTTTTTCATGATTTCATCAATTTAGAGTTAAATATTCTAGACCAGCTTTTTCTTTTTAATTTTATTTTGGTTTTAAATTCAAGATTGAATTTAGTAATGATTTCCTCTTCATATGAATTGAAAAACTCAGGATCGAAATTGCAATCTTTAAGATGTTCAGCTACTTGGAATACTGTTCTTTTATCAGAAAGTATTTGGTCGAAAATTTCATGACGCATTCTAATTCCAAAGGTGTTAATTCCAAGAAACTCATATGTCTCTTTATTGTAAGCAATAGTAATTGCATGGTCTTTGACAGAATGTTTCCAATGAAAATGTTTCTCGTTATCTTCTGGATGTGCACTGACCAGTCCATAAGTTTGGTATTCAATGTCAAAAAACTTTGCGCTGTTAAACCAGTTTCCAGGGTTGTATTCCGTTTTGGTTCCGGTTAAAGTTTGTGCGAGAGTTTCTCCCATCATTCTTCCAGTATACCAAACTGCCTCTATGGACCTTCTCCCGGGCTGAGGCTCTTTTTGTTCGGCGCAATCGCCTATTGCATATACACCTGGTTGATTTGTTTCGAGGTATTTGTTTACAAGAATACCTCTGTTTGTAGCAATATTTGTTTGTTTGATAAACTCAACATTTGGTTTAACTCCAGCTGTCAGGCCTACAAACTGACACGAAATTAAGTCTCCTTTATCTGTTCTAACTAATTTTACCCTCCCGTTTTCATCAGCAATGATCTCTTCTAAATTGGTGTCAAGCCTGAGATCTATTCCATGAGATAAAATATGTTGGTTTATTATTTTAGATTCCTGTTTTGGGAGTACATTGTTCCAGAAACTTTTTTCTCTGACTAAGAAAGTAACTTTCTTTCCCCTAGAATGTAACATTTCGGCTAATTCAATTCCAATAAGACCACCCCCAACAATTACAGCTTCTTGAATTGAGGCACTTAATGATTCAAGATTTTCTAAATCTTGTTTTGAATAGAGCCCTTGCACACCTTTATGATTTTCTCCAGGCCACCCAAATTTATTAGGTATTGATCCAGTAGCAAGAACAAGCGAATCATAACTTAATATAGATTCATTAGAAAGTGTAATTTTTTTATTTTCACTATCTATATTAGTTACTGTTTCTTGGAGCAGATTCAGTTTGTTTTTCTTCCAAAAGTGACTTTCATAGGGTTGTGTATGTTCCCATTTTAAATGCCCCATATAAACATACATTAAGGCTGTTCTGGAAAAAAAATATTTACTCTCTTTTGAAATTATTAAGATGGGTTTATTCGATTTTTTTCTGATATGACGAGCAGTGGTAATTCCTGCAATGCCATTTCCGATTATGATGATTGGAGGGGCGTTCATTAGGTGATGTTTCTATGCAAGTTACTTTTTTTGATTTAATTAAAAAAGAGTACATTTATAAAACCAAATTTTAACCTAAACTAACCTAAATCTAAACTTATGTTTTACCTATTTTTAGTACTCTCTATTCTTGCATCATTATTTTTTTTTAAGAGTTATTATCCTAATTTTAAAGGAGCAAAAGATACATTTTCAATACTAGGATTCTCATTAATCTTTATGATTAGTTCCTTCTTTTTTACTCTTTTAATCTTCATTCCATATTTTTTATTTTTTGAATAGTTTTTTAATATTAAGAGAACGCTTACTATCTTTATTAGATGTTTATAAAAAGATATTTAGTTCAATCTTTTATTACAATTATTGTTTTCTCAGTCAACGTACGAGCTCAAAAAATAAAAGGGTTAAGTTTTGTTGCTACAAGAGATCTAGTTACAGACACCAACATTAATCCCATAAAAGAAACAGCTGCAAATTGGGTTTCATTAATGCCTTATGGCTATATGGATGCTCCAAACTCTACAGAGATCGCTTTTAATTTAACCTGGCAGTGGCAAGGGGAAACTAAGTCTGGATTATATCAAGCAGTTCCTTTTTTTGAGAGAGATCAAATTTCTATAATGTTAAAACCTCACATTTGGATCAAAGGGGGAGTTTTTACAGGAACAATTGAATTTGATTCAGATGAACAATGGATTAAGTTTCAGGAATCTTATAAAAAATACATTCTTTATTTCGCAAATGTAGCTCAAGATTTAAATATTCCAATATTGTGTATTGGAACAGAATTACAATCTTTAGTTTCTTATGATTCGAAATATTGGGAAGAATTAATTAAAGATATAAGATCAGTTTATTCAGGTAAATTAACCTATGCAGAGAATTGGGATCAATATGATAAAGTCCCTTTTTGGAGTCAATTAGATTTTATTGGAATCGACGCTTATTTCCCTTTAAAGGCTTCGAACCCTTCTTTAAGTGATTTATTATTACTTTGGAAACCTTACGTAAAGAAACTTAACGACTTTTCTAAGGATCAAGAACGTCAAATTCTTTTTACAGAAATGGGGTATAGAAGTATAAACTCGCCAAACAACAAACCCTGGGATTACAGTAAAAGAGATCAGCCTTATAATGGTCAAAAACAAGCAGAAGCGTTAGAAGCTTTGTTTTTGAGTTTTGAAAATCAAGCCTGGTGGGCCGGAGGTTTTATATGGAAATGGTTCCCTGATCACAATAGGGCAGGAGGTATTTCAGACACTACGTTTTCTCCTCAAAATAAACCAGCAGAGGAAGTGATAAGACGTTATTTTACAAAATGGGAATAATATTTTTCCAGTATTTCTGGTTTGAATCCAAGGGCTCTCATTAAATGAATTATCATAAAATGAAACTGTAATTTTAAAACTCCATTTTTTATAAATCGACGGGATGAAGTAGTTATTTGTTGAGGAATAATACAGAAAGAATATTTTTTGTAAATACGATCAATTAGTTCTCCGTCCTCACAAACAATGTATTCTTCGTTAAAACCATTTAATTCCAAGAAATATTTTTTTTGAATAAACAAGGATTGATCTCCACCCCTGCAGAACTTATTGTTAAATCTGCTGGCATATGCAGCTAGGTTTAGCGCCCAATGGTTAGGAGAAAATTTCAATCTAAAGCAACCTGCTTTTTCACCTTTTTTAATTGTATTCATTATCAATTGATCAAAACCTTTTGGGGGCTTGCTATCTGCGTGAAGAAAATATAGGAATTCAGAAGTAGCAATTTTAGCACCCTTATTTTGTTGATGGGCTTTTCCTTTTGATGTTTGAATAAACTTTATCTCTTTTTGCTGTTTTAGCCATTCGATTGAATTGTCCGTACTTCCTCCATCTACAAAAATGATTTCATTTTCTAAACAGGATTGCTCTCTTATGCTTTGAAGTAAAATGTTAAGTTGATTTTCTTCGTTGAGAACAGGAATTATTATGGATAAAAAATTTTTATTCATTTAGTTTCCAGCTGTATTCTGAATACTTGATTTTAGCATTTTTGTTAAATTTTTCATTTGCATATTTTTGTATGAAAGCAACGCGCTCTTTTTTAGACCCAAAATCCTTTGAAAACCAAAGGAATATCCTTGATAAAATCAGTTCGTTTTCGCTGAAACTATTTTTGCTAAAATCATTGATAAAAGAGTAAGTTACCTCCTCTAGTTGTTTTTGAACTTTTGAAGCTAAATATGCTTCGTTTAATAAATTTGGGCATGACTCTGAAGCACAATTAATAGCGAAATGAATTCTAGGATCTTTCATTTTCCTTAATATTTTATGCTCAATATCGTTTAAAGTTAATTTTTCAGAAAGTAAATTTAAACTAGTATTATCCCAAGGTTTTTTAAGATCTCTAATGCTTTCTAAAGGATAGTTGTCTAAGATTAATTTAACTGTTATTGCGTTATATGCATTAATAAAATAGGCTAATGAATCGTTGTGATCCCAATAGGGTGCAGGTGGTCTTTGTTCAAGGAGTTTTATGTAATTATTTAAAGAAACTTTGTTTTTAGTCCATTTTTTGTAATTAACGCTGCCATGTTCATCAACATATTTTTTAAGTAAATAATCCCATTGATCATGAATTCCTTTATTTTCAAATAAAGTTTTTTCAACAAAAAATGATGTTGAAGTTATAGTTCCAATAAATAAAAATAAAACAATTACATTTTTCATTATACCATAATTTAACAGCAACCCCCACCATCGTAATGGAAGGTGGATTCACTTATGTAAATATCATCTCTTTTAAGCTTGTTTAATGCTGCTGCTGTTTTATCACAGATTGCCAAGGGTTGATTTTGAAGTAGAACATGTCCTTTTTTGTCATCAAAATAATCTTTATTACCATAATATATTGCAGACTTTCCTGTAAAAATACAGGGACCGTCCTCTTGCATCGGATCTTTTATTGCGCACACTTCAACACTTTCTATAAAAATAGATTCTTCAGTCGGATAGTGCTTAGGGTCTAAAATTCGATACGGCCTCCGTGCTCTTATTTCAATTGTTCCAAAACCAACTTCTGTAAGCATGTTAACGTATTCATTTAATGGAATTGAACCCGACAAACAAAGTGCTCTCAGACGTTCATCTTCTCTTAAGGTTTCATTCATTGGTTGTTCGCAGGTTGGATCGCTCATAACCAGACGTCCATGTGGCTTTAATACCCGATACATTTCTTGAAGCGCTTTTTTCAGCTCTTCCATTTTGAATATGTTAAACAGGCAGTTTTGAGCAGCAACATCGATGCTTTCATCAGCAACCGGAAGGTTTAGTGCATCCCCTTTTTTAAGGGTAACATAATCCGATTTAAACCAATCGTTTTGTTCTTCAGCTAAAAGAAAATTTTTCCTTGAGGCTTCTAACATTTCATCTACAACATCGATTCCTATAACGCCTTCTCTTTGTCTTGAAAAGTATGAAAATTGCAGTAATTCCATTCCTCCACCAACTCCTACATAAAGTATTTTTGGATTATTAACTAAGTCTCTAGGATGAACTGTTGATCCACAACCGTAGTTCATTTCCTGCATTATTGTTGGAATTTTTAGCTCAGGAAATTGCCATATTGGGGTAGTAGTGCAGCATAATCCAACATCTGGTGTTAATGCTGCTTCTTTATATACATCTTTAGTTACTTCTAAATAGCTCATTTTTTATTTTTTAAAGAGATGAAATTAATTCCTTAACTAGTATTATCAAATTTTGTTCCGCCTTTTTGGCCATTGCCATAATATCCGGAATATCTACGGGTTTTAAATTTTCAGGATCACAAACATCAGTCAAAACAGAAAAAGCTACACACTCCATTTGGAGTTGATTAGCTACTATAACCTCTGGAACTGTTGACATTCCTACTGCATCTGCTCCAATAATTTTTAAATATCGATATTCTGCTTTTGTCTCTAGTTGTGGCCCTACTACTGCTGCATAAATTCCTTTATGTAATTTTATTTTTTCTTTTTGAGCAATTTTTTTAATTAGTTTTTTCATAGAAACCGAATAGGGTTCACTCATGTCAACAAATCGATTGCCTAGTTCTTCAGTACCTTTTTCTGCGAGAGGAGAACCACCCTGAAGGTTAATATGATCTTCAATGAGCATTATTTCCCCCTTATTAAATTCTAGGTTAATCGCACCTGCAGCATTACTTATGATTACTTTTTCAACTCCAAGTGAATTTAGGATTCTTACGGGGTATGTAATTTCAAAAAAATTATACCCTTCATATAGATGAAAACGACCTTGAAAAACCAATACTTTTTTCTCATTCAGAGTTCCATAAATTAGTTTTCCGCTATGATATTCAACAGTAGCTTTAGGGAAATGAGGAATTTCATCAAAAGCTATTTCTGTTTCTATGTTGATGTGATTTATTAAGTCACCCAAACCAGTACCCAGTATTATTCCAATGGAGCCGGGTTGTATTCCTTTTTTTGTTAAATAAAGAGAACTTTCTTTAATTTTAGTTTTCATTGATGTCATTACTCAATAAATTTAATTAGATCAGGAAAAGCTCGTAGATCTTCTATAGTGTCAATATCGTTTTTTGTTTTCAAATTGTCAACAACCTTTTTGTCAAAGCAGGCTAAAGTTTCTTTAAGAACAGTTGAAGTTCCCCATTTTTTATTTTGAAATACAGTTGGGTTCCATTTGGATAGACCTAATAGATAATAACCACCGTCTTGAGCTGGGCCAATTACCCCTTCATTTTTTTCAAGACTTACAAAAGCTTTTTCAATTTCTAGAGTTTCAAGATCCCAAAGGTCAGTTCCTATGATTACAATATTTTTGTAGCCTTCAGCAAATCCATTTTTAAATGCATTTTCCATCCTTTCTCCCAGAGATTTTCCTTGTTGTGTTTTTTTACGGGTTACTTTATTGTTCCATACATCATTTTTTTCAATAAAATCACTGTAATAAAGTTCCTTTTCAATTGATAATTCCCCAATAATATTTGCAGTTTTCTCTATCAATTTTTTATATATGACCAATGCTTTTTTTTCTCCAATTGATGCTGCTAGGCGTGTTTTTGTTTTCCCTAGGATTGGATTTTTAGCAAATATGATCAGTAAGTTTTTATCCATTTGAATTTTTTAAGCTATACTCCCTTGGCAGCTGCTTCCAGCTCCTGCAGTACATCCATAACAATGTTGAGAAAGTTGTATGTCTCTGTCAATTAGTTTTTCGGGATCAAAGGTACTTATGTGTTTTGAAGTTGTATTCACTTTTAGATCGAGCATTTGATTAAAATCACAGTCAAATAAATAACCTTCCCAGCTTACTGAAATGGTATTGGTGCACATTACGTTTTTAACTGCAGAAGGGTTAAAAGCATCTACTAAAGAATGCATATAATCTTCATAGTTCTCTGAAGCGATTAAGTAATCTAAAAAACGACTTATAGGTAAGTTTGTAATAGCAAAAAGCTGGTTAAATTCTATTTCAAAATCTTCTTTTAACGCTTTTTTAAAATCATTTTCTAATGTATTTTGATCTCCGGGTAAAAATGCTCCAGATGGGTTGTATACAAGGTCTAATTCAAGATTACTCTCAGGAATTCCGTATCCAACTGCATTTAACATTTTAAGTGCTTTTATCGAAGCGTCAAAAACACCATCACCTCGTTGACGATCCGTTTTATTTCTTTTGTAAAAAGGTAAGGATGAGATTACGTGGATTTCGTTTCTTGCAAAAAAGTTGGGAAGATCATTATATTTTTTGTTAGCTAGAATAATGGTCAAATTAGAACGGACTATTATTTCTTCAACTTCAGTTTTTCTTATTTCTTCAACAAACCATCTAAACTCTGGATGCATTTCTGGAGCACCCCCGGTAAGGTCAACAGTTTTGATTTTATTTTTTTTCAAGACCATTAATATTTCTTCCATGGTCTCATGGGTCATGATTTCTTTCCTGTCTGGTCCAGCATCAACATGACAATGAGCACAAACTTGATTACACATATAACCAATGTTAATTTGAAGAATCTCGAGTCGGCTAGGTCTAACCTGCTTTAAGTTACTGGATTTTACTTTTTGTTTAAATTTCGGAAGTGTACCGTCTTTAAATATTCCTCCGTTTAAAACAGCCAGTTGTTTTTCAGTTTGCGCTAAGGAATCTTTTCTAGATTTAAGAGATTTTATTTTCATATTACATGCTCAATTGATCGTGTTTATTCATCATTTGAACACCATGAACAAGAGCAGCTCCAGCTTTAATTGCTGCGCCCACATGAACAGCTTCCATCATCTCTTCTTTTTCAACGCCTCTTTGTAAACCATCTTTAGTATATGAGTCTATACAATAAGGGCATTGGACTACATGAGAAACAGCAAGCGCAATCAAGGATTTTTCTCTAGCAGATAAAGATCCTTCTTCAAAAACACTATTATAATAGTCAAAGAATTTAGAGCCTAAGACTTTATTCCATTCATTTATTTTTCCAAAATTTTTGAGATCCTCAGGTTGGTAGTAACTTTTTTTCATCTATAGAGGTTTGTTTAGTTGTTATTGATAAAGATAAAGATTAAAACTAAATAATTAAGTTTTAATAACCGTATGTTTGTTTGCTTAATAGCTTTAAATTTTATTTATTATAATATACATATGTATATTAGTTTTTGAATACATTTGTTTTTTTAAAAAATAAATATGACATCTATATTTCTTAATATGCAAACTGTGGAAGAAAATTACAAATGGGCTGAAACTAATTATGGAATTTTAATTCAGTTCAAGGGATGTGTCTCTTATAATTATAAAATAGATTATGAACTGTTTAATAAATTAGCAAGAGGGTATTCTAATTTTTTTGAAATTGTTCCTGATTTATTGGTAAATATTAATAATATTGAGAGCGTTGTCTTGGATCAAAAAGACGAAGAATATATTTGTAACCTAGTAGGTTAGAAAAATATTACACTTTCATTAAATCAAAAAGAACATATTTTCTCTCACATATCATTTTTTCAAATCAATTTATTCAATAACTTTTTTGGATACCCCTAAGACGTATTCATTAATGTATTTTTCAATGAAATCCTCAGATAAATATTCTTTCCCTAAGATTTTTTTGGAATTGATTAACTCCTTAATATTTATGTCTAGGAACTCTTTTAAAAAACGTTTAGATTGTGGAACATAACTATAATGCCAGGGTTCATATTTAAATCCAGTTCTGCTTTCTTCATTTGTGTATACAAGATAAAAGCCATACTTATGAGCGTTTTTTTTAAGCCAATTATTTAAAGACGCATAAGGTCCATTTTCTTCAAATAAGGGAGTTAATAAAACATCTCCTTCTACTTCAGGATCAGCATCAATTAGATCGATTTCTGTTCCCCAATGGTGTCTTGAGGTACCAGGTATTGTTGAGTATTCAATGATTTTTTTGATATTTT
Organism: Candidatus Arcticimaribacter forsetii; assembly: GCF_910589745.1. Lineage (GTDB taxonomy): Bacteria > Bacteroidota > Bacteroidia > Flavobacteriales > Flavobacteriaceae > Arcticimaribacter > Arcticimaribacter forsetii. The sequence goes on from NZ_OU342399.1 coordinate 607,136, forward strand.
CTTCAGGCGTCATATCCGCTTCCATGTTTTTAGAGTACTTATAATTCCAAATAGCAACTTGTCTATCAAAAGCCCTATGGCTTGACGCAATTTTAAGATTCAGCCCTTCTTTTTTAGCCGTGCTTTTCATCTTCTGGTAAGCTTGAGAAGCTTCCTTTGTTAGCTTATAATTTTTTCCGTGTAGGATTGGGTTTCCTTGTCCTGTTAGGATTAAAGTTGATGAAGTTTTATTTGAAATAATTTGTGATTTAACAATTAACACATTGTTAAACAATAGGATTAAGAGTAAGATATTTAAGCACTTCATGAGTTAATTTTTAAAGAAACATTGATGTTTTCCAATTAAAGGAACTTCAAAAATAGGTCCTATTTTAGTATAACCTAATTTTAAGTAAAATTCATTTGCTTTTATTCTAGCATTAAGCCAAATGTTAGAACAATTAATTTCTTTTAATTTTTTTTCAGCATGCTTCATTAGTTTTTTGCCTACTCCTTTTTTTTGCATGTGTTCTAGAGTGGCAACTCCTCTAATCTGATAGTTAATCCCTGACTTAAAATATGAGTTATTGTTTTGATAACAAGAAATTATTCCGATTAAACCTTCGTTATTAAATGCGCCAAAATGCAGAGTGTCAGATCGGAGGTCTCCTTCAAACTCACAAGATTCTATCGGTTGGCCTATCCGAAGAATCTTATGCCTAACCTGATGAGTTTCTTTGCTTGAAATTTGTTTAATTGTAATCGAATAATTCATTAGTATAAAAATATAAAAACTGAAGCATTAGAACTGACCTATAAAGACAATTATTAATGTGAAACTGTTTTATTAAATTATGATGTATTTTTAATCTATGGAAATTGAATTTAAGATTATACAAAAAGATTATATTCCCGAAATAATTCCACTAATCAAGGAATTTACAAAGAATAAGCACTCCGATACTCTTTTGGAATCTCGTTTTAACGAAATGTTTACACAAAATTATGAGTGTTTAGGTGTTTTTGATGGAAATGATCTAATCGGTTTGTGTGGTTTATGGTTTCAAACTAGACATTACGCTGGGATGAGTTGTGAGGTAGATCATGTATTTATAAAACCTCAATTTCAAGGAAATGGTTTGGGAATTAAGATGTTTAAATTTATTGAGGACTATTGCAGAGAAAAGGGATGCGAGTCCATGGAGTTAAATACCTATGTTCAAAATACAGCATCTCATAAATTTTATTATAATTCAGGATTTAAAATCTTAGGCTATCATTTCTTTAAAGATATATAAAGAATTGTTATCTTAGCACCAGATAAGCGAGAGTAGCTCAGTTGGTAGAGCGTCAGCCTTCCAAGCTGAATGTCGCCGGTTCGAACCCGGTCTCTCGCTCTAATTTCCCCCAAAAATCACTTTTAAATGAGAAAAGAAGTCACTATCTTGAAAATGCTTCAATCTCTTATAACCTTCCATATATTTTTTTTATTTTTAGAGTATGAAGAATAAATTTCTTTTAATATTCCTTCTCTGCTCCTTTATAAACTTTGGGCAAGAAAATAGAACTTCCCTTAAAGGAAGGTTGTTATATAGGAACAATAATGTAGTAGCAGCAAATGTTGTCAATAATACAGCACAAATAAATACAATTACAGACGGTGAGGGTAGTTTCGAAATTTTGGCTCGACTTAATGATGAAATTATTTTTTCGTCAGTCCAGTATAAAATTAGGTCTGTCAAAATAACTGCAGAGATTTTAAAAGCGGGTCGTTTAGTGGTCTCAATTAACGAACGCATAAATGCTTTAGATGAGGTTGTGGTGGGTCCAGAAAACCAACAGAAATTTTTGGATTTGAAAAAAGAGGAATTTAAAAAGGTTGATTACAATCAAGATAAATCTACAAAATTAGTAAACAGAGCAGCAGATGATCGACAACTTGCAAATGGTCTAAATTTAGTAAACATAGCAAAGCTTTTAAATAGTTTAATCTCCAAAAAAGAAACTACTACCATAAAGAAACTAGTTCCAAGCGAAGTATTACCATATATCTTCGAGTCAAATTTCTTTGAAGAAGATCTGGGTCTAACAACTGAAGAAACAGAAGGGTTTTTGCAGAAAATGGATAAAAATCTTCCTTCAGATAAACTTTTTAAGAAAGACATGGAATTTGAATTAATCGATTATTTGATTAAAATGAGTGATCTGTATAAGGAAGAAGTGAGGTGAGGTTTTTAGTGTCTTTTTTTGTGCTAAGCTTTTTTTATGTGACTGTTAATGCACAACAGTTTAAAGTCTTAAATGGAAAGGTCCAAAACGAAAACTCATCAGTCTCAGGAATTCATATTGTAAATACCTCTCGTGCAAATGCTGTAATTACAAACGCCGATGGGTATTTTGAAATCTCTGTTCAGGTAGGGGAAGTATTGAAGTTTTCTGGAGTTCAGTTTAAACAAAAAGAATTGTTTATTTCACAAGCTATTTTTGATTCAGAATTCATTACGGTTTACCTAGAGTCTTTTGTTAACGAGCTAGATGAAGTTGTTGTTAAATCACATAACTTGTCTGGAAACCTGAAAGCCGATATTGCAAACGTTCCGGAGTCAATTAATTTTGATGATGTTGGAATTCCTGGGTACAAAGGAATCAGAGAAGAAAGAATTCCTTCGATCAAAGAAATGGCAATTAAATTAGCTCTTGTACAGGTAGACGTAGAAGCTGTGTATAAATATATTTCAGGTTATTATAGAAAGCTCAAAATTCAAAGAAAACAAGATAAAGAGTTTCAAGTTATTCTTAAAATCATTCAGTTTTATGGGTTGTATTTTTTCTCTGAGAACTTCAATTTAGAACCTGATCAAGTTTATGACTTTGTAGTAGGATGTAACGAAAATACGAATATGATGACCTTTTTTAATCAAAACAGACATGAAGAGGTTGTGAATATTTTTGCTCAATATTTTCAAATATATAATCAAAACGATGTTACAGATTAATTTTTTTTTAACAGCTTTTTTAAATATCATACTTTTCATAAGTCCTGCCTTAAAACATGAGTATTATGTTTCAAGTACCGATGTAGTATATATTCAAGAAACGAGTCAAATTCAAATTACATCCAGACTTTTTATAGATGATGTTGAAGCTTTTTTTAATTCTAATTCTAGTAATAATATCCAGTTACAACCCGATATAGATATACTCAAAATTGATAGTTTGTCAAAGGCTTTTTTTAACACTAATTTTAAAATACAAGCAGATAATAATAATTTAAAAATCAGATATTTAGGTAGAAAATACGAAGAAGATCAGATTCATCTTTATGCAGAAGTATTTATAGATAACACCCCTAAAGTCTTTAAGATTAAAAACACTTTTTTGATCCCTTTTAGGGAAGGTCAAAAAAATATAATTCACTTTACATCGAATGGTTTTAAAAAAAGTCATTTGTTGGATGCCTCTAAGATAACTTTAACACTACTATTGAAACAATAATTTAAAAAAAAAGGCTAATTTTAAAATCTAATAATTTTCAAAATCAAACATGAAATATAAAGTATCATTTTTCGCTTTTCTTTTTATTTTTTCAGGAGCATTAATTGCCCAGGATAATGAAGAGTCTAAAACCCAAGCAGGTCACAAAAACACTAATAACTTTAAGCAACTCTATGAGGAGTTCGCTACACCCAATAGATTCAGAACTGCATCTGGAGCTCCAGGCGTTGATTACTATCAGCAACAGGTTGATTATGTAATGGATATTGAGTTAGATGATGCAAACAAAAAACTCTATGGTAAAGAAACCATTACCTACACAAATAATTCACCCGATGAATTACCTTATTTATGGGTTCAATTAGATCAAAACATTCGCGAGAAAGATGCTCCAGCATTGGAGAAAAATGGATCAGGAGTATCTCCCTTAACTCGAGTAGCAAGTTTTGCTACTAAAAACATGAAAGATCCTTTTGAGGGAGGGTTTAATATTGAATATGTTCGAGATTCGAATGGTAAATCTTTAAAAACAATTACGAATCAGACAATGATGCGAGTAGATCTACCAGCTCCATTAAAGAGTGGACAGAAATTTGTTTTTTCTATAAAATGGTGGTACAATATTAACGATCATGTTAATGATGGTGGTCGTTCGGGTTATGAGTACTTTGCAAAAGATGACAATCGCGCATATGTGATTGCTCAGTTTTTTCCAAGATTGGCTGTGTATAACGACGTCGAGGGATGGCAAAATTATCAGTTCTGGGGTAATGGTGAATTCGCATTAAACTTTGGAAATTACGAAGTAAATATAACTGTTCCTGAAGACCATATTATGGAGGCTACTGGGGAACTACAAAACCCTAAAGAAGTTCTATCTAGAAAAGAATATCAACGATATAAACAAGCACAAAATACATTTGACAAACCTGTTTTAATTGTAACTCAAGACGAAGTAATTGCAAAAGAAGCAACTAAAGCTACAAAAAAGAGTACATGGAAGTTTGTTGCAGAGAATGTAAGAGATTTCGGTTTTGCAACTTCGAGAAGGTTTATTTGGGATATGATGGCTGTTAAAGTTGGAGACAAGAACGTGATAGCAGCATCACTATACCCTAAAGAAGGAAATCCTTTGTGGGAAGAATATTCCACAGAAGTAGTGGCTCATACACTTGAGGTATATTCAAAATTTACTTTTGATTATCCTTATCCTAAGGCAGTATCTGTACATGCAAAAAATCAGGGGATGGAATATCCAATGATTTGCTGGAATTATGGAAGACCAAACGAGGACGGTACTTATTCTGATCGAGTAAAATATGGCATGATTAGCGTAATCATTCATGAGGTTGGTCACAACTATTTCCCAATGATTGTAAATTCTGATGAACGTCAATGGGGATGGATGGATGAAGGTTTAGATACCTTCATGCAGTATTTGACTGAACAAGAATTAGATCCTGAATATCCTTCCAGAAGAGGTGAGCCATCTAAAATTGTACGGTACATGTCTGGAGACCAAGATTTTATTAGTCCAATTATGTCCAATCCGGAAAATGTTTTTCAATTAGGGCCAAATGCCTATGGAAAACCAGCTACCGCATTAAATATTCTTAGAGAAACAATTATGGGTAAAGAGCTGTTTGATTATGCTTTTAAAACCTACGCTCAAAGATGGATGTTTAAACACCCTTCTCCTGAAGATTTCTTTAGAACAATGGAAGACGCTTCAGCAGTGGATTTAGATTGGTTTTGGAGAGGTTGGTTTTATTCCACAGATGTTGTTGATATAGGTTTAAAGTCAGTAAAGAGATATCATATTTCACCAAATGCAACAGAAGAGGTAAAAGAAATAGTTAAAAATTATGGAATGACAGTCGAAGATTTACCTCCGATGGTTTTTATGGTTTCTGAAGATTCCGAGGAGTTTAGTGAAGAACTCAAAAGTAATGTGATAAATTCTGAAGTTTTGAGAAATTACTTAGATGAAAATAGTGCTGATTTTGAAGGAAAAACTTTACCTAAATTTTTCTACGAAATTGAATTCGAAAAACCAGGAGGAATTGTAATGCCTATTATAGTTGAATACGAATATGCGGATGGATCAAAAGAACAGGTTACTTATCCAGTTCAAGTTTGGCGTAAAAATCCAGATTCTGTCAAAAAAGCTGTTACCTCAGACAAAGAAATTATAAGGATTACTATCGATCCAAATGCTGAAACAGCAGATGTAGATCTATCTAATAACGCTTGGCCGAAAGAAGAGGTTAAATCTGATTTTGATAAGTTCAAAGAAACAGTAAAAGGTTAATGAACTATAAAAAGCAGCTATTTTTTTAGCTGCTTTTTTTTTTGACTGTATATTTGTAAAAAATAATTGAGATGTTAACGTTCATAAGTGGTGCTGAAATAGTTTTTATATTTTTCATCATACTTTTAATTTTCGGGGCAGATAAAATTCCTACAATAGCAAGAAGCTTAGCTAAAGGGATGACTCAAGTGAGGAATGCTACTAATGAAATTAAGAACGAAATTCAAAAAACAGCTGATGTTGACCCGTCAAAATCCATAACTTCAGAATTCACAAAAGAAATCGACAAAGTAAAGGATGATTTTGATAAAATATCAGGTTCAATAAAAAGAAAACTCTAAATTACTCTACTAATTGTTAGACCATCTCTTAGGGGTAACAAAACACTTTCAACTCGCTTATCTGTTGCTAAAAGTTTGTTAAACTCCTGTAGTACTTGAGTGTCTTTATCTTTAACATCAGCTTCTTTAATTACTTTTCCACTCCATAATACATTATCAGATAATATTACACCACCTGAATTCATTTTTGGAATGATTAACTCAAAATAATTGATGTAATTTGTTTTATCAGCATCCAAAAAAACTAAATCATAATCCGAACTAAGTTTTGGTATTATATCAATGGCATTACCTAAATGTTGATTAATTTGATCACCATATCCAGAACGATTAAAATACTTTCTTTGAAAATCTAGGAGCTCTTCATTTTTATCTAAAGTATCTATTATTCCATTAGGAGCTAAACCTTCTGCAAGGCATAGGGTGGCATAACCGGTATAGGTGCCAATTTCCAGTATTTTTTTAGGACGGATTATTTTAGATAAAACACTTAAAAATCTACCCTGCAAAGGACCACTTAACATCCTTGGAAGGAGAACCTTTTGGTAAGTTTCTCTTGTTAAATCTTTTAATATTTGTGGTTCTTCATTAGAGTGTTTAGTTACATAATCTAATAAGCCTGAACTAATAAAATCCATTATTCATTTTTTACTTTAGGTCGTGCATAGGGGAACCTTTCCAAGAGTTTAGGAAGAGCATACCCTTCTAACCCATTTATAGAAACTACTCCACCTTTTTCTAGATCAATCCAGCCATCATTTTCTAGCATTTCATCTTTCATAAATATGTGTTCAATTTGACCTACAATCATAAGAGTGTCATTTTCTTTGATGTGATATTCATTAAGATAACTACAAGCAAGTTGTAAAGGAGAGTCTTTTACAAAAGGTATTGAAATTCCGTTTTTAAATTCTTCCTCTAAATTTGTTTCATCAAACTCAGACACCTCTTGAGGGTATTTTGCTGAGGTATGATGAGCATCTTCAATTTGCGTATGATGAATGTGGTTAACCGTAAAAACACCTGTTTCTTTTAAGTTTTGAAAAGTATGCCTTGGAACTGTCGTTGGTCTTAAGATGAACCCAATAATTGGGGGGTTACTTCCCAAATGAATAACTGAATTAAAAACAGCTAAATTGGTCAATCCTTTTTCAGACTTAGTAGCAATCAAATTTGCAGATTTATATCCCGTGCAACTATTGATCATTTTTAAACGGTATATTGAAGACATTTTATTGATGTCCTCCTTAGAGAAGTGTTTCATGATGCTGGTGCCAATTCTGAATTGGCTAATTAATTTATATTGTTTTTGTCATCTTCTTTAATGATTGCTCTGAGTAATATCAAAACTCCAAAAACTAAAACTCCGATATAAAGGAAATGTTTGTAAGTTTCAATTCCTTTAAACCATCCCGAAAGTATTACTTTATTAACAAAACTTATAAAAAGTAAAAGACTTAGTAAAATTAATATAATTCTGTACTTGTTAAGGAAAGCTTTCATAGATTTTTAAAAATAAACAATTTTGCAGGTTTAAAGAGATGATCTTATAAAACTAAAAATAATTAAATTAATGAATAGATCATTTTTTGAAAATAAAATCTACGACACAATTAAATATATTTAGTAAATAATTGTATTATTTTTACAGTATGCGACACTTAAGTAACTCTGTTTTAATTACTGTATTATCACTAACAATATTAGTTGTGGTAGGGTGTACAGCGCCTGTTTTTACTCCTTCAAATGTTGCAGCCACACCACCAGGTTGGGAAAATACGGGGAGTGTTAATGCTTCTTTTTTAACAACTGGACGTAATTTTGCTTCTTCAAGTAGCAGCAGTTCACCTGAATTTGTAGTTGGATATATTGCTACAGGTTCAAATTTAGATAGTTTATCTTGGACTTTTGCTGGAGGAACTCCTGCCTCATCTACTTTAATTCAACAGGAGGTTAGATATTCTGGTTTTGGATCATTTGATGTTGGTCTCAAGGTTTTTAATTTGGAAGATTCTGATACGCGATATTTTGAAGACTATGTTCGTTTGTTTTATATGGATGATTGGACTTTTTCTTCGGATAGTTGGACAGCTTCTCCAACTTCTTTAGCGTCAGCTTTTCAGCCAAAGACTGATTTAGATGGAAATACAATACCTTCTTGGATTATAATTCCAGAAACGGTTGTAAATGAAGTTAGCTGTTCAAAATCTTTTACTGATTTCCCTTCTAATCAACTCATTCTAGAATTTGATTATAAACTTGAAAAAATCCCTGTTTTGTATGCAGCTACAACCTATGCTGTAAGCAGTACAACTACATTAATTTCATCTGGAACTACTCAAACAAATACGTTTACAATTAATACTTTAAACACTCCTATAGAATATGTTGATCGAGATGTAGATCCCGCTCCTACAGAATTTGTTTCTCCAAGCACTTATCCTGGGAAAAGACGTTTAGTTCTAGAGTATAATGGATTTCCAATATGGGTAACTTCTTCAATGACCGATGGGGTTTTTAAAAGAATCAAACTTGCGTTACCCTCTTTGTCCGATTTTGAATTAAGTTTTATTAGAACTGAAAATCTATTGGATTCATCAGGGGTTATAGAATATCCGTATCAAGCTGAAATTAGAAACTTAACAATAAAACTCCAAGAAGAGGAATAAACTTAAAAGATTCTTCCAGGGTTAAGTATGTTAAGTGGATCAAAAGTTAATTTTAGGGTTTTCATCATATCAATTTCATCTTTGGAACGACTAGTAGCCAAATAAGCTTTTTTATGAATGCCTATTCCGTGTTCTGCAGAAACAGACCCGCCTACTTCTTTTAGAGGCCTGTAAATCACTTGATTAATCGCTTCAATTATCTTAGGGTTATTTTCTTTTTTACCTATAATAAAGTGAATGTTTCCATCGGCAACATGACCAAAAGTAAAAATTCGTTCAACAAAAGGTAATTTATTAAGCTCTTTTACTGCTTGGTCTACTAACTCTCCAATGAGAGGTATTGGAATACTGATGTCAAAATGTTGATCAAAATTAGCTTGCGCAGCTAGAATAGATACGTCTTCTCGAATTTGCCAAATAGAATTTAATTCTCTTTCAGATTGCATCATAACACCGTCTTGAATTAATTCCATTTCTAAAGAGTTACCTATAAGATTTTCAAGACGTTCATAATCTTGTTTTGGCTGACTTCCTAAGCTTTCTACAAATACATAGTAGTTGTATTCTGTGCTTATTGGAGCGGTTAAATGAGATTGGTCTCCAGTCATAGCCGCATATGTGTTTTTCCACATCAATTCAAAGCCACTTAAAGTACCCGCTAGATTTTTCTCAAGATATTTTAGTAAATCAATAACCTGCTCATATGAATCTATTCCTACAATAGCAGAAGACCGACTGGTTGGAGCCTCTGAGAGTCTCAAGATCACTTTTGTTACAATTCCTAATGTTCCTTCAGAACCGATAAAAAGTTGTTTTAAATCATAACCAGAGTTGTCTTTTATTATCTTTTTTAGTGAAGAAATAATGGTGCCATCTGGAAGAACAGCTTCTAATCCCAAAACCATCTGCCTTGTCATTCCATACCTAAAAACTCTTAATCCACCAGCATTAGTGGATACTACACCTCCTATGTGAGCAGAACCTTTAGCTCCAAAACTCATTGGTAGTAAAAGATTTTTTTCTTTGGCAGCATCAATCATGTTTTCTAAAATAGTCCCTGCTTGTGCTGTTATTGTTTTACTTTGAGGGTCTACCTCTTCGATCAAATTCATCTTGTCTAATGAAATAACAAGCTGATTAGATTCAGTTTCTGTTCCCCCAACTAGATTGGTTAGTCCTCCATGAACAATCACTTCTTGTTTTATACTGTAGCAATATTTCATTATTTCAGAAACTTCTTCAGTTGAAGAAGGAAAAATAACTGCTTTAGCTTCTAATGGAATGTCCGTCTTCCAAATGTGTGTAAATCGTTCTTTTTCTGCACCAGAATGAAGGATATTTGATTCTCCAACAATTCGAGTTAACGATTTAATAAAATTTTGATCCATTATATTTTTTTAAATAATCATTTCGTGAACATCATTCGCAATTGAAATTTTACCTTCAGTTCATCAATTACCTGTTCAATAGAAATACCTGGGGCTTCATCTCCTTTCCATGCTTTTACAAAACTAAAGCCTGCTTCAAATGCTTTTTTAAGAATATGTATTTTCTCATTAAAATCTCTTATTTCATTGTCCTTGGCTACTTCGGTTCCAAATCCTGCTGGTGTAAAAAATGCAGGAATTCCCGCTTGAGCTGCTCGAGCGCGTTCTGCTAATATTCCCTGAGGAATTAATTCGACTTCTAACTCTCCACCGAGCATTTGACTTTCAAATTCTGCATTTTTTCCTACGTAAGAAGCAATCATTTTTTTTATTTGTTTTTGTTGAAGTACTAAGCCAAGTCCAAAGTCATCAACTCCAGCATTATTTGATATGCAGGTTAGATTTTTTGTTTTTAATCTAACTAATTCTTCGATTGCCTTCTCAGGAATACCACATAATCCAAAACCGCCTAACAATAAAGTCATGTTATCCTGAACACCTTTTAGTGCTTTGATTGCATTATAAACTGTTTTGTTTATCATATTAATTTAGAATGGTTTCTAATTCTATGTAAGGTAAGTTAAATGTTGAGCTGATTGATTTATAAACAATTGAACCGTTAATTATATTCAGTCCTTTTGATAGGCCCTTATTTTGCTTACTTGCTTCTTTCCAACCTTTTAAAGCTATTAATTTTACGTAAGGTAATGTCACATTATTTAGTGCTTGTGTAGAGGTTTTTGGTACTGCTCCCGGAATGTTTGCCACACAATAATGAACGATATCATCTATAATAAAAGTAGGGTTTTTGTGTGTTGTCGGAACACAAGTTTCAAAACATCCACCTTGATCAACTGCAACATCGACAAGTACCGTTCCTTTAGTCATTTCTTTTAACATGTCTTTGGTAATCAATTTTGGAGCTTTGGCTCCAGGGACCAAAACTGCCCCAATGATTAAGTCTGTATTTTTAATAAGTCTTCTAATAGTGTCCTCAGAAGAGTATAAAGTAGTAACGTTTGGAGGAAGAATTTCAGATAAGTATCTAAGACGTTCCATGTTGATGTCTAAAATATATACTTCAGCACCTAATCCAGCAGCCATTTTAGCAGCCTCTGTACCAACAATTCCGCCGCCAAGAATTAAAACTTTTGCAGGAGGTACACCGGGCACGCCACCTAATAAAATTCCTTTCCCTAATTGTGGTTTTTCTAAATACTTAGCTCCTTGTTGAATGGACATTCGTCCGGCCACTTCTGACATTGGAATTAATAAAGGAAGTTTTTTAGAGTGGTTTTCTACTGTTTCATATGAAATACAAATGCAATTTTGCTGTAGCATCGCTAGTGTCAATTCTTTTGAAGATGCAAAATGAAAATAGGTGAATAAAATTTGATCCTCTTGAATTAAATTAAATTCCTCTGGTAGAGGTTCTTTTACTTTAACAATCATTTCACTTTTCTGATAAACTTCTTCTGCGCTATTTATAATTTTAGCACCAGATTTTATGTATTCTTCATTAGTGAATCCACTTCCAACTCCAGCATTTTTTTCAATAAATATGGTATTAGAACTTTTGAAAAGTTCAGCTACGCTAGCTGGGGTTAAACCTACTCTGAACTCATTGTTTTTAATTTCTTTTGGGACTCCAATTAACATGAGATTGGTTTTTAAATTTGATTAAATGTACTTATTTTTTTTAAATCGAAATCAATTAATAACGCCTTTAAGAATCTTTTGATTTCATGGATAAAAAACAAAATGATCATTTCTAATAAGTGTCTTTTACTTAAAAATTAGTTTTAAAAAAGTATCTTTGAATATGGCATTAACAAATAACGACATCTTTAAAAAACTCCGCGTAGCTCTTAAATTAAGAGACGATGACATAGTAGAAATTTGTAAACTAGTAGACTTTAAGGTTTCTAAATCTGAACTTGGTGCTTTTTTTAGAAAAGAAGACCATCCTAAATATATGGAATGTGGAGATCAGATCTTAAGGAATTTCTTAAACGGTTTGGTCATCCATTTACGAGGTCCTCAAAAATAATTTTAAAGAAGATTAATTTTATTTTAAAGGATTGATATACCTTTATTTGGGCAAAAAGGGAAAGGCCTAAATTCACATAAAGGTTAGAAGGATTATATTTTTTATATATTTAAACGTAAATTTTAATTAATTCAAAACTATATCTATGAAGTATCTATTTTCATTATTATTTCTTAGCTGTGCAATTCAGGTTGGAGCGCAACAATTTTCAACTAAATGGCTTAAAGAGGCTGCTCCACGAAATATTGGTCCAGGAGGGATGAGTGGAAGAATTACATCTATTGACGTGGTAAATTCTGATCCGGATATAATGTATGTTGGAACTGCTTCTGGTGGGTTGTGGAAATCTACTAGTGCTGGTATTTCCTGGGAACCTATTTTTAATGACCAGGTAACTGCATCTGTAGGAGCTGTTGCAATTCAGCAATCAAATCCAGATGTAATTTGGGTTGGTACCGGTGAAGGAAATCCAAGAAACAGCCTCAATGGAGGTTATGGAATATTCAAGTCATTAGATGGAGGGAAGTCTTGGTCCTCAATGGGATTAGAAAAAACAAGAAACATTCATCGTGTAATTATTGATCCTACAAACCCAAACATAGTTTATGCTGCTGCTATTGGTTCTCCGTGGGGGGAGCATCCCGAGCGAGGAATATATAAAACAACCAACGGAGGAAAAACGTGGAGACATGTATTAGCTGTTAATAATAAAACAGGTGCTGCAGACTTAGTAATGGACCCTAATAATCCTAACAAACTTATAGCTGCTATGTGGGAGCATAAGCGTGACCCATGGTTTTTTAATTCTGGTGGTTCTGGAAGTGGATTACATATAAGTTTTGATGGAGGTGAAACCTGGTCTAAAAAGACAGAAAAAGATGGTTTGCCAAAAGGAGATCTTGGGAGAATTGGATTAGCAATTGCTCCAAATAAAACAAATATTATTTACGCACTAATAGAGTCTAAAAAAAATGCGTTATACAAATCTGAAGATGGTGGGTTTAACTGGAAAAAAATAAACGATAAAAGTGATATAGGAAACAGACCTTTTTATTATTCTGATATCGCTGTTGATCCGCAAAATGAGAACAGAGTTTTTTCTGTTTTTACTTATGTTAATGTGTCTCAAGATGGAGGTAAAAATTTTAACCAATTAATGCCTGCTTATGGAGTTTCAAATGGAGTGCATCCAGATCATCACGCTTGGTGGATTCATCCTGAGGATGGTTCTTTTATGATCGACGGAAATGATGGAGGTTTAAATATTACCAGAGATGGTGGAAAAACATGGCGTTTTATTGGTAACATTCCAGTTGCGCAATTTTATCATATTAGCGTAGATAATGAATTTCCGTATAATGTTTACGGAGGGATGCAAGATAATGGATCTTGGAGAGGTCCATCTTATGTATGGAAAGTTCAAGGAATAAGAAATTCCTATTGGCAAGAAATTGCCTTCGGAGATGGTTTTGATGTAGTACCCGACTTAGACGACTCTCGTTATGGATATGCTATGAGTCAACAAGGTTATGTTTCACGATATGACTGGAAAACGGGTAATAATTATATAGTAAGACCCACACATCCTGATCCAGATATTAATTTGAGATTTAACTGGAACGCTGCAATTGGTCAAGATCCTTTTGATAATAGCACCGTTTATTTTGGAAGTCAATTTGTTCATAAAAGTGATGACAAAGGTCAAACTTGGACTGTAATATCTCCAGACTTAACAACCAATGATCCAGAGAAGCAAAAACAGAGTGAAAGCGGAGGATTAACCCTAGACGCAACTGGAGCAGAAAATCACTGTACCTTATTAGTAATAGAACCATCAAGTATTGAAAAAAATATGCTGTGGGCAGCTTCAGATGACGGGAGAGTTCATGTTACACAAGATGGAGGAACTACCTGGAATGACGTAAGTAAGAATCTTAAGGGTCTTCCTAAAGGAAGTTGGATTACTCAGATTAAAGCTTCAAATAAAAACAAAGGAGAAGCTTTGTTGGTTGCCAACGACTACAGAAGATTTAATTTCACTCCATATGCCTATAGAACTACAAACTACGGAAAAACATGGGAGCGTATCGTAGACGCATCAGATGCAGAGAGTTATGCTTTGAGTATAATTGAAGATCCTATAAATTCAAATTTAATGTTTTTAGGGACCGACGACGGACTTTATATTTCTTTGAATGCAGGTAAAAAATGGGAGAAATTTGATTCTAAAATTTTCCCTACAGTCTCTGTAAAAGATTTAGTAATTCAGCCTAGAGAACATGATTTAGTGATTGGAACTTTCGGGAGAGCCGCTTGGGTTTTAGATGATATTCGTCCTTTAAGAGCATTAGCTACAAATATAGATGCTTCAACTAATTCAACAATGCAGTTGTTCGAACCACCAACTGCTTATCTAGCATCATATCAACAACCAACGGGAAGTAGGTTTGGAGCGGATGCTATGTATCATGGTACAAATAGAAACTATGGCGCAATGATTTCTTATTTTGTAAATCCTCCTAAAAAAGAGGATAAACCAAAAAAAGAAAAGAAGAAATCTGAAGAAACTGAAACTAAAAAAGCTTCAAAAGATTCCATCCAACTTATGGTGTATGACGGTGATCGTTTGATTCGTACATTAAAAAGAAAAACTCCAAAAGAAATAGGAATTCATAGATGGTATTGGAACATGGATGAAAAAGGAGTTTCCAGACCTAGCAGAAGAATTTCTAAATCAACAAGAGAGCGTGGAGGGGTTCAAGTAAAGCCTGGAACTTATCGATTAGTAATGAGTTATGGTGATGAAAAATCAGAGCAAAATATTATTGTTGCAAGTGATCCAAGAATTGAGGTAAGTCAAGAAAATATTAATCAGGTTTACGAGGCGTCTAAAACTCTCGAAGGATATACTGCAGTAGCTGCATCTGCAGTTAAACAATTGGTAGAAAGTAAACAAACCCTCGCTGATTATCAAAAAGTTTTCAAGGCAAATAAGTCTGACGAAATGAAAGAGTTACTTAAAGAAATCAAAACTCAGACAAAAGCCATCGATTCTTTAATCACTCTTTATTTGGGTAAAGTAGACAAAAGACAAGGAATTGTTAGAAATCCTGAAAGTACTGTGATGACTCGTATAAGAAACGCATCAGGATACATTAGAAGTCGTCAGCAGGGGATAACCAATACTGAAACTAAATTACTTAAGCATGCAAAAGATGAATTGAATGCTGCATTGAATAAAACAAATAAATTCTTTGAGGAAGTTTGGCCAGAATTAAAATCTAAAGTTGAAGCAGAAAACGCATCAAGATTTAAAGAGGTTAAACAAATTAAGCTAGATTAATTTAAAGATATTCTTGAAGAACTTCCAAAGCAATCCCTCTTGATCCCTTGATTAAAATGGTTTTGTTTTGGAAGTTCTTTTTTTGTAAAAATGGAATTACATCTTTTGTTTCCTCAAACTTATGAAAATTAGAATTTGATGTTTTCGTTTTTTTGAATTCCTTTCCAACAAGAATTACAGTTTCTGGAGTTTTCTTATTTAATATTTCGATTATTTTTTGATGCTCATCAGCAGCATAATCTCCCAATTCTAACATATCTCCTAGGATCAGTATTTTATTTTTAGTATTAGAATTCAATAAGGATTCTAAAGCAACAGTCATACTGCTTGGGTTTGCATTGTAAGCGTCTAGAATAACCGTGTTTCTTTCTGTTTTCAACCATTGAGATCTGTTATTTTTGGGGATGTACCCTTCAATTCCTTTTTTAATTTTTTCTAAAGAGATATCAAAGATGAATCCAAAAGCTATAGCGGCCTTTATATTAGAATAATTATAAGTTCCCTTGAGTTTACTATTAATTATTGTTGATTGAAATGAAACACTTAGATAGTTATTGTCTTTTGTGGTATAATTATTACTTGTAATAACTATGTCAGCTTCTTTATTTCCAAACTGTTGTTTTGCTTGATTTTTTGTGAGTCTAACTTGAAGTTTATCTTCAGAATTAATAAGTGCTGTTCCTTTTGTATTCTCTAACGATTTATAAAGTTCAGATTTCCCTTGAATCACTCCTTCAATACTTCCAAATCCTTCCAAGTGTGCTTTACCAAAATTTGTTATATAACCATGTGTAGGCTTTGTTATATTGCATAGAAATTCTATTTCTTTCAGGTGGTTTGCACCCATTTCAATTAAGGCAATTTCTGTGTTTTTGTTAATTCTTAATAAAGTAAGGGGAACTCCTATGTGATTATTGAGATTGCCAAACGTTGCTGTGGTGTTGAATTGCTCCGATAATACACTATAAATCAGTTCTTTGGTAGTAGTCTTTCCGTTTGATCCGGTTAGGCCTATTACGGGAATATCAAATTGTAGTCTGTGGTATTTTGCCAATTCTTGCAAGCTTTTTAAGCAATCTTCCACCAAAATATATTGACTATTTTCTTTAAAATATTCTGAGTCATCTATGACTACAAAAGCTGCCCCTTTTTGAAGTGCTTCTTTTGCAAATTTATTTCCGTTGAAATTTTCTCCTCTCAGGCAAAAAAACAGGGCGTTTTTCTCAATTTTTCGAGTATCAGTAATAACGCTACTGGATTTTAGGAAGTAGGAATATAGTGTTTTTGCTTCCATAAAATAAAAAAAGGCATTTACAAAATGCCTTTAAAATTTCTAACCTTTTCGTTTGTGTCTCGCAGTTTTTTTAACTTTACTTTTTGAACCTAAACGTGTCATTGCACATCTGAAACCGATATAGTCAGTTGCAATATATTGTGGTAAATATCTTCTTTGAGCAGGATCTAACCAGTAGGCTCTATCTTTCCAGGATCCTCCTTTATATACTCTTACCTCATCTGTTATTAATGAAGTCCTAGTGGTAGACTTATCTTTTCTTCTTGTAATGTTTCCGTCTTCATCTTTAGAAGCGGTAGGGTGAAGAGGTGCGTTGTACATGCTTGATGATTCAGGTTTATTGTTTGACTGAGCATCACCTTCCTCACTTGCGAACCTATTAGCGTTTGCTTGAGATTCTATATCACCATCTCTAAAGTTTCTGTTGTCACTTTCTGTGAAATTTTGTCTAAGAAAAGTTTCTTCAGCTCCAATGCTTTCTTTTTTAAGTTGGCCAGGTAATCTTTTTAATAATACTTTTCCGTTTGGTAGTGTATCGTATACCAGTTGATCTGGAGAAATTATTTGTGCCTTACCATCTTCTCCAATAACATCTCTCAGGTAAACGTTACCTCGGTAGTAATTAAAGTCGTTTGCTTCATCATCTACGATTGGTCTATATACATCAGCAACCCATTCGGCTACATTTCCACCCATATCATATACTCCAAAGTCGTTTGGCGGGTAGGACTTAACTTGTATAGTAATGTCTGCGCCATCATCTGACCAACCAGCAATTCCACCATAATCTCCTTTACCGAGTTTGAAGTTTGCTAACTGATCCCCTTCGGATCTTCTTTCCTCAGATCTTGTATATTCTCCTGACCAAGGATATTTCTTTTTACCACGATAAACATTGTACTCTCTGTCTCCAACAAGAGCAAGTGCGGCATATTCCCATTCAGATTCTGTAGGTAATCTGTAAGACGGTAGCAATATTCCTCGATCAATACCAGCATAAACATTCACCTCTGTGGTATCTTTTTTCATTCGACCATTTTTTCCAGTCAAACTATCAATTTTCCCACCGTATGTTGTCGCAGGTCTTTTAAGGTATGCTCCTGTGCTAAAAGTGCTGTTTGCATCAACTTCTTCATAACGAACATCTTCTTTGATGAAAGCTTCTCTTTCGAGTATGTATTCATTTACTCGGTCCGTTCTCCACTCAGAGAATTGAACTGCTTGCAGCCAGTTTACTCCAACTACAGGATATTCTGCATAGGCAGGATGTCTTAAGTAGTTTGTTGTTAGTTCTTCAAAATATCCTAATTGATTTCTCCAAACTAAGGTGTCAGGTAATGCTCCTTGATATATTTGTTTATAATCCGGAGATTCTCTGAAAACTAAATTAATCCAGTCTAAATATTCTAAATACATTAAATTGGTAACTTCAGTTTCATCGATGTAAAAAGACATAACATGCTGTTTATTCGGCGAATTGTTCCAATCATGCATAACATCGTCTTGAACTTGACCTTTAGTAAAAGTTCCTCCTTCAATAAAAACTAAACCTGGACCTGTTTCTTGATCTTCAAACTCTAGGTTGTATTGGAAACCACCTTTCTTAGAGTTGATTCCCCATCCAGTAGCTCTTGACTGATTTCTACCTTTTCCGCATGATAAAAAAACAAGAGCGGTAAAGGTCAGTAATATTAAGTTTTTAAATAATAAATTAAATTTCATAAATATTATATAAAGTAGTCGTTTTTGTTTATTAGGTGCAATATACAAAATCTACAGTTCAACTTAGTTCATAAACTAAATTTAGCTAAAGATTCTTAAATTAAAACGAATAAATTTATACATTATTATCTCAAATCCAATTCTTTCTCAAAAAATCAATCTGTTAGTGACATAAGATTTTAAAATAAATTACGTTATGAAAACATGAGTAAAGGTTTTGTGCTATTCAGGTGTTGTTTTTTATTGTTTTTAGGGGTTTTTATTTTTCATTCTAAAACTCATGCCCAAGAGCGGGTTATATCAACCGGTGTCCCATTCTTACTAATTACTCCAGATGCTCGTGCTGCGGGAATGGGAGAGCAAGGAGTTGCAACTTCAGTAGATGCTTTTTCTCAGCAATGGAATCCTGCTAAATATGTTTTTTCAGAACAAAATTCTGCATTTGCGATTAGTTATACTCCATATCTTAGTAAGTTAGTCAGTGACATATTTCTAGCTAATATAACCTACTACAACAAAAATTCTGAGAGAAGTGCCTGGGCAACTAGTTTGAAATATTTTAGTCTTGGTGAAATTGTATTGAATGATTTAGTCGCAGGGAGTATAATTCAGCAGGGTGTTGAACGACCGAATGAACTCACTTTAGATTTCTCGTATTCCTTACTTTTAAATTCAAAATATTCAATGGCTGTTGCCGCTCGTTTTATTCGATCTGATTTAAAATTATCTTCCGATGCTGACGCTTCTTCTGCCAACACCTTGGGTGTTGATATTGCTGGGTTTTACAGGAGTGATCTTTTTGATTTTAGAGAGAACAAAGCCCGATTAAGAGCAGGGTTTAATATATCTAATATTGGACCCAGACTAAAATACGATGAGGGAGGTCAAAAGAACTTTATTCCAACAAACCTAAAGCTCGGGACAGGACTTAACGTTCATTTAGATGCAAACAATAAAATTTCATTTAATGTAGAATTTAACAAGCTTCTGGTTCCAACTCCTGTTGCTTTTTTAGACGAAGGTACGGGAGAAGTTTTATCCTATCAGCAACCAGACATTAGTTTCTTATCTGGAATATTTGAATCTTTTAGTGATGCGCCTGACGGGTTCTCAGAGGAGTTAAAAGAAATTACTTGGGGCGTAGGTTCAGAATACAATTTTCAGGATTCATTTGCATTGAGAGGAGGATATTTTAATGAAAGCTTAGAAAAAGGATCTCGAAGATATTTTACTTTGGGAGCCGGATTTTCTTTAGATTTTGCTGAAATTGATATCTCTTATTTGTTTTCAACATCTAAAGTTAGAAACCCTCTTGAAAACACCCTTAGGTTTTCTATAATTTTTAATTTGGGCAATCCTCAAGTTGAACAATTGGAAGATTAGAAAAATATCTTAAAATCTATTATTTTCATGGATAATGACGTTTAATTGATTTTTTCGTAAATATTTCTACCAATAAGAAGTTTTTTAACATTTATAAAATGAATTAAATATTGTATTTTTGCAATCAAATAAATATTTTTTCAAACAACATTATTAATGAAGAAAATAACAAAACAGACTTATGTCGATTGGTATTCAAATATGCTTTTCTGGAGGAAATTTGAAGATAAATTAGCTGCAGTTTACATTCAGCAAAAAGTAAGAGGATTTCTTCATCTTTATAACGGTCAAGAAGCTATATTGGCAGGTTCTTTACATGCGATGGAATTAGGGAAAGATCGAATGATTACTGCCTACAGAAATCACGTTCAGCCCATTGGAATGGGTGTAGATCCTAAGAGAGTTATGGCTGAATTGTATGGTAAAGCTACTGGGACCTCGAATGGACTAGGAGGATCAATGCATATTTTCTCAAAAGAATTTAAATTTCATGGAGGTCATGGTATTGTAGGAGGACAAATTCCTCTAGGTGCAGGAATGGCTTTCGGTGATAAGTATAACAATACGGGTGGGGTAACCATTTGTTGTATGGGAGATGGAGCTGTTAGACAAGGTTCGCTTCATGAAACATTAAACTTGGCAACCCTGTGGAAACTTCCGGTTGTTTTTGTTGTTGAAAATAATGGTTATGCAATGGGAACTTCTGTTGCAAGGACTGCAAGTCACGAGGAAATATGGAAACTAGGTTTAGGTTATGAAATGCCTTGTGGGCCCGTAGACGGAATGGATCCTGTTGCAGTTGCAGAAGCAATGGATAAAGCAATCAAGCATGCCCGAAAAGGTAATGGTCCTACTTTTCTAGAAATGAAAACCTACCGTTACCGTGGTCATTCAATGTCTGATGCACAACACTACAGAACGAAACAAGAAGTAGAAGAATACAAGAAAATAGATCCAATAACTCAGGTTAAGGATATAATTCTTGACAAAAAATATGCAACTCAATCTGACTTAGACGCTATTGAATTAGATGTTAAGGCAAGAGTTGCAGAGTGTGAAAAGTTTGCTGAAGAATCTCCTTACCCAGAAAAAGAAGTAATGTATGATGCAGTATATGAGCAAACAGATTACCCATTTATTAAACATAAATTAAGTTAATATGGCTGAAATAATAAACATGCCTCGTTTAAGCGATACTATGGAAGAAGGTACTGTCGCAACTTGGTTTAAAAAAGTAGGAGATACAATTAACGAAGGTGATATTTTAGCTGAAATTGAAACCGATAAAGCTACTATGGAATTCGAAGCCTTCTATGCAGGTGAATTATTGCATATTGGAATTCAAGAGGGTGGAACAGCTCCAGTTGATACTTTGTTAGCTATTATTGGTGAAAAGGGTGAAGATATTTCGGCACACTTAAATGGCGGAGCTGCTTCTGAAGAAAAAGAAGTTGCTGCTGCTAAAAAAGTAGAAGAAGTATCAAATGAAAAAGTAGCTCTTCCAGATAATGTAGAAATTATTACCATGCCTCGTCTTAGTGACACAATGGAGGAAGGGACTGTTGCTTCTTGGCTTAAAAAAGTTGGAGATGAAGTTGCAGAAGGAGATATTCTTGCAGAAATTGAAACTGATAAGGCAACTATGGAGTTCGAGTCTTTCTATAACGGAACTCTGCTGCATGTTGGAATTCAAGAAGGTGAATCTGCGCCTGTTGACAGTGTTTTAGCAATTATTGGAGCTAAAGATGCCGATGTTAAAGCTGCAATAGCTTCTTTGGAATCAGCTCCTGCTCCTGTTACAGAAGCTCCTAAAGAAACTACATCTGTTGCTCCGCCAAAAACAGAAACTCCAAAACCAGTTGCATCAACACCAGTTGCTGCCCCTGCTGTAGTTAATACTAACGGAAGAGTTATTGCTTCTCCATTAGCAAAAAAATTAGCTGAAGAAAAAGGGATAAACTTATCATCTGTTGCAGGTACTGGTGACGGTGGAAGAATAATTAAAAGAGATATTGAAAACTATCAACCATCGGTTGGAGGAGGGGTACGACCTTTTGTTCCATCTGGAGTTGAGTCTGTTGAGGAAGTCGCCAATAGTCAAATGCGTAAAACAATCGCAAAACGTTTAGCAGGGTCTAAATTTACAGCACCTCATTATTATCTTGGGGTTGAGTTTGATATGGATAATGCCATTGCTTTTAGAGCGCAATTCAATTCAATACCAGACACTAAAATATCATTTAACGATATCGTTGTTAAAGCAACTGCCTTGGCATTAAAAAAACACCCACAAGTTAATTCAAGATGGCATGATGATAAAATAGTGAAGCACAATCATGTTCATATGGGAGTTGCAGTAGCTGTTGAAGACGGTTTGGTTGTTCCTGTCGTTAAGTTTGCTGACGAACAGTCTTTACCTCAAATTGGAACTCAAGTTAGAGATTATGCAGGAAGAGCTAGAGATAAAAAATTAACTCCAGCTGAAATGGACGGAAGTACATTTACTATTTCTAATCTTGGAATGTTTGGAATTCAAGAATTTACATCGATAATTAATCAACCAAATTCAGCAATTCTATCTGTTGGTGCAATTGTTCAAAAGCCAGTTGTTAAAAATGGACAAATTGTTGTTGGAAATATGATGAAATTAACCTTAGCTTGTGACCATAGATCGG
Organism: Candidatus Arcticimaribacter forsetii; assembly: GCF_910589745.1. Lineage (GTDB taxonomy): Bacteria > Bacteroidota > Bacteroidia > Flavobacteriales > Flavobacteriaceae > Arcticimaribacter > Arcticimaribacter forsetii. Next base: position 629,825 of record NZ_OU342399.1, read on the forward strand.
TTGACGGCGCAACGGGATCTCAGTTTTTACAAACTTTACAGCAATATATTGAAAATCCATTAACGATGTTATTATAACAGATTAATTACATTTTTATAAACCCGCTTTCAGCGGGTTTTTTTATATTTATATTAAACTAGATTATTAAACTTGAAAAAGAAAATTATTATTACAGGAGCTGGAAGAGGAATCGGTAAAGCTACAGCCATATTAGCTGCATCTCAGGGGCATGAAGTTCTTGCTATTTCTAGGAATATTGAAAGTTTGATAGGTATAAAAAATATTCAGGCTTATTCAGTTGATCTTTCTAATCAAAATTCAATAGCTTCTTTTTTTAATGAAGTAAAAATTACAGGAGTAGATGCGCTCATAAATAATGCAGGAAAATTAGAAAACATTCCATTCACCGACACCTCATTTGATGTTTTTGAGTCTGTGTTTAAAGTTAATGTTTTTGGTTTAGCGGAATTTACTCGTCAACTTTTGCCTCATATCAAAACCAGTGGTCACGTAGTGAATATAAGTAGTATGGGTGGGGTGCAAGGAAGCTCAAAGTTTCCTGGTTTGGCTGCATACAGTAGTAGTAAAGGAGCTGTTATAACACTCACTGAACTTCTTGCAGAAGAATACAAAGAAACAGGTCCTTCTTTTAATGCACTTGCTTTTGGGGCGGTTCAAACTGAAATGCTTGAAGAGGCTTTTCCAGGATATAAAGCGCCATTAACCGCAGAGCAAATGGGATCCTATCTTCTTAATTTTGCTCTGACTGGACATGAGGTGTATAATGGTAAAACGCTTCCTGTTTCGTCAGGTACACCATAAGTATGCTTTTATGAATGATTTGTATTCATCCATTCCTGATAAATCCATAAGCCAAGTAAAGCATTATCTTTCAGAGTGGAATGTTCAGGTAAAAATCGTTTCGAAGAGAATAACAAAACACGGTGATTATCGTAAGACATCATCTGGAAAACATCAGATTACAATAAATAAAACATCCAACCCCTACCGTTTCTTAATTACTCTAATCCATGAAATAGCTCATCATGTAGCTTTTAAAGAATATGGGTATCGAATTAAACCTCACGGGAAAGAGTGGAAGTATATCTTTCAAAAATTAATGTTACCGTTAATTAACCCTCAGGTTTTTCCTGATCAATTATTAAGCGTGGTAGCTAGGCATTTTAAAAGCCCTAAAGCGAGTAGTGATACAGATTTTAATCTAGTAATGGCGCTATCAAGTTTTGACCCGGTACAGGATAAAACATATGTTTTTGAACTTGAAGAAGGTTCTAACTTTTCAATCCCAGATGGGAGGGAATTTGTTTTAGGAAAAAAAAGAGTAAAACGCTATGAATGTGAAGAAATTTCCACTCGAAAAAAATATATTTTTAGCCCACATGCAGAGGTTTATTTAGTGGAAAAATAGAGCTAGTTTTACAAGTTGTAATTAAATCGATTCGTCGATGTAAATTTTTCTTATTTTTTTGAACATCTCTGACGAGTATACAAATTTAGTTACGGATTCATTGTCAGTTTTAAAGATTTCCTGATTTGTACCTTCCCATTCTTTAAATCCATTTTCAAGGAACACGATCTTTTCTCCGATTTCCATGACCGAATTCATGTCATGGGTATTGATTACCGTTGTAATTTCATATTCTCTTGTAATTTCTTGAATCAAGTTATCAATAAGAATAGCAGTTCTAGGGTCTAATCCTGAGTTTGGTTCGTCACAAAATAAATACTTAGGATTCATTATAATAGCTCTTGCAATTGCAACCCTTTTTTTCATACCACCAGAAATTTCAGAGGGTAGTTTTAAGTTAGCATTTACTAAGTTTACTCTATTGATTACAGTGTTTGCACGTTCTCTAATTTCCTCTTCAGAAGCAGTTGTAAACATCCGCATTGGAAACATAATATTCTCCTCTACATTCATGGAATCGAAAAGTGCACTTCCTTGAAATACCATACCTATTTCTTGTCGCAGGAGAGCTCTTTCTTTTAAATCCATACTTTTTAGCGAAGTGTTTCCAAAAATAATTTCACCACTATCAGCTTCAAATAGCCCAAGGATGCTTTTTAGAAACACGGTTTTACCAGAACCACTTTGTCCAATGATAAGGTTCGTTTTTCCTTTTTCAAAAGTGGTGCTAATCCCTTTTAAAACTTGAGTTTCATCAAATGATTTCACTAAATTTTTTATTTCAATCATCTAGGTTAGTAAAAGGTTAGTCACAATTGAATTCGTTATTATTATTGCTACACTTGTCCATACGAAGGAAGTAGTGCTGGCTTTTCCAACATCTAAAGCCCCACCTTTCATAAAATAACCATGATAAGAAGGTATAGTTGCCAATAACATTGCAAATAAGAAAGTTTTAATAAAAGCATATACAATATGAAATGATCTAAAGTCTAACTGAAGTCCATCTACGAAATCTGCATGTGAAGAAAAACCACCACTAACACAAGCAAGATAACCCCCTAAAATACCTAAAGCCATTGAAAAACTGATTAAAAAGGGGTAAAGTGTTAAAGCAATTATTTTAGGGAAAATTAAGTAATTATAGGTGTTAATTCCCATTACTTCAAGAGCATCTATTTGCTCAGTAACTCGCATAGTTCCTAAGCTTGAAGTAATGAAAGAACCAACTTTACCAGCCATTATAATAGAAATAAAAGTAGGTGCAAATTCTAATATAATTGATTGTCGAGTTGCAAATCCTACTAAATAACCAGGGAGCAAAGGATTGTCTGTATTGATTGCTGTTTGGATTGCAACTACACCCCCTACAAAAAAGGATATGAAAGCAACAATACCCAGAGAACCAATGATTAAATCATCAATTTCTCTAACAATTAAATTTTTTAGGACACCCCATTTGGTGAATTTTCCAAAAGTCTTTTGGATCATCAAGAGGTATCGGCCTATATGAGTTAGGAATTTCATTCCTCTAAAATACGCAAAACTTAAAAATTAAAACACTAAAAAGCTGTTCGTGTTTTATAAATTTATTACATCTTATACCTGATAAGTAATTGCATTGATGTTCATTCCAGCTCCTACACTTGCAAATAAAACAACATCACCTTTTGAAAGTTTATGTCCCTCTTTTTGTCCATTAAGGACTTGATCGTATAGTGTTGGTATTGTAGCCACCGAGCTGTTTCCGTGCTCTTCAATATTCATTGGCATTATTCCTTCTGGAACTTTCTCTTTATAAAGACGATAAAAACGTTTTACAATTGCCTCGTCCATTTTTTCGTTTGCTTGGTGAATAAATATTTTTTTCAAATCTTTAATTTCAAATCCAGATTGATCAAAACATTCTTTCATGGCGACTGGAACAGAAGATAGAGCAAATTCATACACCTTTCTTCCTTGCATTTTAATGAACTGATCTGTATTGTCTTTTTCATATGACGCACCAAAAAATAACATATCAATTTCATTGTTGTCCGTATAAGTTACAGACTCATTGGAAAGAATTCCTCCTTTATCATTTTGTTTTTCAATTATAGTAGCTCCAGCACCATCAGCAAATATCATTGAATCACGATCGCTTTTATCTATGACCCTAGAAAGTGTTTCAGTTCCAATCACTAAGCATTTTGATGCCATTCCTGCTTTCATAAATGCACTTGCTTGGATTACTCCTTCAACCCAACCCGGACATCCAAAAAGTATATCGTATGCAACACATTTAGGATTTTTAATACCAAGAATAGTCTTGACTTTAGAAGCTACGCTGGGTAGTGAATTGGATTGCTTAGATCCAAAATCGGTATCACCAAAATTATGAGCGACTATAATATAATCAAGAGTTTCAGGATCAATATTTGAATTTTCAATCGCTTTTAAAGCAGCTTTTGCTGCTAAGTCAGAAGAGTTTTCTTCATTGGTAGCATATCTTCTTTCTTTAATCCCAGTGATCGAACTAAATTTTTGAATAATTTCAGAATTATCAACTTCAAAAGGTACTCCCTCATTATTAGTAAAGATATGATTCATAAAATCAGTATTTTTTATAACAACGCTGGGAATGCAACTTCCTGTACCAGTGATTTTTATATTCATAATAATGCTATAATAACAAATTTAACAAAGTGTTGTACAGCTGGTCTATGATGTGTAAAAATTCATACGATACCTAAAGCCAAGTATTTTTTTGGTTTAAATTTTAAAAAAAAACATTAAGAACTGTCTCTTAGTTGTTTGAGTATTCTTCAATAGGGGGGCAGCTGCAGATCAAATTACGATCTCCAAAGGCCTCATCAACCCTTCTTACAGAGGGCCAGAATTTATTTTCTTGCACAAAATTTAACGGATAAAGTGCCTTTTGTCTACTATATTCAAATGACCATTTATCAGCTGTCGCCATTTGAAGCGTATGAGGAGCATTTTTTAAAACACTAGTTTCGGTGTGTGTTTCTTTTTCTTCAATTTCTTTTGCAATAGAATTCATAGCGTCACAAAAACGATTTATTTCAGCTAAATTTTCACTCTCGGTTGGTTCAATCATCATGGTGCCAGAAACAGGGAAAGAGACTGTTGGTGCATGAAAACCGTAGTCCATTAATCTCTTGGCTACATCAACAACCTCGATACCTTTTTGTTTAAAAGGTCTTAAATCGATAATCATTTCGTGTGCTGTTCTTCCATTTTCACCAACATATAAAATTGGGTAAGAACTTTCAAGCTTTGCCTTTATGTAATTTGCATTTAGAATTGCAATTTCGGTTACTTTTTTTAAACCTGCACCTCCAAGCATTTTTATGTATCCGTATGATATCAAACAGGCCAAAGCAGAACCCCATGGCGCCCCTGATATTGAGCTAATTGGATTTTTTCCTCCTGTTTTTATAATTGGATTACTTGGTAAAAACGGCGCTAAGTGTTTTGCTACGCAAATTGGGCCCACTCCCGGCCCCCCACCTCCGTGTGGAATCGCAAAGGTTTTGTGTAAATTTAGATGACAAACATCGGCTCCGATTATAGCAGGACTAGTAACTCCAACCTGAGCATTCATGTTAGCTCCATCCATATATACTTGACCACCGTTATCATGAATTAGTTGGGTCATTTTCCGAATATTTGATTCAAATACTCCGTGAGTAGAGGGATAAGTAACCATTAACCCTGCAAGGTTGTCTCTGTGTTCAAGTACCTTTGCTGAAAAATCTTCCCAATCTATATTTCCAATTTCATCTGTTGCTGTTACAACAACTTTCATTCCTGCCATAACGGCTGATGCAGGATTTGTTCCATGTGCTGATGCAGGAATAATACATATGTTTCTGTGGTGCTCATTTCGTGATTCATGATATGCTCTTATTACCATAAGACCAGCATATTCTCCTTGAGCTCCAGAATTAGGCTGTAGAGAAGTGGCATAAAATCCAGTCACTTCGTTTAATTGGATTTCAAGTTCTTCAAGTATTTGATGGTACCCAGCTGCTTGGTTAGTAGGGACAAATGGGTGCAAACCATTCCACTGAGGCCAACTTAATGGGAGCATCTCACTTGCAGCATTTAATTTCATTGTACAAGACCCTAAGGATATCATAGAATGATTTAATGCTAGATCTTTTCTTTCCAAGCGTTTTATATACCGCATTAAACTTGTTTCAGAATGAAATGAATTAAAAATAGGATGCGTTAAAAATGAGGAATTTCTGATTTGATTTACAGGAATATTTGTTTCTATTTCTATAGAATTCAACTCTGCCTTTTGGGAGGTATATTCTTCAAATAAATAAATCAGATTGTTGAAGCTTTTTTCAGTTACAGTTTCGTTAAATGAAATTGAAACATGATTTTCATCAACTGCTAAAAGATTTATTTCACGCGATTCTGCAAGTTTAGTTAGTCTCTCTGAGTCTACTTTTATAAGTAAGGTATCGAAAAAATTCTGATTGATTTGCTCTATGGATAACTCTTTGAGAATGGAATCAAATCTAAGCGCATTTAGATGAATTTTAGCAGCTATATTTTTAAGTCCTTTTGGACCGTGATAAACGGCATACATGCCAGCCATCACAGCAAGTAGAACTTGAGCAGTACATATATTTGAAGTGGCTTTATCTCTTTTGATATGTTGCTCTCTTGTTTGAAGGGCCATTCTTAAAGCAGGAGCTCCGTCTAAATCTCTTGTTTGACCAATTATTCTTCCGGGGATATTTCTTTTGTAAGCTTCACGAGTAGCAAAGTAGGCTGCATGTGGCCCACCATATCCAAGAGGTATTCCAAAACGTTGGGTTGTTCCTACAACTACATCAACTCCGTATTTTCCAGGAGCTTCAAGCAAAGTTAGACTCAATAAATCTGCAGCAACAACTGTTTTAATTTCATGCGCTTGAACTTTTTCTACAAGTTTTGGAAGGTTAGGGATAGAGCCGTGTTTTCCTGGGTATTGAAAAAATGCTCCAAAAAAATCTGTTGTAAATTCAAATATTTCTGGATTTCCAACGACTAATTTTATTCCAATTGGCTCTGAGCGTGTTTTGAAAAGCGCAAGGGTTTGAGGTAAAACATCTTCTGAGACAAAAAAGTTACAACTGTTATTTTTCTTTTGGGCTCTAGTTCTTGCTGCAAATAATAAAGTCATCCCTTCTGCTGCTGCCGTACTTTCATCAAGCAAAGAAGCATTAGCAAGTTCCATCCCAGTTAAATCGGTTACTACGGTTTGAAAATTAAAAAGTGCCTCTAATCTCCCTTGTGCAATTTCTGCTTGATAGGGTGTGTATGCTGTATACCAACCTGGGTTTTCTAAAATATTTCTTTGAATAACTGCTGGTGTTATTGTTGGATGATATCCTAAACCAATGTAAGTGTCAAATAACTTATTTTTTTGAGAGACTAGTTGTAATTCTGTTAAGAATTCATGTTCGCTAATTCCTTCAGGAAGATTGAGATCTTGTTTTAAAGCAATATCTGAAGGAATTGTTTCGCTTAATAAAGAGGCCACAGAATCTGCGCCAATTGTCTTAAGCATTTGTTTTATTTCTTCTTCATTTGGACCTAAGTGTCTTGATTCAAAAGTACCGTTCATAGCTATAGTCATTTAAGCAAACTTAATCAAAAACAACCTTATTTTTCAATACTTTTATGCGTGAATTTCATAAGTTTTCAACCAAAATATTAGGGATGATTTTAAGAGTGATTTTCTTTAAATATCAAATAATAATAGGGCTTAGGTAAACATATATTAAGTTATTTAATTAATACATATAAACAGTTTTGATACTTTTGTTCTGTGAAACAACTTAAACGTTTTTTTGATTTCTATCTTAAGTCAAGTTTGCATGTAGCATTTATGGTTCTTTGCATGTTCGAGATAACAATTTTTGAATATGATTTTAAAACTGTTCTTGAAGAAAGAGCTTTTATTTTTTTCAGTTCCTTAGCAGCTTATAACTTGGTTAAATATCTTTCATTTTTCAATAAAAATATACATCAGTTATCTAGAAATATAAAAATAATAGGAGCCATGACTGGTATTTCTCTTTCGGTTTCAGCCTATCTTTTTGTGTATTTTAGTTTTGAACAGCAATTTGTGATTTTTCTTGCTACCTTATTTTTAGTTCTTTATACTATTCCATTGAACCCCTCCTGGGTAAACCTTAGAAATATTGGATCTATTAAAATTCATATTGTTGCAGTCTGTTGGACTTTATTGACTTTTGTTGTTCCATTAGTTAGTCAAATAGATTTAAATAATTCTACTTTTTGGTTTTCAGTTCTGCAGCGATATCTATGGATAATTTTAGCAATTCTCCCTTTTGAAATAGCAGATTTTAGAACTGATTCGGAAGATTTAGATACTTTACCAAGAGTTATAGGAGTTTCAAGGACAAAAATCTTGGGATATTTAATTTTTGTTTTAACACTTTTTTTAGTTTATGTAAACAGACCGAATTTTTTATTTGTTTATACGATTATGTTAAGTTTATATGTTTATTTTTTGGCTACAAGTTCAGTCAATCAGTCAAGTTACAGGACTATTTTTTGGGTAGAGGCAGTTCCTTTCGTTGGTTGGATTATATTATTTTTAAAACTTCAAGACTATGTTTAAAGCTCTTTTTTTAAGTTTAATTTTTCAAATCACTTCATTTGTTTTTTCAGTTGCAGAATTTAAACGTGAGTTATCAAAAGAATCCATCTTAGTAGACGTTAGAACGAAGGAAGAATTTGAACAGGGACATATTACAAATGCTATAAATATCCCGGTAGATTCTGTAGGTTTTGAGACTGCAATAACTAAATTTCCAAAGAATAAGACTATTTTATTGTATTGTCATTCTGGAAGAAGAAGCTCAAAGGCTGCTAAAGAAATGCAGATTCTTGGTTTTGTAAAAACGATAGAGTTAGAAGGAGGTTATGTTTCCTGGAAAAAAGCAGAAATTAATTTTCAATAAGTCCAGCTCTTCTAAGAAGAGCTTTAGGGTCTGGTTCTGCTCCTCTAAATCTTTTGTAAAGTTTCATAGGGTGTTCTGTTCCCCCTTTAGATAAGATGTTGTCTTTGAAAGATTGCGCAGTTTCTTCGTTAAAAATCCCTTTTTGTAAGAATAATTCAAATGCATCTGCATCCAAAACTTCCGCCCATTTATAACTGTAATATCCAGCTGCGTAACCCCCTTGAAAAATATGAGAAAAAGCAGTGCTCATACAGTTTTCTTTTATACTAGGAGTGAATTGAAGTTTAGACACTTGTTTTTCTTCATGTTCATAAACAGATTTAATTTCAGATACATTTTCATCATGATAGGATAAGTCTAAATATCCAAAACTAAGCTGACGAAGTGTTTGAAGTCCTTGTTGAAATTGTGCTGCATTTTTTATTTTCTGCACATATTCCATAGGAATAGATGCACCCGTTATATAATGTTTAGCAAATAGAGACAATGCCTCTTCTTGATAACACCAGTTTTCTAAAATCTGACTTGGTAATTCTACAAAATCCCATGAAACGCTAGTTCCGCTAAGGCCACTGTATTTTGTGTTTGCAAGCATTCCGTGAAGTGCATGTCCAAATTCATGAAATAAAGTTGTCACTTCGTTAAAAGTGAGTAGTGCAGGAGTATTTTCTGTAGGACCAGAGAAATTACATACAATCGATATGTGGGGTCGTTGAGATTCGTTTTGAGTTCGGTATGAAGTCATCCATGCACCTCCTTTTTTGGTTGGTCTAGGATGAAAATCTGTGTACAACAGTGCATAAAACAAACCATTCTCATTGAATACTTCATAGCAAGTTACATCTTTATGATACCCCTCAATATTTGAAGCCTTTTTAAAACTTAATCCATAAAGTTTATTCACAATTTCAAATAATCCATTCAACACATTTTCTAGAGGAAAGTAAGGCTTGAGTATTTGTTCATCAAAATCAAATAGCTCTTGTTTGAGTTTTTCAGATACATAAGCCGTATCCCATTTGTTCAATTCCTCTAGCCCTAATTTGTTTTTAGCAAAGTCCTCAATTTGTTCCCATTCTTTTTTGGCAAATGGAAGAGCGTTTTGAGACAAATCATCTAAAAAATTGTTTACTAATAAAACAGATTCTGCCATTCGTTCTTCTAAAACAAAGTCAGCATGTGAATTATAGCCTAATAAATTGGCACGTTCTTTTTTTAATTTTATCAGCTTTAAAATAAGCTCCTCATTGTTATTTTCATTTTCTTGGAACCCTCTTTTTCCGAAAGCAAGACTCATTTTTTTTCTTAATTCACGATCATCAGCGTAAGTTACAAAAGGAACATAGCTGGGGTAGTCGAGAGTGAAAACCCATCCTTTTTTATCTCTACTAACCGCAAGTTCTTGAGCTTGATTTAGGCTAGTTTCCGGGATTCCTGATAGTTGACTTTTATCTGTAATATGAAGTTCGTACGCCTGAGTATCAGCTAACACGTGATTTCCAAATAAAAGACTAAGTTGAGCTGATTCCGTATCAATTTCTCGCAGTTTGTCTTTGTCTTCTGAGGAAAGAAGAGCTCCATTTCTTACGAAGCTTTTGTATTCTTTTTCAATTAAAGTTAGTTGTTCAGGGGTTAAACTAAGTTCTTCTTTTTGTTCATATATTGCTTTGATTCTTATGAATAAAGCTTTATTTAAACGTATGTCGTTTTGAAATTTTGTTAACAAAGGAGCAGCGAGTTGGGTAACTTCTTGAAGTTCTTGACTTGTTTCTGCGCTATTTAAATTAAAAAGAATTCCAGATATAATTTCAAGTTGTTTTCCACTTTTATCAAGTGCGTCGAGCGTGTTTTGAAAAGTAGGAGTTTCTGGGTTTGAACAGATAACTTCTATTTCTTTTAAAGTTTTATTTATTTCTAGCTCAATCGCGGGAATATAGTCTTCAGTTTTTATCGAATTGAAAGGGGCACTTTGGTGCTGAGTGTCGAAGGTGCTATTAAGAATGTTTTTCAAAAGTAGGTAGTAGTTTTAATTTATATTTTTAGCAGAGTTGATTACTTTTGCTTTTAATGACTCTTTATACTCAATTATAGTATTCTGGACTTCCTTGTCTGCAGATCCTATGATTTGAGCTGCTAAAATACCTGCATTTTTAGCACCGTTTAACGCAACAGTTGCAACTGGTACTCCTCCAGGCATTTGAAGAATAGATAGGACAGAATCCCAACCGTCGATTGAGTTACTTGATTTTACTGGAACCCCAATTACAGGAAGTGGGCTTGTGGCTGCTATCATTCCTGGTAAGTGTGCAGCACCACCAGCTCCAGCAATAATGACTTGGATTCCTCTGTTATGTGCTTCTTGACCATAAGTGATCATTTTTTCTGGAGTCCTGTGTGCAGATACAATATCTACTTCTATTGCTATATTAAATTCTTTTAGAATGTCTATTGCTTCTTGCATTACTGGAAGATCTGATTGACTTCCCATTATAATTCCAATTTTTGCCATTTTATTTCGAGATTACATGAATTGTTTTTTTAACTACTTCAGCTATTTTACGTGCTTCATTAAGATTTTCATTAACGATGGTTACGTGGCCCATTTTTCTAAAAGGGCGGGTGTCTTTTTTTCCATAAATATGAGGGATTACACCCGGCATATTTAAGATAGTATTCATATTTTCATAATGCACTGCTCCGCTATGATTTTCTGCTCCTACTAAATTAACCATCACGCCAGAAACCTTATTTTCGGGGTTTCCTAAGGGTAAATCTAGAATGGCTCTAATGTGTTGTTCAAATTGATCTGTGTAAGCGGTTTCAATGGTTACATGTCCACTATTATGAGGCCTCGGAGCTACTTCATTAACTAAAATATCACCTGTTTTAGTTAAAAATAGTTCTACAGCTAAAAGTCCAACATGTTCAAAAGAGCGGGATACTTGTAATGCAACTTTTTGTGCCTTATCTGTAATGGTTTTATCTAATCTGGAAGGGCATAAAACATATTCTACTTGATTTGCTTCTGGATGGAATTCCATTTCTACGGTTGGGTAGGCAACAACTTCACCGGAAGGATTTCTACATACAATAACCCCTAGTTCATGAGTAAATGGAACTAATAATTCTGCTAAACAAGCAACATTCGGTAATGATTCGAGTTGTTTTGTGTTTTTTATGATACTTACTCCGTTTCCATCGTAACCCATTAAAGCAGATTTCCAAACAAAGGGGAGGTTTAATTCTTTGTTTTTGATTGCTTCTTTAAGTTGATTGACATCATCAAAATTTTGATGCGGAGCAGTTGGAATATTATTGTTTTTATAAAAGTCTTTTTGTGTACTTTTATTTTGAATTACCTCTAGGGTTGCAGCTGAAGGATATACATGCACACCTTCTTTTTCTAGTTGCTTTAAAGCTTCAAGATTTACATGTTCTATTTCAAAGGTTAAAACATCAACTTTTTTTCCGAATTGATAAACAGTATCGTAATCTTTAAAATCACCAACTTCAAAATAATCACAGGCTATTTTACAAGGAGCTTCTTCGCTAGGATCTAGAACAGATGTCTTGATATCCCATTTGCGGGTTGTATAAAGTAGCATTTTTCCAAGTTGGCCTCCGCCTAAAATGCCTAAAGTTTTATGGGTTGAAAAAAAGGACATGTTTTTTTTTGACAAAAATACACATATATCTTTGATAAATTAATTTGAAACACAAAAAGCCCTTTAAATTGGGTATCTTTGCTTTTTCTATAAATTTATTTAACATGATTAACATAGTTCTTTTCGGTAAGCCGGGAGCAGGTAAGGGTACGCAAGCAGAATTTTTAAAAACACAATACGGTTTGATTCATATTTCAACGGGGGATGTTTTTCGGTATAATATTAAAAATGAAACGGAGTTAGGGAAACTAGCGCAATCTTATATGGATCAAGGTGATTTAGTTCCTGATTCTGTTACTATTAATATGCTGAAAGCTGAGGTTGAGAAAAACAGTGAGGCTAAAGGATTTATATTTGATGGATTTCCAAGGACTACGGCACAAGCTGAAGCTTTAGACGCTTTTTTGGATAAAAAGAACATGCAAGTAACTGCAACAATCGCATTAGAAGCTACCGACGATGAACTTGTAGAGCGTTTATTAAAACGTGGTGAAACAAGTGGTCGTTCGGATGATCAAGATGAGTCTAAAATTAGAAATCGTTTTGATGAGTATAACCATAAAACATCTCCTTTAAGAAGTTTTTACACGGATCAAGATAAATTTCACAGTGTTAACGGAATTGGTTCAATCGATGAAATTACAGAACGATTAACTGCCATTATTGATAGATTCTAAAACAGAAACATGACTGAAGGTAATTTTGTAGACTACGTTAAGCTTTCTCTTACTTCTGGAAACGGGGGGAAAGGTTCAGTTCATCTTCACCGCGAAAAGTATATTACTAAAGGTGGGCCAGACGGAGGAGATGGTGGAAGAGGGGGTCATATTATCCTTCGAGCGAATCCAAATTTATGGACTCTTTATACCTTTAAGTTCAAGAAACACTTCAGTGCAGAACATGGTTTCCATGGGAGTAAGAATAGAAGTTCTGGTGCGCAGGGAGAAGATGTTTATATTGATGTTCCTCTAGGAACTGTTGTAAAAGATACACAAACAGAAGAGGTTCTTTTTGAGTTAACAGAGAAAGATCAAGAAGTTATTGTTGTAAAAGGTGGACTTGGTGGAAGAGGAAATTGGCATTTTAAATCTTCAACACGACAGACTCCTCGATATGCTCAACCGGGTATCAAAGGAGAAGAACGTTTGGTTACACTCGAATTGAAGCTACTTGCTGATGTTGGTTTGGTAGGTTTTCCTAACGCTGGAAAATCTACACTTTTAGCATCCCTTACTTCTGCTAAGCCTAAAATTGCAGATTATGAATTTACGACCCTAAAGCCAAATTTAGGAATTGTGCATTACCGAGATTTTCGATCTTTTGTTATGGCAGATATTCCCGGAATAATAGAAGGAGCTGCTCAAGGAAAAGGATTAGGGCATTATTTTCTTAGGCATATTGAACGTAATTCAGTTTTACTTTACGTAATTCCAGCCGATGCAAAAGATGTAAAAAAAGAATTTCAAATTTTGCGAAATGAACTTCAAGAGTTTAATCCAGAACTATTAGATAAACAGTATATGATTGTTTTAACTAAGTGTGATTTATTGGACGATGAATTACGAGAAGCATATGCCGATGAATTAACAGATAGTTTTCCGAATACTCCCCATGTTATGATTTCTGCAATTAGTGAATACAATTTACAGTCATTGAAGGATGAATTATGGAAGGTTTTAGCAATCGAAAATTCAATTGCTTAAATTAATATGAGAAGTTTTTCTTTCTTTTGGATTCTATTTTTTTTCAGTTGGATTTCCTTAGCACAAGAAAAAACTCCCTTTGCAACCTATGATTTTTCTGCTGATCAAGAATACCTTAAACAACTTAATTTTTTAAAAGAAAAACCAAGCACCAAAAAACATCTGAATGATATTGTACTTTGGGCAACTGCTCATAAGGATTATGAAACAGTGATTTCTTATTTCTCTAAATTAATCGATCTTGATCAAGGAAATCCACTTCTTTATTTTCAATTAGCAGGAGCATATGGCATTAGAATAGATGAGATAAGTAAATTCAATGCTCTTCCTTATGTTAGTGCAATGAAATCTAATTTTCTAAAAGCTCACGAGTTAGACCCTAGACATACTCCAACGCTAATGGCTCTGGTTCAAGTGTATGCTAAATTACCTGGATTCTTAGGAGGAAGCTTTGAAAAAGCAAAATATTACTCCGATTTGCTCTATGAGATAAGTACTGCGGAAGGGTTAATAGCTCAAGGTTTTATTCTAGAATCCCAAGGTGAAACACTAAAGGCAAAGGAAAAATTTACTAAAGCATTTGTTGAATTAAGTTTTTTAGAAGCCTGCAATTCGAAAATAAACGAACTCTATTTTAGAGATAAAAGTCAAAATTTAAGTTATCAGATTGGGAGTATAGGACTTTATTTAAATATAGATATTCAGAAGTCCATATGTGCATTGAATTATTATTTAAATAATTTCAATGAATATGACAATTTACCCAAGGAGTGGGTTTCTTATAAACTTTCACTTCTTTATGAAAAAATCAAGGAAAAAGAAAAAGCAGTTTATTTTCGAAATCTTACTTTTGAAATTAACCCTAAATTTAAACCTCAATAGATTTTATTTAAAACTCTAGTTATGAAAAGATTTCATTTTATAGCCATTGGCGGAAGTGCAATGCACAATTTGGCCTTAGCACTAGGACAAAAAGGATACCAGATTACGGGAAGTGATGATGCTATTTTTGAACCTTCTAAGTCTCGACTAGATCAAGCAGGTATTTTACCAGAAAAATTTGGCTGGTTTCCTGAAAAAATAACCGATGACTTGGATGGGATTATTTTAGGAATGCATGCTAAAAAAGATAACCCAGAGCTGAAAAAAGCAATCGATTTAGGGGTTAAGATATATTCATATCCTGAATTTTTATACGAGCAAACAAAAAGCAAAACTCGTGTAGTTATTGCCGGAAGTCATGGGAAAACAACCATTACCTCAATGGTTTTACATGTTTTAAATTATTGGGAAAAATCAGTAGATTTTATGATTGGTGCCCAATTGGAAGGTTTTGACACCATGGTTTGTTTGTCAGAAGAAAATGACTTTGTTCTCATAGAAGGAGATGAGTATTTATCTTCTCCAATAGATCTTAGACCAAAATTTCTGTGGTATAAACCTCATGTAACTTTGATATCAGGAATAGCTTGGGATCATATTAATGTATTTCCGACCGAAGAGGATTATGTAAAACAGTTCGAAACTTATATTGACTCGATTGTTCCAGGAGGTGTTTTGGTTTATAACGAAGCAGATTCTGTTTTAGAAAAAATAACAAATGCATCACAAAATACAATAAGAAAGGAATCTTATAATCTTCCAGAACATTTTATAGAAGAGGGGGTAACCTATTTAACAACAGATGAAGGGGATTTACCTCTGGAAGTTTTCGGAGAACACAACCTTTCAAATATAGCTGGTGCTAAGTGGATTTGTCAGCTCATGGGAGTTGATGAAGCAGACTTCTTAGAAGCGATTGCTGGGTTTAAAGGGGCTTCAAAACGACTTGAGAAAATTGGGGATAATGGTTCTTCTTTTTTGTTTAAAGATTTTGCTCATGCACCAAGTAAAGTTAAAGCAACCTCTGAGGCTGTTGCTTTACAGTTTAATAAACAACATAAAGTTTTCTGTTTAGAACTTCATACCTATAGTAGTCTTAATCCAGAATTTATAGGTCAATATAAAAATGCTTTGAGTGCTGCTAATGAAGCTGTAGTTTTTTATGACCCAGAAGCTTTAAAAATTAAAAACCGCCCTCCTCTAAGTGTGAGTGAAATTAAAGCTGCTTTTGGTTCTGATGATCTGCTAGTTTATACTAAGCCCGATGCTTTACATGAGTTTTTGTATAATCATCCATGGGATAATAGTGTACTGATAATGATGAGTTCTGGCAATTATGGAGGAATTGATTGGCAGGTTTTAAAAGAAAAAGTACTTAGCTTTTAGTTTCATGTTTTTGGTATAAATACTCGATGTGATTTATAATTTTTGATTGACTTTCAATTAAAGTTTCTTTAGCTCTTCTTTGATCTTCTTTGTTTTTATCTTGAGATATCTTGTATTTCCCTTCCCAGGAAGTTATTTTAATATCGAATCCTATAATATAGTTTAAAGCGGCTTCCATTCTAGGATTATTTTCATCCAAAACATATTTTTGCTCGTTTCCTTCTAAGAAAGAAGTCATGGATATTAGGCTTTCTTTTACTTCTTTAGGGTTAGTTTTTAGTTCAATTTTACCTCTTAAATGAACTTTGAAGTAATTCCAAGTAGGGAGTTGGGTTGTGCTGTATTTTGAAGGAGAGATATAAACGTCAGGGCCATTAAAAATAAGTTCTAAGTCGTGTTCTTCATCTTCAAAATGACTTATCTGAGGGTTGAACTTGTCTAGGTGCCCAACTAAAGTCCCTAAAGTTCCTTTTTTATTATAAACTAAAGGAATGTGAGTACTTAGTATTTTGTTTTTACTAGAAGTGATTACAGTAGCGAGTGGGAACATTTTTATGAGTTCTAAAGCATTTGAGAACTCATTTTCCTGATGGTGTTTTGGAGGATAATTCATCTTTAAAAGTTATATTTATATATACATTTTATTCCCATAATCTAAATCCAAATAATTATATAAGCTCTAAACCTACTTTCTTATGAAAACAAACACACCCAAATTTACATTAAAAGACTGGTCTGTAGACGAAAGACCGCGAGAAAAATTAATCAATAATGGACCGCAACATTTGTCTAATTCAGAACTTTTAGCACTTTTGATAGAAAGTGGAAACAAAGGAGAAACTGCAGTACAACTCATGCAACGACTTTTGGTTTCCTTGAATAATGATTTAGTTTCTCTACACAAGGTAAGTCTTGAAGAACTCATGCTTTGGAAAGGAATTGGACCAGCAAAGGCAGTTAAGATTAAAGCTGCTCTTGAATTAGGGAAAAGAATTCAAGGCGCACCTTCTTCAAAACAAATTGGACTCACAAGCAGTCAAATGGCGTACGATGTCCTTTTTCCTACCATGACCTATTTAGAACAGGAAGAATTTTGGGTTCTTTATTTAAATATTCAACACCATATTTTAGAAAAAAAAAGATTGAGTGTCGGAGGTATATCTGAAACAACAGTTGATATTAGGATACTTTTTAAAAATGCACTTAAAGTAGGAGCAGTTTCAATTATAGTAGCCCATAACCACCCCTCTGGGGTTTTAAATCCAAGTCAAAGCGATATTGTATTGACTAAAAAAATGAAAAAAGCAGGAGAAAATATTGATATAAAACTTTTAGATCATTTAATTATTTCTGAAAAAGGGTACTTTAGCTTTGCAGACGAAAATATACTATAACTATGCTGTTGGTTTATACCCATAAGATTACGCCACGACTTCGGTACAGTTTCAATCATTTTTTTAAAAATGTGCTTGGAGTTGAGGTTGAATTTACTACAAAGTTGGGGGTTTTTATTGCCCAAAGTGGTCCTAAGTTTAGTTACACAAACACGCCCTTAGGGAACGAGTTTTTTGTTCATTCAAACTCTTTGTTATTCGAACAAGGCATTCAGGAAATAGATATTGAGATGTCAAAATGGGATGACTTACCAGCTTTCTTAGGGTGTAATAATTCTTCTATGATTCCCTTTGATGTTTTTGCTGCTTCTTTTTATCTAATTAGTAGGTATGAAGAATACCTTCTTCATGTAAAAGATGAAAATGGAAGATTCATGAGTCGAAATTCTTTAGCAGTTCAGCATGACTTCATAGACATGCCTTTAATTGACCTCTGGGCGAAGAAGGTTATGGCACTGCTTGTTGATAAATTTCCAGAATTATCAAGTGAAGGAAATATGATGGCTAAATCAATTCCATTAGTAGAAGTTGTTTCGCCTTACAAGTATATTCATAAATCCTTGCTAAGAAATTTAGTTCAATTTTTCATGTCGTTGAGTAAGTTTGAATTGTGGAACATTGTAGAACAGTTTTTTGTCCTATTAGGTATTTGGAAGGACCCATGGGACAATTTCAACGCATTCTTTAAGCTTTTTAAACAGACAGATCTAAAACCACGTTTTTTCTTCTTATACTCTAAAATAACTTATTACGATCAGGGAATTTCAGTTTTTAATGCAGCCTATAATTCTCTTATAAAATCTGTAGCAGATTATCATAAAGTATCACTTTTAGTCTCAACAGAAGCAAGACAAAAGGCAGAACAATTCAAAAAGGAACTTGAAAGTTTTGAGTCTGTAATTCATAGAAATACAAAATTTATACAATTTAACCTTGGGGTAACCTCTGTTTTTGAAACCTATCGAAATGTTCTAGTTTTGGAGGAAGCTGAAGATTTTAGTTTAGGTTATCATGATCAGTTTGGTTACAGAGCAAGTACAGCTGTCCCTTTTAATTTTTACGATTTAAGTAACGAAATTGAGACCTCTCTAATTCTGTATTCTCTGGTTGCATCCGAAGAAGTGTTACGAACTAGGTCTGCTTTTGATGCTTTTGCAAAACTTAAACAATTGAAAGATCAAATACCTACTGCTTCGGGAGTTCATGTTTTTTCTGTTACAAATTCAATTTTATGCGATCATAATAAAAACAGTGCATGGAGAGAAGCTTACTCAAACTATATTTTAATTCATGATAAAAAAGAATAAAGTAGAACATATATTTTTTGATTTAGATCATACCCTATGGGATTTTGAAAGGAATTCAGCTGCTACATTTCAATACATATTTAAAGAATTGGACTTTAAGTTTTCTTTAAAAAAATTTCTTGAGTTTTATAATCCTATCAATCATTTCTATTGGAAACAGTATCGGGAGAATAAAATTTCTGAAGTTGAATTGCGTTTTTTGAGACTAGAAAAGACGTTTGGAAAAATGAACATTCCACATACTTCAGAATTAATTCAAAAAGTATCTGATTTATATATTCAAAAACTTTCAACTCACACTTTTTTATTTGACAATACAATTGAGGTTTTAAAATACTTAGATGAAACATATTTCCTACATATAATTACAAATGGATTTGAAAATGTTCAACAGCGAAAATTAGAAAATTCGGGTATCGATCATTTTTTTAAAGTAGTATTAACAGCCGAGAAAATTGGAGTAAAAAAGCCAAATCCAATTATTTTTAATGAAGCACTTAGATTAGCAGATGCACTCCCTGAGAATTCTTTGATGATTGGAGATAGTTTGGAATCAGATGTTCAAACTCCATTGGAATTAGGCATGCAAGCTATTCATTTTAATTCTCATCACGAAAAGGTCCACACGGAATGTTTAATTATCAATCGATTATACGATTTAACTAAAATCTTGTAAAAAGTTAAGATAAGGTATCATTCTACTTTGTCTAGTAGTTTGACTTAATGTATTTTTACATAAAATTCTACTATGCAAATTCAAGACGCACAACAAGCCGTAGACGAATGGATTAAGAGTCATGGAGTTCGTTACTTCAATGAGCTTACTAATATGGCACAACTTACAGAAGAAGTTGGGGAGGTGGCTAGAATAATTGCAAGACGTTATGGTGAGCAAAGTGAAAAAGAATCAGACAAAAACAAAGACCTTGGCGAAGAATTAGCTGATGTTGTTTTTGTTGTTCTTTGCCTAGCAAATCAAACTGGAATAAATCTTCAAGATGCTTTCGACAAAAAGCTAAATATAAAAACAGAAAGGGATCATGATCGACATCAAAATAACCCGAAATTAAAATAGAAGAATGCTTTTAGATATTAATCATCCCTCTAAGGAATGCTTTGGAACATTAAATATAACCGGTTCAAAAAGCGAAACGAATAGATTACTTTTATTACAAGCGTTATATCCAGGTTTAGAAATTAAAAATAGTTCAAATTCAGACGATTCATTTGCAATGACCCATGCGTTACAAACAGAGTCGAATCTCATCGATATTCATCACGCTGGAACTGCTATGCGTTTCTTGACTGCGTTTTTTGCAACTCAAGAGGGTCGAGAAATAGTTTTAACAGGTTCTTCAAGAATGCAAGAAAGACCCATAGGTGTCTTAGTAGAAGCATTAAGGGTAATAGGGGCTGATATTTCTTACGAAAAATCTGAAGGATATCCACCTCTCAGAATAAAAGGTAAATCTCTAAAGGGAGGTACAGTATCGCTACCGGCAAATATTAGTAGTCAATACATTTCAGCTTTGTTATTAATTGCTCCACATTTAGAAAATGGTTTAGACTTAACTCTAGAAGGTGAAATAACTTCTTTGCCCTATATTCAGATGACATTGTCTCTATTAAACCGAATCGGAGTTAGAACCGAATTTAAAGGAAAAAATATTGTAATTGATAAGCAGAGAGTTATATCGGATCAAACTCAAGTTGTAGAATCAGATTGGAGTTCTGCTTCCTACCATTTTAGTGCTGTAGCTCTAAGTAATGATGCTAAAGTAACCTTGAGTAGTTATAGAGAGGATAGTTTACAAGGAGATTCAGTTTTAATTGATATTTATAAGAAACTTGGAGTAACTACTCGTTTCGAATCAGATCATATTATTTTAGAAAAAGTAAAAGATTTTAACTTACCAGAGTCGATTGAACTGGATCTTGTAAAAGCACCAGATATTGCTCAAACTATTGCTGTTAGTTGCTATGGACTCGGTGTTGCTTGTGACCTTACGGGGCTTCATACTCTTAAGATTAAAGAAACAGATCGCTTAGTAGCTTTAGAAAACGAATTATCTAAATTGGGTGCTTCTATTCGTGTAACTGATGAAAGCCTTCACTTGTCAGCTTCTCAGAACTTTAAAAAAAATCAAACCATCAAAACCTATAGCGATCATAGAATGGCAATGGCTTTTGTTCCTTTAGCACTAAAAATTAACCACCAAATTGCAGATGCTGATGTGGTAACAAAGTCTTATCCTGACTTTTGGAAAGATATGCAAGCTATTGGTTTTGAGTCTCTTGAAAAATAAATTAAGGAAATAAGTCTATTTACTTGACAACCCCTAGGCTGAGGTAGTATATTTGCGCTTTTAATATCAATTTTTAATCATGATATTGAACTAATTAAAATAAAAGTTTTTATGAAATTATCTGATTTCGGTTTTACACTACCAGAAGAGTTACTAGCAGAGCACCCTGCAGAGAATCGTGACGAAGCAAGATTAATGGTTCTTAATAGAGCGGATAGAACTATTGAACATAAAATGTTTAAAGACGTCATTGACTACTTTGATGAAGGAGATGTTATGGTTTTAAATAACACTAAAGTTTTTCCAGCTCGCCTCTTTGGAAATAAAGAAAAAACAGGAGCACGCATTGAGGTTTTTTTACTAAGAGAATTAAACGAAGAACAAAGATTATGGGATGTCCTAGTTGATCCTGCTCGTAAAATTAGAATCGGAAATAAGCTTTATTTTGGCGAAGACGATAGTTTAGTTGCTGAGGTAATTGACAATACAACTTCAAGAGGAAGAACACTTCGTTTTCTTTTTGACGGTACTTACGCAGAATTCCGTGATAAATTAAAAGAATTAGGAGAGACTCCACTTCCAAAATATATCAAAAGAGAGCCTGAAGCTTCAGACAAAGAACGTTATCAAACCATCTATGCAAAAAATGAAGGAGCTGTTGCTGCCCCTACTGCAGGGATGCATTTCTCTAAGCATTTATTAAAACGTCTTGAAATAAAAGGAGTTGATTTAGCAGAGCTTACTCTTCATGTTGGTTTAGGTACATTTAATCCAGTTGAGGTTGAAGATCTCTCAAAACACAAAATGGACTCAGAGGAACTTATTATCGATCAAAAAGCAGCTGATATTGTAAATAATGCAAAGTCTAATAAAAAAAGAATTTGTGCGGTAGGGACTACTGTTATGAGAGGGCTTGAGAGTTCAGTTTCTTCTGTTGGAACTTTAAACCCATACGAAGGATGGACCCACAAGTTTATTTTTCCTCCTTATGATTTTTCAATTGCAGATTGTATGATAACCAATTTCCATACTCCAAAATCTACTCTTCTAATGATGGCTTCTGCATTTGCAGATCCAGATTTCATTAAAGAAGCATATAAAGTAGCAATTAAAGAAAAATATAACTTCTATTCATACGGAGACGCTATGTTGATCATTTAATTAATCTAAAAATAGGGTTTATGGAGTTGGCTAAAAAAGACATAAGAGCACTTTCTAAAGAAGCCCTCCAGGACTTTTTTAAAGCACAAGGTCATCAGGCTTACCGTGCTGACCAAGTGTATCAATGGTTATGGAGTAAAGGAGTACATGATTTTGACAAAATGACTAATTTGTCAAAAGACACAAGATTCCTTTTAGATACTCATTTTACAATTAATCACATTGCAGTCGATCAGCAGCAAAGAAGTAAAGATGGTACGTTTAAAAACGCCATAAAACTTCATGACAATCGAATTGTTGAGTCTGTCTTGATACCCGCAAAGGATAGAACAACTGCTTGTGTTTCCTCTCAAGTCGGATGTAGTTTAGACTGTAAGTTTTGTGCGACTGCACAACTCGATCGAATGCGAAATCTAAATGTTGATGAGATTTTTGATCAGGTTGTCGCAATAGATCAGCAAAGTCGAACCTATTTTGACATCCCGCTATCCAATATTGTTTTTATGGGAATGGGTGAACCTTTAATGAACTACAATAATGTTCTAGGAGCTATTGAAAAAATCACTTCCCCAGACGGTCTAGGAATGGCTTCAAAAAGAATAACACTTTCGACCTCTGGAATACCAAAATTAATTCGTAAAATGGCTGATGATAAGGTGAAATTTAATCTCGCAGTTTCTTTGCATTCCGCAGTTCAAGAAACAAGAGAAAAAATAATGCCCTTTTCAAAAAAATTCCCTGTAGACGAGCTTTTATCTTCTTTGGAATACTGGTATGAAGCCACTCAAAAAATGATTACTCTAGAGTTTATTGTTTGGAAGAGTATTAATGATAACTTAGACGAGGTAAGAGCATTAATTAATTTTTGTCGTAGAGTACCGACTAAAGTAAATCTAATAGAATATAATCCAATTGGAGATGATGCATTTGAACAAGCGTCAAATGAAGCTATGTCTATGTATCAAAAAAAATTAACAGCTGCTAGAATTACCAATACCATAAGACGTTCTAGAGGAAAAGATATCGATGCTGCATGTGGACAGCTTGCCAACAAGGCGCATAAAAAATAATTTATTATGAAGTTGTATATTAGTGCTTTATGAAAGTAACAGAGCAAATAAAAAAGCCGATTTATGAGGAAATGGAACGATTTGAAAAAAAATTCACAGATTCCATGTCTTCTAATGTTTCATTGCTCAATCGTATAACTCACTTTATTGTAAATAGAAAAGGAAAACAAATGCGTCCTATGTTTGTTTTCTTGACCGCCAAGCTTTTAGGTGATGGTGCTATAACCGAGAGAACCTATCGCGGTGCTTCTGTAATTGAACTAATTCATACTGCCACTTTAGTTCATGACGATGTTGTAGATGACAGTAATCAAAGAAGAGGTTTTTTCTCTATAAATGCGCTTTGGAAAAATAAGATTGCAGTTCTCGTTGGAGATTATCTTTTGTCCAAAGGATTACTTTTATGTATCAATAACGAAGACTTTGATTTATTAAAAATTATTTCTGTTGCTGTCAAGGAGATGAGTGAAGGAGAATTACTCCAGATTGAGAAAGCTAGAAACCTTGATATAACCGAAGACATCTACTTTGAAATCATAAGGCAAAAAACAGCAACCTTGTTAGCGGCCTGCTGTGCTATGGGTGCACAATCTGTTTCTCAGGATAAGGATACCGTAGAGAAGATGAGGTCTTTTGGTACTTTATTAGGAATGGCATTTCAGATTAAAGATGATCTTTTTGATTATGGGGAAACGAAAATCGGAAAACCCACAGGGATTGATATTAAAGAACAAAAGATGACCCTGCCTTTAATATACGCAATAAACAATGTTTCTAAGAAAGATAGAAACTGGCTAATTCATTCTGTTAAAAAATATAACACAGACAAAAAAAGAGTAAAAAAAGTGATAGAGTTTGTTAAAGATTCTGGAGGTTTAGAATATGCTCAAAAGAAAATGGAAGCTTTTCAAAAAGATGCATTAGATATATTAATGACCTTCCCTAAAAATGATTACAGGGATTCTCTGGAGCTGATGGTTAATTATGTCATTACTCGAAAACAATAACAAATTTTGATTTCAAAAAACACCATAGATCAAGTATATGAAACTGCTCGAGTAGAGGAGGTTATTGGTGATTTTGTTGGGTTAAAAAAATCAGGAACTAACTTCAAAGGATTGAGTCCTTTTACTCAAGAAAGAAGCCCAAGTTTTATGGTTTCTCCAGTAAAACAAATTTGGAAAGATTTTAGTAGTGGAAAAGGAGGGAACGTAGTTGCTTTTTTAATGGAGCACGAACATTTCTCTTACCCAGAAGCAATTCGATATTTAGCCAAGAAATACAATATTGAAATTGAAGAAACGGAGCAAACCGATGCTGAAAAAGAAAAACTGAACGAGCGCGAAAGTATGTTTTTGGTAGCCGATCACGCAAACACCTATTTTAAAAATACCCTTTTAGATTCCTCAGAGGGAAAAGCAATTGGGCTTACTTATTTCAAGGAACGTGGTTTTACAGAGGAAACCATTAATAAATTCGATCTTGGATATTCTCCGCAAGAAAAGGATGCTTTTACAAAGTCAGCGATAAAAAGTGGATTTCAACTCGAGTTTCTTGAGAAAACAGGATTAACTATTGTAAATGAGAGCTATCAGGTAGATCGTTTTCGTGGAAGAGTTATGTTTCCCATAAAAAGTCTTTCAGGTCGTGTTGTCGGTTTTGGAGGAAGAATACTGGGTGATAATAAAAAAACAGCCAAGTATTTAAACTCTCCAGAAAGTGAAATCTATCACAAAAGTAAAGTGCTTTATGGGATTTATGAAGCAAAACAAAGTATTGCCAAAGAAGATGTTTGTTACTTAGTTGAAGGGTACACCGATGTAATTCAAATGGTTCAATCTGGGGTGACCAATGTGGTTTCATCTTCAGGAACCGCTCTTACAGAACAACAGATCAGACTCATTCAGCGACTTACTCAAAATATTGTGGTTTTATTTGATGGTGATGCAGCGGGTTTAAGGGCTTCTTTGCGTGGAATAGATATGATACTTGCTCAAGGAATGAACGTTAAAGTATGTTCTTTTCCGGAGGGTGAAGATCCTGATAGTTTTGCAAAGAAAAATTCTAGAGAGGCCATAGAATCCTTTTTCTTAGAGAATGCCAAAGATTTTATTCAGTTTAAAGCATCATTATTGCTAGAAGATGCAGCAAATGATCCAGTAAAAAAAGCTGCCACGATTAGAGATATTGTAGAAAGTATTTCTAAAATTCCCGATCCAATTCAGCAAGAGGTTTATGTTCAAAGTTGTGCGCAACTCATGGATATTTCTGAAAACGTTTTATTTAGTGCATTGGCTCAACTATCTAAAAAAGCTCAGAACACAAGACCTAAAATAACCCCAAAAGAGGAGTCTTTTCGAGTTTTAAAAAACGAAGAACCTAAGAGTGTTTCTGTAGATCATAGTTTTGAATTAGAAAAACAAATAATAACCATCTTGATGTTATATGGTGATCGAGAAGAAATATTTAAAGAGTCTATTTTAAGTTTTTCTGAAGAAAATGATATTGTAGAAGATGTAAAAGAGGTGAAGGTAAAAGTCTTTGAAAAAATATTTTTGGATTTACAGCAAGATGAGGTTGAACTTGCAAACTCCAATTTTAAAACCTTGTTTTATATGTTGATTCAAAATTTTCAGGAAAAAGGAAAAGTCTCTATAGATAAATTAATCCCTTCTCTTGATGGCGAATTAAGTTCCTTAGTCAGTAATATTCTAATGAACGAGGAACAATATCAATTGCATCAATGGGAAAAGAAAAATATCTTTGTTAAATCAAGAGATAGCCAGGTTTCTCAGCTAGTAAATGAGACCATCTTAACACTTCGTAAACTACTCATTGATAAAAAAATCGAAGAACTTCAAGACCAAGTTAAGGATAAGGAGCAGCACCATTCCGAAATCCTAGAAGATGTAATGAGTTATTATCAGCTCAAGCAAGTGGTCTCTAGAAAATTGAATCGCGTTATTTAAAGCTCTTTATAAAGAATCTGGTATTTCACAAACCGGTATAGGTTGCATTTTATGTTGATTTTGTTTGTGTAGCTTTTTATAAATAGAAAGAACTTCTTTTTGTCTCTCTGTATGGTTTTTGGAAGCACTCTCAACATTTTTCATGGCCCATTCAAGTTCATCATAGGTAGCTCCCATTTGATCTTCATCCGTTCGGTCATCTCCCCAAAGCCCATCGGTAGGTGCTGCGTTTTGAATTGAATCTATTACACCTAGAGTTTTAGCCAATAAAAAAACTTCTGATTTCATTAAGTCGGCAATCGGACTTAAATCTACACCGCCATCTCCATATTTAGTGTAAAAACCAACCCCAAAATCTTCAATCTTATTTCCGGTTCCAGCAACAAGATAACGTTCAAGAGCTGCAAAGTAATACAGAGTCGTCATTCGAAGTCGAGCTCGTGTATTTGCTAAGCTTAAAAATTTACTTTCATCCTTAGAAGTAGGGGGTAAAAGCTCTTGAAAACTATCAAATACATGGGTAAGAGAAAGTGAATGATGCTTTACATTAGAGAATTTCTCTTCAAGCCAAGCTATGTGTTCCTGAGCTCTTGACACCTGATTTGCTTCCTGATGAATCGGCATTTCTAAACACAACACCGGTTTTCCAGTTAAAGCGCATAAGGTGGAGGTTAATGCAGAATCAATTCCTCCTGAAACTCCTACTACAAATCCATTCATTCCCGATTTCTCTGAATAGCTTTTTAGCCAATTTACAATGTGCTCAATTACTTTTTCTGGTGATTTCATATGTATTAGCAATATTTTGGATGTAACTTTGTATAAAATTAGGGAACTTATTCTTTACAAAAAACTTTTAGTTATACATGAATTCATTTTCTAGATTATTTTATTTTAAAGTTGGTATTTTTTGCCTTTTTTCTTTTTTTCTAGTCTCCTGTTCAGGAAATAGTCAATTAGAAACTGAAATAAACTCCATCGATGTTACTATTGATATTGATCGTTTTGATCTTAATTTTTACAAGGCTAACTCAGAGGAATATATTCAGCTTAAAAAAAAATACCCTTATTTATTTCCAGAACAATATCCAGACAGTATCTGGAAAAAAAGACAACGAGACAGTATCCAAGTTTTATTACATGAAGAGATTAAAAAAGTATATCCAACCCTGATTCCGATTGAAGAGGCTTTAGAAGATTTATATAAACATATTAAATATTATTTCCCTTCGATGAAAGACCCACATGTTGTAACTGTTGTAAATAATGTTGATTATCAGAGTAAAACAGTATTTACAGATTCTCTTTTAATTATATCCTTAGATACTTATTTAGGTTCTAAGAATCCAATTTATGAGGGGATTCCAAATTACATTGTTAAGGATATGGAATTCAACTACATGACCTCACATATTGTCGACGAATTAGGGACGCTAGTGGTTAGGAGTCCAAAAGATAGAACTATGTTGGGGCAAATGGTATATTACGGCAAAAAATTATATCTAAAAGACCTTTTACTCCCCAATGCTTCCGATGATATAAAAATCTCATATTCTAAACAAGAAATCGAGTGGGTTCAAGATAACGAACGTTATATGTGGCAATATTTTATTGAAAATGAATTGCTTTTTCAAACCCAATCATCACTCTCTTTACGCTTTATAGATCCAGCTCCTTTCTCTAAATTTTATTTAGAAATAGACAACGAAACTCCTGGAAAAGTTGGTCAATGGATTGGATGGCAAATTGTTCGTTCTTATATGGACAAAAACCCAAACACCTCCTTAGAGGAACTTCTTTCAATGTCCGCAAGAGACTTATTTAATAAATCAAATTATAAACCCGCAAAATAATAACATGGGAAAACAAACTAATATTTCAATAGAAGTAAAATTAGACGAGAACAAAATACCTGAAAAAATCGTTTGGTCTGCACCCGATGGAGGAGTTAACGAAGAAGAGGCTCAAGCTTTATTGATGTCCTTATGGGACGGAAAAAACCAAGAAACATTAAGAATGGATCTTTGGGTAAAAGATATGCCTATTGATCAAATGAATGTTTTTTTCCATCAGTCGCTAGTAACTATGAGTCAAACTTTTCTTCGTGCTACTCAAGATGAAAAAATGTCGGCTACAATGAATGATTTTTGTGATTATTTTGCAGAAAAACTAAACATCAAACGAGGGTAAGTGCTCTTGATTTGTAAACTCCTCATTTAGTTTGTTTATATAAGCCAGTAACTCGTCTCCGCCAGTTCTGTGTAGAGAGGAAGTTATAAAGTAAGGAGGAGCTTCTTCCCAAGCATGGTCAAGCATCTTTTGGATGTATGTTTGTGTTTTACGTTCAATAGCTTTTGGTTTTTCTTTATCTGCTTTTGTAAAAACAATTGCAAAAGGAATATAATGGGTTCCTAGCCATTCCATAAACTCTAGGTCAATGGGTTGGGGATCGTGACGAATGTCAATTAAAACAAAAGCAGATACCAGCTGTTTTCTTTTCTCGAAGTAAGTAGTAATTAATTTCTGAAATGCTTTTTTTGATGTTTTCGAAGTTCTTGCGTACCCATATCCAGGTAAATCAACCAAATACCAAGATTTATTTATTTTAAAGTGATTGATCAGTTGAGTTTTCCCGGGTCGCCCAGAAGTTTTAGCGAGGTTCTTTCGGTCACAAATAGTATTGATTAAAGAAGACTTCCCAACATTAGATCTCCCTATAAATGCATATTCAGGAATGCGTTCGTTTGGACATTTGGAAACATCCGTGTTACTGATAATAAATTCGGATGATGTAACTCGCATAATGTTTTTAGAAGTTACGTTTTTTGAGCCAGTTCAAAAGTTTTTCGTTAAAAAGGTCTGGGTGTTCCATCATGGGAGCATGACCACATTCTTTAAGCCAGTATAGATCAGAATCTGGTAAAAGTTTATTGAATTCTTCCGCTACATTAGGTGGTGTTACAATGTCATTTTCTCCCCAGATTATTCCAGTTGGAATATTCATTGAGGGTAAGTCTTTTGCCATGTTATGACGAATTGCGCTTTTAGCAATTGCTAAAGTTCGTATAAGTTTGTTTCTGTCGTTTACAACTTCAAATACTTCATCTACAATTTCTTTTGTAGCAACCTCTGGATTGTAAAAAACTTCCTGAGCCTTGGATTGAATGTATCCATAATCTCCTCTTTTAGGGTAGCTTTCCCCCATAGAATTTTCATATAAACCAGAGCTACCAGCCAGAACGAGTCCTTTCACTAATTCAGGGTGGTTTTTTGCAAACACAAGACTAATGTGTCCTCCTAACGAATTTCCAAGTAGAATTGCGTTGTCAATTTCTTTAACGGTCAAAAAAGATTTTAGATAATCAGAAAAAGATTTAACATTAGTCTTTAATAACGGTAATTCATAAATCGGTAACTCAGGTATAATTACTTTATACCCTTGTTTCGGGAAGAATTCTGCAACACCTGCAAAGTTACTAAGACCACCCATTAACCCGTGTAGGATAATGATAGGTTGACCTTCGCCTATTTCGACGTATTTAAAATCTTTGTCTTCTTTAAAATTTTTTTCCATGCTAGATGTATCTCTAGATCTTTATGAGCCCACAAATATAGTTAATAAATACTGATTCAGAATTTTTTTTTTAACGCCTTTGGGTTCAATGTTGTTCTCTTATGGTTTTTGAAAACTTATTAACAAAGTGGTATTTAGTGGAAATTTGTGGGAAATATATTTTATATTTGAAGTATCAACTCGCAAACAATTAAGATGCAGCACTTTATTGGGACATATGAATGTAAAGCAGATGCCAAAGGGCGTATTATGCTTCCTGTTGCACTTAAAAAGCAACTTGCTCAAAACATAAATGAACAGTTTGTTTTAAAGCGTGCAGTTTTTAATTCTTGTTTGGAGGTTTATCCTATAAAAGAATGGGAGGCGATGATGGAAAAGGTAAACCAGTTGAATCGTTTTAATAAAAAGAACAATGATTTTATAAGGCGCTTTACCGCAGGTGTTCGGGTAGTTGAAGTTGATCAAACTGGTCGTTTGTTAATTCCTAAAGATCTTGTGATTCACGCTGGAATTTCTAAAGAAGTTGTGATTTCTTCTGCTGTAAATATTTTAGAAATCTGGGATAAAGGTTTGTATGAAGAGGCTATTAGCGATGCTACGGTCGACTTTGGAGCTTTGGCCGAAGAAGTAATGGGAGATAAAGATGGAGATCAATTATCATAATCCAGTTTTACTGGAACGAAGTGTTAGTGATTTGGTGACCAAGCCAGAAGGCATCTACGTCGACGTTACTTTTGGCGGTGGAGGTCATTCTAGAAAGATTTTAAAGTCTCTTAATCAAGACGGGAGGTTGTTTGCTTTTGATCAAGATCAAGATGCAGTTAAAAACACCCTTTCTGACCCGCGTTTTGAATTAATTCAAGCTAATTTCAAAGACCTTAAGCGTTATTTAAAGTTTTATGGGATAAAAGGAGTAGATGGTATTCTAGCTGACTTTGGAGTTTCATCACATCAGTTTGATGCAGAACAAAGAGGTTTTTCGACTCGATTTGAAGGTCGTTTAGATATGCGAATGGATCAAGAGTCTTCTCTGTCTGCTTTTGAAGTTGTAAACGCATATTCAGAGGAAGATTTAATCTCGATAATGAAATTGTATGGGGAGGTGAAAGGAGCTCACAAAATTGTATCTGCGATTTTAGACCAAAGGGAGGTCAGTGATATTGTAACAACTACAGATTTGATAGCTGTAATTAAGCCGTTAATTCCAGAGCGGTTTTTAAATAAAGTTTTAGCACAAATATTTCAGGCAATTAGAATTGAGGTTAATCAAGAGTTAGAGGTTATTAAATCATTTCTTGTTCAAGCTGCAGAGATTCTCAAGCCAGACGGAAGGTTGGTTTGTATATCATATCACTCTCTCGAAGATCGTTTAGTAAAGCGGTTTATTAGAGAAGGGGTTTTTGAAGGTGAAGCAGAACAAGATTTTTTTGGAAACCGATTTACACCACTAAAAAAATTAGGAGGTCTGATTGTTCCGGATGAAGAGGAAATAAAATTAAACAGTAGAGCAAGAAGTGCTAAACTGAGAATAGCAGTAAAAAAATGAACAAGTTATTGTCTTTTTTAAATATTGAGTTTTTAATTAAGGATGATGCCTTAAAAAACTGGTGGATGATTCTTTTTCTTTCCTTTTTAGCCTTAGTAGTTATATCTAGTGGTCATATGGCAGATCGCAAAATTTTCAAAATCGCTAGGTTAAACAATGAGCTAAAAGAAATGAAAAGCAATTTTGTCGAGAAACGTGCTTATCTAATGGTTTTGAAAATGGAATCAAGAGTAGCCGAAGCTCTCAGAGAAAAAGGGATTAAACCTTCCAAAAACCCTCCGATAAAACTAATTGTAGAAGCGGACAAAAAATGAGTGTAGAGACAAAAAAAATCACGAATCGTTTTTATCTAGTGGTACTGGGTCTGTTTGTCTTCGCTTGTGTTTTAGTTTCTAAACTGTTTATCATTCAATTTTCAGAGGGTGACTATTATCGCGATTTAGCCCAGCAAAGAACTGTTAAGAATTTTGTTTTACAGCCAAGTAGAGGTAATATCTACTCCGATGACGAGAGTCTCCTTGCTACAACAGTTCCACGTTATGAGCTTCGGTGGGATTCAAAAGTGCCTTCCGAAAAATTATTCCAGAAACACAAGGATAGCCTTTCCAAAGCTTTGGGTCAGGTGTTTGATAAACCAGCTTCTTTTTTTCTAAACAAGTTAGAAAGAGCAAGAGCTAAGAAAAGTCGCTATGTTTTGATTGGTAAGAACTTGAATTTTTCAACCTATAAAAAAATAAAAAGTTTTCCACTTTTCAATCGTTCTTCTTTAAAAGGGGGGCTTATTGTAGAGTCTCGATTGACTCGTGAAAATCCTATTGGTAAAATAGCAGAACGGACCATTGGTTATGAGCAAAGAGATCCCAGTGGAAATTATTTAAGAGTGGGATTGGAAGGTGCCTATGGTCAATATTTAAAAGGCGAGGATGGAAGACGAATGAAACAAAAAATCGCTAACGGACAGTGGAAGCCGATTAACGACAATAACGAGAAAGAGCCTACAGAAGGGTATGATGTGTATACTACCCTGAATATTAATATGCAGGATATTGCACACCATTCTTTACTCGCACAATTAGAAAAATTTGAAGCTGACCATGGAAGTGTGGTGGTGATGGAAACGAAGACTGGAAATATAAAAGCAATTTCTAATCTTGGAAGAACTTCACAAGGAAAGTATTACGAGAAATTAAATTATGCAGTTGGTGAAGCACATGAGCCAGGATCAACTTTTAAATTAATGGCTATGATTGCAGCTTTAGAGGATAAAGTCGTTGATGCAAATGACCTTATTGATACTACAGGAGGAGAGCTAACATTTTACAATAAATATAAAGTAAGGGATTCCAAAAAAGGGGGCTATGGCCTGCTTACTGCATCAAAAGCTTTTGAGGTGTCTTCGAATACGGGTATTGTTAAAATAATACATGATAATTACAAAAACAACCCTTCTAAATTTGTAAATCGTTTGTACAATATGGGGCTTCATAAGCCACTTGGACTTCCGTTTAAAGGGGAAGCAATTCCGAAAATTCCATACCCAACAGATTCGGATTGGGACGGTTTAGATTTACCATGGATGGCTTTCGGATATGGTGTTTTAATGACTCCTCTGCAGACTTTAACATTCTACAATGCCATTGCAAATGGAGGTGAAATGGTTAAGCCAAAGTTCATTGATCGAATTAGCAATTTTGGTGAAACTCCGGTAAAATATTTCGAAAAAGAAGTTTTGAATCCTTCTATATGCTCACAAGAAACACTTCAGACGGTTCAGAAAATGATGCTTAACGTTGTAGATAAAAAGTGGGGAACAGGTTATAGAATTAAAGATGAGAACTTTTCTATAGCAGGTAAAACAGGAACCTGTCAGGTAGATTACACCACAGAAGAAACGCAGTATGTTTCAAGTTTTGTAGGCTATTTTCCAGCTGACGAACCAAAATATTCTTGTATTGTCGTAATTCATAGACCAAATAAAAATATAGGGTACTATGGTGCTACTGTAGCTGCTCCCGTGTTTAAAGAAATTGCTTTAAATATTTACAACAGTACTCCTAAAGAAATTAAAGTCCCGGAATTGAGATTTACAAAAACTGAAGACTTATTAGAGGACGAATATAAATTAACAACGGAGGAGGTAATTCCAAACCTTAAAGGAATGCCAGCTATGGATGCGTTGATGTTATTAGAGCGTATGGGTCTTAAAGTTGAGCTTAAAGGAACAGGAAAGGTCATTCGTCAGTCTATTAAAAAAGGATCAAAAGTAAAAGTTAAACAGCAAATTCTATTAGAGCTCTCATGAAAGAATTAAAAGACTTATTGTTTGGGGTGTCAATTGAACAGACTTATGGTTCTATTGATAAACAGATCAACAAGGTAGCCTTTGATTCTAGAAAGGTAGAACCGAATACGCTTTTTGTTGCTATTGAAGGAGATCAGTCGAATGGGCATGACTATATAGAGGATGCAATTAAAAAAGGGGCAACCGTTATTTTAGTTTCAGAAAAACCTAAAAATACGCCTCAAAACATTTCTTTCATTAGGGTAAACGACACTCGTATAGCCCTTGCAGTTGTTGCTGACAATTACTACGATCATCCGTCTAGAAAATTAGAACTCGTTGGAGTTACTGGAACTAATGGAAAAACTACTGTTGCTAGTTTATGTTATGAGTTATTTACTCGTTTAGGGTATGTAGTAGGTTTGCTTTCAACGGTTGAAATAAAGTTTGGTTCTGAAGTAATCCCAGCCACCCATACAACACCAGATCCTTTGTCTATTAATTTCCATTTAGACGCAATGGTTCGTAAAGGAGTTAGTTATTGTTTTATGGAAGTTTCCTCTCATGGAATTGATCAAGGACGCATACATGGTTTACAGTTTAAAGGAGGTGTATTTACTAATCTTACTCAAGATCATCTAGACTATCACGAGACCTTTGCATCTTATCGGGATACCAAAAAACGATTCTTTGATTTACTTCCAAAAACTGCTTTTTGCTTAGTAAATCTTGATGATAAGAATGGGGCTTACATGGTTCAAAATACAAAAGCAAATAAAAAATCTTTTGCCTTAGAGAACTATGCAGACTTTAGAGCTCAGATTCTAGAGCATCAATTTACAGGAATGCTCTTAAAAGTAGATGATCAAGAGTTTTGGACCCAATTGTTAGGTGCATTTAATGCTTCCAATTTACTTGCCGTTTATGCTATTGCATCTCTTTTGGAGAAAGATCAATTGGAGGTGTTAGCGGGTTTAAGTAGTCTTAAAAATGTAAGTGGACGTTTTGAAACCATTCAAGGGCCTCATGGGTCACTTGTAATTGTAGATTATGCGCACACCCCCGATGCTTTAAAGAATGTAATAAAAACGATAAACTCGGTACGTACGCGAAATGAAAAATTAATTACGGTTGTGGGTTGTGGTGGTGATCGTGATCAGAGTAAAAGACCAAAAATGGCAGCTGTAGCAGCAAATTTAAGTGATCGTGTAATCTTTACTTCTGACAATCCTCGTTCCGAAGATCCGGATCAGATCATTGCGGATATGGAAGCAGGTGTAGCTCCAGAAAATTACAAGAAAACATTAAAAGTAAACGACCGCAAGGAGGCGATTAAAACAGCTTGTATGTTACTCGAGCCAAAAGATGTTCTCTTAATTGCTGGCAAGGGTCATGAAACCTATCAAGAAATTAAAGGGGTTAAAACAGCGTTTGACGACCGTAAGGTTGTTCAAGAAATATTATTGAAATTATTCTAATATGTTATACTATTTATTTGAGTATTTAGAGAGACAGTATCAAATGCCAGGAGCCGGACTTTTTCAGTTCTTATCTTTTAGGGCAGCACTTGCAGTTGTGTTTTCATTACTTTTTTCAACCATTTTTGGTAAAAAAATAATTGATTTTTTAAAGAAAAAACAAATAGGCGAAACGGTAAGAGAGCTTGGTCTTGACGGTCAAGTTCAAAAATCAGGAACTCCTACAATGGGAGGTGTAATTATAATTATAAGCACTTTAATCCCGGTACTTTTAATCGCTCAGCTTCAAAACATTTACATTCTACTTTTAATTTTCACCACGCTATGGATGGGTGCTATTGGTTTCTTGGATGATTATATAAAGGTTTTTAGAAAAGATAAAGAAGGTTTAAAGGGTATTTTTAAAGTAATTGGTCAAGTTATTCTGGGGATAGTGGTCGGATGCACCTTATATTTTCATTCAGAAGTAACCGTTCGATTAGATCAACCTTCTGTTCTTGTAGAACAAGGAATTGAAAGTGTTTCTAGTGATGTTAAATCAACTTTAACAACAATTCCTTTTTTAAAAAATAACGAATTTGATTATTCAGCTCTCATCGAATGGATTCCTAATTCGGCTCCTTATGCCTGGATGATTTTCATTCCTTTTGTAGTTTTTATTATCACAGCGATTTCAAACGGAGCGAATTTAACAGATGGAATTGATGGTCTTGCAGCGGGTAGTTCGGCTATTATGGTTTTTACTCTAGGGGTATTCGCTTGGTTTTCTGGGAACGTTATTTTTTCAGATTATCTGAATATAATGTATATACCAAACGCTGGAGAAATAACAATTTTTGTAGCTGCCTTTTTAGGGTCGTTAATTGGTTTTTTATGGTACAATACCTATCCTGCTCAGGTGTTTATGGGGGATACCGGAAGTCTTACTATTGGGGCAATCATTGCTGTTGTAGCGATTATGATTCGTAAAGAATTACTCTTACCTCTTTTGTGTGGAATTTTCGTTTTAGAAAATTTATCGGTCGTACTTCAAGTGGTATATTTTAAATATACTCGAAAAAGAACGGGTACAGGAAAAAGAATTTTCTTGATGGCACCACTCCATCATCATTATCAAAAATTAGGGTACCATGAAAGTAAGATTGTAACTCGTTTTTGGATTATTGGAATTCTGTTAAGCGTATTAACTATTGTAACTCTTAAAATTAGATAATGTCTAAGAAGCTAGTCATATTAGGAGGAGGAGAAAGTGGAATTGGTTCCGCTGTTTTAGGCGTTAAGCAAGGGTATAATGTTTTCTTGTCAGATTCTGGTTTGCTTTCTCAAAAAGTTAAGAAGGAGCTAAATCACTTGGGGGTTCGTTTTGAAGAACGTGGACATGATATGAACTCGATACTACAGGCAGATTTAGTAATGAAAAGTCCTGGAATTCCAGATCATATCGATTTAATTCAAAAGATACGATCATCTGGAATTAAAATAGTTTCAGAGATCGAGTTTGCAAGTCAATACACTAAAGCTACCCTCGTAGGAATTACTGGAAGTAACGGAAAAACGACCACTACGCTGTTAACCCATTATTTATTAGAACAATCTGGAATTAATGTTGGCATAGCAGGAAATATAGGGTATAGTTTTGCGAGACAGGTTGCAGAAACGAATCGAGATGTCTATGTATTAGAAATCAGTAGTTTTCAGCTCGATGATATTTACTCATTCCAACCCGAAGTTGCAGTAATTACAAACATTACACCAGATCATTTAGATCGATATGAAAATAGTTTTTCAAAATATGTAGCCTCTAAAATGCGCATTATTGAAAACCAATCTCCCAATCAATTTTTAGTATTCAACGCAGAAGATCCAGTTTTAATTGACGCTCTGAATAAGTCAAAGTCTGAGGTTAAAACCATTTCATTTGGTTTTGAAAAGCCTAAAAATGACGGGGTTTATTCGGCAGATGATCAGATTATTATACAACAAGATAATTCACAAACTATGATACAAACTACACAATTTCAGTTACAGGGAAGACATAATTTGCTTAATGCAATGGCTGCAGTTACTGTTGCGAGGCTGTTAAAAGTTAGTAAAGACTCTATCCGTGAAAGTTTAATGAGTTTTAAGGGTGTTCCTCATAGGTTAGAACAGTTTTTGAAGATTCAAAATGTAACCTACGTCAATGACTCTAAAGCCACGAATGTTAATGCTGCTTATTATGCTTTGGATAGTGTAAAGTCTCAAACTGTTTGGATTGCTGGAGGAGTCGATAAGGGGAATGATTATAGTCAACTTCTTCCTTTGGTTCGTGAAAAAGTTAAAGCAATTGTTTGTCTTGGTGTAGATAATAAAAAATTAATAGAAGTTTTTGGTCCTGTCGTCGATGTGATTGTTGAAACCCAATCCATTAACGAAGCCGTAAAGATTGCGCACAAAATTGCAGATAAAAAAGAAACTGTATTACTATCCCCTGCCTGCGCTAGTTTTGATTTATTTAAAAACTATGAAGACAGAGGAGATCAATTTAAACAAGCGGTTAGGAATTTATAATGAATAAAAAATACAAACTTATCGATGGTGATTTATCGCTTTGGGTTCTTCTAGCGCTCTTAGCAATATTTTCGTTTTTCCCAGTTTTTAGTGCAAGTTCAAATCTTGCTTATGTTGTGGGAGAGGGAACACCTTGGTATTATTTATTCAAGCACATGGTTATTTTGATTTTTGGATTTGGGTTTATGATAGGGGTACATAAAATACCGTATCAATATTTCAAAGCTATTTCTATTTTATCTCTGCCTGTTGTTGTTTTATTGCTTATTTATACCGCATCTCAAGGAACGGTAATCGATGGTGCAAATGCGAGTCGATGGATTCGAATCCCTTTTGTAGGTTTTAGTTTCCAAACATCAACCTTAGCTTCAGTAGTGTTGATGATTTATGTAGCTCATTATTTATCAAAAAACTATGAGAATCCCCAATCGTTTAAGGATTCAATACTTCCGTTATGGCTCCCGGTTTTTATAGTAGTATCTCTAATTCTTCCTTCAAATTTATCTACTGCGGCATTGATTTCAATGATGGTCTTTATGCTTGCTTTTTTGGGAGGGTATCCCATTCGGTATTTGGGAGTGATGATAGGGTGTGCCTTATTGTTGGCTTTGTTGTTTGTTTTATCGGCCAAGGCTTTTCCGGATCTAATTCCAAACCGTGTAGATACCTGGGTTAGTAGAATAGAAAGTTTTAGTCAGCCAGACGATCAGTCAGTAGATAATTATCAAGTAGAACGAGCCAAAATTGCTATTGCAACCGGAGGAGTAACAGGTTTAGGGGTTGGTAAGAGTGTTATGAAAAACTTTTTACCTCAAAGTAGTTCGGATTTTATTTATGCCATTATCATAGAAGAATTTGGTTTACTTGGAGGTATAGGTTTAATTTTTTCTTACTTATTAATTCTTTTTAGGATTATGGTAATTGCAAATCGAACAACCTCCGTTTTCGGTAAATTAGTTGTTATTGGTGTTGGCATTCCAATCATATTTCAGGCAATGATCAATATGGGAGTTGCGCTACAGGTTTTACCTGTAACTGGACAAACTTTGCCAATGGTTAGTAGCGGTGGTACTTCGGCTTGGATGACCTGCGTTGCTTTTGGAGTAATACTCAGTGTGAGTTCGGCATATTATAAAAAAGAAGAACAAACGGAGCCTAAAGCTTCGAATGAAGATAACCCTTTAGCTATTTTAAGTGAAACCATATAAATTCATATTATCGGGAGGTGGAACAGGAGGTCATATTTATCCTGCAATTGCTATTGCAGATAAATTAAAGGCTGAATATCCTGATGCTAAAATCCTTTTTGTGGGTGCTGCTGGAAAAATGGAGCTGACAAAAGTACCTAATGCAGGGTATGAGATTAAGAGTATTTGGATTTCAGGCTTACAGCGAGGTTCGTTGGTCAAGAATTTACTTTTTCCTTTAAAGCTAATGGTTAGTTTCTTTCAGTCTGTTTTTATATTATTAAAATTCAGACCTGATTTTGCTATTGGAACAGGTGGTTTTGCTAGCGGACCAATTTTAATTATTGCTCATTATTTAAAAATTAAAACCCTCATTCAAGAACAAAATTCGTTTGCAGGAATTACAAATCGGTTGTTAGGAAAAAAAGTTGATTTAGTAGCGGTTGCTTTTGACGATATGAAGCGGTTTTTTCCAGAAAATAAAATAATTAAAACGGGGAATCCAATTCGTGAAGTTTTAGTTTCTGTAAACGACAAAAAAAGCGATGCCATTAAGAGTTTTGGGCTTGAAAGTTCAAAGAAAACGCTCGTTATTTTGGGTGGAAGTCTTGGAGCAAAAAAAATAAATCAAATTATAGAATCTCACCTGCCTTTGTTTTTGAAATTGAACATCCAGCTAATTTGGCAATGTGGTTCTCTGTATTTTGAGCATTATAAAAAGTATAATGAAAATGAATTCGTCCAGGTTCATGCTTTTTTAAAAGAAATGGATTTGGTTTATGCTGCTGCAGATGTTTTATTGTCTAGAGCAGGAGCGAGTTCAATTTCAGAATTAGCCGTAATTGGTAAACCGGTGATGTTAATTCCTTCGCCAAATGTAGTAGATAATCATCAATTTCATAATGCACAAGCTTTAGCCAAAACGGGAGGTGCATTTGTATTATCTGAAAGTGAGGCAGATGACAAATTTGAAGCTTTATTTAATGCGCTTTTGAGGGTGGATCAAAAATTAGTAAAAAAAGAGTTTGTGCATTTTGCAAAGCCAAATGCAACACAAGCTATAGTCGACAAAATAACAAACGAATTAAAAAGCAATTGAATTTTAAAGATCAAACATATTATTTCATAGGAATTGGTGGTATCGGGATGTCGTCCATTGCTCGATACTTGGTTCTTCAAGAGGCTCAGGTTTTTGGATATGACAAAACCCCATCCGCAGTAACAAGTTCTTTAGAGAGCTTAGGGATTCAAATTGTTTTCAATGACTTGGTAGATTCACTTCCAAAAGAGGTGTGCTCAATCAAAACGCAAGTTGTATTTACCCCTGCGATTCCAAAAAATCACGCCCAATTAAAGTATTTTGAAAATCAAGGGAATCAAATCATGAAGCGGGCTGAACTTCTCGGGGATCTAACTCGAAATACAATCTGTTTAGCTGTTGCTGGGACCCATGGGAAAACCACGACCACTGCAATTTTAACCCATTTATTTCAACAGTCAGAAGCCTCTTTTACAGCTTTTGTTGGAGGTGTTTTTCAGGATTCTAAAACCAATATGTTATCCAGTGGAAGTGAATATACTTTAGTTGAAGCAGATGAATTTGACCGTTCTTTTTTACATCTCAATCCAACCATTGCTTGCATAACATCCATAGATGCAGATCATTTAGATATTTACGGTGATGCATCGCAAATGAAAGAATCTTATGCTCAGTTTGCTTCCCAAGTAAAGAAAACTTTATTTGTTGAAAAAGGCATCCCAATGGCAGGATTAACGTACAGTGTGACTGAGAAAGCAGATTATTATATGGATCAGATTAAGCCAGTGTCTGCTGGTCTAGAATTTACATTACACACTCCGGAGGGTGTGTTCGAAAATCAGTATTTCAATCAGTTAGGCGCACATAACTTATCGAACGCATTAGCAGCTATTTCGATGGCTTCAAAGGCTGGAATTCCAGTTACAGATTTGGTTGAGAGTCTAAAAACATTCCCAGGGGTTGAACGAAGACTCCAGGTTTTAATCGATCGAGAAGATTTGGTGTTGATCGACGATTATGCCCATCACCCCACAGAAATAAAAGCGGTCTATGAAACTTTAAGTACAAGTTTCCCAGACGATGAGAAGTGTGTTGTTTTTCAGCCACATTTATTTTCAAGAACCCAAGATTTTATGACTGAATTTGCTTCCGTATTATCTCTTTTCGATCGCGTTTTTCTGTTGGACATATATCCGGCGAGAGAACTCCCTATCGATGGTGTTGATTCCGAAGCGCTTAAAGATTTAATCACTATAAATAACGTTGAATTAATTACTAAAGAGGAGTTAGGGGCTAAATTGTCTGAAACGCAAGAGCGTATAATTTCTATTTTAGGTGCAGGTGACATAGGAGCTGAGGTTTCAAAAATAAAAGAAATATTAATCTAATATGAAGTTAAAAAAATACTTAGGATTCATTTCAGTGTCGTTGATTATAATTTCTTCGGTTGCATTCAGCAGTTGGAAAAATAGTCAAAGGGCGATAGGTGGGTTAGAAGTAGTTTTTTTTGACGATCAGCATGATTTTTTAAATGTTGAAATGGTTAATAAATTGTTAATACAAAACCAAGAGTTAATGTCTATTGGGTTAAAAGATACCCTAGCTTTGAGTAGTATTGAAGCAGAATTAGAGGCTTATCCTGTTGTTTTGAATGCTGAGGTTTACAGCTCGCCATCGAGAGTGTTGACAGTCAGTATCCAAGAGCGGGTTCCGTTGGTTAGAATCGCCGGCGAAGAAGCTTATTATATAGATTATGAAGCAGTAAAAATTCCCTTATCGGACCATTTTACACCTCATGTTCCGCTTTTTTTTGGTACCCTAAGCAAAGAACAAACCGAACAATTGGTTCGTTTTATGCAAAATGTCAACAAAGATGATTTTCTCAAAAGGGAAATTGTTCAAATAGAGGCAGAAGGAACTGATTTTTCATTTAAAATTCGTTCTCATGATTTTGTTGTTGAGTGGGGGAGTATGAACGGTTTTAATGAGAAGGTTCAAAAGTTAAAAACGTTATGCAAATATTTGGAAACTCTCGAAGAGGCACCTGATTTTGCTAGAATAAATTTAAAATACAACCAGCAAGTAATTGCGTCAAGTTGATCAGTTATGAAGAATAAAAACATATCCGTAGGATTAGACATTGGAACTACAAAAATTGTAGCGATGGTCGGCCAAAAGAACGAATACGATAAAGTTGAGGTTCTAGGTATTGGAAAATCTAAAAGTTTAGGTGTTCATCGCGGTGTTGTAAACAACATCACACAAACTATTCAATCAATTCAGACAGCAGTTGCAGAGGCGGAAGCTAAAGCAGGAGTTGAAATTAATGAAGTAATTGTAGGGATTGCCGGACAGCACATTAGAAGCCTTCAGCATAGTGATTATATCACTCGAGAAAATGCTGACGAAGTAATAAATGAGGAAGATATTGATCGTTTAATCAATCAAGTTCATAAACTCGTAATGCTTCCGGGGGAGGAAATTATTCATGTATTACCACAAGAGTATAAAGTAGATGGTCAGGCCGAAATTAAAGAGCCTATAGGAATGTATGGAGGTCGTTTAGAGGCTAATTTTCATGTAGTGGTTGGTCAGGTTTCCTCGATCAGAAACATAGGGCGTTGCATTAAAAGTGCGGGTCTTACCATGGGCGATGTAACCCTTGAGCCCATTGCCTCATCGGATGCTGTTTTAAGCCAGGAAGAAAAAGAAGCTGGAGTTGCGTTGATTGACATCGGAGGTGGAACAACCGATTTAGCAATTTTTAAAGATGGAATCATTCGAAGTACTGCAGTAATTCCTTTCGGAGGAAA
Organism: Candidatus Arcticimaribacter forsetii; assembly: GCF_910589745.1. Lineage (GTDB taxonomy): Bacteria > Bacteroidota > Bacteroidia > Flavobacteriales > Flavobacteriaceae > Arcticimaribacter > Arcticimaribacter forsetii. The sequence goes on from NZ_OU342399.1 coordinate 672,560, forward strand.
TGTAATTACAGAAGACATAAAAGAAGGATGTTCAATCATCCATAAACAAGCAGAGCTACTCAAAGTAAAATTTGGATCTGCTTGGCCTGGGGAAAATAAAGAAACTGAAATTGTTTCTATACCCGGTTTAAGAGGTCGTGAGCCTAAAGAAATTTCTCTAAAAACACTCTCTAAAGTAATCAATGCACGCGTTATAGAGATTATAGAACAAGCATTTTTAGAAATAAAGAATTACGGGCACGAGGACCAAAAGAAAAAGTTGATCGCAGGAATCGTTTTAACAGGCGGTGGAAGTCAATTAAAACACTTAAAGCAATTGGTAGAATACATCACTGGAATGGATACTAGAATAGGATATCCTAACGAGCATCTTGCTGGTGATTCTGACACTACAACAGCAAGCCCTACATTTTCAACAGCAGTTGGTTTGTTAATGAACGCTTGCGAAAATAAACCGAAGGTCTCAGAAGAAGAAGCAGAAGACCAAACGGAAGGCGATATAGAACCTGTTCTTCCACTAGGAAGAAAATCCATTTTTGATAAATGGACGGATCGATTTAAAGAATTTTTGGATAAAGCATAATAAAAGTTAAAGTATATGGACAATTTTAGCACGGATATAAATTTTGATCTCCCCAAAAACAAGAGCAATGTAATTAAAGTTATTGGAGTTGGAGGCGGTGGAAGTAACGCAATAAATTATATGTTCCAGCAAGGAATAATTGGCGTTGATTTCGTTGTTTGTAATACAGATGCTCAAGCCTTAGAGAAAAGTGCTGTCCCAATCAAAATACAGTTAGGAGCTTCCTTAACAGAAGGACTTGGTGCCGGTGCAAATCCAGATGTTGGAAGACAATCCGCTCAAGAAAGCTACGAAGATTTACATACCCTTTTGTCTACTCAAACCAAAATGGTTTTTATTACTGCAGGTATGGGTGGTGGAACCGGAACAGGGGCAGCGCCAATTATAGCTCGTATGGCAAAAGATTTAGACGTACTAACCGTAGGAATCGTAACCATGCCGTTTCAGTTTGAAGGAAAAATTAGACTGGAGCAAGCTCAAAAAGGAATGGAAGAATTAAAGAATAATGTAGATTCTTTAATTGTAATCAATAACAATAAACTGCGGGAAGTATACGGAAACTTAGGCTTTAAAGCGGGTTTCGCAAAAGCAGACGAAGTATTAGCAACTGCCGCAAGAGGAATTGCCGAAGTAATTACGCACCACTATACTCAGAATATTGACCTTAAAGATGCTAAAACGGTACTTACCAATAGCGGATCTGCTATAATGGGTTCTGCAAGCTCGTCCGGTGCTAACCGAGCGCAAGAGTCTATTGTAAAAGCTTTAGATTCTCCCTTACTTAACGATAACAAAATTACAGGTTGTAAAAATGTGCTTCTGCTAATCGTTTCTGGATCTGAAGAAATTACGATAGATGAAATCGGTGAAATCAATGATTTTATTCAGTCAGAAGCAGGGAACAACACCAACATCATCATGGGGGTTGGAGAAGATCCAGAATTGGGCGACAGTATTTCTGTAACCATCATTGCGACTGGATTTAATTCAGATCAGCAGCATGAAATCGTAAATACAGAAGCCAAAAAGGTAATTCATACCCTCGAAGAAGATCAGCCTTTTGTTCATGATCTAACCGAGAAAAAAGAAGAAATTTCTCCATTTTCTGCACCAATTTCTAAGCCTACGAGCGAGCCCGTGGTAAAGTATGTTCTCGAAGAAGAGGAAGAAGAAATAATTGTTTCAGAGAGCCTAGAAACCAAAGTAACCGAAGAAATAACACAAGACCTAAACTTGATGTTTAGTGAAGCTATAAACGACATAGAAGTTTCTTTCGAGCAAGTTACAACAGAGACAACTCCAGCGCTAGAAATGAACTTTTCTGAAATTGAAGTAGAAGCAGATCAGGTTGCTCCTTCTTTTGCCCTAGATGAAACTCCTGTAGTTGAAGAAGAGTTTATAATTAATGAAATAGTTACCAACGTTCGAGATATTGAAGTAATCGATGCAGAACACCTTACGGTAGAGGAGAAGAGTCAAATTAGTTTTGAATTTGACTTGCCAATCATGGAACCTGAGGCAGTTCAAAAAGAAACAATTCAATTTAAAGAGGTAGAATTTGAGGCTCCAGCCATAGTTTCTGATACCGTTGAGGAGCCAAAACAAGAGCAAGAAGTAACTACTGTTTTTCATTTAGATGAATTAGAAGTCGAAGAAGAACTTACTCCGATAGCAAGTGAAACAACTCTAAATGAGATTGATGTAGAATACAAGATTGTTTCTAAAGAAGAAGTTCCGGAGCAAATATCAACTCCTGTTGCAGATGCAAATCCATTCGATCGTTCCATAAACGAAAGTGTTAATTTGGAAAATGAAAAAAGGAAAGAGCAACTGAAGAAATTTAATTACACATTTAAAAATAACATTAACAAAATAGAAGAAATGGAGAAACAACCCGCTTATAAGCGGTTAGGTTTCGACATTGACGATACCCCAGAGGAAAGAGGGAATTCTCAAATATCAGTAGATACAGATACAAATGAAGACATTCAATTCCGTTCAAACAACTCATTTTTACACGATAACGTAGATTAAATAAGATATATCATGGCTGCATTAGATAACTTAACCACCGAAATAAAAGAGGCTATGAAAGCCAAAAACGTACTCGCTCTTGAAGCTTTACGTGCAATAAAATCTGCTGTTTTACTCCAAAAAAGTGAAGCCGGAGCATCAGAAGAGCTAACCGAAGATCAAGAAATTAAATTACTTCAGAAGCTAGTGAAACAACGTCGCGATAGTGCAGCGATCTTTAGAGAGCAAAATCGTGCAGACTTAGCAGAACCAGAAGAAGCACAAGCAGAGGTTATTGCTCGTTTCTTACCGGAGCAGCTTTCAGAAGCGGAGGTTAAAGCCCTCATTGAGGCTATAATTAGCCAAACAGGAGCAAGTAGCATGAAAGATATGGGTAAGGTTATGGGAATGGCAAGTAAGCAATTAGCAGGAAAGGCAGATGGAAAAACAATTTCTACTCTGGTAAAGCAATTGTTGTCCGCCTAGGACCTCTTTAAATATAAATTGGCCCAGTAGTTCAACTGGATAGAATATCAGATTTCGGCTCTGACGGTTAGGGGTTCGAATCCCTTCTGGGTCACTTTTTTTCACTGAATACACTTTAGATATAATAGACTAATTGTTTTTTATTAAACCTTAGGATCTAATTTCCCTAAGAAATTAAGAACAATAAACACGATTCCGAGAGTGGTTTGGAATAGGTAGATTAATTCTAAGGACGAGCTGCTGTATAGCTGCAAGACTCCTGCAATTGAATAAACAAGACCGTAAAAATAATAGAAGACCCTCCGTATTTTGTTTTTCTTTTCAACAGAAACATCCAGCATTTTTAAAGAAAAAAAATGGACAATTCCGACACCAAGGAACACGAAAAGCAGTATTATAATCCCATCTTTCATTAGGCTTCTTTTTTAGTTTGTTTAATGAAGGTACTTTCAAAGATCTTGTCCGCATTTGCTGTTTCGAAGCCGTCTCTTCTGTGTTTTGAAGAAATTAATTTAGGGTCTAAACCGCTAAATTCAGAAAGTACTTTCCGTTCGGCAAACTCTACATAACTCCCGGCTATTTCCTGAGAATCATTTCCTTCAAAGCGAGCCGTAATCATTTCAGCAACTGAGCTACTTTGGAGTAATAAACCGTCTTTACTTATTTTAATTACGCCTCCAGCGTCGTTCAGTTTAATTCCTAAGGCGACCAAGAATTCATTAAATTTCTCTAAGCGGTCATATCCATTCGGAAGTTCGTGCACACTAATGGTGTAATGGTTAAGGTAGTAGCGGTTATAGAGAACCCAGGCTGCGTATTCGCTTTCGTTTAATAAGGTATTATAGTCGGATAGAGTGGGTAGCTTCCAAAGCGGTTTTTCGAAAAATTCAACCACCTGTTTTGGGGTATTCAAGTCCAACAAATCAACCGGGTCTGTTGTTATGTTTTCGGTGTATTTATAAATAATATCCTGTGCTTCCTTGCTCAATTCTTCTACTCGCAGTTCGCTTATAAAAATTCGCGGTTGATTTTCGGTCGGTGGAGCATACCAATAGGCATTGAGTTTCTTAGCTTCGAAGGAATAAAATTCTTTCTTTTGGTATCCGTGGGCTAAGAATATTTTTTCGAAGGAAGCAATTCCAAGGTTTTTAACCCCCAGGGTTCTAAAAGCAACATGGTCGTTAATGATATCCTCTTGTGAGGAAACCCACCCTTTTTTGATCATGGCGTTGGTTATTTTTTTAACGTCTGGAACACGTTCAAAATAGGTTTTGAAGAGACCGTTTAAAATGGTGTCTAAGGTAGATTTTTCAGAAAAAAGCTTCATCGGGTTCTTTTTTAATGATTAATTCAAATTGAGGTACAGTAAATGTAGCACAAACTTTTAATTCACTTCTAAACTTTGTATTTTTGTAGGCTCAAAATAATTTTAAATGAAAAGAACGTTATCAATACTTCTGTTAACACTTATAATAGGGACCTCTTGCTCTGGTACTAATTCCTCGGCTGTAAAAGCAAAGAAAATTGGGGTAGGGGTATATGAACAAGCGGGATGGTTTTTTGATTTAAAACAACTCCCTACAGGCGAGGATATAGTTCCTTACTATACCGTAGGGAAACTTTCTGACAACACCATTTCGGCTACCAATCCAGACGGTTCTTCTATTGAAATGGGGATTACTATATATTTTAAAGTAGGAAAAAAAGGGGCACAGGATGGTGAAATTTTAGGCGCTTATCTAGAGTCTTCTGCTCTTAACGAAAATGATTTTAAATTCCCTCGATGCCTCAGTGTATGTCCTGTTAATGTTGAGGTAACTGACGAACTAGGGACAATAAGCCAGGTGAAATCTTCGTATTCTAGAAGTAACGTTTTTCAAATGCAAATAGAGGATGCTGTTATAAGCAATCTTGCAGATCAAAAGAAACCTATTCGAATGCGTATTCCTGTTTCGGTTCAGAATAAAAATACTACGTTTGAGTGGTTTAATTTTGATTTGTCTACTTACACTCCAGAATTAAACCGGTAAGTTTTAAACCGCTTTTAGGCTGAGGTCAATGTTTTTGGCGGAATGTGTAATGGCTCCCAGTGAAACATAGTCTACGCCTGTTTCTGCAATCGATACAATGTTTTTGCTACTGATGTTGCCAGAAGCTTCGGTAGATATAGCACCGTTAATAATATCGAGTCCTATGGAGAGTACTTCCGGTTTCATATTGTCTAATAAAATTCGGTGAATCCACGGGAAGTCTAAGCAGGCTTTAATCTCTTCTTCGTTTCTTACTTCGATAATAACGGGTAGGTCTAAATTGTTTTTTTCTAAGTACTCTTTTGTTTTGGTAAGTGCTTTAGGAATAGAACCACAAAAGTCAACATGATTGTCTTTAATCATAATCATATCGAATAATCCCATTCTGTGATTTTCTCCTCCTCCAATTACAACAGCCCACTTTTCGGGGTATCTGAAGTTTGGTGTTGTTTTTCTAGTATCTAATAACCTGCAGTTGGTGTGCTTAATTTGTTCTGAAATTGTGTGGGTAAGGGTCGCAATTCCTGTCATTCGTTGCATGCAATTCAGAACCAAACGCTCGGTCGCCAATAGCTCTAGTTGAGGTCCCTCTATTGTAAAAACAACATCGCCTACGTTTACCTGGGTGCCGTCTTTTATTTTACGTTCAAATTTAAAATTAGAATTTCTCGATTTAAAAATATATTCTGCCAGTTCAACTCCCGCAATAATACCCGGTTCTTTTACTAATAAATTGGCTTTGCTTGTTTCGTTATTAGACAAACAGGACTGACTTGTGTGATCTCCGTCTCCAATATCTTCTTTTAGCGCAGCAGATATGAATGAATCGATTTCAGATTTATATTGTTCTAAAAATGAATTTTTATGCATAGTCATTGTTGTAAAAAACACCCTTATTTTCTTTAATCTCCAGTGCTTGGTTGATTAATAAATATGCAACACTAACCATATTTCTTAGCTCACAGAGTTGCGGGGTTAATTTATTTTTTTGGTAGAGGTCTAAGGTTTCTTTATAAAGATTATTCAGTTCTATAGAGGCTTGTTCTAGCCCTTCGTTTGTTTTAAAAATTCCAGCTTTGTTGCTCATTACATGCTGGAGTTCTTTGAACAGTTTTTGTGTTTTTATAAGTTTTAAGTCCGAGGAATACTCCTGTCCATTCCATTCTGGAATTTGATCATAAAAACGTTGGTTAGGTAATTCTTGGTTCAAGCTTTCAGCCGAATATACTGCGGCTCTGTGTGCGTATACAATTGCTTCTAGAAGGGAGTTCGACGCGAGTCTATTCGCTCCATGGAGTCCTGTGTGACTACATTCTCCAATAGCAAATAATCCGTTTAAACTAGACGCTCCATGATAATCTACTTCGATACCACCGCAGCTGTAATGTGCTGCTGGCACAACCGGGATTCCTTCTTTAGAGGGGTCAATACCTACAGACAAGCAGGTTTCGTTAATCATCGGGAAGTGCGACATGAATTCTTCCTGATCGACCTGAGTTGCATCCAGTAGAACATGATTTTCTTCTCGCGAAAGTAATTCTTGTGCGATTGCTCTCGAAACAATATCTCGAGGTGCCAATTCACCACGTTCATCGTACCTTTTCATGAATCGTTCTCCGCTGCTGTTTTTTAAAATTCCTCCAGATCCGCGAAGTGCTTCTGTGATTAAAAAGGTTTCACCCTTTACTTTTGGATATAAAGCAGTGGGATGAAACTGAATGTACGGCAGATTTTTTATTTTAACCTTGGCACGATAGGCAGCTCCAAGTCCATCGCCTGTTGCAACTCTTGGGTTGGTTGTGAATTCGTATAATTGACCAATTCCTCCGGTAGAAAGAATGGTTAGTTTAGAAGAAATGGTAATTATTTCTTGGTCTATTGTAGAGATTATATAGGCTCCGTAGCAGCGTTGATGGTTGGTCTTGGTATGGTGATCTGTGATTAAATCAACCAGTATGTGGTTTTCAAAATACTGTATGTTCTCAATGGCTTTAATCTTATTAATCAAAGCACGTTGAATTTCAGATCCGGAATGGTCTTTATAGTGTAAGATTCTTTTTTCAGAATGTCCTCCCTCTCTGGCAAGGTCTATTTCTTTAGTGTCTTTGGTGTCGAAAGCAGTTCCCCAAGAGATTAATTCATTTACGCGCTCTGTTCCTTCTTTTACTACAAAATCAATAACCTCAGGATTTCCTTCGCGATCTCCAGCGATGAAAGTGTCTTCGATGTGTTTGTCAAAAGAGTCTTTCTCGAAATTGTATACCGCAGCAATTCCTCCCTGTGCATATCGAGTATTCCCTTCCATTAAATCTTCTTTGCAGATTAAGGTAATTTTTGTTTCGGGAGAAAGTTTAGATAACTTGATAGCATAAGACAAGCCAGAAATTCCGGTTCCAATAACAAGTACATCTGTATTCATATTATCCTAGTTCTAGCATACGCTCAATAGGAAGACGAGCTTTAATCATTAATTCTTCGTCAAGGAGTATTTCTGGTAATTCGTGCTCTAGGCAGAGATATAGCTTTTCGAGGGTGTTCAATTTCATAAAAGCACACTCACTACAAGCGCAAGTGTCGTCCTCAACTGGGGCAGGAATGAATGTTTTGTTGGGAGCTCTTTTTTGCATTTCATGTAATATTCCAGCTTCTGTTGCTACAATATACTCGTTTGCATCGTCTTCTTGAACAAAATTCAATAGTCCAGAAGTGCTTCCAACATAATGTGCAACGTCTAACACCTGACTTTCACTTTCTGGGTGGGCTATGAATTTGGCTTTTGGATGCTCTTTAAATAAAGTAATGATTTTTTCGAACGAAAAAGCTTCATGAACAATACAAGCACCGTCCCAAAGGATCAGATCCCTTCCGGTTTCTTTTATTAGGTAACGCCCCAAATTTTTATCGGGTGCAAAAATTATTTTTTGATCTTTTGGTATCGATTCAATTACCTTAATCGCATTGCTTGAAGTACACACAATGTCGCTCAATGCTTTAATGTCGGCAGAACAGTTGATGTAAGTAACTACAATAGCATCGGGATGAAGTTCTTTAAATTTTTTAAAATCAGTGGGAGGGCAGGAGTCAGCTAGAGAACAACCTGCTTTAAGATCGGGAAGTACTACTTTTTTTGTTGGGTTAATTATTTTTGCAGTTTCAGCCATAAAATGTACTCCGGCAAAAACAATCATATCAGCTTCTGCTTTAGCAGCAGCTTTAGCTAAATACAGACTGTCCCCTAAATAATCTGCAAGTTCCTGGATTTCTTTATTTTGGTAGTAATGCGCCAGTAAGACTGCGTTTTTCTCTTTCTTTAAGCGCTTAATTTCCGAAACAAGTTCTTCTTTTGGAGGAACGGGTAAGTTTAAATAACCTCGAATCGATAGTTTCGAGGTTGCAGTTTCAAGGTCTGGTTGAATACCCATTGAGGTGCTTTTTTTATTTTAGTAAAAATACTTATTTATAGATAAATTGTTTATTCTGTAAGATACTATTTTTATCACTTTTGATTTTATTCTAAAGTTTTAAGTTAAATTCCTATTATGACATAATAAAATAGTCTTAAATACGTTTATATAGTCGGTGCAAACTACATATCCACAGTAAATTGCTGCGTGTAATTGCAGTAGTAAAATAAAGAAAACTGATATTTATTTTATGTATGTTTGCTTCAAAATTTAAAAATATTAAATAACTATATATGAAAAGTTTAAAATTAACAGCATTAGTTCTTCTATTTATCGGAACAGTAAATGCACAAAATTCAGATAATCCTTGGTTGATATCAGCTGGTTTTAATTCTGTTGGTTTACAAGGAGATTTTACTGGGAATACAAATGCTTTATTACAAAATGACTACCAAAGCCAAAGTATAGGTGTTCCTTCACTTTCTGTTTTCAGAACAATTTATGGAGGCCTTTCTCTAGGAGGTCAGTTTTCATTTAACTCTTTAATTAATGAGGCTGGTAGTTCTGATGCGGAATTTTTAAGTATCGATGCTGCCCTGAAATATGGTTTTGCAAGAGATTCTAAAGTTAGTCCATTTTTAAAGGCAGGTTTTGGACGATCTTCTATCGGAAGAAACGACGGGAGTTCTTTTAATTCTGCAGCTAATGCAACCGACACCTACTTTGGAGGTGCTGGTTTGAATTTAAGACTCAATGATCGATTCAGTGCTTTTGTAGAATCTAGTTATAGAGCTACACAAGATGCACCTAAAGGAAATTATTTACAGCATACTGCTGGTTTTGCTTATGGTTTAGGTGCTGGAGATGCTGATAAAGATGGTGTTTCTGATAAAAAAGATAAGTGTCCAGATGTATTTGGACTTAAAGAGTTTGAAGGATGTCCTGATACCGATGCAGACGGAATTCCAGATAATTTAGACGACTGTCCTGAAGAAGCAGGTCCTAAAGAAAATAATGGGTGCCCTGATACTGACGGTGACGGAGTGTTAGATAAAGATGACGCTTGTAAAGAGGTAGCTGGACTAGTTGAATTAAATGGTTGTCCTGATGCAGATGAGGATGGAATAGCCGATGCTGAAGACGAATGTCCACAAGAAGCTGGTGATGCCGAGAATAAAGGTTGTCCTTGGCCAGATACGGATGGAGATGGAGTTTTAGATAAAGATGACACTTGTCCGGAAGAAGCAGGAACTGTTGAAGGAGCAGGTTGCCCTGATACATCCGCTGCTGTTGTAGCGCAATTAAACGAAGTTGGTTCTAGTATCTTCTTTGCTGCCGAAAGTGCTAAACTTATGGGTAAGAAAGTTATGACTGCTCTTGCTGAGATCAAAAAAGTTTTAGACGAAAACCCGAAAGCAAGCATCATAATAGAAGGTCATGCTTCTACAGATGGTTCTGAAGAGTACAATCAAAAGTTATCTCTTAAGAGAGCAGAGGCTGTACAAGCTAAATTAATCGAACTAGGAGTAGATTCTAGTCGTTTAGTAGTTAAGCCTCTAGGAGAGTCTATGCCAATTAATGGTGATGACGCTGTTGAGGATAAAAGTAAAAGTAGACGCGTAGAGTTTAAAGCGAATATTTAAACGTACTTCATAAACATAAAAAAGGGGTGAACGTAAGCTCACCCCTTTTTTATTATTTTTTAATGAGCTTTATAAAGATTTAAGTCCCTCTATTGTTTTCATTGGGTCTTCTGCTCCAAAGACATAGCTCCCTGCCACCAAAACGTCTGCTCCTGCGTCTACCAGTTGTTTTGCATTTTTATTGGTAACTCCACCGTCAATTTCAATTAACGCAGTACTTCCTTTTTCTGTAATCAGAGCTTTCAGTGCCCTTACTTTTGTGTAGGTTTCCTCAATAAACGATTGTCCTCCAAAACCAGGATTTACGCTCATTATACAAACAACATCAATGTCTTTTATAATGGATTCTAATACCGAAATGGGAGTATGCGGATTTAAAGCAACTCCAGCTTTCATTCCACATGATTTAATTTTCTGAAGGGTTCTGTGAAGATGATCACATGCTTCGTAATGAACAGTTAATACTGCAGATCCTAAGGCTGCAAAAGTTTCGATGTACTGATCAGGATTAACAATCATCAAGTGTACATCCAGAGGTTTAGTTGCGTGTTTAGCAATTGCTTTTAAAACAGGCATTCCAAAAGAAATATTTGGAACAAATACGCCGTCCATAATGTCTATATGAAACCAATCTGCTTGGCTTTTATTCAACATTTCTGAATCTTTTTGAAGATTTGCAAAATCGGCTGCAAGAACCGAAGGAGCTATAAGTGTATTCATTTTAATAGTTAGTTTTTAGTTATAAAAAAAGCAACCCGAAGGTTGCTAGTTCAGTTATCCTAAATATGTTTTTAAGATTTTACTTCTAGAAGTATGCTTCAGTCTTCGGATTGCTTTTTCTTTTATCTGACGAACACGTTCGCGCGTTAAATCAAAAGTTTCTCCAATTTCTTCAAGAGTCATAGCATGTTGTTCTCCAAGTCCGAAATATAAACGAACAACATCTGCCTCCCTCGGAGTTAATGTTTCTAATGCACGCTCAATTTCTGTTTTCAGAGATTCATGAAGAAGGGTTCTGTCTGGATTTGGAGATTCACCACTATTCAATACATCGTATAGGTTAGAATCTTCTCCTTCAACAAGTGGTGCATCCATCGATACATGTCTTCCCGAGTTTTTAAGAGATTCTTTTACGTCGTTGATTGTCATGTCTAGTTCCTTTGCAATTTCTTCTGCAGAAGGAGCTCTTTCATGTGCTTGTTCTAGAAAAGCGTATGTTTTATTGATTTTGTTAATCGAACCAATTTTATTCAACGGTAATCGTACAATTCTAGATTGTTCTGCTAACGCTTGAAGAATGGACTGGCGAATCCACCAAACGGCATAGGAGATAAATTTAAATCCACGAGTTTCATCAAAACGCTTAGCTGCTTTGATTAATCCAAGGTTTCCTTCATTAATTAAATCAGGAAGAGTAAGTCCTTGGTTTTGGTACTGCTTTGCAACAGAAACAACAAACCTAAGGTTTGCCTTTGTAAGTTTTTCAAGAGCAACTTGATCTCCAGCTTTAATTCTCTGTGCTAACTCTACTTCTTCTTCAGCAGTAATTAGATCTACTTTTCCAATTTCTTGAAGGTATTTATCTAAGGAAGCCGTTTCTCTGTTGGTTACCTGTTTGGTAATTTTAAGTTGTCTCATTCAATATAAATATTAGGTCTATATACTTATACGTTCAAAATCTTAAAATGTTACATCCAATGCAAAAAAAAACCACTCAATGAGTGGTTTTTTTTATTCTCCTTAAAAAATTAGTCTTTCGAAGGCTTTTCTTTTCTCTCTGGACGAGGAAGTAAGGCCTTTCTAGAAACTTTTTCTTTTCTAGTTCTTGAGTCAATACCAAAGTATTTTACTTGCATAATGTCTCCCATGTTTACAACATCGGATACATTTTCTGTTCGTTCCCAAGCTAATTCACTTACGTGAAGTAATACTTCGTTCCCAGGTGCTTCTGTATATTCTACAACAGCTCCAAAGTCTAACATTTTAATCACCTTTACTTCGTAAGAATTTCCTACAACCGGCTTGAATGTTACGGAATCAATTTTAGCTTCAACCATTGCAATTCCTTCTGGTGAAGTTCCTAAAATCTCTATAATACCTTCTTCTGTAACTGGGTCTTCATTGATTACAATGGTACAACCAGATTCTTTTTGAAGTTCTTGTATTACTTTTCCTCCAGGGCCAATTAAAGCTCCGATGAATTCATTTGCAACTCTTCTGTTGATCATTTTCGGTGCATGCTCTTTTACATCAGCAGCAGGAGCTTCGATAGTTTCTACAATCTTGTCTAGGATGTGTAAACGACCTGCTCGTGCTTGCTTTAACGCATTTACAAGTATTTCGTAAGACAATCCTTTGATTTTTATATCCATCTGACAAGCAGTAATACCTTCGGTAGTTCCAGTTACCTTAAAGTCCATATCTCCTAAGTGATCTTCATCTCCTAAGATATCAGATAATACAGCATAACGATCTCCATCAGAAATAAGACCCATTGCAATTCCAGAAACTGGTCTTGTAATCTTAATACCTGCATCCATCATTGCCATTGTTCCAGCACATACAGTTGCCATAGAAGAAGATCCGTTAGATTCTAATACCTCTGACACAACTCTCACTGTGTAAGGACAGTCATCAGGAATCATTCCTTTTAGACCACGTTGTGCTAAGTTACCATGACCAACTTCACGTCTAGAAGTTCCTCTAAGAGGACGCGCTTCTCCAGTACAAAAAGGTGGGAAGTTATAGTGTAAGTAAAAGTTTTCTTCACCTTCGTAAGAAGGCATGTCTATTTTGTTAGAGTCTCTTGATGTTCCTAGAGTAACCGTTGCTAAAGCTTGTGTTTCTCCACGTGTAAAAATAGACGAACCGTGCGTAGAGGGTAAATAATCTACTTCACACCAAATTGGTCTAATTTCGTCCGTCTTACGACCGTCTAAACGAATTCCTTCGCTAAGAGTTAACTCACGAATGGCTTCTTTTTCTGCTTTATTATAGTATCCGCCCACTAGGTGGCCAAACTCTTCCATTTCTTCTTCAGTGAAAGAAGCTTTTACTTCTTCTTTTACCTCAGCAAATGCAGCTCCTCGTTCTGCTTTAGAAGTTCCCTTCTTCGCAATAGCATAACATTTATCGTACGCCATGTCGTGGATGCGTTGCTGTAAATCTTCATTGGTTTCAGCAGTTTCATACTCACGAACCTCTTTCTTTCCGAAAGCTTCAGCTAAACGTAATTGAGCATCGATTTGAACTTTAATAGCATCATGAGCAAATTTAATTGCATCAGCCATTTCTTCTTCAGATATCTCATCCATTTCTCCCTCAACCATCATTACTGAATCTGCAGAAGCTCCGATCATCATGTCGATGTCAGATGCTGCTAATTGAGCACGGCTTGGGTTAATTACAAATGCTCCATCAACACGAGCTACACGAGCTTCAGAGATAGCGCATTCGAATGGAAAGTCACTTAATTGAATTGCAGCAGAAGCAGCTAATCCAGCTAAGGCGTCTGGCATAACCTCCTCGTCATGAGACATTAACTGAATCATAACCTGAGTTTCTGCGTGATAATCTTTTGGGAATAATGGACGTAATACACGATCCACTAAACGCATGGTAAGTACTTCACCATCACTAGGACGAGCTTCTCTTTTAAAGAATCCACCTGGATAACGACCTGCAGCTGCAAATTTCTCACGATAGTCTACCGTTAGTGGTAGAAAGTCTACATCAGCTTGTTTGTAATTAGATACAACCGTACATAACAACATGGCTTTACCCATTTGCACTACAACTGAACCGTGAGCTTGCTTTGCTAGCTTACCCGTTTCGATAGAGATTTCTCTTCCATCTCCGAGGTCTATAACCTCTTTAAAAACTTTTGGAATCATTTTTTTTTCATTTATGTTAAACCTAAACAGTTTGTTGTGTTGTCGTTGTAGGGTACCAATGAAAAACTAGGATTCAGCTTTTATTATTCCGTAAGGAAATTAAGTTGGATTATTTACGTAAACCTAATTCTTTAACAATTGCACGGTAACGTGTAATGTCTTTAGATTTTAAATAATCTAAAAGACTTCTTCTTTTACCTACTAGTTTTACTAGTGAACGTTCTGTGTTAAAGTCTTTTCTGTTACTTTTTAAGTGTTCTGACAAGTGGTTAATTCGGAACGAGAATAAAGCGATTTGCCCTTCTGCAGTTCCTGTGTCAGTTTTTGATTTTCCGTGTTTTTCGAAAATCTGTTCTTTGATTTCTTTTGAAATATACATGCTAATATTATTTAATGATTGTTATGTATGCTTTTTATTAAGCGGTGCAAATATACACTTATTTTTTATTTAACCTCACTTCTAACCGGTCGATTTAGTATCAGGTCGATATAAAGGTTTATCTCTCTTTTTAGATTTTTACGGTGGGCGATGAAATCTAAAAATCCTTTTTCAAGAAGGAATTCACTTCTCTGGAATCCTTCTGGTAAATCTTTTCCGGTTGTGTCTTTAACAACACGAGGTCCAGCAAAAGCAATCAATGCACCCGGCTCCGCAATGTTGATATCGCCTAGCATTGCAAAAGAAGCTGTTGTTCCACCCGTTGTTGGGTCTGTGCAGAGTGAGATGTAAGGAAGTTTAGATTCTGCTAACTGACTCAGTTTAGCACTTGTTTTTGCTAGTTGCATCAACGAAAAAGCTCCTTCCATCATTCGTGCTCCTCCGGACTTAGAAATGATGATTAAAGGCAAATGCTTTTCGATAGCGTAGTCTACTGCTCGAGCAATTTTTTCTCCAACAACAGAACCCATCGACCCGCCAATGAATCCAAAGTCCATACTTGCAATTACTACTTTTTTACCGTTGGATTTACCCACTGCAGTTCGAATAGCATCTTTGAGTCCAGACTTTTTAGTAGTTTGTTTCAGGCGGTCTTTATACTTTTTAGTGTCTTTAAAGTTCAAGAAATCTTTGGATACAACGTTCTCATCAAGTTCTTTGAATTGATTGTCGTCAAATAATATATCAAAATATTCTTTACTCCCAATCCGAACATGATATTCGTCTTCAGGACTTACATAAAAATTTTCTGCAAGTTCTTGAGTTTCTACAATTTTCCCAGTAGGAGTCTTGTACCAGAGACCTACAGGAATATCCTTTTTCTCTTCAGTTCGGGTCTGAATTCCCTGTTCACTACGTTTAAACCAACTCATTTCTTCCGTTTTGTTTAAGCTAATGTATCGATATTATTTAAATCCTCAAATGCTTGTTTCAATCTTTGTTTGAAAGTTTCTTCTCCAATTCTCAACCATTTTCTTGGATCGTAATATTTTTTGTTTGGTTGATCCTTTCCTTCAGGATTCCCAATCTGAGTTTTTAAGTATTCAACGTTATCCACCATATAATCTCTTATACCTTCTGTAAAGGCAAATTGTAAGTCTGTGTCTATGTTCATTTTGATAACACCATAGCCAATTGCTTCACGAATTTCTTCAACTGAAGATCCAGATCCACCGTGGAATACAAAATCAACTGTATTCGCTGGTAAATTATATTTCTCACTTATAAACTCTTGTGAGTTTTTAAGAATTTTAGGAGTAAGTTTTACGTTTCCAGGTTTGTAAACACCGTGTACATTTCCAAATGCCGCAGCAACTGTAAATTGATCACTTACTTTTCTTAACTCTTCGAATGCATAAGCTACTTCTTCTGGTTGCGTGTATAATTTAGAAACATCTACGTCGCTATTGTCAACACCATCTTCTTCTCCACCAGTAATTCCTAATTCAATTTCAAGGGTCATACCCATTTTAGACATACGTGCTAAGTAGGTTTTACAGATTTCAATATTTTCTTCTAAAGATTCTTCAGAAAGATCGATCATGTGGGAACTGTATAATGATTTTCCAGTTTCCGCATAAAATTTTTCACCTGCATCTAATAATCCATCAATCCAAGGGAGTAGTTTTTTCGCACAGTGATCTGTATTTAATATAACCGTTGCACCATAAGCTTCAGCTAATTCATGAATATGCTTAGCTCCTGCAACAGCACCTGCAATAGCTGCTTTTTGATCTGTGTTGTCTAAACTTTTCCCTGCGTTAAAAATAGCACCACCGTTAGAAAACTGAATAATAACAGGACTGTTTAGCTCTGCAGCTGTTTCTAAAACTGTGTTTACAGTATTATTACCAATCACGTTTACTGCTGGAAGAGCAAATTTTTTCTCTTTAGCTAATGCGAAAACTTCTTGAACTTGTTTTCCTGTAATTACTCCCGAAGGGATTTTTGAACTCATAATGGTTTTTTTAGTGTTTAATGTTTTGAAGCCTCAAATGTAATAGTTTTTTTTAAAAGGGGTAATTAATTCCTATATTGAATACTGCTCTGCTCAAAGAAATCTGATTTCCCCAACGATTTTCCTTATTTTGTGAAGGATCATAAGTTTTGAATCCAGTATCTAGTCTAAAAACAAAATAGTCAAAATCATAACGTAATCCAAATCCGGTTCCAATAGCAATCTCACTCAAATCTTTAAATCCGTCAAAACTTTGTTTGGGATCTTCTATGTCGTCGAGTGCGTTCCAAATATTTCCTCCATCTATAAAAAAGGCGCCTTTTAGGGGGCCAAAAATAGGATATCTATATTCTATGTTTAAAGCAATTTTAAAGTTTGCTTCATTAAATTCATTTGAATTCTCGCCTGTTCCGGGGCCCAGTTTATAGGCTTCCCAAGCTCGGTTGTCGTTCGACCCTCCAGCGAAGTAAGAACGTGTAAAGGGGATGTTGTCTGAATTACCATATGGAATTGCAATTCCTGAAAATAATCGCATTGCAAGCACTTGATCAGTACCTAAGCTCCAGTGTTTTATATAATTGAATTCTGTTTTAATGAATTGAGAGGGGAGTACATCTAAAAATTCTACCTTCTGATTCTCATTTTTTTCTTTACCACTTAAATTTAAAAGTCCCATTAAAAGATTTCCACTTGAAACAATTTTTAGCTGCAGCTGTGAAAAATCTTCATCAAAAATATTTTCTTGTGTATTTCGATTGAAACTAAACGCAGTACTAAAGATAAGGTTGTTCGAAGTAAGTCTTTTTTCGCGTTCTTGAATTACTCGAACATCGCGGTAATAGCTATCATTTTCATCTAATCTAGTTTGGCCATTTATTACTTTATTTATAAAGTCTGTAGTTCCGGCTGGAATTGTTAGGTTATCATTTTCTGTAATAAAGTCTGCATCAAATCTTAATATTCTAGCAATGGTGTTCAATCGATCATAAGAATTTCGATAGACATTATAATAATTCGAAATGGCTTTGTTATTTACAAATTCAAGATCAAGTAATTTTAGGTTGAATTTATCTGTACTTTTTTTCCTCCATTGATATTCGAGAGTTCCAATAAAGTTTTGTTTGTCTAAACCTATATTTTGCTGAAAAGAACTACCGATAATTATATTGGTGCTAGGGTTCTCGAAGTAGTTTTTAAATACAGATCTATTGAAAGGAAAAACCATTCGGGGTATTTTGAGTTTTAGATCTCCACCAAACTCATAAATATTGAAGAAGTCATCATTCTCGTCGGCAACATCTTTTGAAGCTCCAATGGTGCCTTTGAGGCCAAGTTCTAGAATTTCAGCTCCCCTAAATACATTTCTGCTAATTACTGAACTTCCCAAGCTTATTCCAAAGAATTGTATGTTTGAATGCGATAAATCGAGGTCAAACCCAACAGAGAATGGGTCTCTAGGGGTGAGGTAAATAGACGATACAAGTCCTAAAGAGTCTTTTGGGTCTAAAGAAAAATCAATGTTTGGATATTTAAAAACTTTAAGGTCAGAATAGTATTTGTAGGTTTCAGACCGAGCTTTGTCACTGTAGGGTAACCCCTCTTTTATAAAGATCCCACTGGTTAGGGCTTTAGGCTTATATTTAAGTTTACCATCTGATAAAATGGTAAGTGAATTATATTTTAAGGTATCGGTGTAAACAGAAAAATCTTTTGTTGGATTTTCAATATAAAGTTTTACATCATTTACTTTTTGAACTACGTAAGGAACTTCTAAAATTTTATTCTGATCTCTTTTTGCTTCGTTCTGAATTATTATATCAATCGGAATCTTAAGATCTTTTCCCAAGCTGTCTAGGTATACTTTGAAACGGATGGATTTTTGTTGAAAATTTTCAATTCCATTATTTCTAAAAAGTTTTAATAATCGCTCTCGCTCCAGGGTGAAATTTT
Organism: Candidatus Arcticimaribacter forsetii; assembly: GCF_910589745.1. Lineage (GTDB taxonomy): Bacteria > Bacteroidota > Bacteroidia > Flavobacteriales > Flavobacteriaceae > Arcticimaribacter > Arcticimaribacter forsetii. The sequence continues at coordinate 690,958 of NZ_OU342399.1, forward strand.
CAACCTCAAAAACCGAATTTTCTTTTAAAAAGCTACTTTTGAGATTTCTTGTATAGAGAGAGTCAAGATCTGCGGAAGCTATGGTTTTAAATTTCTTGGATATAGTAAACACCTTTCCAGATTCTATAGCATATTTAATTTTTACTTTTTGAACTCCTATAGTGTCTATTTCAGTTTTTACAGCAACATTGAAATAGCCTTTGTTTTTGTAGAACTGTTTTATTCTCTCTATGGTTTTTAATGTATTATTTTCATAAAAAACTGATGGGGGTTCTCCTGATTTTTTCAACCAAAAATTAAAGTTATTTCTGTATTTTCTTAATTGTTTTATCTGTTTATCTGAATAAACTCTCGTTAGCTTTTCTCTGCGATTATCTTTTTTATCTAGCCAAACATCGAATAAACTGTCAGAATTTTTTTTGGCAAGATTGAATAAATGCAACTTAGCGGGAACTCCTAAGATATATGAGTTTGGAGGATATAGGCTTAATTGTTTTGATAGTTCCTGATTTAAGGGGACCCCATTTAACACAAAACTTTCATTAACCAATAAACTTTTATGCTGAGGAATGTTTTTTATGCTGCTACATTTGTAGAAGCATAAGGATAACATGCATATTATGATTATTTTTGTGAAGCTACCTTTCAAAGTGTTAAAGAGTTTAAGGCAAAAATACATCATTTATGATTACGAAGAATGAAATCAAGCGAATCAAAAGTTTGCGAAATAAAAAGGACAGGAAAGATTTAAAACTCTTCATTGCAGAAGGTGAAAAAACAGTTCTTGATTTGCTGAATTCTGGTTGGGAAACAGAATCTCTCTATTCAATAAATCAAATTTCTAATCAGGAGTCTGTATTAATTAGTTCTAAGGATATGGATCGGATGACGTTGCTTAAATCGCCCAGTACAATGCTGGGGGTTTTTAGAATTCCAGAGAATAAAATAAGTTCTGAAAAGGGAAGAGTTGTTGTTCTGGATGGAGTTACTGACCCAGGGAATTTAGGAACGATCATTAGACTTTGTTCCTGGTTTGGTATTTCTACTTTAGTATGTTCCGAAAACACTGTAGATTGTTATAATCCTAAAGTTGTTCAAGCAACCATGGGTTCCTTAAGTCAAGTAAATTGTATTTATACTAATTTGGTTTCTTATCTCGAAAATACAAATAAACCAATCTATGCTACACTCTTAGAGGGTGAATCTATTTATGACAAAGAAATAGATGCAGACGGAATTATTGTTATGGGGAGTGAGTCTCATGGGATTTCTGACGAAGTGATCGCATGTGCTCAGCATAGATTAACGATTCCTCAATTTGGAGTAAAAGAAGGAACTGAAAGTTTAAATGTTGCTGTTGCTGCCTCTATTGTTTTGGGACAGGCGTTTAGACCTTAAACTATTCGAAAGTAAAATTAATGATAAGTCCTTGGGTAAATAGATTGTTAATGTTTGAGGTCCAAGGACTGTTTGGATCTACATCCTGAATAATTTCGTTGTCTACAGAAAACACCCCTCTAATCGAGGGTGAAAACTTGAAATAAGGGAGGTAAAAATCTACCCCAAAACCAATTTCGTAGTTATAGGTCTGACTTTGAACTCTAAAAACATTACTCGAATTGTCGTCACTACTTTTTTTATTACTAGAAAGATTAAAAGAAGTCGATATTCCACCAACAACATAGGGTTTGAAATTATTGACTCGAATTGAATTAAACTTTACTAAAAGTGGTAGGTGAATATAGGTGGACTTAACTTCCCTTATTCGATCTTGGTCTGTCAATAGATTGGGAGTTGCTTCCGGGTATAATAAATCTCTTTGAGAATAATATAAACCAGGTTCAAAGCGAAGGTTTAAATATTTATTAATTCTTAAGTCGCCAATTAATCCAACATTAAAACCTGTGTTTTTGACTAATTCTATGTCTGGAAGTCCTCTTCCATTGAGTGCTGAAGGCCCTGAATACGTTTTGTCGTATTCTATTTTGTAACCGTAATTATTAAAACCGACGAAATATCCGTAGTGTAAAAATTTTTGATCAAAATCTTGAAGGTTTTGAACACGCTCCCTAATAGTTGGGTATTGGGCGCATAGGGTACCTGCTCCCAAAAGGAAAAGTAAAAGTAAGAGTTTGTTTCTGTTTAACAGATTAGGGTTTTGTAGCACAATATATTGAAGACACCCCTAAGGTTTGTGGATTGTCTTCTACCTTTATAAACCCTGTTTTTTCCAAAATATTGTTGAAATCTTTTCCGTGTGGAAAAACTGCTGCAGAATTAGAGAGGTATTTGTACGCTGCACGATCTCGGGTAAATAGTTTTCCCATCAAAGGAACGATTACTTGAGTGTGAAATTGATATCCTTGTTTGAAGGGGAATTTGGTCGGAACAGCTGTTTCAAGAACAACTAACGTTCCTCCAGGTTTTAAAACTCTGAATATCTCAGAAAGTCCAACCGTTAAATTTTCGAAGTTTCTAACCCCAAAAGCAACCGTTACCGCGTCAAAAGTATGATCCTCATAATTTAATGCTTCACTGTCTCCAATAACCATTTCAATGGTATGGTCAAGTTTCTGCTCTTTGACTTTATCTTTTCCAACAGATAACATGCCTGGCGAAATGTCTAACCCAACAATTTTAGCAGCTTTAGTTTCAACAAGAGCAATTGCTAAATCTCCAGTTCCTGTAGCAATATCAAGAATTGTTTCTGGTTTTTTGTCAATTAAAAGTTTTACAACCCTTTTCCTCCATTTTATATCAATTCCTAGAGAAATCATACGATTTAAAAAATCGTAATTAGTCGAAATGCCATCAAACATTTGAGTGACTTGTTTCTTCTTGGAATCTTGCTGGTTAGCATAGGGTGTAACGCTCTTCTTCATAAGTTGCAAAGATAGATAATGAAGAAATTTTATCAACTATTTTAGTGTTTTTATTATCTCAGAATTAAATTAAATCATAATTTGAGACGGTAGTTAAGGTTTTTTAATCGAACAATAAACTTATTAGTATATTTGCTATGAGTTTATTTAATATTACTCTATGAAAATAATTATCGCAGGGGCTGGAGAAGTAGGATTTCATCTTGCTAAACTCCTTTCTTTCGAATCCCAAGATATTACTCTTATCGATACCGATAAAGAGCGTCTCAATTACGCTGAAAATAATCTTGATATTAAAACTATAAAGGGTGATGCTTGCTCTTTAACTCTAATTAGGGAAGCAAATGTTGGAGATTCTGATCTCTTTATATCCGTTACTGCACAAGAGACCACGAACATTACGATTTGTGCGCTTGCGAAACAGTTGGGCTGCAAGAAAACAATTGCGCGTATATCCAGTATAGAGTTTATAAATGCCTCCGATGGAGTCAGTTTTTCTGACCTGGGAGTAGATGAGCTTTTCTCTCCAGAAGAATTAGCAGCGGTAGAGATTCAACAATTGTTAGATCAGTCTGCTTTTAGCGATAGTTATGAATTTGAAGAAGGAGCTTTAACGCTTATTGGAACTACACTAGGTCCTACTGTTCCTTTCGTTGGAAAATCAATTAAGGAGGCTGCTACAATTTTCGCGGATTTGCATTTCATGCCTATTGCATTACAGCGAAAAGGTACCCAGTATACTATTATACCTCGTGGTGATACTGTGTTTGAAGCTCATGATCAGGTTTATTTTATAACACTGAAAGAAGGGGTTGAAGAATTATACAAGCTAACTGGTAAAACAAAAGAATCAATTAAAAATGTTATGATTCTTGGAGGAGGTAAAATTGGCCTAAATACAGCGAGGGAGTTGTGTGAAAAGAAATTTAGAGTTACCATAGTAGAGCAAAATAAAGCGAAAGCGTTTGATATAGCGGACCAGTTGCCAAATGCTATGGTAATTCATGGAGACGGTAGAAGTGTAGATTTGCTCGATGAAGAAGATATTGAATCAATGGACGCTTTTATTTCTGTAACAGAAAATTCTGAAACAAACATCATGTCCTGTTTGATGGCAAAATCTAAAAAAGTAAAGAAGGCCATTGCTCTAGTAGAAAACATGGATTATTTTCAGTTATCTCATTCTGTAGGAATTGACACGCTGATTAATAAAAAACTTCTTACAGCAAATACCATATTTAGATATATAAGAAGAGGAGAAGTTGTTGATATGACAACACTTACTAATATGAACGCAGAAATTTTAGAATTTATAGTAAAACCTGATTCTAAAGTAAACGGTTTAAGTATCCGTGATATTGATTTCCCAAGATCGGCAACTATTGGAGGGGTTATTAAAAATGGTGACGGTAAAATTGTCTTAGGTGATTATACCATTGAAGCTGGAGACCGAGTGGTCGTATGCTGCCTTCCGAGAGCCATTAGAAAAGTAGAAAGCTTATTCTTGTAGAATGCATAAAATAAATAAAGAAATTATAGCAAACCTAATGGGGGTACTTCTCCTATTTAACGGTGGGTTTATGTTATTATCTTCTTTGGTTAGTTTGGTAACCAAGGATGGAGTTACCGTTGAAATAACATCATCAGCTTTTTTGATTTTATTTTTAGGATTGTTCATCATGCTTTTGTCTAGAAATCATACGAAGCAAATTCAAAAAAGAGAAGGATATATCATTGTGAGTTTTGGCTGGGTATTAATGTCACTCTCCGGTATGCTTCCATATATATTTAGTGGAGTAATTCCAGACGTATCAAGTGCATTCTTCGAAACCATGTCAGGATATACTACAACCGGTTCTTCAATATTAACCGACATAGAATCTGTGCCAAAAGGTATTTTGTTTTGGCGAAGTACAACTCATTGGATCGGTGGTATGGGTATCATTGTTCTTGCAATTGCAATTTTACCCTTGCTAGGGATTGGTGGGATGCAGCTTTTTACAGCAGAAGCTCCAGGTCCAAGTAGCGATAAACTTCATCCAAGAATAACAGACACTGCAAAACGTTTGTGGTTTATATATGTAGGTTTCACTTTAGCTGAAACCTTACTTCTGTCCGTGGCTGGTATGAGTTTTTTTGATGCAATAAACCACGCTATGAGTACTGTGTCTACAGGTGGATTCTCTACTAAAAACTCAAGTGTCGCTTATTGGAATGATACTCCTGTAATTCAGTATATTATTACTTTTTTCATGCTGATTGCAGGTACTAATTTTGTTTTAAGTTATTTTGCCTTTACAGGTAAAATTCAAAAAATATTGAGGGATCAAGAGTTTAAGTTTTTTATAAAATTTATAGCTGTAGTTACTCTTTTGGTTACTGTAATTCTTTATAGTACTGTCGATATAACTAAGAGTTCGTTTGAGCACCCTCAGGTATTAGGAATCTTTGAAAGTTCTTTTAGGCATGCTTTTTTTCAAATAGTTGCTGTAATAACTACAACCGGTTTTGTTTCAGCTGATTTCACTTCCTGGACTCCTTTTCTTACCATTCTATTTTTTGGATTGATGTTTATGGGAGGTTCAGCGGGTTCAACATCAGGAGGAATTAAAGGTGTGCGTCACTTATTGATGATTAAAAGTGGTTTTTTGGAATTCAAACGAGCTTTGCATCCCAATGCAATTATTCAACCTCGATATAACAACTCTATCCTCAAAGAGGAAGTAATCCATAACATATATGCTTTCTTTATTTTGTATATGCTTTCTTTCATCATTGGAGCTTTAATTTTCAGCTTTCTCGGTTTGGATTTTGAATCAGCTATTGGAGTTGCTGCCTCTAGTTTAGGGAATGTTGGTCCCGCATTAGGAAGTTATGGACCCGCTTTTTCTTATAGCGATCTACCTCTTTTAGGAAAATGGTGGGCTTCTTTTTTAATGCTATTGGGAAGATTAGAGCTGTTTACAGTTCTAATTCTATTTACCCCATTTTTCTGGAAGAAACATTAATATCCATATTTATCCTCCCAACGCTCCTTTAAAAAAGAACGAATTGCATTTTCTTTGCTGTTTTGGCCGGGTTCAAATATTCTGGTATTGCTCAGTTCTTCCGGTAAAAATTCTTGATTAACAAAATTTAAATTGTAATCATGAGCGTATTGATATCCTTTCCCGTAATCTAAATCTTTCATAAGGGAACTGGCAGCATTTCTTAAGGGAAGAGGAACTTGCAAACTACCATGTTCATTTACTATTTCTTGAGCTTTTGAAATTGCTAAATAACTTGCATTACTTTTAGGACTAGTAGCCAAGTAAATTACACATTGAGAAAGGATTATTCTTGCTTCTGGATATCCAATAGCAGTTACGGCCTGAAATGTATTATTTGCAAGCACAAGAGCGGTTGGATTTGCGTTGCCAATATCTTCAGAAGCTAAGATTAATAATCTTCTTGCAATGAATTTAACATCTTCACCTCCTTCTATTAACCGAGCTAACCAATAAACAGCAGCATTTGGGTCACTGCCCCGAATAGATTTAATAAAAGCAGAGATTATATCGTAGTGTTGATCCCCATTTTTATCAAATAAAACAGTTTTGGTTTGTGCTTTTTCAAGGACAATTTCATCCGTAATATCAATCTCTTTTCCTTCTTGGCTCATTACAACCAATTCTAATAAAGATAACATTTTACGTGCGTCACCACCCGATAGTTTTAATAGGGCCTGATCTTCAACTAGGGTTACTTTTTTTTGTTTTAGAATTTCATCTTTCTCTAATGCTCTTTTAAGAAGTTCTTGTAAATCTTCTTTTAAAAGAGGTTTAAGAGTGTATACTTGGCATCGCGATAACAAGGCCTTTATTACTTCAAAACTTGGGTTTTCTGTAGTTGCTCCTATTAGCGTTACAAATCCCTTTTCAACCGCTCCAAGAAGCGAATCTTGTTGCGATTTACTAAATCTATGTATTTCGTCAATAAAAAGGAGAGGTCCTTTTTGTGTAAAAAGGCCACCGCTGTTTTTCGCTTTTTCAATTATATCACGAACTTCTTTTACGCCAGAATTTATAGCAGAGAGACTGTAGAATGGGCGGTCAATAATTTTAGACATCAACATGGCTAAAGTTGTTTTTCCGGTCCCTGGAGGTCCCCAAAAGATTAAAGAAGGTAGTTGCCCTGTTTTAAGAATAGGACGTAATGCACCTTGAGCACCAACTAAATGTTGTTGTCCTGCATACTCTTCAATAGTATGCGGTCTCATGCGTTCTGCTAAGGGTGCTATCATAGCACTAATATAATCAACTTAAGAGAATTTTCGTTGTCGGATTATTTCATAAAGAACAGTTCCGCAAGCAACGGCAACATTTAAAGAAGCTATAGCTCCTTCCATCGGGAGTTTAGCCTTTTCATTTACAATATTTAAAATACCTCTGGAAATTCCACGCTCTTCAGATCCCATGATAAGTGCTACAGGTTTTTGCAAGTCTTTTTCATAAACGGTATCGGCTGCCTTTTCTGTAATAGCTACAGGTGCTATGTCGTGCGCTTGTAAAAGGTAAATTGCGTCCTTTAGGTGATCCACCTTAGCAATGGGCACAGTAAATAATGCTCCCGCTGAGGTTTTAATTGTATCTGAGTTGATACGAGCACTTCCAGTTTGTGGTAATATAATTCCAGAAACTCCAGTTGCTGAAGCGCTTCTTATAATTGCGCCCAAATTTCGGGTGTCTGTGATATTATCTAATAAAAGAAAAATAGGAGTATTGTTAACCGCTAATACTTCTTCGATTAAAGTTTCAAGATTTGCATACGAGATAGGGGAGATGGTTGCTACAGCTCCTTGATGATTTTTATTAGAAAAACGGTCAAGTCTTTCTATAGGAACATAGCTGTGAGCAACTTTTTTTTCTCGAAGTAAATTTTCTAACTGTTTAAACAAGGGACTTCTTTGATCTTTTAGCAAATACACTTTTTCAAGATTTTGGTTTGCTTCTATACATTCTATTATAGCGCGTACGCCGAAGATTTCTTGTTTATCCATTTTTAAATTTTTTCAAAGCTAGTTGTTTCCTATGTTTTGTAAAAGAAATATTGGGGTAAAAAAAAACCCGCCAACTTGGCGGGTTAATTTATAGTAGTTTCAAAATATTATCTCCAACCTCCATTAGATACGTCAACACCAGGAGTACCTTGAGTACCACCAAATGTATAGTTGTCTGCAGGGATAGACTCTAAAGCTTTCCCAGGAACAGGGAAATGTAATAAAGTTCCAGCTTGAAGATTGTCAAAACCTCTCATTTCAAAGAAAGAAATTCCCATTGAAGCAAGTGGCATTTCAACTAATCTTTCGTAACGAATAGCAGCAAGTACTTCAGCAGCACCAGTTCCAACAGGAGCAAGTTGACCACGTGTAGTTCTTGTACCCGCGTTAATTATTGCAGCAGCAGCAGCGTTGTTTCCTAATCTGTGCTCAGCTTCAGCTAAGTACATTTCTGTTTCAGCTACAGGTAGCTCAACAGTTGGAACAGTCCACTCACTGATGTATGTATTGTAACGACCGTAACGGTAAGAAGAGTAGTGATATTCACCACGCTCTGGTCTGAAGTTTTGACCTGCAAGGTATTCATAGTCAGACTCTAATCTTGCATCAGCAGAAGTTGCTGGGTCAAGAATAGTAGTACCAGCTGGCCAGTAGTCAGGGTAACTTGGATCCATTGCGTGAATAACACGTAGATCAATTCTAGCCCATCCTGGGTAAACTAAGTACGTTTTGAAATAGTCATACCATACGGTATCATCATGATAAATATCATAATCAGTAGTAATACCTCCTTGAGCGTAAGATTTAACTCTTGCCCAGTCTGTTCCAGCTCTTTCAGAGCTGTTACGAGCATTACCAACTAATAAACGAGCTCCGTAGCTGCTCATAATTTTAGCAAATGCAGCACTTGACATGTCTCCACCACCGTTTAACCAGCTATCTGGAACAGTAAAACTGTTTGAATTTGCGATTGCAATTGCTTGATCTAATTTAGCCAATGCAAAATCCATTGCAGCAGCATAACCAGCAGCGTCATCACCAACAACACCAGTTTCGTCAGATAACCAAACTTTATCAAAAATAAGAGCGTTGTATCCGATTGTTAATGCTTGACCAAATTTAGCCATTGCATCAATTAGGTTAGTATTGTCTCCAAAGTCAGTACCATTAGAAACAGCTAATGCAAGTGTATTCGCATCTGAAAGACTAGAATATAGTGCATTAAAAAAGTCATTAGTAATGAATTGGTTACCATAAGCAACCCCATTGTTCCAAGCTACACGTGGTTCACTTGAAAGGTCACGCATTCCAACGTTACCCCAAGAACAAGAAGAAGCATCAGCCATTGTGTTCAATGCCATACCTGGACCATAGTAGTTAGAAGTTGTCATATAAATAGCATTGAACAATCCTGCCGCAGTCGCTTCTAAAGCAACCGGGTCACTTGTAAGGATGTTGTCATTCGGGTTTTCGAGGTTTTCAACCTCTAGTTCTGTTTCAAATGAATCACAGCTTACTACAGCTAGGAACATAAATGAAACATAAACTAAATTTTTAAATAAACTTTTCATAGATTAAAATTTTAATTTTAGTGATAATGAGTAAGAAGTTTGAGTAGGGTAAACTCCGTAATCAACTGAGAAATACTGTTGCGTATCACTACTGTAGTTGGTTACTTCAGGATCCCATCCTTGGTAATCTGTAAATGTTAAAAGATTTCTTCCGATAAGGCTCAACTTAGCATCCTTGATGAACTTAGTTCTAGCAAGCATTTCTCTGTCGAAGTTATAGGAAACACTAACCTCTCTTAATTTAACAAACGAACCATCTTCTACCCAAAACTTGTTAGCTCTGTTTACGTCATATAAAGACCCATAATAGTTTTGTGTCTTTTTCTCATTCTCTGGTTTCCCAGCCTGATCTACGATTGCATTACGAGATGAAATAGTATTCCACTGCGCATTACGATTGTAGATGTCTCCTCCAGATTTCCAATCCCATAACATATAGAAATCTATATTTTTATATGAGAAGTTAGAAGTAATTCCAACTCTAAAATCAGCATTTTGATTTCCAATTTCCTCAAAAACAGCAACACCATCTTCATCAACTTTAGTGATAGCAGCTTCGTCAACAGTACCTACAAGTGCAGATTCAACAACAACACCATCAGCGTTAACTTCGTATTCACTAATTGTACGACCATCAGGAAGTTGTGCAGCCATATCTGCTAGGTTATAAACAAAAGATCTACCCCACATCGTTCCAAATTCAATACCTTCTTTAAGTAAGAATAATGCATCAGAACCAACTTGTTGTTGTGGAGCGTTAAGAGCATTGATTTGGTTTGTAGTGCTAGCGTAGTTTACACCAACATCCCAACGCATGTTTTCAGTATTCAAAACGTTAGCTTTTATAGTTGCTTCAATAGTTGTTGCTTGAAGATCACCAACATTTTGCCATTGTCTGTTTTTTCCAGCATTTGCAGGAGAGAACAATCCAACAAGCATAAACTGATCAGAAGTTTCTGCATCAGAGTAAGCTGCTTCTAAAGTGAAACGATCAAGGAAACTTACGTTAAGTCCAATTTCTGTTTCAGCAGATAAAGATGGCTTTAAGTCTGGGTTACCTTTTAATCGGTTCGAGCTTAATGTTCCACCGCTTAGAGCAGTTTGCTCATATTGCCAGTTAAATCCAGGACGTTGACCCGAAGTACCGTACGCTACATTAACTTTCATTTCTTGTACTCCAGGGATCGTTATGTCCTCAGATATACGCCATGCAGCAGAAATACGAGAGTAGTTGTTCCATTTTTCGTTAACACCGAATAAAGAAGAACCATCACGACGTACTAGAGCATCCATGATGTATTTTTCTTTGTAAGTAACACCTGCAATGAAGAACATGTTCTGTGCACGTACTACAGTAACGTCAGAATTAGCAGTTACATCTTCACCATCAAAGTTGTCTAAAGAAGGAAGACCGGAGTAAAGGTAATCGTTACCACTAGCACTAAATTGTTCGTAAGAATTATCTTCCGCTAAGTAACTTAATTTTGCTTTTACGTCAAAGTCACCAAACTCTTGTCTGTAGTTAAGAGTAGCTTGAGCCTTTTGAGATAATTGGTAGTAGTTGTTTTTGTACAAGCTACCTTTACTATATCCAAATCCTACAGGATCACCAGTTGTAATGTATGTACTGTAAGGATTGTGGCTACTATATCTGTAGTTATCACTTTCAAAAGAGTACTCTAATTCAGCAGTTAATACTGGTGAAATGTTGTAACGTAAGTTATAACCTCCTAAGAAACGAGATTGCTTAGCTAAACGATCAGGTGTAGCTAATTGATAAAGTGGGTTATCAATCTCACTTTCGTGTGGATCAGGATTATACCAGTAAGGCTGACCATCAGGATTGTCTAACGTAAGATTAGCATCAGGACTTAAACGACTTACAGTTCTGTACCCTTCTGAACCAATACCTGGAGCGTAGTCTCTAATTTGAATGAATGCATTCGATGCAGAAAACGTTAGTTTTTCATTGATGTTGTAATCAATGTTTGCACGAATACTTGTTCTTTTATATCCTTCAGTTTCGTTTAGTACCCCTTCGTTAGTATAGTTTTCGAAAGAGAATAAAGTTGAAGTTTTCTCGTCACCAGAACTAACAGAAACGTAGTTCGTAGTGTTCATACCTTTTTTAAAGAATAAGCTTTGGAAGTCATTATAAACTCCAAAAGGATTATCTGAGTAACCGTCAGCAGAAAGAGTTCTAGCTCCACCTACATATTGATCCCCTGCAGCAGCGTATACACTTTGGAAGTTCTCTGGGTAAATCATCCCAGCTAATTTCGTGTATTGCCCTTGATACTGTTGCCAGTCATCAGCTAACTCCCATGCGTGAGATTGGTTAGTTTTAATGAAGTTTGTGATTTCATTAAATCCAGTCTCAGTTCTGTATGTGATTTCAGTTTTACCAATCTTACCTCTTTTAGAAGTAATTACGATAACCCCGTTACCTGCACGAGAACCATAAAGAGAAGAAGCAGATGCTCCTTTAACGATCTCAAAAGATGCAATGTCATCAACGTTGATGTCACCAAGACCACCTTCTACAAATACACCGTCAAGAATAACTAAAGGCTCTTGAGATCCATAGAAGTTAGTAGCACCTCTCAATACGATAGTTGCTCCAGCTCCAGGACGTCCAAGATTAGTAATTGTAACCCCAGCTACTTTCCCCATTAAAGCTCCAGATGCAGAACTAGCAGGTACTGCTTCAATATCATCCGCATTTACAGAAGCTACTGTTACAGAAAGTTTCTTTCTAGAAGTTGCATCTGCAACCCCAGAAACAATAACCTCATCTAGTTCATTGTCAGCTTCAAGTGAAACACTGATAGAATCTGATGACCCTACTGTTTGAGATGAAGTTTGATAGCCCATGAAGCTGATCTCAAGTACAGCTCCTTCTGAAACTTCGATAGAGTAGTTTCCATCAAAATCAGTACTGACACCATTAGTGGTACCTTGCTCTACAACAGATGCACCAGGAAGTGGAAGACCACTGTCATCTGTTACAACACCTGTTACTGTTTTTTGCGCCAATGCACTGAATGCTACAAGCATCATTGCAGACGTTAATAGTAATAGTTTTTTCATATTAATATATATAGTTAATAATTTGTTAACGAAAATATGAAATATTAAGAATACCACCTAATTGTTTCACTTTAAATTTAAATTATTAAACAAAACCCTTGTTATTGTTGAGTTTAGATAAATTTTGGATCTGTATTATTGCCCAATTTTAAGGGTATTTTGGTCTTATTTAACCATATTTTATTACTCGTAAACTTCTAATTTTATCAAAATTTTAACATTTTTTAAATTATTAATTTTTGTTTAGAAATGATTTTGAATAATTGTAAATTAATTGAATACTTTAAATGTGGTTCCTATTAAGTTCGATTATCTTTGTAAAAGATTTCATGTTATTCTATGACTACAATAGACTTCATTAATAGGGTAAATTATTTTTCTTCTTCAAATCAACCCTTTTTCTTTTTGATTGATTTTGAAAAGAAAAAACCTGTGGTTTTTTCTTTGGAGGAAGCTAAAGAACAAGGAGTTTTATTCGCTATTAAAGATACATCTAATGTTAATCAAGAAGCGGTGGATGAATGTAACCTGAATTTAAATCTTAAAAAACCCAAAGCTGCACGGTACGAAAAAGCATTTAAAAAAGTTCAGGAGCATCTTTTTAGAGGAGACAGTTACCTTGTTAACTTAACTTTTCCCACAGAAGTTGATTTTGACGGAAATTTAAAAGATCTTTTCTACCAATCGATCAGTCCTTATAAATTACTATACAAAGACGATTTCGTTAGTTACTCCCCCGAGTGTTTTGTTAAAATAATTGATGGTAAAATTTTTTCTTACCCAATGAAAGGAACAATTTCCTCTTCAGTTATAAATGCTCAAGAAAAAGTATTGAGCAATCCAAAGGAAATCGCTGAACACGCTACAATTGTCGATCTAATAAGAAACGACTTGTCTACTTATGCTAAAGAAGTTCGTGTGAATCGCTTTCGTTATATAGATCAGATACAAACCGAAGATGAAACCCTGCTTCAAGTTAGTTCAGAAATTGAAGGCGTTCTTAAGTCCGATTGGAAGAATAATCTGGGGAGCCTTTTGTGGGACATGCTCCCGGCAGGTTCTATTTCTGGAGCTCCTAAAAAAAAGACCTTGGAAATTATTAAATCTGTTGAAGATGGCGAACGAGGTTATTATACCGGTATTTATGGTTTCTTTGACGGTACCAATCTGGACAGCGCTGTAGCCATTCGGTTTTTAGAGAAAAAAGACGACTCTTTTTTTTACAGGAGTGGAGGAGGAATTACAGCTCAAAGCAATTGTAAGGAAGAGTTTCAAGAACTTTTAGATAAAATATATGTACCCACTGTTTGAGTCTATTCGAGTTGAAGGAGGTAACGTTCATTTGCTCCAATACCATCAAAAACGCTTAGAGCGTTCCTATCTTTATATGTTTAAGAAAAAGTGTGCTTGGCAGTTAAACTCCATGATTCCAGAATTGCCTAAAGAAAGATCATATAAATTACGCTTCTTATATAATAAAGACCGGTTTACTTTTGAATTACTTCCTTATACCTCAAGAAAGATAGAATGTTTAAAACTAATAGAAATCGATTCTTATTCTTACGATCATAAGTTTACCGACCGATCGGGTCTTGATAACGCCTATAAACTTCGAGGGGACTGTGATGACGTTTTGCTAACCAAAAACGGGTTTTTAACCGATACTTCTTATTGTAATATTTTATTATTTGACGGAACTAAGTGGGTTACTCCAGAAAAGCCTCTTTTTGAAGGGGTTCAAAGGGAGTTTTTAATTGACCAACAACGAGTAATACCCATGCAGATTCATGTTAATGACCTTTCAGATTTTATTTCTTTCCAGCTGGTCAACGCGCTGAATCCGTTTGAAGAAAACCAATTTGAAGCTGTTGGGGGGATTGTATAAAAAAACCACCCTTTATGGGTGGTTTTATAAAATTTAGTTGGTAACTGGTTTAGTTTACATCCCAAAATATTTTTGTAGTTTGTAAATCTCCACCAATTGAGCTGCTAGCAGCTATCAGCAGAACCTACCATAACAGATGAAGATATTGATATTCCCGAACCTTTTGTTCCTTTACGTCCTTTTTTAGTTGTAATAATTATAGCTCCGTTTGAAGCTCTTGATCCGTATAATGCTGTTGCAGCTCCACCTTTTAAAACAGACATAGTCGCAATATCGTCAGGATTAATGTCAGATGCAGCATTTCCGTAATCATATCCACCTCTTCCTTTAGTTTGATTATTCGTATTCCCAGTAGAATTTATTAAGCGTGTGCCATCAATTATTATAAGAGCTTGGTTATTTCCAGTAACAGATGAAGATCCACGTATAATTATGTTTGTACTTCCTCCTAGAGTTCCTGAAGATTTAATATCTAACCCTGCAACTTCTCCAGATAATGCATCAAAGATGTTAGTTGCTTTCACATCTGAGATATCACTTCCACCAGCTGTTTGGGTTGCATATCCAAGACTTTTTTTGGTTCTTGTTATGCCCAATGCAGTAGTTACAACAACTTCATCTAACTCATTATCAGTTACAAGTGTTACCCTGTAACTATCTTGGCTTCCAATTACGATGCGTTGGTCAGAATAACCAATATAGCTAACTATAAGCACATCCCCTAGAGAAGCTTCAATACTATAATTTCCGTCAAAATCGGAGGTAGACCCCCGGGTTGTTCCGTCTACTAAAATGGTAGCCCCTGGAAGAGGCCCTCCAAGATCATCGAGTACCGTTCCCGATACAGTCTTTTGTTGCGCATTCCCTACGGAAAACGTAAACATCCCAATAAGGGATAAAAAGAAATAAAGTTTCTGATTTAATTTGATTTTAATTTGTTGTGAAAAGTCACAATATTATGTTAAAACCAAACTAATAACCTGTCTAAATTATTCGTATATCCTATGATTTTCAGTTTTTAAGGGTCATTTTAAGCATTAATTATTCATTATATTAATTATTGAGTTTTTATACTTTTTAAAAGTTAATTTTTCCATAAAAAGAGCAGCTATTTTAATGAAAAGAGAGGTAGTGTATACGGATTGTTTTTCTTGGAATTTAAATCCAATTTTTTTGTGAGAGATAAGGAATAAGTTTCCCTTTATTTAATTCAAGTTTTTTCTAATTGTTAATAAAAAAATCCTAAACCTTTATTTTTTAGGTTAAATCAGTTTGAATCCTAAAAAAAGATTCTTACATTTGCAGCCCTTTAAAAAGGGAATAATATAAAAATATATATGCCAACTATTGCACAATTAGTACGAAAAGGAAGAGTCACCATTACCAAGAAGAGTAAATCGGCTGCTTTGGATTCGTGTCCACAAAGAAGAGGAGTATGCACTCGTGTTTACACTACGACTCCTAAAAAACCAAATTCAGCAATGCGTAAAGTAGCACGTGTTCGTTTGACCAATGGTAAAGAAGTCAATGCATACATCCCTGGAGAAGGACATAACCTCCAAGAGCACTCGATAGTATTGGTACGTGGCGGAAGAGTTAAAGATTTACCAGGTGTTCGTTATCACATCGTAAGAGGAGCATTGGATACAGCCGGAGTAGAAGGCCGTCTTCAAAGAAGATCTAAATACGGAGCAAAACGACCAAAGAAGTAAAAAAACATCAACTCTTTAAGCATCAATTATGAGAAAAAGACAAGCAAAAAAACGTCCATTACTACCGGATCCAAAATTTAATGACCAATTGGTTACGCGTTTTGTGAACATGATCATGTGGGACGGAAAAAAATCAGTTGCTTTCCGAATTTTTTACGACGCTATGGCGATCGTAGAGGAACGTAACCAAGACGAAGAAAAAACCCCATTAGAAATATGGAAAGAAGCACTTTCCAATGTGATGCCTCACGTAGAAGTACGTAGCCGTCGTGTTGGTGGAGCAACCTTCCAAATTCCAATGCAAATTCGTCCAGACCGAAAGGTATCACTTGCAATGAAATGGATGATTTCTTACGCTCGTAAGCGTAACGAAAAAACTATGGCTTTGCGTTTAGCGAATGAGGTACTTGCAGCTTCTAAAGAAGAAGGTGCTGCTGTTAAGAAGCGTTTAGATACGCACAAGATGGCAGAAGCAAACAAAGCCTTTTCACATTTTAGATTCTAAACGTAAACAACAACTACTGATACATTTATCATGGCAAGAGATTTAAAATTTACAAGAAATATTGGGATTGCTGCTCACATTGACGCAGGAAAGACCACGACTACAGAACGTGTATTATTTTACACAGGTGTAAGTCATAAAATTGGAGAAGTGCACGATGGTGCAGCTACTATGGACTGGATGGAGCAAGAGCAAGAGCGTGGTATTACCATTACCTCTGCTGCTACAACTTGTACATGGAACTTCCCTACGGAACAAGGTAAGTCCTTAAACGATACAAAACCATACCACTTTAATATTATTGATACTCCCGGCCACGTTGATTTTACCGTGGAGGTTAACCGTTCTCTTCGTGTACTCGATGGGTTGGTTTTCTTGTTTTCAGCAGTTGATGGTGTTGAGCCACAATCTGAAACAAACTGGAGATTAGCAGATAACTACAAAGTGCCTCGTATTGGATTCGTAAACAAAATGGACCGTCAAGGTTCAAATTTCCTTGGTGTTTGTACCCAAGTAAAAGAAATGTTGAAGTCTAACGCAGTGCCAATTGTACTTAACATTGGTGACGAAGAAGACTTCAGAGGTATTGTTGACCTAGTTAAAAACCGTGCAATTGTTTGGCACGATGATAACTTTGGTTCTACGTTTGACGTAGTGGAGATTCCAGACGATATGAAAGAAGAGGCAAGAAAATACCGAGCACTTCTTATTGAAGAAGTTGCTGGTTATGACGAGAACCTTCTTGAAAAATTCATGGAAGATGAAGATTCAATTACTGAAGACGAAGTGCACGCAGCATTGAGAGCAGCAGTAATGGATATGTCTATTATTCCTATGGTTTGTGGATCTGCCTTTAAAAACAAAGGAGTTCAATTTTTATTAGACTCTGTATGTCGCTATTTACCTTCACCAGAAGATAAAGAAGGGATTACAGGTACTGATCCATCAACTGGAGTTGAAATTATAAGAAAACCATCTGTAAGCGAACCGTTTGCAGCACTAGCATTTAAGATTGCTACAGATCCTTTCGTAGGACGTTTAGCTTTCTTCCGTGCATACTCTGGTCGTTTAGATGCAGGTTCTTATGTATTGAACAACCGTTCCGGTAAAAAAGAACGTATTTCACGTATTTACCAGATGCACTCAAATAAACAAAACTCTATCGATTATATCGAAGCAGGAGATATTGGAGCAGCAGTTGGATTTAAATCCATCAAAACTGGAGATACTTTATCAGCAGAAAAGAGCCCAATTATTTTGGAATCTATGGACTTTCCAGATCCAGTAATCGGTATTGCTGTTGAACCAAAAACAAAAGCAGATGTAGATAAGTTAGGTATGGCTCTAGGAAAGCTAGCCGAAGAAGATCCTACCTTCCAAGTAAAAACAGATGAGGCTTCTGGCCAAACTATTATTTCTGGAATGGGAGAGCTTCACTTAGATATTATCGTGGACCGTTTAAGAAGAGAATTTAAAGTAGAGGTTAACCAAGGTCAGCCACAAGTAGAATACAAAGAAGCACTTACTGCTTCAGCAGAACACCGTGAGGTTTATAAGAAGCAATCTGGTGGACGTGGTAAATTCGCAGATATTGTATTTACAATTGAGCCTGCAGAAGAAGGTAAAACTGGACTTGAATTTATCAACTTAATCAAAGGGGGTAACGTTCCCAAAGAATATGTACCAGCAGTTGAAAAAGGATTTAAAGATTCCATGTTAAATGGACCTTTAGCTGGATTCGAAGTTGATGCAATGAAAATTACTTTAAAGGATGGATCATTCCACCCAGTGGATTCAGATTCACTATCCTTTGAATTAGCAGCTAAAATGGGCTTTAAAGCTTCAGCAAAAGCAGCGAAAGCTGTAATAATGGAGCCGATCATGAAAGTTGAAGTATTGACTCCTGAAGAAAACATGGGAGATATTGTAGGAGACCTTAACAAACGTCGTGGACAAGTAAATGCCATGGATGATCGTGCAGGTTCTAAAGTTGTAAAAGCTTTAGTGCCACTTTCAGAAATGTTCGGTTATGTAACCTCATTAAGAACACTTTCATCAGGTAGAGCAACTTCTACTATGGAATTTTCACATTACGAAGCAACTCCAGCTAACATCTCGCAAGAGGTAATTGCAGAGGTTAACGGTCAAAAATCTTAAATCATTAGTACGATGAGTCAAAAAATTAGAATTAAATTAAAATCTTACGATTACAACTTAGTAGACAAATCTGCTGATAAAATTGTAAAAACAGTAAAAACTACAGGTGCTGTAGTAACGGGTCCTATTCCATTACCAACACACAAAAAAATCTTTACTGTATTACGTTCACCTCACGTTAATAAGAAGTCAAGAGAGCAATTTCAATTGTGTTCTTACAAGCGTTTATTGGACATCTACAGTTCGTCTTCTAAAACAATTGATGCTTTAATGAAGCTTGAATTGCCAAGTGGAGTAGAAGTAGAGATCAAAGTTTAAGTACAAGTAATTACTACGAGTAAAAAATAAATAATTAATTAATTAAATAATCAATATGTCTGGGTTAATAGGAAAAAAAATCGGTATGACCAGCCTCTTTGACGAGCAAGGGAAAAATATTCCTTGTACGGTAATTGAGCTAGGACCATGCGTGGTTACCCAAGTCAGAACCGAAGAGGTTGACGGGTATAGCGCGCTTCAACTTGGTTTCGATGACAAGGCAGAAAAGAGAGCAACTAACGCTGCTCTTGGGCACTTCAAAAAGGCCAACACTGTACCTAAAAAGAAAGTCGTTGAATTCCAAGATTTTGAAGAAGAGTACAAATTAGGAGACACATTAACAGTTGAGCTTTTTAAAGAAGGTGAGTTTGTTGATGTATCAGGAACATCTAAAGGAAAAGGTTTCCAAGGGGTTGTAAAGCGTCATGGTTTTGCTGGAGTAGGTCAAGCGACCCACGGTCAGCACAACCGTCTACGTGCACCGGGATCGATTGGAGCAGCTTCTTATCCTGCACGTGTATTCAAAGGAATGCGTATGGCAGGTCAAATGGGAACTGACAAAGTAAAAGTACAGAACTTAAAAGTGTTAAAAGTAGTTGCTGAAAAGAACCTACTTGTTGTTAAAGGAGCAGTTCCTGGTCACAAAAACGCTTATGTAATCGTTGAGAAATAATGGAAGTAGCTGTAGTAGACATTCAAGGAAAAAAAACAGGAAGGAAAGTTAAACTTTCAGAAGCTGTTTTCGGTATTGAGCCTAACACGCACGCTGTTTATTTAGATGTAAAATCACATCTTGCAAACAAACGTCAAGGTACTCATAAAGCCAAAGAACGTGGTGAAATCAAAGGAAGTACACGTAAGATTAAAAAACAAAAAGGAACCGGTACAGCTCGTGCAGGGTCTATAAAAAATCCACTTTTTAGAGGTGGAGGTCGTGTTTTTGGTCCACGTGTTCGTGATTATAGCCAAAAAGTAAATAAGAAAGTTAAGCGTTTAGCGCGTAAATCTGCTTTAACAATTAAAGCTCAAGAGAACGCAATTATCGTTTTAGAAGACTTTCAATTTGACACTCCAAAAACTGCAAATTATCTTAATGTTTTAAAGTCTTTAGGACTTGAAAACAAAAAGTCTGTTGTAGTGTTGGCTGAGCCAAATAAAAATGTATATTTGTCATCGCGCAATATAAAACATTCTCAAGCCGTAACAAGCTCAGAATTAAACACTTACAAAATAGTCAATACAAACAGTTTGGTTTTATTTGAAAGTGCAGTTGCCGGAATAGAAACCCTTTTGAACAAAGCATAGCGTTATGAGTATTTTAATCAAGCCTATCATTACCGAGAAAGCAACAGCAGATAGCGAAATGAACAATTGCTATACTTTTCTTGTTTCAACCACTTCTAACAAAGTAGAGATCAAGAAAGCAGTAGAAGCAACTTATGGAGTTTCTGTAGAAAAAGTAAGAACCTTAAGATATGGTGCTGAGCGTAAAACACGTTACACCAAAACAGGTCTTCAAAAAGGAAAAACGAATAGCACCAAAAAAGCAATCATTCAGGTTGCCGATGGGGATGCTATTGATTTTTATAGTAATCTTTAACAGCGTCACATGTCAGTTAGAAAATTAAAACCGATAACACCCGCGCAGCGTTTTAGAGTAGTAAATGGATTTGACGCAATTACTACTGATAAGCCGGAGAAGAGTTTGTTGGCTCCGAAGAAGCGTAGTGGTGGAAGAAACAACACAGGAAAAATGACCATGCGCCATGTTGGTGGAGGTCACAAGAGAAGATATCGTATCATCGATTTCAAACGTAACAAATTTGATGTTACTGCAGAAGTATTGTCGATTGAATACGATCCAAACCGTACTTCATTTATTGCACTTGTGCAATACAAAGACGGGGAGAAGCGATACATCATCGCTCAAAATGGTTTACAGGTAGGACAAGAAGTTTCCTCTGGAGCGTCAGCCTCTCCAGAAGTAGGAAATGCACTTCCATTATCTGCTATACCATTAGGAACAATTATCTCTTGTATAGAATTACGTCCAGAAGCTGGAGCTAGTATTGCACGAAGTGCAGGATCTTTTGCTCAGTTAATGGCACGTGATGGAAAATACGCAACGGTTAAATTACCGTCCGGAGAAACACGTTTAATCTTAGTAACCTGTATGGCTACAATTGGAGCTGTATCGAACTCAGATCATCAATTACTTGTTTCAGGTAAAGCCGGTCGTTCTCGTTGGTTAGGAAGACGTCCACGTACACGTCCTGTTGCAATGAACCCTGTCGATCACCCAATGGGTGGTGGTGAAGGCCGTGCATCTGGAGGACACCCACGTAACCGTAATGGAGTGCCTGCTAAAGGATTCCGTACGCGTTCCAAGACAAAAGCGAGTAGTAAATTTATTATCGAACGTAGAAAAAAATAAACAACTATGGGACGTTCATTAAAAAAAGGACCCTTTGTACACCACAGCCTTGAAAAAAAGGTAGTGGCTAATGTAGAGTCAAACAGTAAGTCAGTTATTAAAACATGGTCTCGTGCCTCTTTAATTACTCCTGATTTCGTGGGACAAACAATTGCAGTACACAACGGAAGACAATTTATTCCTGTATATGTTACAGAGAATATGGTAGGACATAAACTTGGCGAATTTTCACCAACACGATCGTATCGTGGACATGGTGGAGCCAAAAATAAAGGTAAAAAATAATAGCTCATGGGAAATCGTAAAAGACTAGCAGCAGAAGCTATTAAAGAAGCGAAAAAATCGCTTGCTTTTGCTAAACTAAATAACTGTCCAACATCACCTCGTAAAATGCGACTAGTTGCAGATTTAGTAAGAGGAGAAGAAGTTAACAAAGCACTTGCTATTTTAAAATTTAATCCAAAAGAAGCTTCTCGTAGATTAGAGAAACTTTTACTTTCTGCTCTTGCAAACTGGCAAGCTAAGAATGAGGACGGAGATATAGAAAAAGCAGCTCTTTTTGTAAAGGAAATTCGTGTAGACGGAGGAAGTATGTTAAAACGACTACGTCCAGCACCACAAGGAAGAGCACATCGAATTCGTAAACGTTCGAATCATGTGACTTTAGTTTTAGGATCAAACAATTTAGACAACTAATATGGGACAAAAAACTAACCCAATAGGAATACGTTTAGGAATCATCCGTGGATGGGACTCAAACTGGTATGGAGGAAATGACTACGGCGATAAAATCGCTGAAGATTATAAGATCCGTAAATATATTCATGCACGTTTAGCTAAGGCTAGTGTTTCAAACGTAATTATTGAGCGTACGCTTAAATTAATCACGGTAACAATCACTACTGCTCGTCCAGGAATTATTATCGGTAAAGCCGGACAAGAAGTTGATAAATTGAAAGAAGAGTTGAAGAAAATTACCTCTAAGGAAATTCAAATCAACATCTTTGAAATCAAACGTCCAGAATTAGATGCACGTTTAGTAGGAGCAAGTATTGCTCGTCAAATCGAAGGTCGTATTTCTTACAGAAGAGCGATTAAGATGGCTATTGCAGCTGCGATGCGTATGAATTCTGAAGGAATTAAAGTTCAAATCTCTGGTCGTTTAAACGGTGCGGAGATGGCACGTTCTGAAACTTACAAAGACGGTCGAATTCCATTATCTACCTTTAGAGCTGATATTGATTATGCACTTGTTGAAGCACATACAACATACGGTAGATTAGGGATTAAAGTTTGGATCATGAAAGGTGAGGTATACGGAAAGCGTGAGCTTTCACCCTTAGTTGGAATGTCTAAAAAGACGAATTCACCAGGAGGTGCAAAGAATAATAATTCACGTCAACGACGCAGAAAATAATTGAATAAGTAATTAAGTAGGTAATCATGTTACAACCTAAAAGAACAAAATTCCGTAAAGCACAGAAAGGCCGTATGAAAGGTCTAGCGCAAAGAGGAAGTCAGCTTTCAAATGGAATGTTTGGTATCAAGTCACTTGATGCGAAATTTATAACTTCTCGTCAAATCGAAGCTGCACGTATTGCTGCAACTCGTTATATGAAACGTGAAGGTCAGCTATGGATAAAAATATTTCCGGATAAGCCAATTACTAAAAAGCCATTAGAAGTACGTATGGGTAAAGGTAAAGGGGCACCAGAATATTTCGTTGCTGTTGTTAAACCAGGACGTATTTTATTTGAAATATCGGGAGTACCTCACGATGTAGCAAAAGAAGCATTACGTCTTGCAGCACAAAAATTGCCTGTAAAAACTAAATATATCGTTGCTCGAGATTTTCAAGCTTAAAACAGCGAAAGCATTATGAAACAATCTGAAATAAAAAACCTTTCTTTAGAGGACTTAAGAGATAAGCTAGCAGAGAGTCAAAAACAATTGACTGATATGCGTATGGCACATGCCATTACTCCACTAGAGAATCCATTGCAGCTTAGAGCCGCACGCAAAGTCGTGGCCCGTCTCCTTACTGCTATAACCGAAAGAGAACAAGAAAGCTTAGTAGAAAATGGAAAATAGAAATCTAAGAAAAGAAAGAATTGGTGTTGTAACCAGTAACAAAATGGAGAAATCTATTGTTGTTTCTGAAGTTAAACGAGTAAAACACCCGATGTATGGGAAGTTCGTACTTAAGACCAAAAAATATGTTGCACACGACGACACAAACGATTGCAACATCGGTGATACCGTTAAAATCATGGAAACTCGACCTTTGAGTAAATCAAAGTGCTGGAGACTTGTAGAAATATTAGAAAGAGCTAAGTAAGATGTTACAACAAGAATCAAGGTTAAAGGTAGCCGATAATACTGGAGCCAAAGAAGTACTTACTATTAGAGTACTTGGTGGAACCAAAAGAAGATATGCTTCTCTTGGAGATAAAATTGTAGTTACAGTAAAAGAAGCTTCACCTTCAGGTACTGTAAAAAAAGGACAGGTTGCTACTGCAGTTGTAGTTAGAACCACCAAAGAAGTTCGTAGAGCTGATGGATCATATATCCGTTTTGATGACAACGCTTGCGTGTTATTGAACCCAACAGGAGAAATGATTGGAACACGTGTATTTGGGCCAGTTGCCCGTGAATTACGTGACAAGCAGTTTATGAAGATTGTTTCACTAGCACCTGAGGTGCTTTAAGACTCAAGATCATGAATAAAATTAAAATTAAAAAAGGGGATAAAGTTCGAGTAATCGCTGGAGCGCACAAAGGTGCCGAAGGTGAAGTAGCGAAAGTGTTACGTGACTCTAACAAAGCAATTGTTGAAGGTGTAAATCTTGTAAAGAAACACGCTAAGCCAAGTGCAGAAAACCCTCAAGGAGGAATTCAAGAAAAGGAAGCTCCAATACAAATTTCAAACCTTACTTTATTAACCGCTGATGGTCAAGCTACACGTGTAGGTTACCGTATGGAGGGAGATCAAAAAGTAAGATTTTCGAAAAAATCTAATGAAGTAATTTAGTTATGAGCTATCAACCAAGACTAAAGCAAGAATTTAACGATCGTATCGTTAGTGCCCTAACCGAGGAGTTTGGGTATAAGAATGTAATGCAAGTTCCAAACCTAGAGAAAATTGTTCTCAGCCGGGGTGTAGGAGCTGCAGTATCTGATAAAAAATTAATCGACTACGCAGTAGACGAGTTAACAACAATTACAGGACAAAAAGCCGTTTCTACAATTTCTAAGAAGGATGTTGCTTCTTTTAAATTACGTAAAGGAATGCCAATTGGTGCTAAAGTTACTTTAAGAGGTGACCGTATGTACGAATTCCTTGATCGTCTAGTAACTGTTGCTCTTCCACGAGTACGTGATTTTCAAGGAATTAAAGCTACTGGGTTCGACGGACGTGGTAACTACAACCTTGGAATAACAGAACAAATTATTTTTCCTGAAATCGACATCGATAAAGTAAACAAAATCAATGGTATGGATATTACCTTTGTTACTTCTGCTGGTACCGATAAAGAAGCGAAATCATTATTGAACAAATTGGGACTTCCCTTTAAAAAGAACTAGGATGGCTAAAGAATCAATGAAAGCTCGTGAAGTAAAAAGAGCTAAGACTGTTGCAAAATATGCTGAAAAGCGTAAAGCTATGAAAGAAGCTGGAGATTATGAAGGACTTCAAAAACTCCCAAAAAACGCATCGCCTATACGCATGCACAATCGTTGTAAATTAACCGGAAGACCTAAAGGATATATGCGTCAGTTTGGCATATCAAGGGTAACTTTTAGAGAAATGGCCAATAATGGTCTTATTCCAGGTGTAACTAAAGCCAGTTGGTAATAAAATAAGGAAGCTATGTATACAGATCCGTTAGCAGATTTTTTAACAAGAATTCGTAATGCAAGTGCAGCTGGTCACCGTGTGGTGAGCATCCCTGCCTCAAAAATAAAAAAAGAGATCACGAAGATTCTTTTCGATCAAGGATATATCCTTAGTTATAAGTTTGAAGAAACTGATAACAACCAAGGAAGCATTAAGATCGCATTGAAATATGATCAAACTACTAAACAACCTGTGATTAAAAAGATTCAAAGAATCAGTACACCTGGTCTACGTAAGTATGCTGGATCAACTGAACTTCCAAGAATTCTAAATGGTCTTGGTGTCTCAATCGTTTCAACTTCAAATGGTGTAATGACCGGGAAGCAAGCGAAGCAAGAAAAAGTAGGTGGTGAATTATTGTGTTACGTTTATTAAATCATAAAAGAAAAAAACAATGTCTAGAATTGGTAATAATCCGATCAGTATCACAGCCGGTGTAACGGTAGATATTCAAGCAGACAAAGTTGTCGTTAAAGGTAACTTAGGAGAACTCGAGCAAGATTACAGTGGAGTTTCTTTTGAAGTTTCTGACGACACCATCGTTGTTAAAAGGAATTCAGAATCCAAAGATCACAAAGCTAAACACGGTTTATATCGTGCATTAGTAGCCAACATGATTGAAGGTGTGTCTAAAGGATTTACAAAAGAATTAGAGTTGGTAGGTGTAGGATACCGCGCCAGTAACCAAGGGCAGAAATTAGATTTAGCTTTAGGTTTTTCTCACAACATCCTTTTGGACGTTGCTCCAGAGGTTAAAGTAGAAACTATTTCTGAAAAAGGAAAGAATCCAATCATCAAATTAACATCGTTCGATAAGCAATTAGTTGGTTTTGTTGCCGCTAAAATTAGATCGTTCCGACCACCAGAGCCTTACAAAGGTAAAGGAGTTAAATTTGTAGGTGAAGAATTAAGAAGAAAAGCAGGTAAATCTGCATAAGACAAAAGCAATGGCGTTAACTAAAGAAAAGAGAAGATTAAGAATCCGCATGCGTATTCGCAAGACCGTAAGTGGTACTACTGCGGCTCCACGTTTATCCGTGTACAGAAGTAATAAAGAAATTTATGCTCAATTAATTGATGATACCACTGGTAAAACAATAGTTGCTGCTTCTTCAAGAGATAAAGAAATTGAAAATAAAGATAACAAATCAAACACTGCTGTAGCTGTAGGTAAATTAGTTGCCGAAAAAGCTCTTAAAGCAGGTGTCACTAAGGTCACTTTTGACCGTGGAGGATACTTGTATCACGGACGTGTTAAATCTCTAGCTGAAGGTGCGCGTGAAGCTGGACTTAAATTCTAAATAGGAAGATGTTACAAAATTATAAAAACGTTGAGCTAGTAAAGCCAGGAGGTTTAGATCTTAAAGATCGTTTAGTTGGAGTACAACGTGTTACGAAAGTTACTAAAGGAGGTCGTGCATTTGGTTTTTCTGCCATCGTAGTCGTTGGAGATGAAAACGGAGTAGTAGGACAAGGTCTTGGTAAATCAAAAGAAGTTGCTGAAGCAATCTCAAAAGCAGTTGAAGATGCTAAGAAAAATTTAGTTCGAATTCCAATCGCTAAAGGAACTGTTCCTCACGAGCAAAAAGGAAAATTCGGTGGTGCACGTGTATTCTTGAAGCCAGCTTCAGAAGGTACAGGAGTTATTGCCGGTGGAGCTGTAAGATCGGTATTAGAGGCAGTAGGAGTACATAATGTACTTTCTAAATCTCAAGGATCTTCAAACCCTCACAATGTTGTGAAAGCTACATTTGACGCATTACTTCAATTAAGAAATGCTTCTACTGTTGCTCAACAACGTGGGATTTCATTAGATAAAGTTTTTAACGGATAATTTACCTTCAAATGGCTAAAGTAAAAGTAAAACAAGTAAAAAGTAGCATCAAGCGTCTTCAAAATCAGAAGCGTACACTTGAGGCGTTAGGTCTCCGTGGAATTGGTAAAGAAGTCATTCATGACGCAACACCAAACATCCTTGGAATGATAAAAAAAGTTGAACATTTAGTTTCCGTTTCGGAAGCCTAAAATCATAATAAAAATGAATTTAAGTAACTTACAACCTGCTTCTGGAGCGGTACAAAAAAATGCGAAACGTCTAGGACGTGGACAAGGATCTGGTAAAGGTGGTACTGCTGCTCGTGGTCACAAAGGAGCTAAATCTCGTTCTGGTTATTCAAGAAAACTTGGTTTTGAAGGAGGTCAAATGCCTTTACAACGTCGTCTTCCTAAGTTTGGATTTACAAACATTAACCGTAAGGACTATGCAGGAATCAATTTAGATACTTTACAAGCTCTAGTTGACGAAAAAAGAATTTCAGATTCAGTAGCTTTAGAGCAGATAGTTGAATTAAGATTAGCGACTAAGAATGATCTTGTTAAAATCCTAGGAAGAGGTACTTTAACAAGTGCTCTTAAGGTAACAGCACATAAATTTACAGCAACTGCAAAAGCCGCTATCGAAGCAGCTGGAGGTGAAGCTATAGAATTATAATATTAGAATGAAGAAGTTTATAGAAACCCTTGTTAATATATACAAAATTGAAGAATTGAGGAATCGAATCGGATTAACTTTAGGGATCCTTTTGATTTATCGTTTGGGAGCTCAAATTGTTCTACCTGGTATAGATTCTGTTCAGTTAGCAAGTTTGGCAAGTAGAACAGACGGGGGTGGTTTATTAGGAATCCTTAACGCTTTTACAGGAGGTGCATTTGCAAATGCTTCTGTTTTTGCCTTAGGAATTATGCCTTATATCTCCGCTTCGATTGTTGTTCAGTTAATGGGGATTGCTATTCCTTATCTTCAGAAACTTCAAAAAGAAGGAGAAAGTGGTCGTAAGACGATTAATCAGATAACACGATGGTTAACTATTGGTATTTGTATTGTTCAAGCTCCTGCTTATCTATTTGGATTAAGTGCTCTTGGAGTTCCAGATTCTGCATTTGTTATCGGTAAAGGACCTTTATTCATGTTTTCTTCTATTTCAATTCTAGTTACAGGTACTATTTTTGCTATGTGGCTTGGAGAGAAAATTACTGATAAAGGTATTGGTAATGGTATTTCATTACTTATTATGGTAGGAATCATTGCTACACTTCCATTATCCTTTGCTCAAGAGTTTGCAGCAAGAGTAACGGAAAACAACGGTGGTTTAATGATGATTTTAATTGAAATGATCCTTTGGGTTGTAGTAATCTTATTATCTATACTACTTGTATTAGCAGTAAGACAAATTCCAGTTCAGTATGCACGAAGAACAGCTGGTTCAGACTCTAGCTCTGCTGCTGTTGGATCAAGACAATACATTCCATTAAAATTAAATGCATCGGGTGTAATGCCGATCATATTTGCTCAAGCATTAATGTTTGCTCCGGCTTATGTTGGTGGTTTAATGGGTGATGATAGTTCAGTTGGAGTATGGATGGAAACGAATTTTCAAGACATTTTCGGCTTGTGGTACAATGTTGTATTTGCACTTTTAATTATAATTTTTACTTATTTTTACACTGCAATTACAGTCCCTACTAACAAAATGTCCGACGATCTAAAAAGAAGTGGTGGTTTTGTTCCGGGTATTCGCCCAGGAAATGAAACAAGTGATTTTCTTGACAACGTAATGTCACACATTACTTTTCCAGGATCATTATTCTTAGCCGGTCTAGCAGTTTTACCTGCGTTAGTGGTTAAGTTAATTGGAATGCAGCAAGGATGGGCTTTATTCTATGGAGGAACTTCCCTATTAATTATGGTAGGAGTTGCTATAGATACTATACAGCAAGTAAATTCTTATTTATTAAATCGCCATTACGATGGTTTAATGAAGTCAGGAAATAATCGTAAAAACGTAGCTTAGTATTATGGCAAAACAAGCAGCGATAGAACAAGAAGGATCAATCATAGAGGCACTCTCTAATGCAATGTTCCGAGTAGAATTAGAAAATGGACACGTGGTGACAGCACATATCTCTGGTAAAATGCGTTTGCATTATATTAAATTATTACCTGGAGATAAAGTTAAGTTAGAAATGAGTCCTTACGATCTTACGAAAGCAAGGATAACGTATAGATTTTAATATAAACAAAAGATGAAAGTAAGAGCATCAATCAAGAAAAGAAGCGCCGACTGTAAAATTGTTCGCAGAAACGGAACGCTTTATGTTATTAATAAAAAGAATCCTAGATTTAAACAAAGACAAGGATAAATTATGGCAAGAATATCAGGAGTAGACATTCCAAAGCAAAAACGTGGCGTAATCGCTTTGACCTATATCTTTGGAGTAGGAAGAAGCCGTGCCGAAAAGATTTTAGCAGAAGCTAAAGTAAGTGAAGACACAAAAGTAGCTGACTGGACTGATGAAGAAACCGGAGCAATTCGTGAGGCGATTGGAGCCTTTAAAATTGAAGGTGAATTACGTTCAGAAGTTCAATTAAACATCAAACGTTTGATGGATATTGGATGTTACAGAGGAATTCGTCACAGAGCTGGACTTCCTTTAAGAGGACAACGCACTAAGAATAACTCACGTACACGTAAAGGAAAACGTAAAACAGTTGCTAACAAAAAGAAAGCAACTAAATAATCTTTGACTATGGCTAAAACAGCAACTAAAAAAAGAAAAGTAATTGTTGAATCAGTTGGAGAGGCGCACATCACTGCATCTTTCAACAACATCATTATTTCATTGACTAACCGTAAAGGAGAAGTTATTTCTTGGTCGTCAGCAGGTAAAATGGGATTCCGAGGATCAAAGAAGAACACTCCTTATGCTGCTCAAACTGCAGCTGAAGATTGTGCTAAAGTAGCAAATGAGGCAGGTTTACGTCAAGTTAAAGTATACGTAAAAGGTCCAGGTAACGGAAGAGAATCTGCTATCAGAACACTACATAACAATGGTATCGAAGTTACAGAGATCATCGATGTTACTCCATTACCACATAACGGATGTCGTCCTCCGAAAAGAAGAAGAGTATAATTAATTATCAATCAGCAGAGGAATCCGTGTTATCGGAGGAGTTAGACCTTAATTCATAACACCCTTTGTTTAAAAACCAATATAATGGCAAGATATACCGGTCCAAAAACTAAAATCGCAAGAAAATTTGGGGAACCAATTTTCGGCGCTGACAAGTCGTTTGAAAAACGTAATTACCCTCCAGGGCAACACGGAAACACCCGTCGTCGTGGTAAGAAGTCAGAATATGCTATCCAATTAATGGAGAAGCAAAAAGCAAAATATTCTTATGGAATTTTGGAACGTCAGTTTCGTATTCTATTCGAACGAGCGAACCGAAGTAAAGGTGTAACCGGGGAAGTTCTTCTTCAATTATGCGAATCTCGTTTAGATAACGTTGTATATCGTTTAGGAATTGCTCCTACTCGTAGTGCAGCACGTCAATTAGTTTCTCACCGTCACATTACTGTAAATGGTTCTCTAAATAACATTCCATCTACACATATCAAAGCTGGTGATGTAATAGGAGTTCGTGAAAAATCTAAATCTTTAACAACGATTACTCATTCACTTGAGCGTAATTCATCTGTATACGAATGGTTAACATTTAACAACGAAACCTTAGAAGGAACCTTCGTTGCAACACCACTTCGTCTTCAAATACCTGAGAACATTAAAGAACAATTGATCGTAGAATTATACTCTAAATAATAACCACTGAAGTTTATACTTATGGCTATACTAAATTTTCAAAAACCTGACAAAGTTATTATGATCGATTCATCAGAATTCGAAGGAAAATTCGAATTCCGTCCTCTTGAACCAGGATATGGATTGACTGTTGGTAACGCACTTAGAAGAGTATTGCTTTCTTCGCTAGAAGGATTTGCAATAACTTCTGTTAAAATTGATAATATCGATCATGAGTTTTCTACTATTCCTGGAATTGTAGAAGATGTAACTGAGATTATCTTAAACCTGAAGCAAGTACGTTTCAAACGTCAAATCGAAGATTTGGATAATGAAAAGGTTACAATCGCTATTGGTGGACAAGAACAACTAAAAGCTGCTGATTTTCAGAAATTTATTTCTGGTTTTCAAGTTTTAAATCCAGATCTAGTAATCTGTAACTTAGAGAAAAGTGTTCAATTAAATATGGAACTTACGATTGAAAAAGGTCGTGGTTATGTTCCTGCTGAAGAGAACAAAAAAGCAAATGCTGAAATTGGTACTATTGCAATCGACTCTATTTATACTCCTGTTAAAAATGTTAAATTTAGCATCGAAAACTTCAGAGTAGAGCAGAAAACAGATTATGAAAAACTAGTTTTCGAAATCCTTACAGACGGTTCTATTCATCCAAAAGATGCATTAACAGAAGCAGCTAAGACCTTAATTCATCACTTCCTATTATTCTCAGATGAGAGAATTACACTTGAAGCTGACGAAATTGCTCAAGCAGAAACATATGATGAGGAATCATTACACATGCGTCAGTTGTTAAAGACTAAATTAATCGACATGGATCTTTCAGTTCGTGCATTAAATTGTCTTAAAGCGGCAGAGGTAGATACGTTAGGAGACCTCGTGTCTTATAACAAAAATGACCTTATGAAATTCAGAAACTTCGGTAAGAAATCACTTACAGAATTAGATGAACTAGTAGCTCTTAAAGGACTTACCTTCGGTATGAACCTTGCGAAGTACAAATTAGATAAAGACTAACCGACATTTTTATATAAAGTAAAATGAGACACGGAAAAAAAGTAATGCATTTAGGTAGAAAAACTGCCCATCGTAAGTCTATGCTCGCCAATATGGCATGTTCATTAATTGAACACAAAAGAATTAATACAACGGTAACTAAAGCGAAAGCTTTAAAAATGTTTATCGAACCTTTAGTAACAAAATCTAAAGACGATACTACTCACAACCGTAGAACAACATTTAGATACCTAAGAAACAAAGAAGCTGTTTCAACTTTATTCCGCGATATTGCGGTAAAAGTTGGTGATCGTCCTGGAGGTTATACTCGTATAATTAAATTAGGAAACCGTTTGGGTGATAACGCAGATATGGCTATGATCGAATTAGTTGATTTCAATGATGTTTATTCTAACAAAGAAGAAGCACCAAAGAAGACAACTCGTAGAAGTAGAGCCAAGAAAACTGAAACACCAGTTGCTGAAGCATCTGCTCCAGAAACTTCTTCTAACGAAGAAAAAAGTGAAGATTAACAGTGTTGATAATTACTAATTATTTCAAAGGATAAACATTCACTGTTTATCCTTTTTTTATGTTTATTTGTAAAAACTTTTATACCCTTTATGAAGTATCAAAAAAGAAAAGAAGCTATTGTATTGCTAGCAGATGGAACTACTTTTTTCGGAAAATCTATCGGAATTGAAGGAAGTTCATTCGGAGAAATTTGTTTTAATACCGGTATGACTGGTTACCAAGAAATATTTACTGACCCTTCTTATTATGGTCAGTTAATGGTAGCTGCAAATGCACATATTGGTAACTATGGGACTACACCAATTGATAACCAATCAGAGACTATTAAAATTTCGGGTTTAATCTGTAAAAATTTTAGTTTCCAACATACAAGACCGATCGGAACACAAGATCTTTTAGAGTATTTTAAATCTCAAAATGTAGTTGCTATATCTGATGTTGATACACGCGCACTCGTAAGTTATATTAGAGATAATGGAGCTATGAATGCAGTTGTAACCACAGAGATTGATCGATTAGAGGAATTGAAATCTCAGCTGGCAGATCAGCCCTCTATGGTTGGTTTAGAACTAGCGTCTAAGGTTTCTACAAAGGAACCTTATTATTACGGAAACCCAGATGCTAAATACAAAGTAGCTGCGGTAGATTTAGGTGTTAAGAAAAGTATATTAGATAATTTAGCGCTTCAAGATGTATATGTTAAGGTATTCCCTTACGATGCAAAATTTGAAGAGTTAGAAGCTTGGAATCCAAATGGATATTTTCTTTCAAACGGTCCTGGCGATCCAGAACCATTAAAAGAAGCTCAAGAGTTAGCAAAAGAGATAATCAAGCGCGATTTACCATTATTTGGAATTTGCCTTGGACACCAAGTAATAGCAATTGCTAATGGAGTTTCTACTTTTAAAATGTTTAATGGGCATCGAGGAATAAATCATCCGGTTTTAAATATTGAGACAGGTAAGGGAGAAATAACATCTCAAAACCATGGTTTTGCTGTGAATAAGGAAGAGGCTGAAAATCACCCAGATATTGAAATATCTCATGTTCATTTGAATGATAAAACCGTAGCAGGGCTTAAAATGAATAATAAAAAATGCTTTTCGGTACAATATCATCCAGAAGCATCACCTGGACCGAACGATTCCAAGTATTTATTCAGTAATTTCGTAAACAACTTTTAAATTAAATAAATTAAAACAACCAATATGAGTATCATAATTAGAGTTCACGCTAGACAAATTTTAGATTCTAGAGGGAATCCAACCGTTGAAGTCGACGTAGTTACAGACAATGGAATTTTAGGGAGAGCGGCTGTACCTTCAGGAGCTTCAACAGGAGAGCATGAAGCAGTAGAATTACGAGACGGCGGATCTGATTTTATGGGCAAGGGAGTTCGTAATGCAGTGGATAATGTAAATGGTCCGATTGCAGAACATGTAATTGGAACTTCAATTTTTGAGCAAAATAAAATTGATCAAATGATGATCGATTTAGATGGCACACCAAATAAATCTAAACTAGGAGCAAATGCTATTCTTGGTGTTTCTTTAGCAGTTGCAAAAGCGGCAGCTAACGAATTAGGTTTGCCTTTATATAGATATATAGGAGGAGTTAGTGCAAACACACTCCCAGTTCCTATGATGAACATAATAAATGGAGGTTCGCATTCAGATGCTCCGATTGCTTTTCAGGAATTTATGGTAATGCCTGTTATGGCTGAAACTTTTTCTCATGCTATGCAAATGGGGACAGAGATTTTTCATCACCTCAAAAAAGTTTTACACGATCGTGGATTAAGTACTGCAGTAGGAGACGAGGGTGGTTTTGCTCCAACCTTAGACGGAACTGAAGACGCTTTAGAAACAATTATTAAAGCAGTTGGAAATGCTGGGTATACTGCAGGAAAAGACGTTATGATTGCATTAGATTGTGCAGCAGCAGAATTTTATGAAAACGGTGTTTATGATTATACACTTTTCGAAGGTGATAAAGGAGTTAAAAGATCTTCTGAAGAGCAGGCTACTTATTTAGCAGAGTTAAGCGCTCAGTATCCGATCATATCCATTGAAGATGGAATGGATGAAAATGATTGGGAAGGATGGAAATCTCTAACTGAAAAAGTAGGAGATAAAGTTCAATTAGTAGGTGATGATTTATTTGTTACAAATGTTGAACGTCTTTCTAAAGGTATTCAAGAAAATATTGCAAATTCGATTCTTATTAAAGTAAACCAAATTGGAACTTTAACAGAAACAATAGCAGCTGTAAATATGGCACATAATGCTGGTTATACTTCCGTAATGTCTCACCGTTCAGGGGAAACAGAAGATAACACAATTGCAGATCTAGCAGTTGCATTAAATACAGGTCAAATTAAAACAGGTTCAGCTTCTAGAAGTGACCGTATGGCTAAGTATAATCAATTATTGCGTATAGAAGAAGAATTAGGTGAAGTAGCGTATTTCCCAAAGAAAAATGCTTTTAAAATCTAACGCATATACCAATAAATGTTAAAAGGGGCTTTAAGCCCCTTTTTTTATGCAAAAAATTGGACATAAATATGTAAATTTGCACTCTCATAAAAACGTAACACCATGGAAAAATCTATAAAATTTATTTACAAAGACGAAACTTTTGAATTCCCATTAGTTGGAGGGACTGAAAATGAATTAGGTATAGATATAAAAACCCTTCGAGCTTTAACAGGATTGGTTACTCTTGATCCAGGTTTTAAAAATTCAGGATCTTGTGAAAGTGGAGTTACTTTTTTAGACGGTGAAAAGGGTATTCTAAAATACAGAGGATATTCAATAGATGATTTAGCAAAAGGAGCTGATTTTCTTGAAGTAGCCTATTTATTGATTTTTGGCGAGCTTCCAACTTCTGCTCAATTAGAAAAGTTCCAGTCCGATATAAATGAAGAAGCTATTGTTGATGAAGATTTAAAGACAATACTTAAAAGTTTTCCAAAGACTGCCCATCCAATGGGAATTTTGGCGTCATTAACCTCTGCGTTAACAGCATTCAACCCTTCTTCTGTAGATGTTGGGTCAGAAGAAGAAATGTATCAAGCCATTGTTACAATTTTAGCTAAGTTCCCAATCTTAGTCGGTTGGACTCAAAGAAAGGTAAAAGGTCTTCCTTTGAACTATTATGATACTAAATTATCTTATGTAGATAATGTAGCGCAAATGATGTTCAAGAAACCTAATTCAGAATACACCTCTAACCCAATTGTTATAGAGGCATTAAATAAATTATTAATCCTTCATGCTGATCACGAGCAAAATTGTTCTACATCTACTGTTCGTATTGTAGGATCATCTCATGCAGGTTTGTTCGCGTCTATTTCCGCAGGTATTTCTGCATTATGGGGCCCACTTCACGGGGGTGCGAATCAGGCGGTTATCGAAATGCTTGAAGCGATTAAAGAAGATGGTGGAGACACGAAGAAGTTTATGGCTAAAGCTAAAGACAAAAGCGATCCATTCCGTTTGATGGGATTCGGACATCGTGTTTATAAAAACTTCGATCCTCGTGCAAAGATCATTAAGGTAGCTGCTGATGAAGTTCTTAATGAACTTGGAATTGTAGATCCTGTTCTTGATATCGCAAAAGGACTTGAGCAAGAAGCTCTTTCTGATTCTTATTTTGTAGATCGTAAGCTGTATCCTAACGTTGATTTTTATTCAGGAATTATATATAGAGCCCTAGGAATTCCTACCGAAATGTTTACGGTTATGTTTGCATTAGGTCGTTTACCAGGTTGGATAGCTCAATGGAAAGAAATGAGAGAGAATAATGAGCCTATTGGACGTCCAAGACAAATATATACTGGAGAAACAAATAAAGTCCTTAAAACTATCGAAAAGCGTTAATTAAGCTTTTTGTGTTTTCTGAGCAATATTTCTAATCATGCCTTTGAATATAAAGTAGTGAAAAGGTACTAGAGTGTACCAATACAATCTCCCCCAAACTCCACGTGGACGAAATGTAGCTGTTTGGTGTAGGGTAGACCCTTCAATTTTAAATTCAAGCCAAGCCTCACCGGGTAGTTTCATTTCTGCATAGAGTAGGAGCCTTCTTTCTTTTTTGTCTGCAAGAAGTACGCGCCAGAAATCTAATGAATCTCCTGTGAAAATTTTGTCAGGGTGTGTTCTTCCCCTTCTAAGTCCAACTCCACCGATAAGCTGATCTTGATACCCTCTTATTTTCCAGAGCCAATTTGCATAGTACCAACCTTGGTCACCACCAATTCTCCATAAGGTTTGTAAAGTTTTATCTATGTCAATATGTTCTATTTTCTGAGCATCTTTAAGGATTCCAAATCTAGGAACTTGAATGTATCTGCGGAGGTCTTTGGGTAATCTTCCGCTCACCATACTGTCTTTCCAGCTACTAATTACAGAATTCTGTTCAATTTTTTTGAAAGCCATTTCTATAGCTTCCGTGTAGGTGTACGGTTTGATTTTAAGAATGGATTGAAGTCTTGAGTCTTTTGCTACTACTTCCATTTTCATGCTATTTACTAATTGAACTGCTAGCGGATAGGAAGTAGATGTGACAAAATGAAGCCAGTAGGAAGATAATCTAGGGGTCATTATAGGAATGATCCATATCCAATTTTTGAATCCACGCGTTCGCGCATAAAGATGAAGCATTTCTTTGTATGTTAATACATTAGGGCCTCCGATATCGAAAGCATCATTTTGACATTTAGGATGCAGAAGAACACCGATCAGAAACTCCATTACAGTTCGAATTGCAATGGGTTGTGATTTTGTTTTAACCCATTTAGGGGTAATCATAAAAGGTAGTTTTTCACATAAATCTCTTATGATTTCAAAAGAGGCGCTTCCAGATCCTACAATGATTCCTGCTCTTAAGACAGTCAAATTAAAAGATGCGTTTTTTAGAATGTCTTCTACATTCTTTCGAGATCGCAAATGTTTTGATAGATTTTGATCATTTATAATTCCACTTAAATAAATAACTTGTTTTATTTGAGTGTTGGCGACTAAGAAACAGAAATTGGTTGCACATTTATTTTCCAAATCTTCAAAATCACCCTGAGTTGAGGACATGGAGTGAAGTAGATAATAAGCAACGTCAATATCATTTGGAATGGATTCCGCATCC
This sequence comes from Candidatus Arcticimaribacter forsetii, assembly GCF_910589745.1. Taxonomy (GTDB): domain Bacteria; phylum Bacteroidota; class Bacteroidia; order Flavobacteriales; family Flavobacteriaceae; genus Arcticimaribacter; species Arcticimaribacter forsetii. The sequence goes on from NZ_OU342399.1 coordinate 728,778, forward strand.
TCAATATTTGCAAAATCTATTGTGATGATTTTGATTCTCTGAAGTAAATCATCGGCAACTGATAATCTTCTCGGGTCACGAACTGCACAAATTACTTCATGACCCGCTTCAAGTAGTTGCGGAAGTAGTCGCATTCCGATATATCCATTGGCACCAGTTAATAGAATTTTCATATTTTTTATAGTTCCTCTAATCGAGTTGGTAAAACATTGATTTTTTGAATATTAATTTTTTTAAAGTAGTCGTGTATGTTCTTTTCTGTAGCAGCGACTTTAATGCAATAATGGTCTTTGTACATTGAATATTCTTGTGCCTTTCCCTTGTATATTTTTAATTTGTAGTAGGGTATCACTAAAGCGTAAGTCTCTAAAATACTTCTAAAGCGCACAATAATACCCTTAGGACGTAATTCAACATTACAGCTGTCTAAATTATTATCGAGTACAAGTAGGTTGTGTATATCTATAGATGCGTGAGTAATTATAAGTTTTGGAGAACCAATACCTCCTAGTTTCCATCGTTCCCTGAGAGAAAAAGGAACTCCGACTTCATCGTCTATTTGTTTCTTTATTTTAGGTTCGTTATAGGAAACGTTTAAAAGCATTTTTTACTTTAAAGATAATGGATATCTATAAGACCTAATAATTTGTACATAATAATTATATTTGCCGAAATTGATTTATGAATACAATCTCAACACAATTAACGCCCACTTTAGAGAAGGTTATAAAAGAAACGTTTAACGCATCTGTTTCATCTTTTGAGTTTCAAGCGACCCGAAAGGAATTTAAAGGAGACATAACCTTGGTTGTGTTTGGTTTATTGCGTGTTTTGAAGGGGAACCCTGTCCAAATAGGAGAAACTATAGGAAAGGAGTTAGAAGAACGACTTCAATGGGTAACGGGCTACAATGTTGTAAAAGGATTTTTGAATATTGAAATATCAGATTCTTTTTTTATAAATGAATTGAAACAGATTACTTCGTCTAAGAATTATGGAAGGGTAGAATTAAATGATAACAGTCCATCAGTTCTTGTCGAGTATTCATCACCAAACACAAATAAACCTCTTCATTTAGGTCACGTTCGAAATAATCTTCTTGGTTATTCGGTTTCAAAAATTATTGAAGCAAGTGGAAGTAAGGTTGTTAAAACTCAAATAATTAACGACCGTGGAATTCATATTTGTAAATCTATGGTTGCGTGGAGCGAATTTGGGGCGGGAGAAACTCCTGAATCTTCTGGATTAAAAGGAGATAAACTTGTCGGAAACTACTACGTTTTATTTGATAAAAAGTACAAAGAAGAAATAGCACATTTAATAGGTGAAGGTCAATCAGAAGAAGAAGCCAAGGCAAACGCTCCTTTATTTGTAAAAGCTCAAGAGATGCTTCGTTTGTGGGAAGCTGGCGAAGAAGAGGTAGTGTCTCTGTGGAAAACTATGAATTCGTGGGTTTATAAAGGATTTGAAGCCACCTATAACACAATGGGAGTAACTTTTGATTCTTATTATTATGAAAGTGATACCTATTTATTAGGAAAAGATTTAATAGAAGATGGATTATCTCGTTCTATTTTTTATAAAAAAGAAGATGGTTCTGTATGGATCGATCTTTCCGAGGAAGGTTTAGACGAGAAGTTATTGTTAAGGTCAGATGGTACTGCAGTATATATGACACAAGATTTGGGTACTGCCTTACAGCGTTATCGAGACAACCCATCGATGACAGGTTTAGTTTATACGGTGGGTAATGAGCAAGATTACCATTTTCAGGTTCTGTTTTTAATTCTAAAGAAACTAGGGTATGATTGGGCACAGTCTTTATTTCATTTAAGTTATGGAATGGTTGATTTGCCTGAAGGAAAAATGAAAAGCCGAGAAGGAACTGTAGTAGATGCAGATGATCTTATGGTTGAGATGAAAAATACGGCTCAATCGATTGCAGAAGACTTGGGTAAATTGGATGGGCTTTCTTTAGAAGAAAAATCAAAACTATATCAATCAATAGGTTTAGGAGCATTGAAATATTTTATATTGAAGGTAGATCCTAAAAAACGTATTTTATTTGACCCTAAGAGTTCGGTAGATTTTGCTGGAAATACAGGCCCTTTTATTCAATATACATACGCACGTATTCAATCTATTTTAAGAAAGGCAACCGATTTAGAGGGAGCTATTGATGTCTCTTTAGAGCTTGACTCTAGAGAAAAAGAAATTATTAAACACTTAATGTTATATCCAAGTACAATTCAGCAGGCTGCTAAGGCTTATAGCCCAGCGGTTATAGCTAATTACAGTTATGATTTGGTTAAACTGTTTAATTCATTTTATCAAAACGTATCTATACTGGGAGAAGAAAATGAAGATGTGAAGGTATTGAGAGTTAGCCTGTCTTTAGAGGTTGCAGCTGTGCTTAAAGATTCTCTAAATTTATTGGGAATAGATGCACCAGTTAGAATGTAAAAAGAATGTCTTTAAACATAAAAAAAACCGCTCAAATGAGCGGTTTTCTTTGTTAAAGAATAAATATTCTTTATTATTTCTGAGAGTTAACAGCAAGGTTGTAAACAACTAAACCGAACCCGATTTTGTTAATTGCATCACCAATGTTGTAAATAACATCAAGGTTTAAGGCCATTCCGAAGAATTCACCTTCTGCACCATACCATCCTGCAGTTCCTGCCATGTATCCGATTGGGTAAATAGCCCATCCTATAACAACGAACTTAACTAAAGTGTTGTGAGCAGATTCTACTGCACCACCCGCAGCTTGAGCTAATTGTGCAGCTCCACCTTTCCATATTTCGTAAACTATAGCGAAATAAGCAGCACCTGAGATTGCACCCCATACAGCTGGTCCCATACCAGTCATGTAAACAGCTTCTCCAAGGTATCCTGTAACAAGCATGATAACAGATAAGAAAATCATTTTCCACATCAAGCTTCTGGTTGCACCAGCAGCTCTAAGAATAAGATAAAACTCAACACACATTAATGGTACTGTAAGGATCCAGTCTACATAACGGAAGAATGTTGGAGATTCTCCAATTGCAGCCCAATAATCACGCATGTACCAATAGTGAACAGCAGCTATGAATGTAATTAATCCAGAGATCAGGATTGAAGTTCTCCATTTGTTATCAAATGAATTCATTGATAGGAAGAAAAAAGCAGATGCAGCCATCATTGCCATACATCCAACGAAGAACGTGAAACCTACATAGTCGGTCGCCCCCATTGCTTTAATTTCTACCATTAAGCTTAAAAAATTTTCCATAATAATGTTAATTTATTTGTTTTTGTTTAGGTAAATTTATGTAAAAAAAAAATACTTAGTATAAATATTTGTCAAAAATTTAACCTAAAAATTGAAAATTCCTTGATTTTACAGAATAAAATTTATCAGATTACTATTATTTTAACACTTTTATTGATCCTATTAGGATACTTTCTTAATGCAAGTTTCACGGACTTTATAGCACTATTTTTTATTCTCACAGCTGGAATAATTCATGGGGCAAATGATATCCGTTTATTGCAGAAAAAATATCAAAGCACCCAATTCAATTTTTTTATAATGCTACTTTTATTTTACGTTTTTGTAGTTGTAGCAGGTGCAATTCTGTTTTTTTATGTTCCTTCTGCTGCCCTTATCTTTTTTATTTTGTTTAGTGGCTTTCATTTTGGTCAACAGCATTGGTCTTCTTACTTGAATCGAAAAAATAAAGAATCGTTTTTAAAACAAGTAGGTTATACTGTATATGGTTTGCTTGTGTTTGGTTTGTTGTTTAGTCTTCAAAGCTCAGATGTCTCTTTTGTTATTGAAAATATAACAGGAAAGGTCATCCATGAAGACGTTTACTATTACAGTGCTGTCTTTCTAATTTTATCCCATTGTATTTTATCTATTTTTCTTCCAGTGAGTTTCAAGGTTTTTGTAAAAGAATTAATAGTTCTGTTGTTGCTCGCGATTCTATTTGGAACAACGAGTCTACTGTTTTCATTTGGAGTTTATTTTGTTTTTTGGCACAGTATACCTTCAATTCGAGAACAATTAATTTATTTGGACGGGGAGGTGTCACTGAGAACTGTCAAGGGTTATGTCAGATCATCACTTGTATATTGGCTTTTTTCTTTAATTGGTTTATTCTTGTTTTACTATTATTTGGATCTTGATTCTGAGTATTTCGTTCCTTTATTTTTCACCTTTCTAGCTGCCATTACGTTTCCTCATACGGTAGTAATTGGGATGTTAAAAACAGAATAGATGATTAAATTCTGTATTAGAAAGCTCATTCAATTCCCTGAAAAAAAGTAAATTTGTATTAATAAATGTATATAAATGTTCGATAATTTAAGCGGTAAGTTAGATAAAGCTTTCCAGGTCCTAAAGGGCCACGGTAAAATCACTGAAATTAATGTTGCAGAGACTTTAAAAGAAGTTAGACGTGCGTTACTTGACGCCGATGTTAACTTTAAAATCGCAAAGGATTTTACCAAAAGAGTTAAGGAAAAAGCTTTAGGTCAAGAAGTTTTAACAACTTTAAATCCAGGTCAGTTATTAGTTAAGATTGTAAAGGATGAGCTAACTGAGTTGATGGGTGGTGAGGTTGCTGGAGTTAATTTATCTTCCAAACCTAGTGTTATATTAATGTCGGGTCTTCAGGGTTCTGGAAAAACAACTTTTTCGGGGAAACTGGCATTACATTTAAAGAACAAAAAATCTAAAAACCCATTATTAGTTGCCTGTGATGTATATCGTCCAGCAGCAATAGACCAGTTAACGATTGTTGCGGATCAGGTAGGTGCAGCTATTTATAAAGATACTGAAGAAAAAAATCCAGTAAAAATTGCACAAGCAGGTATTGCATATGCAAAAGCTAATAAGCATGATGTTGTTATTGTAGATACCGCAGGTCGTTTAGCGGTTGATGAAGTTCTGATGAAAGAAATTTCAGAAATTCATAAAGCTGTAAATCCGGACGAAACATTATTTGTTGTTGATTCTATGACAGGTCAGGATGCTGTAAATACAGCAAAAGCCTTCAATGATTTATTGAATTTTGATGGTGTAATTCTTACTAAACTAGATGGAGATACTCGAGGGGGTGCAGCACTTTCTATTAAGACCGTAGTTAATAAACCTATCAAATTCATAGGAACAGGAGAAAAAATGGAAGCTTTAGATGTTTTCTATCCAGATCGTATGGCAGATCGAATCCTTGGAATGGGAGACGTAGTTTCTTTAGTAGAAAGAGCCCAAGAGCAATTCGACCAAGAAGAAGCTCGAAAAATAAGTAAAAAGATTGCTAAAAATCAGTTCGGTTTTGATGATTTTCTTTCTCAAATTCAACAGGTTAAGAAAATGGGAAACATGAAAGACCTTATGGGAATGATACCTGGAGTTGGGAAAGCGATTAAAGATGTAGACATAGATGATGATGCCTTTAAATATATAGAAGCAATGATTGGCTCTATGACACCAAAAGAAAGATCAAATCCTGATTTACTCAATATGAACCGTAAGAAAAGAATTGCAAAAGGTTCTGGGCGTGATTTAAGCGAAGTAAATCAGATGGTTAAGCAATTTCATCAGATGAGTAAAATGATGAAGATGATGCAAGGAGGAAAAGGAAAACAAATGATGCAGATGATGCAAGGATTACGATAATAATAGATATGACAATACTAGACGGAAAAAAAACCTCGCAAGAGATCAAGGAAGAAATTAAAGTAACAGTTACCTCTATGAAAGAACGTGGGGAACGTGTTCCTCACCTAGCAGCCGTATTGGTTGGGAACGATGGAGCTAGTTTAACTTATGTTGGAAGTAAAGTTAGATCTTGTGAACAAATTGGATTTGAATCTACCCTTATTCGTTTAGAAGAGGAAATATCAGAAGAAGAACTGTTACTTCAGATAGACCAACTAAATAAAGACAAAACCTTAGATGGTTACATTGTACAATTACCTTTACCAAAACACATAAACGAGGAACGTATTTTACTTGCTATTGATCCAAAGAAAGATGTAGATGGTTTTCATCCTGCAAATTTCGGAAGAATGGCATTGGATTTAGATGCATTTATTCCAGCAACTCCGTTTGGTATTATACAATTATTGGAGCGTTATGAAGTTCCAACCTCTGGAAAGCACTGTGTTGTAGTAGGAAGAAGTCATATCGTGGGAAGGCCCATTAGTATATTAATGAGTCAAAAAGGACCTGCAGGAGATGCTACAGTAACGGTAGCACATAGTAGAACCAAAAACTTATCTGAACTAACAAAACAAGCTGATATTATTGTGATGGCCTTAGGGATCCCTGAATATCTAACGGCAGATATGGTTAAAGAAGGGGCTACAATCATTGATGTAGGAATTACTCGTGTTGCTGATGAATCGCATCCAAAAGGTTATGTTATTAAAGGTGATGTTGCTTTTGACGAAGTGGCTGCGAAATCTAGTTTTATAACTCCTGTACCTGGCGGAGTAGGACCTATGACTATTGCTATGTTGCTTAAAAACACCTTACTTGCTAGACAGTGGAATCAAGCTTAGGATTCTCTATTGCATTGTAGATTATTAAAATTAATAGAGCGAAACTAACGCCTGTTAGAATCAATATGATGCTTAAAAACCCATCTGCTGAAAAAGATAAACGGATCAGTATAGTTGAGATTATAAATCCAGTGTTTCTGATTAATTTACTGTATTCCTCCGTGTAGCGGAATGAAATTAAAAGTATAATTACATCTGTTAAAATTAGTAGTGTAAAGAATTGATTAAAAAATACATTGTCAATGTTTTTAACATAACCATCCTTGTAAAGGTCAATTAGCCAATTGGATATTGATAAGGTAGAGGTTCCTATTAAAAGGGTTAATAATACCAAACTCACAACTTTTTTTGAACTAATAAAGCTTTTCAGCTTTGGGTCGGTGACCGTTCTTTTTGGCAATCTTTTTTTTCCTTTGTTAAATAGGAAAATTAGAAGGAAAAGGATTAAGAATCCTAATAAGTCTACCATTAATTCTAAGTTATGTTGGCTTAAGTGCCAATCCCCTTGTAGGTCCATCAAGGGAATGTCTTTAAATATTTTTCTAATAACAATTAATGAAATTATTTCGAATTGCTTTGAAACACAGGACGTGAAAGATCTGGGTAGATAAAATACAAGTAAGTAAACCTCGTAGATCAGAATTAAAGAAAATGGGGTGTAAATCGCAGTAATTGGATCATTTAAAAGTACACTTTGGTTGTTGGATAGGATTTCAAAATCCCATAACTTTAAAAAAATTAAGAGTAAGTGGACAAGAAATCCTAATCCAGCCAATCCTAATATTATATACTCTAATCTTTTTCGAACCTTGTCTCCGAAAACTAACAAAAAAATCTTATTTACACTTTCTTTATACTCCATTAGACAGCGAATAATTGGTTTCTATTTTTAAAACATTTAAACTCTAAGGCATTTCCAGATGGGTCATAAAAAAACAAAGTCATTTGTTCGCCGGGTTTGTCTTTGAATCTAAGATAGGGTTCAATTTCGAATTTAATATTCTTAGAAATAAGACGTTTGCTAAAATTTTGAAAATCATCCCAATTTAGAATAATTCCAAAATGAGGAACTGGAACAGACTTGCCATCTACTTCATTAAAGTGTTTATGGCCTTTAAAGTTTGTATCTTCATGAAGAACCAATTGGTGTCCAAAAAAATTGTAATCTGCCCACTGTTCACTCGTTCTTCCATGGGAAAAGCCTAAAGTGTTTTCATAAAAATCCCTTGCGATTTTTAAATCATGAACCGGTATTGCTAGATGAAAAGGTGCTATTTTTTCCATAAATAAAGGTAGGCATTTTTAACTAAAACATTTTACATTTAATTTAGAGTTTTCTAAGATGTCTTTTTTCAAGATTAGATTATCTTTGACGGATGACAGAAAACGAACTAAAACAAAACGTGGATCAAGGTCTCTTTTTGCCATTAATGGAGGCATTTTACACCCTTCAAGGAGAAGGGTATCATAAAGGTAGTGCTGCTTATTTTATACGAATTGGTGGATGTGATGTTGGATGTCATTGGTGTGATGTAAAAGAGAGTTGGGATGCTCAAAAACACCCACCCACAGAAATAAAACATATTGTTGGGGAAGCGAAGAAATGGTCCGAAACCGTTGTAGTAACAGGGGGTGAACCTTTAATGTGGCCAATGGATCCTTTGACAGATGAGCTCAAAAGAAAAGGGATTAGTACCCACATAGAAACTTCAGGGGCCTACGATTTAAGTGGTTCGTGGGATTGGTTTTGTTTGTCTCCCAAAAAGACAAAACTCCCAACAAAAGAGGCTTATAAAGCTGCAGATGAACTGAAGATGATTATTCATAATCAGAATGATTTTAAGTTTGCAGAAGAACAAGCTGCAAAAGTAGGAAAGGATTGTATTTTGTTTTTACAACCTGAATGGAGCAAACGAGATGAAATAATGCCAGAAATGGTAGATTATGTATTAAAAAATCCTCGTTGGAAAGTTTCTTTACAAACTCATAAGTATCTCAATATTCCTTAGAACTTCAACTGCGCTAGGTAGTCGTAATTTTCTCCTTCTTCAATTACAGTAAATTTGAACCCACAGTTGGTGGCAATTTCTTCAAGTCGTTTTGGATCAATATAAAGCCAAGGAAACTCTTCACTTTCTTTATTGAATTCAATACCAAATGATACTTCTCCGTAATAAATTTCATCTTCTTTCCAAAGCGTAATATCCTCCTCGTCGAATAGATAAATTAGGTCTGAAGAATCCACTAAAATTGATCCATTAGGAGCTAATAATGTTTTAAGATGATTTAATAACCTAGGAACTTCTTCTAAAGTATTTCCGATTCCCATCCCGTTCATTAACAGTAGTATAGTGTCAAAATTTCCGTCTTTAAAATCCCAAATGGATTTACAGATTACGTTGGTTACACCTCTTTTTTTAGCTACGGAAATAGCTCCCATAGATATATCAAGTGCTATAACTTCCATGCTTCCTTTATTTTGAAGATAAAGACTATGACTTCCCGATCCACAACCCACGTCAAGAATTTTCCCTCTAGCTAGTTCTAGGGCTTTTTTTTCTATTACAGGCATGTCTTCAAAACTCCTGAAAAAGTAAGACAAAGGAACGTGATCTTCTTCCGTGAGATTAGTCCAAGTGGTTAACTTCTGGTTTTTTGGGTTTAGAAAATAATCTTCAAGAGCTTTTCCAAAAATGTCGGTTTGTAGTTTCAAATTATTGTAATTTTACTGAAAAGATTTAAATGCAAGAACGCCTACTTTCACTTCCCAAGGATGCCAAAGATAAGGCAACTGAATCAAAAAAGTTTTTTAATAAGCTTAAAAAAAGAGTGCCTAAAAATCTTGATTCAAGAGTTGAAGAAATTCATGATGAAGTTTTTGAAAAAACCGATTGTATGTCTTGTGCCAACTGTTGTAAGACAACGGGGCCATTGTTTTTAAGACAGGATATTGCGAGAATTTCTAAGTTTTTAGGTTTGAAACCTGCGCAATTCGAAGAAAAATATTTACGGATTGACGAAGATAATGACTGGGTTCTTAAGCAGGTTCCTTGTTCTTTTTTAGGAGCAGACGACGCCTGTTCTATCTATGATGTACGTCCAAAAGCTTGTCAAGAATTTCCACATACGGATCGTAAAAAGATTTATCAGATTGCAGATTTAACAATTACGAATACTGCTATTTGTCCCGCTGCTTTTGATGTTGTAGAGCGAATGAAAGCTTCAATTAAACTCTAATCTTCATACAGTAAATATTTTGAACGCATCTTTTTGAAATGTTCTAATTTTGGTTTCCAGCTTGCTCTGATTTTTTCTTCTGATAAACCCATTTCTATTTGTTGCTGTAAGGTGTTTGTTCCTGCAATCCTCTTGAATCCATCAAAGAAAAACTTTTCTTTATCAAGAATCATTTCATAAGCATTTAAGAGCCATTTGATTTCTATTTTATCCAGTCTCTTTTCCTTTCTTAAATCGGTTCCGTAACAAATTACATCTTCTTGTTTTGGGTACTTAGCACCAAAATTAGGCTGAGGTTTGAAATAAAAAGTTTCGTTTTTAAAGTCAGGATGTCCAAAGATTTGAAATTGCATTTCAGTTCCTCTTCCGATACTAACTGGAGTTTGTTCCAATAAACAAAGGCTAGGGTACAGATTAACTGAGGTATCGTTAGGAAGGTTTGGAGAAGGTCTTACTGCGAGAGAATATGGGGTTTTATGAGTGTAGTTTTTTATTGGAACAACTTTAAATTTACATTTAATTTTGTTTTCAAGCCATCCTTCTTCATTAATCATTTTTGCATATTCACCAAGTGTTAAGCCGTATACAATAGGTACGTTATGCATTCCTAGAAAACTTTTAAATTCATTTTCTAAAACCGGTCCGTCAACATAATGTGCATTTGGATTTGGACGATCAAGAATTAATAAACTAATGTTGTTTTCAGCACAAGCTTCCATTACCAGATGTAAAGTTGATAAGTAGGTATAGAACCGTACACCAACATCTTGAATGTCAAATACAATAACATCAATGTCTTTTAGGTCTTCGGGTTGAGGTTTTTTGTGTTTTCCATGAAGAGAAATTAGGGGTAATTGGGTCTTTGGGTCAATGGTGTTTTCAAAATCTTCTCCGTTATCTGCTTCACTTCTAAATCCATGTTCAGGAGCAAAAACTTTTTTAATATCAATGTTGTGTGCAAGCAAGCTGTCTATTAAATGGACTGACTTTCCGTTGTTTATAATTAAACTTGAAGCGTGTGCAACAACTCCAATTTTTTTCTCTTTTATTAAGGGAAGGTAGGATTCAGTTTGAGCTGCACCAACTTTGATTTGAGCTTTCGAGGGATTTATGAAAAATACACTGAGTAAAAACCATAATAAAAATGTATTTTTGAAAGTAACAACCATAGGATTACTCATTTGAATTTCGGATTATTTTTAGCGCACAGAATGCGCAGTCAAAGCAACGATAAAAGTAGTGCATCGAGTCGGATTATAAAAATCGCGATCACTGCAATTGCCTTGGGTATTGTTATGATGTTAATTTCTTTATCTACGAGTCTAGGTCTACAACAAGAAATAAGAAATAAAATCATTGCTTTTAGTGGACAAATTTTGATAACACCTTTCGAAAATAACAATTCTAAGACTTCAACTAAATCAATAAGTTCTTCTGATTTAAATATAGATAATTGGTATAATTCTGAGCAGATAGATCATATTCATAAAACCATAAACAAAGCAGCTCTTGTTAAGTCTAAAACTGATTTTGAAGGCCTTATTGTAAAAGGAGTGGGGAATGATTATGAGTGGAGTGGTTTGGAGCCTTATTTAATCAAAGGAGTCTTTCCGGACACCAAAAGTAAATTAAATAATGAGGTTTTGCTTTCCGAAACTTTAGCTCGAAAATTGAATGTTCAGCTAGGAGATAAAATAACTGCTTATTTTCAGAGTAAAGTTTCTACAGGGGCACCAAACACTAGATATTTTAAAGTAGTAGGGTTTTACGAAACAGGTTTTCCTGATTTTGATACGGCATATATGTTTGCTGATGTAAGGCATTTACAAAGAATTAATAAATGGAATTCCGACGAGTTTGGAGCTGTAGAGGTTTTTTTAAAAAATGATACAAAGTTAGATCTTCTAAATTCTAAAATATACAATCAATTACCACCCCATATTGATAGTGTTTCAGCTGAAAATATTTATCCAAGTATTTTTGAATGGATTTCATTATTTGATTTTAATGTTGCAATTATTCTGACTTTAATGATTTTGGTTGGAACTCTTAATATGGCTACAGCGCTTTTGGTTTTGATTCTTGAACGTTCCAAGATGATTGGATTGTTAAAGGCTATGGGGGCTGGTAACAAGTTAATTCAGCAAGTGTTTATGTGGAATGCATTTTATATAATAATTAAGGGTTTGTTTATTGGGAATTTGATAGGATTGTTTTTGATTATGGGGCAGAAATATTTCAAGTGGCTTCATTTAGATCCGGCAACTTATTATGTTGCTGATGTTCCTGTTTTATTGTCTTTTTCTAATTTTGTATTTCTAAATTTAGGGGTTTTGTTTGTCTGTACTTTACTGTTGTATATTCCTTCTTTGGTTGTAACAAAAATAGATCCCTCCAAGGTTATGCGGGTTCAGTGATTTTTAACGATTTAAAAGAATTTAACTGACTGATTTGTTGTAAATTTGCCATTATTTTTTTTATGAATTACGCGAAAAACATCCTTGAAACCATAGGGAATACCCCTCTTGTTAAGCTTAATAATATTGCCAATGAAGTAGATGGATTGGTTTTAGCAAAGATTGAGAGTTTTAACCCCGGTAATTCAATTAAAGATCGCATGGCTTTAAAGATGGTTGAAGATGCGGAGGCCGACGGTCGATTAAAGCCCGGGTGGACTATAGTGGAAGGTACTTCTGGGAATACAGGAATGGGTTTAGCTTTAGCCGCGATTGTGAAAGGTTATAAACTCATCTGTGTATCAACAGATAAACAGTCTAAAGAGAAATTCGATGTGCTCCGTGGAGTAGGAGCTGAGGTGGTAGTTTGCCCAACAGATGTAGCGCCAGAAGACCCAAGGTCGTATTACTCGACTTCTAAAAGAATTGCAGAAGAAACTCCCAATTCTTGGTATGTTAACCAATATGATAATCCTTCCAATTCATTAGCACATTACGAGCAAACTGGACCAGAAATTTGGAAACAAACCGACGGAAAAATAACACATTTTATTGTAGGGGTTGGTACTGGTGGTACAATATCAGGTGTAGGTAAGTTTTTAAAAGAAAAAAACCCAAATATTAAAATCTGGGGGATCGATACCTATGGTTCTGTATTTAAGAAATATCATGAGACAGGGGTTTTTGATGAGAATGAGATTTATCCATACATAACGGAAGGTATAGGAGAAGATATACTTCCAGAAAATGTAGATTTTTCTGTTATTGATGCTTTTGAAAAAGTAACCGATAAGGATGCGGCAGTTTATACGCGAAAGTTGGCCTTGACAGAAGGGATATTTGCTGGGAACTCTTGCGGAGCTGCAGTTAAAGGTTTGTTACAACTAAAAAAGCACTTTAATTCAAACGACGTTATTGTTGTTTTACTTCATGACTCAGGAAGTAGGTATATTGGTAAGATGTACAATGATGAATGGATGAGAGAAAAAAAATTTATAGACTAAGAATCCATCCAAAAAACACAATCAAACATTAAATTTATCCACAATATTTATATAAATTAGACGTTTAAAGTTTGATATACTATATTTATTTTGATTAAAAGATTATCTGTATTCTATAATTTCCTGATACTAGGAGGGTTACTCGTGTTTCCTTTTGTAAATACACTCGCACAGTCAGAATCTTATGACTTAAGATTGAACGACAGAAGTCAGATTATTACGCCTGCACAAGGAACTACACAACAATTTTGTTCAAGTTCCTCTACCAATTTAACTTTTCAAGTAAATAATGACGGAATTGATGCTTTAAGTTTAACGTCTACTTCGATGTTAGCTACTTTGACCGTTACAGGAAATACCTTTTCGTCCTCAAGTTCTAATATTGCTACGGCCTCATTTAGTACAACTTCAGCAGGAAGTCCGCTTGCAAACACTATTGGAGCTGGAAGTTTTGCTGTTTTTGATTGGCCAACTGCATTACAGTTTTCAAGCACAGGATCTACAACAATAAATATTGAAGTTGCTCCGTTTGGAGGAAGTGATACTAACACCTCAAACAACGATCAGAGCTACGAAGTTTTGGTACTTGCAAATCCAACACAACCTACCTTAAGTTCTAACTTTGGTTCAGGAACAATAACTATCTGCCAAGGAGATTCTGTTCAATTAACTTCTTCTGCCGTAGGTGATGAGTATGAATTTTATAGAAATGGTGTTCTATTGGGTCCTCGTCAATCATCAGTTTCGTTTACGACTTCTAATTTAAACCATGCCGATGTAATTAATGTTATAGCTTATTTTACAACAAATTGTTCTTCAGTTAACTCTGCAGCGATAAATGTAATTTCACAATCTTTACCCGATGGGAGTATTATTTCTGACGCTAATAACAACGTAGCTTGTGAGGGTCAGTCTGTTCTTTTTACGGCTGCTGATCTCGGTAGCAATCCGAGCCCTTATTTTGAATTTCTAGTAAATAATGTATCGGTTCAAGCCAGTTCAACCACTTCAACTTACACTTATCCTTCGGTTTTAACTGATAACGTGGTTGTAACAGTTAGAACATGGGCATCCAGCGCAACAACATGTTACGACGAGGATTCAATAACTTTAAGATTAAATTCTGTCTCTGGTTCAAATCAAATTAATGGAGCTCAGACTATATGTTCCGGAGAAGATCCTTCTGAAATTGCAAATACATCGGTTTATACTGCTGATTTATCTTCAGAAGGTGCTGTTTTATCTTACCAATGGCAAAGCAGAACCTCGTCCAGTATATTTGCCGATATTACTGGTGCTACTTCTTTAACATATGATCCGGGTGTTCTTACTCAGACTACAGGATATAGAAGGTTAGTTTTTTCTACTTTTAATTTAGTTCAGTGTAATACGCTAACAGCTTCAGCAACTTCTAATGTGGTTACAATAACAGTAGATCCTAATTCTACTGCAGTTTTAACGTCTAATGCTACCAACCGTACTGTGTGTTCAGGAGATGATTTAATTCTTGACGCCTCTTCATCATTGAATGCAGCAAGTTATCGTTTTTACATAGATGGAAACCCTCAGGGGAGTGGACCTCAATCAACAGCTACTTTTACTTTAAATGCAGGAACTTTTTCAGATTCTTCATCGATCACAGTAAGAGCTTATCAAGGAGCTTCAGGGTCGGGTTGTTATGATGATACAAGTTTTGTTATTAGAATTAATTCGTTAACAGGCACAAATCAAATAGGAAATTCACAGAATGTATGCTCTGGTGAAACTCCCGTTGCTTTTACCAGTATATCTACACCAACAAGTGATAGACTATCAGATGGAGCGGTATATTCATATCAATGGCAGAGTAGAATAGGGTCTAATTCATATTCAAATATTATTGGAGCTACTAATGAAATTTTTACACCTAGCTCAGTTGCAACTACGACGGACTACAGACGTTTAACAACGAGCACATTCAATAGTGTTACTTGTAGTATCATTTCGTCTTCTGTTCAACTCACCGTTGTAGGAGGAGTTGTTCCTTCGGCAAGTTTTATAACATCAAATCCAAATGATGTGATCTGTAGTGATGATTCAGTTTTGATCGATGCAAGCACAACTGTAGGTGGGGCTAGTTATTCTTATTTTATTAATGGATTATTGCAATCTGGTCCTACAACCTCAGATACTTATACTATTCCTGCTGGAACTTTATCTGATAGCGATTCAGTTTCTGTTATTGCATATTCTGGATTAGCGGGTGCAGGCTGTACAGATACAGCAACAAGAACATTAAGGGTTAACAGTATTACTGGAACAACTACATTAAGTGGTGCTCAAACCATTTGTAGTGGAGATACGCCTAGTCAACTGACTGGTTCGTCAGCTTCTTCCCCTATTTCTGGTACTATTTCGTATCAGTGGCAGAGCAGAACCGGTACAAATAGCTTCACAGATATATCTGGAGCTACTTCAACTACTTTTTCTCCTCCAGCATTAAATGTTACAACAGATTTTCAACGAATCTCTACTTCTATATTCAATGGTGTTTCATGCTCTGTTTCAAGTTCAATTGTTCGGGTAACAGTAGAAGCTGCACCTAGTATTTCTTTATCTGGAGGTTCATCAGCTTTTTGTCCAGGCGATACTGTAGTTTTTACAGCTTCTGGAGGAGTTAGTTATGAGTATTTTGTCGATGGAATTAGCCAAGGAGCAACAACAACCAATGATACTCAATCCATTACTGGCCTTACGAATGGACAGGTGGTTACTGTGGTTGGATCTAATGCTCAAGGATGTTTTGCTACCTCTACTCCTATTTCAGTAACTGTGACACCAATGCCCTCAGCAGCTATAAACTCAAATGCTACAGCCAACACTATATGCTCCGGAGATAGCGCAATTTTCACAGCATCACCCGCTGGAGCTGGATATACCTACAGATTTTACATAGATGGAATTCTTCAAAATTTAGGAGTTTCTACCAATACTTTTGATTCATCTCTTGCCACATACACCTTATTAGACTCCAGTGTAGTTTCAGTTTTTGTTGAAAATGCTGCATCCTGTGTAAGTTCTTCCTCATTAACCTTAAGGGTACTATCTACAACAGGATCAAATACGATTAGTGGCACAGCTACTATTTGTGTAGGTGGAGACCCAGAAGAATTCGATAGTTTGTCTACTCCAGTAGCGGTAGCAGCTGGATCTGTTTTAAGTTACCAATGGCAGAGTAGAACGAATACAGGAGTTTTTGCTGATATACCTGGAGCAACTTCAGTTCGATATGATGCCCCACAACTTTCTGCAACCACCGCTTTTAGAAGGATAGTATATACATCTTTGAACTCTGTAAGTTGTCCTGATTCTTCAAATATAATTTCTGGAGCTTCAAATACAGTAACGATTACAGTAGACTCAACAGCACTTCCTGTAGTAAGTTTTGTTTCTGGTGTTTCAAACGATGTTGCTTGTGCAGGAGATAATTTAACATTTGATGCTTCATCAACAACTGGAGCAAATAGTTTTGAATACTTTATAAACAATATAAGCCAAGGGCCATCAAGCACTGCAACTACTTTATTTGTTCCGGCTGGAACCCTAGCTGATAATTCAACTGTTCGGGTTCAAGCTACTTCGACCACTGCTTCTCCATGTTTTAGTGAGTTTACTATTACAATGAGAGTTAATTCATTTACTGGTTCCAATACCGTAAGTAATGATCAAATTGTTTGTGAAAACAATATGCCTACTGCATTTACTAGTCTCAGTGTTCCAACACCTGACATCTCGGGAGCAGTTGTAACCTATCAATGGCAAAGTAGAACAGGTTCTAATCCATTTACAAATATTGCGAGTACTAATTCATCTACTTATTCACCTCCATTATTATCTACTTCAACAGATTTTAGAAGAATTGTAAATTCTACTTTTAACGGAGTTACATGTACTGATATTAGTAATTCTTTATCGATAACTGTAAATCCAGCACCAGCTGCTTCTTTAGTAGGAACCAATACTGCATGTATTGGAGATTCAGTTTTATTTACAGCATCAGGAGGAGTGAGCTACGAGTTTTTTAATAACGGACTTAGTTTAGGAGCAACTTCTACAACGAATACAATAAGTAGATCGGATCTTACTAATTTAGATCAAATAACGGTTCAGGTAATCGATTTAAATGGATGTAGTTCAATTTCATCACCGATAACGATGAGTATAACTCCAAAGCCATCTGCATCGATTTCATCAGGATTAACCGTAGACACGATGTGCTCAGAGGATTTCCCGATATTTACAGCAGGACCATTAGTAGCGGGTTATACGTATAATTTTTATGTAAACGGAAATCAACAGTTTACTGGAGTTTCTGGGAATGTATTTGATTCTGAATTGGTTTCTACCACGCTAACTCTGACAGATAATTCTTTAGTTGCGGTTGAAGTAATTAATACCAACGGTTGTAGTGATACTGCAACTTTAACATTACGAGTAAACGGATTAACAGGAGTTAATAGTATTTCTGGAGTCCAAACTATTTGTTCTGGGGGCGATCCCGCTTTAATAACCAGTGCTGGAGTACCATCAGCTGATATAGCAGGAGCCGTAGTGTCTTATCAATGGCAAAGTAAAGTTGGCGCCAATCCGTTTAGCGATATTCCAGGAGCGACCTCTTTAAACTACGATCCAAGTACTTTGACTACAACGACTTTGTATAGAAGAGTAGCTTATGCAACATTTAATGGGGTTCAATGTCCAGGTACAGCAGATTTAGGAGCATCCAACACCGTAACTGTAACGGTTGATTCAGCGGCAGTACCTGTAATTAACTTTACATCTGGTCTTTCGAACGATACCTTATGTGCAGCAGATAGCGTTACCTTTGATTCTACTGGAACAACAGGAGCTGATAGTTTTGAGTATTTTATAAATGGAACAAGTGTAGGTGCAGCACAAGCATCACCAACAGGATTAACTTACACACCAGTTGCAGGTAGTTTAAATAACAGTGATCAAATTACAGTAAGAGCCTATTCCTCTTCAGTAACAAGTTGTGTTGCGGAGCAAACAATAACAGTAACTGTTTTAGATTTTGTAGGGACCAATACCGTTTCAAATACACAATCTATTTGTTCCGGAGAAACACCAGCTCAGTTAACAGGTACATCATTAACAGCATCTCCATCAGGAACAATAACTTATCAATGGCAGAGTAGAGTAGGGACAAATACATTTGTAGATATTAGCGGAGCTAATACTCAGAATTATGCTCCGTCAGCATTATCAACATCAACAGATTTTAGAAGAATTGTTCAAAATTCATTCAACAGTGTAGTTTGTGAAGATGTTAGTAATTTTGTTTCAATTACAATAACTCCAGCGCCAGCTGCTTCTTTAGTAGGAACCAATACTGCATGTGTTGGAGATTCAGTTTTATTTACAGCATCAGGAGGAGTTAGCTACGAGTTCTTTAAGAATGGAACTAGTTTGGGAGCAACTTCTACAACGAATACAATAAGCAGGTCTGACCTATTAAATGGCGACCAAATAACAGTTCAGGTAATCGATTTAAATGGATGTAGTTCAATTTCATCACCGATAACGATGAGTATAACTCCAAAGCCATCTGCATCGATTTCATCAGGATTAACCGCAGACACGATGTGCTCAGAGGATTTCCCGATATTTACAGCAGGACCATTAGTAGCGGGTTATACGTATAATTTTTATGTAAACGGAAATCAACAGTTTACTGGAGTTTCTGGGAATGTATTTGATTCTGAATTGGTTTCTACCACGCTAACTCTGACAGATAATTCTTTAGTTGCGGTTGAAGTAATTAATACCAACGGTTGTAGTGATACTGCAACTTTAACATTACGAGTAAACGGATTAACAGGAGCGAATACAATTACAGGTTCTCAAACCATTTGTTCCGGAGGAGATCCGACAATATTAAATAGTTTATCAGATCCAGTTGCCGATATATCAGGTGCTGTAATATCTTATCAGTGGCAAAGTAGAAATGGATCTAATCCTTTCAGTGATATTGTAGGAGCGACCTCAAATGAATATGATCCAAGTCCGTTAACGTCTACTACTGCATTTAGACGTTTAGTTTATTCAACTTTTAATGGAGTTCAATGTCCTGGATCAGCTGATTTAGCCGCCTCAAATACAATTACTGTAACTGTTGACTCCTCAGCTGTTCCTGTAATTAGTTTTACTTCGGGACTTCCTTCTAATGTTTTATGCCAAGGAGAGTCCGTAACTTTTGATGCCGCTGGTACAACAGGATCTGCTACTTATGAATTCTTTGTTAATGGGGTTCGAGTTCGTTCAGCTTCAGCATCAACTTCTTATACACCTGTTACAGGAAGCTTAAATGATTTTGATGAGATTAAAGTTCGTGCAAACTCTTCTGTTGGTACTAGTTGTTTTGCAGAACAAAGTATAATTATCAGAATAAATGAGCCTTTAAACGCAAATAATATAACAGGATCACAAACTGTTTGTGCTGGAGATATTCCTGCTTTGTTGACAGGTACAACAGTTACAGGCACCCCAACGATCAGCTACCAATGGCAAAGTAGAGTTGGGACAGATACTTTTAGTGACATAGCTGGAGCAACTAATATTACTTACCAGCCTTCTTCATTATTACAAACTACAGAATTTAGACGTAATGTTATATCAACACTTAATTCTGTAGACTGCGTAGTAGAAAGCACAAATACAATATCTGTTACTGTTACGCCAGGACCAGCTCCATCAGCAGTTCTCGTATCTGATCAACCTTCTGATACCGCTTGTGCAGGCGAAGATTTTGTTTTTGATGCTAGCGGTAGTACTGGTGCTTTAAGTTATGAGTTCTTTGTTGATGGTGTATCCGCAGGTGCACCTTCTACAACACCAACTATAACATTATCCTTAACAGATAGTCAAACTGTTCGAGTGGATGCTTTTCCAACTGCAATCGGTACTGGATGTGCAAGTTCTCAATCAATTTCTGTTCGTTTAAATACAATCGCTGGTACAAATTCTATTGGAGCTGTTCAAACAATTTGTGTGGGTGAAGATCCTTTACCTTTCAGTTCAATTAGTGTTCCAAGTTCGTCTACTGGATCTTTAACTTACCAATGGCAATCAAGAACAGGAACAAGTACTTTTAGTGATATAACTGGAGCGACAAGTTTAGTTTATGATCCGACATCTCTTTCAGCAACTACTGAATTCAGAAGGCTTGCTGTTAGTACTTTAAATGGAATAAGTTGTTCAGAACCTAGTAACGTAGTTACTGTGACTGTAGATTCATCACCAACTATTTCAGGCACACTAACTTCGGATCAACCTTCAAATACAGTTTGTTCTGGAGACCCGGGGATGATTGTATTTACAGTTAATTCTGCTGCTGCATCTAGCACTGTATTTTTTATTAATAATAGTCAAGTACAGAGTGGAACTACTCAAACATATACCGCTTCCCAATCAATTTTTTCTAATGGTGATGTTGTTAAAACAAGATTATTTAACGCTTCAGGATGCTACACTGAGCAAACGTTAATTGTAAGTGTAAATGAGGTTCTTCCGGGAAGTATTTCCGGAGCACAGTCCGTTTGTTCTGGAACAGTGCCTTTAATGTTAAGTTCGGTTGCATCAGGAACAATAAATGGAACTCCAATTACCGCTCCTGGAACTGGAAATTATCAATGGCAAGATTCTTCAGATGGGATTGTTTGGAATGATATATTAACAGCCACGTCAGATAGTTACACCCCTACTGCTGCTTCAGCGGATACATATTATAGAAGATTAACTGTCGGAGTACTTAATGGCCTTAGTTGTTCTGTTCCTTCAAATAGCTTCTTAGTAAGTGTTAATTTACTTCCAGTATCTGGTTTAACTGCCGATGCAGGAGCAATAACTGCTCCGGCTACAATGACTTCTTGTATTAATGAACAAATTGATTTTATCGCAACCGGTGGTGTTGAATATGAATTTTTTGTAAATGGAGTTTCGGTTCAATCAAGGAGTTCTTCAGCAACTTTTTCATCTTCATCTCTTGTTGATAGTGATGAAGTAGTTGTTCGTGCATACGACAGTACTTCAGTTTCTGCTTGTTTTGAAGATTCTGGAATTATTGACTTAACGATTGAAGCATTGCCAATGGCTTCTATTTCATCTTCTGCTTCTAACGATACATTCTGTACAGGAGATAGTCTTATTTTTACTGCAGGTTCTGGAGGTGTTGTAGCTTCCTATCAATTCCTTGTAAACGGTACTTCTTTCCAAAATAGTTCAACTAACATATTTGATGTTTCAGATTATAGTTTATCAATAACTGATAGAAGCGAAGTTGAAGTAATTGTAACGACTCCCTCTGGTTGTTCAAGTAATGTAAGTGTTATATTATTTGAAAACGGTATATCAGATTTTGGAACAATTAGTTCAACAACAGCAACTGTATGTATCAATGAGATTCCAGATCCCATCATAGGAACTACTTCTACAGCATCCGGTTCAATTTCATATCAATGGCAGTCTTCTACAGATAATATTACTTTTAATAATATTAGTGGTGCTATTTCTTCTACTTACACTCCAACCAGTCCATTGTTAGTTACAACGTTTTATAGAAGAGCTACAGAAAGTTTGTTAAATAGTGTTCTTTGTGAAGAAACAACTTCATCATTTAGAATAGCAGTTTCTCCATTACCTATTCCAGACTTACAAGTAACTCCTGGATCATTAACAGCACCTGCTACTTTAACTTTATGTGATGTAACTGATTCTGCCATATTTGAAGCAAATGGAGGAGCATCTTATGAATTTTATGTCGATGGAACTGTATTACAAGCTAGATCTACAATAAATACATTTACTGCTACAACTTCAAGTACGTTGCTCGACAACAGTACAGTTTTTGTTCGTGTATTCGAAGATATTACTGGAGGATGTTTTGCTGATTCTAGTATAATTACAATTGATGTTACACCACAACCTACTGCAAGTTTAACAAGTGATAAATTTGCAGAGACCTTCTGTACTGGAGAGGATATTATATTGAGTTCTACATCAAGTGTAGCCGGTTCTACTTATGAGTTTAGAGTTGATGGTGTTAATGTTTCAGGCGCAGCATCCACGACTCCATCGTTTACTCTTTTAGCAGGAACGATTGCAAATTTACAAGAGGCATCAGTTATAGTAACTACCCCTGGAGGATGTAGCACAACAGCAACTTTAACCTTCTTTGAGAATATAATAGTAGCACCTGCTCGCCCAACAACAGCAAGTACAACGATTTGTTCAGGTGACATTCCACAAGCATTAGTAGGAGTTACTGGCAGTGCATCAGGAACGATTACCTATCAGTGGTTGAATTCATTTGATAATGCAAACTTTAATATAATTGGAGGAGCAACATCAGCTACTTATACACCAACCTCTGGTATAACATCTACGACTTATTACTTACGACGAACGATTAGTACTTTGAACGGAGTAGTTTGTTTTGAGGATAGTCCATCGGTAACAGTAGCAGTAACAGTAGCTCCCGTAGCTGGTATTAGTGGTACTGCCACTTCAGGAACCTTAACCGGATCAGGAACTCTAGTGATCTGTCCAGGCGAGCTGGTAAACTTTTCAGCAACAGGGGGAGCGAGTTATGAGTTTACCACCGGATCAGGAACAGTTTTACGAGCACGTTCAACGAGTAATACATATAGCTCTACAACTTTAGTAAACAACGATACGGTTCGAGTAACCGTATTTGATCAAGTAACAGGAGGATGTTCAAGCTTCTCGGAAGTGATTACAATCCAAGATGGTGCAGCACCAACGATTACTTTAACAAGTGATAAACCAGCAGAGACCTTCTGTACTGGAGAGGATATTATATTGAGTTCTACATCAAGTGTAGCCGGTTCTACTTATGAGTTTAGAGTTGAAGGTGTTAATGTTTCAGGCGCAGCATCCACAACTCCATCGTTTACTCTTTTAGCAGGAACGATTGCAAATTTACAAGAGGCATCAGTTATAGTAACTACTCCTGGAGGATGTAGCACAACAGCAACTTTAACCTTCTTTGAGAATATAATAGTAGCACCTGCTCGCCCAACAACAGCAAGTACAACGATTTGTTCAGGTGACATTCCACAAGCATTAGTAGGAGTTACTGGCAGTGCATCAGGAACGATTACCTATCAGTGGTTGAATTCATTTGACAATGCAAACTTTAATATAATTGGAGGAGCAACATCAGCTACTTATACACCAACCTCTGGTATAACATCTACGACTTATTACTTACGACGAACGATTAGTACTTTGAACGGAGTAGTTTGTTTTGAGGATAGTCCATCGGTAACAGTAGCAGTAACAGTAGCTCCCGTAGCTGGTATTAGTGGTACTGCCACTTCAGGAACCTTAACCGGATCAGGAACTCTAGTGATCTGTCCAGGCGAGCTGGTAAACTTTTCAGCAACAGGGGGAGCGAGTTATGAGTTTACCACCGGATCAGGAACAGTTTTACGAGCACGTTCAACGAGTAATACATATAGCTCTACAACTTTAGTAAACAACGATACGGTTCGAGTAACCGTATTTGATCAAGTAACAGGAGGATGTTCAAGCTTCTCGGAAGTGATTACAATCCAAGATGGTGCAGCACCAACGATTACTTTAACAAGTGATAAACCAGCAGAGACCTTCTGTACTGGAGAGGATATTATATTGAGTTCTACATCAAGTGTAGCCGGTTCTACTTATGAGTTTAGAGTTGAAGGTGTTAATGTTTCAGGCGCAGCATCCACAACTCCATCGTTTACTCTTTTAGCAGGAACGATTGCAAATTTACAAGAGGCATCAGTTATAGTAACTACTCCTGGAGGATGTAGCACAACAGCAACTTTAACCTTCTTTGAGAATATAATAGTAGCACCTGCTCGCCCAACAACAGCAAGTACAACGATTTGTTCAGGTGACATTCCACAAGCATTAGTAGGAGTTACTGGCAGTGCATCAGGAACGATTACCTATCAGTGGTTGAATTCATTTGACAATGCAAACTTTAATATAATTGGAGGAGCAACATCAGCTACTTATACACCAACCTCTGGTATAACATCTACGACTTATTACTTACGACGAACGATTAGTACTTTGAACGGAGTAGTTTGTTTTGAGGATAGTCCATCGGTAACAGTAGCAGTAACAGTAGCTCCCGTAGCTGGTATTAGTGGTACTGCCACTTCAGGAACCTTAACCGGATCAGGAACTCTAGTGATCTGTCCAGGCGAGCTGGTAAACTTTTCAGCAACAGGGGGAGCGAGTTATGAGTTTACCACCGGATCAGGAACAGTTTTACGAGCACGTTCAACGAGTAATACATATAGCTCTACAACTTTAGTAAACAACGATACGGTTCGAGTAACCGTATTTGATCAAGTAACAGGAGGATGTTCAAGCTTCTCGGAAGTGATTACAATCCAAGATGGTGCAGCACCAACGATTACTTTAACAAGTGATAAATTTGCAGAGACCTTCTGTACTGGAGAGGATATTATATTGAGTTCTACATCAAATATTCCAGGCTCTACTTTTACATTCTATATAGAAGGTATATTACAGTCAGGTCCATCTACCACTTCAACTTATACAGTACCTTATGGTTCGATTGAAGATTTAGATGTAGTTTCTGTTCAAGTTACTACACCTGGAGGATGTAGTACAACATCCTCAGTAACATTCTTCGAAAATGCTATTTCATCAATAGGTACTATTACCACGGCAACACCAACAATATGTTCTGGCGATGTTTCTTCAAGAATAATTGGTTCTGCATCGGTTGCATCAGGGACAATAACATATGAATGGTTAAGTTCATTAGATAATGTAACTTATACTGCTATAACAGGAACTAACTCTACTTCTTTTAACCCAGGAACTTTAACAACAACAACTTTCTTTAAAAGAAAAACAATAAGCACCCTAAATGGAGTTCAATGTGAAGCGTTATCAATAGCGCAAAGAATAGAAATTGTTTCGGTTCCAACGGGTGGAATATTAGCAAACCCTGGAGGAATAGTTGGAGGTTCTACCCTTACAATTTGTGATGGAACAGAAGTTGAATTTACTGGATCAGGAGGAGCGAGTTATGAGTTTACTGTAGATGGTATAACACAGCAAGTACGATCTAACCAAAGTACATTTACTACATCCTCATTACTTAATAATGAGCGAGTAGCGGTTATAGTTTATAATCAACCTACAGGAGTTGCATCATGTTTTAGTGTCTCTTCAGATATAACTATTGAAGTTAATCCAGTACCGGTTGTAACATTATCTTCAGACGTTACTGGTAATACATTCTGTACAGGGGATTCTGTAACTTTTACTGCAACTACAAATATTACAACAGCAACTTATAATTTCTTTGTCGGAGCAAATTCATATCAAAACGGTACTTCTAATACATTCACACCAGTACCTACATTGATTACATCATTGAATAATAATGATATAATTCGAGTTGAAGTTAGTACAGTCGGTGGAACAGTATGTTCGTCTATAGCTTCATTAACATTAATTGAAAATATAATTACTACTCCGGGTACTATTGGAACAACCACAACAACAATTTGCTCAGGAGAAACTCCAGGTGCCTTGAACAATACAACGGTTGCCAGTGGTTCAGGTGTAATAACATACCAATGGGAAAGTGGTCTTTCTACAAACACTTTTAATGTAATACCTGGAGCGATTTCAGCAAATTACACACCAACGGCATTAACGCAAACTACTTACTTTAGAAGACAAGCCATTAGTACTCTAAATGCTGCAGCTTGTCAAGAAGAATCAAATATTATAGAGATTGTAGTTACTCCACCATTAGTTGGAGGAACAATTAATCCATCATCAGAGTCTATATGCTCAGGAGACACACCATCGATTTTAACAGTTGCAGGTGGTTCTACAGGATTTGCAATTACTTACCAATGGCAGAACTCTACAGATGGAATTTTTTATTCAGATATTACAGGAGCAACGGCTCAAACATTCGCACCGCCGGTATTAAACCAAACAACGTACTACAAGCGATTAGTTTATGCAGCTGGAGGTTCACCACCAGCTAGCTGTATTGAAGAAAGTTCCGTTGCCGTGATTAATATTATTGATTTAGATCCGGGAGTAATTGATCCATCGGTTGAATTAGACTATTGTTATGGTGCAACACCACCAACTTTAACAAGTTCATTAACTTCTGGAGTTCCTGAGGATGCTTCAAGTAGTGTTGGGGTAATTACCTATCAATGGCAAATGTCTACAAATAATACAATGTGGACAGACATTGCATCGGCAACGCAAAATTACTATAACCCATCTTCATTGATAGAAACTACATGGTATCGTCGTGTGGCTATTAGCACAGATGGTGCAAATTCATGTGATTCACCAACAGCTTCGGTTAGAATTGGAATTTTACCTGAACTAAATACTGGCGCAGTTTTATCTGATCAGGATATATGTACAATTATAACTCCAGCAGATTTACCGAATCCGATTGTATTAGACTCAGCAGAATCACTTTCTGCATCTGTTTCTTACCAATGGCAAATATCCTCTGATCGAGCAAATTGGACTGATATTTTAAATCAACAAGCTGCGACCCTTAATTTTACGGTAGGTGGAGACGGCATAGTTGGAACTGCAGATGATGATTCATGGTTACCAACTGCTCCAGTTTCATATTATCGAGCTATAATTACGTATGTTGGCGATCCACAACCTGTTGATCAAGAACAAACAACTATTTTACTCAGTAACAGTTTGGTAGCAATGACTGCTGATGATTATTCTATTGCAATAAATGGTAATGAATATACAGTAACAACAACTGCTGCAAGTACAATAGATTCTGTAGGTACTAGTTTGGCTAATACGATATCAAACAATGATAGTTTAGTAAATGCTACCTACAACGAAGACACTAATGTCATAACAATTACACCAATCACTGCAGGAAATTACAATGTAGCTTCTACATCAGCAGGAACAGGACCATCAATTGCAGTTCTAGAACCTTTATCTGGTTCAGCTATTAATATGAAAATATTAGTTTCAGGGAACAATGGAACTAGAGCTCCAAACCCAAATGTTGCATCTTGTCAAGCTTATTCTGATGTGGTTGAAATTAATGTTAGTGAACAACCTATTTTAACTCAAACAGCGGGACCTGCATCACGTCAAGACCTATGTGAAAATGATCCGATTACACCGATAACTTACATGTTTGGTGGTAGTACCGATTCAATAGAAATAAGAAATTTAGATAACGGATTAACTCCAGTTATAAATGGACCAGGAACTGTAACAGCAATTACTGGACCTCCAAATGGATGGTGGAGTATCACGGGAGCAGCCTCTTCAACTTTTACAATTTCAGGTAATATTGAAGATACATCCGTATTTACAATAGTTACACTTTTAGATCCTGCAAGTAATTGTTCTGAAGTTCAAGAAACCTATTCAATTATAGTAACACCAAACGCAGAACAGCCAAACTTTATAAGAATGGATGTTAATGAACCTGGATATGAAGTTCTATCATCATTAATGAGTAGCGATCCTGCAATAACTGCATTAACACCCACAAGATGGTATAATAATACAGTCTGTCAGGACCGATTACCTGCACCAACGACTCCTTCTACAGATTTCTTTACTTGTTATGTTGATGATGCTTTTAATCAACAAACAAATGTTTATGAATGGGAAGTTTCTCCTTCTGGAGCAGGAAATATGGTAGATAATAACTTCCAGGAAACCACTATTAGTATTAATGAAATTGCTGCTTTAGTAAATGGTGAAAATTATACAGTTACTATTACAACTGCTTCTGGAACAATAACTGCTTATCAAACTACCTCAAGTGCTGCTACTCAGACAGGTGATTTAATTGGGTTAGATTTAGCAAATAAGATAAATGCAAATCCTGAGGTTTCTGCGATATATAATAATGTTACTGATCAAATTATTATTGAGGCTTCGGCAGCTAATACCTCATTTACAGCTGACGCCGCTCCTCTAGTAACTGGTCAATCAGTTCAATTAGGGGTACCGTTTAATGGCCAAATTACAAGAAGTGGAACCATGAATTGGGATCCTGCATTCTCAGGTAGAGCTACAATTAGCGTTCGAGCACTTGGATGTGGAAATAATTATTCGCCATGGACTTCAGTAGAAGTTGATGTGATTCCGCAAACTGTCCCAGCAGGATCAGCAACTCTACTTACTACACCAGTTGTTTTAGATGCTGATATTTGTAGTGGTGGAACTACAGGTCCAATTCCTGATTGTCAAATTGATGCATTAACACTTCCAACGCAGTTCTTTACAGGTAGCGATAATGCTCTTGCTGTAAATGATTATGCGTCTTTAGAGTGGAGAATAATTAATGAATCACCTGGAGTAGGTGCAACAGTTGCTTCCCCAGGTACAATTGCTCAAGAAACAGGAATAGTAACTTGGAACATAGGATGGTTTGGTTCGTTTGATTTACAAGTTCGACCAACAAGTTGTGATGGTGCAATAGGAAGTTGGGTTTCAACAACAGTAAATATAGGACCTACAAATGAAGTTCCTTCAATCATTCTTGAAAGTGCTTTACCAGAGTGTCCTATTCCAGCTGTAGGTTTCCAAACAACATTATCATCTGATCAGGTTGTAAATTGGTTTGTAAATAGTACTGTAGGATTAACAAACACTACATCTTATTTAAATACAAATACACTTCAGTTAACACCAGAAGCTAACAATAATCTGATATTAGATTTCGAACCAGGATATTCCGGGAATGTAATTATTACTGCTGAACCAGCTTCTTGTCCAGGAGATTCTGCTACCTACATTATTCAAGTACCAGAACCGCCAGCACTAACTTTAACATCAGCTGTTAATTCGAATTTCCAAGTTGGAGCTACCTCAGTATGTGCTGGTTCGGCTATAACAACAATCACTTATGATATAACAGGAGCTGCAGATGCCGTTAGTGTAACGGGACTTCCAGTTGGAGTTATTGGTTCCTTAGAAATTATCCCTCAGTCAACGGTATTAAACATATCAAATACGGGAACCGCTTTTAGTGCAAACCAATTATATTCAATTAGTATTAATAACAATAGCTATAGTTATACTACAACTGCCGCTACAAATACTTTTGATACAGTAGGACTCGGACTTGCTAATGCAATTAATACAGGATCAACTGATTTTGTTGCTTCTTATGTTTCACCAAATTTATCTATAGATGTTAGTAGCACTGGAAGAAGAGGGGATTCTTATATTATAGCACCATCAACTCCGGTTGGTAATTCAGTAGCTATATCAGCACCAATAGTTTCAGTACTACAAAAAATATTAACTATTTCAGGGACACCAATTACATCAGAAATACCGGGTGTATATGATTACGTGATTACAACACAGGCACCCGCTGCAAATTGTGCTGTGGCTTCAACAACTGGAAGTATTGAAATTGAAGAGCAAGCTTCTATTTCAATTACAAATGGATTAGCTGATAATACTGGATCTCCAATTTGTAATGGTTCTTCATTTGGTTTTGGTAGTCAACCGTTAATTACGTTCCAACTTGAAAATGCAAGTTCGTTGCGTGTGGACCCTCTAACTCCATTACCAAATGGATTAGCGTTAGCTTTATCCGCTAGCGGTACATTTAATGCTTATGAAATAGTAGGTACTGTTAATGAAAGTGTTGTAATTCCAACAATATTTACTGTAAATATTATTAGTTCAGGGGCAATTTGTACTGATGATTCTCTCCAGGTTATCATTCAAGTAAATCCATCTCCTGATATCATTCCAAGAGATGCAACTTTAGTTAATCAAACCGAATGTTCCGGGTCTGCTATGGAGCCAATAATTTTTGAAGTATTCAATACACAAGGATTCACAACATCATTAAGTACAGATACTACATTACCTAATGGGGTAACAGGACAAATGTACCAGCAGAGACAAATATCTCAATTCAACGTTAACTTCTCTGTTAGTGCGGCGGATACTACTGCTGTTAGTGATACGTTTACATTCAATATCAATAACAACGTATACACTTATGTAACACCAAATACTTCCACAGATATACAGTTGGCTTCAGAATTAAATACGTTCTTATCTGCTCAGCTACCTACTGCGGATTATAGTGTTCTTTATACTGCAGGATCAACTTCGATTCAAATACAAGCTGTTAATCCTGGAATTGCATTTGACATAATCTTATCAGATAGTTCTGCTCTTCTAGAAATAGAGGACGTAACGGTTGTTACTCCCCCAGCTTATTTCGAAATATCTGGAACACCTTCGGTGACTCTGTTATCTCCAAATGATTATGTTTATACAGTTCAAACTGTTGGTGCATTTTGCTCTGGAAGTTCATCTGTTAGCGGAACTATTACCGTAAACCCAAATTCAGCAGTATATGTGTCTGGGGACATAAATCCCACAATATGTGATAATGGAACAATAACGGATATAATATATAATGCTGCTGGTGCAACTGGAGCTGCAGTTGTTTCTCCAACAACGCCATCATGGATAACTGCTACTTTCGATAATACCGTTTCTCCACCACAAGTAATAATTTCAACACCAAACGCACCGACGCAAAATGTTACGGTGACTACGGTATATACGTATCAGGTGAACTTAACTGGAAGTACATTTGGTTGCACAAATACACCTGCTGCAATTGAGGGAACAATAACCATTACACCAGTAGATGGAATTGCCCACATAATTACTTCAGGATCTGAAACTCAAGATATTTGTGTTGCTGGAAATCCTCTTGCAATTACTCCTATAGAATATCAATTATCTGGAGGGGCAACGGGTGCAACTGTGACCGGTTTACCACCAGGACTTACAGCTACAGTAAACACAACTTCAAATACCGTATTAATATCAGGAACTGCAACTGCTATTCCAAGTTCAACATTTACTTATAATTATCAAGTAGTAACAACTCCCGCAAATTGTGCCTCTGCTACTGCTAATGGAGCTATTACAGTTTATTCTCAACCAGAATTAACTTTAGTTTCTACAGCTACTTCAGCGAATCAAATTGGTTCTGATTCTGTTTGTGATCAAACTCCGATTGAGACTATTATTTACGAATACGATTCAACTCCACCATTCAATACTATGGTGAACTTTAGTTGGACTGGGTCTAATAGTTTAAATGGATTAGGAGTTACAGCAGCAGTTTCTGGAACGAATCAGTTTGTAATACAAGGAACTCCAAATACATTAGTTACAGAAACAACAGTTTATACTTATCAGATAGAAACCGTGGGTAGTGATTGTGCTCCAGAGATTGTTTTAACGGGTAGTATAGAAATTAATCCTATCGATACCATTATTCTTCTTGGTTCTTCCGGCCCAGAAAATCAAACTGTTTGTGTAAATGATCAAGATAATGCATTGAATGCATTAGCAGATAATTTTATGTCTATCGAATATCAATTAGGTGGTGGTGCTACCAATGTAGATATCGTAGGATTGCCGTTAGGTTTAGGTTATTCAATGACCACTTCTAACACGGTAATAATATCAGGTATTGTAAATGCATCTGCTACGCCAACCTTATACAATTATATAATTACAACCAATGGATCTTGTACTCCTGCAAATGCAAATGGATCAATTGAAGTTCTTGCTTTACCTACTTTAACTTTAGTTAGCTCTTCAACTTCAATAGATCAAACAAGAACCAATGCTGTGTGTGATGGTACGCCAATAGAAACAATTGTTTATGAAATGGGTGGAGGTGCAACCCGTTTAGATTTCTCTTGGATTGGTTCTAATACATTAGACTTCTCTGGATTAACAAAAACCGCTTCTGGGACTCAATATATTATATCAGGAACACCATCAACAGGAGTAACTGAAACAACAATATATAATTACCAGATTACAACTGACGATAGTGGTTGTTCTCCAGAAATCATACTTACAGGTAGTATAGAAATTTTACCGAATCAAACTATATCTTTAATTTCATCAAGTACCACAGATAATCAGATTATTTGTGTTGATGATCAAGCAAGTGTAGGAAGTTCTTTTACCTCTAACTTTACACCAATAGAATACCAATTAGGAGGAGGAGCTACAGGTGCCACAGTTTCTGGTTTACCTCCAGGAATAGGATTCTCTATTACACCATCAAATACGATTTTAATAACAGGAACTGCAGCTCCAGCTGCAACCTCTATCGCGTCTCCAACTGTAATTTATACTTACACGGTTGATACATTTGGTGATTGTAATGTAACACAAGCAGTAGGAACAATTGAAGTTCATTCATTACCAGTAATGAGCCTAACAACTTCAGCTTCCACGGCCAACCAAACGGGTCTTACCGATTCAGTTTGTGTAAATACACCAATCCAAGAAATAAATTATAAATTCGAAGGTGGAGCAACAGGAGTACAATTTACATGGACTTCTCCAGGACCCCTCACAGGAGTTACAGCCACAAATTCGGGAACAAATGAATTTAGAATATTTGGTAGTCCATCGGTCAATATAACTTCTAATACTACTTATGAATACCAAATTGTAACTATAGGAAGTGAATGTTCTCCAGAAATTACTTTGACTGGAAGTATTGAGGTTAAACCAGCAGACCTAGTAGTATTGACATCTGCAGCAGGAACAGATAACCAAGATATTTGTGTTGGTGGACAGCCTGCATCAAGTGATTTGGTAGATATTGTTTATGAACTACAAAATGGAGCTCTAAGCGCAATAGTAACAGGACTTCCACCTGGAATAGGATATTCTATTAATGCCTCTAGAACTCTAACAATTAGTGGGTCTGCACAGGCATCTGCTTCTTTGTCTTCTACAACTATAACTCCATATGCTTATACTTTAACTACTATTGGGTGTTCTCCATTTACAATGAATGGAACAATTAGTGTAATCCCACCACCTGAAATGATTTTAGTTGCAGGTGATGAAAACCAAGAGCCAGTTTGTAATAATGATCCAATTATATCAGTAGATTATGTATTTAATCCTGAAGCTTCAGGCACACCAGTAGTAACTTGGCCAGATGGTCAGCCTAATGGTGTTTCCGAATCTTTTAGTACTTTTGGTGGTTCGTTGGTTCCTAACATGGTAAGTATTCAAGGTACACCTAACACGACAATATCTGCAACTACAATTTATAGATATGAAATAACATATGCTGGAACTTGTGAGCCAGATGTAGTAGTTAATGGAACAGTTGGAGTAATACCAACTCCTGTAATTGATTCTACTTATATTATTGCAAATGATGTAACAAATGTTTCTTGTTTCGAAGGAAATGATGGTTCGATTATAATTCCTGATACTACTGTTGCACAATTTGAGAACCGTATTAGCGGTGGATTATTAAGTCAGAGTCAAATTGATGAAGTTTCTTTAACAGGAACAACAACAATTGGAGATATAATTGAAATAACCGTTGGAGGTAATACCTACTCATATACCGTTAGAGCTGATGTGTATCTATCTCCAGCACCTGAAAACTTCCAAGTAATAAGTAATGAGTTGTCTGATATAATCAACAACGCTGTTGCGCCGAATGAAAGTTCAGCTACAGCAGTTCCATTCGGTTCGGCTACTTCAGGAGGAGTTAGACTTACAGCTGATATTGGTGGAATTGGATTAAATACATCTGTAAATGTTGTTCAGACTACTAGTGTAAGTAGTTCTATAACTACAACTCAACAAAATAGAGCATTGAATTATAGCTATAGTTGGACTGGTCCTAATGGATTCACAAGTTCTAACTTAAGTATATTCAACCTTTCAGCAGGAGATTACTATTTAACTGTAGACTTAAACGGTTGTGAGGAAACTTCCGATCCTATTACTGTAACTGGACCTTCAGAAATATTAATAGGTATTAATGCTTGTGGAGGAACAACAGGATCATTTGAAGCTACGATTACAGGAGGAACACCTCCATATACACTAATTTTAGAAGATGACAATGGAATTCAAATAGGACCTGCAGTAGTTTCTAATGGAGGAAGAGTATATACTGGATTAACCGTTGGAGATGATTATGTTCTTGAAGTAACTGACTCCACTTGTAATTTAGCTGTTCGTGAAGCGATAGAAATTCCAACTCAGTTATCATTTAATCATTGGGATCTTAATAATGGAGTTACTAATAGTTATTGTTCAACTGCAGGATCAGGAAATGGTAGTATTGAGTTAACAAGATCTAATTCAGGAACATTTGAAAGTGCATTTAGTGGAGGTTCTAATGTATTCTCTTATGTTTGGACCAGTTCATCTGCATCAACAACAATTGGTGTTACACCAAACATTTATGACCTTGCTCCAGATGTTTATACTTTAACAATTACAGATCTAATTTTAGGATGTTCTGAGACTCGATCCTTCACAGTAGGTGGATATCCAGAGCTAGAATTAGAAGGTCTTCTTACAGGTGGTTTAATTCTAAACACTTCCGCAGTATCTTCAAGTACAGCAGATTATATTTATGAATTATCATGTAACAATGATAATGATGCTGCATTTACATTAAATGCTTCCGGTGGAAATAATAGTTATGTCATTACTTCAACTGTACCAGCTGGTTCAACGGTTAATAATATTGGAGGTTCTATTTCAATTCAAGATGGAGTTCCAGGACTTTATACCTTTACACTTCAAGACTCAGGACCAAACGGTCTAGTCTGTGATGTAACAAAAACAGTTCAGGTTATTAACCCTCCAGCAATGTACGCTGTAGAAAATATTGCTCAAAGATTAGACCCTAGTTGTTCAGGAGAATTTGGTCAATTAGAGTTTACCGTATTAGGAGGAAAAGCGAATCAAGGGCCCTATACTATAACACTTAATCCAGGGGGTAGTCAATTGGTTGCTTCATCATCTAGCGCAGGAGATCGTATTGTTTTATTTGAAAATATTGATACCACACTAATAAGCGAAATAGGGTCTCTAGTAGAAATTGCAGACAATTTCGGATGTGTTATTACTGCATCACTTTCTAGCTCAATAACATTTACAATAACTAAGAATTTTGAATTTGAGGCGCAAGTAACAGATTTAGATTGTTCAGTTCCAACCGATGGAAGTGTAGTGTTTAATCAAATAAGTACTACGGATAATATTACAGGAGCGGATAACCTGCAGATCCGAGTATATAGCGCTACATCTAATGTAAATATTTATAAGGCATGGGGTTCTGTAGCAGGCACATCAAATTCATTCCAATTAGATCCTGGAAC
Organism: Candidatus Arcticimaribacter forsetii; assembly: GCF_910589745.1. Taxonomy (GTDB): domain Bacteria; phylum Bacteroidota; class Bacteroidia; order Flavobacteriales; family Flavobacteriaceae; genus Arcticimaribacter; species Arcticimaribacter forsetii. The sequence continues at coordinate 764,346 of NZ_OU342399.1, forward strand.
TTATTTATATGATATTTTCGATGGTAATTCCTGTCCTCTAGTTGATCAAGGTCAGTTTACTATTGGAACTATAGGAAACGAAAACCCACTAGATATAGCTTCTATAAATGTAACCCAAGTTGGTTGTGAAAATGATGTTAGTATTATTGAACTTCAAATAGAAAACATTCAACCACCGTTGAATATCAACTGGTATGAATATAAATTAACAACTACCAGTTCTGGTACTGGAACAGCAACTACTAATCAAACGGTTGTTGGCTGGGTTCCGATATCTCGATTGGATGGTAATGCAACTGTTTCTAATTTACCAGAAGGTATCTATAGAGCAGAAGTTTCCGATGGTCGTTCAGATTCTGAATGTGGTGCTACCATAGTTACAAGAAATATTATTCTTCAAGAAAGTTCCATTCAGATAACAAACTTTAGAACTGTTGAAAATAGTCCTGCGCTTTGTGATAATTATGGTTCTAGCTTTACATCTGATGCTCTATTCAGTATTTCTGAAAACTTAAATAGAAACTTATCAAGTAGTTTTGAAATAACATTATTATCAGAATCGGGATCTGTAATATCAAACCCATCAGCATGGGATCTTAATAACGACGGAATAATAGATCCAAAACCAGAAGGATTTATTTATCGTTATCCAGATTTACAAGCTGATCGATATACTCTTAGCGTTAGAGAATATATACCTCCTTCTGCAACTAGTTCCTATACTGCTTGTGAAGAAATATTCTTCTTTGAGATACAAGAGTACCTTCCAATAAGTTATGTTGGACAAACTATATTTGAAACAGATATTTGTACCGGTAGAGTTGAACTAATTGAAGGTTTTGCTTCCGGGGGAGTACCGTTTATAATTAATGGATTGCCAACCTACCAATACGAATGGACATATACTTCAAATGATCCATTAGAACGTCCTGTTAAGTATTTTGGAGAATCCATTACAAACGCACTTCCTGGTACTTATTGCGTTAAAATCACAGATAGTAATGGTTGTTTTTATGACTCCTGTGACACTAGTTCAGGCGCACAACCTCTAGATGTTATTGTAGAAGATGTAGTTACACCATTCACTGTTAATCCAAACTTAACGGATCGAGATGATCCGACCTTATTAGTTAAGTCGTTATCACCAGATTGCGAGAGTGGCGGTCAAGATGGAAGAATTGGAGTAACCATAACTGGTGGATTATTGCCCTACACTATTAATTGGTTTATTGAAGATCCTACCGCTGCAGTTTCAACAGCTACTGGTTCATCATCTTACATTCCAGTGCCAAATTCTGAAAACAGAACTTCTTTAGATGGTCTGACTCCAGGTAATTATAAAATGGTAGTTACATCAATTAACCCGAGAGGTGCAGTTTGTGCAGCTAGTAGTAGTATATCAGAGAATGATTATTTATACTACGAAGAAATAATTCAAGTTTCACCAAACCGTGAACTATACATTATCGATGGACCTTTTGTTGACGAAGATCTTTGCTCAGGGCTTCAAGGAAGGGTAATAGTGGATGTGTTTGATAATAATAATGGAAACTTAAGTTTCTATTATAACGATATCCTAATACCTTCTGCAGATGTAGTTCGTGTAAACGATCGCTCTTGGTCTGTAGCTATTGTTAATGCAATTGATTCAGCTGACTTTAAGATTGTAAATGAAGAAGGATGTTGGATAACAACCGAAATAAGTAGAGGAATTGGAGAACCAAACTTTGAGTACACCTCTCCTAATTTTGAAATCTCCTCCAGTATATTAGCTAGAGAGGAAGTTACATTCTTAAATGCATCTACAGACCCATATGTAGTTTCGGAATGGATATTTGGAGATAATTCACCTAATGTCTTAGTTCAGTCTTCAACTGCCAGTGTAACACCAGTACGTCACGCTTATGGGGTGTCTGGAACCTATTTTGCAACACTGCGTATTTACAATAGTATTGGTTGTTCGGAGGAGTCAACCCAGCCAATTGTTGTAGGAAGAGGGTACAATATTATGGTGCCAAATGTATTTACACCGAATAATGATTTAGTTAATGATAACTTCCGACCATTATTTAGTGGATTTAGTAATATGACATTTACAGTTTATGACTACCGAGGTAACCTGATATATAATGAATTCGTAGAAGAAGCAGATTTAACGAACCTGACTGGTCTTAGTATTTCAGGATGGGATGGAACGTTGGCTCCGGTTAGCCCTTATTATATTTTTACTGCTTCTGGAGTTCTTCTTGATGGAGAAACTGTAGTTGAGAAAAGTGGAACCTTTATTTTGATTAATTAATGATCTGGAAAAAAGCTACATATTGTTTGTTAATAACATTCCTATTCATAGGTACTACTCTAAGTGCCCAAGAAGAATACATTGTTAATCATTCTAAATTTATGCAAAAAACAAATCCAAGTTACTTTGGATTTAACAGCCTCAATAAAGTTGGAGTACTTTACAATTCAATGAAGTTAAATGAATACGATAAATTAGATACAAAATACTTTTTTGGAGCAATGACTTTTGCAGACCAAGGGTTTAGTCTAGGAGTTGATATTAATTCATTTAAAATTCAAACAACGGGGCTTACTTCAAACCTAGCAAATCTTACTTATATTTATAAACTTCAGTTTGATAATGATACATTCTTCTTACCTGCGGTAACCGTCGGTTTTGGTAGTTCTAGTGTAAATCCTGCAAATCTTATTTTTGAAGATCAGCTAAATACATCAACAGGTTTCATTAATTCTGAATCTATAGATCCTTTGGCACCTGTTATTAGTAATGTAAATTATTTCGATTTAGGCGCTTCTTTTATTTTACACACCGATAAATACATGGCTGGGCTTACGTTTAAACATTTAAACAAACCCAATACGTCCTACAACAAAGAGGTGCCATTTGAAAAACCAATTCAAATTTCGCTTCAAGGTGCATATGAATTTGATTTAAATCCATACGAAAGAAGATTTTTACCCAGATATTCATATTTATACGCCTATGGGTCCTTTACTAAATATGGTGAGTCTTTATTAATTTATCTATCACAAGATTTTCAATTAGGTGAATTCTCTATAGGATTAAGCCAGCAGGCAGCTTCATTAAATTCTTTTTCTTTAAATAACGTAGGTGTTTCTGTTGGTCTAGCTGTAGAGAATTTTGATTTTGGAGTTCTTTATAACTTCCCTTTTCAATCTCCAGGAATAGTTTACGCTCCTAGTATTTTCGAACTGTTTATTACATTCGACTTCAGTATTTATAGAAGAAATAAACGTGGACAGTATAATCGTTTACAAACGGATAATTACTACTAAACCAGTTTTTCTTCATTAAATATCCCCTTTTTTTATATTAAAATTTATATGTTAAAATATATAAATTAAGTTAGTTGCTAATACTTAATTCTTATATTTACATACCCAATTTTTAACATAACCTACTATGAAGTCCCCTCAACTTCGGTGTCAACTTACTATATTTTGTTCATTGCTTTTATGGACAATCTCGTCTTATGGACAGATACTCACACTTCCCATTCTTTCTTCGTATTTTGGCTCAGGTCCAATAATATCAATTTGTGATTCTGAAACTTTTATTATCTCCTCAAAATGTCTATTGAATTTGACTCTAGCAGGTTCTTTGGTATTTAATAGCGATGGAGAAATTGAATTATCCTGTGCCGATGATACCTCAAGTGAAATACAAGTGCGTATTACGGGTGGTTCTGGTGTTTACACCTACGCTTGGGAAAAAGATGGTAAAGCCATTACTAATAATACCAATATTATACAAAATATTTCTGCAGGTCAATTCAGTGTCACCGTTACTGATGTTCCTCCAGGAGGAATTGATCCTAATAGTTTATGTCAAAAAACACAAATATTTACCGTTGTTGCCCCTCCATTACTTACACTTTCTCTAATAAGTCTTGGAGTATTGTTTGGTCTTTCAGTAGAAAATTTTGATTTTGGATTTCAATATAATATTCCATTGAGGCAAATCAATACTGTATTCGCTCCTAGTATTTTTGAATTTAATATTTCCTTTGATTTTAGTGTTTATAGAAGAAATAATAGAGGAGGATATAAACGATTGTCTATTGACAACTATTAGTTCCTGAATATTTTATTAGGAAAAACTACAGGACTTTCAATTCCATTTTTTCCAACTGTAGCAATACCAAAAAAGAAGTTGTCAATTACGATCCCTTTAAGAACAGCCTCGGAAACATTACCAACAAATCTGCTGTTGTCCCAAGTAGGGGAGGTGGTGTCTCTCCAGTAAATACGATAACCTTTAATGTCATCATCTTTTAATTTTGTCCATTTGAATTTGGCGGAATCCTCTACAATTCCACCAATAGCTAGTTCTTTGACAGCGGGAGGTGCCCATGCGATAGAGGCTAAGTTGATTGCATTAACTGCTGTAAGTTTATTAGCATAATCAAAATTAACAGCTTCTAAAACGTCTCCATAAGCAATTCCATTTTCTATACGTATATCCTGGTGTTGTTGTGTATAGTTTTCATGAGCTTCCATAATTCGAATCCCTGCAAATCCAACATCATTGAATGGTCTGTGGTGACCGCCTCTTCCAAATCGATCCAGTCTGTAAATCATCTTTGGATTCATCTCTGGCATATATTTTTTAACATTTGCATGAATATAACGGGCTAATTGTCTTGAAATTCCATCAACTTCACCTCCATAAAACCTTCTTCTTTTCCGTTCTCTTTCCGTTTCTGTTGGGGGAACCGGTTCTGAAAATATTCTAAAAGTTCGGTTGTCAATCACACCATCCACTCCACGAATATTTCCAATCATGTCATTATTTAAAATTCCAATGATTTCCCACCCTTGTTCTTTTGCATATTCAGCAAGCCCTTTTCCTCCAAATAATCCTTGTTCTTCACCAGCAAGTCCTGCATAAATTATACTGTTTTCAAAATTATATTTTGATAAAATACGAGCAGCTTCTATGGTTCCAGCCATTCCACTTGCATTGTCATTTGCACCAGGGGAGTCTTCTGTGTAATTGTTAGGATCAGAAATTCGTGAATCAATATCTCCGCTCATTATAATGTAACGATTTGGATATTTAGTACCTCTTTGAATTGCGATGACATTATTAATCCATACTGGTTTTATAATTCTTCTACCATCTGGTTCCACATAGTTTTTTTGATAACTTACTTCAATACAATCGGAACATTGCTCAGAAATCTCTTTAAAGCTGTTGAAAATCCAGCGTCGAGCTGCACCGATTCCTCTGCTTTTAGAGAGGGTGTCACTTAAAGTGTGTCTAGTTCCGAAGTTGGCAAGAATTGTAATATCTTCCTCAATTCGATCGGAGGACACGTTTTCTATAATGTTGTAAAAATCGAGCTCTGATTGTGCAAGAACTTTATTAGGATAAATTAAGAGCGTAACGGTTAAAACAAGAGTAGATATTATAAAGTTTTTCATTTGTTTTTTTCAGTAAGTATTATTGTTAAGATTGTCTGAGTCGTACTCTTAAAAATAGAATTCTCCTTGTCATAAATATATAAAAAAAACCTCCAAAAAATATTTGGAGGTTTCTAAACAAAACAAAACTCTATAAAAAATTAAAACGGGTATTTATTTTCTTCAATAAGTGTAGCGGCAATACTTCTTCTTAGCTCAACAACGTTAGGATATTTTTCATACCTGCTGTATTGTTTCATTCCAGAAAGCATTCCTTTGAGTTGAACACCTTCAGCAAAAGAAACGATTGCTTCTTTTCCACTTTTATTGATATTCTCAATCGCATTATATAGATATAATTGAGTCATTTCTAACTGATTTTTTTGAGAGTCAATTCCAAAACGATCACAATTTTTCTCTGTTCTTAATATCGCAGATTCAGCCATATAAATCTCTATTAGAATATCAGAAAGTGCGAGTATAATTTGTTGTTCAGTATCGAATTTAGGACCAAATTTCTGAACAGCAGCTCCAGTAATCATCAATAGGATTTTCTTCATATTTTTGATTAATTGCTTTTCTTCAGCTAATAAATCAGAAGAGATTTCACTTTTAGGAATTCCAGTCATTAATTCTTGACCAACAGCAGTTGCAGGAGACATTAAGTCAATCTGACCTTTAAATGCTTTTTTCAATAACATTCCTATAGAAAGCATTCTGTTTATTTCATTAGTTCCTTCATAAATCCTTGAAATACGAGCATCTCTCCATGCCATTTCCATTGGAGCATCTGCTGAAAAGCCCATACCTCCATAGATTTGTATTCCTTCATCTGTACAATCTTGCGCCTTTTCAGAAACCGCTACTTTAAGAATGGAACATTCGATTGCAAATTCTTCAACCCCTTTAAGTTCTGCTTCTTGGTGTGATAACCCATCTTCCAATAGATTGTTTATTTTTTCCTCGATATCAAAAGCAGCTCTATAACTAGCCGATTCACTTACGTACGTGTTTGTTGCCATATTAGCAAGCTTGTATTTAATTGCGCCAAACTCTGCGATTGGAGTTTTAAATTGAACACGTTCCGTTGCATATTGTACTGCAAGCGAAGTAGTTCTTCTTTGCGCCTCTAAACAGGCTGCTGCTAGTTTTATGCGCCCAACATTTAAAGCATTCATTCCAATTTTAAATCCTTCTCCACGTCCAGCAAGCATGTTTTCAACAGGGACTTTAGTTTCATTGAAAAACACTTGACGCGTTGAAGAAGCTTTAATTCCAAGCTTATTTTCTTCATCACCTAAAGTAATCCCATTATTTAAATCTTTAGGTACTATAAAACCTGTTATGTTCTTGTCATCTTCAATTCGTGCAAAGACAATTAAGATATCTGCGAAACCAGCATTGGTGATCCACATTTTTTGTCCTGTTATCTTATAGTGTGTTCCATCTTCAGAAAGTACTGCTTTAGTTTTACCTGAGTTAGCATCAGATCCAGCTCCAGGTTCTGTAAGACAATATGCACCAAACCATTCACCTGTTGCAAGTTTACTTACATACTTTTGCTTTTGTTCTTCATTTCCATAAAGAGTTATTGGCATGGTTCCAATACCAGTATGAGCTCCAAAAGCAGTAGAGAAAGATCCATTGGCACCTGATATATAATCACAAACTAACATAGTAGATGTAAAGGGCATTCCAAGTCCATTGTATTCCTCAGGGACAGCAACTCCTAGAAACCCTAACTCACCCGCTTTTGACATTAACTCTTGAGTTAAATCAAAATCTTTTTGTTCAAAACGTTCTCTATTAGGAACAATATCTCGATCAACAAATTCTTGAACAGATTCCTTCATCATGATTTGTTCCTCATTGAAATCTTCAGGAGTAAAAACATCTCTAGCGTCTGTTTCTTTAACTACAAATTCTCCGCCTTTGATATTGATTTTAGTGTTTTCCATTTTAATTATAAGATTATATTAGACTGTTTTACTTAATTCATTCTGCTCTACTTTCATTTTAATAAATTCAATTACTTCAAAAAAGTGTTCCATTTTTTTTGGGTCCATATTTTTAAAAATCGAGTTATTAAATTCTAAAACAGTTTCTTTTGAGACATCTCTTTTTTCTTTTCCTTGCTCTGTTAAAAAAATCAAAACGCCTCTACCATCATTTGGATTTGGTCTACGCTCAATATAACCTCGTTCTTCCATTGTATTGAGTATTCTGGATAGGCTAGTAGGTTCAATTCCCATTTTTGGTCCAAGCGCAGTCGAAGGAGTTCCCTCTGCATCTATTGATAACAGAGTGAATCCCATTGACATGGTAGAATCATAAGCAGCGGCTTTCTCATTGTACATGTTGGTGATTAACTGCCAAGTGGTTCTTAATGCGTATTCTATTGTAATTGGTTTCAATCTTCTTGTTATTTGTTCAAATATAGTAATTTTTACTATGCATACATAATTATGTTTACATAATAATGTATGCATAGTATATTGTCAAAACTAAACCCCTGTTTAAGAGGGGTTTAGTTCTATGAATATATTTTATCAAAGAGTGTTTTGTATTTTTCTTTAACAATCTTTCGTTTTACTTTCATGGTGGGAGTAAGGTGTCCTAGCTCAATACTCCATATTTCTGGAGTAAGCTCGAATTTTTTTACCTGTTCCCATTTCCCAAATGTAGGATTGTATTCGTCAATATCTTTTTGAATCGCCTCTTTAACCTCTTGACTGGAACAGATTGCCTCAACTGATGGTTCAATATTAAGTTTTTGATCTTTAATCCAATTTTCAATATGTTCAAAAGCAGGTTGTATTAATGCTGCTGGCATCTTTTGACCTTCCCCAATGACCATTATCTGCTCAATGAATAGGGATTGTTTCATTTTATTTTCTATCAATTGAGGAGCAATGTACTTTCCTCCAGATGTTTTGAAAAGTTGTTTTTTACGGTCTGTAATTTTTAAGAATCCATCAGAATCAATTTCCCCTATATCACCAGTATGGAAATATCCCTCTTTAATAACTTCAGCGGTTTTTTCGGGGTCTTTATAATAACCTTGCATTACATTTGGTCCTTTACACAAAATTTCTCCGTCCTCTGCTATTTTAAGTTCTACGTTTTCAATAGCTCTACCCACACAACCGAACTTAAGTCCACGATTATTTAGATCGCTTACTGTTAATACAGGAGAGGTTTCGGTTAAGCCATATCCCTCGCAGATAGTTATTCCTGCTGCGCTAAATACTCGGGCTAATCGGGGTTGTAAAGCTGCACTTCCAGAGCTTATCGTATGCAGATTTCCTCCCAAGGCTGCTTTCCATTTAGAAAAAATTAATTTACGTGCAATTTTAAGTTTAAATTCATACCAAAATCCGTTGGCTCCATAAGGTTCGTATTGTAACCCGAGGTCAACCGCCCAATAAAAGAGTTTTTGTTTTATTCCGTCTAAATCTGCACCACGTGCATATATTTTATCAAAAACTTTCTCTAGAAGTCTCGGAACTGCAGTCATGAAATACGGGTTTACTTCATTTAAGTTATCAGATATTTTTTCTAACGACTCAGCGAAGTAAATTCCAATCCCTTGATAATAGTATATGTAAAGAATTACACGTTCATAAATATGACAGACTGGTAAAAAGCTTAATGCATGTGTTTTTCCTATTTCTAATGGAAGTCTTTTTGCAGAGGATATAACATTAGATACAATATTTTTATGATTAAGCATTACTCCTTTTGGTACTCCAGTAGTTCCAGAGGTGTATATAATCGTAGCTAAGTCTTCAGTGTCCACATTTTTCTTAGCTTCCTCGACTAACTTTTGTGTTTCCTTGTCCTCAGCATCGCTGAGTAAATCTTTCCAAGATAGACAATCCTTAGTATCGTCAAAAGAATAGATTTCTTTTAGTGTAGGAATATTTTTTCGAACAGTATTTAGTTTGGTTAAAATTTCTTCATCAGAAATAAAGCAATATTGACTCTCGGAATGATTTAAAACATATTCGTATTCTGGAGCTGTAATCGTTGGGTAGATTGGAACTGTGACTGCTCCAAGCTGAAGAATACCAAGATCCATGATACACCATTCCGTTCTGTTATTTGTAGAGATTAGGGCTACTTTATCTCCTTTTTTTACTCCTAATTTTATAAGCGAACGACTTACCTGTTGAACTTTTTGATAAAACGATTCTGTTGAAATACTTTCCCAGATTCCATTGTATTTGGTGGTTACACTTTTATCTAAAGGAACAGTATTTCTTTGTATTTCTAAAAACTCAAATAATCTAGTTGGATTCATTGTAAAAAAATTAGTTACTAAATGTACCCAAATATTTTTTAACAACGAAAGTAAATGTAATTACAATAAAAAAAATATTGTTTTTACTTGTTCAACCAGGAATAGGCATTGTTAAAAGTCATCATCCAAGGGGTAATCTCGTCATTTCGATCTGCCTCATAATGCCCCCAATTCCATGGAAAAGTTGATCGTTCCAAGTGAGGCATCATTACTAAATGACGACCATCATCGCTACATAGCATCGCAGCATTGTAGTCAGATCCATTAGGATTCGCTGGATATTCTTCATATCCATAGGTCCCAGGAATTTGATATTGGTTTCTTTCTAAGGGTAAAGAAAACTTTCCTTCCCCGTGGGCAGCCCAAATACCTAATGTACTTCCTTCCATTCCTTTTAATAAAATAGAACTACTTTCTTGAAGTTTTACAGAGGTGAATGTGCATTCGAACTTTCCTGAATTGTTATGAAGCATTTTTGGCTTTTCATTATGATCAGGAGTAATAAGTCCTAATTCAACAAATAATTGACATCCATTACAAACTCCAAGGGATAATGTATCTGGACGGGCAAAGAAATTATCTAGTGCTTTCTTTGCTTTTTCATTATATTTAAATGCTCCTGCCCAACCTTTTGCAGAACCTAAAACATCGGAGTTAGAAAAACCTCCAACGGCAACGATAAACTGAATATCCTCTAACGTTTCTCTTCCTTCTATAAGATCGGTCATATGAACGTCACGAACATCAAAACCTGCGATGTACATGGCATAAGCCATTTCTCTTTCGGAATTACTTCCTTTTTCTCGAATAACGGCTGCTTTAATTTTATTTGTTGGAGTTGTTTTAAGTTTTCCTGAAAATGAAGCAGGGAATTTATATTGAAGAGGTTGCTTATTAATATTTTTAAATCGATCGTCAGAACAATTTTTTTCCGTCTGTTCTGCGTCTAAAAGAGCAGAAGTTTTATACCAAGTTCTACGAAGTTCATCTATTGAAAAATCAGAATTAAATTCATGATTCTTTAGAGACAGTGTTGCTTCTGTTTTAACAGAACCAAGTTTAATGCATTTAATTCCAGCTGAACCGAAGAATTCCGTAAGATTTTCGTTGGATTGGACAAGGATACCGATTTTCTCTGAAAATAAAACACGTGCTGTATCTTGTTCTCCTAGAGCACTTAAATCTATATCAAGTCCAATTCCTAGGCTCGGAAAACAAAGTTCAAGAAGAGACGTAATTAAACCTCCAGACCCGATGTCGTGACCAGCGTTTATTTTATTCGATTTAATAAGGTCTTGAACCTTATTAAAAGCGCTGTTAAAATAAGCAGCATCTTTAACAGAGGGAACTTCAGTTCCAATTGCATTTCTTATTTGCGCAAAAGAAGATCCTCCCAAATGAAATTCATCTTTAGATAGATCGATATAGTATAAAGATCCACCATTTGATTTTAATACTGGAGTTACAATGTTTGAAACATCACTACAAGCTCCAGCCGCAGAAATTATTACGGTCCCAGGAGCTTTTACCTCTTGGTCTTTATATTTTTGTTTCATAGAAAGGGAATCCTTTCCTGTTGGAATATTAATTCCTAAAGCTATTGCAAAATCAGAACATGCTTCAACAGCTTCATAAAGCCTTGCGTCTTCACCAGCATTGTTGCATGGCCACATCCAGTTAGCCGAAAGCGATACCGATGTTAATCCATTCTCCAGTGGAGCCCAAACTATATTCGTTAAAGATTCAGCTATTGCATTTATACTTCCTGCCCTTGGATCGATTAACCCAGTAAGAGGAGCGTGTCCTATAGAAGTCGCAATTCCACTCGTTCCTGTAAAGTCCAGAGCCATAACACCGCAATTACTTAATGGTAGCTGAAGCTCTCCAACACATTGTTGTTGCGCAACTCTTCCTGTTACACATCGGTCTACTTTGTTTGTAAGCCAATCTTTACATGCTACAGCTTCAATTTGAAGTACTTGACTGATGTAGTGTTTTAAGTCGTTTGAGTTGTATTCAACTTCTTTGAAATCAACCTTTTTCGTTTGATCTTGCATTAAAGTTTTAGGTGAGCTTCCAAATAATGCACTTAGATCTAAATCAATTGGAGTTTCGTCTCTTTTTTCTGAATGAAAAGAAAAATGATCGTCTTCTGTAACAACACCGACGTCATAAAAAGGAGCTCGCTCTCGATCAGCAATTTTTTCTAAAATTCGTGCATCCTCTTCTTTTAAAATTAATCCCATTCTTTCTTGAGATTCATTTCCAATAATTTCTTTTGCAGATAGGGTAGGGTCTCCAAGTGGAAGTTTATCAATACTAATGGCCCCACCAGTTTCTTCTACTAATTCAGAAAGACAATTTAGGTGTCCTCCAGCTCCATGATCATGGATCGATATGATTGGGTTTCTTGCACTTTCAACTAAAGCTCTAATAGCATTAGCAACTCTTTTTTGCATTTCTGGATTTGAACGTTGTATTGCATTCAATTCAATCGAACTTCCAAAAGCTCCAGTGTCAGCAGAAGAGACAGCAGCTCCACCCATACCTATTCGATAGTTATCTCCACCGAGAATAATGATACGATCTCCCTTTTTTGGAACGCTTTTTTGAGCTTGTTCTTTCTTACCAAATCCAATCCCACCAGCTTGCATGATAACTTTGTCATAACCCAGTTGATGCTCTCCCTCTTGATGTTCGAAAGTCAAAACAGAACCGCTAATAAGGGGTTGTCCAAATTTATTACCGAAGTCGGAAGCACCATTCGATGCTTTAATTAAAATTTCAAGTGGAGTTTGGTAAAGCCAATCCCGTTTTTTGAAACCATTTTCCCAAGTACTTTTTTCAGAAACTCTTGAGTAAGGAGTCATATAAACAGCTGTTCCAGCTAATGGTAAGGAACCTTTTCCTCCAGCTAAACGGTCTCTTATTTCTCCTCCAGAACCAGTTGCAGCTCCGTTAAAAGGCTCTACAGTAGTTGGAAAATTATGTGTTTCAGCTTTTAAAGAAATTACAGTTTCTATTTTTTGTTTTTGATAAGAACTTGGAACATCTCCCTTTTCGGGTGCGAATTGTTCTATGCTTGGACCTTCAATAAATGCAACATTATCTTTGTAAGCAGAAATAATTGTATTTGGATTTTGCTTTGATGTTTCTTTAATCATTTGAAAAAGACTCTTTTCTTTTTCTTCTTGATCAATAATAAAAGTTCCATTGAAAATTTTGTGTCTACAGTGCTCAGAATTCACTTGCGAAAACCCAAAAACTTCAGAATCGGTTAATGGTCTACCTAGATCTTTAGACAGGGAGTTAAGATAGTCTACTTCTTCCTCATTTAGAGCTAAACCTTCTTTCGTGTTATAGTTTGCAATGTCTTCTATGTTTTTTACTTTTTCAGGCTCAAGTTCAATCTTAAACAGATCACTATTCAGCTTTTCAAATTGTTGAACAAGCATATAATCGATTACATCCGTTTTAGATTCTGGGATATATTTTTCGATTCTTAAAATCCCTTCGATTCCCATGTTTTGAGTGATCTCAACAGCATTTGTACTCCAAGGAGTAATCATAGTAGCTCTAGGACCGTAGTAAGTTTCTGTAAGATTTTCAGATTCAATGCTTGGAAGATTTCCAAACAGCCATTGTAATTTTTCTATTGAGTTGGTTGATAGATCTTTGCTTGTCTCAACTGCAAAGATTTCATCCTGAGGTAAACCAAAAAAATGGATCATAGATAGTTTGTATTTCTAGGCTGTAAATTTACATATTTTTTATGCAAAGAAACACTTGAATTACAATGGTTTTTCAGACAGTTTTCCGAATGTTATTCACAACTATCTCCGGATCAATCGAGCTGCATAAAAACCGTCATATTCAGTTTGATGAGAAAAAAAAGTTTCCTCTTTTTCTAAATCAAAAGTTTTTCCTGCTTCTTGTTTTAGGAACCAGCTAATTTGATCTTGATTTTCACTCGGTAAAATTGAGCAGGTAACATAGATTAATTTCCCCCCTTTTTTTACCCAATTGGATTGCTCTAAAAGTATTTTTCTCTGTAAATCAATTACTTCTGATATTCTTTCTTCTGTAAGTTTCCACTTTAAATCAGGGTTTCTTTTTAGTGTCCCAAGACCACTACAAGGGGCGTCTATTAGCACACGATCGGCCCAATTTGATAATGATTCTTTGTATTGAGCATCGGCTACCCAGATGTTTTTTATGATCTTAACTCTGTTTCTTCGAGCTCGCTTTTTAAGCTCCTTAAGTTTATTTTCTTCTACATCTAGCGCTATAATATCTCCTTTATTTCTCATAAGAGAAGCCAAATGTAAAGTCTTTCCTCCTGCACCAGCACAACCGTCAATGACATTCATTCCAGGTTTTACGTCAGTGAAGGGTCCTATTTTCTGTGAATTTGCATCTTGGATTTCAAAACTACCTTTTAGATAAAGGGGTTTTTTTCTAAGGTTAGTTCGCTTGTTTATCAGTAAAGCGTCTTCATACCCTTTAATTGGAAGTGCCTCAATATTGTATTTAGAGTGTAGTTCTTCTTGAAGTTTTTTTGGGGAGGTTACAATTCTATTTACTCTTAGAATTAATTTTGCTTCAATGTTTAGTGCGTCAAGCTCAATATTCCATTCTCTAGACAACTCTTTTTTTCCTCTCTCGTATAGCCAAGAAGGTATAGATTTTGTTCTTTCAGGAGTTGTCTTTTCTTTTTGTCTAGCCTTAATTTCCTTAGGTTTTAAACTTTTAAATTCTTCCCAGTCTGGAACTTCTAGATTATTGATAACGAGCCATACTCCTAATAAACTCCAGAGATTTTCTTTTTTATCTACCGTTTCATCATGACCACTCAAAAACGAGTAATAGTTTTTCCATCTTAGGATTTCATAAGTAGCACGATGTACTGTATTTCTGTCTCCTGATCCCCATTTTGGATTTGCTAGATTTAGTTTTTCTAAAAGTCTTGAGGCTCTAGCGTTCGTCGATAATGTTTTTGCAAGCGTATCGATGATACCTTGAGCTGTAATGCGGTATAGTTTTCTCATTTAAATGCAAATTTACAGCTCCAATATGAGCTTGTCGCATTTTAAGGTATCTTTTTTTCCTTTCTTGAGCGATGAATCATTTTCTTATGAAATTCTTGTTCTGCTACATGGATTTCTAAAACTTGTTTAGCCGTTAATTTTGACTTTAAAGTATCCATAAACTCACGATCTGCTTTTTCTTTTTCAGATCTAAAATGAATTATAGAATCTAAGGTTTCATTCGCACCAGCTTCGGAAACTTCTTCAATGTTTGCTAGCCTTTTTTTTCTTAGACTTTTCATTTTCTTGTGATACTTATTATATACTCGTGTTTCATAGGCTTCAAAAGCACCCCAGACAAATGATTCTTCTTCTGTGGTTAGATCTACTTTTTCGATAACGAAATTGATTTTCATCGCTCTTAGGCGTTCGTAACTCATTTTCTTATCTTTTTTTTGTGCCCATGCGCTTGTTGTAAATAAAGCGATTAGGGTGTATAATGCAATGTGTTTAATCTTCATAGTTTTCATAAATTAAATTGAAATCTGGGTTGTAAGCTTCTTGTAGTTCAAATATTGTTTCGTTGTTAAGGTTTTCAAAAGCGATCGAATTAATTTCTAAGTCCTGGTTTTGAGTTAGATCAAATAATTCGTTTGTTGTAAAAGGAATTTCTTGTTCTTCAAAATATATTTTAGCATACGCTGGATCATCTATTTCTTCTTTAAATTGACTTAGAGCGAGTACGATAAGAAAGCAAGCGGCAATAGATGAATAGTAAGGTAATAAAGTGATTAATTTACTTTTTGGTTTTTGGTCTTTTATTAGTTTTTCGATTTGATGTTCCGATCTTTCAAAATAACCCATAGGAACTTCTAGCTTGAAGTGAACTTTTGAAATTGATTCAAGATCACCCATAAGCTTGTTCTGCTCATCAAAGTAATTTTCAGGAACTTTAAATCCGTGTTTATTGTTTTTCAATTTCATTTTTAATTTTTTTTACCGCATGATGATAAGATGCTTTCAAACTTCCAATGCTAGTTTCTAATATTTCAGAGATTTCATCATATTTTAATTCATCAAAATACCTTAGATTGAAAACTAACCTTTGTTTTTCTGGAAGTTTTGCAATAGCTAATTGAAGTTTTCTGGCAATTTGATCTCCCTCAAAATATACATCTGCCTCCAGTTTATTAACCTGTTTTTCTGTATATTCATTTGTGGAAAGCCCTAATTTCTTAGACTTTTGTTTAATGAATGTTAAAGATTCATTTGTTGCTATTCTGTACATCCAGCTATATAATTTACTGTCACCTCTAAAATTTTTTATATTCTTGAAGATTTTAATGTATGTATTTTGGAGTACGTCATCAGCATCTTCATGATCTAAAACAATTTTTCGGATATGCCAATAAAGTGGCTGTTGATATTCCTTTATCAAGGTCTTGAATCCTATTTCCTGAGTTTTTGGATTCTGTAATGCATTTATCAAAAGCGTTTGCTCTTCCAAGTAAAAATTGTTTATAGCTATGACTCTAAAAATACAAAATAGTTTAATGAGTCCCAGAACTTTGCTCTTTAGTGAACAGTCAATTTACAGGCTTTGCATTTCAACTAACTTTTTGTAATTGCTGTTGTTGGCTATTAATTCTGAATGTGTACCCATTTCAATAATTTCACCTGCTTGCATAACTACAATTAAATTTGCTTTTTGAATTGTAGAAAGTCGATGTGCAATTACTAAAGAAGTTCTATTGTTCATTAGGTTTTCTAGGGCTTCTTGTACTAGCTTTTCTGACTCTGTATCCAATGCTGAGGTTGCTTCGTCTAAAACCAGGATGGGAGGGTTTTTTAAGACTGCTCGTGCAATCGATAAACGTTGTTTTTGACCTCCAGATAATTTGTTTCCCTGATCTCCTATGTTGGTGTTGTATCCATCGGGTAAATTGATAATAAATTCATGTGCATTTGCAATTTTAGCAGCAGCTATTACTTCTTCTTCGTTTGCATTTGGATCTCCAATTAGTAAATTGTTTAATACACTGTCATTAAATAAAATAGAGTCTTGTGTTACAATTCCGATTAGTTTACGAAGCGATTTAGTAGTGATTTTTTTAAGATCAGTTCCATCGATCTGAATACTTCCATCTTCAACATCATAGAAGCGATTCAGTAAATTTGCAACAGTTGTTTTTCCACTACCAGACTGACCCACTAAAGCAATTGTTTGTCCTTTTGAAAGCTCAAGTGAAAAGTTCTTTAAAACAGGTTTTGTTTCGTATTTGAAATTTATATTTTCGAAGTTAACTTTATCAGAGAAATCACTTATTGTTTTTGCGTCAGCCGCATCTGTCAACTCATTTTTAGCTTCCAAAATCTCTAAAACACGTTCAGCAGCAGCATTTCCTTTTTTAACTGCATAAGATGCTTTGCTTATTGCTTTTGCAGGAGTTAGTATATTGTATGCAAGTGTCATGAATGCAATAAAGATGGTTCCTCTCAAGGTTCCTTCAATCAGAACCATGGAACCACCAAACCAAAGCAGCCCCCCGATTACTCCTATTCCCATGAATTCGCTAACTGGAGAAGCTAAGTTTTGTCTATTCAATAACTTGTTTGAGAAATTAAAAAATTTTAAGGTTGAATTGAAAAACTTTGTGTTGAATTTTCCTTCGGCACTAAAAGCTTTAATAATACTCAGTCCACTCAAAGATTCTTCGACAATAGATAAAAATTCACCTTGTTCTTTCTGAACATTTTGGGAGTGTTTTTTTAGACTTTTTCCAATTGAAGAAATAATAAACCCTGAAACTGGAATGAAAATTAGAACGAAAACAGAAAGTTTTACATTCATATTAAACATCAGAATGAGTGTAAAAATAATAGTTAAAGGCTCCCGAACTATTAACTCTATGATAGAAAGAAAAGAGTGTTGGATTTCTAGAACATCGGATGTTATTCTTGCTAACGTATCTCCTTTCTTCTTTTCAGTAAAATAAGAAACGGGCTGTTGTAGTATTTTTACATAAAGTGCATCTCTAAGGTCTTTCAAAATTCCATTTCTTAAAAATGTCACAAAATACATGGCCAAATAATTGAACAGATTTTTAAGAAAAAATAGTATTAAAATCAAAACAATTGCAAAAATTAGTGCCGTTAAGGGTTCTTCATCTACTGTAGTTCCAATTTTATAGTTAATGTAATCTGTAACATATTCTTTTAAACCTGAAATACCTGTATATGTAGGTTTTGACTCAATTTTTGGTGTAGATCCAAAAAGGACATCAAACATAGGAACAAGAGCTACAAAAGATAGGGCACTGAAAAGTGCATAAAGAATATTGAATAATATATTTAGGAAAGCAAACCTTTTATAGGGTAGTGCAAATAATAATATTTTTTTAAAATAGTTCATTTATATCCCAATGCTTTGAATTAGTTTCTTACAATTAGTTGCAAGTGTTTTTTTAGTTTGGTCGTAATTTTTTACTTGTTCTAATTTTGTATTAACACTGAAGTAAAATTTTATTTTTGGCTCCGTACCACTAGGACGAATAGCAATCCTACTGCCATCGGCCAAAGTAAAAATAATTACATTCGATTTTGGATAGGCTAATTTTACTGATGTTCCATCAATATATAAACTGGTTTGTTTTTGATAATCATCAATCTTTTGAACTTTAATTCCAGCGATATCTTTTGGAGGGTTTGTTCTAAACTCGTACATCATATTTTGAATTTCTTCAAACCCTGACTTTCCTTTTTTGGTTAAAGAAACTAACTCCTCATGATACATTCCAACCTTTAGGTAGCTTTCCATGAGGTATTCATATAATGAACTTCCTTTTTCTTTTTGAATTACTGCAATTTCTGCGGCTAAAAGAGCAGATGTTATAGCATCTTTATCCCGAACTTGATCTCCGACCATGTATCCATAGCTTTCTTCGCCACCTGCAATAAATGTTTGCTCTGGAAATTCTTCAATCATTTTTGCAATCCACTTAAATCCGGTCAGACCTAATTTACATTCAATTCCAAAATATGCAGCTAATTGTTCCATTACTGGAGAAGAAACTACAGTAGAACCAATGAAATGTTTTTTGGTTAAGCCCCCTGGATAGTTTTCTAGAAGGTAGCGCGTTAAAACCAGCATAGTTTCGTTTCCATTGAGGAGAACGAACTCATTAGATAAATTTCTTACAGCAATTCCAAGACGATCTGCATCTGGATCTGTTCCTACTAAAAAATCTGCATGCAATTCTACGGCTTTTTCCAGGCCTAAGCTCAACGCTTCTCTTTCTTCTGGGTTTGGTGAAGCAACAGTTGGAAAATCTCCATCGGGAGCTTCTTGTTCTTTAATACTGTGAAAATTTTTGTATCCAGCTGCTTCGAATACAGAAGGCATTAGTGTTATTGCAGTTCCGTGTAAGGAAGTAAAAACAACAGAGAAATTTGACTTTGCATTTTCAGAAGCCCTGCATACCTTCAGTGTATTCTCGCGAAATGCAGAATCAATTTCTTCATCAATTAAATTAATCTTTGAAGAAACACCAATGAAATTGATGGATTCAAAATTAGTTTTTTCTATTTCGGTAATTATTTCTTGATCTTGTGGAGGTACAATTTGTCCACCGTCGCTCCAATAAACCTTATATCCATTATACTCTGGTGGATTATGAGATGCTGTAAGTACTATTCCACAATGAGCTTTTAGATAGCGAACTGCAAATGATAATTCTGGAGTAGGACGTAAGTCAGAAAACAAAAAAACTTCAATTCCATTGGCCGAAAACACATCACATACTGTTTGGGCAAAATCTTTACTGTTGTGCCTACAATCATAAGCAATAACAGCTTTAATAGGTTCCGAGGGGAATGTTTTTTTTAGGTAATTAGAAAGCCCTTGGGTGCTTTTCCCCAGGGTATATTTGTTTATGCGGTTAGATCCAACTCCCATTATTCCACGAATACCTCCCGTACCAAATTCAAGGTCTTTATAGAAGGAGTCTTCGAGTTCGTGTGGTTTTGACATTAAAGCTTTTACCTGATCACGAGTCTTCTTGTCAAAGGGTTCCTCTAGCCAGGGTTTTATTTTTTCTTCAATATTCATTAAGACCTTTTTAAAGTTTTTTTAACTACGTAACGTAATTGATTTTTTTGGTGACCTGCCCAAAGCTCTCCCAGGAATCCAGCGACAAAAAATTGAGTACCAAGGATCATGGTTGTTAGAGCAATAAAAAATTCAGGACGTTCTGCAATTAATCTACCGTTAGGATTGAGATATAATTTATCTAGGCCTAAATAAAATGCAGCACCAAACCCAATTAAAAACATCACAGAACCCCAAAAGCCAAAAAAGTGCATGGGCCGTTTACCAAATTTATTTAAAAAACTTAGAGTTATTAAATCAAGAAATCCATTTACAAATCTGTTCCAGCCGAATTTTGTTACTCCATATTTTCTAGCCTGATGTTTAACAACTTGTTCTCCTATTTTATTGAAACCTGCGTGAGCAGCTAAAACAGGTATATATCGATGCATTTCTCCGTAAACTTCTATTGTCTTTATTACTTCTTTTTTATAAACTTTAATTCCACAGTTAAAATCATGTAAATAAATTCCTGAAGCACGTCTAGCTGCCCAGTTAAATAATTTAGAAGGAATGTTTTTAAAGAGAGTAGAGTCATAGCGTTTCTTTTTCCATCCTGAAATCAGATCTAAATCCTCAGAAATTATTCGCTGATAAAGATTGGGTATTTCACTGGGTGCATCTTGTAGATCAGCATCTAAAGTAGCAATTAGATCTCCCGATGATTCTGCAAAACCAGCATGAAGTGCTTGTGATTTTCCAAAGTTTTTTGAAAAACGAATCCCATAGGTTGAACTATGGGATTTATTTAATTTTTCTATTATTTCCCATGAATTATCCGAACTTCCATCGTCTATGAAAATAATTTCAAAAGACAATTCGGTAGGTTTTAACTCGTCAAGAATCCATTGATGTAATTCAGGAAGAGATTCTGCCTCATTAAGAAGCGGGATGATGATGGATAAATTCATAACTTTTATAAAGTATACAAAGTTACAAAATTATAACCTTATTCTGGGCGGTTGCGCTTAAGGAAGAGTCCTGTGATTAAAGAAACTACTAATCCAGTTAATAGACTAAAAATAATCATGATACTACTTGTAATTACTGGACCTGTAAACTGCTGTTGCATTCCTTTTACTTGTTCGATCATTTCATCACTTGCTTCTGGGTTTTGATCCATAAATTCATTTAGTCCCATTTCAAGTGCTTTATTCATCATTTCTGGATCTAAAACATTAGATAAAAACAAAA
This sequence comes from Candidatus Arcticimaribacter forsetii, assembly GCF_910589745.1. GTDB lineage: Bacteria > Bacteroidota > Bacteroidia > Flavobacteriales > Flavobacteriaceae > Arcticimaribacter > Arcticimaribacter forsetii. The sequence continues at coordinate 785,464 of NZ_OU342399.1, forward strand.
AGTAGATAACATTTATAATTCCAGAAACTGCGGCCATTCCAAGTCCAATTTTAATAGCTTGACCTAACGACATGAAGTTTTCGTTGTCTTTACGGTAAGCGAATTGAGCATAAGCAATTACTCCAAGCGTGATTACAAGGCTAACTATAGTAGCATTTGAATCATTCTGATAATGCATGTCTAAAGAATAAAGCATAAGCCCGAAGACTACGGATATACCTCCTAATATACCACCATACTGAAGAATGTGATTTTTTAGTTCTAGATTTTGATCTTTCATAGTATTTAGTTTAATTATTTTGATGATTTATATTGGTTAAATTTAGAAAAAACTATTACATTTGCAGACGTTTTAAAAATAAATTTATGAAAGCAGGTATACATCCAGACAATTATAGACTAGTAGCTTTTAAAGATATGTCTAACGAAGATGTCTTTCTAACTAAGTCAACAGTAAACACTAAAGAAACTTTAGAGGTTGATGGTGTTGAATATCCTTTAGTTAAACTTGAGATATCAAGAACATCTCATCCATTCTACACAGGTAAAACTAAATTGGTTGATACTGCAGGTAGAATTGACAAGTTCAAAAACAAATATTCTAAGTTTAAAAAATAATCTTTTAGACTTACAAAATACAAAGCTGTCTTTTAGACAGCTTTTTTTATGATTTTTATCGAAGTCTGATACTCTTGAAAAAATTCATAAATTTGAATATCTAACTCAGATATTCATATCCTTTAAGGGACAATTATAATTATGTCAAAATCATTGAACTTTATTTTATTTGACGGTAAAGAACGGAATCAGCTTTTACCATTTACATACACCCGACCTGTTGCAGAAATTAGAATAGGTATAGATACACTGAAGCAAAAGTGGGAATACTTCTTGGGTCAACAATGTTCATTTTTAACACAAGATTATTTAGATTCTAAGTTTCCATCAAAGTTTGGAGAAATTAACATCTTTATTAATCCAACTTATATTCCTTCAGTGGCTGTAGCTAAAGTTATTTTGAGCTTGAAAAAAAATCAAGTATTAACTTTTAAAGGAGCTGCTGTAGCTTATTGTAGCTCAAACACTACTCTTCCTGAAGATCTAAACAGATTAGATCAAATTGAATGTTCGGAAGAGTTAACTCATATAAAGGCAAGTACAGACCTTTTTATTTATAATTCCAAAGTTTTAAAAGAAGACTTTAATAGAATAACCAAAGGGCGAATTTCTGAGGTAATTGAGGAATCAAATAGGGTAGTTAATTCGAGTCAAATTTTTGTGGAATCTGGAGCAAAAGTCTCTTGCTCAATTTTAAACGCAACTGATGGTCCTATATATATAGGTGCTAATGCAGAGATAATGGAAGGTTCTATTCTAAGAGGTTCCATTGCTGTTTGTGAAAATGCTACTGTTAAAATGGGAGCTAAGATATACGGCGGAACTACAATAGGACCGAGTTCTAAGGTGGGAGGTGAGTTGAGTAACGCCTTGTTTTTAGGGTATTCTAACAAAGGTCACGATGGGTTTATTGGAAATGCAGTTATTGGTGAATGGTGTAATATTGGTGCAGCTTCTGATGCTTCGAATCTTAAAAATAATTACAGTAAAATTAGAGTTTGGAATTATGAAACTCAGAATTTTTCAAAAACTGAATTACAGTTCTGTGGCCTTTTGATGGGTGATTTTAGTCGTTGCGGTATTCATTCTATGTTTAATACAGCTACAGTTGTTGGAATTAATTCAAATGTTTTTGGGACAGGATTCCCAAGAACTTTCATTCCTAGTTTTAGTTTTGGAGGAGCCCATGGTTTTCAAACACATGCTTTTGCTAAGGCAATTGAGTCAAACAATGCAATGATGGAACGAAGAGGTAAAAGTCTTTCTGATCAAGATATTGAAATTCTTCAGCACGTTTTTGATGTTTCTTCTCAATTGAGAAAAGATCGTTAATTAATCTTTAGAAACTCTTTTTAGGTTTAATAGATTTATAGAATTCATTTCCAATCCCCGTATATTTTTTCTGGAAAAACGAACCGCTTGATCATAGTACAAAGGGATTACTGGGAATTCGGTCATTAGTATTTCATCCATTATTTTGTAGTATGAAACTCTTTTTTCTGTATCAGAGATCATCATGGTTTTGAGGTATTTTTTGTCAAAATCATCATTTTCAAAATGGGTGTAATTTGGACCCGTAGGGGAGAAATTTTTAGAATAAAAAAGAGATAAGTAGTTTTCTGCATCTGGATAATCAGCAATCCAACTTGCTCTGAAACTTTCAAGATTTCCAGCACTTTTGGCTTGTCTAAGAGTTGCAGTTGGCATTAAATCAATAATAATCTCAATACCAATATTCTGAAAAGCTCTCTGTAAATATTCGCAAATGTCCAAGTAATTAATGTCTGTAGCAAGATGTATTACAGGAGTAACTCCATTTTCTTCAATAAATTCCTCAACTAACTTTTTAGCTTTCTGTGGGTTGTAGTTTGTTAAATTTTTGTCTCCATGACCCGGAAGTCCTTTAGGTATAAAACCCTGAAATGCCGGAAAACCAATGGTGTTTCTTAAAAACAGAATCATTTTCTCCCGATCAAAACCAATATTCATCGCTTCTCGAATTTTTTTAGAACGTATAGCGATGTTGTCAGACTTTAAATAGAAACCAATATATTCTGTGTTTAAATAAGGTCCTTTTTCCATTCTTATATGCTTAGAATGTTTTTCTTGTAGTTGACCCATTGGAGTTAATAAATCGTCTTTATAGGAGGTGTCGAGGGAGTTAAGGAAATCAAATTTTCCTTGATTAAATAACATAAATTCACTTTGAATGTCAGGTAAAAAACTAATCGCTACAGCCTCAAGATAGGGGAGTTCTCTTCCTTCTTCATCTTTTTCAAAGTAGTTGTAGTTTTTTCGAAGCACCAATTTTACATCTTCTTCCCATTTTTTAAATTTAAAAGGACCGGTACCAACAGGGTTGGATCTAAAATCATCTTTGTAAAACAAAATTGCTTCATGAGGAACAACAGAGCAATAGCGCATAGTCAATAGACCAAGAAAAGCTGGAAAGGGTTGTTTTAATTCTATAAGCAAACTATATGTACTTAAAGCTTTGTAGTTTTTTACATTTTGTAATACCCACCCTCCAGGAGATCCGGTTTTCTCATCTTTAAGTCTATTGAAGCTATAAACAAAGTCTTCTGCATTTACATTTCTTGTTTTTTGAGAGCCAAAAACTTTAGAATTATGAAAATATACATCCTTACGCAATTCGAAAATGTATTGTTTCCCATCTTTACTTATGGTCCACGATTTTGCAATCTCAGGTTTAATATTTAAAGAATCATCTAATTGGACTAAGCCATTGAATAATTGTTGAATTGGCCATATGTTTTGAGGATTTCTTGCAAAAGCAGGATCAAGAGAAGTGATATTTCTAAATTCATTGTACCTGAAAACATCAGAATCCTTTATTGAATTCTCTGTGCTACAACTTGAAAAGAATAGAGACAAACAAAGTAATGTCTTAATGAAAGATTGGAACTTATGGATCGTATTGAACTTGGAAATCAAAGTAGTATATTTGTATCAAAATTAACCTTTTTTAGTCAAAATTTGGATTCATTAACCACCAATCCCCCGCTAATAGTAAAAAAGACCCGTGTTGCTTTTCATACCTTAGGTTGCAAACTTAATTTTTCTGAAACAGCTTCAATAGCGAGAGACTTTTCTGAAGAGCATTATATACGTGTAGATTTCGATGAATCGGCAGATGTTTATGTCATTAATACGTGTTCTGTTACCGAAAACGCAGACAAGCGATTCAAGGCTTTGGTTGCAAAAGTACTTCGTCAAAACCCCGAAGCTTTTGTTGCAGCGATAGGTTGTTATGCACAACTACAGCCAGAAGCTCTAGCCGAGGTTACTGGTGTTGATTTAGTTTTGGGTGCTTCAGAAAAATTTAAACTCACTCAATATTTAGACGATTTAACTAAAAAAGAGGAAGGGATAGTTCATTCATGTGAAATTGAAAATGTTACTCAATATACTAGTAGTTTTTCTACCAGTGATCGAACTAGAGCATTTTTAAAAGTTCAAGATGGATGTGACTATAAATGTACTTATTGTACTATTCCTCTAGCAAGAGGTATTTCTAGAAGCGATGCTTTAGAAAATGTAATAGATAATGCAAAAAAAATTTCAGCAAAGGATATTAAAGAAATTGTATTAACGGGAGTTAATATCGGTGATTTTGGAAAAGGAGAATTCGGGACAAAAAAACACGAACATACTTTTTTAGATTTAGTAAAATCTTTGGATGTTGTTGAAGGGATAAACCGTATCAGAATATCTTCAATAGAACCCAATCTTCTAAAAGATGAAACAATTCAATTTATTGCTCAAAGTAATACCTTTGTTCCCCATTTCCATGTGCCTTTACAGAGTGGTAGTGATTTGATATTGAAACGTATGAGACGTAGATATCTATCTCAACTATACGTAGATCGAGTTCACTCGATTAAAAAAGCAATGCCTCATGCATGTATTGGTGTAGATGTTATTGTGGGTTTCCCTGGCGAAACTGATGAAGAATTCTTAAAGACGTATAAATTTCTAGCAGACTTAGATATTTCATATTTACATGTATTCACCTATTCCGAGCGACCTAACACTGCCGCTGCTGAAATGAGTGGTGTTGTTCCTCAAAATATTAGAGCAAAACGTAGTAAAATGTTAAGAGGATTGTCTCTTAAAAAAAGACATCATTTTTATGAATCCCAGCTAGGAACAGAAAGAGAAGTTCTGTTTGAAGGAGAAAATAAAAAAGGGTATATCAATGGATTTACAGAGAATTATGTAAAAGTAAGAATACCTTGGGATCCAAGTCTTGTTAATACTTTACATAAAGTTCTACTTAAAGAAATTGATGAGGAAGGTTTTGTAAGGGTTGAATTATTATAATTTAATTCCTACCGGTAAAAGATCTTTGTAGCTTTTATTTTTTCTTAAAAAACCTGCAATTTCGGGACTAGTCGGAACTACACGCATGTTCTTTTCGGCAACAAAATCTAAAACGATTTTAATAAATTCATCTTTGAAAGCTGCAGATTCAATTTCTTCAGGAACTATTAACTTTGTAAGGAAAATTTTGCGTTCTTGCTCTGCATATTCGATTCTTGCCATAGATCCATTTACAACAACTTCAAATTGACGTAAAAATTCATTATTTTCGAGGGTAAGTTGACTCATGCTTGTAGATTTAGTTAAATTCAAAGTTAAAGGTCAAATATAGTTTTTGTAAGTGTTTAAGTCGTTCAATTCTTAAACGGAGTACAAAGATACAATTTATTTGCTAAATAGAGTTTAATGTTCAATCAGACTGAAAATAAAATTAAAAAAAGAGGCTTGTATTTGATGCCCGGAATGGCAGCTAGTCCCAGAATATTCGAGTTAATCGATCTTTCTGATTCCTTTGACGTAGTTCATTTATCATGGGAGACTCCTCATCCCGGAGAATCATTACAAGATTATTCTAAAAGAATTTGTAAACGAGTTACCCATTCATACCCCATTTTAATTGGAGTTTCGTTTGGTGGTGTGCTGGTTCAAGAAATGGCAAAAAACATTGAATGTTTTAAAGTAGTAATTATTTCGAGTATAAAATCAAGTAAAGAATTACCCTTTGTTATGTCTCTTTCAAAAAAAACAAATGCTCATAAACTCCTTCCAACCGATTGGATTAGGAATCTTGAAAGTTTAGCTCTTTTTGTTTTTGGCTCTTCTGTTGAAAGAAAAGTTGATTTATATAAGAGATATCTTTCAGAACGAGATCCAGAATATCTTAAATGGGCTGTTCATGCGTTAGTTAATTGGAATCAAGAACAGTTTGATTCTGAGGTGATTCACATTCATGGGGAAAAAGACAGTATGTTTCCATTGAAAAACATCATTAAAACACCCTATCTTCACGTCGTCCCTAATGGAACCCATGCTATGATTTTAGCAAAGTCTAGTTGGTTTAATAAAGAGTTATTTAAATTATTACAATAAAACATATGAAAAATACAAACAGTTATTTTCTTATTCCTTTAATATTATTCGGTACAATTATCTTGCTAAGCTCCAATTTGATTGACTCAAAGAGTGCTTTTAATACCTATGGTGAAAGTGAACCGAGTAAGGTATATGCGTTAAATGTTTCAGACACCTATAGCTTTGCAGGAGAGACTGTGTTGCTCAACGAATCAGATCTTTACGAACGGATGGATAAGGAACTTTTAGTAAACACCTACTGGCAATCTAATATGCTGCTTCTTATTAAGAGGAGTAGCAAATATTTCCCCCAAATCGAGAAAATTCTCGAGGAAGAAGGAGTGCCTGAAGATTTTAAATATTTAGCTGTAATAGAAAGTGGCCTCGAAAATGTGAGATCTCCAGCCGGAGCTAAAGGTTTTTGGCAAATTATGAGAAGTACGGGTAAAGAAATGGGACTTGAAGTGAATTCTAATGTGGATGAACGATATAATATAGAGTTATCTACACGGGTTGCTTGTAAATATCTTAAGAAAGCGAAAGCAAAATTAGGATCCTGGACTCTAGCAGCTGCATCCTATAATAGGGGAATATCGGGGATCAGTAGGTTGCTCAAAAAACAACAAGTAGATTCATATTACGATCTATTGCTCAACAGTGAGACAAAAAGATATGTTTTTAGAATTTTAGCAGTTAAAGAAATACTTTCAAGACCAGAGGAATATGGTTTTTTCTTTGAAGAAAAAGACTTGTACAAAGCAGCACCTGTTACTACTATCAAAGTAGATACTGCAATAACAAACATTGCTAGTTTTGCTAAAACCATGGGAATGAATTATAAGCAAATGAAGATATACAATCCTTGGTTGCTACAGAATCATTTAAATAATAAGTCTAGAAAATTATACGAAATTACTATTCCTGAAATAAAAACAGAGGTGGGTCCTTAGATCCTTTTCATTTGCTGCTGCATCTGTTTTATTTGACCCGATAAAACGCCTTGTGTGTCAAGTTTTTTCGCTTTATTAAGCAAGAGAGTTGCTTCCCTCTTTCTTCTTTTCTGCATATAGATACCCGAAAGACTCAAATTAGCCATTGCTAAATCGGTATCCATTGCTAGGCCTAGTTCCAAAGATTTTTTGAAATATTTTTCTGCCTTTGTTAGGTTAGTTTGGGATAAAATAATTCCATGGAGGTAATTGTAATATCCTTGTTGTTTGCGCACTAGGTTTTTTTCTGGACTGGAAATACGATTCAACCATTTTAAAGTTCCTTCAAAGTTTTGTTTTCTCAACTGAAAAAAAGCAAGGATTATAAATTCATTTTTATAATAAAGTAAAATGAACATTCCAGCTAATAGTAGTAGAAAAATACCATTACCAATAGCACCCTCTATGAATTGAAATACGCTAAATGCAATAGTTAAGACTGCTAGAATAAGTTTTATGATTTTAGGAAACATGATGGTTGAATTTTTGCACAAAGTTAATAAAAACTAACGATTACTGGAGAATAATATGAGTTAACCATTAAATTTTGTGAGTTCAAATATTGAATTTATTCGAAGAAAATCACAAAAGTATTTTTTTGTAAAAATTTAATGGATTGTTTTTTAAAAAGACTTGTCTAAAATAAAACTTATCGTATATTTGCACACGCTTTGAAAAGCAAGACATAAGTCTTTATTCAAACTTTTATTTTATGAAAAGAACATTTCAACCCTCGAAGAGAAAGAGAAGAAACAAGCACGGTTTTCGTGAGCGCATGGCATCTGCTAATGGACGTAAAGTTTTAGCAAGCCGAAGAGCTAAAGGACGTAAAAAAATATCTGTATCTTCTGAGCCAAGACATAAAAAATAATGAATCAATTCATTTATATTTAAGGTGTTACTTTTTTTAAGTAACACCTTTTTTTATATATTATATTTAATTTAGACGTTTATGCCTAAAAAACAACACCTTAAGACAGTACTTATCATCGGATCTGGTCCAATTATTATTGGTCAAGCTTGTGAATTCGATTACGCAGGAACCCAATCTCTACGTTCTTTAAGAGACGATGGAATTACAACTGTATTAATCAATTCCAACCCGGCTACAATCATGACTGACCCTACAATGGCAGATCATGTATATTTAAAACCCTTAACAACAAAATCAATTATAGAGATTTTGAAAAAGCACGATATTGATGCTGTACTCCCTACCATGGGTGGACAAACAGCATTAAATTTATGTATCGAAGCTGATGAAAAAGGTATCTGGAAAGATTTTGGTGTAGAGTTGATAGGTGTAGACATTGATGCAATAAATATTACTGAAGATCGTGAGCAGTTTAAACAATTACTTAAAACAATTGATATTCCTGTTGCACCTGCAGAAACAGCAACTTCCTTCTTAAAAGGTAAAGAAATTGCTCAGAAATTTGGTTTTCCTATAGTAATTCGTCCTTCGTTTACTTTAGGTGGAACTGGAGCAGCTTTTGTTCATAATGCAGAAGAATTCGATGACTTACTTACAAGAGGTTTAGAAGCCTCTCCAATACACGAGGTACTTATAGACAAAGCACTAGTGGGTTGGAAAGAGTACGAACTGGAACTCCTTCGTGATAAAAACGACAACGTTGTAATTATATGTACGATCGAAAATATGGATCCAATGGGAATTCATACTGGAGATTCTATAACCGTTGCCCCAGCAATGACTCTTTCTGATACAACCTATCAGAGAATGCGAGATATGGCTATTAAAATGATGCGTAGCATCGGGGATTTTGCTGGTGGATGTAATGTTCAGTTTGCTGTAAGCCCGGATGAGAATGAAGATATTATTGCGATTGAGATTAACCCTCGAGTTTCTAGATCCTCAGCATTAGCATCAAAAGCTACTGGATACCCAATTGCTAAAATTGCAACTAAACTAGCGATTGGATATTCTCTTGATGAATTAGAAAATCAAATTACTAAATCTACTTCAGCATTATTCGAGCCGACTGTAGATTATGTTATTGTTAAGATACCGCGTTGGAACTTTGATAAATTTGAAGGATCTGATAGAACATTAGGGTTACAAATGAAATCTGTAGGGGAAGTTATGGGGATTGGAAGATCTTTCCAAGAAGCACTTCATAAAGCTACTCAGTCTCTTGAAATCAAGAGAAATGGATTAGGAGCAGACGGAAAGGGGTATACTGATTACGACCAAATTATTTCAAAGTTAACGTATGCTAGTTGGGATCGTGTATTTGTAATATACGATGCAATTCAAATGGGTATTCCTTTAAGTAGAATTCATGAAATCACCAAAATTGACCTGTGGTTTTTAAGACAATACGAAGAATTATATGCATTAGAAAAAGAGATTTCTAGTTATTCAATAGATACGGTTGATAAAGCTTTATTACTTGAGGCCAAGCAGAAAGGATTCGCAGATAGGCAAATTGCTCACATGCTAGACTGTATGGAAAGTGAAGTGTATAATTACAGATCTAAGCTTGGTATTCAAAGGGTTTACAAGTTAGTTGATACCTGTGCTGCAGAATTTTCTGCAAAAACACCGTATTACTATTCAACATTTGAAGAAAAGATGCAACTAAAGGACCAAGAGCCTTTTAGTGATAATGAGAGTGTTGTGTCTGACCGCAAAAAAATAGTTGTTCTTGGTTCAGGACCAAACCGAATTGGTCAAGGGATTGAATTCGATTATTGTTGCGTTCACGGTATTCTTGCTGCTTCCGAATGTGGTTATGAAACTATTATGATTAACTGTAATCCAGAAACTGTTTCTACTGACTTTGATGTAGCTGATAAATTATACTTCGAACCTGTTTTCTGGGAGCATATATATGATATTATTCAACACGAGAAACCAGAGGGAGTAATTGTTCAGCTAGGAGGTCAGACTGCTTTAAAACTTGCAGAGAAATTAGAACGTTATGGTGTTAAAATTATAGGGACTAGTTTCCAAGCTTTAGATTTAGCTGAAGATCGCGGAAGTTTTTCAACTCTTTTAAAGAAAAATAATATTCCTTATCCAGATTTTGGTGTTGCCGAAAATGCAGACGAAGCGCTTGCACTAGCAGATGAATTAGACTTCCCAATATTAGTTCGTCCATCCTATGTACTTGGGGGACAGGGAATGAAAATTGTAATTAACAAAGAAGAATTAGAAACTCATGTAGTTGATCTTCTCCGTAAAATTCCTAACAATAAACTTTTATTAGATCATTATTTAGACGGTGCTATTGAAGCAGAAGCCGATGCTATTTGTGATGGTGAAGATGTTTATATTATTGGTATCATGGAGCATATTGAACCTTGTGGTATACATTCTGGAGATTCTAATGCTACACTTCCTGTATTTAATTTAGGAGAATATGTTCTTCAACAGATTAAAGACCATACCGTTAAAATTGCAAGAGAATTAAAGACAGTTGGTTTGATTAATATCCAGTTTGCTGTTAAAAACGACAAAGTATATATTATTGAAGCAAACCCTAGAGCATCTCGTACGGTTCCTTTTATAGCCAAGGCTTATAAAGAACCTTATGTAAATTATGCGACTAAGGTAATGTTGGGTGACAAAAAAGTTAAAGACTTTAACTTCAATCCACAACTAGAAGGATATGCAATTAAGCAGCCTGTATTCTCATTTAATAAATTCCATAATGTAAATAAACAACTTGGTCCTGAAATGAAAAGTACGGGAGAGAGTATTTTGTTTATAGATAGTTTAAAAGACGATCAGTTTTACGACTTATATTCTAGACGTAAAATGTATTTAACTAAATAGTTTAAATACAGATTCTAAATTGTTTTAAAATGGGGTCAAATCCAACGGTTTCTTCAGGAAATACGTTTTGGAAGACCCCTTTTTTGATTAATTCATTTGGGGTTCCAAATTCCCATCGATCCTCTAAAAGGAGTAAGATTTTATCACATATTTGAATTGCACTGTTTAGATCATGACTAGTAAATAGCACGGTCTTTTTTTTATCCGCAACAATCCTTTTTATTTGTTTAAATAATACTGCTTTATTGTACAAATCTAGGTGTGTGCTGGGTTCGTCTAAAAGTAAAACCGAAGTATCTTGCGATAAAGCTCTTGCTAATACTATTTTTTGGAACTCACCATCACTCAAATTTTTCACCTTTTGATTAACGAGTTCGTTGAGATTTAATTCATCTATAATTTCTAAAACAAAAGCTTTATCGTTCTCGGAATGACTCCCAATCCAATTGGTGTGAGGTTGTCTTCCAAGTTGAATTACTTCTTTACCCAAAAGATCTCCATTAACTTTTCTATCGGTTAAAACAATACTTAAACATTGTGCTTTTTCTAAAAGATTCATTTCGTGAATACTCTTTTCATCGATCAATACACTGCCTTTAATTGGCTTTTCAAAGCCAGCTATTGTTTTTAAAAGTGTACTTTTTCCTATACCATTTCCACCTAAAACACCAATTAGGGACCCTTTTTCAATTTTCACATCAATATCAAAAGAAACTGTTTTAGTTTTTCCTCTTAAATTATAACCCGTGGTAAGATGGTTGATTTTAATCATAATTTAATTTCGTTGACGTAAAATAAGGAATATTATTAATGGGGCTCCAATTAGAGAAGTTATTCCATTAATTGGTAATACAGCAGCACTTCCGGGGAGCTGAGAAATAGAGTCGCAAATTAATAGTAACAATGCACCTCCTAAAAAAACAGCTGGAAGAATGATTTTATGATCCCTTGTTGAAGGAATTAATAATCGAATTAAATGAGGAGCAGCAAGGCCAATAAAGCCTATAGGGCCAACAAAAGCTGTTGTTGCTCCAGCTAATAAACTACTTGATATTACAATTAAATACCTACTTTTTTTGAGAGATACTCCTAGAGATTGAGCGTAGGTTTCTCCTAGCATTAAACTGTTTAGATTTTTTATTGCAAATACAGACATGATGAGTCCGATCATTATGAATAAACTCAATATTTTTAGCTCCGAAGTGTTCATGTTTCCTAAACTACCAAAGGACCAAAAAACATATTTTTGAAGTGCCTCTTTACTTCCAAAGAACATTAATATGTTTACAATTGCTGCCGTTAAACTTCCAAACATTAATCCTAAAATCAATAAAGAAGTACTGTTTTTTAATTTTAAGGAGGCTAAAAGAATTAAACTAAAAACACCGATACTTCCAATGCTTGCTGCAATCATAATTGCCCATCGAAAACCAACTTCACCCAAAGTAAACCATCCTCCAAATACTGAACTTCCCATTAATAGAATAGCTACACCTAAACTGGCTCCAGAACTTATTCCAAGTACGTATGGCCCTGCTAAGGGATTTCTAAAGTACGTTTGCATCATCAAACCACAAACGCCTAAACTTCCTCCTGTAAGTAGGGCGGTTATTGCTTTTGGAATTCTATAGTCTAGCAGAATATATTCGAAAGTTGGTTTTGTAGTTGGATACCCAAGGGTTATTTTTATAGCTTCCCATAAAGGAATGTCAACAGAGCCAAGGCCTAAATTAAAAATTATGCACAAAAAAAGCATTCCTATAAGGAAAGTAAAAAAGCCTTTATAATTTTTAAAATCATTCATTTAATGGAAGAAAATAATAGGGTGTATATGCTTTAGTAATTTCAGGGTAAAGATGATGAATTATGTCTTTTAAAACAACATCTGGTTTACACGCTCCTGATTCAAAGAATAAGACCCCTCCTGAAACCCCTACAGATTTTGAGTAGGTGAATATTTTATTGTTTTGGGTTGCTTTAAATTTTGAGTATAACGGATGTTCTTTATTTAGAACAGAGTAGGAGGTGTGTTGCCCTGGTGCAAACCAATAGTCAGCATTTTGTCCTTTTTCTAAAACAGATTCTACACTAAGTGCCAAACTACCTTTATTTAAATTATCACTCCATAGATAATTGGCATTTGCATCTTGTAAGAGTTTTGCTAAATAACTTTTACCGCCCGGTAAATACCAAATATCTTGATAAATAGAGCCAGCAATTACACTTGGTTTATGACTCAAATTAGACACAAGCGATTTGGCTTCGTTGTATTTCACTTTTATGTTTTTGAAAATGGAATCAGATAATTTGCTTTTTTGTAATAAAGCACCCAATACCTTAATCCATTCTGCTCTTCCAAGGGGATGATGTTCATTCCATTCTCCTATAAAAACAGTAGCGATTCCCATTTTATTGAAACGATCTAATGAGTTGTCAATTGACTCCACGCCAAAACTAAGAATCAAATCTGGATTTAATTCCAGCACCCGTTCTACATTCAATTGGTTACTCTTGCCAACGTCTGTTATTTCATTGTTTGCTATTCTTTTTCTAACTGTTGAAGAAGAAATGTATTTTGTTTCTGGAAATCCAACTAGTGTAGCCGTAGCATTTAACTCCTCTAGATAGGAAATATGGGTTGTTGAAGTAGCGATAATACGTTTTACAGGGGTTTTTATAAATCCATCATACACTATATTACTTGGAATTTTCCCTTTATTTGATGATAAAACATATCGGAATGTTTTTTGTGAATTAGGGAGGATGTCATTTATTGTAATAATCGTGAAAGCGTCTTTTTTTTCAATTGAAAAACCAGTAGCATATTCAGTAGAGATTGAAGTGTTCTTTTCTGGCTCAACAGAAGTGCAACCAACAAATAATAAACTCAGCAAAAAGTAATGATCGAGTAGTTTCACAACATCAAAATTACATCTAATTTTTAGTTTCATTAAAGTTGAATGATTTTATTTTTTATGAAATAAATATTATACTTTCGCGAAGTAATTTGGTTCTTGAATTTCAAGATTAAAAGGGAATTTGGTTAAAGTCCAAAACTGTTCCCGCAACTGTATGCTTTAGTCTCTTTTAGAGACTTTTTTAATGCTTCACCACTGTTCATTGAATGGGAAGGTCGTTAAGGAAAGTGAGTCAGGATACCTACCATTTTATAATGATTTAGAATCTTCGGGATAAAGATTTTGAACCATTTTTGTTGTTTATCCTTTTGTTATTAAACTTTATGTTGTTAAGAATTACACTTAGCTGTTTCTTGTTGTTGAATGCTTTTTTTGCCTTTTCTCAAGAAAATAAAATTGATCCGTTAGAAAAAATTACCCCAAATGAAACTGAACTCGAAGAAGTAGTCGTCGTAGATTCGCGTTTTGAAATTAAACGATCTCAATCTGGAAAAAATGTAATTAAAATTTCAGAAAAAGAACTCCGAGACTTCCAAGGAAACAGTCTTTCCGAATTATTACAAACCTATGGTGGTATCAATATAATCGGTTCCCGTTCTGCAGCAGGGCAGAATTTAAATTTTTCCATCCGAGGAGGACGTAACAGACAAGTGCTTATTTTAATTGATGGTGTTCGAGTTTCAGACCCTTCTAGAATAGATAATGACTTTGATTTAAATTATTTAAACCTCTCTGACATTGTTTCTATTGAAATAGTAAAAGGTGCTGCAAGTACTTTATATGGTAGTTCTGCTTCTACAGGTGTTGTAAATATAACTACTAAAAAATCGAATAAAGCTCTTGAGTTTAGTGTTGGATCTGTTGTTGGTTCTCATCAAGCTGCTAATGAGTCATTTGATAAATTTAGTTATCTCAGTAATTATTTAAACTTAAGCGGGACTAGAAAAAAACTAACATATAAATTCAATATTGCGAATCAAAATATTAACGGAATGAGTTCGGTTAGTAATGGAGATGAATTGGATCGTTTTAATCGTTCTAATATTGGAGTTCAATTCGGTAGGGATGGAGCTTCTTTTGATTGGAATTTATCTTATAACAAAGCTCACATTGCTTCTGATTACGATAATGTTTTTCCGGTTGAAGACTCAGATTTTGTTTTAATAACTGACTTAGAGCGGTTTTCCTGGAGTTCTTCATATTCTTATTCAAAGGGAAGTATAAATGCTACTTTTGGGATACAAAATACAGATCGAGACTTTCAGGATAGTTATCCTAGATACTTAGAAGCATCGAACTTAATGTTAGATGTTTATAACAAATATATTTTTAAAGAAAGACTTTATGCGATCGTCGGATATACGCATCAAAACTCTTCTTATGAAGGAGTCCCTTCGGTAAGTCAAAATGATGTTTATTTTAACTTGGTTTATTTATCGTCTTATGGTTTTAATTTAAACGCAGGAACCCGTTTAAATAAACATGAAACCTATGGAGATCATCTAACGTATAGTTTTAACCCTAGCTATTCTTTTAATCTAGCTAATGAAAATAGGTTAAAACTATTTTCATCATTAAGCTCCGCATTTATACCACCTAGTTTATATCAATTGTATGACTTTTATTCCGGAAATTTAGAATTAAAACCTGAAGAGAATACAACTTTTGAACTGGGTACAGAATGGTCAGATAATAAGAATACGAAAGCATCGCTAGTAGTTTTTAGAAGAACAGAAAATCCAACTCTTGTTTATGACTTTTCAACTTACAGATATGGAAATTCTGAAAGTGAATTAACTTACAAGGGTGTTGAATTTGAGTATCAAAATAAACTTTTTAATCTTGTAGATCTCCGCTTTAATTACACTTACAACGAAACAACAGGAGGTAATTTAATAAACCTTCCAAAGCATGCTGCGAGTGGTATTTTGGACTATGATGTTCATGATAGATTTCACGTAAACACAAGTATTCAGCACATAGGCACTAGGGCAAGTTTAAGTGATCTTGAATTAGAAGCATACACTTTAGTAGATTTAAAACTTACGCATACTTTTCTCAATCAAAGATTGAATGCGTTTTTAATATTATCCAACCTTTTTGATGCTGAATACATAGAAATTGAAAATTTCAGTACTCAGGGGCGTAACTTTAGAGTGGGTTTAATTTTTACTTTTTAAACAGCTGTCCAATTTTTTGTTGCGGGAATTCAATATGCATTCCGTTAGTGGATTCAAATATTGGATCTTTCATAGGAATTGCATCATCTCCTTCTGGAATAGTGTATTTTCCAGATCCAGAAATTTGGTTTAATGCAGTAGCTAAGAAAGGTTCCGTTGGATCACCAAGAACTCCAAGATTTGTTGAACTTTCAACTTGTGCTACATCTGGAATTAAACCTTCTGTATAATCAGCAAAACCTTCGCTGTTTGCTATTTTTAATACAATGGGTTGCATCGCGTATGTGTGGTTCGGGTTCTTTGTTCCATTATTGTCTATGTAGTCATACACGCTTATGGATCCTACATTTTTACCCACCGTTGTTCCACCTATTTGAATTACATTGATGTGGGGTGCCAGTCCGTTAATTAAAAGTTCACTAGCAGAGGCACTTCTGTTTGTTGTTAAAACATACAGATTAGTAAGGTTCAAGCTGGGAAGAGAACTACCATCCACAGTTACGTTTGAAAAATAGTTGTTCAATTCAAAATCATCATCAGGATCCGCATTGTTATTAATGTTGTTGAAGTATGCCATTAATTTTGAATTCCATATTTGTTGTGCAAAAATTTCGTCTGTAAATTGACCGGTGATCATACTTGCTAGATATGCGCAAGAACGAACAGAACCACCCCCATTATATCTAAGGTCGAGAACTAAGTCAGTAATGTTTTGAGATTCAAAATCAGAAAAAGTTTGAATGAGCTGATCATCAAAACCACTAACAAACTGATTGTACATTAAATATCCAACTCTTCTATCTCCTTGCTCAATAACTACATTTTTATGAATCGGATTTTCCTGAAAGTTTTCTACTTTATCAAGAATAATATTATCTGCAGTGCTAACAAAAGATTGGGATTCAGCATTATATTCAGCTAATCCAACGGTAATGGTCATTAAGCTGCCATACAAATACTCAACATAGTTGTCAACATTTAAAGTTCTCCCATTAATAGTAGTTATTAAATCTCCACGCTCAAGTCCTTTTGCAGCTGCATCGGATTCTGGCAATACATAGGTTACTACGGCAACTAAATCATTACAGTTAGCACATTGTCTTGTCACATAAAACTTCATTCCATTAGAAGCGGAAATACCGGCCAACTGGTTTTCTAAATCAACATAGTTTTCTTCAATCCAACTGAATCGATCGTCTGCATGATTTAAGCTATCAAAAAAATCAGAAGGAACAACTATCTCTCCTAAAAAAGCATTGTATTCTGTAGTGTTGTCAGTTTTTGAATCTGCAAGATCTTGGACATTCTCTTGCCAATAGTAATATTGATTCATCCCTTTCCAAATGTAATCGTTAATAGCAATGTTTGCTACCGGTTCCGTGGGAGTATGAGTTGTTGTTGAGGTTGTAGTCGTTGAAGCAGTAGTATCATCTGGAATATTAATTATTGCATCATCTCGATCTTCTGATGAACACCCAATTAAAAAAGCAGAAAAAACCAATATTAAGGTTACAAATGTTTTTTTCATTTCATATGGTTATGATAATCCGTATAAATTTAAGGAACTCTTTTGAATAATAATACTTTTTAAAATATATCCTTATACTTGTACTTTCAAAAAACATTCCAAATGAAGAATTCTCTACTTTTTATTTTTTTAATCTTAATTTCAAATCTAACTTCAGCGCAAGATATATTTGAAAAATATCAGAAAAATCCAGAAGCATCTTATTTAAGTGTTAGTCCTAAAATGTTTGAGATGTTGGGGAAATTATCGATCAATACTGGAGATGCTAATACGGATGGATTTATAGAAATGATTCAGAACTTAAAATCTTTTAAAGTTTTGAGTTCAAAAAGTATAGGTATAGCAACTGATATGGAGTCTTGGGTTTTATCTCAATTAGATCAAACCGATTTAGAGACAATAATGAACATTTCAGAAAAAGAAGTAGATGTTCAGTTTTGCGCTGTATATGGACCAGACGATTCTAAAGTAGAGCGGTTGGTAATGTTCGTTAAAGGAGCTCAGAAATATGCAGATCAAGAAGGTCTTAATTTATCTAATATAGATTATATACTTCTTTCTATTGAAGGAAATATCGATCTAAATCAAATAGCAATTTTGACAGAAATTGTTGATGTGCCCGGAGGTAATTTCTTGAAAGAGCTTAACTAGATTCCAGTATAGTTAAATGGAGTAATTTTTTTTAACTCCGCTTTAATCTTAGTATCAATTTCAAGTGCATCTATGAAAGTATGTAGTGAATCTTGATTAATTTCTTGATTAGTTCTTGTAAGTCCTTTAAGCGCTTCATACGGATTTGGATATCCTTCTCTTCTTAGAATTGTTTGAATGGCTTCAGCAACAACAGCCCAATTTTCACTCAAGTCTTGTTGAATTTTATCTTGGTTTAACAACAATTTACTCAACCCTTTTTTAGTAGATGAAAAGCCAATGAGAGAATGACCAAACGGGGTTCCAATATTTCTTAAAACAGTACTGTCTGTTAGATCTCTTTGTAATCTTGAAATAGGAAGTTTTCCAGCGAAATATTCAAAAAGTGCATTGGCAATTCCTAAGTTACCTTCGGAATTTTCAAAATCTATTGGATTTACTTTATGTGGCATGGCAGATGAGCCAACTTCTCCATCAAGAATTTTTTGCTTGAAATAATCCATTGAAATATAGGTCCAAAAGTCTCTGTCTAAATCAATTATAATAGTGTTTATTCTTTTGAGACAGTCGCAAAGTGCTGCAAAGTAATCGTAATGTTCAATTTGAGTAGTTGGGAAAGAGTGGTGTAAGCCAAGGCTGTTTTCAACGAAATTAGTACCGAATACTTTCCAGTCTGTTTCGGGATATGCTATATGGTGTGCATTGAAATTTCCAGTTGCTCCTCCAAATTTAGCAGCATTTGGAATTCCAATTAATGATTTTCTTTGGTGTTCCAGTCGATTTATAAATACATCAATTTCCTTTCCGAGTCTAGTTGGCGATGCAGGTTGACCGTGAGTTCGCGCTAAAAGAGGAACTTCCTTGTATTCCTCAGAAAGTGTTCTTAGGTCTTCAATTAAGCTATCCAGTTCTGGTAAATAAGCTTTTTCTAGAGCCTCTTTAATTGATAAGGGAATGGCTGTGTTGTTAATGTCTTGTGAGGTTAACCCGAAATGGATAAACTCTTTGTATTCTTGAAGTTCTAACTTATCGAATTCTTTTTTGATGAAATACTCAACTGCTTTAACATCATGATTGGTTGTTTTTTCAATTCCTTTGATTTCAAGAGCGTCATCCGCTGTGAAATGTTGATAAATTGAACGTAACTCTTCAAACAGCGAATGGTTAAAAGATTTTAATTGTGGAAGTGGAAGCTCACACAATGCAATAAAATATTCAATTTCAACTCTAACACGATATCGGATCAGTGCTTCCTCTGAAAAGAAAGGAGATAGATTTTTTGTTTTAATTCTATAGCGTCCGTCTATAGGAGATATTGCATTGAGGGTGTTAAGTTTCATAACTTCAAATTATGAGTCCAAAGATACGTTTCTTGAAGCAAACTTAAAATCAAATCGGTAGGATTTATCTAACGGTTGCCTTTAAACCGGGTGAAGTTCTTGGCAGTTCCTGCTCAATAAAAGAACTTAACTCCGTTTTAATCCATTCTTCGTGGTATTTGAAGAATATTATTGTTTTGAGTGCAAATGCTTTGGGAGCAATTTTTTTTGCCTCTAACAAAGTGCTGAAACAAAAATCCACAATAAGATCTATTTGCTTTTTTTCTAATAAACTTCTGTACTCTTCATTAACACAGTAATTGTAAAGTAATTTTGCGAAAGGTCTGCGCTTACTTTCATGTTTTTGATTTTGGAGTGCTTTTAAGAATTCATCGATGTACTTGTGTAAGTAGATGTGTTTTTCAATTAAAATTAAACGTTCTAAAACCCAAGAAGCCATAATGTTTTCTCTTTTTTGATTTTTAGAAAAACAAAGAGCAATTAACTCTGCTTCCAGTTCAGGTTTGTTTTTAATTAAATCGGAGCCTTTTTTTCGGTCTTCTATAGAAGCTGTGTACCCTAAAAGAGCTTCTTTAAGAGTAGCAGGATTCATGCTATGATTGTAAGATTTTAAATTCTTCGTAGCATCCGCTTATTGCTTCAAGAATTTGCAAATCATTAGCTTCTCTAATAAATGATTTTGAGTAATTGCAATTCCTTAATATCTCTTCAATGTTTACCAGGTCAATGCCGAGAAGTTGAATTAAAACCTGTCTGTCAAATTTTGAAGCCAAGAGATTTTTTATTTGGTCATCCGCGCGCATTTTTTTGAGTTTCCTCATTTGTTTTGGATTTTTACCAAATAGATTGTATAAGAAATCTGCAGGATTAAAAAGAGCACCAACAGCTTTAGAAATAGAAGATCGATTCCTGTTTCCTGCTTCATATCCGTTGCTTGGAAGTCCTTGAATTTGATATCTCCCTGCAGGATTTAGGGGAACGTTTTTAACGTCAATTGCAAGATATCCGGTTAGCTGATAGGGTTGAAGGATTACTTCTTCTAAAGCATAGGCTAAAACCGTTAATTTAAATTTAGGGTTTTCGAATTTGATCATATCTTGGGTAACCGCTACTTTGAGTGGTTTATATCCTAGATAAGAAAAATAGAGTGTATCGTTTGCTTTAGCTTCAATTTCAAAAACTCCTTTATCGTTCGAAATAGATCCAACGATGGTGTTCAGGTTGAGTACATGAACACTACTCATTACGTTTTCTGTAACCTCATTTTCTATAATACCTCTTAAGACTCTTCTTTCAGGATCTTGAGCATTAATTAATAAAGGAAATATCAAACAAAGTAGTAAAAGACTTTTGGATATCTTAGAAATCATAAATACAAAAATATAAAGAAAAACTTCGATCCCCAGTAAATATGTCTTTTTGTTATTAATTTAACAAAGACATATTATTTTCTAGACCTTCTTCCGAACCCTCCAGGCTTATTTCCTTTAGATCCGTATTTTGGTTTTGAGCCAGAATCTGATCTTCTAGAAGAACCGCTTGAACCTTCTCTTTTTGATTCTGGATTGTTGTCGAAACTTCTTCTTTTTCCTCGATCATAGTTGCCTCCTGATCCCCCAGATGAATTAAACTTTTTCTTGTAGCCGCCTCCACCAGAGTCACCACCTTTTCTAAAGTTTTTTCTTTTTCCGCCACCACCGCTTCTACCTCTT
Source organism: Candidatus Arcticimaribacter forsetii (assembly GCF_910589745.1). Classification (GTDB taxonomy): domain Bacteria; phylum Bacteroidota; class Bacteroidia; order Flavobacteriales; family Flavobacteriaceae; genus Arcticimaribacter; species Arcticimaribacter forsetii. The sequence continues at coordinate 806,617 of NZ_OU342399.1, forward strand.
GGAGCTTTCTCTGAAACTTCTACGTTTATATAGCGTCCATTAAGCTGGAAATCTGTGAATTTAGCTAAAACTTTTTCTTGAAGACTGTTTGGAGTGTTGAAGAAAGAAAAGCTTTCCATAACATCTACATGGAAGATGTCATCTGTATCTATTTCGAGAGTTGCTTTTAGAAAATCCTTAAGAGCCATCCAGTTGTAGTCATCTCGTTCACCAACATTAATAAAGTATCTTGTACTTTCTTTTTTGTTGTGCTTTGTTTTTTCAGAAGGATTGTCTTCAAATTTACTATTTAGGTCTTTAGATTTTTTGTAGTAATTATGGAAACGAGCAAACTCAACAGAAACAAGACGTTGGATTAATTCTTCTTTACTTAGATCTTCTAATTCTGCCTCTACTTTAGGAAGGTAATTGAAAATATCGTCGTTTACGGTAGTATTTTTAATTTTCTGAGCAAGAGAATAGAGTTGAGTTTCACATATCTCCATTCCTGTAGGAATTTTTTTCATCTCTATGTTGAGTTGAATTTTTTTCTCTATGGCTCTAATTTTCCGTGATTCACTTTGTGTTACAATGATCATGGAAACTCCTTGGTTTCCTGCACGACCAGTTCTTCCACTTCTGTGTGTGTATGTTTCTATCTCGTCTGGAAGTTGATAGTGTATAACGTGCGTAATATTATCTACATCAATCCCTCGAGCTGCAACGTCAGTTGCGACTAGCATTTGAATTTGTTTGTTACGGAAAGATTTCATTACCAAGTCTCGCTGATTTTGACTCAGATCCCCATGAAGAGCTCCAGCATTATAGCCATCTTCAATTAGTTTTTCTGCTACGTTTTGTGTGTCTCTTTTAGTTCTACAAAAAACTACGGAGAATATATCAGGATTAGCATCGGCAAGTCTTCTTAATGCAGGATAACGATCTCTACCACTTACTTTGTAGTATTCATGACTTACATTTTTAGTTCCAGCATTTTTTGTACCAACGGTAATTTCTTCTGGATTGTACATGAATTTCTTTGCAATCACTGATACCTCTTTTGGCATTGTGGCAGAAAATAACCAAGTGCTTTTTTCGTCAGGTGTATGGGAAAGGATTTCGGTGATATCCTCAAAAAATCCCATATTAAGCATTTCATCAGCTTCATCAAGGACACAATATTCTATTTTAGATACATCAACCAGTCTTCTGCGAATCATGTCTTGCATACGTCCTGGGGTAGCAACTAAAATTTGAGCCCCTTTTTTTACTGCTCTAGCTTGGTCCGTTATACTTGCTCCACCATAAATGGCAACAACATTAACACCTTTAATATGTTTAGAGTAGTTTTTTAATTCTTGTGTAATTTGTAAGCAAAGTTCTCTAGTAGGAGATAAGATAAGTCCTTGAGTAGTTCTACTTTTGGAATCAATTTTTTGAAGCATTGGAAAACCAAATGCTGCAGTTTTTCCGGTTCCAGTTTGAGCTAAAGAAACTATATCAGTATCTTTCTCAAGTAGAATAGGAATCGCTTTTTCTTGTACTTCTGAAGGGGTTTCAAACCCCATGTCTTCAATCGCTTTTAATAAAGCCTCATTAAGACCAAGTTCTTGGAATGTTTTCATTGCCGCAAAGGTACTGCTAATAATTGAGTTAGTGTTTCTTTACGGCCTTTAAATAATTCATTTAATCTACTGACATTAAGTACTTTACAAAAAAACCGAACGCTTTAGCTCTGTGGCTGATTGTATTTTTGACTTTTTTATCTAATTCCGCAAAAGTTTTAGAGTAACCTTCAGGAATAAAAATCGGATCATATCCAAAGCCTCCAGCCCCTCTTTTTTCATGTATTATTTCTCCGCGAACAACCCCTTCAAATTGAGATTCTTTTCCTTCGATATTTGCAGCAATTATTGTTCTAAATTGACAACTTTTATTTTCTTTATTATCGAGTTCTTCCCAAACTTTCGCAATATTTTTTTCATTGTTTTTTTCTGCCCCAGCATACCGAGCTGAAAATACTCCCGGTTCTCCATTTAAAGTATCGATTTCAAGACCAGAGTCATCTGAAAAACAATTATAGCCATAATTATTTTTCACATAATCTACCTTAATTCTGGCATTTTCTTCCAAGGTAGTTCCTGTTTCTTCAATATCTTCTTGGCAGTTAATGTCGGTTAAACTTAAAATTTCAATTCCTTCTGGAACAATTTCTTTTATTTCTTTTAACTTATTGAGGTTGTGTGTAGCAAATACTAGTTTCATAATTTTTTTATCTATGGTGGTAGGGTTCGTTTTTTAATATAGTGTAGGCACGATATACCTGTTCTACAAAAAACAAACGTATCATTTGATGAGAAAATGTCATTTGAGACAGAGCTATTTTGGAGTTGTATTTTTGGTGTATTTTTTTTGAGAATCCATAGGGGCCACCGATTATAAAAATTAATCTTTTTGACCCTGAATTCATTTTTTTATTTAAAAACTCAGAAAAACCAACAGAGGAATATTCTTTCCCATGTTCGTCTAACAAGACGACAAGGTCAGAACTCTTTATTTGTTTCTCAATTAATTCTGCTTCTTTGTTTTTTTGTTGCTCTTGTGAAAGATTCTTGGCACCTTTTATGTCTGGTATAATTTGAAGGGTAAATTTGATATAGTGTTTTAAGCGATCCTGATAGTTTAATATTAACTTTTGAAGGTCATTATTATCAGTTTTTCCAATGCAAATTAACTGTATTTCCATAGATCAAATTTACTAAATCTAGATTTCACTTTTTGTTTTTATCTTTATTTAAATCGCTTCTTTTTTAAAAAAAACTTTTAAGCAATGAGAAGTTTACAGGGTATTAGTATTTTTGATGTATTCGAATGTTATGAAAGAAAAACTTAAACAAATCCCTTTACTAGGACCACTGGTTGATGCTTTGGAACTTATTAAGTTACCTGGTGGAAACGGATTTTCTTTTTATGATTTAATTCAAATGTACCTTTTGGGTATTGTAAGAGGAGCATTTACTGCCAGAGCAGGAAGTGTTTCTTTTAGCTTTTTTATGGCGTTATTCCCTTTTTTACTTTTTGTTCTAAATCTTATTCCATTCATTCCAATAGCAAATTTTGATTCGGTTTTATTAGAGTTTATAGAAGCTTTGCTTCCTCAAGACACCCATGTTTTTTTCACTTCAATTTTTCATGATATTCAAAGTAAACCCAGAGGTGGATTGCTTTCTTCTGTTTTTGTACTATCTGTTTTTTTAACAGCAAATGGTGTAAGTGCAATTTTCGGAAGCTTTGAAGAGTCCTACCATGTTAAGCTCACTCGTAATTTTTTTAGACAATATTTAATTGCAATTGGTGTGAGTGTTTTACTTGCTTTTCTGTTGTTGTTAGCAGTTGCTGTATTTGTGTTTTTTGAATTATATTTTCTAAGAAATTTATCGGATTATATTCCAGGCACATTCAATTGGATTCGAACGGGACAGCTATTCTTTTTTGTTGTTTTAGCTTATTTTTCAATTTCAACTTTATATTTCTTTGGTACCGTAGAGGGTAAAATAACACGTTTCTTTTCTCCAGGTGCATTCTTAACAACCCTTTTACTTATTGCAAGCACCTACCTTTTTGGTATATATGTTGATCGTTTTTCGAATTATAATCAACTCTATGGTTCCATTGGAGCTTTGTTGTTGTTTATGCTTTACACTTGGATTAATTCAATTCTTCTACTCTTAGGATTTGAACTTAATGCAACTTTAACAAGACTGAACAAACGTTCAAATCTAAAGAACTCAGAAAAATAATATTAGCTATGCACTTTTTTATTGATGTATTGCTGCCTCTACCATTACCGAAACCATTTACTTATTGGGTTACACAAGAAGAGTTTGATTATTTATCTCCGGGTTTTAGGGTTGGAGTTCCGTTCGGGAAAAGTAAAATGTACACAGGTATTATTTACAGAAAACATTTGGTTGCCCCTCAGACTTATGAGCCAAAAACCATCACAGAAATTCTGGATGAATACCCTGTAGTTATGCATCATCAAATAAAGTTGTGGGAGTGGATGTCTTCCTACTATTTGTGCTCAATGGGTTCTATTCTAAGGGCTGCTTTGCCTTCGGCCTTGTTGTTAACCAGTGAAACATTAATAAAAAAAAACACAGAAACTGAAGTAAATGAAGATCTACTTTCGGATGATGAATATTTAATTTATGAAGCACTTGATGAAAAAACATTGACTGTTGATGAAATCCGAAAAATAGTAGATCGAAAAAATATTTTTCCGTTAATTCAATCTTTATTAGAAAAGAATGTAATTCAGTCTTATCAAGAATTAAAAGAGAAGTTTAAGCCCAAACGTGTGCGTTATGTTCAAATCTCAGAATCTTATAGAACAGATGCTAAATTAGCATTACTATTCGATAAATTATCTAAAGCTCCAAAACAAAGCGCTTTGGTTTTAGGGATTTGTAGTCTTCAGCCCGATTTAACTCAGTGGACAAAAGTTAGATCCCTAATTAAACAATCTGGCTCGACAAGTGCAGCTTTAAAATCGCTTATTGAAAAAGGAATTTTAGTCGAGTCATTTTTCGAAGAAGATCGAATTCCCTATGAACCCAATTCAAAACGAGCTCTATCAGCATTATCTGATACACAAAAAATAGCTTTTGATGAAATAGAAAATGAGTTTAGTAAACAAGATGTTGTTCTACTAGAGGGGGTAACTTCCTCTGGTAAAACGGAAGTTTATTTTCAATTAATTGAAAAGGTTTTGTCTGAAGATAAGCAGGTTTTGTATTTGCTTCCAGAGATATCGTTAACCTCACAAATGATCCATAGATTACAAGCACGATTTGGATCAAAAGTAGTTGTATATCATTCTAAATTTTCTATTCACGAACGGGTAGAAGTTTGGAATAACATCCTAAACAAAGAAGATAAAGCACAAATAATATTAGGAGCTAGGTCTTCTGTGTTTCTACCATTTAAAGAGCTTGGGTTGGTTATTGTTGATGAGGAGCACGAAAGTTCTTTTAAACAGTTCGATCCTGCTCCAAGATATCATGCTCGTGACACAGCGATCGTATTAGGGAAAATTCAAGGGGCAAAAGTCTTATTAGGATCTGCAACACCAGCAATTGAAACTCGTTTTAATGTGGAGCGAAATAAATATGGTTACGCACAGCTTAAAACTAGGTTTGGTGGTATTTCTATGCCCATTATTAAATGTATAAATTTAAAAGAGGCACACAAGAAAAAAGAAATGTCCGGTTTTTTTTCGAAGGAACTGATTGAGTCAATTAAAGAGGTTTTAGAGAATAAAAAACAAGTTATTTTATTTCAAAATAGAAGAGGTTACGCACCTGTCATGGAGTGTTTTACATGTGGTCATATTCCTCAATGTACCAACTGTGATGTAACCTTAACTTATCATCAATATAATCAACAACTTCGTTGTCATTATTGTGGGTATCATATTGCAAAACCAGTTTCTTGTAGTGCTTGTGCTAGTCATACTTTGAATGTAAAAGGAATGGGTACTCAGCAAATAGAGGAACAGGTCGAGGAGTTGTTTCCCGATTACCAGGTTGCAAGAATGGATTGGGACAGTACCCGTGGGAAGCGTTCTTTTGATGCTATAATAGATTCTTTTACTCAAGGAGAAGTTCAAATCCTCGTAGGTACCCAAATGTTAACGAAGGGTCTAGATTTTAAGAATGTTGCTTTAGTTGGCGTTCTCAATGCAGATCCATTATTGAATTTTCCAGAATTTAGAGCTCATGAAAGAAGTTTTCAAATGCTGTCGCAGGTTGCAGGAAGGTCAGGAAGATCAAATGAACAAGGTCAGGTATTGATCCAGACTTTTACTCCCGAACATCCGGTTTTAATTCAAGTAATAAAAAATAATTATGATGCTCTGTTTAATTCTCAATTGCGAGAACGAAGGGAATATCAATATCCTCCATTTTATAGACTCATTAGAATAACTTTAAAGTCTAAGGATTACAATCAAGTTGATCAAGCGTCTCAATGGCTTGTTGGTGCATTAAATATTAATTTAAAAGGATCAGTTCTTGGTCCAGTTGACCCACCAATTTCTCGAGTTAGGAATTTGTATCACAAACAGTTGCTGGTTAAATTCATTGATAATTCAAGTCGTAATAAAGTAAAAGAAATAGTAGTTTCTTCTTTAAAAAGTTTTGAAGCAATTGGTGCTTACAGAAGTATCAGAGTTTCTGTTGATGTTGATCCTCAATAACGATTTAACCAAAATTCATTGAATAATTTTTTTTTCGACCTGCTCAACGGTATGTCTTTATTATTTAAATGTATAGTAGTTTGGGAAAAATTAATAACTTCTTCTGTATTGATAATAAATGATTTATGACATCTGAAAAAAAAATCTGTGGGTATATTTTTTTGAATTTTTTTCATTGAAGAAAGGACAATGAAGTTTTTTTTATGAGTGACAATTTTAATATAATCTCCCATTGCCTCAATCCATTGTATGGATGAAAGTTTTATGTTTTCGGTTTTAAGGTTGCATTTGACCTCAATACTTTTTCTTAGCTCCTGATTGATATGCTTATGAATATTTCCAATGTTTTTAACACGGTCTAAAGTTATTTCGAATCGGTCTGAAGTAAATGGTTTTTGAAGAAAATCTAAAATTCCAATTTCAAAGGATTTAACCGCGAGCCTTGATTTTTTTGAGGTGAAGGCAACTTTTTTTTGTAATCCGTGTTGGACTACGAAATTAAATGTTTTTTCTTCATTACCGGTGGGATCAATCACTATTAGATCGATGAACTTATTTTTGATTAACTCCTCTAGTTCATTAAGATCAGTGCATTCTTTTACAAGACTTAACTTAGAAATTTCTTTAAGTCTTTGTCTAATTTGATTGCGTTCGCCATCGTTTGGATCAAGAAGTAGGTAGTTTAGTTTCATGGAGTTTAATCGATCTCAAAGTTAAAATAAAATAATAAATATGTGTAAATGAGGTTAAAAAAGAATGGTAAATGTTTGTTATAACTATGTATTTGCTTATTTTTGCACACTTAAAATTATATAAATATGAATCATTACGAAACTGTTTTCATTCTAAATCCCGTTTTATCTGATGAACAGATAAAGGAAACAGTTAAGAAATTTGAGGACCTTTTGACTGGAAAAGGAGCCAAGTTTGTTAACAAAGAGGACTGGGGGCTTAAGAAATTAGCTTACCCAATTCAAAACAAAAAAAGTGGCTTTTACCACCTTTTTGAATTCACTGCACCTGGAGATGCTATTGCACCTCTTGAAGTAGAATTCCGAAGAGATGAGCGTATCATGCGATACCTTACGGTAAGTCTTGACAAGCATGCGATTGCTTGGGCAGAGAAAAGAGCAAAAAAATCTAAAGCAAAAGCCTAGTAGTTATGTCAAAAATTGAAGAACAATCTAAAGGGAGAAAAGAAGGAGAAATCCGTTATTTGACTCCATTAAATATCGAAACAAACAACAAAAAGAAATACTGTCGTTTCAAAAGATCTGGTATCAAGTATGTAGATTATAAAGACGGAGATTTCTTAATTAAATTTGTTAACGAGCAAGGAAAATTACTTCCTCGTCGTTTAACAGGAACTTCTTTAAAATACCAAAGAAAAGTTTCTGTAGCTGTTAAAAGAGCTCGTCATTTAGCTTTAATGCCTTACGTGGGTGATTTATTAAAATAAAAACTTAGATCAATGGAACTGATACTCAAAGAAGATGTACAAAACCTTGGATTTAAGGATGACATCGTAAATGTAAAAAATGGATATGGTCGTAACTTCTTAATTCCTAATGGAAAAGCAGTTATAGCTACATCGTCTGCTAGAAAAGTACTTGCAGAAAACTTAAAACAACGCGCTCACAAAGAACAAAAGTTAATTGATGATGCGAAAAAATTGCTAAAAAACTTCAAGGTTTTGAAATTAAAATCAAATCTAAAGTTGGTAGTGGAGATAAATTATTTGGTTCAATAGGTAGCCAAGATGTTGCAGATGCATTCGAAAGTAATGGTCAAGCAATTGATAAAAAGTTTATTACACTTCCTGGTAAAACAATTAAGCGTTTAGGAGCTTATGAAGCTACAGTTCGTATTCACAGAGCTGTTGTTGTACAAGTTGCTTTCGAAATTATTGCTGAATAAGTACTAGTTTTAATGCTAAAAAAAACAGCCCCACTTTTTTAGGTGGGGTTTTTTTATGGAATATAAACGACTATCAACAGAACAATTTGAAGCCCTTCATGAGGAATTTGCCAAGTTTTTGGCAACCAATTCTATTGATAAAAAGGAATGGGATCTTTTAAAATTAAATGAAATTGAGAAGGCTGAGGTTCTTCTCGATTTATTCAGTGATATGGTATGGAATGATATCTTAGATAAAGAACTTTTTATTGAGCATTTAAACCCAAATCACTTTTTTTTATTCGAGTGCTTGAAAGATGAAATTAACTTAATCCTCCTCAAATCTGAGGATCATACAATAGATTTTACAAGTCCAAGTGGTCTTCAATGGGTTCAAGATAATTTTCAGTCTGAATCACTTTCTTTATTCCAATCTTCAAAAACTTATTCAAATCGAAAACAGGAAATTTTTGATCTAATTCAAAAAGGTGGGAACATAACAACGGGTACTTACTTTAAAAGTATCAGTTCTTTTCTTTCAAATCCTAGTTAAAAATAAGATATTTGTTACAAGATTAAACAGATTCAATTAATGAAACCATCAATACCAAAAGGTACTAGAGATTTTTCACCTAAGGAAGTAGCCCAACGCAACTACTTAAAAAACATACTTTCTACTTCTTTTGAAACTTATGGTTTTGAACCGATAGAAACCCCATCCTTTGAAAAATCTTCAACATTATTGGGAAAGTATGGAGAAGAAGGAGATCGTTTAATCTTTAAAATTTTAAACTCTGGGGATAAACTTAAAAAAGCAAATACCGAAGCGTTATCTCAAGGAAAACTAGCTGCATTTTCGAATTCTTTAGCAGAGAAAGCCCTTCGATACGACTTAACAGTTCCTTTTGCTCGTTATGTAGTACAACATCAAAACGATATTAGTTTTCCTTTTAAAAGATACCAAATTCAACCAGTATGGCGTGCTGATCGACCGCAACATGGTCGTTTTCAAGAATTTTTTCAGTGTGATGCAGATGTTGTAGGAAGCACATCTCTCTGGCAAGAAATTGAATTGTGTGGTTTATATGATTATGTTTTTGATAAATTAAATTTAAAGGATACTTGTCTCAAAATAAATAATCGTAAAATACTAGCCGGAATAGCTGAAGTTCTTGATGAGTCTGATCGAATTATCGACTTTACAGTTGCTCTTGATAAATTAGACAAAATTGGTCAGGATGGCGTGATTGATGAATTAATCTCTAAAGGTTTTTCGAACGAAGCAATTGATAAGGTTTTACCTTTAATGGGTCTTACAGGTGACTTTAAGTCTAAATTAGATTTACTCTCTACCTTTTTAAAAGATTCTGAAATCGGAACAAAAGGGGTAGAGGAGCTGCAGTTTGTTGTTGATCAAGTTTCTTCAATTGGACTTAAATCCATGATATTGGATATTGATGTAACTCTAGCTCGTGGTTTAAATTATTATACAGGATGTATTTTTGAAGTTGCTGCTCCCACGGGTGTTAAGATGGGTTCTATAGGTGGGGGAGGACGTTACGACGATCTTACTGCCGGTTTTGGTTTGAAAAACACGAGCGGTGTAGGAATTTCCTTTGGATTTGATCGTATTTATTTAGTCTTGGAAGAACTTAATTTATTTCCTTCTTCTGCTCAAAATGGTACTCAGATTTTATTTGCAAATTTTGGGGAAGAATATGCGCTCCAATGTAATCAAATGATTAAAAAACTCAGAAATAACCAGATCCGTTCTGAATTTTATCCAGAATCGACAAAGATGAAAAAGCAATTTTCTTATGCAAACGCTAAAGAAATTCCATTTCTATTTGTAATGGGATCTGATGAGTTAGCTACTAAAACTTTTGTTTTAAAGAATATGGAGACAGGCATACAAACTTCATATCCAATTGATGATTTTCTCGAGGTTATTAAAAACGAATTAAATTCTTAATTCGTTCTAAAAGAGTACACCCCAGAATTACTTTTATTTCCGTTTGTGTCTACCGCAATAATTTTCCAACTATAAGCAGAATTACTATCAACCGCAATACTTGTACTGGTATTTGCATTCACTGCATCTACTTGTTTTAGAAAAGTACTGGCGTCTGTGGTGTCTAAATAAATTTCATAATAATCCAAATCACCATCTACATCCGATCCGTTCCAGTTTAGAGTAATATTCCCCTCTACTGGCGTCACCGAAGTTCCAGATCTTGGCGCTAATATTTCCGATGGAAAAGGAGCATAATTGGTTACACCCGACCCTGCTAAATAAAACCTCCAAGTTGATGAATTCGCGTTTTGACTTCCCTCTTCTCCAATTGCTGTTATATTCCAAGAATATGGAGTTGCTTTCAATAAGGTAACACTCAGTGAAGTCCCTGTAGTTTCTAGAGTTTCTCTTTGGTTGTTGTTTAAGTTGGTTACACTCAAACGATAGGTTTCTACATTTGCAGCAGAACTCCATCGGAACTCCAAACTACTCTGTGAGTCATTAAGTGAAGTCCCTTCTTGACAAGTTTCTTCGTTTAAAGGAAAACTCAAAGAGGGTGTTCCAGGTTCTAAAGGTGGTGGCGGAGAACTGGAACAACTCCACAATAAAATTGTAATACTAAACAGTGTGCTTAGGGTTTGTATAGTTTTCATATGAATTATTCTTTAATAACAATTTGAGATTGATTAACAGAAGCATTATTAACCTTTACAATATAACTTCCGCTTATTAAACTAGAGGTGTTTATATAAACTGTTCTTTCGGTAGCAGTTAATGCATATTGTGCTACCATAACCGTTCTTCCATCACTAGAATAAAGCTCGATATTGGCTTCTAATTCTGTTCCACCAACATATACTGCTAAGGTGTCATTAAATGGATTAGGAGCTGTTACAACGGCATCTGAACTAAAGTATGACTGCTCGAAGATACCCTGACAAGCAATTCCAGTAGTTATAGAAACAGTATTGACTCCTTTATACAGACATAGGGTGTATTCGCTCTCAGTGGTTTGCTCTGTGATTCCGTTATGTGTAATCGAGTAACTTTCTCCTCCACTAAGTTTATAACTTACCGTATTGTCGCTTTTATTTGAAGAAGCATAAACCGATAATGGCTGTGGCTCGTTTATAGTTACATCAAAACAACGTTCAAATTCACTTGCATCTACTCCGTCTACTGTAACACAAATAGAATATGATCCTTGTGATAAGTTATCTAAACTCCAATTACTACTGTTTAAAGTTTGGGTTTGATTAACTGCTCCACTGATATCAATTTGATACGTTAGAGAGGTGTCTTCTACAGACAAGCTAATGCTGTTAGTGTCCTGACATTTCTCTGTTTTGGAAAGAGAGAAATTGCTCGGAGGCAGATAGAAAATAACACAACCGTTATTATTAACTAAAGAACCGTAAGGAGTATCGGCACATCGGTCGAACGGATTCCAAACCCCATCGTGATCGGCATCATCCGAAACATCCCCAACACCATCACCATCGCTATCTTCTTGATTTGGATTATAAACAAGAGGACTGTTATCCAAGATGTCTACAACACCATCACCATCGGTGTCCTCAATTGGTGTCACAGCAACTGTTTGTAGTTGAATTGCAGTAGCGTTTCCTTCGGGCACTACCAGGTTAGTTTGTGTTACTACGACCGGTACATTAGTATCTCCATCTTCGGTATTAACATTGATGACTTCTACTTCATAGATGTTATCACGATTATGATCCTGAGGGTTGTCGTAATCTGGAGGAACAATAAAGTCTAAGTAATCTTCAGATTCTCCTTCTCCATTTTTTTGAACTTCTGGGGATCGAATTGTAAATAATCCAGCATCTGCTCCACCACTAATTTTCTTTTTAATTTTCCATTTACCTACACCCTTAGTAACATTAGGATTATAATATCTCGAATGATCTACTTTAGCACTTCCTGTTTCTCCACTAACATTAAAAACACCTAGAGAGAATGGAGAAAAAGTATACGTATTCGGAATGTCTAAAACTCGAAGTTTGATTATTCCATGAGCAGATATACCTCTGCTGTTTGTTGCTCTAATTTTAACTGAGAGTAGTTTTTTATCTTCAAAATCAATTGGACTAGTTAAATAAATAATATTCCCTTCGAGTTTAAAATAATCAGAATCCCTTCCTTCAACAATAGTAAGTCCAATTTCATTGCTTCCATTGGCTAAAGGAGGGTTGTTGTCGAAAGCTATAATTTTTCCTAGACGATCATTAACGGGAAGCTCCATGTCGATGTTTTTAGTTTCAATACGCTCAAATTGATTTGAGTAAATTGTTGGTGGGTTATAAGGACAACCATTCACATCAATTGGAGTTCCAGCAGGGGTATTAGCACAATAATCTTTTTTATTTTTTACTCCATCTCCGTCATCATCTAAGTCTAATTGATCTTCAGAACATCCATTTTCGTCAACAGTATCTCCGAGGATTGTTTCAGGACAACGATCAAATTGATTTTCAACACCGTCTTGATCGTCGTCGAGTTGACCCTCATGACAACCTTCTTCGTTTACTTCAAGTCCTAATGCTGTATTCAAACATTTATCCTCCAAATCCAATACACCGTCTAAATCTTTGTCTAATTCAATTTGTAACTCAGTGCATCCAAATTCGTTCACTATTTCCCCGATTGGAGTATCGTTACATAAATCATTTTCGTTTTCAACACCGTCTAAGTCAAAGTCATTTTCAAGCTGACTTTCAGAACAACCATGTTCATTAACCTTTTCGGTTAAAGGAGTGTCTGGACATAAGTCCACATCGTCCATTACTTTGTCATAATCGGTATCTATTTCACTAAGAGAACATCCAAATTCATTAACTAGTTTTCCTTTTTCAGTATCTGGGCAAGAATCTATAGTATCCGGAACACCATCTAAGTCTTCATCATACACAGCAACTTCCTCAAGTTCTACTATTGTACATCCACTAGAATCGACTAGGGCTCCTGAAGGGGAATCATTGCAACGATCTAGAGTATTGGGAACCCCATCATTGTCATCATCTTTATTTTCTTCAAGTATTTCTGTGTCTTTTTGAGAACATCCAAATTCATCAACTAATTCTCCAAGAGGTGTTTCTGGACACTGGTCAAAGTCATTTTCAACGCCATCTAAGTCACTATCTTTTTGAGCAATTGAACAACCAGACTCATCAACTTGAACACCTATTTCAGAATCAGGACAAGCATCATCATCGTCTAAAATACCATCTAAATCTTGATCTTTTTGGATTCTGGAACATCCATTTTCATCAACTTTTACACCTTCTTTAGTGCCAAAACATTTATCTTCAACATTGAGAACACCGTCAAGATCTTCATCTATTTGAATACGCGCACAGCCATTTTCATCAACAACAGAATCTATTTCTGTTTCTGGACATTGATCTAAAATATTAATTACTCCATCTTGATCTAGGTCATTTTGTAAACTAGAACAGCCTTTTGCGTCAACATCTTCTCCTCGAGGAGTGTTTTTACATTCATCCAAGCGATTAACAACTCCGTCTTTGTCATCATCTCTTTGATTAAAACTACAGCCGTTTTCGTCTACTTCTTCTCCTGACGGAGTTTCAGGACAAAGATCAAATTCATCTACAATCCCATCTAGATCAGAATCTGGAATAAATTCAAAGGTATTATTCTCATTAAAGGAGCTTGTTGCATTACCTGATGCATCTTGAATTGGGTCTGACAACTGAACTGTAATCATTTGTCCTTCAGAAATCACTCCAGTTACAGTAAATGAAAGTTTGTAGGAAGTTCCATTTTGTGTTAATGATTGAGGAATCGAATTAACTAATGTAGCAGAGCCCGTACTTAGTGATAAACTTAAGTTGGTTGAGCTAATTGTAGAGGAATCACTAAGGTAGGCAAGTTCGTTGAGTGTTATGATCAAGGATTGATCATCAATGACACTCCCTTCAATTATTCGTGGTGCATCTGTATCGTATAATGTTATCGTACCAGTAGCTTGGGATGTAGATACTGGATTTCCTACAACATCAAATATAGAGTTGGTATTGATGTTAATCGATAATTTCTCATTACCTGAGGTTATACCTTCAAGATTGAAAGTTAAGATATAACTAGAATCTTCATTTACAACTGAAATTGGTGTTGCGCTCATTAATTTAGCAGTACCCCCTTCAATTGCTAAATTGAAATCTTCTGGAACTAAAGTTCCTGATGCTACATTATTTTCATAAGATGAAAACACCTCATCTGAGAATTGAATTGTAACAGATCCGTTATTAGAAGACAGATAAATAGTTTCAATAACAGGAGGGTCATTGTCTAGGATATAACTTAATACTTGGTTGCTGTCTGTGGAAGTTGTGTTTCCAGCTTTATCTTCAACAACAACAGATGCCGTATATGTTCCGCTTTCTCCATCTGGAACTTTCCATTCGTAAGTCCAGTTTGTTGGAGAGTTTGTTGCCGTCATTACTTCATTAATGTCTCCAATAGATATTGTTGGAGCCTGAATTATAGATTCACTTATGATTACAAAAAACGTGATATCCTGACCCGAACGCACATTTTCTGTTGAGTTATTTGAACCAAACTGTATGGTTGGTTGTGTATTATCTAATATATAAGTTAAACTCGATGTTCCTGAAAAAGTATTACCACCAAAATCTATAGCAGAATCTATTTTAACGTAAATAGGACCATCATCGAAATTTAATTCACTTACTTCAATAAAGTATGTCCAGTTATTTTGAGTGGTAGATTCACTCATTTCATAAGACTCAGTTTGATTATTATTTGATATTTGAATCGTTGGAGTATTAGATAAACTTTCTGAGAAAACGGCATTAATCAATATTTCATCCCCGGATTTAATCCACTGATCCTCTTGATCATCTGTTAATTCAACTTCAGGAGCAGTATTGTCAATTACAAATGCTAGGGAAGAAGTTCCGGTATATGAATTCCCACTAAGGTCCGTTCCAGAAACAGTAGCAGTAACCTCGGTAGAAACGGTAGACGACACAGTCCAATTATAGGTCCAAATAGCAGATGAAGATGTAGCGCTCATAGCTACATTTGTTGCTTGTCCTCCCGAAATATTTATGGTTGGTGTAGCATTCATAGCTTCAGAGAAGGTCGCCGTTACCGTAATACTATCTCCGTTATTTATAGTAGTTGTTGGACTTGCGTTGTGTGACATAGTGACGATGGGCGATACGGTATCTATCACGCCTGTATAAAGCTGAAAAATTTCAGAAGAAGTTAATGTGCGATTCCAAATCCCGATGTCATCGAGTTTACCTCTAAAAAGTTGATTTGCAACTGAAACACCGGAGCTTTGAGGTCTGTATTTACCAATAAATGTTTCAAAATCATTTTGATGATTTCCTCCTGATCGACTAAGATTAGTTGATTGAACTAGGGTTCCATTAATATAAACTCTAATCTTTGATTCATCGTAGGTTATTGCATAATGGATCCACTCATTGGCATTAATGTTTCTAATATGATCAATATCAGTAATACTTCCATTGGATTGTTGTCCAATACCTACTCTTAATTTAGAGGAACCGTCGTTAGAATCGATTAATACCCCATAATTGTAGCCGTAACCATCTGTACCTGAATTATTGCTATTTCTTCCTAAAATTGAGTTGTTATTATAATCTAGGTCAGATAGATTGAACCATGATGAAAAAGTTAGTGAACCACTTGGATTCAAAGAAGAATCGTTTCCAATACTTATAAAATCATCGGAACCATCAAAGCTATAAGAGGAGTTTTGATTATTATTTCTGTCAGCGTTAAGAGTAGATCCGTTCACAGTACCGTTGTTCCCATTACCACTCTCGTCATAAGCATTTCCATAAAAAGGATACCATGCAACCAGCCCATTTATAGGGAGGTAACTTGGTAACTGTTTCATAATATAGAAGGATAATGTATCTGTTCCAGTATATGAATTCCCGCTAAGGTCAGTTCCAGAAACAGTTGCAGTAACCTCAGTGGAAACGGTAGACGAGACTGTCCAGTTATAAGTCCAAACAGAAGAAGAGTTAGTAGCGCTCATAGCGGTGTTAATATCAACCCCACTTATATGAATGGTTGGAGTAGCACTCATAGCTTCACTAAATGTCGCAGTAACAGTTACAGTTTCATTATAATTTACTTGAGTAGAAGAAGCACTAGATTCTAATGATAATAGAGTAGGTGATGAAGTGTCAACAACTACAATGTTAAAGGTAAGACTATCTGTTGCAGAGACAACATTTCCTAGGTCATCTGTAGCAGTAGTATTGATATTTACTTCTGTAGAATTAGTGGAAGATACAGTCCAACTGTATTCCCATTGATTATACATAGCATTTTTCCATTTCCAACCCCCTGAAGGTTCTGAATAATTTGGATCGTTGGTGTCTTGATATAATCCGATCCAAAAAGGACGATTAGCATAAACATCAACCGATGAATCCACAAATAAACTATTTATATAGTTAAATTCGGATGATGTTTCGATGGTTAATAAACGCGCATTAATTGCACTTAAAGCTTGATTTATTTCTGCAATTGTATTGTATTTGTCTGTAGAAATAAAATAATTTGAACTACCATAACTACCAACCTTAACATAATCAGAAATATTATTTATATGTTCATCTACTTCTATGAATACAGAAAGACGATCTGAATTTTCAAAGTAATCATTTATTCTAATTTGATTATACTGAGAATGCGAACTAGGTAAGTTAACATCAAAGCTTATAGTAGCATAATCTTCTCCAGATCCAGCGTTATTTGGTTCAACGTATTGTTCTGAATAATTTTTAATCCAATTTTGAGTAAAATCATAATCACTCACTGGAGTCATCGAATCAGTTGTAGTTCCTGAATTTGAATTAAAAATGATTTGAGCATTAGTAGTTGGTTTTGAATAATAGGCTGTTATCGAAACAAGTTCTGTGTAGGCAATATTCTCTGTTGAAGGAGCAATAATCGGATCTTTTGACGGAGTTTCCCATGAAAGTGAAACAGTAGCAGGTACAGATTCCTCAATCATGGTAAAGTTAAGCGTTTCAGTACTAGTATAATTATTTCCAGTCAGGTCCGTTCCTGATACAGATGCAGATATCGAAGGGACATAGCTGTCTGGAGCTGTGTATTTATAAATCCAATTTTCTGAATTAATGGAAACTGGGCGTACATGAGTTTTAAAAATATAATCCCAGCTATCATCATTACTAGCTCTACCACCCGAGTATGGGTTGTTGGTGCTTAAGTCTAAAAATCCTACGTTTTGATTCCCAGAGGTAAGAACTAATTGCATGGTAAGTACATCACCTTGAGTAACATCAATATTCTTGTCTGTCACATCAAAAGCAATAAATTCTACTCCAATATAATTACCGTCAGCATCGTTATAAGCAGGAGTATAAAGCCCTTGACTTTCTGCAAGTAGGTTGCCCGAAGTACCAGAGCCAGAATATAATAGAATCGCAACTGGTTGTGGCTCTCCATCAATTACAGGGTTCCCCATTTCCCACTCTACTTTTGTTAATCGTCCTGTTGTTGAAACAGTAAAAGATTGCCATTGATCTAGTCCACCAGCTCCAGAACCTGAAGTCAAGTTTTGTTGATCTACAGCTTCTATCCCGAAGGAATAGGAAGACATTAAATGGTTGGTTAGGGTGTCATTTGAGAATTGAATGGTTGGGGTATTTGCCATTGATTCAGAGAAATTGGCAACAATGATAGTTTCTTGATTGTATTCTAAAACAAGATCAGTATCAGAACTAGTAAATGCTAATAGTGTTGGTGAAGTGGTATCTACAGGGCTGACATTAACTGTTAAATAAATATCATCATCAAAATCATCTTCCGTATCCCCTGGTCCTACAGAAAGAATTTCACTTCCATTGAATTCACCTGTGTAAGAAACCGTTATTGTAACCGTGTTTCTATCATCAGAAATAGATACTGCAGTCGGGTTTGCCATAGTTAAAGAAGCATTTCCAGTGTATGAAGACGAATCGACTATTAGATCAAGCTTAAAATCAGTTGTTAATAATGTTTCATCACTTGGAATTTCTTCAAGGAAAACAAGACTTAAACCATTATTAGATTGATCAAAACTTATATCGCTAATTCCAATTTCGTTTGCATTTCTTAAGAATGGGTAACCGTCATTTATATTTCCCGAGGTAATCCATGTATTTTCAAAATCCCATTCTTCATTTATTTCTAATTTTTTTAGGGTATCTGAACTAACATCAGAATCAACTCCATTTCCTGATCCATCAGAAGAAATACCACTTAGATCAGAAGACCAATAATTTTCATCACCTTCAATGCTACAACTATTACAGCTGGCTTGATAACCGATAAGACCTCCAATTCCTGAGTTGTTAGATGATAATGAAACAGTTCCTGTAGAATAATTCTTGACTCTTCCTGAATTGTCATCATCCACTTGATCCCATCCTATAAGTCCACCTACAGCATTGTAACTCGCAGAAACATTTGATCTGGAATAGTTGTTAGATAGATTTGAATAGGAGTTTTTCCCAAGAAGACCTCCCACCATATAATTCCCAGACACAGATCCGGTTGAGTAGGATTTTGAAATATTTGAATAGTAGTTTAGATTTCCAACCAGACCGCCAGTAATTTGATAATCATCAGAATCTCCAGTTCCTCCAACAACATCTCCTTCATAATAACTGCTTGTAACTGTTGAGTATTTATAAACTTTACCCGCTAAACCACCAACAGTATTATCACCTGTAACAGAGGAATCGTTAATGAAAACAGAGTGTATTTTCACATAATTACTGCTGCTGTAACCTTCAATATTTCCTGCAAGAACCCCAACAAATTCAGCTCCTGAGATATTGGCATTTTCAAAATAAATATTTTTTATACTGACACCAGAACTTCCGTAGCTTGGTTTTATTTCACCGAAAAGACCAATGTAATTTTGGGTTGGTCTGTTTATTTTTAAATCAAAAATGAAATAACCCTGTCCGTCATAGTTTCCACTAAAACTCGTAGACTCGTCTCCAATAGGGCTCCATCCAAGATTATTATTTAAAGAAGAAGTAATACCCGCTTCGATGTCATTTGTTTGAATGTAGTGTTTATTCCATCGATCACTATCTTCAGATATCCATAATAGATTACTAAATGAATTAATTTGATAAGGTGAGCTAGAGGATCCATCCCCAGTTTCGGGAGCTTCACTACCATTTGACCCATCAGGGCAAGTTCCAAAATTAGGAATATTGGATGAATCTAAGGTGGTGTTCCTTTTATTAAAATTAGTGTAATTAATAACATTTTTGACACACCATCCCGAAAGATTTTGATTAAATAGAGAATTATTTTGAAACATTGCAATCATAGAAGTCACACTAGAAGTATCCCAACTAGATATATCTTGATTAAATGCATTTGCACCCCAAAACATACCTTCCATTGTAGTTACAGAAGACACATCCCAACCACCAATGCCGTAACTAAATCCAGACTGAGCAAATGTATAATTCATTGAAATAACATTAGAAACGTCCCATTGACTTATGTCTTGGTTAAAATCATATGCATTATGAAACATATTTGTCATATTAGTTACTGAAGAAGTATCCCAAAAACTGATATCGGAATTAAATGAGTCATTATTATGAAACAATCCTCCCATATCCGTAACAAGGGTAGTGCAAAGATTGTAGTTCTCAGCTGCTATTTGAGTAGCAATAGATAAATCGTCAACAACTGTATATGTTGTTCCATCAATATCAATAGTGTCTCCCGCTGTTGCCTCTGGACACTTGCAGATATTGTTTTCAAAATAAATGGTTTCAATACAGGTTCCCCACAACGGAAGGTTGTCATCTGTGAGCGATAAACTTTCAAAAGATTCAGGTTCTGTTGAAATGTTCGAGACACACCAACCACTTAAATCTTGATTGAACAACAAGGCGCTGCCAAACATACCGTACATACTTGTAACATTGGAGGTGTCCCAAGAAGATAATTCTTGATTAAAGACAGCCGTATTACTAAATAAGTTACCCATATTAGTAACACTTGAAGTGTCCCAAGAGTTTATGTTTTGATTAAAAGCATCTGCATTGTTAAACATTCTGTCCAAACGTATAACACTTGAAATATCCCATGAGTTTATTGAGGTGCTTGAGGCATTATTAAAAACAGAAGCGTTTTCAAACATTCCTTGCATAGTGGTAACACTAGCTACATTCCAGTCTCCAAGGTCTTGATCAAAAGCATATGCGTCCTTAAACATAAAGCTCATATCGGTAACTTTGGAAGTATCCCAATCACCTAGATCTTGATTAAATTCAGAAGCTCCATAAAACATTTGATTCATTATGGTTACATTAGAAGTGTTCCAATACGATATATCTTGATTAAAAGGGGTACCTCTAAATAAATATCTCATGGTAACTACATTAGAAGTATCCCAAGAACTTAAATCTTGATCAAAAGAAGATGCATCGGTAAAAGTACCCATCATATTTGTCACACTAGAAGTGTCCCAACCACCAATATCTTGATTAAAGGCAGTAGCCCCTTCGAATAAATATTCAAGAGAAACATTATTTGATAAATTCCAATCACCAATATCCTGATTGAAAGCTGTAGCTCCACTAAACATTGAACTCAAGTTTTCAATACTAGAAGTATCCCAATCCCCAATATCTTGATTAAAAGAGATTGCATTTTGAAACACCCATCTCATATTAGTAACACTCGAGATGTCCCAACTACCGATATCTTGATTAAAGGAAGAGGCATTTTGAAACATATACCTCATAGTTGTAACATTAGAGGTATCCCAAAAACTTATATCGGAGTTGAACGAGCTATTATCTTGAAACAATCCTTCCATATCGGTAACTAGGGTAGTACAAAGATTGTAGTTTTCTACTGCTATTTGAATAGCAATAGATGAATCGTCTACAACTGTATATGTTGTCCCATCAATATCAATAGTGTCTCCAGCAGTTGCCTCTGGACACTTGCAGATATTGTTTTCAAAATAAATTGTTTGATTACAGCCCCCCGCAACAGGAAGATTAGCATCCTCTAAAATTGAATTATAATTTACTTCTACTACAGAAGTTAAATCTGAGATACACCAACTAGTAAGGTCTTGATTAAAGTTTGAATTTTCTTTGAACATATAATTCATATTAATCAAAGCAGAAGTATTCCAGTTACTAATATCCTGATTAAAACCACTGCCATAGAACATACCTTCCATAGTTGTTACAGACGAAACATCCCAATTTGAAATATCCTGATCAAAGCTTGATGCAGAATCAAAGGTCGATTGCATATTCGTTACAGCAGAGGTATCCCAATTCCCAATATCTTGATTAAATGAATCAGCTGAATGGAACATACTTTGTATGGAAGTTACCTTAGACGTATCCCAATCTCCAATATCCTGATTAAAATCTGGAGCACTTAGGAATACTTTTTCCATGTTTGTAACGCTACTAGTATCCCAATTATTTAAAGATGTAGAACCATTATTATTGAAAAGAAGTGCTTCTTCAAATACCCCAGTCATTGTAGTTACACTACCAATATCCCAAAGTCCAACTTCTTGATCAAAATTTTCTGCACCGCTAAACATATAATTGATGTCAGTGACATTTGACATATTCCAACTAGTAATATCTTGGTCAAATGCTTTTGCATTTTTGAACATTCTTCGCATATCGGTTACGTTAGCAGTATCCCACGTCCCAATAGGTTGGTTAAAAACAGCTGCCCAATCGAACATTCTTAGCATTGTAGTTACATTTGAAGTGTCCCATCCATTTATATTTTGATTGAAGACAATAGCAGACTCAAACATTGCACGCATATTGGTTACGTTGGAAGTTACCCAAGTACTAATATCTTGATTAAAAGCCGATGCATCCTCAAACGTACTTTCCATATTGGTTACACTACTTGTGTTCCATCCACCAATATCTTGGTTAAATACACTAGCTCCCCAAAAAAGTGCTTCAAAGTCTGTAACATTAGAAACATCCCAATCACTTATATCTTCATTGAAAGCAGAAGCACCCTTGAACATAGAGTTCATAGTTGTTACATTAGAGGTATCCCAAAAACTTATATCGGAGTTGAATGAGCTATTATTTTGAAACAATCCTTCCATATTGGTAACTAGGGTAGTACAAAGATTGTAGTTTTCTGCTGCTATTTGAGTAGCAATAGATGAATTGTCAACGACAGTAAAAGCAGTTAATTCTCTAGTTACACCACCGGTACTCAGATAAGCAACATCTCCAACAGTTGCTTCTGGACACTTACAAGTTCCGTTTTCAAAGTAAATAGTCTCAACATTAGTTAATTTTGATGTTGTTGAATCGTTATTAGCAAATGTTAAGCTGGTTGTTGAAAGAAGAACACAAAAAGATAACCTATTAATTTTAAGACGGAACTCTTTTAATTTTTTGCTAAGTAATTTATAATCAGCCCGAAAATCAATATTTCTTAAATATTCCATAAGCATAAATATAGTTAATAATATTTATTCAATATTTATTCTCATTTAAGAAAATTTTGTTTTTATGGGATTAATATAAAATTTAGTTTTAATTGTTTAAATTAGGATCAATTAAAAAATATCTAATGAAATCCTTAATCCTTTTTTTACTTTCTTTTTTTTGTATTGCATTTAATCCATCAGTTGCACAAGAAGTAAGTGCAGAAGGTCCGTTCGAACAGTTAATTATTAGAGGGGTAACACTCATTAATGGAAACGGAGCACCGCCAATTGGTCCAGTTGATGTAGTTGTTGAACAAAATATAATTACTCAAGTAAGAGTCGTTGGCTACCCTGGAGTAGAAATAAATGATAAAAGAAGACCAGAATTACAAATTGGAGGTAAAGAAATCGATGCTCACGGAATGTACCTACTTCCTGGTTTTATTGATATGCATGGACATATAGGAGGAACCTCACAAGGAGCTGATTGGGATTATGTTTTTAAACTTTGGTTGGCTCATGGAGTAACTACAGTTAGAGAACCAAGTGGTAGGAGTAGAAGTTGGACTCTCGATTTAAAAAAGAAAAGTGAAAATAACGAAATTATAGCGCCAAGAATTATTCAATATACAGGTTTTGGTGCTGGATCTAAAACTCCAATTGTAACGGAAGAGGATGCACGTAATTGGGTAAGAGAAAATGCAAAATCGGGTTCTGATGGAATCAAATTTTTTGGAGCAGCTCCCGAAATAATGGAAGCTGCTTTGGCTGAAAATAATAAATTAGGTTTGGGGTCTGCTTGCCATCATGCCCAAATGAGTGTTGCTCGTTGGAATGTTCTTCACTCCGCTCGAGCAGGATTAACTTCTATGGAGCACTGGTATGGTTTACCTGAAGCGCTTTTTGAAGACCGAACAGTTCAAGATTATCCATTAGATTATAATTATCAAAATGAGCAACATCGTTTTGAACAAGCAGGAAAATTATGGGAACAAGCCGCAAAACCATATTCTGATCACTGGAACCGTGTGATGGAAGAATTACTTGCATTGGACTTTACACTTGACCCAACTTTTAATATTTATGAAGCGAGTAGAGATTTACAACGTGCCAGAAGAGCTGAATGGCATGAGGAATACACGTTACCTAGTTTGTGGCGTTTTTATCAGCCTAGTAAAATTTCTCATGGATCCTACTGGCATTTTTGGGGAACAGAACAAGAAATCTCATGGAAGAAGAATTATAATTTATGGATGACTTTTGTAAATGAGTACAAAAATAGAGGAGGAAGGGTAACAACAGGATCTGATTCTGGATTTATATTTCAGTTGTATGGATTTGCTTACGTAAGAGAATTAGAATTACTTCGGGAAGCTGGTTTTCATCCTCTAGAAGTAATCCGTTCGGCTACTTTAAATGGTGCGGAAGCCTTAAAAATGGATGATCAAATTGGCTCTATTGAAGTAGGTAAGCTTGCCGATATGGTATTGGTAGATTCTAATCCACTTGAAAACTTAAAAGTTCTTTACGGTACGGGTGCTATTAAATTGACAGAAGATAATGAGGTAGTTCGAGTAGGTGGTGTTCAATACACTATCAGTAATGGAGTAATTTATAATTCTAAAGTTTTACTAAAAGAAGTAAAAGATATGGTTGATCGAGCAAAAGAAGTTGAAGGTTTTGAACTTACTCAGCCCGGAATTATCAATGAATAAAATTAAAACAGGTTGAACCAACATACTTAAGACATCCTGTTTATTAATTTCTAATATTCATTTAATCGTGCATAACGGTCAAGGTGGTAGTTATAGTCTCCAAATAAGGGTTGTAAAACACGATTTCTTTTAAAATAAATGATCTATTCTTTTTTTCTTTATAGCCTGTTGGGCAAGCATGCCATATAATTCTACTATTTTATCAAGGTGTTTAAATCTTGGGTCTTTAGTGTGTCCTAATGTATATCTATAATAAATTTGTTGTACAATTACAGCAATTTTAAAAACTCCAAAAACAAAATAAAATTCAATGTTATCTAGGGTCTTACCGCTTTTTTTCTCGTACAAACTTGCTAACTCTCCACGACTAGGATTTCCAGGTTTAGAAGTTAAACTCAATTGATTCTGAGCAATAAAATCTGGGTCAGATTCATGTACCCAATAACCTAGACTCGTTCCAAGATCCATCAATGGATTACCTAATGTTGTCATTTCCCAATCTAAAACTGCTTTTATGTTTAGGTTTTCATCTGGTGTTAATACGAGGTTGTCATATTTAAAGTCGTTGTGAATTAAACTGGCACCACTGATAGGTGGAATATTTTCTTGTAACCATAATGCTGTTTTTTCAATGGTTTTCACGGTTGAGGTTTTTGATTTCAGGTAGCGTTTACTCCAACCCTCTACTTGTCGAGTTGTGTATCCTTCAGGATTTCCTAGTGTTTCTAGACCAATTGCTTTATAGTCCAGTTGATGAAGTTCAACTAAGGTGTCAACAAAATTATTTGAGAGGGATTTGAATTGTTGAGGTGTGGGTAGATTTTCTTCTTTTATGCCCGCTCGTAAAATAATCCCTTGGACACGTTCCATCAAGTAAAAAGGAGCGTCTAAAACTTCTGCTTTTTCCTCAAATAAAATAGGATTTGGTGCTTTATCGTATGAACCTTTTAAAGCAGTAAGTATTTTAAATTCTCTGGACATATCATGACCAGATTTAATATTCGCCCCAAAAGGAGGTCTTCTCAATACATATTCTTTGTCTGCGAAATTGATTGAATAGGTAAGATTAGAAAAACCTGAAGGGAATTGTCGAATTTGCAAGGCTCCGTTCGGTACCTTTAACTGTTCTGATAGATACTTTTTTAATGCACCTTCATCTAGACCTTCTCCCTTCCTTATTTCTTTTGCTTTATCTAGAGTTACTGCCATTTTTTAAATTTAAAATTGAACTGATTTTAATTGTAAAATTTATTTTCCAATGAAGTTAGGTTTTCTTTTTTCGACAAAAGCAGCAACTCCTTCTACCAAATCATAGCTTTCAAAAGCCGCAATTTGTTTTTCTGCTTCAAATGCAATTGAGTCATTTAAGCTATTTTCCATTGCGTGTAATAAATCTTCTTTAGTAATTCCGACAGCTAGTGTTGGTTTTGAAGCTAGTGTTTTTGCCCATTCAATCGCCGAATCTAATAGTTTATCTTCTTCAACTATTTTATTTGTTAATCCAAGTTCTAAACATTCTTCTGCTTTTACTTTTCTCCCTTCAGCAGCAATTTCAAATGCTTTCGAATATCCAACTTGTCTTGTTAGTAACCAACTCGCCCCTCCATCTGGACCAAGGCCTATGTTTATAAAAGCGTAAAGAATACTACTTTTTGAGCTCATAACACGTAAATCACAAGCTAAAGCTATAGAAGCTCCAACCCCCGCAGCAGTTCCATTTATAGCACCAATAATAGGCTTTTTTAAAGTTTGGAAGTTTCTAAGCAACCCCTGATATACGGTTGTTATGTATTCACGAGAGTCTTCAGGAGATGCAATTCCAAAAGTATCCATATCTGCTCCGGCACTAAATCCTTTTCCTGCTCCTGTTAGAACTACTGCACGAATTTGATTGTCGTTTCGAATGTCTGCTATAATTTGGTTGAGTCTTTTTATGAGCTCATCGGTAACGGCATTGTAGCGTTTAGGACGGTTAAGGGTTACGATTGCAATTGACCCTTGTTTTTCAAGCAAAACAGTGTCGGATGGTTTTTGTTTTTCAGTTGCTTTTTTTATTTCGTCTTGTGCTTTTTTACCAGGTCCAGCATAAGCTATTGCAATAAATTCTGCTACGCAAGCGGGTTTTTCTTCTCCTTTTAATTCAAAGATTATTCCCATTTTATATTTCACTCCACCAGGAATCTCATCACACTCTAGTAATGAAACACGTCCTCTAAAAAATGTTCCAGATTTAGTCGCATTTGGAAAACGAACTTTGTCCAATCCATAGTTAACTCCCATGGCTACGTTTTCTATAGAAAAGGTATCATAGGTTATTTTAGAAGCCATTGAAAGAACTAAAAATCCGTGAGCAACTGTTTTTTTGTAAGGAGAAAGAGTTGCACTTCGCTCGACATCCAGATGAATCCACTGAAAGTCTTCCGTAGCATCAGCAAATGTGTTAATGCGCTGCTGAGTCATCGGCATCCATTCTGTAAGACCTAATTCTTTTCCTATGTAGTTTTTTAATTCACTTAAGTCTTTTAATCGGGTTGAATAGGCTGTGTTTGTTGGTTGTTCCATTATATTTTTTTAAGTTAACATATGACCCCCATCTGCATTCAATACAGCTCCTGTGGTATAAGAAGATGCATTTGATGCTAAATAAACTGCTAGTCCTGCTATTTCATCAGGTTCTGCCGCCCTTTGAAGTGGCAGATGATGTTCCACTTGTTTCATTATATGTTCGTTGCTCCAGAGTGCTTGACTGAATTTTGTTTTAATTAAACCAGGACAAATTGCATTTGATCGAATGCCATATTTTCCCCATTCACTTGCCTGTGATTGTGTTAGCATTATTAATGCTGATTTGCTTACGCCATATAATCCAAGTCCCATACTCGGTTTCATACCTTCAACTGAAGCAATATTTATAATACTCCCGCTTTTTTTTTCTTTCATATAGGGAAAACACAATTTCGCAAAAGAGAAACATGCTTTTACATTCACATCCATTATTTTGTCAAAAACATTGTTTTCAACCCCTTCTAAAGGAGAGAATACAGGGTTGGTAGCTGCATTGTTTACTAGTATGTCCACACTTCCGTAAAGCGATATTGTTTTTTCAATTAGTTTTTGTCTTTGGCTTTCATCTCCAACATGACAAGCAATTCCAGTCGCTTCATATCCTTTATCCTTAAATTCTTGAGCAACGGCGTCAACGGCTTCTTGAGAGCGACTGCTGACAACTACTTTAGCGCCAAATTCTGCGAGAGCTTCGGCTATGGCTTTTCCAATTCCTTTACTTGATCCAGTTACAACCGCAACTTTATCTTTTAATTCAAATAATTTTTTTACACTCATAATTACATTGGCATTGCACCACCATTAGAATGGAGGGTTACTCCGTTAATAAAACCTGCTTGTTTTGAAGCTAAAAATAAGTATGCATAACCCATATCTTCAGGGGTTCCGATTCTAGCTACTGGAATCATTGCAATCCCAGCTTTTACTACCTCTTCAGGCATGGAAGCGGTCATTTCTGTTTCTATAAATCCTGGGGCAACTGCATTTGCTGTTATACCGTAACGTCCAACTTCACGACAGAGCGCTCTGGTAAAGCCAGCAACTCCAGCTTTTGTTGCAGAATAGTTTGTTTGCCCAAATGCTCCTGCAAAACCATTAATAGAGGAAGCTGAGATTATTCTTCCATATCGAGCTTCTCGCATATAGGGAAGAACTGCTTGTGTTGTTGTGAATAAAGAACTAAGATTTACATTGATAACTGCATCCCATTCAGCTTGTGACATTTTCATAAATGATTTGTCTCTTAATATTCCTGCGTTATTAATGAGAATATCTATTTTTTTGTGTTCTGATATTATTTCTGAAACAGCTTTATCAACCGCTTCTCGATTGGTGACATCGACTTTTTGAAAGAAAACATTTCCACCATTTGCTTTTATTTTTTCTGCTGTTTCAGCTCCGGAATCGCGAACATCCCAAAGTGCAACAGTAGCTCCTGCCTCGCAAAACACTTTACAGACTCCTTCTCCAATTCCTTGAGCACCACCGGTTATAATGGCTACTTGTCCTTCTAAACTAATCATTTGTTTTTTATTTTAAATTGAAAATTCCTATTCCAGGCTCTTTTAAGCTTCCTAGATATAGTTTGTCTCCTATTTGGAGAACACTTGTTATGTAATGAAACCCACCATCAGGGTCTTGTAGATTGTGTTTTATATTTCCATTTATATCAAACCCTAAGACCATAGAATAAGGTTTTGGTACAGCTTTGTCTAATAAAAATCTAGGTAATCGTAAAAGTATTGACCTAATGAAAGGATAACTAGTTAAAGGTTCGACCTCAACAGCTCTTTGACTTGGAATTGCTACCCAAAAAGTATCATTAGAAAAGGTTACATTATCTGGATATCCTGGGATTGTGTTATTGAAAATTTCAGTTGTTCCACTTTTTTCCCCCTTTATCCAATGTTTTATTATTTGAGCTCCAAAAGTTTCTGTTACAATAAGGAACTCTTCTTCGGAATCCAAAGCAACTCCGTTTGCAAAAAACAAATCATTTAATACTACTTCCGATTCTCCAGAATTTAAATCAAATGAAATAATTCTGCCAGAGGGTTGTTGTTCCCAGAATTCATTTTCGATTTCAATTGGGTTTCTTTGAGTCGCATCAGAAAAATAAACAACACCTTCTTTAGTAATCGCTAAGTCATCTGAAAATAAAATAGGAGTCCCGTCAATTTCGTTGATTAGAGTAGTTATATTTCCGAGAGAATCAAGACTTATAAGACCTTTAAATTGATCCGCTATTATAAGGTTACCCTTAGGTGCAATTTTCATTCCTAAAGGCCTACCTCCTGTATTTGCAATTATTGATTGTTTACTTAGATCTGGATTTATTTTTAAAATATTACCATTTTCAATACCCGTATAAAAATTCCCTAAACTATCATAAGCAATAGCCTCTGGACCAATACCATTAACTTCTAAAAATTCGATTTGAGTAAGAAGATTGTTTATTTCAAAATCTCCAACTGTTCCAGGGTAGGGAGGAGCATCTCTAGCAATAGGATCTAAATTAATAGGGTAGAAGCACAAATAAAGTATGCTAATCATTAAAATAGTTCCGAAAAACTTTGAATACAGTTTCATTTTGTAGGTTTTACTTCATTAATGCCATTATGGACTTGTATAATTCCATACGATCTCCTGCCAGATGCTCAAGTCCATCAACCGGAAGTGTAACACCACTTATATAGCTTGAAAGTGGACTAGCCAAAAATAAAACAGCGTTAGCGATATCTTTAATAGTCCCAAACCGTTTCATTAGATTTTTATTTTCACTTTCTTTTAAAAAGGATTGCATTTGTTCCGGATAATTTTCTAATCCCGATGTGGAAACTATACCAGGTGCTACAGCATTAACTCTTATATTGTACTCTGCCCATTCTTGACCTAAAGATTTTGTGAGATTTTCTACACCAGCTCTTGCTGCTCCTGTGTGAGCCATACCTGGAAATCCTCGCATTACATTTGCAGTTATGTTAATTATGATTCCTTCGTTTTGGGGAATAAAAAAACTAGTAGCCATTTGTTGGCTCATGTAAAAGGTTCCATTTAAGTTGTTGTTTACAACTGCTGCCCATCCTTTTTTACTGATAATATGAGAGGGCGCAGGAAATTGACCCCCTGCATTATTGATTAAAATATCTAGGCGACCAAAACGTTTCTCTATCATTTTGGAAAGTTGTTCTATTTGATCTGGTTCTCTTATATCACAAACTTGTGACTCACAAGTACCAAAAGAACTTAGTTCTGAAGCCGCTTTTAATAAGGGTTCTTTTTTTCTGGAAGCAATTATTACATCAGAACCTAATTCTAGAAAAGATTGTGCAATTCCATAACCAATACCACTTCTTCCCCCGGTGACAAGCACTACTTTACCTTTAAATAAATCCGATGCGTACATAGTAATTTCAGTAGGTTGTTTAATATTCAAATATTGGGTATAACAATATATTCTCCTTACAATATATAAAGAAGATTTGATTTGAAGTAAAATATGAGAGATAGAATTCCTTCTATATACACCTATCCAGCGTCCATTCCTCCGTCTAGAACTAAAGAATGTCCGTTCATGTATGAGGAGTCATCGGAGAGCATGAATTTTATAGCATTTGCAACTTCTTCAGGTCTTCCTAATCTTTTAAGAGGAACTCTGTAAGTCTTTACAAAATCTAAAATTGGAGGGGGAACAGTGTCTATAATATCAGTTTCAATAAAGGAAGGACATACAGCATTAACTCGAATATTGCGTGATCCATATTCTACAGCTGCAGTTTTAGTAAGTCCAATTACTCCATGCTTTGAAGCAGA
The DNA here is from genome assembly GCF_910589745.1 of Candidatus Arcticimaribacter forsetii. Lineage (GTDB taxonomy): Bacteria > Bacteroidota > Bacteroidia > Flavobacteriales > Flavobacteriaceae > Arcticimaribacter > Arcticimaribacter forsetii. The sequence goes on from NZ_OU342399.1 coordinate 837,396, forward strand.
ATAATGACTGCCTAGGGTAACTCCTTTTTTACCAGCAAGTGAGGCAACATTAACAATGTTTCCACCGCCTTGTTTGAGTAATATTTGTAGTTGAAATTTTAAGCAATAGAAAACACTACTAAGGTTTACCGCTATAACGCGGTCCCAATCTTCGTCTTTCATTTCATGGAAAGGAGCCATTTTACCACCTATTCCAGCATTATTAACGAAGGCATCAATTTTTTTTTCGTCTTTGATGGCTTGCATCAAGACTGATTCAATTTGTTTTTTGTCTGAAACATCAAGAATATAGGTAACAGCAGAACCGCCATTATCTTCTATGAATTGTTTTGTTTCAGCTAATGCTTCTGCATTAATATCCGTGAGGATAACGTCATAACCAGAGGTTGAAAGAGCAACCGCAGTTGCTCTTCCTAATCCTTTGGCAGCACCAGTAATTAATGCTTTTTTATTATTTTCAATCATTCAAATTAGAAGCTTACAGTAGCTTTTAAGATTACTCTTCTTCCAATAACTGGCATAGAAGGGAATGCAACATATTTTTGATCGAATAAGTTGGTTGCAGATAAGTCTAATTCTAATCCGTTTCCAAAGTCATATCCTAGGTTGGTGTCAACAAGATTCTTTTCTTGAACTGTTCCAGCAAATACTCCTTGGTCAGATTCAAATTCATCATCATGTTGGAAAGAAACACTGAAACGTAATCCTTGTTCTTCAGCATACTTAATACCAGCTCTGTACTTTACTTGAGGAGAGTTTAAGAAAGAAGAAAATGGAAGACCATCATCATCAGATTCTCCAGGAATCCATACATTTTGACTTATGTAAGAACCGTTACCCCAAACTGACATTTTATCGTTTACAAAGTATTCTAAAGATAAATCAGCACCCCAGTGACTTCTGGTTGCATCATCATATTGTCTATAACCTGCAGGGATATGCGCAACATTATCACCTTGAGGAACTTGATCAGTTTCTACTGTTCCAATATAAGGGTAAAGAGCACTAGCCTGTGCATCAAAAACTTGACCACCAGCAGCGAATCCAGCACCAACTGCATTTGCAATTGCAGTAGCTCCAGGTAGATTTTGTGCTAGAGCACCAGCAAGAGCTTGTGCTTGCGTAGGTATACCCAATGAAGTTGCGATAGCGTCAGTAACTCCTACGTATCCTGCAGCAACTTGTTGCGTAACAGCATTAGTGATTACACCTTCTAAGTAAGGTAGAATATCTCCTCTTACTGTTGAGCTTAAATCTCCTGCAACATCAGCTCCAGTTAAAGAGAACGTTGGACCAATTGCAGTAAACTGAGTGAACCCTTTGTTTTCATATGTATAAACATCAAGACCTACTTTTAGTTTATCAGCAATTATACCAGAATAACCAATTTCCCAGGAAGTAACGGTTCCGATTTTAGCTTTTCCAGTACCAACAAGTGAGTTCATTGGTTGATTGTTAAATAGGTTATATCCATTGAATTGACCTGTTACACCACCGGGTACATATGCGGTTCCTCCTGCACCACCTGAAGCAAAGAAAGCTTGTACAGCTGGTAAAAGAGTAGGAGCAAGAGCACCAACTCCTGCATAAACCTGTGGAAGTACAGCTCCAGCTGTTGCACCATAGGCTACAGCATTAGGTAAACCAGGAGTTCCGTAAGGAAGATCCGGTACGCCAGGAATGGTAATATCGATTACTGGATTTGATGAGAAATTTTGATCGTTAGCTTGTCCGCTTAACCATACATCAAATACACCTGGAGCTAATACACTCACAGGAAAATCTATGTTTTGTTGAAGAGCACTAGGTGCATAGGATGCAATGTTGTAAGATGCTCTAAAAGTATGCTTAGGACTTGCTTTGTATACTAGAGCAACACGTGGAGCAAAAATTCCCTCATCAATGAAGTTCATTTTATCATAGCGTCCTGCATATGTTAATTCAAGTTGTTCTGTTAAGGGTGTAGTACCTTGAATATATACACCTGCAATTTTGTAAGCATCATTAGGATCATTTCTTCCATAAAGAGTTCCTTCAGAGTCAGACATGATATCTCTATAATCTGCACCGATTGTAAAGTTAGTATTCATGAAACTTGGTACATCGAAGTTGTATTGTAATTGACCTTCTAAAGAAGCACGTTTTGCAACTTGTCTAAATCCAGAAGCATAAAGAAAAGTTGGGTTAGATTCACCACCACCGTCGTTATAGTTATAAGTAACCTGAGCAAATAATCCACCCGATTGAACTCTTGCTTGGGTCCACCAGTCTGTACCATCAGCATATCCAGCTCCTTGAGAGTTGAAGAATAAACCACCCCCTTTTGCTACACCCATAGCTAAGAAAGCACTTGTTTGATCGTTTGGTCTCAGCTCTAAATGAGCATTAAGGGACATGTTTTTGTATTTTGTAGCAAGTGGATTTCCATCCCCATTGTCGTCTAAGTCCTCAAGACCTAATAATAACCTACCAGGTTGTGTAGGGTCAACTTTTCCGCCAGAAAGAGCGGGTTGGAAAATAGAAGTTCTTTGTCCTAATATGAATTCAGTGTCATTAGGATCTACTTGAAAATCATCTCCTTGTGCAATTTTAGCATTAATTTTGAATCCTAAAGTTTTACTTTCGTTAGCATATGCATGACGAAGGTTTGCACCTAAAGTACTTAGCGTACCCGCTAAAAGTTCTACCGTAGTCCCAGGATAATCAATTGGATTTTTAGACATAAAGTGAACAACCCCAGAAGTTACACCTGGACCATATAATGCAGATGCTGCTCCACGAACTACCTCAACTTTAGCAATATCAATGTTAGAAAGACCAGTTTGGTAGGATAGAAAAGTACCTGCAGATGGTGTTACTAAATAACGATAATCTAAAATTGGAAAAGTAGAAGTTCCGAAAACCCCAGAACCAGCTCTCATTTCAATGTTGAGTGTATTTGCTGATTGCTGTTGTATTGTAACACCAGGGATATTTACTAACGAACGAGTAGGGTCAACTGCATCAGCCGAATTCTTAATGTCTTTAGCTGAAATAATTGACACTGATGCTGGAGCATCTTGAACTTTCTGTGGTCTTCTGGAAGCAGAAATTATAATTTCATCTAAATTTTCTCCCGAAGAAAGTGAAACAGTAATTGTTTGATCGCTAGAAGTTACTTCTGCAGTTTTAGTTCCAAATCCAACAGAGCTAATTTCTAAAGTAAAAGGAGCAGCCATTGAAGTTTTTAACACAAAATTCCCGTCAAAATCAGAAACTGTTCCCTCGGAAGTTCCTTGAATAACAACGTTTACACCTGGAATAGGTTCGTTGGTTTCTTGATCAGTAACAACACCGCTAACGGTTGTTTGCCCCTGAAGGAAATTAACAAACAGAAGCATAGCAATTGCTAATGTTTGGGTTACAAATTTTGTTTTCATAATAGTTTTGTTTTTAATTATTACTGGTTTAAAGTACATGAATAGGTTCGTTTGTTATTATAAAATTTAGGGATATATTCATCATTTAAATTTGATGAATTAGTCTAGGGTGTTTATTTGCATATGCCTGATAATAGGGGTTTGAATTGATTCAATCTGAAACATAAATTAAAATAAACAGTTAGTTGTATAAGTAAACTTGATATCATTATTAGAGATAAAGATAATGGAACTTTTGGAAAATACAGTAATATTTTGCAATCAATCATTTTAAATAGTAAAGATTGTCATGATTTTTATACTTAATTAGCTAATAATGTATTTATTAACAAAACAACTTAAGTGATTTTTAGTATTTATTCAAACAATAAGTCCACTCTCAATAAGTTTACTTCACAAAAAAAAGTATATTTAGTTTATAAACAGATTTAAATCAAATTTCATGAGAGAAGCTCTAATCGTATCCACAGCACGGACTCCAATTGGTAAAGCATATAAAGGAGCCTATAACAACACAAATGCTCCAACCCTTGCAGCTATCGCAATAGAAGAAGCCGTGAAGCGTTCAGGAGCCTCAAAGGATCAAATTGATGACGTTATTATGGGTGCAGCTCTCCAGCAAGGTACTACTGGAGGAAACATTGGAAGGTTATCCGCAATGGCAGCTGGACTGCCGTCTACTGTAAGCGGTATGAGTATTGATAGACAATGTTCCTCCGGAATGATGGCTATTGCAACAGCAGCAAAGCAAATTATTTGTGATGGAATGGAGATTACAGTTGGAGGGGGTGTGGAATCAATTAGTTTAGTGCAAAATGACAAAATGAATGTACATCGAATGATCGATAAAGCACTAATTGCAATACAACCTAATATCTATATGCCCATGCTTCAAACGGCTGAGGTTGTTGCAAAGCGATACAGTATAAGCAGAGAAGCTCAAGATGAATATGCACTTCAAAGTCAACAAAGAACTGCTGCTGCGCAAGAAGCAGGTAAGTTTTCAGATGAAATTATAGAAACAACTTCCTCAATGGGGGTGTTGAATAAAGAAACTAAAGAAATTAGTTTTCAGGAAATTACACTTAATAAAGATCAAGGAAATAGGCCCAGTACTGTAATTGAGGGGTTGTCAGGTTTAAACCCTGTAGTTGAAAATGGTGTAATTACAGCTGGAAATGCAAGTCAGCTATCAGATGGGGCATCTGCTTGTGTTTTAATGGAAGCTGCAACAGCAGCAAAACATGATGTTACTCCTTTAGGGATTTATAGAGGAATAGCAGTTGCTGGTTGCGAGCCAGACGAAATGGGGATTGGACCTATCTATGCGATTCCAAAATTACTTAAACAACATGGTCTTAAAATGTCTGATATTGGATTGTGGGAACTCAACGAAGCCTTTGCTGTACAAGTTCTTTATTGCCAAGAACATTTGGGGATACCTAATGAAATATTAAATGTAAATGGTGGGGCAATTTCTATAGGGCATCCATATGGTATGTCTGGTTCTAGAATGGTAGCCCATGCACTAATAGAAGGTAAGCGAAGAGGGGCTAAATACGTAGTTTCAACTATGTGTGTAGGTGGAGGAATGGGTGCTGCTGGACTGTTTGAAGTGATATGATTTTTTTGAAAACCAAAAAAAAGCGGCCTGATTAAGTCCGCTTTTTTGTTTTATAGAATAGAGCACTATTCTATTTTCAAGAAATCTCGTTGTTCTTTTTTAAACGCCTTATTGAAGGAAGCAACATCTTCATCGATCAATTTCTGATAGTTCTTCATTGCAACTTCGACTTCTGCAGAAAGAACCTTTTTTACTTCAATATCTTGTGCAGTAGGAGGAAAGTCGTCCATAGTAATCAATCTGTTTAAATGCCCTAGTTTGTTTGTCAATCGTATAGGAAAGTTCAAAGGATCTTGATTACTTTTGTTTTGTGTTTGATAAAGAGTTTTTTCTACTTCATGTAATTCAATTTGAATTTTTTTTGCTTGTTTTACAAGTGCCAAAGCAGTAGAGTCTGACTTGTTTTGTTTCTCAAATTCTAATAATTTACTTCTTATGTTCCTGATATTTTTAATTGCTTTATGAGCCTTATCAACAGTTTTATTTACGTCATTAACAAAATCAAATTGTTTTTGCATGTCTGAAACTGATGATTCAGATCTAGGATCTGGAAGAATTTCAAAACTTTGACTGAGTTCCTTTCCATTAACGATTAAGCTCACAGAGTATTCTCCAGGAACTGCTTTGGCACCAGAAAATGAAGCACTCCAGAAAATCATTCCTTTGAGTTTTTCAGCTCCATCATACCTGGTGTCCCAAACAAAACTATTCCCTCCAGCTTTTATTTCTAATTTGTCTTTCTTGTTCTTATTTGAATAGGTTTTAATTATATCTCCCGAACTGGACTTAAATTGTAATTCAACTACATCACCTTTTTGATCATAATTTTTTAAATAATAATGAACTATAACACCATTTGGAAGGTTCGTTCCAGCTGTTAAAGAGCTTTTACCCCCTCGTCCCTTAGTTCGATAACTATTTTTTGGTTTAAAAAGAATCTCTTCTTTTTTAGTGTTCGATTTTAATTGATGGAGAACAGTAAGATCATCTATCATCCAAAGACTCCTTCCTTGAGTAGCGACAATTAAGCTATTGTTTTTTACTGTTAAATCTGTTATTGGAACTATTGGGAGATTTTTTTGGAAAGAAGTCCAGGAGTCACCATCATTGTAAGAAATATAAATTCCATTTTCTGTTCCCGCGTAAAGGATTCCTTCATGACCTGGGTCTGCTCGAATAACTCTAGTGAAATCTTCTTCTGAAATGCCCTTAGTTATATTTTTCCATGTCACTCCATAGTCTGTTGTCTTATATAGATAAGGTTTATAATCCCCCAGTTTGTAACGGGTACCCGCAACGTAACAAGTTCCAGGATCAAATGGAGAAGGATCGATACTATTAATCATAGTCCATTCTGGCATTTGTTTAGGCGTAATGTTCGTCCAAGTTTCTCCACCGTTTTGAGTAACATGAATTAATCCATCATCACTTCCAACCCAAAGAAGACCTTCTTTTAAAGGGGATTCATCTGCTGCAAATAGGGTACAATAATACTCTACACTTGTATTGTCTTGAGTTATTGGACCACCAGAAGTTTTAAGTTTTGAAGGATCGTTTCTAGTTAAATCAGGGCTAATTATATCCCATTGTTGACCTTCGGTTTCAGTTACATGAACTTGATTAGAAAAGGTATACAATCGTTTCGGGTTGTGTTTGCTAAAAAGTATAGGGAAGTTCCACTGGAAACGGTATTTCATTCCCTCAGCTCCATGCCCCATTGGATTATCAGGCCAAACGTTTATCCCTCGCGTCGATTTTTTGTTGTGGTTAACACGAGTTAAAAATCCATCATAGCTTCCGCCGTAAACAATATCATTATTTGTTGGATCAATTGCAATGTGAGCCGATTCTCCTCCAGCAGTGGATTCCCAATCAGTCTCCCCAATATATCTGCCAGAACTTCTATGGTTAATTCTTATGGTTGAGTTATCCTGCTGTGCAGCATATATTCTGTAAGGAAAAGATTTGTCTGTGGTAACTCTGTAAAATTGTGCTGTAGGTTGATTCATATAGGTACTCCATGAATCTCCACCATCATATGAAACCTGAGCACCACCATCGTCAGCAATAATCATTCTTTTGTTGTCTTCTGGAGCAATCCATAAATCATGATGATCTCCATGAGGTGCTCTGTGGCTACTAAATGTTTTTCCTCCATCGGTCGATTTATGGTAGGCTACATTCATGACATAGACCATGTTTTCATCTTGTGAGTCAGCATAAATTTTAGTGTAGTACCAGGCTCGTTGCCTTAAAGATCTACTATCATTTATATGTTTCCAACTTTGTCCACCATCATCCGAACGATAAACACCCCCTTTTTCTTTGTTTTCAACTATAGACCAAACTCTATTCGAGTTTACAGGGGATACAGTAACTCCGATGATACCCAGTGTTCCTTCAGCAAACCCTTTGTTTTTACTTATTTCTTGCCAAGTAGCTCCACTATCTGTACTTTTCCAAAGCGCGGAACCTGTGCCACCACTACTAAGACTGTATGGCGTTCTTTGGATTTTCCAGGTTGCAGCATACAAATGTCTGGGATTAGATGGGTCCATAACTAGCTCAACGGCACCGGATTGGTCAGTAGAAAAAAGAATTTTATTCCAACTTTTCCCACCATCAGTAGTTTTATAAACTCCTCGATCTTGAGTGGGTTTATAGATATCTCCAAGAACTGCAGCGTAAACGATGTCCGGATTTTGTGGATGTACAACCATTCTTGGAATATGTCTTGAGTTTGGAAGCCCCATGTACTTCCATGTAGCTCCAGCATCTACACTTTTCCAAACCCCTTTTCCGGACGAAACATTACCCCGAACGGTTACTTCTCCTCCGCCAACATACAATACGTTTGGATCACTTGGAGCAACTGCAACAGATCCTATACTTCCTCCAAAGTATCCATCAGATATGTTTTTATAGGTTTTCCCACCATCAATGGTTTTCCATACGCCACCACCTGTTGCTCCAAAATAAAATACTTTAGGTTGATTAGAAACTCCTACTACAGCTGCTGAACGTCCCCCTCTAAATGGTCCTAAGGATCTATATTGAACGGATTGATGAAGATCAGCATTAATTTGAGGAGCGTTTTTTTTAAATCTTCTAGATTGTGCACTAGACTCTTGAATTGTGAAAAGTAAAAAGCAAATTGCTAGAATAGATTTTAATAACAGGATAGAGGTTCGCATCATATGAGTTTTAATAGTGTTTTTAAAGTTACAAAACTTGTAACAATAAAGTTGTAACTTTAATTTCGAAAATAAATAATATCATGAAACAGTTTGCCAAAATCCTTTTTTATTCTTTCCTTTTTATTGGGACACAAATAATTCAGGCTCAGACTAAAACAAGAATTAAAAAAGAAATCACAAAATCAATTGACAAACATCAGGATGCAATGATTGCAGTTAGTGATCAAATTTGGGAAGCAGCTGAAACATCGCTTGAAGAATATAAGTCCTCTGATTATCTGATTCAATTTGCCGAACAAAACGGATTTAAAGTTGAAAAAGGAGTTGCAGGAATTCCAACTGCGTTCACGGCAACTTATGGAACCGGTAAACCTGTTATAGGGATTCTAGGGGAGTTTGATGCTAATGCAGGAATTTCTCAAAAAAAACAACCTACTCGAGAAGCTAGAATTCCTGGCGGTGCTGGACATGGCTGCGGACATAACCTTTTTGGAACAGCAAGTTTAGGTGCTGCAATAGCAATTAAAGAGCAAATTGAAGAAGGAACTTTAAATGGTACAGTTGTTTTTTACGGAACACCGGCAGAAGAAACTATTTTTGCGAAAGTATGGATGGCTCGTGAAGGATTATTCGATGATTTAGATGTGTGTATGGATTGGCATCCTGGCGATGGAATTGAAGCTGCAACTCAAAGCAGTAAAGCTCTCGTAGATTTTAGAGTTAAATTTTACGGTAGTTCCTCTCATGCTTCGTCTGATCCATGGAATGGTAAAAGTGCTGTGGATGCTATGGAGTTATATACTACAGGTTTAAATTATTACAGGGAACATATAAAGCCTACCGCAAGAATACATTATCACATTGAAAAAGCAGGTGATGTTGTAAATGTGGTTCCTGATTTTGCTCAAATTTGGACTCGTCTACGAGAAAACGATCGTCCAAACGTTGATGTCTTATATGAGCGTGCTAAAAAAATAGCAGAAGGAGCGGCACTAATGGCTGGAGTTCGTTATGAGATTCAGTTAATTTCTGGTATTTATGAAATCCAAGTTAATCGAACCGGAGCTGAGGTTATGCAAGATAATATAGAAACTTTGGGTCCAATAACTTACACTGATTCTGAAGTTGCTTATGCCAATACAATTCTTAAAGAAACAAATAAACCTCAGAAAGGCTTAGATGGGGAGATATATCCTTTACGTCCGTCATTACCAGCTCAAGGGGGTTCCACAGATGTTGGGGACGTTAGTCAACTGGTTCCAACGATAAGAATGACTGCAACGGTTGCTTCAAAAGGAGGGCCATGGCATTCATGGGCAGTTGTTGCTTGTACAGGAATGTCAATTGGTCATAAAGGAATGTTGTATGCTTCTAAAGCGCTTGGAATGACAATGGTAGATTTATTTAAAGATCCTGCATTAGTAAAACGAATTAAGGAAGATTTTAAAAACAACAAAACAAATTCATCATACGATCCACGTATTCCTGCAGGACCACCGTCTCTAAATTAAAATTATTATGAATAAATTTTGGAAATTATTTTTGTTTTTAATCCCTTTTCTGGGCTATAGTCAGCAAATACTTCCTTTAAAGGACCGTGCTGTTATTATTGATGAAATTCAAAAAGATCGACTTGAAAATTTATTGCCCAGACTAATGGAGGAAGCAGATCTTGATATGTGGGTGCTCATAACACGGGAATACAATGAAGACCCGATTATTAAAACACTCCTACCTCCAACATGGTTAAATGCAAGAAGGCAAACTATATTAGTTTTTTCAAGAGATAAGAATTCAGGCGAAATTAACTCTGCTGCTATTACGAGATACCCTTTTGGAAAAAACATCCCTTCCATTTGGAATAAAGAAAAACAACCTGACCAGTGGCAGGCTCTCGCCGATTACATTGTTTCTATCAACCCTAAAAATATTGGGGTTAACATTTCTAAATCCTATGCTTTAGCAGATGGGCTTGTTAAAACAGATTACGATGAATTAATACAAGTTTTACCTGATACCTATAAAAGCAAGGTAGTTTCGGCAGAAAAATTAGCCGTTGGTTGGATCGAGACTAGAACTCCCAAAGAAATGATAATCTTTGAAGATCTCGTTAGAATAACACACCAGATTATTGCAGAAGCCTTTTCAAATAAAGTTATTACTCCAGGCGAAACCACAACAGATGATGTAGTTTGGTGGTTGAGAGAAAAAGTTTTAGATCTTGGTTTGACTACATGGTTTCATCCAACGGTTGATGTGCAACGAGCCGACAAAAGTGACTTGTATGCCTTTGATAATAAGGCTAAATTTGATGTCATTCAGCCAGGTGATCTTGTCCATTGTGATTTTGGAATTAGTTATTTAACCTTGAATACGGACTGTCAAGAATTAGCATATGTGCTCCGTCCTGATGAAGATAGAGCTCCAGAATTTTTGGTCCAAGCTTTAGCAGACGGGAATCGAGTTCAAGATATTTTCACAAATAACTTTAAAGAAGGTTTGACTGGTAATGAAATTCTAAAAAAATCATTAAAAGAGGGAAGGAGTGAAGGCCTTAGACCCCAAATTTACACGCATCCACTAGGGACTTATGGTCATTCTGCTGGAACAACCTTAGGCATGTGGGATTCTCAAAATGGAGTTGCCGGAACAGGTGATTATCCACTTCATTTTGATACTACTTATGCAATAGAATTAAATACTAAAGTTTTTATTTCTCAGTGGAATAAAGATATTAGGGTAATGTTGGAAGAAGCAGGTTTTTTTGGCGAAAACGGATTTCGTTATGTTAATAAACGGCAGGAAGAATTATTATTAATAGCTTCTTCTGAAAAAAAATAACTTTCAATAACTTCAAGTATAATAAGTATGAAATTAATGCTTACTTTTGTGTCGCAGGGCCTCACACCCTGGCTTCATTAAAAGGGTAGTTGGGCTATGGTTGGCTTTTTCTATCCTTTTTCTTATTGAATTAATATTGTTTATTGTCATGAATAAATTACACTTAAAGATAGCTTCACTTTTTGAATCTCAGCAGCAAGGAAAAAAGCTGAGTTTAGATCAAGAATTTTTAATTGCTGCAGTGCTTGAGAATCAACATGAAAAGTTTGCTGAGGTGAGCGAGAAAGCCAATGCTTTAGGTGAAGGCTTTACTTATAAAATGTTAACATATGTCTGGGATTATATGAGAAATTCATTTGGACAAGGTTATGAAACTGCTTTTTCTATTCGAGTTGAAGATATGATTATCGATCGATTTGATGGCGATTATGAAATGGCTTATCATGCAGAAGAAGAAGTTGAGGATGAAATGGATAAACAGATAAAAAATAGTTCAGGAGTTTTGTACGAAGGATACAAGAAAGAATTAGTTAAAATTTTAACTCATTATTTCAATCAACCAGCATAATCAATCAAGACGATGAATAAGCAAATTGGAATAACAGGAAAAACTGTTAAACGTATTTTACAATTAGATGAATTTATAATAAATGAACTTCCTATTGCTGTATTCGAAAGAGATGAATTTGGATCAATTCTTCGTGGGATGAATTTAAAAACCAACGAGCCTGATCACGTTTTTCTTGAACTACCTGCTCCAGAGGAACAAGTTTTATCTTTTTTGAGAAGCCATTACAAAAACCAGAGAACCGATCTTTCTAATAAGAAAAAAAACAAATCAACCTCCAAAAAGTTAAAACCACAGGAACGTAGAGCAATCGAAGCAGAACGACTTAAGGAAGAGCGGCATAAGAATAAACACCACAGCAAGAAAGTAAGAAGAAAGAACTAATTTAGAGTATTTGCTCTATTGAGCTAGTTGTATTGTTAAATACAATTAAATCACCTATTGTTTTTCCTACAAGTAATTTTCCTATAGGACTTAATGAAGAAACACAATAATATTTTTTCGAGTCTAGAATAAATTCTGGAGATGAAACTGCGAGATAGTAATTTAAATTATCGGTAATAACGACTGAACCTAGTCCGACTTTTTTAGAATTATCAATATTTTTAAGGGGGAGTAAAAGTTTTAAATTATGTTCTGCTTGCTTTAATTGTTCTCCAAGCTTTTCTCTTTCAAGATGAATCATTGCACGTCCAGTTTCGTGTTTATCACCAGCACTACTTTTACTTTCGGATTCTAGGTCGAGTAATATTTCAGAATCCCTTTCTTTAAAAAAAAGAAGATTCTTTGAATGATGGTCTAGACAATGTTGATATAATTTTTGTTTTAGCATAAATTCAAATTACACTAAATTAAATCATTTTACCTTCACCTTTTAATATCCATCTAAAAGATAATTCGGGAAATTTTTTATTAATAAGGTATGCTACCTTAGCTTTTATATTACTCTGACCATTTAAAATTGAATTTATGTTATTAGAATTAATTAATCCAATTGATTTACTAAATTCTAATTTAGACATTCCAGATCGTTCAATAATTGTTTTTAATCGATCAGAACCTTCGGAGTCAATTGTTTTTTTGGAGTCTTTATCAAGTTTATGAAAAAAGTTTATAATTGAAATTCCGTGGATGTCCAACACCCGATTTAAACTTTTCAAAGTGAAATTAGTTCCTTTTTCCATTTTGAAGTACTGTATGCGACTTAGTTCATTTTTGTCAGCAAATACTTCATAGCTTGAAAAACCTGCTTCTAACCTTAGCTTTTTTATTTCTGCACCAATTTTTTTTTGAAGAATATCAAGTTTATTTTCCATTTATTTTTGATATATATAGTAAGTAATTATAAAAACATATAATTTAAAATATAAAGATACAAATATTTTAATCCCATAAGGTTTGTTCTGTCTAACTAAAAAAAATCAATCAATTAAATTTTTTTCATTCAAATTAATAGAACTATTATTTAACTTCTTAGTAATTTCATTTATTTGAATTATTTCTTTTTATTTTAATTTTTATTTCAGGAGGCGTATTTGTTTTTTTGTTTCTTTTGGATGGATACTCTTCATTTAATTTTGATTTAATTTTCTTTAGAAGAAAAGAGTTGAAGTAAGAAGAATTATTCCACCATATTAAATCTTCTATATATTCAAACTTTATATTACCATTCGAACTTATGAAAGCATTAATATGAATGTAATTTTCTTCTTCATAAAATGTAAAAGTTATATTTTCGGATATCCCATGTTTTGAAAATAAAGATTTTATGAGTTCGTATTTTTCATTATTGGTCTGAACAATCACAGTTTTATTATGAGTTTTTTCCTCAGTTTTTTGTTCTGTGAAGCAAGAAGTTATGATAATAGATAATATTAAAATCTTTACATACTGCATGCTGCAAATTATAATTAATTCTGTTTTCAGATGCTATTTTATCTTTTAATTTTATGTGCTTTTTTAAAAAACATTTCAAACCAATTAATAAGTGTCTATATTTGATTTTTAAACATTTATAATGTCTTTATTTTATCCTATATATTTTATTCCACAGTATCAATATCGAATTTGGGGTGGAGATAATTTAAAAATTAAATTAAATAGAGAGCATTCAGTAGATAGTTGTGGGGAGTCCTGGGAAATATCGACTATTGAGGGTTTTGAATCACATGTTTTAAATGGTTCATTTGCAGGGGATACTTTAAATTCATTGATTGATTCACATCCTAAAGAAATTCTAGGTAGTAACGTTTTAAATAAATTTGGTTCAACCTTTCCTCTTCTAATTAAATTTTTAGACACAAAAAAACCACTTTCAGTACAAGTTCATCCTGATGATTTATTAGCTAAAAAGCGCCATAATTCTTTTGGTAAAAATGAGATGTGGTATATCATGGACGCTAAAAATGATTCGGAATTAATAGTTGGATTTGATAAAGAAATTGATGAAAACGATTTTAAGAAACTGAATAGCTCTGGTAAGCTGGAAGATGTTTTACATAAAGAAAAAATTAGTTCAGATGATGTTGTATATATTCCTGCGGGTACTATTCATGGAATCGGAGCTAATATTCTTCTTGCTGAAATTCAACAGGCTTCTAACATAACTTACAGAGTTTTTGATTATGACCGTGTTGATTCTATTACAGGATTAAAAAGAGATTTACATACTGATTTAGCTGTTGATGTTCTTGATTTTAAACCCAGAAAAAACATAAAAACTTCTTATTCAAAAAAGTTAAATGAAGTAAACTCGATTATCCAAACTCCCTTTTTTTCCACCAACTATATTTCTCTAGATGACAGTTTAAAAAGAAGTTACGATACCCTAGAGTCTTTTAAAGTTTTGATGTGTGTGAAAGGAAATCTCAAAATTTATTTCGAGAACAAAGAATATAATTTCCCTTTTGGACAGACTGTTTATATTCCAGCTGCAATAAGCGTAATTGAAATTAAAGGTACGGGATCTTTTTTAGAAGTTTACATTTAATTTTCATTACATTTGTAGTGTAAATATGGTGCCAAACCACTTTACAATACTAAAAGCAGAACTTTTTCCGGAGTTCTGCTTTTTAATTTCTTAAATTTTATTTTCTAGAATTTAGTTTAGCTAGGAGTCGAAGAATCTCTAGATAGAGCCAAACAAGAGTAACTAGAAGTCCAAATGCACCATACCATTCCATGAATTTGGGAGCTCCTTTTTCGGCACCTTCTTCGATAAAGTCAAAGTCAAGAACTAAGTTTAGCGCTGCAATAACTACAACTAATAGGCTAAATCCGACACTCATTAAAGAAGCATTTTGAATATTCATTATTCCCATTCCTGGGCCAAAGAAACTCATTATGAAATTAATTAAGTAAACAATGGCAATCCCACCTGTGGCCGCTGCAATACCTAATTTAAAGTTTTCAGTTGGTTTAATTAATCCAGATCTGTAGGCCATTAGTAACGATAATAATATTCCAACGGTCAAATAGATTGCATTCGTAACGATACCATCATACAGGGTATTGTACAAAAATGAAACTCCTCCAAGAAGTCCCCCTTCTAGAATTGCATAAATTGGAACTGTTATTGGTGCCCATTCCTTTTTGAAAATCGTAATCAATGCCACTATAAAACCTCCGATCCCACAAGAAATCATGAATACTGGATTCATTGATTCAAAAGTTAAATAACCCGTTCCGACCATGAGTAATAAACTGATTGCAGTTTTGTTAACGGTTCCTTCAATTGTCATTTTTTCAGAAGCATCAGATGCTCTGTTAAAAGTGCTTTTCGATAAAACAGGATTCCCTGATCTGTATGATAAATGTCTATTCATTTGGGTGTTTTTTTATTAGTAACGAATATAAGTTTTTGATTTTAAATTATAAAGTATTACGATTCAGATTGTTTATTCAATATTGCATCTACACAGTTTATACCGTCAATTGCTGCAGACATTATTCCCCCTGCATATCCAGCTCCTTCTCCACAAGGGTAAAGCCCGTTGATGTCAGGATGAGCAAGTGATATGGGGTCTCTAGGAATCAAGACCGTAGAAGAAGTTCTCGATTCTGGTGCGTGAATAACAGCTTCATTAGTGTAGTAACCCTTCATTTTTTTTCCAAAAGCTAAAAACGCTTTTTTTAATCTTTCAGAAAGCATTTTTGGTAAAACAGTGTTCAAGTCTACGCTAGTTACTCCCGGATGGTAGGATGTTTTTGGGAAGTCTTTAGAAATTTTACCAGAGATAAAATCCATCATTCGCTGGGCGGGTACTTTTTGAGTTTTTCCAGCTGCCTCCCAACATTTTTGTTCAACAGATTTCTGGAAATTTAAACTAACAAAGGGATCCTCTTTTCTGTAATTAGGTAAGTCTTTAGGTTCAACACTTACAACAATCCCTGAATTTGAATAGGGGTTATTCCTTTTACTAGGACTCCAGCCGTTTGTTACTACTTCATTGGGTTCTGTAGCGCATGGAGCAATAATTCCACCGGGGCACATACAAAATGAATATACCCCCATCCCATCTACCTGCTCGACTAAGCTATAAGAAGCAGGCGGTAAGTACGGATTATTATCGTCTCCATGATATTGAATGCTGTCTATTAATTTTTGTTGATGTTCAATTCGAACACCTATTGCAAATGGCTTTGCTTCAATTTTAATTTTTTTATTATGAAGAAGATAATAAATGTCTCTAGCTGAATGTCCAGTCGCGAGGACAATATTATCGAATTCAAACCAGCTTTTATTATTGATTTCAATTGAATTGATTTGATTATTTTTCATTTTAATATCAGTCAGTTTTGAATTGAAATAAACTTCCCCACCAGCTTTAATTATTGCCTCGCGCATTGAACTGATTATTTTGGGCAGTTTGTTTGTTCCTATATGCGGATGTGCATCTACTAGAATATTTTCGTCTGCTCCAAAATGAACCAGCCATTCCATTGCTTTCAATACATTTCCTCTTTTTTTAGATCGGGTATACAATTTTCCGTCAGAATAGGTTCCTGCTCCTCCTTCTCCAAAACAATAATTGGATTCAGGATTAACAGATTGTTCTTTAGTTATTTTAGCTAAATCTCTTCTTCTGGAACGAACGTCTTTTCCTCGTTCAAAAACTATTGGTTTCATGCCACCTTCTATGGCTCTGAGCGCTGCGTATATTCCTGCTGGACCTAAGCCAATGATCGCAATTTTTTTATTTTCAGAAACTTGTTTTGGACGGAAAGAAAAATCAGTTTCTCTTTTTTCTTCTTTCTGCCAAATCTCAATTTGTAGGTTTATTTTTACTGGGGCTCTCCGAGCATCAATTGACCTTTTTCTAATTCTCCATTCACGAACCTTGTTTTCTTGGATTTTAGATTTTTTTAGAGCTAATTTTAAAATTAAATCTTTCTCCTCTTGTTGGTGAGGCAATACAGATATTTGTGCAAGTGTGCTCATGTTACAAATTTAACGAAGAACCATTAAAAAGGCTCTTAATTATTCGGAAATAAAGTATTTACTTCTTCTATAAAATTCTACCTTTATAAAGGAATCCTTATTTTTGTTTTTATGCAGCTACTTATTGTTCCTGATTCCTTTAAAGAAAGTCTTTCAGCTACTGATGTGGCAGATGCTATTTCAAAAGGAATAGAGTTTGTTGATTCTAATGTAGTTATAAAAAGTATTCCTTTTTCCGATGGAGGGGAAGGTGCACTTACCGTTTTAGATAATCATGCGAAAGGCTCAAGAGTTTCTTGTGATACAGTAAATCCTTTGGGTAAAAAAATCGTTGCTGATTATTTTTTATTTGATAATAAAACCACTGCGTGGATCGAGTTATCTCAAGCATCTGGTATTACTATTCTTAAAAAAGAGGAACTTAATCCTTCTCTTACATCTACCTTTGGAACAGGTTTACAGATAAATCACGCTATAAAAAATGGTTGTACTAAAATTATTTTAGGGATTGGCGGAAGTGCAACAAATGATGGGGGTGCTGGAATTTTTCAAGCTCTGGGAGGTAAATTAATCGATTCCAATGGTGAAGAGTTAAAAAAAGGGGGAGCAGCATTAATCAATCTAAATAACATTGTTCTTCCACAGGGCTTAGATCATATTGAATGGGTAGTTGCCTGTGATGTTCAAAATACGCTACTCGGACCAGAAGGTGCTAGCAGCGTTTATGGACCACAAAAAGGAGCTTCTGAAGAAGATGTGATAATTTTAGATGAAAGTTTAACTCAGTTTGCAAAAATCATAAAAAAAGAACTTGGGTATAGTATAGATGAATTATCGGGTGGGGGAGCAGCTGGAGGTACTGCAGCTGGAATGCATGGTTTTTTTAGGGCAGAGTTGAGTTCAGGATTTGATCTCCTAGCGAAGATGATTAATTTGGAAGAAAGTATCAAAAAAACAGACATGATTTTTACAGCAGAAGGAAAGATCGATCAGCAGTCTTTAAAAGGTAAAGTTCCAATCGGAGTAGCTCGATTAGCCAAAAAGTACAACAAGCCCTGCGTAGGTTTAGCAGGTATAATTGAAGATCCATTAGAGCCGCTTTATAAAGAAGGGTTTAGTGGATTGTTTAATATTCAGAACAGTCCCATGTCTCATGAGCAATCAAAATTAGAGACCAAATCTTTATTGCAAAAAACAGCAAGTAGGGTTTTTACTTTTTATAAAAACATACACTAATAATGACCTTTTCTTTACTCGCATTGTCACTTGCAATTATTTGGATCGTATTTGGAACGACTCGATTTAAACTACACCCTTTTTTAGTTTTATTAAGTTCGAGTATTTTCTTAGCAATAGCAACTGGTCTGCCATTACCTGAATTGCCTTCTATTTTAGGAAAAGGCTTTGGAAAAACCATTCAAAGTATAGGTCTTTTGATTATTTTCGGGACTATTATTGGAGTAATTTTAGAAGTTTCACTTGCAACACAAACTCTAGCTCTTGTTATTCTAAAAGGGTTGCAACGTTTACCCTTACCCTATGCTGTAAGTTGTATTGGATACCTAGTTTCAATTCCTGTTTTTTGCGATTCAGCTTTTGTGATTTTATCCTCCTTAAATAAATCTTTATCTAAAAGAACAAAAACACCCTTGGTAGCTCTTACGGTTGCATTATCTACCGGTTTGTTTGCTCCTCATGTATTGGTTCCTCCAACTCCCGGACCTTTGGCAGCTGCTGCAAATTTAGAATTGGAAAATTTATTTTTACTTATTATTTACGGTGGAATTTTAGCCTTCATTCTCATTATTGCTGGTGCTTCATATGCTTATTTTTTAGCGAAACGATTACCGTACGAAGAAACTAAAAGTCCTATAAAACAAGAAGAATCTGAATTATCGAATTTACCCTCTTTTAAAAAATCAATAGCTCCGATTGTTGTTCCTATTGTTCTGATGGCATTTGGTACTTTTATTTCGTTCATAGAGTTTTACTCCAATTTAAAATGGCTTCATCAACTACTGAAAACTCTTTGTTCCCCAGTTTTTGCATTAGGGATAGGGATGCTATTTTCTTTTAGGTTATTAGAAAAAAGTACTGGCAAGATTAGTGACTTGGTTCAAAAAGGCATCGTAGTCGCTGCTCCTATTCTTGTAATTACCGGTATGGGAGGTACTTTAGGGTTAATTATTCAGCAGCTTCCTTTAACAGAATTTGTTGAGCAGAGTTTAACCGATACAGGTTGGGGCTTACTCATTCCTTTTCTAATTGCTGCAATACTTAAAACCTCTCAAGGGTCTTCTACTGTTGCTATAATTACGGCAAGTTTCATTGCTTTTCCCTTGCTTGGAGTTTTGGGACTAGATTACGAAATTGGAAAAATATGGGTTATTTTATCTATTGGAGTTGGTTCAATGACAGTTTCCCACGCAAATGATTCTTACTTTTGGATTGTTTCTCAAATGGGTGGATTAGACATAAAAACTGCTTATAAACATCATACTTTTGGAACTTTCATTCAAGGAGTCTTAGGGATCTTAATTATACTACTAGGGCATTGGCTGAGTGTTCATTTTTTCAATTAAATTTAACTTTGAAAAATTACAACACTAAAATTTTTATTTTTTGAAAAAAATCCTTTTATATTTCCTTTTAGTTCTAACCTCCTGTTCTAAGGATTCAAAGTCTGATATGCCAACTATAGAGCCACTATATCCGCTTCAAGGGTCCTGGGGGGTAAGGTTGTATGTTCGGGGCGGAGAAACCTTAGATGATTATGTTGGTCTAGAATCTGCAGGAGGAAGAGGGTATGATTATGTTGCTGGAGCCCAAGAAATTTTAGCTAGTTATCCAACCATTGGACATGTGCTTACGAATGCTACAAATAATGCTAAATCTCATTTTTGGACGTTGCGTACAAACGAAAATGTTGCTGCTGTTTTAGGTTCAGCGGATGCAATTATTGACGAAGAGTTTGTTCCTAGTTTAGAAAATGAACAGGTAATTATTGAAGTGATTAGAACGTTTAAGAATGCAAATAAAAAAGTGATTTTATATTTAAACGGCCTAAGTCCAGCAGAACGGGCTTCTTCTGGCGGAGCTGCTGCTTGGAATCAATATGTAACGACTTATTTTGATGGCAATGAACATAGAGCTTGGATGGATTTTTGTGAAGGCTACATCAAACGTTTTGCCGAAATGGGAGTAGACGGTTATTGGATTGATGCCTTTGCTAGTTATCCTGGGAATGATTCCGAACGGGCAGAGTTTGTTCAAATGATGCGAACTGTTGACCCTGAATTAATCATATCAACGAACTATGATAAAGACTATTTTAAAGATGAAAATGCCGATAAAATTAAAGTAGATACTGATGGATCTGATGATCAAGATGAAACAGACTACAGCGTTATTAAACTAACTGCAATGGATCCTTGGTCCGATTTTACAGCAGGACACATTACTCCATTAGCACAAGGAGCTCCCCCGAATTCTTGGGCCTATGAAGAATTTACGGTTGCTGATATTCAGTCCAATCCTACCTCTTCTTTTGATGGATCCAAAGAAACTACAAAACATTTGTTTTTACCCATTCGATCTACATGGTCTAGTGAACGATCTGAGTTGATGTTCGAAAGTGAACAAGCCTATCGTTTTGTTAAAAGAATTACAGACGCAGGTGGATCTGTCACTTTTTCAACTACAACAGACACCAACGGAACTACAATGGAAGATGAAGAAGTGGTACTGAAATTTGTGAATCAACAACTTGATGCTAACGCTCCTGCATCTCCTTATGTTCGTCCTGAGGGTGCTTTTCTTGTTGGGGAACGTTAGTTGTTAGAGTTTTTATTTGAAATAAAGAATAATAATTGGTCAACCAGTTTTTATTCTATATTTTTAGATTTACAGCAATAAAAAAGATACACTCATGTTTAACAATCAATTTAATTTAGCTCATAAAACCGCTCTTGTGACCGGTTGTAAAAAAGGAATTGGAAAAGCTATGGCTATTGCATTAGCATCCGCCGGAGCTGATGTTATTGGAGTTAGTGCTTCTTTAGAATTATCTGGAAGTGAAGTTGAAGCTGAAATTTTTAAAAATGGAGGTAAATTCAAAGCTTACCAATGTGATTTTAGTGATCGCAAGGCACTTTATTCTTTTATAAAAGAGTTAAAAGAAAATCACACAACCATCGATATATTAGTTAATAACGCAGGAACAATTAAACGTTCGCCAGCTGTCAGTCACTCTGATTCTAATTGGGATGAAGTTATTGAAGTAAATCAGACAGCTCCATTTATTCTCTCAAGAGAACTTGGTAAAGAAATGGTAAACCGTGGGAGTGGTAAAATAGTTTTCATTGCTTCATTACTTAGCTTTCAAGGGGGGATTACTGTTCCAAGTTATGCAGCTAGTAAAGGAGCGATTGCACAAATAACGAAGGCGTTTTCAAACGAGTGGGCTGAGAAAGGAGTGAATGTAAATGCAATCGCCCCGGGTTATATCAATACAAATAATACAAAAGCGTTACAGGAAGACCCTCAACGATCTAAACATATTTTGGATCGTATTCCTGCTTCTCGTTGGGGTCAACCAGACGACTTTGCAGGGCCCATCGTATTTTTGTGCTCTGCAGCCTCTGATTATATGCATGGAAGTGTTATGAATGTCGATGGTGGCTGGATGGGACGTTAATTTACAAACTTAATAAGTGCTAAATGAAACCAAAGATTATACTGTTATTTTTAATTTGCTGTATTATTTCTGTTATAACTTCCGGAAAAATTGAAGTTCAGGAGCAGCAAGAACTTGAGATTTTATATTAGAGAAGTACTTATATTTAAATGTTTAGCTATAAGTTTTTAAAATTTATAACTTTAGATAAACTATAGTTATGAAAAAAATCAGTTTTACATTAAAAGTTTTAGGGGTTATATTTCTTGCTTTTTTAATTACTATTTTTATTACATATAATTATTTCAACTCCATTTTTTTAACTTTTGAAAATGATTACCCCGAAAAATTAGAATTTAATAAACTAGAAGAGGATGGTTATACTTTTCTCGACAGAAATTCTAATGGAAAATTAGACCCTTATGAAGACAATCGACTTTCTGTTGATGTTAGAGTCGAAGATGTTTTGTCACAAATGACACTTCAAGAAAAAATTCATTTACTCAAGGGTTCAGGTATTTCCTCGGCTATAGGTATAACTAATCCGGAAGGTGTAAAGGGTGCTGTTGGTACTATAGTAGCTACACCACGCTTAGGTTTACCTACTCTTTACTTATCTGATGGGCCAGCTGGACTTAGAATAGACCCTGAAAGAGAGGATGAAAATAGAAAATATTACAGTACTGCTTTTCCAATTGCAACGCAATTAGCTTCTACATGGAATGAAAATTTACTTTATCAAATTGGAGATGCAATGGGGGAAGAAGCAATTGATTATGGTGTAGATTTAATTTTAGGCCCCGGTGTTAATATACACCGCCATCCTCTGTGTGGTAGAAACTTTGAATATTATTCTGAGGATCCTTTGCTCTCGGGTTATATAGGAGCAGCTTTTATTAACGGAATAGAGAGTAACGGAGTTGGTGCCACTTTGAAACATTTTGTTGCAAATAACCAAGAAACTAATAGGAAATTTAATGATGTAATTGTTTCTGAAAGAGCTCTAAGAGAGATTTATTTGAAAGGGTTTGAGTACATTATAAAACGATCTCAGCCATGGGCTGTAATGTCATCTTACAATAAGATAGGAGGAACCTATACTTCGGAGAGTAAAAAATTACTTCATGATATTCTTCGAGAAGATTGGCGTTTTCAAGGCATGGTCATGACCGATTGGTTTGGAGGCGAAAATCCTTCGAAGCAAATTATGTCGGGTAATGATCTAATAGAACCTGGAACAAAAATTCAATGGGAAGAATTGATTAGTGCTCACGCTTCGGGCTTATTAGATGAATATAGTATTAATCTTGCTGCTAGTCGAATTCTAACAGTGATTTTTAAATCTAAAAAAATGCAGAGTTATAAAAGATCTAATAACCCTGATCTTAAAAATCATGCTGAGTTAGCAAGATATGGTGCTTCTGAAGGAATAGTACTACTTAAAAACGATATGGCTTTACCCTTGTCAGACAAACAAAATATAGCTTTATTAGGAGTTCCTTCTTATGATTTAATTTCTGGTGGAACAGGATCAGGTGATGTTAATGAAGCTTATACGGTTTCAATTGAAGAAGGTTTAATTAATGCAGGTTATCAGATAAACAAAACAGCTTCAGAAATTTTTAAAGAACACAAAAATAACAATTCTGAAAGCTTTATAAGGCCGGTAGGAATGGAATCAATATTTACAGATTATTCACCCCCACAAATAAATTATACAAAAAAGCAATTACAAGAAATTGTTAAAACTGCAGATATAGGGCTTTTTACTTTGAGCAGGAATTCCGGTGAATTTACAGACCGTTATTTCGAGGGAGATTTTTTGCTAACTCAAGAAGAGTTACAAAGGATATCTTTGATTTCTGAAGTGTTTAATGCTGTAAATAAAAAAGTGATAATTATACTCAACATTGGTGGAGTTATTGAAACAAAAAGCTGGAAATCCTATCCTGATGCTATACTTTTATCTTGGCAGGGAGGTCAAGAGGGTGGTAATGCAATTGCTGATGTGTTAAGTGGTAAAATAAATCCCAGTGGGAAATTACCTATGACTTTTCCAAATAAACTTTCCGATCATGCATCAGACGCAAATTTCCCAGATAATAGGATTGAAATTGAGCTTCAAGATATGTTTGTCGATATGATGTTTCCGCCAGAGGAACGATCAGAAGAAGACAAAATTAGAGATGAAGACTACACATACTATGAGGAAGGTGTTTATATAGGTTATCGACATTTTGACAAAAGATCTTTTGATGTTTCTTACCCTTTTGGATATGGATTAAGTTATACTAATTTTCAATTTGAAAATGGTAAAGTATTGGTTGAAAATGATTCTATAAAAGTTTCTACTTCTGTCATAAATACAGGGAGTGTTCCAGGAAAAGAAGTAATTCAGGTTTATACCCAGAAGAAAAATTCTTCTATTGATAGACCAATAAGAGAGTTAAAAGGATTTGCTAAAACAAAACTTTTAGAAGTCAATGAGAAAGAAGATATTGTTATTTCTATTGCGATTAAAGACTTAAGATACTGGAACGAATCTATTGAACAATGGACTCTTGAACAGGGTAGTTACATTATAAATATCGGAAATTCTTCTAGAGATATTTTACAGAAAATTGAAATAAAGTTATAATTGTTTTAATAATTAATGCACCATTTAATTTTTCAAATAAAGAACTCGATTTTTATAATGTTAAAGTACTTCAGTAGACTGAATTTATAGTAACCTACGGATTTAATGAAATAAGAGCACATTACTATTTTAAGGAATATCGGTTTACCCATAGATATGTTATTTCTTGGGGCAACTTTTGCTTTTTGATTGATTTTCTTTAAATAGTATGTTTTAAAGCTTTTTTGTACAATATATTAGGATTCAAAGAGTACTGTTGCGCTGTCGTTGAACCATTCAGTATAGTTTTCTTTATATTTTTTAGCAACATTATTTCTTTTGATCTTAAGGGTAGGAGTAGTAAGTCCATTCTCTACATTCCATTCTTCTTTTACTATAATAATAGTCGAAATCTTCTTGTACCCATCCAGATTATCATTTTCTTGTTCTAAACGTTTTTCTAAAAATAAAGTAAGCTCTTCTTTAGATTTTGCTTTTCCAATATCCGACAGAACAGCCAATAAAATAGGTTGCGGTAGACCCAAACCTGCAACGCAAATTTGTTCAAAATCAACGATATCTGCAAAGTAACTCTCTAGGACAAGAGGTTCAATGTATTTCCCTTTGGAGGTTTTAAACATATCTTTAACACGTCCGGTAATGTATAAGAATCCATCTTCATCTAAATATCCTTGGTCACCTGTATGTAACCAACCCTCTTTTAGAACTTCTGCAGTTAATTCTGGTTGTTTATAATAACCTTTCATTACAAAAGGTCCACGCATAAGAATTTCTGAAGTTTCAGGATCAATTTTGATATCAACTTCAGGCTGAGCGAGTCCAACAGACCCTGGACGGTCAATAATTTTAGAATCTAATTGAGAGGTAATAGCACTATTTTCGGTCATTCCATATCCATTAGTAATTGGAATTCCAATTTCTCTAAACCAAGTCCTTTGTATTTCTAGCATTGGTGCTGCCCCTGATATAATCGCTCTTGCTCGAGATAATCCAAGAGTTTTTTTGAATTTTCTTTTTAGCAATCCAGATAGTATTGGAATTCGGAGTAGGGTAGTTAATTTTTTTTGTGGAATTTTTGAAAGAATCCCCATTTGGAATTTAGTCCATATTCGCGGGACAGCAAAAAACACTGTCGGCTGAACTTCACCCAGATTTTTGGCAAAAAACTCTAGGCCTTCTGTAAATGAAATGGTTCCTCCGAATCGGTAAGAAGCAAATTCAACCACAATTCTCTCAGCAATATGATTTAACGGGAGGTAGGAGAAGAAATCATTATTACCACTAAAATCAATCTTCATAGGGTTGGACTCAAGAGTTAGAGCTTCTGTTTTTTTATTTGCTAAATAATCTAAAACAACCCCTTTTGGAGTACCCGTAGTTCCCGAGGTGAATATGATAGTCCAAGTATCAGATAATTTAGGGATGTGTGGATCCTTTAGTGGTTCAAATTTATTTATAAAGTCATGCCATTGATGACCCTCCGTAATTTTGGAGTGATTGCTGTAAGAAGGGAACGCTATCATAGGAAGCCCTTTAGGGACCCCTTCTTTTTGTTCGTCCCAATGTTCTACTTTTCCTACAAATAAAAGATCTACATCTCCAAAGGTGAGAAGGGTGTTTATTTCTTTAGAATTAAGCGTAGGAAAGAAAGGTACACTTATATACCCAGCCATCATAATTGCTAAATCTGCAATAATCCATTCACGACAGTTTTTGGATATTAAACCAATATGTGCATTTTCTCTTAAACCCAAGGAACGTAATCCAGTAGCAAGTTTACGTGCATATTGTCCAACCTCTCCCCAGCTATACTCTTCCCAGTTGTCACCAAAAGGTTGGCGAAGAAATGGTTTGTCTTTTAATTTTTTTTCCCACTCATAAAATTTAAAATCAAATAGGGCATCTTTTTCTGAATTACTCATAATGGTTTGTTTTAATTTAATGATGCCAATCGATTTTATATAGTTCCATAATTTTAAAAAAAGTCCCATGTGTTTTTTTGAAAAAAAGGACCTAAAGTTGGTTTAAGCGTATATAATTTTCACTTGGTATGAAAGGTAGAATTTCTATTTCTGATCCATTCCACACTTTAATAGTGGTTTCAAAAGGCTCTTCAATTTAAAGGATGCTTTCGAATCTTCCCAATTTTTTCTAAAATATTTACTAATACGTGTTAAATATATTTCTCTTGATCTTCAACTTTTAAATGTATTTGACCTCTATTTTGAGTTTTAAAACAATAGATTTGAGGGTGTTGTAAATTTTATGGTACTCTAATTATCAATGCATTGAAGATTGATGAACACTTTTTGTAAATATCGATCTTAGGGTTAAAGAATCAACTTCCTAATAATCACAAAAACAATAATTAGAGCTGAATATCCAATAAAAAAAGGGATGATGAAGTAAGGGAGATTCAGGGTCAACAAAATCGACATAATAAGGAGTTGAAAACCAAGACCATACAAGGATATTAGAGTCATAAACCACTTTGGGAATGGCTTGCTAGAACTTGCATTACGGTCCATATAATACATGACTTTATCAAAACAGATGTATAGCACATTATAAATGTTGTAAAATAAATCTACTTTAGACTGACTTTCTCCTTTTAGGGCTTTTGGTTTAGAATTTTCAAAAATTCGACTGGTTGAATCCCCTTGTACCGAATTTCGTAAAATCACATAATAATAATTGTAAAGGGTTCCTTGGAGTTGTATTCCTAAAAATGCAAGGAACATATACAGAAAAGAAATTTCGGTGATGTACCAAAGCGTTAACAAGAAACAAAAATTAAGGAGTAAGTCTGCAATCGAGTCATAATAACGTCCAACATAGGAAGGTGTTTTTTTAAGCCGTGATAACTCCCCGTCTGCTGCGTCAATTATAGACTTTAATATTATGAAAAAAGCAGCGGTAATCAAGTATCCATTCAACATAAATCCAATTGCGATTAATCCAGCAATGATAAACATGGTAGTTACATGGATGGGAGTAAAAGGAGTGTTTTGTAGTTTACTGGCAATCCATGATCCTGGAGATCGACCGTAATCGGATAGGTCTAAAAATTTATATTCCTCGGGTAGTTTTGACATTCGTAATCCTAGCGGATAATTAATTATTCCTTAAAAGTACGATGATTTTTTGAGTTTGATTTATTAAAATGAATTACACTTGAATAATTTATGAGTATTATAATAGAAGCAATGTTTTATCGAGCAACACGACCAGAGGAATCTCCGTTCATTAATTTCTCTATTTCAGCAATTGTAGCCAAGTTAACATCTCCTTTAATTGTGTGTTTCAAGCAAGAAGCTGCTATTGCAAAATCTAGGGTTTTTTGGTCGTCTTCTGGAAAGTTAATAAGTCCATAAATTAACCCTCCCATAAAGGAATCTCCACCACCAACTCGGTCAACAATATGTGTCATTTGATAACTGGAGCTTTTGAGTAAGGATTTTCCGTCGTACAATACCCCTTCCCAAGAATTATGTGAAGCTGAAATTGAACCTCTTAACGTGGTAATTATCTTTTTGATTTTAGGAAATTTTGCTTGCATTTGTCTGCATACAGACAAGAACGCTTTTTCTTTAATTCGATCCCCTTCATGTACATTTTCTACTCCTTGTGGTTCAATCCCAAAGTGCATTGCTGCATCTTTTTCGTTTCCAATAATAATATCACAATAGGAGGTTAATTCGGTCATAATTGCTTCTCGATTACCACCATAGTTCCACAAATTAGCACGGTAATTGAAATCGGTTGAAATAGTAATCCCCATAGAACTTGCTGTTTTAACAGCTTCTAAGCAGGCATCAGCAGCACTTTGTGAGATTGCGGGAGTAATTCCCGTCCAATGAAACCATTCCGCATCCTTAAAAACTTCAGTCCAATTTACCATTCCAGGTTTTATAGTAGACATAGAAGAATGAGCTCTGTCGTAAACAACTTTACTTCCTCTATTTACAGCACCCGTTTCTAAAAAATAAATTCCCAAACGATCACCCCCTTCAACAATATGCTTTGTTCCTACATTATGCTTACACATTTCCATAAGAGCAAGCTTACCAATATCATTTTTTGGAATGCGAGTTACAAATTCAACGGGTATGTTATAGTTCGCTAAAGAAACCGCCACATTTGGCTCTCCACCTCCATATACTACATCAAAACTATTCGCTTCAGAGAAACGTAAAGAATCTTTCGGAGACAACCGTAACATGATTTCTCCAAAGGTGATTACTTTTTTCATTTTCATTGATATTATGTCTTAAAAAAGACTGGTTAACCAAACTGGTAAACCAATTTACATCAAAAGTAATTGAAATCAAAATTTATACAGGGAATATTTAAAAAAATAACTTAATCAAAATTCTACTTTTCTTGATTAGGTTACTAAACATATAAAAATGAGAAAATATTTGTGTTTAACTACAAGATGAAATGTATTCTTAGGTAGTGAAAATTATTTTAGTTCAGTTTTTTCATAATAAAAAATCCCGATAATTATCGGGATTTTTCTAGATTAATTGCTTTACAGCTTGAAATTTAAATTTTTAAAAATTTCATCCGTTTTAATTACGTTATATTTTGTAAGGTCCCATGGGTTTTGATTCTTACCCCAATCAGGTGATTCTCTTCTCAACTTCATTCTTTCAGTGAAATTTTTCATGTATTCTAATCTATTTTCATCAATAATTATTGATAAATAATCTGAGTCTTTACCTCCAAAAACATTTTTAAATACAGCTATATGATATTTTATTCCTCTTTTTTTGTCAAGAGCATAGGCCTTTTTTTGGTGGTTAATGTATGCTTCCTCAGAATTCATAGCAATATTTATATATTGGAACCTCCTGTATTGCATTTGGTCTCTTTCTTCTTTAGGAAGCGCCATAAAGTCATCCATTTGACTTAGCTCTGGTACATATTCCCAAACTGAACTTTGTCTTGAATTTGTAATTGAATTAAACTTCTGTATTAATTCTGGATCAGCAGGATTTGCACCAAGATATTCCAATACCTTATCTCTAGTAGACTCTTGTTTTTCTAAGGATTCCGCCATATCCTTAAGACTGTCATACCACCAAGCAAAATAAACAGTTGTGCTCGACCAGCCTTTATGATGCATTGTTATTCCATTATCATCGCCAGTTACCTCTTTAACAGCTCCAAACCAGTTTGTCGCAACTTCAGCCATATTTTTTTTGTCAGGTGTGTCCGCTTCAAAAAGTACCATTATTTGACCAAAAGAAAAACTGGATACTAAAATAAAGCTTAATAAAAATAATCTCTTCATAACAAAATATTTTTAAAATTAATACATAAACAATTTAAGGAAATTTTATTAATTTAAAAAACATATCAAGACAATACCCTTGAAATACACTACATTAGGTGAAATTTTAAATCTATTATTTAAATGAAGTACATAGGCATAACAGTTGCTGTATTTTTTGTATTTGGGTGTTCTTCAAATTCGAGTAAAACAGAGCAAGAACAATTATATTGGGGCTTTCCACAGTTCGAAAAACAAGATGATGTTAATCCAATTCTAAGTCCAAATAAAGAGTTGGTTTTTACAGACCCTATTAGTCAAAATCAAGTACTATGGGAAGAGCGCAACGTACTAAACCCTGCTGCAATTGTTAAAAACGATACCGTATTTATGCTTTACAGAGCGCAAGACAAATGGGGTACTTCCAGAATTGGGTTAGCTTACAGTAACGATGGGATTTCGTTTACAAAAAACAAAGCACCTGTTTTTTATCCCGACCAAGACAACCATAAAAAAGAAGAATGGAACTTTCGAAAAGTTGACGGAGAGCCCTATTCAATTGATTGTGTATCTTGCTATTTTGATGGGGTTGAAGATCCAAGAGTTGTAATTGACGACCAAAGAACTTACTTCATGACCTATACTGCCTATGATGGGAAAACTGCTCGATTGAGTATTGCATCTTCTAAAGATTTAGTAAGTTGGAATAAGCATGGACGGGTACTTTCTCAAGAAAAGTATAAAGATTATTGGTCTAAGGCGGGAGCTATTATAACAGAACAGATCGGAAATCAACAAGTAGCAAAAAAAATCGACGGTAAGTATTGGATGTATTTTGGAGATACCAATTTATATATGGCATCTTCTACCAATCTTATCGATTGGGAGCCAGCGGAGAACATTGAAAACGGTACTTTAATTTCGGTTCTTCACCCAAGAAAAGGTTTTTTTGACAGCCGTTTAGTAGAGTCCGGGCCTTATGCTCAGTATACCAAAAATGGTATTTCGTTAATTTACAATGCCAGTAATGCTGCCAATTATAGCGATCCAAATCTACCTAAATTCACTTATGCTGCAGGACAAGCATTGTTTGATCATGATAAACCCTATAAGTTAAAAGATCGAACCGATTCTTATTTTATCTATCCCGATAAGGCTTATGAAAAGATCGGAGAAGTAAACGAAGTTTGTTTCGTTGAAGGACTTGTATTTTTTAAAGAAAAATGGTTTCTGTATTATGGTACAGCTGACTCTAAAATTGCAGTTGCAGTATACGATCCTCAGGCAAATATTAATTAATCCTTTTTAAAACTCAAATTTAACTATTCGCATTAAGTTTTTGAATCTGTGTAATGGATTGGCCTCTTATTTATGTTAAAACTTAATTAGTTTTAAATATATAATAGAGTCCATTTGCCAAGTAAAGTTGTCTGATGCAATATAACTGCTGTTATTCGAACTCACTTCAGGATGAAACTCTATACTATCGATGAAAAAGGTTCAGGATACTAAATTTTTACTTTTTAAATCATAAAAACCTAAAACACCACTTTCTTTGTTAAGCTGAAAAAAGTCCTTTAACCAATAGATAGACAGACTGTTATTGGAAATAAAAAATAAGTTGTTTTATAATTACATATATTTGTTAAACAAAACTATATTTAGCATGAAACTTCAGTTAACACTTCTATTTACTTTTGCAGTTACCTCATTTTCACTTTATAACGAAAATACTGCTATCCAAGATTTTCAAGGAAAAGCCTACTATTTCTCTCAATCAAAAATGGATTTAGGGGATTGGGGAGCACGAATGAGTGAAGCCCAGAAGAAACAAATGAAAGACCGCTTGAAAAACAGGCTTGAAAAAACATTTGTTCTGAGTTTCAACAAAGAGGAATCTTTTTTTAAAGAAGAAGAAAAAGTAGATGCTTACTCTGGGGCAACAGATTCATGGGGGAGTAATTTTGCTCGAGGCCCACAATACAAGAACATCAAAGAAAATAAGTTGGTTCAAGAGCAAGAATTCTACGGTAAGAAATTTTTAGTAAAAGATCAATTACAAACCATTGAATGGAATATGGGAACAGAATCTAAACTCATTGGACAGTACATGTGTTTTAAGGCAACCGCCTCTGTTCCAACCTCAGAACTTAGCTGGTATAATTTTTCATGGCAAGACCTCAGAGATGAACCTGAAGATGATACCGTTAAAATGACACAAGTAGAAGCCTGGTACACCCTTCAAATCCCATTGCGTCACGGTCCTGCTGAATACTGGGGATTACCTGGGTTAATTCTTGAAGTGAGTGCTGGAAACACCACTATATTATGTTCTCAAATTGTATTGAATCCAAAGAAGAGGGTCGACATAAAAATGCCCGAGAAAGGAAAGGAAATAACGAAAAATGATTACCAAAACACCATCAAAGGGAAAATGATGGAAATGAGAAACAACCGCGGTAGAAGAAGAAGCTAATTGTCCAAACAAATTCCCTTAGATATACTATATATTTCGAATGAAAAAAATTAGTTTAGTTTCACTGCTACTTTCATCAATTGTTTCCTTTGGTCAAATTAGCTTCAAAGGAGTCATTTCAGACACCCTCAAAAACCCATTGGAATTGGCAAGTCTTGTTGCCATCAATAAAGAAACTAACGGTTTTGAATCTTATGATATTACAGATAACCTTGGCCAATTCAAATTAAATCTTAAGGAAAATACTATTTATAACATTCAGATTAGTTATATCGGTCTCAAAACAATCAACGACAACATCTCAACCAGTCAAGTTAATCTCGTTAAAGACTATGTGCTCAAATCAGAATTTGCTTTAGATGAAGTAGAACTGATTTATAAAATGCCTGTAGCGATTAAAGGAGATACATTAGTCTACAATGCCGACGCATACAAGAACGGTTCTGAAAGAAAACTGGAAGACATCATCGAAAAACTTCCTGGCATAGAAATCAATGAAAGTGGCCAAATTGAAGTAGAAGGAAAAGTGGTTAATAAACTAATGGTTGACGGAAAAGATTTCTTTGACGGAGACACCAAAATCGCTACAAAAAATATTCCATCCAATGCCGTTGATAAAATTCAAGTTCTGCGAAATTATGCAGAGGTCGGTCAACTCAGTTCAGTAAGAAACAACCAAGACAATGTTGCTATAAACATAAAACTCAAGGAAGGAAAAGAAAGTTTCTGGTTTGGAAATGTAACGGCTGGAACGGGAAGTGCGCCAAACGAAACTCTCTACTTAGCACAACCAAAACTGTTTTATTACAGCCCAAAGTACAGTATCAATTTTATTGGTGATCTAAATAATATTGGAGAGGTTGCTCTGTCTAGGAGAGACATCCGTGGTTTTGGAGGTGGATTTAATACGCCCAGTAGAAATAGCGGGACGAGTATTAATCTTGGAGACAACAGTCTTAATTTTTTAACTAATCAAGGTAATGCACTCAAAATTGAAAACAAATTAGCTACAGCTAACTTCAGCTACTCACCAAATAAAGCTCTGGATTTAAGTGGCTTTCTAATTTTTAACAATAGTAAAATTTTATCGAGAGAAGTCAACTTTGTCCAATATAGTAATCAGGATTTGAATATCCCCGACGAATCAACAGAACAAGATAGCAACGAACGATCCAATCAAGGGCTTCTGAAACTGAGCGCTTCTTACAAACCCAATTTCAACAACCAAATTGACTATGATGTTTTGGCGCGTATGTCTGATGACAAACAACATCAAAGCATTTTCTCTTCTGTTATAGGAAATACCAATCAAACCGATGAAGTAACTCCCTATAACATTAACCAAAATTTAAAATACTATTACACTCTCGATGAAGACAACATCTTCGCCTTTGAATCGCAACATGTACTCAAAAACGAAAATCCCATTTACAATGCAATCTTAGATAATGTTCAGAATGTTGCCAATACTGCAAATGCACTTGGACTTAATACTAGTTTGTCAGAATATAACCTTGGTCAAAATAGACGCATCAAATCGAATCAATTAGATGCCAAATTGGATTACTATCATATTATTAATTCAAAAAGCAACCTTAACCTCACACTAGGAACCATCTTAAGTTACCAGGCTTTTGACTCTTCCATTTTTCAATTTTTAGAGGATAGTTCAATATTTAACCCCACTCCAAACTTCAATCAAGGAAGGGCTAAAAATGACATTAACTATAATTTTGCTGACGTTTATTTGGGTTTGCACTATCGTTTTAGAACGGGTAAATTCACCTTTACTCCTGGATTCTCAGTCCATTCATATGGAAATAAAAACAGTCAATTTGGCGAAACAGTTGAAGATAATTTTTTGAAATTATTGCCTGACTTTGAAGCGCGTATTCAATTTAAAAAAGGAGAAAGTTTGACACTAAATTATTCTATGCGAAATCAGTTTACAGACGTTACACGACTCGCCGAAGGCTTGGTATTGAACAGCTATAACAGCCTGCAGTATGGCGAGCCAGATTTGCAAAATGCATTGTCTAATAATGTTAGCTTGCGCTACAGCAGTTTTAATTTATTTAATTACACCAATGTTTTTGTACGAGCTGCCTACTCCAATAATATTGACCAAATTAGAAGCCTGACAAATTTTGAAAATGTTATTCGCACGAGTACTTTTTTTAATTCAAGTTTTGCCGATGAAAATGTTAATGTATTCGGGCGCGTACAGCGAACCTTTGGAAAAATTAGAGCTAGTATAAATGCAAGTTTTAATTACAGTAAAATAAATCAATTCATCCAAGAACGACGTTCCTTAAACGAAGGCTTTACTCAAACCTACACTCCTGGCATTCAAACGAACTTTAAGGTTGCACCCAATGTAAGCATCAATTATCGCTATGCCATTACAAACAACAACCAAGGGAATAGAGAAACAATCTTTATCACTAGAGCCCCATCAATTGATTTTGATGCTTATATCCTGAAGAAAATCACTTTTAAAACCAAGTACAGTTATACCACACAGGACCTTGGTAACGGAGAATCACAGTCGTTTCAGAATTGGAATGCAAGTTTATCCTACCGCAAGGATAGAGACGCCAAATGGGAATATGAACTAAATGCAGTTAACATTCTAAATATTGATTCTCAAATAAGAAACAGTGCTAACAATGTATCTGTCTTTACTTCTGAAACATTTATTCAGCCTAGATTCATAACCTTCCGTTGTATTTATAAGATTTAACCCTCTTAATTTATACCAAAAAGTTTGCCTTGCCTGCTTTAGTAGTCAAACTAAACTGTTCGCTATTTCATGAAAAAATATTTCTTTTATTTCTTCTCAGATCAGTCATAAACTTTAAGGCTAAAACTTCTCTCCCCGGATTCTTTTTGTCAGATGTGATCAAAACCTGGTTTCACAAGAACGAGAACATCACCTTTGATTGTTCCATTGCAGGCGCTCGAAAGATTAAGGAAATTTCCTTATATTTAAATTCAATAAACCAAACAAATGGGAAGAAAAGCAGAATTTTCAATAAACGGGCTAAGCGTATTGGCGGAGTTCAAAAAAGTAGATCGAAAAAAGATTTATGGCTGGTCTACTATAGAGGTGTTTGATCAAAACGGCAGTAAGTGTAAGCTAGCAGGTTTGGCAGAAGGGCAGTATGTGATGCCTTCTGGTTCTTCTGCACTAGTTTCCTTGAATGCAAAAGGGGAAGCGGTTTCAAAAAGCACATTGGTGGGCGTAGACAGCGACGGGAAAAAGGTAGAAAAAGTACCCTCTATTTATGACCAAAAAGTGATGCTAAGAGAAGCCTCTGTAGATGAATATTTAGCTATGGCTGTAAAATCTGTGTATCAATTACAGATAGATGAGAACAAGGAAGCCTTACTCGCAGATCTCAATAGCGGCAAGATATACTTCTTTGTATTTAATTACAGGGCAGATTATGAGGGTGACGATGCCTTTTTAATTAGTAACGGAACCGATGCGTTTGCCATTACAGGCATGAAGTCTGATCTAGAATTTATAGGCCTTGAAGATAACGAGCAGGAATTAGTTCCTGAAGAGACCGAGGCAGTAGAAGACGACATGGATTTTGCAATGTTTTAAATAAAATAAAATGATTAGATATATAAAATTAGCCAACGATAAAAAAAGAGATGCAGAGATTACCTTTAGATCTCTGAATCCTAAACCTGCCATTACTATGGTTATGGAATCTGGAGATAAGGTGACTACTAAACGTGTGGTAAAAGGCACTTCTCAGACCAGTACAAAAACCTTACTTGCCAAGTATAATGAGAAACCCAAAGAGGGGGTTGATTTTAAGATGCAACTAGCATCAAAATTGGCAGAAGACCTAATTGCCAGTGATCCAGAGTCTGATCTAGAACTTACCGGTAAATTTATTGAGGATGTATCTAGAGTGTATATTAACGAGGATGAGAAGCCGGTGTTTAGTGTTAAAAAAACTGAAAAGATTTTTTCTCCCACCGCCGAGCTCAAAGAAGAGCGGGAACCCAAGTACAACGATAGTAATATAACTGGAGAGAGCATTGTTAACTGGACGGGAAAACTAATGCCTAAGGCTAAGATTTACAACAAGTTGGTATTTCATAAAAAATACCAATTAAAGCATATTAATGGCCTTACCTATGATTTTCTGTTTGACATGGCCAAACAACTAGCCGATAAAGACGCTATGATGATGATGGGAGGCGGAGCTTCCGGTAAAGAACCTTTGGTTATGAATGATGGCGGAAAGCCCTACAGAGCGTTCCTAGAGGGCAGAGTAAAAGGAGATAAATATTGCCTGATCCTTCACCTCACCAACCAGGAATTAAAATCATTACCAACAGAATAAATGTTTTATTGAAATGAAAGAAACCGCACAAAAATACAAACGCCAAACGGCATCCAGGTATTTGCCTGTAGGAGCCCAGGAGATTACCTCAAAGATAATGGAAGCAGAATCTTACGGGGTGTCTACCAAACACGATGGCCACTTTTATCTCTTAAGCTATGATGGTAAAAAAGCAACACTTACCAACCATGGAGGTAGGGTTATTGATGATTTGCCGCTACTAAAAGAAGCTACTGCGCTACTTAAAGGCAAATGCAAAACTGTAGTGTTGGCAGGAGAACTCTATCTGCACAAAGAAGGTGGGCGTACCCGTTCTTTTGATATGACAGCAGCCTTAGATGATAAATCTACAAATATTTACTTTGCAGCATTTGATTTGCTTAGCCTTGATGGGGAGCAGGTATCTCTGGATATTAAAGCATTAGACCAAAAGCTTAATACTGTGTTGTCTTCAGGGAAATCATTACATGCCGTAAAAAACAGCTTTGTAGAAAGCAGAAAAGACATTGCCGCGCTCTATAAAGAGATTGTAGAAGACGACGGCCAAGAAGGAATTGTAGTGCGTTCTCACAACGGACCAACCTATAAAATAAAACCACTAATTACCCTAGATGCTGTTATTTTAGGATATGCAGAAGGGCAGGGCAGCAGAGCCGGCATGCTCAAAGAAGTGCTGGTGGGCTTGTGTGTTGCAAAAGATGAGTATATACTCTTAACCAAAGTAGGGAATGGCTACAGCGAAGAGGAGCGTAAAAACCTACTAAAAGAACTGGGCAAGAAAAAAGTAGATTCTGGATATATTGAAGTATCTGGATCTAACGTGGCTTTTACCATGGTAGCACCCAACCAGGTGGTAGAGTTTAGTTGTTTGGATGTATTTGGAGAAAACTCAAAAGGGGTTATCTCTAAAATGTGTTTGAGCTATAAAGACGGCACTTATACAGCCAACGGCAAACAGCCAATGGCCAGTGTAATATCTCCGGTATATGTTAAGATGAGAACAGATAAAAAACCCGATACAAATGATGCGGGCTTGTCTCAAATCACGAAGATTATTTCCTTGGATATAAATGCCTCTGAAAAACTCGATGTAAAGAAAAGTGAGATTGTTTCTAGAGAAGTGTATGTAAAGATAAGCAAGGGCGCCAAGATGGTACGCAAGTTCATGGTTTGGAAAACCAATAAGGAAGCAACGGGCGAGTATCCAGCCTATGTATATCATTACACAGACTTTAGTGCTGGCAGGTCAGAAATGCTTAAAAAAGAGATTAAGGTGTCAGACTCCAAGAAGCAAATTGAAGAGATTTTTGCTGCAGAGGTATTAGAGAATGTAAAGAAGGGGTGGGAGAAGGTAAAATCATAGAAATGAACAGTTATATGCCAGTGAAATGTCCATAATGTTATTTTATAAATTAAATTCTAACCCTACTAAAAGTTCTGAGTCTGTCTTTTTAATATCTACATAAGGCGTAGTATGATGTCTAATCTGTGTGGTTACATAAACAGCTATTTTGTCAAACTCATAGTACCACCGCGGTTCAATAAAAAGACGCGTGTCTTCAAAGTTTTCAACATTAATTTGGTAATAAATACTGGTATTAATAAAAGATTTTTTTGATAGCTTAACCTTAAGGAAAGAACTTAAACTAAGTCTGTAGTTTTGAACGTTTACTTCATCATTGGTGTCTTTTAAGTAAAGCTCATTTTCAAAAAAAACTCCTGCTGATACATCAAAATAATTACCCTCTTTTTTATAGATATTATGACGATACCCACCCCCAATTAAATGTCGGTAATCTAGGTTTAAGGCTTTTGATTTTTGACTTTGAACAAAAGAGAATATATAATGATTTCCTACACTGTAATTATATCTTAATTGCGCCGTATAATCTGATGCCAATACTTCATTGTTCTCTGAAATATATTCATAATTAAATAAAAATCTAATTAGATGTTTATCAAATTTTTTACCAATTTGATTGGTGATATTAAATTGATACAGTTCTAAGTTACCAAATTTAAAATCTCCATTTATACCAAACCCTACAGTTAATGTAGAATCCATAGATTTCATTAAGTATTCTGTATTAATAATGGCTTGACTTCGAACGTTAAATGTAAATAAAAGAACAATTGAGAAGCTTAGGTATTTCTTGTTAGGCACCTTATAATTATTTTTAATTCAGCAAGTCTTTAAATTTTTAATCATTTAAATTTAGTATATTTTTTCCAATTTCAATTCTCTTCTTTACTTCAGTACTGATGTAAATACAAATGTCTGCTGACTCTATTATTTTTATTGATTTTTTCAATAATATCTTTGCTGTTTTTTTGTCAAATTCGTTTGTAATTATTCCTAAGTTTACTTCCAGAACTGATTTTTGATATATTTCTTTGTTAGAACTTTCTTTAAAGTACTTCAATGCTTGTTGCATTAAATCTGCAGATTTTTTGAATTCGTTATTCATAGCGAAAGCCCTACCTAGGTTGTATAGGGAAATACCATAAGATTTATTTTTCTCAAAACTCTCTTTATAATCTAGAGATTTTTGTGCACAAATAATAGTATTTTCAACATCTTTTAAATGATTTCTGTAAATGTGTGAAAGATTTCCATAAGCTGTAGCTAAGGCCCTCTTAATCTTATCAGATTGCTCTAATTTAAGAAGTGAGTCAATACCCATCAATCTGTACTTTACACTCAACTCCCCCTCTTTCAAAAGTTCATATGCTTTACCTACATCATAGCATGCATTTGCATAATCTATAGTATTTACTCCAATAGATTCTTTGATCATTTTTAAATGATCTAAACAGACTTTCTTAAGTTCTTTATATTTTTTGGTAACCTCTAATACTTCTCTTTTTGCATCAATAAATTCAATTAATAAATTACTTAAAATTCCAAAATCAATTATCTTTTTTAAGTAGGTTTCACATTTTGTAAATTTCTCTAGCGCATCGTCTGGATGTTTTATTATATAGGTGCTACCGCTCCAACTTCTTAAAAAACTTAATACTAATTCCACCCATAATTTATTAACGCCTTCACTTGATATTAAAAGCTGATGGTATTTCATAAACTCTAATGTAGCTTTCTCATCATTCTCTAACCCACTTGCCAGAAAATCTAATCTAAAATCTAAAATCTTGAACTTAATTGAGGAACTTTTTACATCTTTAATTCTTTCTATTAATTTGAATGACCTTTTATCAATTTCTTCTTTTTTAATAGGATTGTCCAACCACATAAATTTTAATTCTTCTAGTTCAATTAATTGATTATGTTCTTCAGTTTTTTCTTCAATATTTATATAAAAGTCTTTTAAAATTTGAATTGATTCCTTAGCTGATTTATGAGTATATAAGATGTATTCAATCCCAAATTGAAATTGTAGGTTCCCTTTGTATTCATTAAATATTTTATGTTTTACCTCTTCTAATTCTGAAAGTCTGACAAACTTTTTTGATTCTATATGATGTTTGTTTTTTAAAATGAATAAGATAAATAACTTTAAGTCTAAGGAGACTGAATTTGATTTTGTTTCTATATGATATACTTGTTCACAAATTTCATTCAATTCTAATATACTTATGAACGAGGTACTATTTATTTGAATAAGGTACGAGATGAGATTAGAGATATGATTTAATTTCTTTGTACTTATTAAAAAAGCATTAAACCCTAGTAATTTATCCTCTTCCTCTTGCTTAACTAACCTGACAACTACCTCTAAAATTAATTTCTCAGCAATTTTTAAATAGGTGTCATTTATTAATAAAGATGATAGTCTTCTAATTATAGATAAAATTTCTTCAACACTGTGGTTATGAGGGTTTTTAATAATTTTATTCTGAAGATATATGTATCGTTTATTATATTCTTTGATGATTTGTTTATCATCACTATCATCATCTTTATTAAAGTATGACTTTATTGAACTTATGATTCTTTTATCTTTAAACTCGTAAATATTATCTTCGTCAGAAATATCAATTAACAAATTATCTTCAACTACCTTTTCTAAAAACCCTAAAACATCAAGTAATTCATAACCCCAAACTTGTGTTAGTATGTCTGCATTAAATTTATTTCCAATGATTGAGGCACTCTCCAAAAGGCGTTGCCATTTTTCATCGTATTTATCAATAATTGTATGATAGAAGCTATCAACTTCCATATCATTAGGTAGGCTATCAGTATCTATATTAGCAGTTAAAATATATCCACTAGGACTGTATTTTAATAAACCATCACTAATCCACTTTTCAAGTGTTTTGAAAATATATAAAGGAGTAATTTGTCCAAGTGTATTTTTCTCATTTACTAATTGGTTTAAAAGTGAGTTAATTTCAAGCAGCGAGTTATTTTGAATTTTAAATTTATTATTTTGTTTACTCAAATGCTTAACAAAGTCTACTGTATTAAAGTTCCTGAAACTTAAAAGTTCTTCAACTTTAAATTTATAAGAGGAGTTATTATTGAGATCATTTGTAGTTGCTATTAATTGACTTAAAGAAGGACCTCTATGTTCAAATATACTTTCTTCTCTTATAGAAAGGATGATGCACATGTTTCCTCGCAGAAATTTATTTCTATTAATCATCTCAATAAACTTATTAAGAAAGGCATAACTTTCTGGATCTATCCAGTGGAGATCCTCCATAATAAAGATCGTCTTATTTTTTCTGCTTTCTAATTTATCTATGATTTCAATACACATTTCAGTTATTGATCTTTCTGAATTTCTTTCATACCCTCCAATAAATGAGGTGTCTATATCTATAATAGCCGCCCCAACATTTACAGCCTTACTCATAGACTTCTCCATTCTTTCACCTCGATTAGAAAACGCTTCAATCTTAAGTAATTCTTTAAATCCCTCTAGGAAAGGCTCGTAGGAAACAGCATTCTCTCCTTGTAGCTCATCACAATCACCATAATACCAATCCCATCCACTATGTTCAAATAATTCTTTTGTTTCTAATAACCCTCTAGTTTTTCCAATTCCTGCAGGACCAGATACAATCATTATATTTAATCCAGTATCAGACATTGAATCTACAATTTTGTTGAAAATAGCTTCTTTAGGATTTAATAATTCAGTAATATATGGGACATTACTAAGCAGTGTTTTATTACTAGATTGATTTAAATTGTTTTCATATTTCTTATTTAAATAATAACCTATTAGGTAATGAGCAATTGACAAAGGAAGAATAACAACAATACTTAATCCTAAGTTTGCTATTGTTAATTCAGTTAGGATAATTGAGTTAAATAAAAGTAGCGCTAATGTTCCTAATATAATTCCATATACACCTTGTTTTTTCAGCGCAATATTTTTTGTGATTGAAGAAAACTGAAAATAGGATCTAGCCAATAAATCCCCAATTAATAAAGTAATTCCAATTAAAAGAAAATGTTCGGTTATTGGGTAGGTATCAAATTGAATAATATAAAAAACAAATAATGGAAAGTACGTAGCATATAATGAAGAATTGGCAAAATAACGATATCCTTTTATAGTGTGGAAACCATCTAAATCTATTCTATTGATAAAGTATAGATTAATTATAGTTGGAACTATACTCATTCCTATAGTGATTGAGAATAGCCAAAATTTTGCTGAAAATTCTTTAAAATGTTCTTCTGCACTTGGCATTAAATAAGAAACAGAATAAATTAATACTAACGAAAAGATTAATGGAATTATAAAACTAATACCTACAAATTTCACCTTATCAATATATAGGTCAAATAAATCCTTGATAATGTTATCGCTACTATCAACTATTCTTTTTAATTTTTGGTTTAAAAAAGAAATTAATGCGATTAATAAAATAGATTTAATAATCAGTAATAGTATATAAATAATACTAAATGAACGTTTATCGATATTAAAACCTCTTGTAAATATTGGCTCTGTAAATCCAGATTCTTTATGAAATGTATAAAACTCTGATTGAACTAACCATATTGAGTTATTAATCACATCCAAATCATTTACATTAAAGATGCCTAACCGATCTAGATTTAATTTCTCACACAACAACGATATGGTTTTTGAATCAATATTTCCATTAATAAGATTTGTGGCAGACTTCTTACCTAGAACCTCCTCTAATTCATGTTTTGGTATTATGTTATGATTGGTTTTTTTAAGTAATATTTGATTTACAATTTCAAACATTTCGTCATCACAAGAGTTTCTTACAACTATTGATGAGATGTTAGTAGTAAAGATGGGTCCATTTTCAACAGCTGAATATTTAAAGTTTAGAAGTTTTTCAAGACTAGCATCATAAGCGTATTCTATTGGATCATCAGCAAAACCCATATAATCTGGAAACCCGCTAAAAAACGGAAATAATTCAATTTTATGGTTTATATTTTGATCACAGGTTGCTAAGGTTAAATTAATTTTATTTTTAAAATCAAGAGCAAACTGGTTTGTGGAATCTATAGCTAAAATAGAATCACAATAAGATTTATTTAGATTTAAGTAAAACTTACTATTATCGATTTGCCTGGTAATGTAATCTAAAGATGATACATGATTCTTAAGCCTTTTAATTTTTAGAGAATCAATAACTGGGTTAGCCCATAAAAAGTTTGATACAAGTAAAAATAATAGAGTTATGATTTTTGAATGCTTCATTAAAAATTATAAAAGTTATCGGGGCAAATAAATATTAAAACACCGTTGTATTAATTAATTTAATATACAGCAAAATACAACAAAAAATTTATTTTTTATTTTGTGAAGATTATATATATAGACCTTGATGGGGTTGTTGCCCTTGACAGATACATAGATCAAATTTTAACTGAAAAGGCAAAAAAAGCAAAGATGAAACTAACATCTGAACAATTGGAAGAAGCTGGCCGAGCATTTAGAAAAATTGAGATTTGTGATAAGTATATACAGTGCGACTTATTTAATCACAATAAGATGATTATTGGAAAATTTTTATCAAAAATGGAAAAATATTAATTAGCTAAAAATGACCGAACAACCCAGCACACAACCCACCAAAAAAAACAAAACCCCGAAAACATTAAGTCTTCGAGGTTAAATAGTGGAGTCGGAGGGAATCGAACCCTCGTCCATACAAGCAATAGAAAAGCTTTCTACATGTTTAGTTTTCATTTAGTTTTCGAAAATGTACTGACTGGAAACCGCCCACACATTCCTTAGTTCCTTTATTGAAAAATTTGACCGGAACCTCCAAATTTCGATGTTGACCTTTATGGTGCCTCTGGTTTGAACGCCGTCAACAAGGGCTTTCAAGAGACATCCGGCTTCTCAACCTAGTTGAGACTTGGCATTAACTTACTATGATTCGGTTAATTATGCAGCTAGAGCGTAGTTATTTTCGCCTATTAAAGGTTGAATACAAGTTTAACGAGCTGTTATTCATTGCTCGACATGCTTACTGTTCGATTGATCTCGCTGTCAAAACCAGTCGACCCCATTATTTCAAAGAAATTGCTTTTTCAAAAGCAATGTAAAAGTATATCTTTTATTTAAAACTGATTGATAGTTTTTCGAATCTCTGTTAGTCTACCCAACATTCCTTCTAATAAATCCAATGACAACATGTTTGCGCCGTCACTTTTCGCTATCGAAGGTTTTGGGTGTGTTTCAATGAATAAGCCATCCATGTGGTTTACAATTCCAGCACGAGCTATCGTTTCAATAAGTTCTGGTCTTCCTCCGGTTACTCCAGAAGCTTGATTGGGTTGTTGTAAAGAATGTGTAACATCCAATACAGTAGGAGCAAGGGAACGCATTGCAGGAACCCCTCTAAAATCTACGATCAAGTCGGTATATCCAAATTGAGTTCCACGATCTGTAATCCAAGCAGCTTCATTTCCACTATCTTTAACTTTCTGAACCGCAAATTGCATGCTCTCAGGACTCATAAATTGACCTTTTTTCAAATTCACAACCTTCCCTGTTTTTGCAGCAGCAACAACAAGATCGGTCTGGCGAACCAAGAATGCAGGGATTTGTAAAACATCGACATAAGCAGCTGCTTTTTGTGCATCTGCAACTTCATGAATGTCGGTTACAGTCGGAATATTAAATGT
The DNA here is from genome assembly GCF_910589745.1 of Candidatus Arcticimaribacter forsetii. Taxonomy (GTDB): domain Bacteria; phylum Bacteroidota; class Bacteroidia; order Flavobacteriales; family Flavobacteriaceae; genus Arcticimaribacter; species Arcticimaribacter forsetii. The sequence goes on from NZ_OU342399.1 coordinate 882,017, forward strand.
TTTTCCGATTTTCTGAAGAATTTCAAGTGCAGTTTCATCACCTATTCCTGTAAAACTGTCAATTCTACTTCTATTGGCCTTTTTAAAACTCCCTTTAAAAATAAAAGGAATGTTCAAACGATCTGTAATTTCCAATACTTTTTCCGCAATTTCAAATGCCATTTCTTCCCCTTCAATAGCGCAGGGTCCGGCTAGTAGAAAGAATTGGTCACTTTTAGGATGATTTATATTTGGCAGTTTTGAAAAGTCCATAAAATGTTTTTTGCAAAAGTAAAGTTTTAAGTTGAATACCCAAGTTATTCGAAACCTTAAACTTTTAGCAGAAAGCTGGATATATAAAGTTATATTTGCGCGATTAAAAAAACAAATACAGATGTCCAAAATTAAAAACATTGCAATTATTGCGCACGTAGACCACGGTAAAACTACCTTGGTAGATAAGATTATGCACCATTGCGAGCTTTTCAGAACCAATCAAAATACCGGGGATTTAATTCTGGATAATAATGATTTAGAAAGAGAACGTGGGATTACCATTCTTTCTAAAAACATTTCTGTGATGTATAAAGACACTAAAATTAATATTATCGATACCCCTGGTCACGCCGATTTTGGTGGCGAGGTAGAGCGTGTATTGAATATGGCTGATGGTGTTTTGCTATTGGTTGACGCGTTCGAGGGACCGATGCCTCAAACGCGTTTTGTACTTCAAAAAGCAATTGATCTAAAGTTAAAACCAATTGTAGTAGTTAATAAAGTAGATAAAGAAAACTGTACTCCAGAGGAAGTTCATGAATCTGTTTTTGATTTAATGTTCGAATTAGGAGCAGAAGAATGGCAGTTAGATTTCCCTACAGTTTATGGTTCAGCAAAGAACAATTGGATGAGTGAAGATTGGAATGTTCAAACCGAAAATGTTGAGCCTCTTTTGGATATGGTTTTAGAACACGTTCCCGCTCCAAAAATAGAAGAAGGAACTCCACAGCTTTTAATTACCTCATTAGACTTTTCGGCCTATACAGGTCGTATTGCGATTGGTCGTTTACAAAGAGGAACATTAACGGCTAATATGCCTGTTAGTCTCGTAAATAGAGAAGGTACAATAACAAAATCACGTATCAAAGAACTTAATTTATTCGATGGGTTGGGTAGAAAGCAGGTTGAAGAAGTTCAAGCAGGGGATATTTGTGCAATCATTGGATTAGAGGATTTTGAAATTGGTGATACGGTTGCAGATGCTCTCGAGCCAGAAGCACTTCCTACTATTGCAATTGACGAGCCTACAATGAGTATGATGTTTACGATTAACGATTCTCCATTTTTTGGAAAAGATGGAAAATTTGTAACCTCAAGACACATTAAAGATCGTTTAGAAAAAGAATTAGAAAGAAACCTCGCAATGCGCCTGGAAAGTACAGATTCTGCAGATAAATTTTTGGTATTTGGAAGAGGAGTTCTTCACTTATCTGTGTTGATTGAAACAATGAGAAGAGAGGGTTATGAGCTTCAAATAGGGCAGCCGCAGGTTATCATCAAAGAAATAGAGGGTAAGAAGCATGAACCAATTGAAGAACTTACGATTGATCTTCCTGAAAATGTTTCGGGTAAAGCAATTGAAATGGTGACCCTAAGAAAAGGAGAAATGCTGAGCATGACTCCAAAAGGAGAACGTATGGTGTGTGAGTTTTTAATGCCTTCTAGAGGTATTATTGGACTTAGGAATCAATTGCTTACGGCTACTGCTGGAGAGGCGATAATGAATCATAGGTTCAAAGAATTTCAGCCGTTTAAAGGAGAAATTCCTGGACGTAACAATGGATCTCTTATTTCAATGGAAAAAGGAAATGCAATTCCATATTCTCTAGATAAGCTTCAAGAACGTGGTAAATTCTTCGTTGCTCCAAACGAAGAAATTTATACTGGTCAAGTTATCGGAGAAAATTCTCGTGCTGATGATATGGTTGTTAATGTAACTAAAACCAAGAAGCTATCAAATGTACGTTCCTCTGGAACAGACGACAAAGTTCGTTTAGCACCGCCAATTAAGTTTTCTTTGGAGGAAGCATTAGAATACATTCAAGGAGATGAATATGTAGAAGTAACTCCTAAGAGTTTAAGACTTCGTAAAGTTTATCTTGACGAAAATGAAAGAAAACGTAGGGCAGGTAAATAATACTCCCTTTGTTTTAAATAGCTAAAAAGCCTATTGAGAAATCTTTAGGCTTCGTTTTTTTGGACTACTTCGTAAATTTTACCTGCATCACAGCGAAATATTTTTCCTGGAAACTTTACAATCATATTATAATCGTGTGTAGCCATGATTATGGTCATTCCTTTTTGATGAAGACTTCTAAAAACTTCCATAATTTCTAGGCTTGTTTGTGGGTCCAAATTACCTGTTGGCTCATCAGCAATAATAAGTTCTGGGTCATTGAGTAACGCACGTGCTATGGCAACTCTTTGTTGTTCTCCACCCGATAACTCAAAGGAATATTTTTTTAAAACTCCCTCCAAACCTAGTGAGCTAAGAACTTCTTCAATCCGATCTTTAATTTCTTCTTTATCTCTCCATCCGGTTGCTTTAAGAACAAATGATAAGTTGTCGAATACAGAACGATCCGGAAGTAATTTAAAATCTTGGAAAACCACTCCAAGTTTCCGTCTCAGAAAAGGAATGTCTTTCTGTTTTATTTTACTCAAGTTAAAATCAGATATTTTAGCAGTTCCCTGTTGCAACGGAAGATCTGCGTATAGAGTTTTAATTAAACTACTTTTTCCAGTTCCAGTTTTTCCTATTAAAAAAACAAAATCCCCCTGCTGAACTTCAATATTTACATCATTTAAAATGGTTTGTTTATTCTGAATGATGGTAGCATTTTTGAATTGAACTAAAGGAAGTTTCATAGGTGTTTTTGATGAGTCAATTTATAAACAAATTTTTTCTTTATTACTAGAGATGTAAAAATAGAAACAAATTAGGGCTTTAGGAATTAATTGTTAATAATTTATACTTTATAGAGAATTAGAACGTTTTAATTTTAGGAACTTAAGTTTAACTTTGATCTATGCCAAGAATCAATCCCAATTATATTTTTGTTATAACTTTTTCGCTCATAACAAGCTCTTTTAAAGTTACTTGGTCACAAATTAACACGAGTAAAATTCCACATACACAGGCTGCTTATTTTTATGCTTCTGAGAATTTTAGTCAAGCGAGCCAGTATTTTAATTTATTTGATTTTTATCCTTCCCTTGAGTCTGAAGTTACCGTTGCAGACTTTTATAAAATATCAACAGATTTAAGGCTCAATAGGCAGGGGGCAGAAAAGAAATTAGCTGCTTTTATGATAGATAATCCTACAAGTTATCTAACAGAAACTGCTTATTACGATTTGGCGAGTTATTATTTCCAAAATGGGAAGTATAATTATGCGTTAAAATGGTTTAATAAAATTAAGGCAACGGATGTAACCTCTTCTAGAAGAAACACCTATTTTTTTAATAAAGGATATGCTTTGTTTGCTTCAAAGCGCTTTAAACAAGCCGCTGAATATTTCGAAAAAGTAGAAGATGTTCCTGCATATCAAGCAGATGCTAGTTATTATCTAGGTTATATTGCATATCAGTTAGATGATTTTGATGCTGCTGCAGAAAATTTCAATAAAGTTTCTGCTGCCCAAGACGAAACAACGGTTGGTTATTTTCAGGCAGATATGAATTTTAAATTGGGTAGATTCGAAAAAGCAATTGCATTAGCTAGAGAAAGTTTAAAAACCGCAAATGAGAATCAGACCTCAGAACTTTCTAAGATAATAGGTGAAAGTTATTTTAATTTAAACGATTATAATTCTGCGCTTCCTTATTTAGAAGTTTATGAAGGTAAGAAGGGGAAATGGTCCAATACAGATTTTTATCAACTAGGATACACTTACTATAGGCTTGGGGAGTATGACAATGCGATTAATCAGTTTAATAAAATCATATCTAGCAACAACGCAGTTGCTCAGAATGCTTATTATCATCTTGCAGATTGTTATTTAAAAACGAATAAAAAGACGCAAGCATTAAATGCTTTTAAGCGAGCGTCTTCGATGAATTTTGATTCCTTAATTTCTGAAGATGCTCTGTTAAACTATGCTCGATTGAGTTATGAGATTGGGAATGCTTATCAGAATACTTCTTTACTTTTAGCTTCTTTTATAGACCAGTATCCTAAGAACGAAGTAGTTGAAGAAATAGAACAATTATTAATTGATTCTTATGTTAATTCTAGAAATTACAATGCTGCTTTAATGATTTTAAAGAATAAGTCAGGGAGTCAGTACAGTACCGCTTTGCAAAAGGTTAATTACTTAAAGGCGATTGCTTTATATAAAAGTGGTTTGTTTGAAGATTCGATTGAATATTTTAATGAATCATTAAAATCAAAGAAAGACCAAAATATTGCAGCGAACTGCTTGTTTTGGAGGGCTCAAGCTGCTTATGAATTGAATGATTACAGTGCAGTGATTGCTGGTTTAAGTGAATTTGAAAAACACCCATTTGCTTCAAAAGTTTCTGGTTTTGAACACTTGTCTTATCATTTGGGATATGCCAATTTTAAACTAAAAAACTATAAAGCCTCTAAGGTTTTATTTGAGCAGTATTTGGATCAAAAAAATATTTCAAGTTCCTACCGAAGAGATGCTTTACTTAGACTTGGGGACAGTCACTTTGTTTTAGGAAAGTATTGGCCGGCGATGGAAGCTTATGAAAAATCAATCCAACTTGATTTTAGCAAAGGAGTCTATGCACTTTATCAAAAAGCACTGAGTTATGGTTTTGTAGATCGAAACTTAAAGAAAATAGAATCATTAATTCAAATTGTAAACGACTATCCAAAGTCTTCTTTATTAGATGATGTTTATTTCGAATTGGGACTTGCATATACAAGAGAGAAAAGCGATTCAAGTGCAATTGATACTTACAACAAACTTGCTGCTGAGTATCCAAAAAGTCCCTACCGTTCTCGCTCTTTACTCAATAAAGGATTGATTTTATATAATGCAGAGTCTTTAGATGATGCTTTAACGGTGCTCAAGCAATTGGTTCAAGAATATCCAAACGAAGAAATTGCACAGCAAGCCCTAAAAACTGCAAAGGAGATTTCAATTGACTTGGCTGAGGTTGATGTTTTTTCGGATTGGGTAAAACAGCTCAAAGGAGTTACACTTGAAGATAATGAATTGGAACGTGCTTCTTTTACATCAGCCGAAAGACTTTTTAATGAGAACAAGAAAAGTTCGGCTCAAAAAGCTTTTTCTAGTTACTTAAAAAACTATCCACAAGGAGCAAATCAATTGCAGGTTAAATTTTTATCGGCAGAATTATACTTTCAAGACGAAGATTGGGAATCAGCTATTGAACGCTATCAGGCGGTTCTAGATCAGTCTGTCAGTGAGTATACGGAGCAGTCTTTAGTTCGAATAACCCAATCATATGTTAATGGTAATCAAAAGTTAAAAGCATTACCTTTTTGGAAAACATTAGATGAACTTGCTCAATTTCAGGAAAACAAACGCTATGCTTTGTTTAATTTAATGCAGCTTTATTTTGAACAGGAGAATTTTAAAGAGGCAATATTTTATGCTGATAGAGTAATTGAGTTGAAACAATTGGGACAGAAAATCAAATGGGATGCATATAAAGTATTGGCGCGTTCATCTATTGCAATAAAAGATAAACCACGAGCAGCAAAAGCATATCAAGTTCTGGAAGATGCCCCCGATTCTGAACTAGCAGTAGAGGCTCTTTTTTTTGATGCGCAAGAGAAACATATGAATCATGAATACGCAGCCTCAAATGAAGTAATCGAAAAGATAGCACAAGATTTTGGGAATTATCCAGAATGGGCATCTAAAAGTCTTTTATTAATGTCTCAAAATTTTTATCAATTAGATGATGCCTTTCAAGCCTCTTATATTCTTGAGTCTATTTTAACTAATTTCACTCAATTTCCAGAAATAATAAAACAAGCAACCCTTGATTTAGAAAACATCAAAACAATCGAAGCGAAAAATAATTCATCTATTAAATTAAAATCAGAAAATGAAAACTAATAAAACACATTTCAAGGTAAGCCTTTTAATGGGGTTGCTTTTTAGTTTCTTTACTATTTTTGGTCAAGAAGAAGAAAGAGAAATAGGGGTCCAAGAGGTTACTGTGATTAAGTCCTATACACCTAGTTTGTCGGAAGTATTTAAAATTCGGGATCAACCAGTGGTAATCGATTCGATTGGCCAGGAAAAGAGAAATGTTAATTACTCAATTTTTTCAGTACCCGTTGTGTCTACTTTTGTTCCGTCCAAAGGAACAGCAAAAGTCCTTCAAAAAAAGAAAGTAAGTCCAAAGTATAATGCAACAGCAAGTTCTGGATTTGGTATGTTTAACGTTCTAAATCTGGATCATTCTGCACAAATAAACTTAGATCGGAGGCAGCAATTGAGTTGGTTGGTTCAGTTTAATGGAATATTAAAAGACATACCAGAAACAATCCTTTCTACTAAGCAAAATTCAACCTTACTTCATCTAGGATATAGTCATGGTACAAATTCCATTGCTTCTTTGTCGCAGATTTCCTTTAGATCCAATGGTATTAACTTTCATGGACTGCGGGAACCAATCACTGACGATTTAATCCTTAATAACATAGATCCAAAGCAGCAGTTAAATTATCTTTCGATGCAGTCCGACTGGCAATGGCACAGTACTATTCTTCGGGAGGCATCTTTGATAACCCACCTTACAACCGATCGATACAGTACAAATGAACTTCAGCTTAAACTGAAATCAAAATTCCAACTCATGCTAGGTTCTATTGTTATAAATGCAGAACCAAGTGTGGACTATATCAATAACAAATTCAAAGCAGATTTTTATACGAATGAGGCCAGTTCTTTCACTTCAGGAGTTTCAAATTTAGCTTTAACAGTTAGTTCTGGAGCAAACCGTTTTAAATACAAGGTTGGTGCTGTGGGTGTGTTTGGTTTTGGTGATGATTTCGAAGAAAATAATCTATTTGTTTTGCCTTTTCTAGATGTTTCCTACAAACCTAAAAAAGGTAATTTCACCCCTTTTATTAAGTTGTCCGGAGCTATAAATCAAAATAGCTTTAGATCTTTTTCTGATAGAAATCCTTTTGTTGCTCCTGCTTTAGCTTTAAAGAATACTGAAATCCCTTATAATCTAGAGATTGGAACACGAACAAAATTAGTTTCTGGATGGGAATTCAAGATGAATGCATTTTACCAGAAGGCAAATAATGCTCCCGTTTTTAGAAGTTTCGGATACGATAACACAAACGATGATCTTGTGTCTTTTCGATACGCCAATTCATTTGAGGTTGTTTACAAAGAGATTGAACAAATTGGTTTTGATGCATCTGTTTTAGCTGCTTTTAAAAATGGTGGCTCCCTAGCGTTTAGAGCTCATTGGAGAGATTATACCGTTGCAGACGGCAGTAAGGCATGGAATATGCCTGAATTACAGTTTGATTTTAATGCAAACATTAAAATGTTTAATAAGATCTTTTTACAAACAAATGTTATTTACCTAGGAGAACGTAAAAACTCTTACAGAGATCGTTTTCTTGTTCAAGCCCCTGAAGACGCCCCATTTCTCGAAGAAGATCTTCCTTCGTTTTTCGATGTAGAAGTTAAAATAAGTTATCAGTTAAATGATCGATGGGAGTTTTATTTAAAAGGAGACAATCTTTTAAATGCTCCAAATTTTCATTGGGCACGATACAAGGTTTATGGTGCACGATTCTTGACAGGTATTCGATATAATTTCGATTTAAACTTTTAATCTATTATATTCACAAATACTTAAACAGTAGTTTATTAAATTTTTTTCCAAAAATTAATTGGATAAAAGATTTAATAAACAAAAATGTTGTGCACATTATATAAACTTTAATATAGATTGGCAATGTAATTGATTCACTATGTATAATTATGATGGCGATATGCCTCAAAAAATAGTAGGTAAACAGATTCGTTTACTTCGTAAGAGGTTTAAAATGACTCAATCTGTATTGGCGTCCAAAGCAAATATGGAGGAGAGTGCGCTTCAGAGAATAGAAGCCGGAAGAACAAATCCGACCATCAAGACCATGTTTAAAATATCAAATGCATTAAATGTTGAATTAAAAGTTTTGTTTGAAACTTTATAAACCTTCTTAATTCTCTTAATATTGTTTTAGCTTACATTTGTTTCTTATTAAACTATTTAAATGAAAAAAGCTACCCTTTTAAGTTTTTGTTTCCTCTTTTTGATTGGATGTACCTCTAATGATGCTGATTTAATTATCCATAACGCAGACATTTATACTGTTAATAAGGAATTTGATAAAGCAACTGCATTGGTTGTAAAAAACGGAAAATTTATTGCTGTAGGGGGAGAGGACCTTCTGGAAATGTACGATGCCAAAAGTGTAGTTGATTTAAATGGTTTTCCTGTCTATCCTGGATTTATAGATGCACATTGTCATTTTTATAATTTTGGTTTGTTACAAGAACAATTAGATTTAAGTGGAACCAAAAGCTTTGATGAAGTTGTAGAAAAAATAAGTGAATATATAGCAACTCATCCTGGAGTTCCTGTTTTAGGACAGGGTTGGGATCAGAATACTTGGGAGGTAAAAGAATATCCAACAAAAGAAATTTTAGATCAAAAATTCCCTACAGAGCTGATTGCAATTAAAAGGGTTGACGGACATGCGCTTTTGGTAAATCAAAAGGTACTTGATTTAGCTGGAATCGATGATAAAACTGAAATTGAAGGAGGCGTTGTGGTACGAGTTAAGGGTGCTTTAACGGGTGTTTTAATCGATAATGCAATGGATCCTGTGTATGCTGCTTTGCCAAAACCAACGGTCAAACAACAGGAGCAAGCTTTGTTAGCTGCTCAAGAAATATGTTTCCAAAACGGTTTAACTACAGTAGATGATGCAGGATTAGATAAAGAACAACTTGAATTGATTGAGCGCTTACACGAAGAAGATATTTTAAATATTAGAGTATATGGAATGATCAGTAATACTCCTCAGAATCTGGAGTATTATTTAAAGAAGGGAAAGGTTCAAACCGAACGTTTGAATATTCGTTCTGTTAAAGTATATGCTGATGGCGCTCTAGGTAGTAGAGGTGCAGCATTGAAAGAAGATTATTCGGACGACCATGGAAATCGTGGTTCCTATGTAACTCCAGTTGATGAAATTATTTCCTTAGCCGATGTTTTAGCTAAAAATGGATTTCAAATGAATACCCATGCAATTGGGGATGCGGCCAACTATGAAGTTTTAAAAGCATACAAAAAGGCACTAACAACGAATGAAGATCCGCGATGGAGAATAGAACACGCTCAGGTGGTTACTAAAGAAGACAGGCAGTTTTTTGGGAGTAAAATAATCCCCTCTATTCAACCTACACATGCAACTAGTGATATGTTTTGGGCTGATGAACGTTTGGGTAAAGAACGAATTCAAGGTGCTTATGCATACAAGAGTTTATTAGATTGGTCTGGAAAAGTAGCTTTAGGGACAGATTTCCCTGTTGAGCATGTAAGCCCTTTAAAAACATTTTTTGCTGCTGTAGCTAGAACTACAGAAAATCAACTTCCGGAAGGAGGTTTTCAAATGGAAGATGCTTTAACAAGACCTGAAGCACTAAAAGGAATGACTATCTGGGCCGCTCATGCTAATTTTGAGGAAGAAATAAAAGGAAGTATTGAAATAGGAAAAGTAGCAGATCTGGTTATTCTTAAAAAAGACATCATGAAAATTGATGTTAATGAAATCCCGGATGTTGAAGTTTTAGCTACAATCTTAAACGGAGATATGGTCTATAGAGCTCCTAAATAAATCGTCTGTTGATTTTTTTTTGAAATCTGGGTATTTTTAAACCAACAACTTTAATTTTTATTTAAAATAATGCATTTATATTGATTTTATTAACTAAAAGTGTTTTTCTGATTTAATTAAGTTAATTTAGGAGTACATTTGGTTAAAATTAATAATTATGTGTGGTATAGTTTGTGCCTTTGAATTAAAGCAATCATCAAGTGAATTACGTCCTCAAGTACTCGGGATGTCAAAAAACATAAGACATCGTGGTCCAGACTGGAGCGGGATTTTCTCAAATGAAAAAGCTGTTATGGCGCATGAGCGTCTTGCAATTGTAGATCCAACCTCTGGAAATCAACCTCTTTTTAGTGAGGATGGAAGATATATTCTAGCGGCAAATGGTGAAATTTATAACCACAAAGAGTTACGTGCTCAGTTTGAAGGGAAATATAATTTTCAAACAGAATCTGACTGTGAAGTTATTTTAGCACTTTACCAAGAAAAAGGACCTTCATTCGTAGATGAAATGAATGGTATTTTTGGTTTTGCTTTATATGACACTCTAAAGGACGAATATTTTATTGCCAGAGATCATATGGGAATAATTCCTTTATATATGGGATGGGATCAAAACGGTACTTTTTATGTTGCTTCCGAACTTAAAGCGCTGGAAGGAGTGTGTTCTAAAATAGAATTATTTCCTCCTGGTCATTATTTGGTTAGCGGATCTGATGCTCCAGTTCAGTGGTATTCTAGAGATTGGATGGAATATGATGCTGTAAAAGATAACGAGACAAGTATAGAGGATCTACATGACGCTTTGGCTTCTTCAGTTCGTCGTCAGTTAATGAGTGATGTTCCTTATGGTGTATTGCTTTCTGGGGGACTAGATTCGTCTGTTACTTCTGCATTAGCAAAAGTGTATGCGGCTAAACGAATCGAGTCTGAGGGAGATCAAGACGCATGGTGGCCCCAGTTGCACTCTTTTGCAGTTGGATTAGAAGGTTCTCCTGATCTAGCAGCAGCAGCTAAGGTTGCTAAACATATAGATACAGTACACCACCAAATAAAATTCACAATCCAAGAAGGCTTGGATGCGATAAGAGATGTTGTATATCACCTAGAAACATATGATATTACAACAATTAGAGCTTCCACTCCAATGTATCTTATGGCAAGAGCTATAAAGGCATTGGGTATAAAAATGGTTCTCTCTGGAGAAGGTGCAGATGAATTATTTGGAGGTTATTTATATTTTCATAAAGCTCCAACACCAAAAGATTTTCATGAAGAAACAGTACGTAAATTAGATAAACTTCACCAGTACGACTGTTTGCGAGCTAACAAGTCTTTAGCTGCATGGGGTATTGAAGGTCGAGTTCCTTTTTTAGATAAAGAATTTATGGATGTAGCAATGCGCATTAATCCATCGGATAAAATGATTACTTCAGACCGTATGGAGAAATGGGTAATTCGTAAGGCATTCGAAAAATATTTACCGGAGAGTGTTGCATGGAGACAAAAAGAGCAATTTTCAGATGGAGTTGGGTACGACTGGATCGATACCCTCAAGGAAGTTGTCGAGCAAAATGTGTCAGATGAACAAATTAAGAATGCTCATCACAGATTCCCAGTACAAACCCCCCAAAATAAAGAAGAGTTTTATTACCGCTCCATATTTGAAGAGCATTTCCCAAGCGAAACAGCTGCTTTATGTGTGCCTTCTGTGCCGTCTGTGGCTTGTAGTACTCCAGTTGCTTTAGAGTGGGATGAAGCATTCAAAAATATGAATGATCCAAGCGGTCGAGCAGTTGCTAAAGTACACGACGACGCTTATTAAATATTCAAATTATAAACTTTTTAAACCCTCAATTTGTTTGAGGGTTTTTTAGGTAACTTCACTAGCAATTTTTTTCACAAAATGTTAATAACTTCGAGGGTTTAGAATGGTATTTACCCAACAAAACAGAAGCTGTTTTCGTATATTTGGAAGTACTCAGAATTTTCAAATTCTTAATTAATTTAAGCAATGAGCGAAGAAGAAAAAAAACAACAATATTCAGCAGATAGTATCCAGGCCTTAGAGGGAATGGAACACGTTAGAATGCGACCTTCAATGTATATTGGAGATGTCGGTGTTCGAGGTTTACATCATTTGGTTTATGAGGTAGTCGATAACTCCATTGATGAAGCTTTAGCTGGACATTGTAATCAAATATCAGTGACCATAAATGAAGATAATTCGGTTACAACCGAAGATAATGGTCGAGGTATTCCAATTGGAATGCATAAAAAAGAAGGTGTTTCTGCCCTTGAGGTTGTAATGACTAAAATTGGAGCAGGTGGTAAATTCGATAAAGATTCTTATAAAGTTTCTGGTGGTTTGCACGGAGTAGGAGTTTCTTGTGTCAATGCTTTATCTGAAAAATTAACAGCTACAGTTTATCTAGAAGGTAAAATATACGAGCAAGTTTACGAAAGAGGAAAGCCTCAAGCACCTGTACAAGAAATAGGTACGGCCGACAAAAGAGGAACTTCAGTTACTTTTAAGCCTGATCCAGAGATTTTCCAACAAGTATTAGAATACAATTATGAGACCCTTGCAAATAGAATGCGTGAGCTTGCATATTTGAATAAAGGGATCACAATCATACTCGAGGATCGTCGTAATAAAGATGAGAAAGGAGCTTTTATTAAAGATGTTTTTCATTCGGAAGAAGGTTTAAAAGAATTCATACGTTTCTTAGATTCTTCTCGTGAATCAATCATACAAGAAGTAATTTCGATTGAAGGTGAAAAAAATGGAATTCCTGTTGAGGTTGCAATGATTTACAATACCTCCTATTCAGAGAATTTACATTCTTATGTAAACAATATCAATACCCACGAAGGAGGAACACATTTAGCTGGTTTTAGAAGAGGATTGACTTCAACTTTGAAAAAGTATGCTGATGGTTCCGGATTGCTAGACAAATTAAAATTTGATATTAGTGGTGATGACTTTCGCGAGGGATTAACAGCCATCATTTCAGTAAAAGTTGGCGAACCTCAATTCGAAGGACAGACTAAAACTAAATTAGGTAACCGAGAAGTTACTTCAGCGGTTTCACAAGCGGTCTCTGAGATGCTTGAAAACTATTTGGAGGAGCATCCGAACGATGCGAAGATAATCGTTCAAAAAGTAATTTTAGCTGCTCAAGCTCGCCATGCTGCGCGTAAAGCCCGTGAAATGGTTCAACGTAAAACAGTAATGAGTGGAGGAGGCTTACCGGGTAAACTTTCTGATTGTTCCGAACAAGATCCTACAGCATGTGAAGTATTCTTAGTCGAGGGAGATTCGGCAGGAGGAACAGCCAAGCAAGGACGAGATCGAAATTTCCAAGCTATTTTACCCTTGCGAGGCAAGATTTTAAACGTTGAAAAGGCCATGCAACACAAGGTTTTTGAGAACGAAGAAATTAGAAATATATATACTGCTCTCGGAGTTACTATTGGTACAGAAGAAGACAGTAAAGCTTTAAATTTATCTAAACTTCGTTATCATAAAGTAGTCATCATGTGTGATGCCGATGTAGATGGGAGTCACATTTCAACTCTTATTTTGACCTTCTTTTTCCGTTATATGCGTGAATTGGTAGAGTCTGGATATGTATATATTGCAACCCCACCTTTATTCTTAGTGAAAAAAGGAGCCAAAAAACAATATGCTTGGAGTGATCAAGAGCGTGAAACATTAATGGAGTCTTTCGGGCAAGGAGCATCGGTTCAGCGATACAAAGGTCTTGGAGAGATGAATGCAGAACAATTGTGGGATACAACAATGAATCCAGAATTTAGAACATTACGTCAAGTAACTATAGATAATGGTGGAGAAGCAGATCGAGTATTCTCAATGCTAATGGGTGATGAAGTTCCGCCGAGAAGAGAATTTATAGAGAAAAACGCTATTTATGCAAATATAGACGCCTAAGAGAGGGAGTCATAAAATTTTATTAATATTTAAATTAGATTATGAAAGTAACCATAGTAGGAGCCGGAAATGTTGGAGCTTCATGTGCTGAATACATTGCAATTAAAAGAATTGCAAGTGAGGTTGTATTATTAGATATCAAAGAAGGTTTTGCCGAAGGTAAAGCACTTGATCTTACTCAAACTGCAACAACTTTAGGTTTCAATACCAAAATAACAGGTGTAACAAACGATTACAGTCAAACAGCTGGTAGTGATGTTGTTGTAATTACTTCTGGGATCCCTAGAAAACCAGGAATGACTCGTGAGGAATTAATTGGAATCAATGCTGGAATTGTAAAATCTGTTGCAGAAAGTGTATTGGCTCATTCTCCAGATACAATCATCGTTGTTGTTTCTAATCCAATGGATACGATGACTTATTTAGCTTTAAAAGCTACTGGTTTGCCAAAAAATAGAATAATTGGTATGGGTGGTGCGCTTGATAGTTCAAGATTTAAGACCTATTTATCAAAAGCTTTAGACAAACCTGCAAACGATATTCAAGGGATGGTTATTGGAGGACATGGAGATACAACCATGATCCCTTTAACGCGTTTAGCGAGTTATAATGGAACTCCAGTTAGCCAACATTTGTCTTCTTCAGAATTAGAAGAAGTTGCCGCAGCTACTATGGTTGGTGGTGCAACATTAACTAAGTTATTAGGAACTTCTGCTTGGTACGCGCCAGGGGCTTCTGTAGCTTATTTAGTTGATAGTATCGTTAATGATCAAAAAAGAATGATTCCTTGTTCTGTTCTATTAGAAGGTGAATATGGTGAAAATGATATTTGTATCGGAGTTCCTTGTATTCTAGGTAAGAATGGAGTAGAAGAAATTTTAGACATTCATTTAGATGAATCTGAACAAGAGAAATTCAAAAAAAGTGCTCAAGCTGTTCGTGCCATGAACGACGCTTTAGCGAGTAATTTGTAAAAAAAAACTCTAAATTATAAAAAACCGCCTGTTTGGCGGTTTTTTTGCATACAAAACAATCCCATAAAGTTGTTAAATCTTAGCTTATATTTTATATTTGCTCGCCTTTAACACGCTTAAAAATCAAACTAATGCAGAATAACGGACTAATAAAAGTTTTTGGAATCCTTTTTGGAATCGTAAGTATCTATCAACTTTCGTTTACTTTCATATCAAGTGAGCAAGAAGATAAAGCTGCTTCATACGCGATCAATAGAATTTCTGAAGATCAAGCGGACTATGTTACGCTAAGAGAACAAATCGAAACTAACTATCTAGATTCAATCGGAAATCTTCCTCTTTATGGATTTACTTCATACAATGATGCCAAAGGGAAAGAGTTGAACAAAGGTCTTGACTTGAAAGGAGGGATTAATGTAATTCTTCAGATTTCAGTAAAAGATATTTTAAAAGGATTGACGGATTACACAAAAAATCCAACGTTCAATAAAGCTCTTGACGATGCTGATATTCTTCAAAAGAGCACAGATGTTCCATATGTTGAATCTTTTTTCACTGCTTTTGATGCAATCAAGGGTGAAGTAACCCTTGCTAATCCTGATATTTTCGCAAACAGAACTTTAAGTGATGTTATAAATTTTGAGATGACCGATGAGCAAGTTCAACCTATTATTCGTCGTAAAATTGATGAATCTATTGTTTCTGCCTTTGAAGTTTTAAGAAAGCGTATTGATAAATTTGGTGTGACGCAACCAAACATCCAACGTCTTGGTACTTCAGGAAGAATCTTAGTGGAACTTCCAGGTGCTAGAGATGTGGAACGTGTTAAGAAATTATTACAAAGTACAGCTCAATTAGAATTTTGGGAAACGTATAAAAACGAACAGTTTACTAACTTCCTTTATGCAGCAAATAATTTATTAATTGAAAAAGGAGTTCAAAACGACAAAAAGGAAACAGAATCTTCTGCAATTGATGATTTATTAGCAGACGTTGAAGCGAAAGATTCTGCTTCTTTAGCAGTTGGTAATCCTCTTTTAGATCTTGTTAAAGGATACGGATACCAAGGAGGACCAATTTTAGCTCAATTCGCCAAAAAGGATATGCAAACTGTTATGGGTTACCTAGACCTTCCTGAGGTTAGAAGATTATTACCACAACAGTATCGTTATATTAAATTTGCTTGGGGAATTGAACAAGAGAACTCAGAAATTGTAGATCTATATATTTTAAAATCAAATAGAGAAGGACTTCCTCCTCTAAGTGGTGGTGTAATTGTTGACGCATTCAATACGTACGACCAATTAGGTCAGCCTGCAGTCTCTATGCAAATGGATACTAAAGGAGCTCGTATCTGGGAAAATATGACAGGAAAAGCTTCAAGAGAGGGTAGTAACATTGCTGTCGTTTTAGATAACATAGTTTATTCTGCTCCCGGAGTTTCTAAAGGAGCTATCTCTGGAGGTCGTTCAGAAATTTCTGGAAACTTTACTATAAACGAAGCAATCGACTTAGCCAATGTTTTACGTGCAGGTAAATTACCAGCTTCTGCTGATATTATTCAATCAGAGATTGTAGGACCGTCTTTAGGGAAAGAAGCTATTCAAAGCGGAATATATTCTTTCGGTATAGCTTTATTAATAGTTTTACTTTGGATGATTTTCTATTATGGATCATCGGGTATTTATGCGGATGTTGCATTGGTATTGAATATTTTATTGATTTTCGGAATTCTTGCTGGTCTTGGAGCTGTATTAACACTTCCTGGAATTGCAGGGATTGTTTTAACAATAGGTATATCTGTTGATGCTAACGTACTAATTTTCGAAAGAATTAGAGAAGAATTGAAGAAAGGTAAAGGACAACTTAAAGCGGTTGCTGACGGTTTTGACAACGCGTTATCTTCAATTTTAGATGCAAACATTACAACAGGTTTAACAGCATTAATCTTATTTGTATTTGGAACGGGACCAATTAAAGGTTTCGCAACTACTTTATTAATTGGTATTGCAACTTCTTTATTTACTGCAATTTTCATTACAAGGTTATTAATTGACGGTCGATCTGTTAAAGGAAAGGCAGTTTCATTTGCTACTTCTGCAACAAAAGGACTTTTCCAAAGCATGAGTATTTCTTTTCTTGAAAAAAGGAAAACAGCTTATATCGTATCGAGTATTTTAATCGTTTCAAGTCTTATTTCACTTTCAATTAATGGTTTAAACCAAGGGGTTGATTTTGTTGGAGGACGTTCATATACGGTTCGATTTGATAAGATTGTTAATCCTACTGAAATAGAAAATGTTCTTACAGATGCTTTTGGTAGTATCGAAGCAAAAACTTTTGGTGAGGATAATCAATTGAAAATCACAACCAAGTTTAAAGTAGATGAAGAAGGTTCAGAAGTTGACGTAGAAATTTATGAAAAATTATACGCAGGTTTACAAGCTTATTTACCCGCTGGAATAACTTATGATCAATTTGTTAATGGTGCTGAAGATAAAACAGTTGGTATTATGTCTTCTATTAAAGTAGGGCCAACAATTGCAGATGATATCAAGAAGAATTCATATTTAGCAGTTATAGGGTCTTTAATTGTTGTGTTTTTATATATACTATTGCGTTTCCGTAAATGGCAATTTTCTCTAGGAGCTGTAGCGGCTGTATTCCATGATGTATTAATTGTATTAGGTATATTTTCTCTTACTTATTCTATAATGCCTTTTAGTATGGAAATTAATCAAGCATTTATTGCTGCAATACTAACTGTAATTGGATATTCATTGAATGATACGGTTGTTGTGTTTGACCGTATTCGTGAGTTTACTAATGACCACCCAAAATGGAAATTAAACACTACAGTTAATTCTGCATTAAATAGTACACTTAGTAGAACGTTAAATACATCTTTAACAACCTTATTGGTATTACTTGCAATCTTCATCTTTGGAGGAGAGTCCATCCGAGGGTTTATGTTTGCATTAATCGTGGGAGTTATTGTTGGTACATATAGTTCTGTGTTCATTGCAACTCCTGTAATGTATGACACACAAAACGATAAGACAGAGGAATAAAAAACTTTATTTCAAGTTTTAATAAAAAAAAATCACGGTGTAAGCCGTGATTTTTTTTTATGATATTCCTAACGCTTTTAAAAATAATATTCAATAAAAGAAAATTAAAGGTTACCAGCCTTTTTTATTTTTTAAGACACGAATATGTTCTAGATGGTGGAGGCTGTGCCAAGTATATAGCTCCATAACAACATAAATCGGATATTTTTTAGAACGTTCTGGATGCAGATATTCACGTTTAAATTGTTCTCCTGTAAGAGAATTAAAAAATGTAATCCAGCGGTTATGAACCCCTTCAAGGATTAATAAACTAGAGGAAAGGTCTATCTCACGAGCATCTTCTAAGTTAGCCCAGTCTACTTCTGCATAATCTTTTATGCTTGGAGTATTTTCGAGTAATGCATGCTTACATCTTAGGTAGGCATGAGTATGACTATCTGCAAGATGATGAACTACTTGAGCTATTGTCCATCCGTCTTCTCGATAGGGTGTCTGTAATTGATCGAAAGTTAAGTCTTTAGTTTCCTCTCTCAATAAGGTAGGAATCTCTTTTAGGGTCGCTAAAAGTTTGATTTTTTTATCTTCAGATGGTGGTTCAGTTGACCATTCATATTTACCAATAGGAAAACGTAGTTTTTCGAGTGTATCCATGGAAAATTCTTTATTTTAATTCAGTTTTTCTAAACACAAAGAACAATCCAAAAAGAATCATAGGAATACTCAACCATTGACCCGTAGAAAGAATAGGAGCGAATGTTTCAAAACCTCCTTGACTAACTTTTACAAATTCCACCAAAAATCGAACACTGAAAAGTACAGCAAAGAATACACCAAATAAATAACCATTATTGCGGTTAATTTTGTTTTTATACAAATATCTAAGTAAAAAGAATAATGCGATATATCCAATAGCTTCATACAATTGAGCGGGATGCCTTGGGGCTATTTCTCTTCTGTTATCGAACACAACGCCAAAGTTATTTCCAGTATATTTTCCTACAATCTCGGAATTAAAAAAGTTTCCTATACGAACAAATGCTGCTCCTATACTAACAGGAATAACCAAACGATCTAATATCCATATCAGAGGTTTGTAGTTGTATTTTCTCTGATATAAGTATAAACCGATTAAAATCCCAATTGCGGCTCCATGACTAGCTAATCCTCTGAAGCCTGTAAATTTATAATCCCCATTATCAAGTTCTTTTATAGGTAATAGAATTTCTATAATATGATTTTGATAGTACCCCCAATTGTAAAAAAAGACCTCTCCCAAACGGGCTCCTAACAAAGTAGCAATAACTACATAAAAAAGTAGAGGTTCTACATATTCCGTCGACACTTTTTCTTTTTCATATATTTTTTTCATGAGATAAAGTCCAAATGAAAACGCTATAACAAACATCAGGCTGTAATAGTGTATCCCGAAAGACCCTATTTTAAATAAAGTTTCTGTTGGCGCCCAGTGTATTTTTGAAAAAAACATATTATTAATTTTGATGGTTAAAAGTACCTAAAATTTATTACTTAATATTAATTTATGGAACCGGATCAAATCCGCCTTTACTCCAAGGATGACAACTCAAAATTCTTTTAATAGTTAAATAAAACCCTTTGAAAAGGCCGTGTTTTTCAAAAGCTTCTAATCCATATTGAGAACAGGTGGGACTATAACGGCAAGTTGCGGGAGTAAAAGGAGATATAAAAGACCGGTAAAATTTTATTAACAAGACAAAGGGTAGAATTAATATTCTTTTCATGGCCTTTCTTTTAAATACTAAAGCCAGTTCCGTCTTTTCCGTCTTTTAATTGAACTCCAAGAGCCAGAAGTTCATCCCGTATTCTGTCAGATGTTGCAAAGTCTTTATTGTCTCGAGCAGTTTTTCGGATATCAATTAACATTGAAATTGTACCTTCTAAAGCTGCTGTAATAGAAGACTTATTTTCATTTTCATTAAGAGTAATGCCCATTACCTCTTCAACAAAAATTAATATTGTATCTAATAATTTCTCTTGATCTACAGCAGATATCGAAGCTGCTCCGTTACCAACAGCATTTATAAATTTAATTGCATCAAAAAGTTGTGCTATGAGTATTGGGCTGTTAAAGTCATCGTTCATTGCAGCATAACATTTGGTTTCCCAAAGTTCATAGTCGAATCCTTCTGTTTTGTTAGAGGTAGTTATTTTTTTTAGGGTTTGAATTCCCTCTTGAAGTCTATTAAACCCTTTTTCGGAAGCAAGAAGTGCATCTTCACTTAGGTCTACAATACTTCTATAATGAGCTTGCAATAAGAAAAATCGAACAACAGCAGGAGAAAAAGCTTTACTGAAAATTTTGTTTTCACCGGAAAACATTTCTTCGGGTAAAATATTATTGCCAGTTGACTTTGCCATTTTTTGGCCATTAAGCGTTAACATGTTGGCATGTAGCCAGTAGTTCACAGGAGCTTCATTAGTCATAGATTCTGCCTGAGCAATTTCACATTCGTGGTGTGGAAATTTAAGATCCATTCCACCTCCATGTATATCAAACTGATTTCCGAGATATTTTGTACTCATTGCGGTACACTCTAGGTGCCAGCCTGGAAATCCATCGCTCCATGGTGACGGCCATCTCATGATGTGTTTTGGTTCCGCTTTTTTCCATAAGGCAAAATCTTGTGGGCTTTTTTTATCAGTTTGTCCCTCAAGACTTCTAGTGTTGTGAATTAGATCTTCTATTTTGCGACCACTGAGTTTTCCGTAGTTATGTGATTCGTTGTATTTCAGAACATCAAAATATACAGAACCGTTGATCTCGTAAGCAAATCCTTTGTCCAGTATTGATTTTATTATTTCTATTTGTTCAATAATATGACCAGTAGCAGTTGGCTCTATACTCGGAGGGAGGTTGTTAAATTTGGCTAATGTTTCATGGAAGTCAACTGTATATCGTTGAACTACTTCCATGGGTTCAATAGACTCTAAACGTGCTTTTTTTGCGATTCGATCTTCACCTTCATCTGCATCATTCTCTAAGTGACCTGCATCTGTTATGTTCCTTACGTATCTTACTTTATAACCTAAGTGCTTAAGGTATCTAAAGATTAAATCAAAAGACATAAAAGTTCGGCAATTACCTAAATGAACGTTGCTGTAAACAGTAGGTCCACAAACATACATTCCAACATAATTAGGTGTAATTGGTTTAAAAACTTCTTTTTTTCCACTTAAGGAATTGTATACAGAAAGTTGCTGCATTAGAATTCTGTGTCGAGTTGGATATAATCCAAAAATTCGCGCTTTGTTTCTTTAGTTTTAAATGCTCCTCCAAATTCGGAAGTGATTGTGCTACTACTTATATCTTTTATTCCTCTTGAATTAACACATAAATGTTTAGCATCAATTACACAGGCCACGTCTTCAGTACCAAGTACTTTTTTCAATTCGTCAACAATTTGTAACGTTAAACGTTCTTGAACCTGTGGGCGTTGAGAATAGTATTGAACGATTCTATTCATTTTAGACAAACCAACAACAGTGCCTTTAGAAATATAGGCTACATGTGCTTTTCCTACTATTGGAAGTAAATGATGCTCGCAAGTAGAGTAAACAGTTATGTTCTTTTCTACAAGGATTTCCCCGTATTTGTAATTGTTACTAAAAGTCGATGCTTTTGGTTTGTTGTCTGGATGAAGTCCGCTAAAAATTTCGTTGACATACATTTTAGCAACTCTTTTTGGAGTTCCTTTAATACTGTCATCTGTCAAATCCATACCTAAGATTTCTAGAATTTCACCAACCTTTTCTTCAATCATTTCGATTTTTTTAGGGTTGCTAAGTTCAAAAGCATCAGGTCTTAACGGAGTTATTGCACTACTACCAACATGATCGTCACCATAGATGTCGATCTTTTCTTCAAGGGAATTATTAACTTTCATAGATTATTTAAGTAAAGCAAAGATAAACATTTATGCCACATTTTTTAAGGCAACTTGTTATTTAGACAACAGGTTTTATCTAGAACTTTAAGGAATAGGTTAATCCAATCGTTAAAACTTCTTTCTTTAAGTCAAATTTGTCTATTAAGCCAGTTGAAAATAACTGCTGTTGGTTTATTCGCTCACTGCTTACAATACTCAAATCTAATGTACTTCC
Organism: Candidatus Arcticimaribacter forsetii; assembly: GCF_910589745.1. Lineage (GTDB taxonomy): Bacteria > Bacteroidota > Bacteroidia > Flavobacteriales > Flavobacteriaceae > Arcticimaribacter > Arcticimaribacter forsetii. The sequence goes on from NZ_OU342399.1 coordinate 904,055, forward strand.
TCCGAAATTAATTCCAGCGCCTATACTCTTAGAAGTTCGGCTATTGTCAAATGTTTTCAATGATGCTCCTTCTTCTATAAAACCTCCTCTTATGCTATAATTTCCAAAACGATATTCTCCTCCAATTTTTAAAATCCCAGAGGAGTCTAAATTACTGGTAATTAGTGAATTTTGATTATTCAAATAAGTATCATTTGGCTCGTTAAATTTCGATTTGTCATAATTTACTTGGGTGTAATCTAAACTTAGAAGCCCTTTCTTTCCATAAACATATGCAATACTCCCATTGTATTTAGAAGGTGTATTAAACCTGTATGCTGGATACTCATTTATTACATTCGGTTCTATAGTTATGTTCCTCTCTGTATTAGTAACAATGAATTGTCTAGTTTCTTCTAATAAACTAAAGTAAGTTGGGCTTTCATAACTCAATCCAAGACGTATATTATTATTTAATTTTGAAATAACCCCAAGCTGAAAAGAAACCCCTTTACCAAAAGTGTACAACTCATTGTTAAACCTCAGAGCACTGATATTAGAATCATCAGAATAGTTACTTTCATAGAAGTTGGTAGATTCTCTATATTCTAAGTTATGTGAATTAATATTCAATCCAAAATGGTGTTTGTTATTAAGCACAGCACCTGCATTAAAGGTGTATTTTTTTATTCCTCCAGTTCTATTCGTAACATATTCATGAAAAAATCCACCTGCTCCTGGAGCTACATTGCTATAATAGGAAGTATTAATCGGCGTATCCTCATCAGCTTCAATCACATAAGATTGATACCCTAAAAATCCCTGCTGAGCACTGTAACCAAATTCACTTGCTAGAAATCCATACAAATCGGAATCATTTTCATCATCTATCAATTGAAAATTTTCAAGAGCAAAACCTTGAGCATTATTGAGGAAATACTCATCAATTCCACTTGTATTATAACCTTCGGCTTCAAAATTGTTGTTGAAGTTTGCTGTTTTCTGAAAATTAAAAGCAAAACTTATTTTTGACCAAGGGCTGTCATCTGTATTTTTCAATACCAAAACAAACCCCATTTGATCAAAATCTAAATCACGATTATCGGTAACATAATTAGTGTTCAAATAATCTGTATTATTTATATTTTTAATGGAACTTGCAGTAATTCCAAACTCAGTTATTTCAAAAACAGAACTGGCTGCAGGGTTGTTTGCAATCGCTCCAAAATCCCCTCCAAGGGCTCCAAAAGCACCTCCCATAGCGTTGTAACGGGCAGTTCCATTCTGATTTGTAGTGCTATATCTTAGAACGTCTTCTAGTGTTTGACCGCTGACAGAGGTGGTAAAAAAAAGCAAAACTATGGCTCTATATAAATGATTCATATTAAATTCTTAAGTATGTTTAAATTGATTAATTTCTTCTATTTGAACTAACTGATCTTGAGCTCGATCTGGAAGAAGAACTACTACTTCTTGCGCTAGAGTTTGAACTAGATGATCTTGAACTGTTAAAAGAAGGTTCAGAACTCCTAGTTGTACTTCTAGAAGAGCTTGAGCTAGGTCGAATTCTTTTGTTCGATTCATTGGTGTTAGCTCTACTGTTAAGATTGAAACGTATTTCTCTAGGAGGAGTAGCGTTGTTACTTTGTCTAGAAGTTATATATCTTCTTGCATATTCGCGGAGACGTTCTTCTTTATTCGCCTCAGGATTTGCAGTATTTCTTCCAGAACTGATAACTGTTGGTACATCAACCTTATTGCTTCTAGAATTTATATTTCCTCTTCTTGTAGACGTTGCAGAAGTTCTAGTCCCTCTAATATTATTGCTATTGGTTTCGTCTTTGCCTCTTCTAGATTTAGATAGAGCTCTTCTTACAGGAAGGATACGATTATTAACGATTCTATTTCCGTTTCTGTTGAATTGATTGAAGTAATTAAATCCATTGAAGCGATTAAAACCATTAAATCCGTAATAATTTCCAAAATATGGGTTAAAGTACGCGTATGGAAAAGAGGAGAAGTGTGGATTATAAAATCCCCATCGATACGGGTTATATAAACTCGCATTATTCCCAAAGAATCCTCTATTAAAATTTCCAAAGATAAAGCCGTTATTGAAATATGGATCAAATCTTAAATACCCTAGATTATAGTCAACTGGGCTTCCTAAGAAGTAAATATTAGTGTTTTGCGGATTACTTCCCCATTGACCTAAAGTTCCTTGAGTGGTGTTTAATGCACCTCCAACATAACTGTTTGTGTCCGTGAAATACAATCCGTCTACATTATCATCCCAGTTGTATTGATTTGAATCCTGGTCTATAAATTGAGTGTTAGCAGAATTACTAGAAACAACTTCCGATGGTGAGGCTTTTACAGAATTTTGATCACTCCCATATATCCCATCGATTGCGTATTGCGATGTCGGCTGAAAGCTACCGCACGAATGAAGAATCAATACAATAGAAAGAAGTAATGTTACTCTTAAAGTAGAAAGTGATACATGATTTTTCATAAGGATTAGCTTTAGTTGTTATACAAAAGTAATTTAAAATAATTTCTTTTAGAAATTGTTTCTGTTAATGTTATTTCAAATTCTGTGCCACAAAAATTATTATTTAAAAAGGAACCTATTTCCCCTGTTAAATTCCTATTGATTTAATCTTTAAATAAAAAAATGTTAAAGTATACTTGAAGTTATGTTTCAATATTTTCTGTATACATACTAGGTCCTTGAATATAGGAAGGAATTTATTTCGGATAACATTCAGATATTAATAGCATAATCAGAACTAAAATAATTAGTTTTGTACTTTAATTCTCTAGTGAAATTTCTAGTTTAACACGATTATAAAACAATGTCAAAAAAACTAACTAAACGCTCGGAAGATTATTCTAAGTGGTATAACGAATTAGTGAATAAAGCTGATTTAGCTGAAAACTCTGCAGTAAGAGGATGTATGGTAATTAAACCCTATGGTTTTGCTATATGGGAAAAGATGCAAGCTGAGTTGGACAAAAAATTTAAGGAAACAGGTCATCAAAATGCTTATTTCCCTCTTTTTGTTCCCAAGAGTCTTTTTGAAGCAGAGGAAAAAAATGCTGAGGGTTTTGCGAAAGAGTGTGCAGTGGTGACTCATTATCGACTTAAGAACAATCCAGATGCAGAAGGAAAGTTGATGGTTGATCCTGAAGCTAAGCTTGAGGAAGAGCTTGTAGTTCGTCCGACCAGTGAAGCAATCATATGGAATACCTATAAAAACTGGATTCAATCATATAGAGACTTACCAATTAAAATAAACCAATGGGCAAATGTAGTTCGTTGGGAAATGCGCACCCGTTTATTCTTAAGAACGGCTGAGTTTTTATGGCAAGAAGGTCACACGGCTCATGCAACTAGGGAAGAAGCATTAGAAGAAACACTTTTAATTAATGATGTTTATGCAAATTTTGCGGAGAACTTCATGGCAATTCCTGTTATAAAAGGGGTAAAGTCAGAAAGTGAACGTTTTGCAGGAGCAGAGGAGACGTATTGCATTGAAGCATTAATGCAAGACGGTAAAGCTTTGCAGGCTGGAACCTCCCATTTTTTAGGACAGAATTTCGCAAAAGCATTTGATGTGAAGTACGCAACCAAAGAAGGTGGTTTAGAGTATGTTTGGGCCTCTTCTTGGGGAGTTTCAACTCGTTTAATGGGAGCATTAATAATGACTCATTCTGACGATAATGGATTAGTTTTACCTCCAAACTTAGCACCAATACAAGTTGTTATTGTGCCTATTTACAAGGGGGAGGAGCAATTGGCGGAAATTTCTGTAGTTGCAAACAGTATAAAACAAGAATTAGAACAGGTTGGAGTAAGTGTAAAATTTGATGATCGTGATAATGTTAAACCTGGTTTTAAATTTAATGATTACGAGTTAAAAGGAGTGCCTCTGAGAATCGCTATTGGGCCCAAAGATTTAGAGAAGAAATCGGTTGAATTAGCTAGAAGAGACACTTTATCAAAAACATTTGTTCCTCAAGATGAACTCGCAACATTAATCCCTGAATTACTTAAAGAAATTCAAGAAACACTCTTTACAAAAGCTAAAGACTTTAGGAATGATCATGTTACTGAAGTAAATGATTTTGATGAGTTTAAAGAAGTTTTAAAGACTAAAGGAGGGTTTATTTCTGCACATTGGGATGGGACATCAGAAACAGAAGATCAAATAAAAAAGCTTACAAAAGCAACTATTAGATGTATTCCTTATGATTCTGAACTACAAAATGGATCTTGTGTATTTAGTGGGAATCCGTCATCACAAAGGGTTTTGTTTGCTAAAGCCTATTAATCAACGAAATGAGAACACTCTGTTTTTTAAAGAAATAATATTTTAAAAAAATCAATAAAAATTAATCGAAAAGGGTTGCGAGATATATTTATTCGTTTTAAATTTGCAACCATAAAAAATGGCCCGTTCGTCTATCGGTTAGGACGTTAGGTTTTCATCCTAGAAAGAGGGGTTCGACTCCCCTACGGGCTACACATAAAAAAACAACATTTAGATGGCAAATCATAAATCTGCATTAAAAAGAATTAGATCAAACGACAAGAAGCGTTTACGTAACCGTTTTCAACACAAAACAACACGTAATGCGATCAAAAAGTTAAAAGAATTAACTGATCGTAAAGAGGCTGATGTTTTATTAAAAAGCGTTATTTCTATGGTAGATAAACTTTCTAAAAGAAACATCATTCATGCTAACAAAGCTGCAAACCTTAAGTCTAAATTGACTAAGCACGTTTCTGCTATCTAGTAGTTGAAAATTTTAATATAAAGCACTATCATTAGATAGTGCTTTTTTTGGTCTTAACTCAAGATACTTTTAATGTAAATTGGTTCAAAAAAAAGCGCTGTTATTAAACAGCGCTTTTTTATATTTATAATTTATCAAAAACTACGTATTCATAGAAATCAGGAACTCTTCATTGTTTTTAGTTCTCTTAAATCTATCATTTATGAATTCCATAGCTTCCACAGGGTTCATATCCGCAAGATACTTACGCATAATCCACATACGCTGTACTGTATTTTCGTCTAATAAGATATCATCACGTCTTGTACTAGAAGAAATAAGATCTATTGCAGGGAAAATACGTCTATTAGAAATCTTACGATCTAATTGTAACTCCATGTTTCCAGTACCTTTAAATTCTTCAAAAATTACTTCATCCATTTTAGAGCCGGTTTCAGTTAAAGCGGTTGCAATGATTGAAAGAGAACCTCCTTTTTCAATATTTCTAGCTGCACCAAAGAATCTTTTTGGTTTATGTAATGCATTCGCATCAACCCCACCACTTAGAATTTTTCCAGATGCAGGTTGAACGGTGTTGTAAGCTCGGGCCAAACGAGTTATTGAATCCAATAATATAACAACATCGTGTCCACATTCTACTAAGCGTTTTGCTTTTTCTAAAACAATATTAGCAACTTTTACATGTCTATCTGCTGGTTCATCAAAAGTTGAAGCAACTACCTCTCCTTTTACATTACGTTGCATGTCGGTTACCTCTTCCGGACGTTCATCAATTAATAAGATTATTTGATAGACTTCAGGATGATTAGCCGCAATTGCATTTGCAATATCTTTAAGTAACATGGTCTTACCCGTCTTAGGTTGAGAAACAATCATTCCTCTTTGTCCTTTTCCAATCGGAGAGAATAAGTCGATAATTCTTGTAGAAATCGTACTTTGTTTTTCTGCTAATTTGAATTTTTCTTGTGGGAAAAGGGGAGTCAAATGTTCAAATGAAACACGATCGCGAACCACTTTTGGATCAAGACCATTAATTTTATTAACTTTGATAAGGGGGAAATATTTTTCTCCTTCTTTTGGCGGTCTAACGGTACCTAATACTGTATCTCCAGTTTTTAATCCAAATAAACGTATTTGTGACTGAGAAACGTATACGTCATCTGGAGATGAAAGATAATGGTAGTCAGATGATCTTAAAAATCCATAACCCTCAGACATTATATCCAGTACACCTTCTGAGTCAATGATCCCTTCAAATTCATAATCAGGCTCACGATATCTATTACGCTTGTCTTTGTTATGATTGTGATCTGCTTTCTTTTGGTTGGGATTATTGTTTTTTCTCTGGTTTGGATTTTGTTTATGGTTTCCGTTTTGTTTCTGGTTTGGATTCCCGTTTTGTTTTTGATTTGGGTTTCCTTTATGAACGGGTTTTTTAGAATCCTGTGGATTTACTTTTTCAGGCTTTGAATTTTCCTTAGAATTGGTTTCTGATTTTGTTTCTTCAGAAGTTTCCTTTTCAACCGAAATTACTTTTTTATTTTTTTGTGGTTTCGGCTTGTTTGTTGTTGGTTTCGGTTCAGACCCATTTTTTTCATCGTTAACAACGAGTTTACTTTCCGTTGTTTTGGGAGCTTTTTTAATTGCATCTGGGTTTGCTGAAACGAAGTCGATTATTTGATAAATCAAATCCATTTTCTTCAAGCCTGTAATTCTTTTTACTCCAATTGACTTAGCAATAACCTGTAAATCAGGTAGTTTTTTACTCTTTAATTCTGATATTTCGTACATTCTTTATTTGTGAAATTGACTTCTCCCGTAGAATCCGGATTAAGTATGATGTTTTGTTGAAGAACATCTACTGGAATAGTAGATTGTTATAACAATATTACGAAAAAAATATAACCTCCAACGAAAAATCTTTAATTTTGAAAAAAAAAATAATGCTTCAGAGAATCCAAACCGTTTTTTTATTGTGCTACATCATGTTAATACTGATTGTAAATTTCTTTTATCCTCCTGCTATTACGGATAGTTTACAAGAACTTTCATCTTTAATTACGCTTGCTCCCTATATTTTTTCAATACTTATTTTTATTAATATTTTATTGTTTTCAAAACGCACATTGCAACTTTTAATGAATAGAATTATTCTTTTTGCATCAATTGCATTAGAGATAGCACATCTGTATATGTATGATTCACAAAATTTTGAGCTACAAAGTCTTTTTTCTGTTCATTTTATAGCTGTTTTAGTAAGTTGGATCTTACTTATTGTAGCTAATAAATACATTAAAAAAGATGAAAATTTAATTCGTTCTGTAGACCGTTTGCGTTAGTCTTTCACAGATCCCCTTATTCCAAGTTCAATTGCCTCAAGATTTTCAATTTTAGCTCCATTTATTTCAAAGCGAAGCATGGTTCTTATTTTATGAAACCCTTGAACTCCTGCAGCACCAGGATTCATATGTAAGTGGTTGTATTTTTTATCCTGCATTACTTTTAGGATATGAGAATGTCCACATATGAATATTTTCGGGAATGATTTACTCAATGCCTCCCGAACTTTTGGGTTGTATCTTCCCGGGTTTCCACCTATGTGTGTCATTAAAACCTGAACTTTTTCACAATAAAAATGTTGAAACTCTGGAAAAGTGACTCGTGCCTCTTGCCCGTCTATGTTTCCATAGACCGCTTTTAGTGGTTTCAGTTTTTCAATGGTATCAGTAACATTTAGATCTCCGATATCACCAGCATGCCAAACTTCGTCCGCTTGTTTAACATACTTTAAAATACTATTGTCTATATGTCCATGGGTATCCGAAAGAAGTAATATTTTTTTCAACTAGGTGTAAAGTTTTTAATGTACATTTATGAAACCAAATCTTATTCTAATGCAATATACTGCAAAACACCCTTGCAACTCTTTTATTGATATAGTTTCAACTGGAATAAATTATCGTTTGTTTGAAGATCATGTTTCAAAGGAAATTTTATATTCTGATATAACTCGGATGAATATAAAAAAAGAGTACCCTTCTCATTTTAAATTACTGTTTTTTACGGGTTCATTTTTAATTTCAACTGGAATATTGTTTAGTAATGTAAATGGCTTTTTCAATGTTATTCATGCTATTGTATGGGTAGTTTTTTTTATATGTAATTAAAATTAAAGAATCGTATACAATTCAAATTCATAGAGGGCCTTTAGTTGCTGAAGTTTTTTTAACTAACAACAAAATAGATGCGGAGAGGGTTATTGCTGAGATTGAGTCAAATATCAGCTAACCCACAATTTTTATTAATTTAAACTAAGGTTTTCTCTTTTAAATTTATTCATCCTATAAAATCTAATATCTTTGTAGGGTGAGGTATTTTATGAGTTTAGCGTACAATGGAACCCCTTTTCATGGGTGGCAATGTCAACCCAACGCAATCAGTGTTCAAGAGGTTCTAGAAGAGGCGCTTGCCACCGTATTGCGAATTCCAATAAAGATTACAGGAGCTGGAAGGACAGATACTGGGGTTCATGCAAAACTAATGGTTGCTCATTTTGATGCCGATATTCCACAAAAGGTTTATGATAACTTGGTGTATTTGCTCAATCAGTATCTTAAAAAAGAAATTGTAATTCATTCCATTCAGAAAGTAAAAGAGGATGCTCATGCACGTTTCGACGCACTAATTAGAACCTATGAGTATCACATTGATGTTCAGAAAAATCCTTTTTCTAATGGACTTTCTTATGTTTTAAAAGATTCTTTAGATTTAAGTAAAATGAATGAAGCTGCTGACTTAATTAAAACGTTTAAAGATTTTGAAGCTTTTTCAAAAACCAATACAGATGTAAAAACTTTTTTCTGTGAAATTTCTCACGCAGAGTGGGTCAAAAAGGAGGGAGGGTATGTTTTTACCATAACAGCCAATCGTTTTTTGCGAAATATGGTCCGTGCAATTGTGGGAACGCTCTTAGATGTAGGTACTAACAAAACTTCTGTTGCAGAAGTAGCTGAAATTATAAAAAGTAAGCAAAGAAGTAATGCTGGATTTTCTGTTCCGGCACATGGGTTGTATCTTACCGATATTCAATACCCCAATAATATTTATATAAATTAATGGCAAAAGTTAACGGTAAAGTATTCGATTTAAAATTGTTTGGGAGACTAATGGATTATTCTAATCCATATAGGTTAACTTATTATTTTGTACTTTTTTCTGCTATTTTACTTTCTGTATTCTCTACGCTCAGTCCCTATTTATTGAAAGTAGTTGTTGATGATTACATTACTCCTAAAGATTACGAAGGCTTACAGTTTTTTTCTCTGCTGATGTTGCTCACTTTATTTTTGGAAGTCTTTTTTCAATTTATATTCATTTATTATGCAAATTGGCTTGGTCAGATGATTGTAAAGGACCTGCGAGTTGAGTTATTTCAAAAACTAATTCGTTTTAAAATGGCTTATTATGATACTTCTGCCGTAGGTCGATTAGTTACTCGTTCGGTAAGTGATATTGAAACTATTGCTAGTATTTTTAGTCAAGGCTTGTTTATGATCATAGCCGATTTATTAAAAATGGGTGTCGTAATAGGAGTAATGCTTTATGTTAATTGGCAGTTGTCTCTCATTGTTTTTTCTGTTTTACCTGTAATACTGTATGCAACTCGGGTTTTTCAAAAATCCATGAAGAAAGCTTTTGAGGAAGTAAGAAAGCAGGTAGCTAATTTAAATACTTTTGTTCAAGAACGCATTTCAGGAATGAAGATTGTCCAGCTCTTTAATCGTGAGGTTATTGAACAGAAAACCTTCATGGAAATTAATTCTAAGCATAAAAAAGCATGGCTTAAAACCGTATGGTTTAACTCTATTTTCTTTCCGATTGCAGAACTTTCAACTTCTGTAACTATTGGGCTTTTGGTCTGGTATGGAGGGTTAAATGTAATTGCCCAAGGAACAATTACACTTGGGATTATATTTTTATTCATACAACTTTCCCAAATGCTTTTTAGACCTTTACGTCAAATTGCAGATAAGTTTAATACTCTACAAATGGGAATGGTAGCAGCAAATCGTGTATTTGCAATTCTTGAAACAGAGAGTCAAATCGAAGATAATGGAACGATCGAGGTTGAAGAGATTAAGGGAGAAATTAATTTAGAGAAACTTCACTTTTCTTACATTGAAGGAGAAGAGGTTCTAAGGGGAATTGATCTAAAAGTATATCCTGGAGAGACCGTTGCAATTGTTGGTGCTACTGGAGCCGGTAAGTCCACTATTATTAATTTGTTGTCTCGATTCTATGAATTCAATTCAGGAGATATAAAAATAGACGGGATTTCGATTAGAGACTATTCATTGAAAGATCTTAGAAGGCACGTAGCAGTTGTGTTGCAAGATGTTTTTTTATTTGCAGATACGATTTATAACAACATTGCACTATACAATCCTAGTATTAGTTTAAATCAAGTTGAAGCAGCTGCAAAAGAAATTGGGGTCCATGATTTTATAAATTCATTGCCGGGTGGTTATCAGTATAATGTTAAGGAACGGGGTGTTATGCTTTCTGCTGGGCAACGCCAATTAATTGCTTTTCTACGTGCTTATTTATCAAAGCCTACTATTTTAGTGTTAGACGAAGCAACTTCTTCAATTGACTCTTATTCCGAAGAATTAATTCAAAATGCAACTGAGACCATAACTCAAAACAAAACTTCATTAATAATAGCCCATAGATTGGCTACGATTCAAAACGCTGATCGTATTGTTGTTATGGATAAAGGTGAAATTGTAGAAATAGGAACTCACAAAGAACTCTTAAGTAAGAAAGAAGGATATTATCAGAAATTACATCAGGTTCAGTTTTCTGAGACCCTAGTCTAAAAAGATAGTTCCTCGCTGAGCATCCTTTTCAGTTTATCTACAGAGGTAAAGTTTATAAATTCTCCGTCTTTAATGTAGGTTATTTGGCCTCTTTGTTCAGAAACGACTATAACCAAAGCATCTGTTTTTTCAGATATACCAGCTCCTGCTCTGTGTCGTAAGCCGTACTTTTTAGGTATCATTTCTGAATCTGAAACTGGAAGAACCACTCTTGTTGCAGTAATTATATTGTCTTTTATAATTATTGCTCCATCGTGTAAGGGGCTATTTTTAAAAAAAATGGTTTCTAATATTTGTGAGGATAGCTCTATCTGAGTTCTATCTCCGGTGTTCTTTAAAAAGTCTAAAGAATTTGACCGTTCAATTACTATTATAGCTCCAGTTTTTTCACTTGCCATTTTCTCACAAGCATTGGTAAGTGTTGCAAGATCTAGTTTTACAACGCCGTCTTCCTGGCCTAGAAAGTTAAAATATCGAAAAAGACTTTTTCTGCTGGTATAATTTGTAGATCCAAGGAGAAGCAAAAATTTTCTAATTTCTTGTTGAAACACTACAATAAGAGCAAAAAATCCTACGCTTATAAATTTCCCGAGGATATTACTTAAGACGTCCATATTAAGTGCGTCTGTAAGCACCCAAATTAGATATATAATTACAATCCCAAGGAATATATTAATAGCAACCGTTCCTTTTACTAATTTGTATAAATAGTAGAGTAGAATCGCAACCAAAATAATATCGGTTACATCAATAAAACTTATTTCTAAAAAGTTTAAACCTTCCAATGGAGTCTTGTTTTTTGTAAAATTAGAAAAACTATTGAAGTGCCTCTAATAAATCAATACATTCTTTTGCTTCTTTGACATCGTGAACTCTAATGATCTGTGCTTTTTTGGATAGTGCTATGGTATTTAAGACTGTAGTTCCGTTTAATGCCGAGGCTGCATCTACTTGCAAGGTTTTGTATATCATTGATTTTCTAGAAATACCTGCAAGTACTGGTGTATTAAGATTTTGAAAATCTTCTAGGTTCTTTAGAATGTTAAAATTATGTTCTTTTGTTTTTCCAAAACCAAAACCAGGGTCGATGATAAGATCATTAATCCCAGCAGTATGCGCTTCTTTTATTTTTTCAGAAAAGAAAAATATAAGCTCTTCCATTAAATTCCCATATTTCGGGTTCAGCTGCATGTCACTTGGTTTTCCTTGCATGTGCATTGCAATATAAGGAGCCTTGTGTCTTCCAACCACAGCTAACATTTCAGAGTCAAAACCACCTGCAGATATATCGTTTATTATAGAAGCCCCAAGTTCTAAAGCTTCGGATGCTACTTTAGATCTAAAGGTGTCTATCGAAAAATACATTTCAGGAAATTCAGTAATTAGTTTTTCTAAAACGGGGAGTAAGCGATTTAGTTCTTCATTTTCCTTCACTTGGTTTGCTCCAGGCTTTGAGCTTACTGCTCCAATGTCAATAAAGTCAGCGCCTTCAAGAATCATTCTTTCGCATTGTTTAGTTGCATGGTCTATTGAATTAAAATTCCCACCATCAAAAAAAGAGTCGGGAGTAAGATTAAGGATCCCCATTATTTTTGGTTTTGAAAAATCAAGAAGGTTCCCTCTACAATTAATTGTCATGCTGCGTTTGGTATTCATGAATAACTTTTTTAGGAATATTTGAAAGACTTAAAAAATTAAACGAAATTTACACATATTTGCAATACCTATGAAATCTACACAAGCACATTATCAACAGATTACTAATTCCTGTAAAGAGCTATTTATCAATAAGATGAAGGATTATGGTTCCGCTTGGAGAATTCTTAGACTTCCCTCACTTACAGATCAAATATTCATTAAAGCTCAAAGAATCAGAAGTATACAAGATTTAGAAGAGCAAAAAATTGCAGAAGGTCAGGTTAGTGAATTCATCGGCATAATCAATTATTCCATAATGGCATTAATTCAATTAGAGCTTGGAGTAGCGGAACAACCCGATTTAGATGCTCCAAAAGCTACTGAATTATATGAAAAGCATTTGAACCAAACTTTTAAGTTAATGATGGATAAAAATCATGACTATGGTGAAGCTTGGAGAGAAATGCGAGTTAGTTCCTTAACTGATTTGATTCTACAGAAATTACTTAGAGTAAAACAAATTGAAGATAATCATGGTAAAACTATTGTTAGTGAGGGTATTGATGCTAACTATCAAGATATGATTAACTATGCAGTTTTTGCACTGATTCATTTGGACTCCTAGACATGTTTTCTTTTTTGATAAAAAAAATAGTCAGCGGAATACTTACCCTTTTTGGAGTAGCCACAGTTGTTTTTTTTCTTTTTAATGTATTACCAGGTGATCCAGCTCAAATGGTTTTAGATCAAAATGCTACTGAAATTCAGCTACAAAAAGTAAAAAAAAAATATGGTTTTGATAAATCAATAGGAACTCAATACATCATTTATCTCAATGACTTAAGTCCTGTGTCTTTTCATTCAAATCATCCCCATGATTTTACCTTTTATAGTGCTCAAAAATACGGAGGCTTTTTAGTTACCTCTTTTTCAAATTATAGTCTCGTATTAAAAACTCCCTATTTGAGAACATCGTACCAACGTCAAGGAAAGAAAGTGAAATCAATCATTTCAGAAACATTACCTAATACCTTCTTATTGGCAGTTTCCTCTATATGTATTGCCATTCTTTTAGGGTTTGTTTTTGGAGTTATCTCAGGGATTTTTAAAGGCACTTGGATTGATTCAAGCATTCAGCTGATTAGTACTGTCGGTATGAGTTTACCTTCTTTTTTTAGCGCAATTCTCTTTTCATGGATTTTTGGATATCTATTAAACGAGTATACTAATCTTAATATGACGGGGAGTTTGTATGAGCTGGATGATTTTGGTGAGGGACTACAACTAAAACTTAAAAATTTAATTTTACCAGCTTTTGTTTTGGGTATTCGTCCGCTCGCAGTAATAGTTCAATTAGTTCGTAGCGGCTTAATAGAAGTAATGAGTCAGGATTATATAACAACCGCTAGAGCAAAAGGTTTGTCACCCCTTAGAATAATTTATAAACACGCAATAAAAAATTCTTTAAACCCGGTAATCACTGCTGTATCTGGATGGTTTGCTTCCATGTTGGCGGGAGCAGTGTTTGTAGAATATGTTTTTGGATGGCGTGGTTTAGGTAAAGAGATTGTAAATTCCCTGAATACTTTAGATATTCCTGTCGTTATGGGTTCGGTGTTAATAATTGCAACTTTATTCATTATTATCAATACCTTTGTTGACTTACTTTATGTTGTGATCGATCCACAAGCAAAACCATTTTAAATTAAATTAAATTAAATTAAATAACAAAATTATGCGTACTAAAATTGTAGCCGGAAATTGGAAGATGAATAATAATCTTTCAGAAACAAATACTTTAATAGAATCTTTAAAATCTCAAGGTAATTTAGGTTCTACCCGTGTTATTGTTGCACCTTCCTATGTTCATTTGGCGCAAGCAGTTTCCTTAACTTCAGATTCTTCAATTGAGGTTGCTGCACAAAATATGCATGAAGCTAAATCTGGAGCGTTCACAGGAGAGGTTTCTCCAGCGATGTTATCTAGTATTGGAATTGAGACAGTTATTTTAGGACATTCAGAACGACGAGCATATTATGGAGAGAATGACGCTACACTTGCCAAGAAGGTTGATAATGCTCTTGATCATGATATGGATGTTATATTTTGTTTTGGTGAAGAACTAGAAGACCGTAAGTCAGAAAATCACTTTGAAGTTGTAAAATCTCAAATTAGTAATGCACTCTTTCATTTAAAAGCATCAGCTTGGGCTAAAATTATTTTAGCTTATGAACCGGTATGGGCAATTGGAACAGGTGAGACTGCCTCTCCAGATCAAGCTCAAGAAATGCATGCATTCATTAGAAATTTAATACAAGATCAATATGATGCTTCTTTAGCAGATGAGGTTTCTATACTATATGGTGGAAGTGTTAAGCCTGGAAATGCTCAAGAAATTTTTTCTAAGCAAGATGTTGACGGTGGATTAATTGGGGGAGCTGCTCTTAACGCTGCAGACTTCACTACAATTATTAAGTCTATTTAATGTCGACTCCCTACGTTCAATTAATTTTTACTCTCGAGCCAGTTCAGCCAACTACAGAAATTTTAACAGCTGAACTTGCTCAAATAGGGTTTGAAAGTTTTGTTGATACAGAAGCTGGAATGGAAGCCTATATTCCAAAAAATGATTGGAATGAGACTGCATTTTCTCAAATACCATTTCTAAAAAATCCAGACTTTTCTATTCAATATACTGTTAATTCTATTGAACCTAAAAATTGGAATGAAGTTTGGGAATCCGATTTTAAGCCTATTATAATTGAAGAAAAATGCGCTGTTCGAGCTGATTTTCATGATCCTATTTCAGTTGATTATGAATTAATAATAACGCCTAAAATGAGTTTCGGTACGGGTCATCATCAAACTACCTACATGATGTTACAACATATTCTTGATTTAGATCTTGATGAAGCTACCGTTTTGGATATGGGGTGCGGAACAGGCGTTTTAGCAATCTTAGCCTTAAAAAAAGGAGCACTTAAAGCTGATGCGATTGACATTGAACCTTGGTGTTATGAGAATACTATAGAAAACGCAGGTTTAAATGATTGTAAAAACCTAACTGCTTTCGAGGGTGATTCTAGTCTTTTAAAAGATCAGAAGTACGACCTTATAATTGCAAATATTAACAAAAATGTTCTGCTAAAAGATATTCCTGTTTATGCTTCTTGTCTTTCAAAAAGTGGAATCCTCTTACTCAGTGGTTTCTATTCATCAGATATTGAAGATATTAAGAATGTTTGTAATTTAGCTAATCTAGATTATAGTACTCATTTTGAAAAAGAGGACTGGGTAGCTGTTAAATTTATTAAGCAATAAGATGCCAATAAATCCAAAAGAGCAAGAGCAAGGTGAATTTGATGTTCTTACCGAAAAAGAACATCAAATTATATTACATAATGACGATGTTAATACATTTGATCATGTGATTAACTGTCTAATACGGTATTGTGACCATACTCTAGAACAAGCCGAACAATGTGCTTTTATAGTCCATTATAATGGAAAGTGTTCGGTAAAAACGGGTTCTTTTAAAGATTTAGAACCCCGTTGTACATTACTTTTAAAAGCGGGTTTGTCTGCTGAACTTGTTTAGGGAAGTCGATCAGCAACCAAACCATATATAAAGGTTCCTACAATCGAAGAAACTAATACGATGGCTATAGAATAATAGCCAGCACCTAGTAATATAAACATAGGACCAGGACATGCACCTGCTAAAGCCCATCCCAACCCAAATATTGTAC
The DNA here is from genome assembly GCF_910589745.1 of Candidatus Arcticimaribacter forsetii. Taxonomy (GTDB): domain Bacteria; phylum Bacteroidota; class Bacteroidia; order Flavobacteriales; family Flavobacteriaceae; genus Arcticimaribacter; species Arcticimaribacter forsetii. The sequence goes on from NZ_OU342399.1 coordinate 920,103, forward strand.
CTCCTAAAAGTGCACTCTTATACTTCTTTGCTTTTTGAGGAAGCGAAATTAAATCACCTTCAGTAGTTTTTAATTTTAATTTTTTACTGAGTTGTATTAATATAACTCCGGTTACAACTGCACTTCCGATAATACCATACATGTGAAAGGATTCGAAGCGAAACATTTCTACAATACGATACCAGGAAATAGCTTGTGATTTAGTGAGTACAATTCCGAAAAAAATACCGGTAAATAAGAATTTTAATGCTTTCATAATTATAGAAAAATAAGTGGGAATAAAATATGAGTCATGAGTAAACCTCCTATGAAGAATCCAATAACGGCTACTAAAGAAGGAAGTTGTAGATTGCTAAGTCCTGTTATAGCGTGACCTGAGGTGCATCCACCAGCATAACGTGTTCCAAATCCTATGAATATTCCACCAATTACGAGTAGGAACAAGTTGAACGGGTTTTTAAGAGCTTCAAAAGAGTAGAGTTCAGCGGGTGCTAAATTTGCTTCAGGACCATTGAAACCATAACTAGAAAGCACCTCTATAGTACTCGGATTTATGTCGATAGGATTGCTGTTGCTTAGAAAATGAACGGCTATAAATCCACCAATAATACTTCCAACTGCTACCCACAGATTCCACTGTTGCTCTTTCCAGTTAAAATCAAAAAAAGAAGCATATTTCCCAGCACCTCCAATTGAGCATATGGTTCTAAGGTTAGAAGACATTCCAAAAGTTTTCCCGAAAGAAACTAGCAAAAACATTACTATAGCTATTAAAGGACCGGTTATATACCACGGCCAAGGGTTTAAAATATAATCCATTTAATTTGTGTTTAATTTGATTCAAAATTAATCAGAATTATTATGTTTTCGGGTAACAAAAGTTACAAAGTGTTTAATTCAATATTATAAATCCTTAACCTTTTTCGTTTGGTTACTTTTTTTGTACCTGACAGATTTTGTGTACTTTCACGTCAGATAAATTAATTATTAAAGAGATTAGGAATCTAATTAATTTCGTGCTTTAAATATTAACCTCTGGTTAATTACTAGATCCAAAAAATATTAAAATATGAATAATACAATCCATCAATTTACAGTTCAAAGCATTTCAGGAGCGGACTTTGATTTGGGATCATTAAAAGGTAAAAAAGTAATGATTGTAAACACAGCTTCAAAATGTGGATTGACACCCCAGTACAAACAATTACAGGCTTTATATGAAAAATATGGTCAAGATAATTTTACTATAATAGGTTTTCCTGCTAATAATTTTTTAAGTCAAGAACCAGGAACCGAAGAAGAAATTGTAAACTTCTGCGAAGTAAATTTTGGTGTAACATTTCCGTTGATGTCAAAAATTGATGTTATTGGGGAAGACATTCATCCAGTTTATGAATTTCTAACAAACAAAAATAAAAACGGAGTTATGGATTCTAAAGTCACGTGGAATTTTCAAAAATTCTTAATCAATGAAGAGGGAGTTGTTGAGAAAATGATAGATCCTAGGACTTTACCGGATGATCCTGAAGTAATAGAATGGATTACTAAGTAAAATTATTTAATGAAAAAAAACAAATTAGAAACTCTTTGTGTTCATGAAGGACAGTTGAAAGATCTTGAAAATAAAGGAGCAATATCACCTTTGTATATGGCAACTGCTTATGCTTATGACGAGGTTGAGGTTACACGCTATCCGAGATATTTCAATACACCAAACCAAGTTGGTTTAGCTAAGAAAATTGCTGCTTTAGAAGGGGCAGAGCAAGGCATTATATTTGGTTCTGGAATGGCAGCAATTTCTACTGCTCTTTTATCTCATTTAAGAAGTGGTGATCATATTGTTCTCCAGGCTGATTTGTATGGAGGTACAACCAATCTAATTGTGGAAGAATTTGAAAAGTTCGGGATAGAATATTCTTTTAGTCCAGGACTACTTGCTTCCGATTTAGAAAAGTTAATACAACCAAATACAAAAGTTGTTTTTATAGAAACTCCTAGTAATCCTTTAATGAAGCTAGTTAATCTTGAGGCAGTTGCTAAGATGGCTAAAAAGAAAGGCGTAATAAGTATAATCGATAACACATTTGCTTCTCCCATAAATCAAAATCCAATATCTTTTGGAATCGATGTTGTTATTCATAGTGCTACTAAATATTTGGGTGGTCATAGCGATATTCTAGCAGGAGCCGTAGTAGGTTCACAAAAACATATAGAGGTAGTTTTTCAGATGGCTAAAAATCTAGGAGGTAGTTTAAGCGATTATACAGTTTGGCTTCTTGAACGAAGTATGAAAACTTTATCTATTCGCGTGAAAGCACAAAACGAAAATGCTGTGGAATTAGCCAAATTTTTAGAAAACAGCAAATCAGTAGATCAAGTATATTACCCAGGATTAAAATCACATCCTGATCATGAATTAGCTTGTTTACAAATGAATGGATTTGGAGGAATGCTTTCTTTTGAACTTTCTCGTTCTCATGATTTAGACCTTTTTCAAAAAAATCTACACCTGATAAAACCAGCCGTAAGTCTTGCAGGAGTTGAAAGCACTATAACAATACCTACAAAAACTTCTCATGCTTTAATAAGTTCAGAAGAACGCAAAGCTCAGGGAATAAAAGACAACCTGATTCGGTTTTCTGTCGGTATAGAACATTTTGATGATTTAAAAGAAGACATTGATCAAGCATTAATAAAATCTAAACTATGAAAGTAGATATTTTAGCTTTTGGATCCCACCCTGACGATGTAGAATTGGGTTGTGCAGGTAGTATATTATCTGCAGTAAAAGAAGGAAAGACGGTAGGAATAGTAGATCTTACTCGCGGTGAACTGGGTACACGAGGTTCTGCGGTTATTCGTGACGAAGAAGCAAAGAAAGCAGCTTCTATTCTGGGTGTTTCATTCAGAAAGAACTTAGGATTTAGAGATGGTTTTTTTATAAATGATGAGCAACATCAATTAGAAGTAATCAAGCTTATAAGACTTCATCAGCCGGATGTAGTTTTATGTAATTCTATTGATGACCGACATATAGATCATCCAAAAGGAAGTGCGTTGGTTAGCAACGCATGTTTCTTGTCTGGACTGGTTAAGGTTGAAACTAAATTTAAAGGGGATATTCAACAAGCTTGGCGACCAAAACAAGTATATCATTACATTCAATGGAAAGATATTGAGCCCGATTTTGTTGTAGACATATCAGCGCATATGAATCAAAAAATGGAATGTATAAAAGCTTACTCCAGTCAATTTTTCGATTTAAATAGCAAAGCACCCCAAACCCCAATAAGTAGTCAGAATTTCCTAGAAAGTGTTCGGTATCGAGCTCAAAATTTGGGAAGGCTCAGTGGGGTAGAAGCTGCAGAGGGATTTACAGCCGAGAGAGTACCTGGAATTCAGTCGTTTAATAATTTATTTTAAATTCTTTTTCAAGACTTTGGCGAGGTCAAAAAAAGTATTAAATTTGCCGCACAAATGGTGGTTGTAGCTCAGTTGGTTAGAGCGCCTGATTGTGGTTCAGGAGGTCGTCGGTTCGAGACCGATCTTCCACCCTTATGAAGAGACAGTTAACGCTGTCTCTTTTTTTTGGCATCTATGTATTTAGAGATATCATATTAATATCCGTTTAAATTATTAAATTATTAATTTTCTGTCCCAAAATAATCAAATTTATATTTCTAATTGTATCATTGATGTTTTTTAAATAAAAAGAAATTATATTTTTTTATTTAATTATATTAGTTGTAAAAAGCAACTAAAAATGAAGAATTTTCTCGCACTATTTTTATTGATATTACCCGGTAAATTTTTTGGTCAGTCTTTAATCTCTGGAAAAATTTTAGATAGTTTCCAAAATCCTATTCCATATTGTAATATTCTTTTAATTGATTCTACAACAGAGAAAAATTTAGGAGGAAGTGTCTCTACAGAAGATGGGCTTTTTGAAATTTCAACTTCATTATTTGGAAGTTTTAAAGTTAAAATTCTAAGTATTGGTTTTGAGCAATATGTTTCTGATATATTTTCGATTAATCAAGATGGTCAGTCAATTAAACTAGATATTATTATTCTAAAAGACGAAGCATTTGCACTAGACGATATTAGTTTAATAGGTAAAAAATCTCCTATTGAAAAAAAAATTGATAGAACTGTTATTAACCTGGAGGATGATGCTGGCAACACCGGTTCAACAATTTTAGATGTTTTAGAGAGAACTCCAGGAGTAATAGTTGATCGTCAAAATGAAAGTTTAAGTATGTTAGGAAAAGGCGGAGTCAATGTAATGATAAATGGAAAATTAACCTATATGCCTTCGTCAGCATTGATTCAATATTTGAATGGTCTTAATGCTGTAAATGTAAAGTCAATTGAACTTATAACTACACCCCCTTCAAAATTTGATGCCGAGGGGAATGCAGGGTTTATAAACATTGAACTTAAAAAAAACTTAGATGAAGGATATAACGGTAACTTGACATTTACATCTTCTTATGCTGATAAAAAGCCTTCCAATAATATTGGTTCAAATTTTAATGTCCGAAATCAAAAGCATTCTATATCATTTAATTATTCAGGAAATATAAGGGATATTCCTATAAGAGGAGAAATAATAAGAAGCATTCCATTTGAAGACAATATTATTTCAACAAAAATAGAAGCAGTAAGAGATAATAGGAGATCGGTACATAATTTAAGATTCTCATATGATTATACCCTAAGTGAAAAGATAGAACTAGGTACTTCTGTTGTAGGATATTCAAATAAATATACTATGACAGAAGAAAAGAAAGCTATGCATTCTTATGATAATATTAACAATGATTTTTATTTTACGAGAGAGCAAAATTTATGGGAAAGTGCTCAAATTTCAGCTTATTTAAAATATATTATCCAGGAAGAAACCATTTTAAATTTTAATGTTGATCGATTAAAATATTCAAATGATCAACCTGTAAGTTATGATATTAATTTAATCAACCAAGACGATAATTTAATATTTACCACTACGAAGCAATCACCCTTCGATATTACTGTATTAACTTTAGATTTTGAAAAAAAGTTGAAAAATGGATTTAAGTATTCAGCAGGGATTAAAGCAGTAGATAATGAGTTTACTAATCAAAATGATTTAATAAGTGAACAAAATATTTTCAACGGTTTTTCTAACCGAAGTTTTCTGGAAGAAAATGTTTTCGCTGCATATTCTCAAATAAATTTAGATTTATCCAAAAAAATTTCCTTACAGACAGGGATGAGATATGAAAAAACAGTCACAGATATATACGATTTGACAATTAATAGTACAATAGTATCGAGAAATTATGGAGATTTTTTTCCATCACTGTACTTAGGTTACAAGATAAATGATTCAAATAACTTAAATCTATCTGTAAGTAAAAGAATAAACCGGCCTGCATTTACCGACTTAGCTCCATTTACGTTTTTTGTAGATATTGATCAAGCATTTCAAGGAAACGTTCAATTAAAACCCTCCTATACAACTAATTTAGAAACGAGTTATAGGTACAAAGATATTTTAATTACAGCTCAATACTCAGTCGAAAAAAATGTTATTGCAAATTTTCAACCGCAAATAGATGATGCTGGATTTATAACTATAACCCCTCAAAACCTTGATAAGCAAAAGTCAGCTAATCTTCAATTAAGTTATTCTATGTATCCATTTGATATATGGAATTTAAGAATGTTTTCTTCCTATACTTATTCAAGTTTAGAGCACCAGACAGAAGGATATTTATACAGTAATTCTAATTCAAGCGTAAGATTTACATTGAATAACAATTTTGAACTAGGAAACGATTTTAGTTTTCAAATCTGGGGGTATTATAATTCTAGATCAATATTTGGTCTAAGCGAAACATTACCAAGGGGTGCTTTAAACCTTGCCGTTCAGAAAAAATTTAAGTCTTTAACCTTAACCTTAAATGGAAATAATTTACTTGACACGGAGAACTGGAGATTTGAAACAAATAATCCAAGTAACGAGTTTAATCAATCTTTTGATTTAGATTTTAAGCCACCTCAGTTCACTTTTTCAGCAGTTTATATTTTTGGAAATCAAAATTTAAGTACAAAAGAATCTAGTAAAAATGAGGAATCTTCGAGAATTAACGTTGGATCTAACTAAAATAACTTGCTTTTAGCAATTTATATTTGTATGTTTATTACTATTAACAAAAAACTAAATTTTATGAAAAAATTATTTTTTAGTGTAGCTCTACTAGCTACATTTACAATGACAGCACAAACTATGGCATTTACGGCCGTTGAATTCAAAGCAAAAAAATTTACTCAGGACAATATTTTAAAAGCATTTGATAAAGTTTATGAAGATGTTAAAATAAATCAGGGAGGTATAGTTTTAGAACGTATTTGGTTGGGAGGAACTAAAGGGATGACTCACAGAATTGTTTGGATGAGTACACTAGGAATTGATATGGTAGATGAAGGCGCAATAAATCCAGATAAAAATGACGCTTTTTGGTCTAAAATGAATAATTATATTGAAGAATGGGGACCTGGAAGTTCTGGAAGGATTTTAAGTTGGCAGGAAGGTGATACTCAAAAAAACCCTTCTGTTCATATATGGGATTTAAAGGTTGAAAATCAAGGTCAGTTCAAAAATGCACATGACAAAATTGTTAAATCATTTAGTGATGATTTTCAAGGTAGAGTTGTAGGTTTTGGAACTTATGATATTGGAAGAGTTAATGGAGCTACACATTGGGTTGTTGTAACAGGAAAAGATAGAGATGACCATCTTATGCTATACGATAAACTTGAAAAGTCTAGTAAATTTATTAAGCTAATCCAAGAGCGAGGTGCTATTGAGGAGGTAAGAGATTTTGAAGTTGAGATTTTAAAGAGAAAACAGTAAATTGACTTAACTTAAAAAAAAGGTCAATCTTATTAACATAAAGTTGACCTTTTTTATTAATTCAACTTCATAAATTAATCAATTAGAGTAAGCTGACAGTCTTTAAATCTTTTATTAGACAAAAAAGATTAACTTTGAATTATGTCTCCAGAAAAAATTTCTCTCTTACTCGTTTTAGCTTTTTTTTCAATTGTATACATCCAAAGTGGTGTAGATAAAGTAATTGATTACAGTGGTAATATCAGCTTTTTGTATAGCTTATTAGGAAACGTTTTTTCTAAACCATTGATTAAATTAGCTTTAATCTCGGTCACTATTTTGGAGGTAGCTTCTGGAATTTTATGCGTCGTTGGAATTTTTGACGTTATTTTTAATTCATCCTATCATACAAGCCAACTTGGTTTAGTAATAGGCTCGTTAGCCTTGTTAATTCTGTTATTTGGCCAACGTGTTTCTAAAAACTACGAAGGTGCAAAAACACTTGCTATTTATTTTACTCTTTCGATTCTTGGAATTCTATTATCCCAGCCTTTTAACAATTAAAATAATATTTATGAGTCGGAAGAATTAGAAAATACTTCTTCCATTTTTAGAGCCAGTTCAAAGTCTTTTTCTGTAACACCTTTGTAATCATTAGTTGTAAGGGACACATCGACTTTATTGTACAAATTAGTCCACTTCGGATGGTGGTTTAAATCTTCAACAATTTCAGCAACTTGATTGATGAAGTCTAGTGCATTTTTGAAACTTTCAAATACAAATTGTTTGTAAATTTCATTTGTTTTGTAATCCCATTCTAAATTAAGAGTTTTTAACTCTTCTACAGTTTCTGTTTTATTATATACTTTCATATTCTAGGTTTAGGATCTTTCAGAGTTAAGTTTTTCAATTCATCAAAATTTAATCAATAAACAGTTTTCATTTCTTCGAATCGATTTATAAAGCATCACCATCATTAGTTGTAAAATGCAATTATTAAATATAATTAACTATATTTGAGTGTATTAACCTTAAAACTATATTATTATGAAAAAATTAATTTTAATTTTTCTCCTTTGTTTTTTTATCTCTTGTACGCCAGGAGCACATCCAGACTATGCTAAAAATCTAGAAACTGCTCAAACTACCTTAAGACTTCAAGGTACTGAGAATGATTTAGATACTCAAATATCATTTGTTCATGAAGATATGCAGTGGCAAGCCGCTTTTCATGGAGGAGGTATTCTTAATAAAGAACAATATGGCGCTTATCTTAAAGGGTGGCATGATCTTATGGAAGATGTGACGTATACGGCTGATAACTGGTTGCCAGGGGTGTCTCCAGATACTGGTTTAGCTGATGGTAGTGTAAGGACTTATGGCAAATGGTCTGGAATTCATACCGATACTGGAAAGTCATGGGAACTTGTAACCTACCACACATTTGATTTTAAAGAGGGCTTAATAATCGGGGGAGGTGATTACTTCGATGCTGGAGGTTTAATGGCTTCTTTAACTCAAGAAGAAGTTGTAGAGTCAGAGGATGATACCTCTATGGAGTAACACAGAACAATTGTCTTTTTAAAAGTTATTTAAACAAAAACGCCTCTAATGGTTTAGAGGCGTTTTTCGATTTATTTGTATTGTGTTTAAAAAGAAACTCCAAATCCAAAGTTTCCTACAAGAACACCGTTTTTGTTGACTCCAGGAATAGAGGGAAATTCTTCGATTTCTGAGCCTGATTCGGTCTGGGTATTTCCAAATTCATCCGTAAAGGTAAATGTACCGTTTACAGTAATGTTTTCGGGAATGGTTCCAATCCCATACCCAACTTCTAAACGGAAATATATACGTCCCCCAGTTTTAATACCCAATTTTATATTAGTTGTATTAATTTTAGTTAAAATTGAGCCTGTACCTCTTCCACGATTTCCATTTTCTTCGAATTGAATGTCGTTGAAGGTTATGTTTGTGTTTAGAGTTCCAAAACCAATTCCAGTGTAAAACCCTTTTCCTTCATCTCCAAAATAAAAGTTTGATCCAAACTCTGTGTATTTTAGATCAACTTCTGTTTCATCTGTATTTACAGGGAATGAACTGTAATCAACATAAGGTGCAATTCTGTTCCCTAGTAGTGGTGTAATTCCTTCTAATGATAATCCTGCAATATTAGGGATTCCTAATTTTATTCCTGCAGATATTCGTTTCACCTTATATGCTTCTATAGAGTCTGTTTCAATTTCTTGATCCAGTTCATTTTTTACTTGTTCTTGACCAAAGGAAAAGAAACAAAAAGATGAAAAACAAATCAGTAAGATTTTCTTTAAATTCATAATTTCTATTGTTCAATTAATTTAATTCGTTCTTCGCGATTCGCTAACTCCCATGCAGTTGCGAAAATTAGCCTTGCTCTAGTTTCCATTAAGTCATACTCAATTTTTTCAACGGTATCAGTAGGTCTGTGGTAGTCAGCATGAGTTCCATTAAAATAAAAAATTACAGGAATATTGTTTTTAGCAAAGTTATAGTGGTCACTTCTAAAGTAAAAACGATTTTTATCATCGTGTGCATTGTAAGTATAATCTAGATCGATGTTTACAGTAGCTTTATTTACTTCTTCAGAAATTTCATGAAGTTCCATACTCAATCGATCTGAACCAATTAAGTAGATGTAATTTGGATTGTCGTTTACTCTTTTTGGATCTGTTCTTCCTACCATATCAATGTTTAGATTTGCAATGGTATTTTCTAATGGATACAACGGATTGTCGGTGTAGTATTTAGATCCAAGTAATCCTTTTTCTTCTCCTGTTACATGTAAAAATATAATGGATCTTTTTGGTCCTTTTCCGGCTTCAACGGCTAATTGAAATGCTTCAGCAATTTCTAATAAGCTGACAGTTCCGGAACCATCATCATCCGCTCCATTATTTATTTCCCCGTCATGGATTCCAATGTGATCTAAATGAGAAGAAATTACTAGATACTCCTCCGGTTTTTCAGAACCTTCAATAATAGCGATTACATTTTCTGTTTGAACCTCTTTGTCTTTGATGTTGAGAGTCATTTTTTGAAAATAGTCTTCACTTCCTTCACCAGCTTTGATTCCTCTTGCTTGATAAAATTCTTTAAGAAAGGTAACGGCTCTTTTTTGTCCCAACGCGCCAGTTTCTCTTCCTTGAAAGAAATCAGAGGCATACACATATAACAATTGTCTTAAGTCTTCTGCTTCAATAGAGGTCGAATAGGCATCAGATTCCGTATTTTGAGCAAATGTTAAACTTGCACAAAAGAGGAATGTAAGTAAATAAAGTGATTTCATGTAGTTTGTTTTTTTTGATTAAATTAAAGAAGCAATTCCGTTCCACAAAGAAATTCTATGGTTTAGTGCAGTTTTAGATGCTTCTAAAGCTTCGTCCCATTTAACGGGGTCATCACCACACAATTCTTGGATCATTTTTAGAGCCATAGGTCCGTGTTCACCAGAGTCTACTTCAATATGACGCTCAAGATAATAAATCAAGTGGCTTAAATCTAGATTTGGTTCATTATTAATTGTTTTTACCATTTCGATAAACATGTCTGGAATTAAATCTTCCCGGCCGAAAGTAAAAACGGCTGCAATAACGTGTGTTTTGTCAGATTCAATTACATCAAAAGTAAAAAGTAGAAAGTTTTTAATAAAATCAGGAAGATCAGCTGAGTTGATGTGATCTTGGATGGTATCAAATTTTTCAATTTCATTCAAAAATTTTGATATGGATGAAGTCGAAGCACCTACTTGATCCATCGATTGCATATACATTTCAAAGTGAGACATTGCAATACCATCTTTATTGATGTCAGTTTCTTCTCCCCAAACAATTTCGTTAATTAATCTTCCTGCAAAGGGCATTTTATTTGGAACCCAGGGTAGAGAAGTGGTCGTGAGGTCCAATTGTAATTTTTTCACCAAAGACATGAAGTCCCAAACCGCATAAACATGGTGTTCCATGAAGATTTGAATGTCTTCTTTTCTATCCATCATTTTGTATAATGGATGGTCAATTAATTGTAACTTTAGAGTCTCAATTTCATTTTCAATTCGGTCTATCATTATGCTCTTAAATTATTTTATGCAAATATACTTTGAATCCTTTTATTTGAAAAAAAAATAAACCTAGTATTTAATATATGGAACTACTTTTTTCTTTTGTTGCTGCCTCTCTAGCATTAACATTTGCTCCAGGTCCAGACATTTTGTTAGTCATAAGCGAGAGCGTTTCAAAGGGCTCTAGATCAGGTTTGTTGTTGTCGGCTGGTTTAGTGTGTGGGCTCCCGTTCCATACCCTAATTCTTGTGTTGGGCTGGGGACAGTTTATAACCGTCTATCCGAATCTAATTTCTATAATTAAAGTAATTGGTGCCTTGTATTTTGTATACATTGCTTTTCAAATTTTTAGAAATCTAAATCAAGAATTAAAATTTCAAAAGATTGGCAAAAAAAAAGGACTTAATATTTTTATGAAAGGACTTTTGATGAATTTGTTAAACCCTAAGGTTACTCTTTTTTTCTGGTTTTTTTTCCCAGCTTTTTTATTTGATAATACACTAACAGACGCTGAACAATACCTGATTCTAGGAACTCTTTTTATTCTTCAGGCTGCTCTTGTATTTACTTTTGTTTCCCTTACAGCTTCTAAACTATCCGAATTCTTTTTAAAAAATTCCAAGATACGTTATTGGCTTAATTTTTTACAAGGGATTCTTCTGGTTGGGATTGCAATTTATCTTTTGTTATAGACAAAAGTGTATCTTTGAATTATGAAAAATCTTGTACTTGTTGAATGTCCTCGAGACGCTATGCAAGGTCATAAACATTGGATTCCGACCCCCTCAAAAATTAAATATATACAGTCATTGCTTTCTGTAGGGTTTGATGTTTTGGATGTTGGAAGTTTTGTTTCTCCTAAAGCAATACCACAAATGAGTGATACTGCAGAAGTTCTTGAAGGGATCGATATTTCGAAAAGTAGTTCTAAATTATTGGTCATAGTAGCAAACTTAAGGGGAGCAGAAGAAGCGGTGAAACAAGAAAAAGTAACCTATTTAGGATTCCCACTTTCAGTTTCAGAGAACTTTCAAATGCGAAACACACACAAGACAAGAAATCAAGCGGTTTTGTTAGTTGATGAATTAATTACGCTGTGTAAAAAAAATGGAAAGCAACTAGTAGTTTATCTATCTATGGGTTTTGGAAATCCATATGGAGATCCTTGGTCTATAAAAATCTTAATGGATTGGATAGAACTTTTAGTGCAAAAAGGGATTAAAATTATATCACTATCGGACACCATTGGGACCGCAAAAACAAACGATATAGGTCAGATATTTAAAACCGCTTTGATTCAATATCCAGAGGTAGAAATAGGAGCACATTTTCATACAAAACCTGAAAATGCTTTTTTGAAAATAAAAGCTGCTCATGATTCCGGTTGTTTTCGATTTGATACTGCCATAAAAGGTTTTGGAGGATGTCCTATGGCTAGCGATCATTTAACAGGAAATCTACCTACCGAAAAATTGATTTCTTATTTTAATAAGCAGAAAATTGATTTAAAAATCGATCCCATTAAGTTTGAATACTCCTATAACCAATCACTTAAAACTTTTATTTAAATTTATTCTAAATAAGCTTTGTCTTTCAATTTCTGTAATATATATTTGCAGTCTTATTTTTAATGAATCTAAATAAACACAATGAGAATTTTTCTTTCTTTCTTTGCTTTCTTGTTTTTTTCTTTTGTATCAGCACAACAAAATCAAATTATTAAGCTTGATAGTGTTCCTACTTCTCAGGTTCAAATAAATGGCTATCAAAGAATTTTATCAAATCTATCTGCAATTCCACAGGGAGTTACTTTAGGGGGTTATGGAGAGATTTTATACAACCAGCCCGATAACTTAAATGGAGAGTTAGATGTTCAACGTTTGGTTCTTTTATTTGGATATAAATTTAATGAAAGAGTTCAGTTCGTAACTGAAATTGAATTTGAACATGTTAAAGAGGTTTATGTAGAACAAGCATTTGTTAACTACAGCCTCAGTCCTGGTGTAAACTTACGTGCAGGTTTGATGTTGGTTCCGATGGGTATTATAAATGAATATCACGAGCCTACAACGTTTAATGGAGTTGAACGTCCAAGTTTAGATAATGCGATTGTTCCAACAACATGGAGAGAAATTGGAATAGGGGTTTCTGGGCGAATTGATTCTGCCGCATTGAGATATCAAGCCTATATTTTTAACGGTTTCTTATCTCATGATGGAACCGCTGGTGTGTTAAGTGGCAAAAAAGGTTTAAGAGGGGGACGTCAAAAGGGAGCTGAATCTACAGTTGATAAATTTAATTTTTCTTCAAAACTAGATTTTTATGGTATTCCAGGTTTGCGTCTTGGGCTTTCAGGATATTTTGGTAGAACACAGGCGGTTGATGATCAAGCAGGAATTTTAGGGAGCACAGTTGGGGTTTCAATGTTAGGGTTTGATGCTCGATACCGAGTGGGTCAGTTTTCTGCTAGAACTCAAATCATTCAAGCAAACTTATCCGATACGGGAGAATATAATACTTTAACAGGAAAGGATCTTGGAAAAGAAATTTCTGGGTACTACTTAGAAGCGGCATACAATTTATTGCCCGCAGTTAATAAACAACGTTTAGAAGGTTTTGTTCGTTATGAAGACTTCGATACTCATTCTGCAACAGCTGGAGATTTAATAAGAAATCCTGCATTTCACAGAAAAGAATGGACGACTGGTTTATCTTACCATTTATCGCCTGGATCTGTCTTCAAGGCAGACTATCAATGGAAGTCTACAGGTATTTCAAACTCAACTTATGGTCAATTTAATATGGGTGTAGGGGTGTGGTTCTAAAGTTTATTTAAACTTAATCTAAATAAACTTTGTAGATTAAATATCCCGAATTATATTTGCAGTGATGATACGATTTTTAACCCTTTTAAGTTTGACTTCAACATTTTTTATGAATGGATTGTTTTCTGTTGAAAACAGTACAGAAGTAGGAAGTGTTAGAAAAAAGGTTCGAAAAGAAATTAAGAAAACATTTGCTGTAGAATCTTTTGATCTAGAAGAAAATACCTTTGAAATTCCCAATTGTAATTTTTTACAGAACAGTTCATTTTTAGAAATTCATACTCAAAACGACTTCCTTGGGTATGCATTTATAGGAACAGCTCCAAGTAAAACAGATAGCTTTGAATATTTAGTTCTTCTAAATAAGGACTTGGTTATTATCAAGGCCAAAGTTCTTGTTTATAGAGAAGATTATGGAGGGGAAATTGGAAGTAGAAGATGGTTATCACAATTTATTTCCAAAGACAGCTCTTCAAAGCTAAGTTATGGGGGGGAAATTGTACCCATTTCTGGAGCTACGATTTCAGTTCGATCGATGACTTCCTCAATCAATCATTTTCTTCAATCTCTTAAAGGGTTCGAAGCCGAAACAGCTGCTCCTTAATGTTTGATTACAATTATATTGCTCGTCTTCCAAAGCCGGTTAAGTTTTTTTTAGTTGCTTTTTTGGTTGCGTTGTCTGTGGGGTATTTTACTGGAATTAATTTTGTAAGAGTAACCGAAAGTTCAACCCCTAAAGGAGTAGTAGAAAATTATAATGGAAACGAGGACGTCCCGGAGGCAACTACCATGAAATTCAAGAAAGGGAAACGTGAAATGCTCACCATTATCCACACCCATATTTTGTCGATATCCTTCATTTTTTTTCTTTTAGGTATTTTAGTTTGGGGAACAGATCAGTCTATTTGGTTGAAATCATTTCTAACAATTGAACCTTTTATCTCCGTTTTAACAACTTTTGGAGGAATTTATATGCTTTGGCTCGGATATTCCTTCTTTTCATACGTAGTTATTTTTTCCGGAATATTAATGACATTGAGTTATATACTGGGTGTTTTAGTAGTTATGAAGGATCTTTTGAAATAAAACTGGGCGTTTATAGACATTAAACGCTTAGAATTCCTTAATTTTGCTCGCAACTAATTTCTAAATAGTTGCTATGATTCAAGACAATCCAAAATTTGTAGAACAAGGCTTAACATACGACGATGTACTTTTAGTCCCGGCGTATTCTGATGTTCTGCCACGTGATGTAAAAATCAATTCCTATTTTTCTAAAAACATCCCTTTGAATATTCCGATTGTATCTGCAGCAATGGATACAGTAACTGAAAGTAAAATGGCAATTGCTATGGCACGAGAAGGTGGGATTGGTGTTTTACACAAAAACATGACCATTGAAGAGCAAGCTTCTAAAGTTAGAATGGTGAAACGATCTGAGTCAGGTATGATTCTAGACCCTGTTATCCTTCCTCTCACAGCTTTGGTTGCGGATGCTAATGAAAACATGAAGAAATACAAAATTGGAGGAATTCCAATTGTAGATGCACAGGGGAAATTAAGCGGTATTGTAACGAACAGAGATTTGCGTTTCGAAAAAAACGATCAAAGACCAATTACTGAGGTTATGACTTCTAAAAATCTTATCACGGTTAAAGAAGGCACCTCACTTTCCGATGCAGAAGAAATTTTGCAGAAACATAAAATTGAAAAACTACCTGTTATAGATAACGATCAAAACCTTGTAGGTTTGATTACGTTCCGAGATATAACGAAACATACTACAAAGCCTATAGCGAACAAAGATGAATTTGGGAGACTGCGAGTTGCAGCTGCTGTTGGTGTCACTGCAGATGCAGTTGAACGAACTTCAGCACTTGTTAAAGCAGGAGTAGATGCGATTGTTATCGATACAGCTCACGGACATACTAAAGGTGTAGCTTCTGTTTTAAAAGAGGTTAAAGCTAGTTTTCCGAAATTAGATGTAGTAGTAGGAAATATTGCAACAGGAGAAGCTGCTAAATATTTAGTTGATCTAGGAGCTGACGCTATTAAAGTAGGAATTGGGCCGGGTTCAATTTGTACAACTCGAATTATTGCGGGTGTGGGTTACCCTCAATTGTCTGCAGTATTACAGGTATCTAAAGCTATTAAAGGAAGCGGGGTTCCTATAATTGCCGACGGTGGAATTCGATACACAGGTGATATTCCAAAGGCAATTGCAGCTGGAGCTTCTTGTGTTATGCTAGGAAGCTTGTTAGCAGGAACAAAAGAATCCCCTGGAGAAACGATTATCTTTGAAGGTAGAAAGTTTAAATCTTACCGAGGAATGGGTTCTGTTGAAGCTATGAATAAAGGAAGTAAAGACCGCTACTTTCAAGATATTGAAGATGATATTAAAAAGCTAGTTCCTGAGGGTATTGTAGGACGTGTTCCTTATAAAGGGGAGCTTGTTGAAAGTATTCACCAATTCTTAGGCGGTTTAAAAGCTGGTATGGGATATTGTGGAGCATCTGATGTAGAAATGCTCAAAGAGAAAGGAAAGTTTGTACAGCTTACTGCGTCTGGAATTAGAGAAAGTCATCCTCATAATATTCAGATTACCAAAGAAGCACCAAACTACAGTCCATAGGAACTTAGTAATTAATAGTAAATTTTAATCCAGGTAGGTTAAGGAGAATGAAAACCTATGCTAATTAGCTATTAGCTTGTATGTTTTAACGATCGATTTAGTTTCTACTCGAACGATATACATATTACCAGACTCTAGTCGAATTGATTTTTTGAAATCTTCTAAAGACTCTGAATTATATCTTTCAATTTCATTCCCAATAATAGTGTAAATTTGAATGGTTCCAATTCCTGTCAGACCTTGAATTTGAAATGTACCGTTACGGTAAAAAAGTTTAACAGTCTCTTGCTCTGAGTCAAAACTTAGAGAATTTGAGTTTAAAGGGGAAGAGTTTGAGAACGCGTTCTGGGAAGCGAGGGATAAAATTAGAAGTAAAAAGAAAATACTATGTTTCATCCTGAAAATTATACATGCAAGTTAAATATATAGTTGTTAATAAAAAAATATTTATAAACAAATAAAATACTGATAAACAGTAACTTGATAAAGTTATTAAGATTTTGAATCAAAAAATCCATTCTAAAACACAATAAATTTCATTTTTTTCGTTCAAACAAAAAACAAGTATTATGCACAAAGCTTTTCAACTTCACGATGTTTTAAAACATAATTTACTTGTGCTTATAAGTATCTTTACCCTGTTATTGTCAACATTAAGTTGTGAGCAATTTTACAAGGTTAATAATGATGCAGTTATTGCTAGAGCAGGTAATTCTTTTTTATACCATTCAGAGTTAGAAAATAACATAATCAACTTTAATACCGAAAGTGATAGCATTATTCAAGCAGAAAATTATATCAACAACTGGGCACGAAAACAATTGCTTATAAACCAAGCTGTCATTAATCTCGATATTGAATCACAAGAAAAGTTAGATGAATTAGTTAGTTCATACCGATCTGATTTATGGAGTAGTGCTTACAAAGAATTTGTTGTAAAGTCGAGTATAGACACATTAATTAGTAAAAAAGAAATTGAACAGTATTATGAGAACAATCAAAATAATTTTCTTTTAAATGAAACCCTCTTGAAGATCAGGTACGTAGCTTTACCCTCAGAAAATATTGATATTCTTGAAATTAAAGAAAAACTAATACGTTTCAATGAAGAGGATGTCAGATTCTTGGATTCACTTTCATTTCAGTTCAATTCTTATGAAATAAGAGATTCTGTATGGTTGTCAAAAAGAGATCTAATTAAAACCTTATCAGTTATTGAAGAAAATAACTTTGAAGAGTACTTAAAAAAATCACAATTTTTTCTCATTGAGGATTCATTAGAAGTATATTTGCTTTTTGTTGATGATTACTTGTTGCGAAACGAAATTGCACCACTTGTATCCATAGAAAATACGATACGAAAAATTGTATTCAACAAAAGGAAATTAGATTTTATTAGACAATTTGATAAAGAAATATTACAAGATGCCATACGAACAAAGAAATTTGAACTTTACCGTTAAAAATTATTTACTCCTTCTTTTTGCTTTTACATTAAGTTTTAATATTTCAGCTCAAGGACCGTTAAACAACGATAAATCTAAACGGATTAAAATTGATGGTGTTTCTGCTGTAGTGGGAGATTACGTTATTCTTGATTCTGATATTGATAAAACACTAGTTGACATGAAATCTCAAGGAATTTCTACTGAAGGAATTGAGAGATGTCAATTGTTAGGTAAGTTAATGGAAGATAAACTATATGCACATCATGCGGTACAAGACAGCCTTATTGTGAGTGATTCTGAGGTGTATAGTTATGTTGATCAAAGTATAGAATACTTTACAGAGCAATTAGGGAGTATCGAAAAAGTATTGGAGTTTTATAACAAGCCAGATGAATTTTCTTTTAGAGAGCAACTTTTTGAGATTAATAAATTACAAAAACTAGCTTCTTTAATGCAATCGGAGATTGTATCTAAAATAGAAATAACACCGGAAGAGGTAAGAAGTTTTTTTGAGTCAATCCCAGAGGACGAACTTCCTGTGTTTGGAACTGAAATTGAATTAGCTCAAATAGTAATTGAACCTGCGGTTTCTGATGAAGAGACACAACGAGTTATTAATAGGCTTAAAGATTTTAAAAATGATGTTGAGGAGAAAGGTTTAAGCTTTGCTTCTAAAGCAATTTTATATTCTCAGGACCCAGGTTCAAGATCAACAGGGGGTAAATATACATTACACCGAAAAAGACCTCGTATGGTAAAGGAGTTTAGAGATGCAGCCTTTGGCCTCGAAGAAGGACAGATTTCTCAACCCTTTAAATCTGATTTTGGTTGGCATATCGTAACTGTAGATAAAATTAGAGGACAACAAGTAGATGTTCGACACATTCTTTTAACTCCTAAAGTTGATGTAGAACAATTAAATCAATCGCGAACAATTTTGGACTCACTACGAAAAAGAATAGTCGATAAAGAGATTACTTTTAGTGATGCGGCTTTTAATTTTTCTAGTGAAAAAGAAACACGAAATAGTGGTGGAACCTTAATAAATCCAGTAACCGGTGACACACGATTTGAACTTACTAAAATGGATCCAGATTTATATAATCAGGTAAGCAAGCTTAAAGAGGGTGAAATTTCTGTTCCTCTTCTTGATACAGACCGCTCCGGGTTGAAGAAATATAAAATCATTATGATTACCAACCGTTTTGAAGAGCATGTTGCTGACTATTCTCAAGATTTTATTAGAATTAAAGAATTAGCGCTGAAAGATAAGCAGCTTAGAGCTATAGAGAAATGGACAAAAGAAAGAATAGAAGATACCTACGTGAGTATTAGTAAAGATTATAAATCTTGCGAATTTACAAACAACTGGTCTAAAAAGTGATTTTTATTGTTTGAAGTACTTCAATGGAACCCATAGCATTCCAAAACATTCGCCATCTTCTTTATGAATGCTTTTGTGATGCATTTTATGTGCTCTTCTTAAGCCTTTTGCATACCTAGAATTAGTTTTTTTAAATATTTTAAATCGTTGATGGATGAATATATCATGAACGATAAAATAGCTCAATCCATAAGTAAAGATTCCTAGCGCCATTGGTAAACCTGCCCAAAACCCATATTCTCCCCATAAAATTACAAGAGACATGCTTACAATTGCATAAAATATAAAAAACAAGTCATTTCTTTCGAACCAGGAGTCATGATCTTTTTTGTGGTGATCTTTGTGTAAGCTCCATAAGAAACCGTGCATTATGTATTTATGAGAAAACCAAGCCATAAATTCCATAAATATGAATGTAAAAAGATAAATCAATATCCAAAATAAGGTTGTCATTCTAAAGTAAGTTTAATCGATAATTTAAGTAAGATTGAGCGAGAACACTTAATTTTTGATAATTAGGAACACGTACTCTGGATTCTTTTATATCGCAGGAAGGGATTTTCTTTAATTTTAGAAGCAATTGGTAGTAGTATTTATACGCAGTGTAAACTCCAAACTGAGCTTCTTTTGGTAGTTTCAGAATCCCTTTCATTCCAGCTTCAAAATCATTTTCTATTTCCTTGATAATTAGGTTTTTTGAAAGTTCATTGAAGTTTTTTAAATCCGTGCCCGGAAAATAAGAGCGTTCTAATCCTTCTTGATCTGCTTTAAGATCTCTTAAAAAATTTACCTTTTGAAATCCTGAACCCAGAGACATCGCAGATTCTTTAAGTTCATTATATAGAGCTAGATTTCCTTTAACAAATACTTTCAAACACATTAAACCAACAACATCTGCTGAACCATAGATGTATTCTTTATAGTCTTCTTTTGTAAGGTATTTTTTTTTATGTAAATCCCAGCGCATACTTTTCATAAAAGCTTTTACATGCTCTATATCCAGTTGGTAAGAATGGAAAGTGTTTTGAAAGGAATTTAAGATTGGATTTAAGCTTATTTTATGATCTAAGGCATGGTATAGATCATTTTCAAAGCGATCTAACAGTTCTTCTTTCTTATACAAATGAAAGCTATCAACAATTTCGTCTGCAAAACGAACAAAACCATAGATGTTGTAAATATCTTTCCGTATAGAAACGTCTAACATTTTAGTAGCCAACGAAAACGAGGTACTGTAAGATACAGTAACTAATTTACTGCATTCGTTTGATAAAATATCAAATATAGTTTTCATTGTTTTCACTTCTTGTATTCTAACAAATTTATACAAAAAATCATAGAATCTTGTCCCGATTCAAAAAATCAGCTTTAAATTTATGAAGCCCGGTAAATGTGTATACTTTGGTAGGTAATATTTCAAGCGTAATGTCTTTTGTTCTATTTCCAAAGATTGAAAGTGTAGAATCGCTTTTTAGTAAAATTTGTTCATTGAAATCTTCAACAAACTCATTCATTTTATCTGGGTTTGGTTCAACTGTACAAAAAGTCACAAAGTGAATTGTAGAATTAAAATTTAAAAAAGTTGATAAGCTATCACTAGGTAAAGACTGCCCTAAAAATATGGTCTTAAATCCTTTAGACAAGATGAGTTGGTTTAGGAATAATAAACTTAATTCA
This sequence comes from Candidatus Arcticimaribacter forsetii, assembly GCF_910589745.1. Taxonomy (GTDB): domain Bacteria; phylum Bacteroidota; class Bacteroidia; order Flavobacteriales; family Flavobacteriaceae; genus Arcticimaribacter; species Arcticimaribacter forsetii. The sequence goes on from NZ_OU342399.1 coordinate 941,039, forward strand.
TGAATTTCATTTTCAGGCAAAAATAAAATAAAGCAAGGGTCGTCCGTTCTATTTTCTTTTTTTGCTTGAATAATATCTGTTTGAACGTGAATTTTTTGTTTAATTAAATTTGTAATGAAGTGCTCGTGTGAGGGGCTAATTGTATTGGTTTGCCATAAAATACCAAGTTCCATCATCAGGGGAACGAAAACGTTCATATAAACAAATTCAAAATCCTTTTCCTTAATAAGTTCATCGAAAGTCAAATCAAAGAGTGAGGTATCAAAATTGACCATGGCAAGTTTGAACGCATTAATTGAGGTTTGTTCTGATTTTGACTCCAAAGAAATTTGGCGAACTAGTTGTGAGATTTCATCAATATTAAGTTTAGCTATTTTAGAAATCTTAACACCATTACTGTATAGTAAAGTGATATTTAACAACTTACGAAGACTGTCTAAGGAATATCTTCGAATATTAGTATCGGTTCTTTCCGGGGAAAGTAAGTTGTAACGCTTTTCCCAAATTCTTATGGTATGCGCTTTAATCCCTGAAATATGTTCCAGGTTTTTTATACTAAAACTGCTCTTTATACGATCCATTAGTTTAAACTTTATTAAAAAAGTTTAAACAAAAATACGAAAATAAAAAGTAAAAGTATTAATAAATAAGGGAAACAACGAGTGCGCACGAGAAGACTCGAACTTCCACGGGAAAAATCCCACTAGCCCCTCAAGCTAGCGCGTCTACCAATTCCGCCACGTGCGCTGAAGTGATCTGGCTGGGGTTCGAACCCAGGACCCTCTCCTTAAAAGGGAGATGCTCTACCAGCTGAGCTACCAGATCTTAAAAGAATAATTGTGATCTGGCTGGGGTTCGAACCCAGGACCCTCTCCTTAAAAGGGAGATGCTCTACCAGCTGAGCTACCAGATCGTTTTAGTATTTTAAGGCTGCAAATATACGTGCAAATATTAATATTTCATATTCTAAATCGCTAAATTTACATTTGATTTTTAAAATAAAATTTTGTTGGATACAATTATACTAATAGGCTATATGGGATGCGGTAAATCTAGAGTTGGGAAGGCGCTTTCTCAATCTGTTGATATTCCATATGTTGACCTTGATTCTTATATAGAAAAACAGGAGAAAATGTCTGTAAAATCCATTTTTGAACGTAAGGGTGAACTTTATTTTAGGAAAAAAGAGCGTACTTATTTAGAAAAACTTTTACTTCAGAAAGATCCTATTGTACTTTCTTTAGGAGGAGGAACTCCTTGTTATTACGATTCTATGGATTTAATAACTAATTCAAATGCTCATAGTATATATTTAAAAGCATCCATAAAAACCCTCGCTGATCGATTATTTAAAGAACGAAATAAACGACCTATGATAAGTCACATAAACAATGAAGAAGTTTTATTAGAATACATAGGGAAGCATTTATTCGAAAGATTACCTTTTTATAGCAAAGCTGATCATTCGGTCTCGGTTGACTCAGATACTCCTGAGGAACTAGCTTTAAAAATCAAAAACTTATTTTAAGAAAACTCCTTCTGATCCTTTATCTAGATTAACAGCAATATGCTCATTAATTGATGTTGATAATGAAATTCCTTTATAGTCTGCTTTTATTGGATAATTCTTGTGATTTCGATTTACTAAAACAGCTGTTTTTAATTGTTTTAATGGAACCTCTAATAAATGTTTAGCTGCATATATTAAAGTACTTCCAGTGTTCAAAACATCATCAATTAAGACCACCGATTGACCTTTTAGGACTTCTACTTCTTCTGATGTTTTAATAGGTAAATGGGGGTCTTTCTTATTAATTTCTAATTGAATAAAATTTATTTCTAAATCTGTAATTTCTTTCAGTACAGAAATTATATTCTTAGCAAATAAAACTCCGCTTTTTGAGATACCAACTACATAAAGTGTTTTATGATTAAAGTTTGCTTCGTAAATCTGATAAGCAATTCTTCTTGTACTATGGTTTATGGTTAAGCCATCAACGATAAGGGTTGCATCTTTTGTCATAGGATGTTGTTATTAAAGCAAATTCTTAGGTTAATACAAAGTTATAAAGTTTTAACCTCTTAAATCAACTTAACTTCAAAATCATTTTAAAAAAGGATTTTGGTTTATAATAATACTAATTGGGGTCTTCAGTATAATCATCTAATTCTCTTCGATCTTTTTTAGTTGGTCTACCTTCTCCTTTTTGTCTGTAATAGTCTTGTGCTAGATTCTGTAATTCATTTTGTTTAAAAGCATCTTTTGGTGTTGTGTTAACTCGATAAATATCTACAAGTTTTGCACCAACTCTGCTTTTAGGTATATCTAAAACTTCAAGAGATAAATTTATTTGATCTTTTCGAACTATTATCTTGTCAGTTGGATAAACTTCTCTGGAGGGTTTTACAATCTGGTCGTTTACTTTTACCTGTCCTTTTTTACAGGCTTTAGAAGCAATACTTCTCGATTTGAAGTAACGTACTGCCCATAAATATTGATCAATTCTCATTCTTTAAAACTACGTTAAATTTATTTCAAAAATAAAGTAAAATTGTATCTTGCGCACCAAAATAGACCCTATGCTTCGTTATATCAAATTTTACATACCTATATTAGTGCTTATAATTTCGTTAAGCTCTTGTAATTCAGTTGATAATAATATAAATGAACCTGTTGAGGTAAGAGATTATGCAGAACAGTTTTTAATAGATGATGCATTACTAGTGGAGTATTTAACAACCCACTTTTATAACTACGAAGAATTCGAAGCAACTGGTGATAATGTTCCTATTGTTATAGATACCATTGCAGGGGATAATGCTGATAAAATTCCAATGATTGATCAGGTTCAACAAATCTCTGTGCCTGTTACAAACACTGACAATACAATAGTGAATCATACGTTGTATTATATTGTTGCTAAACAGGGGTCTCGGGTAGATGATAAGCCTACAATAGTTGATTCTGAATATCTAACATATAAAGGAAATTTATTGGACGGAACCATTTTTGACCAACGACTTAGTAGTCCAATTTGGTTTGATAATACTGCTGTTATTACTGGGTTTCGATATGGGTTGCAATTCTTTGCTCCAGGAACTTTTACACAAACGGATGATAATTTAACGGTCTTTCAAGATTATGGACAGGGTATGATCTTCCTGCCTTCTGGTATTGGTTATTATTCCACATCTCAAGGTCTTTCTTTACCTTCTTATTCTCCTCTTGTTTTTTCAGTTTCTGTTTACACAACCAAACAAAATGACCACGATAATGATGGGGTTTTGTCTATTGACGAAGATCCTGACGGTGATGGAAACCCTTTAAATGACGATACAGATGGCGACGGTGTCTTCAATCTAAATGATTTTGATGACGATGGGGATGGAATCCTAACGGTGTTGGAGTTAGATGTAGATGGTGATGGTGTTATTGATGATAGTGATAACGACGGTATTCCAGATTATTTAGATTCTGATAGTTAGAATTTTAATTCTTTTTTAAATATTCTCTTCCCAAAAATCCAGACAAACAAATGTTTGTTATTGGAAAGACCTTTCAAATGGAATTAGGAGAAAAAATAAAATAAAACAGTGTTAGTGCCACTTAAATCTAATGATTAGGTCGACTTGACTTAATCTTTCGATCTGCTTTTTAATTCATAGGACGCACTAACAATAAATTGGTTTGGACGTGCATCAATTCTACCTGGCTCAATATCAACTCCATTAACACCAAGGATTTTAATGTCGTTGTCTGTAAATCCACGTTCATATCTAACTCCTAAACCAAATCTTCCCAAGTTCAAACGGGTTCCTATTTGCAAACCAACAGTGAAATTTTCTTCGACTTCAGTGAGTTCAATTCCTTCAACATCTTCATTAAGTATATACTGAAAACTAGGACCTGCAAAAACGCTTAAGGGACCAAGAATTTTATAACCTAATAAAACAGGAGCTTCTATTTTACTAATTCCAATATCTGTGTTTTGAACACCACTATTGATTTTTGTAAATTGAATTTCAGGACGTAAATAAAATAAGAGTAAATCTATTTTGCTGTAAATTCCAATATGATACCCAGTTTGAGATCCAGCTGACAGATTTGTTTCAGAAAACTCAGTGTAATTAACATCTCCTAAAGAGTCATAATTTAACCCTGCTTTAACACCAAACTCAAATTGAGCATAGTTTAAAGAGGATATAAATAAAGCAATTAAGGTAAAACTTTTAGTTAATTTCTTAGTCATATTCTTTTATTTACGTTTTATAACTTTTTGAGTAGCCGATACAATAGCATCTTTGTTTAAACCGTACTTTTCCATTAACTGAGCAGGTGTACCAGATTCCCCGAAGGTATCTTGAGTTGCTATAAACTCTTGAGGTACAGGGTGGTTTAATGAAAGTACTCGTGCAACACTTTCTCCTAAACCTCCTAAATAGTTATGTTCCTCAGCTGTAACAACACAACCCGTTTTGGCAACAGATTTTAAAATAATTTCATCATCAAGAGGTTTGATGGTGTGAATATTAATAACTTCAGCTTTAATTCCCTGATCATTAAGTATTTTGGCAGCTTCAAGGGCTTCCCAAACTAAGTGTCCAGTAGCCACAATAGTAACATCAGAACCTTCTTGTAACAAAATTCCTTTTCCTACCTCAAACTTCTGATCTACAGGTGTAAAATTAGCTACAGAAGGTCTTCCGAATCTAAGGTAAACAGGTCCTTCGAAATCAGCAATTGCAATTGTAGCTGCTTTAGTTTGGTTGTAATCACATGTATTGATAACCGTCATTCCAGGAAGCATTTTCATTAATCCAATGTCTTCTAGTATTTGGTGCGTTGCACCATCTTCCCCGAGAGTAACACCTGCGTGAGATGCACATATTTTTACGTTTTTATCTGAGTATGCAATTGATTGACGAATTTGATCATATACTCTTCCAGTAGAAAAGTTTGCAAACGTTCCTGTAAATGGAATTTTACCTCCAATTGTTAAGCCAGCTGCAATTCCAATCATATTAGCTTCCGCAATACCTATTTGAAAAAAACGTTCTGGATTTTCTTCAATAAACTGATCCATTTTTAGGGATCCTATCAAGTCTGCACACAAGGCAACTACATTTGGATTTGTTCTTCCTAGCTCTGTAAGACCAGCACCGAAACCTGATCGTGTATCTTTAGAACCTTGATTTATATATTCTATCATAATGTTTTTTATTTCTGTTGTTGCAGCTTTTTAATAATCTCCTAAAGTTTCTGGATTCTGGGCTAGAGCACTTTCTAATTGTTCATCATTTGGCGCTTTTCCATGCCATGCGTGTGTATTCATCATAAAGTCAACACCATTACCCATTTCTGTTTTTAAAAGAATGCAAATCGGTTTTCCTTTTCCAGTCTTAGATTTTGCTTCTTTAAGAGCGGCAGTAATTTGAGATAAATCATTACCATCTTCTACAGTAAGTACATCCCAACCGAATGAAATGAATTTAGCAGAAAGATCTCCCATTGGCATAACAACATCGGTTGGGCCATCGATTTGTTTTTCATTTAAATCAATTGTAGCAATAATGTTGTCTACTTTTTTTCCGGCAGCATACATTATAGCTTCCCAATTTTGACCCTCTTGGAGTTCGCCGTCACCAAGAAGCGTGTAAACTAAATGACTGTCTTTATTGAGTTTTTTTGCTTGTGCAGCTCCAAGAGCTACAGAAAGACCCTGGCCAAGAGAACCAGAAGCCATTCGGATCCCAGGAAGACCTTCATGAGTTGTTGGATGCCCTTGTAATCTTGAATTTATTAATCTAAACGTATTTAATTCCTCAACTGGAAAATAACCTCTATGAGCTAAAACACTATAAAAAACAGGAGAAATGTGACCGTTAGAAAGGAAGAATACATCTTCATTTATCCCGTCCATATCAAACCCTTCTTTAAGGTCCATTACTTCGTTATAAAGACAAACTAAAAATTCTGTACAGCCTAAAGAACCTCCAGGATGACCTGAATTTACTTTATGTACCATTCTAAGGATGTCTCTTCGTACTTGAGAAACAATTTGTTCTAATGAGTATTGTGTTTGCATGAATTCAAATGATATTTAATGCAAAAATACATCTTTGTGAACCATCAACAAACATAAATCGAATACTTATTAACGTCTTCTTTAACATTTTACTAAAATTTAATTTGAAGGCCCTTGATAGGGGCAAGTTCGTTATCTTTGGCAATATTTTTTATTTATGAAATTTGAACGTATTGCAAGTGATCCAAACAGTAAAGCTCGAGCGGGTTCTATCACCACAGATCATGGTGTAGTTGAGACTCCTATTTTTATGCCTGTTGGAACTGCTGCTACAGTAAAAGGTGTACATCAAAGAGACCTAGAACAAGAAATTAATCCAGACATTATACTCGGAAACACCTATCATTTGTATTTAAGACCTCAAACCGATATCATAGAAAAGGCAGGAGGATTACATAAATTCATGAATTGGAAGCGCCCCATTCTTACAGATTCAGGAGGATATCAAGTTTATTCACTTTCTGCAAATAGAAAAATCAAAGAAGAAGGAGTAAAGTTTAAATCGCATGTAGATGGTTCTTATCATTTTTTTACTCCTGAAAATGTAATTGATATTCAAAGAAAAATAGGTGCAGATATAATAATGGCCTTTGATGAATGCACTCCTTATCCCTGTGATTATCGTTATGCAAAAAGATCAATGCATATGACACATAGATGGCTAGAGCGTTGTTTAATTCAAAATGAAAAAAGTCCTTTTTTGTATGATTACACTCAAACCTTTTTCCCAATTGTCCAGGGGAGTACTTATAAAGATTTAAGACTTCAGTCTGCTGAATATATTGCAAGTAAGGGAGCTGAAGGTAACGCTATTGGGGGACTTTCTGTGGGTGAGCCTGCCGAAGAAATGTATGCAATGACCGAAGTTGTTTGTAGTGTATTACCAGAAGACAAGCCTAGATATTTAATGGGTGTTGGAACTCCTATTAACTTATTAGAAAATGTAGCCCTAGGTGTGGATATGTTTGATTGTGTTATGCCAACTCGAAACGCTAGAAATGGGATGTTGTTTACAGCAGAGGGTACAATAAATATTAAAAACAAAAAATGGGAAGACGATTTTTCAATGATCGATCCTGCTGGTTATACTTTTGTTGATACAGATTATTCAAAAGCGTATCTTAGACACCTCTTTAAAGTAAATGAAATGCTTGGAAAGCAAATTGCTACAATACATAATTTAGGGTTCTATTTATGGTTGATGCGAGAAGCTAGAAAACGAATAATTGCTGGAGATTTTTATAGTTGGAAAGAAAAAATGGTTAAAAACATGGATAAACGTCTATAGCTTTGTTAAAAAAAATTGACCTCTATATAATTAAACGCTACATAGGAACATTCTCTGTTATGTTACTCCTATTCATTCCTATTGGAATAATGGTAGATGTCTCTGAGAAAATTGACAAGTTTAAAGAAAAAGAAGTCCCCCTTGAAGCAATTATAGATTACTATTTAGATTTTACTTGGTATTTTGGGAATCTGCTATATCCTGTTTTTTTATTTTTATCCATCATCTGGTTTACTTCCAAACTGGCTAATAATTCAGAAGTTATAGCCATTTTGAGTTCAGGAGTATCTTTTTATAGATATTTAAGACCTTTTTTAATTGCAGCTGCAGCAATCTCTACAACTGCGTTCCTAGCAGGAATGTTTATAGTCCCTCAGGCAAGCAAAGGGTTTAAAGAATTTAAGCATAAATACATCAGCAGAAAAAAAGATGATCGAACAACCTCTAATCTTTACAAACAGATTAATGACAATGAATATGTTTATGTAAGTAGTTATAACCCAAAAAGAAAAAGAGGGAATAATTTTACTTTAGAACATTTTGAAGGAGAGCAATTAAAATTTAAAATCTTTGCTCAGACGATTCGTTGGATCGATAAAGATTCTAATTTTAGGCTTATAAATTACAGAAAAAGAACCATAAACGAGATGGGTGAAGTATTTGAACAAGAAAACCGAAAAGACACCCTCTTTGATTTTGAAATTCAAGACTTAGCACCCTTAAATTATTTAGCGGAAACACTGCCTTTAGGGGAACTAAACGATTTCATAGCAGAGGAAGAGCGAAGCGGATCTCCACTGATAGATCTACATCTTTTAGCCAGACATAAGCGTTACAGTATCCCACTTTCTGTTTTTGTACTTACAATAATTGCCGTTGCTGTTTCTTCATTTAAAAGAAGAGGAGGAATGGGGGTTAATCTTGCTTTTGGAATTATAACCGGTTTTACTTTTATATTTTTTGACAAAATATTTGGAGTTATGGTTGATAAAACTGACATGTCACCCGCAATTGGAGCCTGGCTCCCTCTTGGTCTATTTGGAATTCTTGCAATTGTATTACTAAGTTATGCTAAGCGTTAGATCAAAAAGTCTCATCCACTTACACTTTTTAATTTTTATTTGGGGATTTACTTCCATACTAGGAGCATTAATTCAAAAAAGTTCATTTGAAATTGTTTTGTTCAGAGTTATTATAGCCTCTTTAATTATAGGTTTATATTTCATTTTTTTTAAACCACGTTATTTTCTAGTTAAACCCAAGGCACTCCTTAGTTTTCTCTTAGGCGGATTGCTTATTTCTATTCATTGGATTTTATTTTTTTATGCCATAAAAATTTCATCCGTTTCAATAACCCTCTCTGTTTTGTCATCAGCATCTTTAATGACTTCTTTTTTGGAGCCCATTTTTTACAAAAGAAAAATAAGAGGGTATGAAGTGTTTTTTGGAGCACTGGTAATTCTTGGGCTGGGTTTGATATTTAGAGCGGAAAGAGACTCGTCTTTAGGGATATACATTGCTCTTTTGTCTACATTATTATCGGTTTTGTTTACGCTGCTCAATGGAAAATTAATAGAAAATAATGAAGCAGCTTCAATCTCATTTTATCAGCTAGTAATGGGTAGTCTAGCTTTGCTCTTATGGCTTGTTTTTTCAATGGAAATCCCAGAAAATATATTTGTATGGAATGGATATGATGCTTTATGGATGTTTCTACTAGCTTCAATTTGTACAGCCTATGCTTTTATTGCCTCTGTAGAAATTATGAAAGAGCTGACCCCTTACACAATAATGATTTCATTAAATATGGAACCTATTTATGCTATTCTTTTTTCAATTTATATCTTTGGCGAAAAAGAAATAATGAGTTTTAATTTTTACATTGGTGTAATTATTATACTCACCTCAGTAATAGGAAATGGTATTTATAAGGCACGCAAATCAAAAAAAACTAGCTCCAATTACTAAAAATTTATACTTTAGCTCTCAATTTAATTATTATGGAATATTTAGACTTTGAACTACCTGTAAAAGATATTATCGATCAACTAGATAAATGCAAAATTATAGGAAATGAAAGCCAAATAGATGTAACTGACACTTGTGATCAGTTAGAGAAAAAATTAATAGAAACAAAGAAAGATATTTACGAAAACTTAACTGCTTGGCAGCGAGTTCAATTATCAAGACACCCTTCTAGACCCTACACATTAGACTACATTAAAGCGATTTGCGGGGATACTTTTTTAGAATTACATGGCGATCGAAACGTTAAAGACGATAAAGCTATGATTGGAGGTCTTGGAAAAATTGGTAATCAATCTTTCATGTTTATAGGTACTCAAAAAGGATATAATACAACAACCCGAAAATATAGGAACTTCGGAATGGCAAATCCAGAAGGTTATCGTAAAGCATTACGCTTAATGAAATCCGCAGAAAAATTCGGCATTCCAATTGTTACCTTTGTAGATACACCGGGAGCCTATCCTGGACTTGAAGCAGAAGAACGCGGCCAAGGAGAAGCAATTGCTCGTAATATTTTTGAAATGCTCTCCATTAAAGTACCTGTTATAACGATTATAATAGGAGAAGGAGCTTCTGGTGGAGCTCTAGGAATTGGAGTGGGTGATCGTGTTTTTATGCTCGAAAACACTTGGTATTCTGTAATATCTCCTGAATCTTGCTCATCAATTTTATGGAGAAGTTGGGAGTACAAAGAAAAAGCTGCTGATTCCCTCAAGCTTACAGCTACAGACATGAAAAAGTCAAAACTCATCGATAAAATCATAAAAGAACCACTTGGTGGAGCTCATTATGATCGTGAAAAAACATTTAAATCTGTGGAAAATGAGATTCTTAAAGCTTTCAAGGCATTAGATTTAATGGATGCTTCCGAGTTGGTAAATACCAGAAGAGCAAAGTTCATTGAAATGGGTGTTTTTGACGGATAAATTTCTGTTATTAACAATTTAAAATAGTTATAAACTACCTTTTGTTTATACTTGGGTTATATCTATAAGGTTTATTTTAATTGACTTTTATCTAAATATTTTTACTTTCGATTAATGGAAAACAGAAAGCCAATTATTGCTCCAGCCGTATCTGCTGGGAGCCTTGTTAATTTAGAACGCGGTAAAATTCCCCCACAAGCTGTCGATTTGGAAGAGGCGGTAATTGGAGCAATGCTTATTGATAAAAAAGGGGTTGACGAGGTGATTGATATCCTTCAACCGGAAGCTTTTTATAAAGAAGCTAATCAACATATTTTTACTGCAATTCATGCACTCTTTGAAACTTCTGAACCAATAGATTTACTTACGGTTTCAGCACAACTTCGTAAAATGGGGTTGCTCGAAAAAGTAGGGGGTGATTTTTATCTTGTTCAGTTATCCAAAAAAGTATCTACCTCTGCCCATATTGAGTTCCATGCTCGAATCATCTTACAAAAATTCATCCAAAGGAGTTTGATTAAAATTTCAAATGAAATTATTGAAGATGCCTTCAAAGAATCCATAGATGTTTTTGACTTATTAGATGTTGCAGAATCAAAACTTTATGATGTTACACAAGGAAACATAAAGAAATCCTCTGAAACAGCTCAAAATCTTGTTATACAAGCTAAAAAACGGATCGAAGAAATTGCAAAGCGGGATGGTCTAAGTGGAGTTGCCACAGGATTTGAAAAGTTAGATGCATTAACATCTGGCTGGCAGCCTTCAGATTTAATCATTATTGCAGCTCGACCTGGTATGGGTAAAACAGCTTTAACACTCTCTATGGCAAGAAATATCGCCGTAACTAAACAAACACCTGTTGCTTTCTTTTCCTTAGAGATGTCTTCCGTACAGCTAATAACAAGGCTTATTTCATCGGAGACTGGTTTGTCCTCAGAAAAATTAAGAACTGGTAAATTAGCAAGTCACGAATGGGAACAACTAAATGTTAAGGTTGGAGACTTAGAAAGAGCCCCGTTGTTTATAGATGACACTCCTTCCTTGTCAATTTTTGATTTAAGAGCAAAAGCGAGACGTTTGTCTTCTCAGCACGGTATTAAACTAATTGTAGTAGATTACCTTCAGTTAATGACTGCAGGAACTTCAAATAAATCAGGTAATAGGGAACAAGAAATTTCAACAATTTCAAGAAACTTAAAAGCTTTGGCAAAGGAATTGAATATTCCAGTTATTGCTCTTTCACAGCTCTCTCGTGCTGTAGAAACTAGGGGAGGGACTAAGCGACCGTTGCTTTCAGATCTTCGTGAATCTGGTGCAATTGAGCAGGATGCAGATATTGTTTCTTTTATTTACAGACCTGAATATTATGGGATTGATGAATGGGATGATGATGAAAGAACACCTTCTGAGGGGCAGGCAGAATTTATTGTTGCAAAGCACCGTAACGGAGGTTTAGATAATATTCGATTAAAATTTATTGGTAATCTAGGTAAGTTCGATAATTTAGAAAGTTTCGATTCACCTTTTGAATTTCAATCTAAAATGAATGAATCACCTATAAACCCAAGTTCACTTCCAAACCTAAATGATGCTTTTGGGGATGGCGACGATGATATGCCTTTTTAAAATTATTTAGAATAAAACAAAAAAAAATCAGCCATTGGCTGATTTTTTTTTGAGTACTAATTGTGAGTGTTTATTTTATTTTGTCAACAACAGCTTTGAAAGCATCAGGATGATTCATAGCTAAATCTGCCAACACCTTACGGTTTAGCTCGATTTCATTAGCTTTTACTGCTCCCATAAACTGACTGTAAGACAATCCGTGAAGACGTGCTGCAGCATTTATACGAGTAATCCAAAGTGATCTGAAGTTTCTCTTGTTTGTTTTTCTATCACGGTAAGCATAAAGCATTGCTTTATCTACTGCGTTTTTGGCAACCGTCCATACATTTTTACGGCGACCGAAGTATCCTTTTGCTTGTTTAAGGACTTTTTTTCTGCGTGCTCTTTTGGCAACTGCGTTTACTGATCTTGGCATATTTTTTTCTGTTTTGTTAAAGGCGGTAGAATGAACTACACTTTTTTATTTAGTGCCCATAACAGGGTTAACATTTGTTTGAACCTAAGAGAACTACGTTATTGTAAGCGTAGTTGCGTCTTGATACTTTTTACATCGCTTTCATGAACTAATCCTGAATGAGTCAATTTAAGCTTTCGCTTTTTAGACTTCTTCGTTAAGATATGGCTCTTAAACGCATGCTTTCTTTTGATTTTACCAGTTCCTGTAAGCTTGAAACGCTTTTTGGCACTGGATTTTGTTTTCATTTTAGGCATTCTATAAATATTAAATTAGTACTCTTTATTTTTTCTTTGGGCTAATGAACATGGTCATTCTTTTTCCTTCTAACTTAGGAAGTTGTTCAACTTTCCCTAAATCTTCAAGATCTTGAGCTAAACGTAACAAAAGAATCTGACCTTGTTCTTTAAAAACAATTGATCTTCCTTTAAAGAATACAAACGCTTTAAGCTTAGCACCTTCTGTTAAGAACTTAATAGCGTGTTTTTTCTTAAACTCATAATCATGCTCGTCGGTCTGAGGACCAAAACGAATTTCTTTAATGATTACTTTTGTTGCTTTAGATTTTAGCGCTTTGTCTCTTTTCTTTTGTTCGTATAAAAATTTCTTGTATTCAAGAATTTTACACACAGGAGGGGTTGCATTAGGAGATATTTCAACTAAGTCTAATTCAAGCTCACGTGCAAGCGCAAGTGCTTTTGGTAAGCTATAAACTCCAATTTCCACATTATCTCCAACCAAGCGAATTTCTTGTGCGGTAATTTTTTGGTTGATCTTATGGGGATCTACTTTAATTACACGTCCTGGACGATTGGTCCTTTTTCTCCGTATTGCTATGACTTTCTATTTTTAATTAAACTTCAAACTTTGAAACAGTCTTATCTATTTCAATTTTTATATTTTTTATGAAGGTAGCAATGCTAATGCTGCCTATATCTCCTTGTTTACGTTCCCGTACAGAAACGGTTCCCTCTGCTGCTTCTTTTTCTCCTACAATCAGCATGTATGGGAACTTGCTCAATTGTGCGTCTCTAATTTTCTTTCCAATAGTTTCATTTCTATTGTCCACGAGGGCGCGAATTTCGTGATTTTCCAGCTCATTTGAAACTTTTTCAGCGTATTTTTCATATTTCTCACTAACAGACAGTATAATTACCTGTTCTGGAGTTAACCACAGAGGGAAATTTCCACTAGTGTGTTCTAATAAAATTGCTACAAAGCGTTCTAAACTTCCAAAAGGAGCTCTGTGTATCATTACAGGTCTGTGTAGCTCATTATCACTTCCTTTATAAGTAAGTTCAAAGCGTTCCGGTAAGTTATAATCTACTTGAATCGTTCCTAGTTGCCATTTTCTTCCCAACGCATCCTTAACCATGAAATCGAGTTTTGGTCCGTAAAAAGCGGCTTCTCCATATTCAATTATATAATTAAGTTCTTTTTCTTTAGCTGCATTTATTATTGCGTTTTCTGCTAGATCCCAATTTTTATCAGATCCAATATATTTTTCTGCATTATTTGGATCTCTTAAAGAAACCTGTGCTGTAAAGTCTTCAAATCCTAATGAGCCAAACACATAAAGTACTAAATCGATAACTTTTTTAAATTCTTCGTCTAATTGATTTGGCATACAGAAGATATGAGCATCATCTTGCGTAAAACCACGAACTCTTGTAAGTCCATGTAACTCTCCACTTTGTTCATACCTATATACGGTACCAAATTCAGCATAACGCTTAGGAAGGTCTTTATAGCTCCACTGACGCGCATTATAAATCTCACAATGATGTGGACAGTTCATCGGTTTAAGTAAAAAAGATTCTCCTTCATGTGGTGTTTCAATGGGTTGAAAGCTATCGGCGCCGTATTTTTCGTAGTGTCCCGAAGTCATGTAAAGTTCTTTACTTCCTATATGAGGAGAAATAACTTGTTCGTAACCCGCTTTCTTTTGTGCGGCTTTTAAAAAGTTTTCAAGACGTTCTCTTAATGCGGTTCCTTTAGGTAACCATAAAGGCAACCCTTGACCTACTTTTTGTGAAAAAGTAAATAAATCTAGTTCTTTTCCTAGCTTTCTGTGATCTCTTTTTTTAGCTTCTTTTAAAAGTTCAAGGTAGGCTGTAAGTTCTTTTTGTTTTGGAAAGGATATTCCGTAAATTCTAGTTAGTTGAGGGTTGTTTTCATCTCCCCTCCAATAGGCACCAGCAACACTTAATAGTTTAATTGCTTTGATAAAACCAGTATGGGGTAGGTGTCCTCCTCTACATAAATCTGTAAAATCTGAGTGATCACAGAATGTAATCGTTCCGTCTTCAAGGTTTTCAATTAATTCTACCTTAAACGGATTGTTTTCTTTTTTATAAAATTCTAATGCCTCTGCTTTTGAAGAATCACGCATTTTGAATTCGAACTTTTGTCGAGCAAATGTTAAAAATTGTTCTTCTAACTTTTTAAGATCATTTTCAGAGAAAGATTCCCCTCCAAAATCTACATCATAATAAAAACCATTTTCAATAGCAGGGCCAATGGTTAATTTAGCATCAGGATAAAGTTCTAGAACAGACTGAGCTAAAACATGCGCAGAAGAATGCCAGAATGCTGCTTTACCTTCTTCGTTATTCCAGGTATACAAGGTTAAATTCCCACTTGACTTAAGAACTGTCGAAGCCTCAACTATGGTGTCATTAAATTTTGCTGAAAGAACATTTCTAGCTAATCCTTCACTTATATCTTTTGCTACATCTAAGACAGTTAGTTCATTTTCGAATTCACGAACAGATCCATCTGGAAGAGTAATTGCGATCATATTATAAATTATAAGGTGTAAAGATAATATCTTGAAACAAGGCAAGCAATAACCTGTCTCATTAATCCTGTTTTTTTTTATTATCGTCTAAAAGTCCATCTACTAAAGAGCTAAGTCCTTTAAAACCAAATACTATTGCTAGCGTTAACAATATTAAACCAACAATTAATACGGGCCAATACATTGGATGTCCTTCGTTTTTAAAAGCCTGATACACAATAACAGGACCCATAAAACAAAACAAAATCCCCCAGAATACTTTTTTGAACCCATTTGAAATTTTTTCTTTATTCATTTGAATTGTATTTATCGATTGATTTACGGATGCTTTTGTTTTCTGAAATTAGGTTAATAGCTTCTTCTTCTGAGATGGATAAATGCTCTTTAAGTATTCCAACAGCTCTTTGTTTTAATTTTTTGTTGTTCATCTGCATGTCGACCATTTTATTATTCCTAATGTGTCCTAATCTAATCATGGTTGCGGTTGTAATCATGTTTAGAATTAGCTTTTGAGCTGTACCAGCTTTCATTCTTGAACTTCCTGTTACAAATTCAGGTCCTACAATAACTTCTATTGATAAATCTGATACAGCAGATAAAGGACTGTTTGGATTACAACAAATACTACCGGTTGGAATTTTATTTTCTTGTGCTTTTTTTAAAGCACCTATTACATAGGGTGTGGTTCCTGAGGCAGCTATACCAACGACAATATCTTTAGAGGATATTCCATATTCTTTTAAATCATCCCATCCTTGATTTTTGTTGTCTTCTGCATTTTCCACAGCTTTATATACGGCTGTTTTTCCTCCTGCAATTATACCCACAACTTGATTTGGATCGCTTCCAAAAGTTGGAGGGCATTCAGAAGCATCTAAGATTCCAAGTCTTCCACTTGTTCCTGCTCCAATATAAAATAATCTTCCTCCTTTTTCAAGCTGTGAAACAACAGATTTAATTAGTTTTTCAATTTCAGGTAAAACTAAATTAACAGCACCGATTACTTTTTGGTCTTCCTGATGAATCCCAATTAGTAACTCCCGTACAGATTTATCTTCTAAATTATTATGAAGTGAATCTTGCTCTGTTATTCTTTTAAAAGTCATTATTCAAAGTAGGGGATAATTTCAAAACAAAGCAAAAAAAAACTCCACTATTGTGAAGTTTTTTATGTTCAATTAAGAAAGTTTCTTGTCAAGATTTTCTTTAAGAGCTCCTAAAAAGCCTTGGGTAGTTAGATAGTCTGAATCTTTCATATCATCTCCGTGAATCAAAATAGCTAAATCTTTAGTCATTTTCCCACTTTCAACTGTTTCAACACAAACTTGTTCTAATGCCGTACAGAAATCGATAAGTTCTTGATTTTTATCCAGTTTACCTCTGTGTGCTAATCCGCGAGTCCAAGCAAAAATTGAAGCAATCGGGTTCGTAGAAGTTTCTTTTCCTTTTTGGTGTTGTCTGTAGTGACGAGTTACGGTTCCGTGAGCTGCTTCCGCTTCCATTGTAATTCCGTCAGGAGTAACTAGGGTAGAAGTCATTAGTCCTAAAGAACCAAATCCTTGAGCAACAGTATCTGATTGTACATCACCATCGTAATTTTTACAAGCCCAAACAAAACCACCGTTCCATTTCATACAAGCAGCAACCATATCATCGATTAATCTGTGCTCATAAGTTATTCCAGCTGCATCGAAACGGTCTTTAAATTCATTTTCAAATACTTCTTGGAAGATATCTTTGAAACGACCGTCGTAAGCTTTCATGATTGTATTTTTTGTTGACAAGTATAAAGGCCATCCTTTGTCCAAAGCACGAGTCATACAAGAACGAGCAAAACCATAAATAGAACTATCTATGTTATACATACTCATAGCAACCCCACTTTCTTGGAAATCATATACTTCCCAAGTTTGAGCATCCTCTCCGTTCTCCGGAGTAAACGTCATAGTAAGTTTACCTTTACCTTTAATTACAGTGTCTGTAGCTTTGTATTGGTCTCCAAAGGCGTGTCTTCCGATGCAGATAGGTTTAGTCCACCCTTGAACGTAACGAGGTACGTTGCTCATGATGATAGGTTCTCTGAATACAGTACCTCCAACAATATTACGGATGGTTCCGTTTGGAGAGCGATACATTCTATTAAGATCAAATTCAACTACACGATCTTCGTCAGGTGTAATTGTAGCACATTTGATTCCAACATTGTGTTTTTTTATTGCTTCTGCTGCGTCAACAGTAATTTGATCATTTGTTTCATCACGTTTTTCGATACCAAGATCATAATATAGTAATTCAACATCTAGGTAAGGAAGAATTAGTTGTTCTTTAATAAACTTCCAAATGATACGAGTCATTTCATCCCCATCAATTTCAACTACGGGATTAGCAACTTTAATTTTTGACATGTGTTTGTTTTTGAATTATAATTTAAATGAATATCATTTAAATTACAGAGTTTAACTTAAGTTCATAAAAAAGGTCGCTTCAGCGACCTTTAATTTTTTATTTGTATTGACGCTCCTTGATACGGGCCTTCTTACCTCTAAGCTCTCTAAAGTAATAAATACGAGCTCTACGTACTGTTCCACGTTTGTTAACTTCAATTTTCTGAAGTGCTGGAAGATTGATTGGGAAGATTCGTTCTACACCAATTTCACCAGACATTTTTCTAATTGTAAATGTTTTAGATAATCCAGTTCCTTTAATTTGGATAACAACTCCTCTGTAAAACTGAGTTCTAACTTTTTCGCCTTCACGGATTTCGTAGTAGATTGTGATCGTGTCTCCAGCCGAAAATTCAGGAAATTCTTTCTTTTCGATGAATTGATCCTGAACTAATTTAATTAATGATTCCATTAAGTATACTTTATAATTTTAACAAGCAACATGCACGATTCTCGTCAGAGGTTACATTGCGAGTGCAAAAATACCAATTTTTTTTAATTTTTATTTCATTTTTTCAAAAAAATAAAAAGTACTTATTTGAGCCTAATTTTATTCCATGATAAAATAGGATTTATTGCATTGTAGCTAGTTTTTTCTTGTGTTATTCCTCTAATAAATCGGGACGTAATCTCTGTGTACGTTCAAAAGCTTGTTCCTCTCTCCATAATTCTACAGCAGGAGTATTCCCTGATGTTAAAATCGAAGGTACTTCCCAGTCTTTGTATTTTGCTGGTCGCGTATAAATTGGTGGAGCTAGAAGATTATCTTGATAACTATCACTTAATGCAGATGATTCGTTTCCTAAAACTCCAGGAATAAGACGTATTATGCTATCACAGAAAACTGCAGCAGCTAATTCACCCCCTGATAAAACAAAATCACCAATAGAAATTTCTCTAGTAATAAAATGATCCCTTACCCGCTGATCTACACCTTTGTAGTGCCCACAAAGTATAATGATGTTTCCTTTTAGAGAGCATTCATTCGCAATTTTCTGATTTAACTGCTCTCCATCGGGAGTCATGTATATTATTTCATCGTAAGTCCGTTCTGTTTTAAGCTTGGAAATACACTTATCAATCGGTTCGATCATCATAACCATTCCAGCACCACCTCCAAAGGGTGCATCATCTACTTGTTTGTGCTTAGAGTTTGTAAAGTCTCTTGGGTCATGAAATACAACTTCGACTTTTTCTGCATCAATAGCTCGTTTAACAATAGAAGCTTCAAAGGGACTTCTTAATAGTTGAGGGAATAATGTGATTATATCAATACGCATCTTAATCATTTAAGATACAAAGATGCAGTTTTTTCGAATTAATCATATTGATTTTCATGTATTAAATAACCTCTTAAGGATAACGTTGCCTAAATGAAATACGCTCCTTATCACCCTCAGGGCTTAAATACTCCATGCTTTTGAGATTGTCTAAATCAAACTGTCTTAAATCTTCTATTGAATTTAAGTTTTTGTCATTTATTCTCAAAAGTGTAGCATTCGGTTCAATTTCATACAGATAATCTCCAGAATCAATAACCTTTAAACCAAATTTTATATTAAGGTTACTTTTTTCTTCGACAGAAAGATTTTCAAGGGTCATTCTAAGAAAGTTAGCTTGGTTTATTACCTCAAGAGTAACCTCAGTTTTTTTTGCTTTCCCATCTCTAAAATATTCTACTATTACTACCTCTCCTGGACGCTTACTTTCAATGTAACCTGTTAAGTCAGAAAAAGTTTTTATTTCAATACCGTCAATTTTAGTTATGATATCTTTTTCAACTAAACCAGCTTTTTCAGCTCCCATTCCTTTTTGTACGTCTATTATATAGACTCCTTCGGGGAGTTTTAAATTTTCTTGTTCAACTAGATCAGGAGTAACAGGAGTTCCATAAATTCCAATAAGGCCTTTTTTAACACTTCCATATTCTATTAAATCTTCAAATACCTTAAGAGCTATGTTGCTTGGAATAGCAAAAGAATACCCCTCAAATCCACCGCTAATTGATGTGATTGCAGTGTTTATCCCAATTAGTTCACCCTTCATATTTACAAGAGCACCTCCGCTATTCCCCATGTTTACCGCAGCATCTGTTTGAATGAATGATTGGTTTTTGGAGTCTCTTTCGTTTAGGTCTCTAGATTTAGCGCTGACAATCCCTGCGGTAACAGTAGAATTTAAATTAAAAGGATTTCCGATGGCTAATACCCATTCTCCGATTTGTATTTCATTTGAATCACCAAAGTATAAATACTCAAGTTCTTTGTCCGTATCTATTTTGAGAACGGCTATATCTGTAACAGGATCAGTAGCAATTAGAGTTGCTATATATCTTTTATTGTCGTTCGTGGTTACTTCTAAAGTTGTAGCATTTTCAATAACATGATTGTTTGTCATTACGTAGCCATCTGGTGAAACAATCACACCGGATCCGGTTCCAATTCTTGATTTTTTTTGATTTCCAAGAATTAAATCCATGTAACTCCCACTTGTTCTTGAATTTGAGATACTCTTAATATGTACAACAGCACCGATGCTTTTATTTGCTGGTTCAACAAAATTAAAAGGTTCCGTGTTTGAAACAAACGAATTCCTTGAGTAGTTTACAGGAGTTACGGATATTTCTTGTTCTAACTTTCTATTAGGGGTGGTCTCGTAAAATGAAATGAATAACATTAAAGATAACCCTGAACTAATCAATGATACTAAAGAGATTTTTAAAATTGTTTTCATAATATTTTATTTTTAATCAAAACTATAAAACAGAACTTTATCTTTTTATTGGTTTAACGTCCTTTTAACACGGCTGTCTAACAAAAAATATTATGTAAATTTGCAACTCTATGAAACAAATTTTTTACAAATATCAGGGTACGGGGAACGATTTTATTTTAATAGATAACAGATCAAAAACCTTTCCTGATAATAACAGAGTTTTAGTATCTAAACTTTGTAATAGACGTTTTGGTATTGGTGCAGACGGTTTAATTTTACTAGAAGAATCATCGAATTCTGATTTTAAAATGGTTTATTTTAACTCAGACGGTTCAGAATCTACACTCTGTGGGAATGGTGCTAGGTGCACCGTAGCTTTTGCTGCGCAGCTTGGAATAATAACTTCTAAAACAAAATTTGAAGCTATTGATGGTCTTCATTTAGCATCCATTAAAGATGAAATTGTTTCCCTAGAAATGCATGATGTCCAAGAAATTCAAACTTTTGATTCCCATTCATTTTTAGATACAGGATCTCCACATCATGTTGAAATAGTTCAAAACCTAAAATCAGTTGATGTTTTTACTAAAGGACGAGAAATAAGAACTGGAGCTCCCTATTACGAAGCCGGTTCTAATGTTAACTTTGTTGAGCAAACAGATCCGGATCAATTTGCAATTAGAACCTACGAAAGAGGAGTTGAGGATGAAACACTTTCTTGTGGAACTGGAGCAACAGCCGTTGCAATTGCAATGCATAAAAATAAAAAAACTTCTTCTAATAAAATAAAAATTAAAGTTGTTGGAGGTGTGCTAGAAGTTTCGTTTGATGTAAGTAAATCTGGATATTCAAATATAATCTTATCTGGACCTGCGGAGCTTGTTTATTCAGGAACTCTTAATTTGTAGTTGTGAATCGTGAATTCAGTTTAAGGAACCTAGAGCTTTCTGATTTAGATTTTTTAGAATCAATTGAAAACGATTCTTCTTTATGGAAATATTCTAATACCATAAAACCTTTTTCAATAATTGAATTGAAAGATTTTATAAGCAATTGTAATCAAGAACTAGATGTAGCTGGACAAAAACGTTTTCTTCTAGAAGATAAAGATTCAAACAAATTGGGATTCTTTGATTTGTTTGATTATGACAAGAAAAATGCTCGTGCTGCTATTGGTCTAGTAATTTCAAAAGAATATAGAGGCAGAGGTTTTTCTAAAATAGGCCTACAGTTATTAGAAAATATTGCGCTTAAAGATTATTGTTTACATCAGCTTTATGCTGGGGTCGGCACTGAAAATATAAAAAGTCGTAACTTGTTTATTTCTTTAGGTTTTATAGAAACAGGAGTTAAAAAAGATTGGAATTATTATGATAACAAGTTTCATGATGAAATTATTTTTCAAAAGATATTAGATGTATAGAAAAAAAATTATTAATGTAATTCTTTTAATAGGAATGTGTGCTGGGGTGTACTTCACCTATTCTTTTTACAAGGTGTTTTTTATGCCAAATACCGCATTTTCAAATTCTGAGGCCTATGTTTTTATTAAAAATAATACTAGTTTTCAAGAATTGCTTTTCGAACTAGAGCCTTTACTGGTCTCTGTTAAGGATTTTGAAACAGCAGCAATCAAAAAAGGGTATGATAAGCATATTAAAGGAGGAAAGTATGTTCTTACTAAAGACTTAAATAACCATGAAATAGTAAATTTTCTGCGAGTTAAGAACACCCCTGTAAAATTGGTTTTTAACAATCAAGAACGTTTGGAGGATTTAGCAGGTCGGGTAGCTAAACAAATAGATGCAGATAGCTTATCACTGATAAACGCATTTAGAGATTCTTTATTCTTAAAAACAAATGGTTTCACAAAACAAAATGCTTTGGCTATGTACTTGCCAAATTCTTATCAAGTATTTTGGAATACAACTCCAGAAAATTTTAGAGCTAGAATGTTAAAAGAGTATCAGCGCTTTTGGAATACTGAGCGTCTAGATCTAGCAAAAAAAATAAATTTAACCCCACAAGAAGTTAGTTCATTAGCGGCGATTGTTCAAAAAGAAACCGCAAAAGTTGATGAAAGAAAGAAAGTAGCAGCTGTTTATCTAAACCGATTAAAAAAGCGAATGCGACTTGAAGCAGATCCAACGGTTATTTATGCTCTTAAAGATAAATTTCAAAATTTCGATACGTTGATTCGTAGAGTTTTAAAAAAGGATTTAAAAATAAAATCTCCTTACAATACTTATAAAAATAGGGGAGTGCCTCCAGGTCCAATTTCAATGCCTGATATCAATTCACTAGAAGCTGTTTTAGCGGCAGAAAAACATGATTATTTATATTTTGTTGCAAATCCGAATAAACCGGGTTATCACACCTTTTCTAAAACATACATTCAGCATCTAAGAAATAGTAGAGTGTATCATCGATGGATAAACAAGCAAAAGTTATATCGATAACGGATCCTTATGGATGATAAAGATTGCTGGGCGCTTGTGAAAAGTAAGGTTCAACTTTTTCCATTCTTTGACAGATAATGTTTTTATGAATTGGGTAGGCAAAGTTAAATCACAAGCAACACAAACTTCCGTGTTTCTATCCAGCGATTTCAAGAGATCTTGAAGCATTTGATCATTTCTATAAGGTGTTTCTATGAACAGCTGAGACTGATTAAAATCAAAAGATTTTTTTTCTAGCTTTTTAATCTCTTTTTGTCTTTTGGCTTTATCAATTGGGAGATAACCATTGAAAGCAAAGTTTTGTCCATTCAGTCCGGAACCCATTATCGCAAGTAAAATAGAAGATGGTCCAACAAGTGGATGTATGGTTATTTTTTTTCGGTGTGCCATTTTAACGATTTCTGCACCCGGATCGGCAACACCAGGACATCCTGCGTCAGAAATAACTCCTATTGTAATTCCTTCTTCAATGGGGTCTAAATAAGTTAAAATCTCTTCTGGAAGTGTAAATTTATTTAAAGGAAACAGCTTGAGGGTACTTTGGTTTTTTTTGGGACTAATTCTTTTTATGAAAGCTCTTGCGTCTTTTTCATTTTCAACAATAAAGTGAGTCAACTCTTCAATTACCTTCCTTACTGTTAATGGAAGGACCTCCATTGGAGCATTCTGACCAAGAGGAGAGGGTATTAAATATAAAACTCCTTTTTCTTTATCTTGATTTTTCAGCTCCATGATTCGAGTATTTTTTTACAAGCTTTTTCGATTTTGAAATAAATAATTTCAAACCCGTGTTCCCCTCCGTAATAAGGGTCTTCTACTTCTTCATTACCTAATAAAAGTTGTACTTTATTTCGGTCAGTTTCTGTTTTAGCTAGTTTTAAAACATTTTCAAAATTTTGATGATCCATTACAAAAATATGATCGAAGTTTTTAAAATCAGAATATACAAACTGTCTCGCTTTTTGATTTGAAATATCCAGTCCATGATTCGCTGCAGTTTTTATACTTCTTGGATCTGGAGCATTACCAGAATGGTAGTTAGCGGTTCCTGCAGAATCTACTTTGATAGATAAATCTTTGCTGTAATATTCGAAAACACCATGAGCTATAGGCGATCGGCAAATGTTCCCTAGGCATACCATAAGTACATTTCCTTTTTCCATTAAAAAGTAAATTTTACAACGTTAACTTCTGATTCAGATCCTCAACGTATTTTCTGAATTGCTTGTCAGTGAACGTAAGGTTATCAACAGTTTTACATGCATGAAGAACTGTAGCATGATCCCGTTTACCAATTTGGCTACCAATACTTGCTAATGAAGCTTTGGTATATTTTTTAGCAAAATACATAGCAAGTTGTCTCGCCTGAACAATGTGTCGTTTTCTAGTTTTTGATTGAAGTGTTTCTACATCCATCTGGAAGTATTCTGAAACAACTTTTTGTATATAATCAATTGATACTTCACGCTTGGTATTCTTAACAAACTTCTCAACGATTTCTTTAGCTAGTTCTAAAGTAATTTCAACTTTGTTGAATGATGATTGAGCAATCAAAGAAATAATTGCACCTTCTAATTCACGAATATTTGATTTTATGTTCTTTGCAACATATTCAATTATAGGCTCTTCGATAACAACTCCATCTCGGTAAAGTTTGTTTTTTAATATCGAAATTCGAGTTTCAAAATCTGGTTGTTGTAATTCAGCAGACAATCCCCATTTAAATCTAGAAAGCAAACGCTGTTCTATATCTTGCATGTCAACTGGAGCTTTATCTGAGGTGAGAATTACTTGCTTTCCGTTTTGGTGTAAGTGATTGAATATATGGAAGAATACATCTTGAGTCCCCGTTTTTCCTGATAAGAATTGAACGTCATCAATAATGAGTACGTCAATGATTTGATAGAAATGAATGAAATCATTTCTAGTATTTTTCTTAACAGATTCTATGTATTGCTGAGTGAATTTTTCAGCAGAGATATATAAAACGGTTTTGTCGGTGTATTTCTCCTTTATTTGTACACCAATTGCGTGTGCTAAGTGTGTTTTTCCTAAACCTACATTTCCAAAAATTAAAAGTGGATTAAACGATGTTCCTCCAGGTTTGTTAGCTACTGCATAACCGGCTGACCGTGCTAATCTATTAGAATCACCTTCAAGAAAATTTTGAAAATTATAATTGGGATTTAATTGAGATTCAATTTGTAGATTTCTAATACCAGGAATAACAAAAGGATTCTTTAATTCTGTATTAAGCGAGCTTAAGGGTGCTTCTACATTTTGAGCTAAAACTCTTGATTGTTGAGAACTTGGAATACTTTCAGTGAAAGGTTGCTTGCTGCCAAGCGTATTTTCCATTTTAATGATATAAACCAAACGGGCATCTTCTCCAAGTTCTTGGGTGAGTGCTATTTTAAGTAGTTTTACATAATGCTCTTCCAGCCATTCATAAAAGAATTTACTTGGGACCTGTATGCTAAGTGCAGTGTCGGTCAGTTTAATTGGAACGATTGGTTCGAACCAAGTTTTGTAAGCTTGTGGTTGTATATTGTCTTGGATGAATTCAAGACATTTTCCCCAGGAAGATGCTGCTGTTTTTTGCATTAATGGTTTTGTAAATAATTTTTTTGATGAAGCAACAATATGTATTGCTTACGCACCACAAATATTAGCACTTTTTTTTTAATAAAAAAGTCAATTTACTATTGGTTTTGAAGTTTTTTTTTCGGAGATTATTGCTTCATCAAAAAAAACGTTTATTATATACAATATGTTAGAATATGCATCCAAACCTTTACTAGTTAGATATGGAGAAACAGACCAAATGGGTATTGTGCACCACAGTAATTATTTTAGGTACTTTGAAGTCGCTAGATTAGAGTGGCTTACTGCTCTTGGTGTATCTTATGCTTTAATGGAAAAAGAAGGTGTAATTATGCCTGTTATTGATGCCAAAATAAGCTATAAAACTCCTGCACTTTTTGATGATAAATTAATAATAAATATTTTTTTAAGTGAAACTCCAAGGGTAAAAATCAAATTTACATACGAAGTAAAAAATCAAAAAAATGAGCTTATTTGTACAGGAGAAACAACTTTAGCATTTTTAAATTCAGTTTCTCGTAAACCGATTCGTTGCCCAGAGAGTTTTATTTCAATTTTTGAGTCTTAAAATAATATTGAACAATATCATTTTTAATGAGTTCAGTTTTTTGGGGCATGTATTCAAATTTTGGTTTGCTTACCCCTTTATGCAACTGTTTTGGGGATACAAATATTCTAGCTTCATCCCACAATCCATAATCTATAAACCCTTGAAGTGTTTTTGTTCCTCCTTCTATAATAATTGACTGTATTTCTTTTTTATATAATAGCTGGCAGATTTTAGTATATATATTTTTGTAATCTATAACAACGGCCTGGCGTAAATTTCTTTTGTTGTTGGAGCTCAGTACTATGGTTTCATATTTATCAATTAAAACTTCAGAATTTAAAGGTATTTTTTCATTTGGATCTAGTACCAGTCTCAAAGGAGAATTTCCACTAACTTTTCTTGTGGTTAGACTTGGATTATCATCAATAATTGTTTGTATTCCTACCAAAATACTCTGCTCTTGTGATCTCCAAATATGATTCTTAGTTTGAGAACTTTCGTTTGTGAGCCAGAACGGAGCAGTTTTAGATCGATTTTCTTTTAAAGGTGCAATAAATCCATCTTTAGTTTCAGCCCATTTTAATATTATATAAGGCCTTTTTTTTAAATGAAAAGTAAAAAAACGTTTGTTCAGAAATGTAGCTTCTTCTTCTAAAACTCCCACGATAACTTCAACTCCAGCTTTTTTCAATTTTTCAATTCCGGTACCATTAACAAGATCAAAAGGATCTTGACAACCAATAACAACTTTAGGTATTTTATGTTTAATAATTAAATCGCTGCATGGGGGAGTGGAACCATAGTGGTTACAAGGTTCTAAGTTTACATATAAGGTACACTCCTTTAAAATAGATTTGTCTTTTATAGAATGGATAGCATTGACTTCTGCATGAGGAGCACCTTTTTTTTGATGCCATCCTTCGCCAATAATCGTTCCTTTATAGACAATTACACTCCCAACTAAAGGGTTAGGATAAGTTAGACCTAGACCTTTCATTGCTAAATCGATACATCGTTGCATGAATTTTATATGAATCTGGTCTTTTTTATTCATGATAACAGGTCAAATAGTATTAATTTTATAAAGTATAAAAATACTAAAGAATTAAATGAAGCAAGCTATCATTAGAGAAGTTTTAGAAAAAGATAATCTAGCTTTAGCAAATGTTATCCGCGAAGTATTGATTGATCTTGGGGTTCCTAAAGTTGGAACAGCTTACGAAGATCCCGAATTAGATCATATGTATCAGTGTTATCTTCAAGAAAAATCTTCTTATTTTGTTCTTGAGAACCAAGGTGAAGTTCTTGGTGGTTCAGGAATAGCTCCTTTAAAAGGAGGGGATCCTTCAGTTTGTGAATTACAAAAAATGTATTTTTTATCCAAAGCCAGAGGTCATGGATTGGGTGATAAAATGATAGATTATTGCTTGAGTTTTGCAAAAGAACAAGGTTTTAAACTTTGTTATATTGAAACGCTCCCTTATATGGAAGCAGCTCAAAAGTTATATGTGAAAAAAGGGTTTCAATACATTAAAAAACCAATGGGATCCACGGGTCATACTTCTTGTAATGTTTGGCTAACTAAAGACCTTTAAATGAAATTAATCGAATATAGATCTTATTTCCGAACTGCTCTTAAACCATTTCATTCTATTGAAGAGAGTGATGATTTTTTAAAACGATTACTTAAGTTTTACTTTGATTGGGAACCTATTAAAATTGGTTTAGAGCCAAATTATATTTTAAAAAAGAAAGAAGAGGATCAACTTAATAATGCTTTAAGAGGTTTGATTCAGCAAGAACCCCTTCAATATATAACAGGCAGAACTTACTTTTTAAATATTGAACTTGAAGTAAATAAATCAGTACTTATTCCTCGTCCAGAAACAGAGGAATTGGTCCAATGGGTATTAGAATCCGAGTCTCATGAAAAAGACAAGTCAATTCTCGATATTGGAACAGGAAGTGGTTGCATCCCAATTTCATTAAAACAGGGAGTGCCTAATTGGCGAGTTTCTGCAATGGATGTTTCTCAAAAAGCACTAGATGTTGCAATAAAGAATGCTAAAATTAATACTGTTTCTATTGAATTTTATCTAGAAGACATCCTTTCTAAAGAATTATGGGGCAGTGGTTTAGATGTTATAGTTTCTAACCCACCCTATGTAGTTCCTTCAGAAAAAGAGGAAATGCAATCTAACGTTTTAGACTATGAACCAGAATTAGCTCTTTTTGTACCAGAAGACAATCCCCTTCTTTTTTATGATAAAATAATTCAATTTGCAGAAACGAACCTGAATGAAAACGGCGTTTTATATTTTGAAATTAATCCTATTTTTGTTGAAGAGCTAACCAGTCTTCTGAAACAATCTTTTGAATCCATTGAAGTCAGGAATGATTTTCTTAGCCGTCCTAGAATGATTAGAGCTAGTAAGAGTAAAATAAAAACATGATTGAAATTAAAGAGAAAATAGAAAACTTAAGAGCAAGATTACATCAACTTAATTTTGAATATTATGTTAATGATAAGAGCCTAATTAGTGATTTTGATTTTGATCAACTAATGAAAGAACTTCAGGATTTAGAAGAAAAATACCCTGAATTTGATGATTCAAATTCTCCCACCCAACGTGTTGGAGGTCAAGTCACTAAAAACTTTGAAACCATAGTTCACAAAGAGCGAATGTACTCTTTAGGGAATACGTACTCTGAAGACGAAATAAAAGAATGGGTTGATCGGATCACAAAGAATTTAGATGGTAGAATTCCTAGTTTTACCTGTGAATTAAAGTATGATGGAGCTTCCATTAATTTAAGTTATTCCCAAGGTGATTTAGTTCGAGCAGTTACTAGAGGAGATGGAACACAAGGCGATGATGTTACTTCTAACGTAAAGACAATCCCTAACGTTCCCTTAAAACTGCAAGGAGATTATCCGGATGAGTTTGAAATACGCGGAGAAATAGTCATGCCTTTAGCAGGTTTTGAAGCATTAAATAAGAAGCGGATTTCCAATGGAGAAGAACCTTTTATGAATCCAAGGAATACCGCATCAGGATCGCTTAAACTTCAAGACAGTTCGGAAACAGCACAAAGACCATTATCCTGCTTATTGTACGCTTTAGTTGGAAATAATCTTGGATTTACAGAGCATTATCAATCTTTAGTTCAGGCTAGATCTTGGGGTTTTACGGTACCAGAAACTCTAGTTCAGGCAAATTCAATAAAGGATGTTCTCGATTACATAAACAGTTGGGAAGAGAAAAGAGCAACCTTACCTTTTGAAATTGATGGAATCGTGATTAAAGTAAATGATTTACGAGATCAGGAGCTTCTCGGATTCACAGCAAAATCGCCAAGATGGGCTATTTCTTATAAATATAAAGCAGAGCAAGTAGCAACAACTTTAGAAGCGGTTACGTATCAAGTCGGAAGAACAGGAGCAATAACTCCTGTAGCAAATTTAACTCCAGTTTTATTATCAGGTACTGTAGTTAAACGAGCATCCTTACATAATGCAGATCAAATCGATAAATTAGATTTAAGACTCGGAGATGAGGTTTATGTCGAGAAAGGGGGAGAGATAATTCCAAAGATCATTGGAGTGAACAAGAATAAAAGAGGTGTTGTAGAACAAAAAATAAAATATATAGATTCTTGCCCTGATTGTGATACAGCTTTAATAAGAATTGAAGGTGAAGCTCAACATTATTGCCCAAATATAAGCGGTTGTGCAACTCAAATAATTGGTAAAATTCAACATTATATCGGAAGAACAGCTATGGATATTGAGGGACTCGGAGGAGAAACGGTTTCTTTATTATTTCATGAAGGGTTAATTCGAAATACTGCTGATCTATATTCTTTAAAAGCAGATGATTTACTTCCTTTAGAACGTATGGCCCAAAAGTCGGTAGATAACTTACTCCTAGGAGTTGAATCTTCAAAACAAAAGCCTTTTGCAAAAGTATTGTTCGGATTAGGAATTCGTTTTGTTGGAGCTACTGTAGCCAAAAGATTAGCTACCCACTTCAGTTCTATGTCAAATTTGATAGCAGCAAGTGAAGAAGAATTAGTATCTGTAGATGATATTGGAGAACGAATTGCACAAAGTCTAGTCAATTTCTTCAAAGATCAGAGTAATTTGGATTTAATAAATCGACTCGCAAGCTCAGGAGTTCAAATGGAAAACGAAAGCGTAACTCTAGCCTCAAATGTTTTGGAAGGAAAAAGTATAGTGGTTAGTGGAGTTTTTGAATCTCTTTCAAGAAATGATCTTAAAGAATTGATAGAACAACACGGAGGAAAAGTTTCAAGTTCTATTTCTTCAAAAACCTCATTTATTGTTGCAGGCGAAGGTATGGGACCTAGTAAAAAAGCCAAGGCAGAGAAATTAAATATTGAAATAAAGTCCGAATCTTCTTTCCTATCACTGTTATAAATTTAACAGATTAGTGTTTTTTTAAACAAATTCAATAATTAATTATTTTGGTTGAATGGTTTTGGTATTTTTGTTTATTAAATTTTTTAAACTTTGATTCGTAATTTTTGGCGCAATTTTATTTTTGAAAGGGAGCTGGATAAAAATTTATCCATGAAGTCTCTAGACAAGGAATTTAAAATTAAAAGCGTTGCGATTTTAGTTGATCCAAAATTAGAAGTTGAAGCTCGTTTTTTTATGGATTTAGCAGCTGATCTTAATTTGCCAAAGGTTAAAATGAATTTAATGTTATTAAACAAAACCATTGAAATAGTGGACGAGCATCCTCAAACACTAAATTTAACTGAATTAAATTATTGGAGCAGTTTTAAAGGAGATTTATTAAATTTTTGTCAGTCAGAATATGATCTTTTGATTAATTATTACAACAAAAGCAATTCTATTTATTCATTGATAAGTACCAGAACCAAAGCCAAAATGAGTGTTGGTTTTGTTGGTGTAGATTCAAGAATTAATGATATTATATTTGACTTTGACCCAAAGGATAAGCATACTTTTAAAAAAGAATTGCTTAAGTATATGACAATTTTAAACAAGATATAAGTGGAGTTTTTAAAAGGTTCTGGAGTTGCTATGATTACTCCGTTTGATTCCAGTGGGAATATAGATTTTGATGCATTAACACGTATAGTTAATCATATAATCTCCGGTGGGATCGATTATATAGTAGTTATGGGAACTACTGCTGAAACTGCAACCCTGACTAAAGAGGAGCGAGCGCAAATAGTTTCCAAAATTATTGAAGTTAATGGCAATCGTGTTCCTTTAGTTTTGGGACTCGGAAGTAATAATACTGCAGAACTTATTTCAACAATAAAACAAACCGATTTATCTTCATTCAAGGCCTTATTGTCAGTATGTCCTTATTATACAAGACCAAGTCAAGAAGGTTTATACCAACACTTTAAGCTTGTTTCTGAAGCATCTGAAATCCCTGTTCTTTTATATAATGTACCTTCAAGAGCAGGAGTGTCCATATCGAACGAAACAACAGTTCGACTTGCAAACGATTGTTCAAATATTGTAGGAACAAAAGATGCTACAGGAGACTTAGATTCTGTTATTTCTTTAATTGACCAAGTTCCAAATGGTTTTCATGTGATTTCTGGAGATGATGCTCTTGCACTTCCAATAGTACTTGCTGGAGGATCTGGAGTCATATCGGTAATCGGTGGCGCATTATCCACTAAGGTTGCCCAAATGATTCGTTTAGGTTTAGAAAACAAAGAAGATCAAGCTCTTGTGTATCACAATCAAATTCTAGATATGATTGATTTGATTTTTCGTGAAGGAAATCCAACCGGAATCAAAAAACTCTCTCAAATTATAGGTTTATGTGAGCCAAATGTTCGTTTGCCTTTGGTTTCTGCAACCGAGGAGCTAGCCTCAGAAATAAAGGATAATTTAGCTGGTCTAAACTAGACCCTGAAGTTAAAATTTTGGTAAAATAGTACCCTCAATTTTATTTACAACTTACCTTTGAATTTTAATTTTCACATTGATTATATTTTAGTAGTTTTGCATCATGATTTTAAAAACCTTCAAATCTTTAGTAGTCTTATTGTTACTGATTTCACTAGCTAGTTGTAGCGATTATCAAAAACTACTTAATAATCCCGATATAAATCTTAAATATAAAGGAGCTGAAGCATATTACAATGCTGGAGAATACAAAAAAGCAAATCGAGTTTTAGAACAAATTGTCCCTTCTTATAGAGGTAAACCTCAGGCTCAAAGGATTATATTTTTCTACGCCAATAGTTTTTTTCAAATTAGGGATTACAATTTAGCAGCCTATCAGTTTGAAAGTTTTGTAAAAGCTTATCCGAAAAGTGATCGACTTCAAGAAGCATATTTTATGGCTGCAAAATCATATTATATGCTTTCTCCGAGATCCAGCTTAGACCAGCAGGATACTTATACTGCAATTGATAAGCTTCAGGTTTTTTTAGACAATTACCCAAACTCAGAGTTTAGCGAGGAAGCAAATACACTCATTGCAGAACTTCAGGTTAAGCTTGAAAAAAAGTTTTTCGAAATTTCTAAAAAATATCATACTATTAGGGACTACAAAGCTGCTTTAAATGCTTTTGACAACTTCATAAGCGACTTCCCAGGAACTCAATACAAAGAAGAAGCATTGTATTATAAGTTCCTTTCTAGCTATGAGTTAGCAATAAATAGTATCTTTGCCAAAAAAGAAGATCGACTTACCGATGCAGAAGAGCTCGGACGTACTCTTTTAAGTTATTTTCCGGAGTCGTTATTTCTGGATGATATTGATAAAAAATTAAAAACCATTAAAAAGGAATTGAACACCTTTGACCAATCAACAACAACAAATACAAAATAGCAAGGATGACAAAGTATAGAGAATCAAAAGCTCCAATCAGTACAACAACTTATGACAAGAATAAAGTTGAGGGAGAAACAAAGAACATCTACGAAGCATTATCTATTATTGCAAAGCGTTCCATGCAAATCAACTTAGATATTAAAAAAGAACTGCATGAAAAATTAGAAGAATTTGCAACTCACAATGATAGTTTAGAAGAGATCTTTGAAAACAAAGAGCAAATCGAAGTTTCTAAATTTTATGAAAGTCTTCCTAAGCCACACGCACTTGCAGTAGAAGAATGGTTACAAAATAGAGTATACCATCGAAAAACTGAAGAGTAGAGGATATGTCCTTCTTCCATGGTAAAAGGATCCTACTAGGTGTTTCAGGTGGAATAGCTGCTTACAAAACACCGGAGCTTGTTCGAGCTTTTATCAAACAAGGTGCAGAGGTACGGGTCATTATGACTCCTTCTTCTAAAGATTTTGTAACTCCACTTTCTTTAGCAACTGTATCTAACAATCCAGTTTATTCTTCATTTATTGCTGTGGATCAAGACAATCCTTTATGGAATAATCATGTTGAAATGGCTTTATGGGCAGATTTTATGCTCATCGCTCCTGCTACTTCAAACACCATTTCTTCAATGGTACACGCTCGTTGTACCAATTTACTACTAGCAGCTTATCTGTCGTCTCAATGCAAAGTTTTTGTCGCTCCTGCGATGGATTTAGATATGTATTCGCATCCCGGTAATCAAAAAAACTTAGATACTCTTGTTGAATATGGAGTAGAAGTACTTCCAACAGGCGAAGGATTCTTAGCTAGTGGCTTACAGGGTAAGGGACGCATGCTAGAGCCGCTAGAAATTGTCTCTTTGATAGAAAAAAGTATCTCTAAAAATTTACCATTAAGTTTAAAGAAAGTGGTAATTACTGCTGGTCCAACTCATGAGGCTATTGATCCGGTTCGATTCATAGGAAATAGTTCTTCCGGTAAAATGGGATTTGAATTAGCAAAAAGAGCAGCAAATTTAGGAGCTGAGGTAGTGTTAATAAGCGGGCCTACTTCTCAAAAAGTAGAACATCATAATATTCAGATCGAGCATGTGGTTTCTGCAGATCAAATGTTCGAGTTGTCAAAAAGTCATTTTCCTTCTGCTTCAATATTCATAGCTTCTGCTGCTGTTGCAGATTTCAAACCGGATCATAGTGCAACTCAAAAAATAAAAAAAGGCGAAAATTTTAATAAAATAAATCTAGTTCCAACTCCTGATATATTGGCTCATCTTGGGTCTATCAAAGAGAATCAATTTTTAGTCGGATTTGCTCTTGAAACAGAAAATGAAATTGATAACGCAAAGAAAAAATTAAAACATAAAAACTTAAATGCTATTGTTCTTAATTCTTTAAACGATCCTAACGCAGGATTTGGTGGCGATCAAAATAAAATCACTTATATTCAACCCAATACAGCTCCTATTTCGTTTGAATTGAAATCTAAACAAGCGGTAGCTGTCGATATTTTTGATCAAATAATCGTTTCTTATGAAAAATCTTCTTAGCCTATTTTTATTTTCTTTTATTTTTTCAGCAGGAAATGCTCAAGAGATTAATTTTCAATTGAGTGTAAATTCAGATCTCGTTAATCAAACAAATCAGCAGGTATTCAAAACTCTTGAAGTTAGTATAAATGAATTCATGAACAATAAAGCTTGGACGAATCAAAATCGTTTAAATGAGGAGAGGTTGGATTGTAGCATGGTTCTTAATTTAACTGCTTATAATGGATCTCAGTTTCAAGGAACACTTCAAGTTCAAATACAACGCCCCGTGTTTAATACCAATTTCAAAACCCCGATATTAAGTCACTTAGACAAGGACATAAATTTCACTTATCAGGAATTTCAACCACTTTTTTATAATACTTCAACCTACGAATCTAATCTAGTATCATTATTAAGCTTTTATGCTTTTTTGAGTTTAGGAATGGAAGCAGATACATTTAAATTGAATGGGGGCAATCCGTTTTATGCAACTGCACAACAGATTTTAAACTTAACGAGTCAAAATCAAAGTAAAGGATGGAATCAAGCAGATGGAAATAGAAGTCGTTACTGGCTTATAGAAACGCTTCGTTCTAACACCTTTAAAGAGTATCGAACGGTAATGTATGAATATCACCGAAAAGGATTGGATTTAATGACAGAAAATCCGGGTCAAGCAAAGCAGAATATAATCAACTCTATAGCCAGCTTAAACCGCTTGTATTCACGTCGACCAAATTCATTTTTAAATCAAATATTTTTTGATGCAAAATCAGATGAAATCGTTGATATTTTTTCGGATGGCCCTGAGGTAGATTTTCAAAGTTCTTTGAATCTTCTGAATAAAATAGCCCCTTTTTTTGGACCTAAATGGAAGCGCATTAAATACTAATCAATTTCTTTGAAATTAGCTTCGTTGTCGATTATCTTTGAAATTAATAAATCTATAAAGTAGTGCTAACAGGACTAATCATTAAAAATTTCGCTCTGATTGATCATTTAGAAGTAAACTTCTCAAATGGAATGACTAGCATTACTGGAGAAACAGGGGCGGGGAAGTCTATTCTCCTGGGCGGATTAGGTCTAGTATTGGGAAACAGGGCAGATTTGAGCACATTGAAGAACACAGAAGAAAAATGTTTCGTAGAAGCAACTTTTTCTATTCAAGATTATGAGCTAAAAGAATTATTCGAAGAACTTGATCTAGATTATGAATCAATAACCTTAATTCGAAGAGAAATTTTACCCTCAGGAAAATCTAGAGCTTTTGTAAACGATACTCCTGTTAATTTATCTTCCCTTCAGAGACTAGGGCAAGAACTTATTGATGTTCATTCTCAACATCAAACACTTTCTTTGACCCAATCAGATTATCAGCTAGAGGTTTTAGATGCTTTAGCATCGAATCAAAGCCTATTAGAAACCTATCGAACTAAGTTGTCTATTTTTAAGACAATAGATGACAAATTAAAAAAACTATTAGCTCTTCAATCCGAGCAAAAACAAGATTTAGACTATTCTACATTCCTTTTAGAAGAATTAATAGAAGCCAATTTGGAACCTGGTATGTTAATTCCACTTGAGGAAGAAGAACAAGAATTAATTCATGCTGAAGAAATAGGAATGAATTTAGTTAAATCAACTCAAATCATAAGTGCTGAACAAATTGGTGTAGAAGAACAGTTGAATGAAATTCGTTCTGCACTTCAGAAAGTATCTTCAGTTTCAGAAAAATACAATTCCCTTTTTGAGCGAATTGAGAGTATGAAAATAGAACTTCAAGATTTAAATCAAGACATTCAAGTACAAGCTGAACAAATTGAAGCAAATCCTTCTCGATTGGAGCAAATTAAGCAAATGCTTCAAAAGATATATGATCTTCAGGGAAAGCATCACTGCCAAACGGTTGAGGAGTTAATAGCGATTCGGGAATCATTGGATCAGAAAGTTCAGTCTACTGCTACACTAGGCGAGGATTTGATTCAATTGAAAGAACAAAGGGACGTTTTACTTCATGAACTCGAAGAGCTTGCAAGTCAGTTAACAGAAAAAAGAAAAACAACAATTCCTTCTTTAAGAGAAGAACTCGAGTCTTTATTATCTATCCTAGGAATGCCAAATGCTCGATTCAAAATAGATTTACAGCCAAGTGACCGATTACTTTCTCATGGGAAAGACAATTTACTCTTCGAATTTGCAGCGAACAAAGGCTCTAATTTCGGTCCATTAAAAAAGGTAGCTTCAGGAGGAGAATTATCTCGAATTATGCTTTCAATTAAAGCAATATTATCTCGATTCAAAACATTACCAACTATAATTTTTGATGAAATTGACACTGGAGTATCTGGTGAAGTTTCGTATAAAATTGGAGGAGTAATGCACGAAATGAGTCAATATATGCAGGTAATCACAATTTCACATTTACCACAAGTAGCAGCTAAAGGAGCTCACCATTTTAAAGTTTATAAAGAAACAAAGGATCAAAGTACTTATACACAACTTAAGAAGTTACAAACAGAAGATCGTATTCTTGAAATTGCTCAGATGCTGGGTGGGGAAGAAATTTCTGAAACAGCAATTCTACACGCAAAAGAATTATTGAATTAACGTATCTTTGTTATTTATTAATTTAATTATTTACATATGTCTCATCAACTTTTAGCTGGGAAAAGAGGAATTATTTTTGGAGCACTAGACAGTCAATCGATTGCATGGAAAACTGCAGAAAGCGTTCACGAACAAGGAGGTCAAATTGTTTTAACAAATGCACCCGTTGCGTTACGAATGGGAACCATTAACGAACTGGCGACTAAAGTAAATGCACCTGTAATACCAGCAGATGCAACATCAATAGAAGATTTAGAAAATCTAATAGACCAAGCTGTTGAGCATCTAGGAGGTCCTTTAGATTTTGTTTTACATTCAATTGGTATGTCTGTAAACGTAAGAAAAGGTAAACACTACACGGACCTTAACCATGATTGGATGACAAAAGGATGGGATGTTTCTGCCGTTTCTTTTCATAAATTGCTTCAAACCCTTTATAAGAAAGACGCAATGAAGGCAGGAGGTAGTATTGTAGCCTTAACTTATATTGCAGCACAACGTACATTCCCTAATTATAACGATATGGCGGACAATAAGGCGTATTTAGAATCCATCGCAAGAAGTTTTGGATACTTTATGGGGAAAGATAAACAAGTACGTGTCAATACAATTTCTCAATCACCTACATTAACTACAGCCGGACAAGGGGTAGAAGGATTAGATGGTTTTTTAAATTATGCTGAAAAAATGTCTCCCCTTGGAAATGCTTCTGCAAAAGAATGTGCAGACTACACGGTTATGATGTTTTCTGATTTCACACGAAAAGTAACGCTTCAGAATTTATTTCATGATGGAGGATTTTCAAATACGGGTGTAAGTCAAGATATCATTGATATGCTTCAAAAAGAATAGTAAGATTATTATGGAACAGCGTTTCCCTTTTCTCCACTCTTTACAAGATTTTTCTATGGGAAGAGGGAAGTCACGTTCATTTTTAATATTCTTGGGGCTTTCTTTTTTCTTTTGGATCATCACTAAATTTTCAAATCAGTATACAGAAGCCCTTAATTTTGAAATTGGAATAGATGACCTACCAGCAGAGGTCATTCCTTTGTCAAAAGATACTTCAGAGGTTCAAGTTACTTTATCCGCTTCCGGTTTTCAATTGATTTTTTTTAAGATTTTTATTGGAAAGCTAATGGTAAATGCGGATAAGGGTAATTTTGAAAATGGAATAGCTACAATTCCATTGGACTTTAGTATCAACGAAATTCAAAATCAATTATTTGGTGAAACAGAAATAAGATCTTTTTTCCCAAATACAATTAGCTTTGATTACTCTAGGCTTGACACGAAACGAATTCCGGTTAAACTCCCCTTAGAACTTGATGTGGTTGCAGGTTTTGGTGTTTCAGAGACTCCCCTAATAAATCCAGATAGTATCAGTGTAATTGGATCTTCAAAAATCCTAGACACCCTCAAAGCTGTTTATCTAAATCCAATTTCGTTCAGTAAAGTAACAGAGTCTTTTGAGAATGAGTTTGAATTATTCAATCCAGATTCATCACAACTAGAATTTTCGGAATCCCTTGTTAATCTCAAAGTGGTTATTGATAGATTTTCAGAAAAAACATTGAATGTTCCTATTCGTATTACTAATGTTCCTGATTCAATCACATTGAAGTTATTTCCAAGCTCAATAAAAATTACGTTTTCAGCTAGTTTGACTGATATTAAATACATTAATCCTTCAGACTTTGTGTTTACTTGTGATTATAATTCAATTAAAAAAGGGGTAGAGGGATTACCAATATATTTCAAAGAACAACCAGAACACATCCAAAATATACGTTGGTCTCCAAAACAAGTAGAATATTTAATCCGTAAATAATATGCCAAAAATAATCGGACTTACGGGTGGCATAGGAAGTGGGAAAACTAAAGTAACTGCTCGTTTTTTAGAACTAGGAATCCCTTGTTATATAGCAGATGATGAAGCGAAGAAGCTGATGAATACCAGCACTGCAATTCGAGACGCGGTTATTAATGAGTTTGGAGAAGCTTCTTATGAAAATAATGAACTCAATACGACTTTTTTAGCAGCTATTGTTTTCAATGATTCCAATAAACTATCGAAGCTAAATGCTATTGTTCATCCAGAAGTTGCAAAAGATTTTGAAGCTTGGGTTGCTATCCAAAAGACTCCCTATGTAATTAAAGAAGCGGCAATCTTATTTGAAAATGGAGGTTTTGAAAAATGCAATGAAACCATACTTATAACTGCGCCCAAAGACATCCGAATGAAGCGAGTTTTAGCCCGAGATAGGAGTAGTGTAGAGGCAATAGAACAACGAATGTCTAAGCAGTGGAGTGATGATAAAAAGAAACCTCTTGCTAGTTATGTAATAGAAAACATTGATTGGGAAAAAACTCTAATCCAAATCGATGCAATTCATAAAAAGTTAATTTAAATTAAATATCACGCGTGAATTAACAATGTTTTAGCATCTTGTTAATTATTTATTAGTGAAATTTGTACCCATATTTGTTGTCAGTTTATGAAGAAAAAACATTTTTTATCCTTAGTTGCATTCATGATATTATCCCTATCGGGAGTTATATTCATTCAAGGATACTGGATAAATACTTCTTTAAGTAATATAGAAGAGGAG
Source organism: Candidatus Arcticimaribacter forsetii (assembly GCF_910589745.1). GTDB lineage: Bacteria > Bacteroidota > Bacteroidia > Flavobacteriales > Flavobacteriaceae > Arcticimaribacter > Arcticimaribacter forsetii. Next base: position 980,626 of record NZ_OU342399.1, read on the forward strand.
TTCTCGTTAACAGTCCGACAAGCCCTTAGTTCTGTTGCAGAAGAAGTTCAAGAACGAGAATTACGATATTATTTTGATCGATTTGAAACTGTTATAGATTCTGCGGGCTCTCCAGAAACCTCTGAATTCAGAGATGTATTTTTATTTTATGACAATGATGCACCCTCTAATTTGTCTGCTCTTCATGCTTTTGGAATCTTAAAGGAAGATTATAATATTCCCTCGAACAGTAATTTTAGTAATAGTTTAAATCCTAATTCAAAAATATCAGACTTTAAAGGGGTACGAACGACTACCATTCTAAAAGAAAATTTTGATCGTGAAAATCGTGTTTCGTTAACGATTGAAAAACTTAAAGATTTTGAACGAATCAATGCTTTCGATAGAGCAACTTACAAGGCTTTTTTCTCCAATATTGCAAATACGTTCCCCATACACAAAAGATTAAATTCATATGAGTTAGAAGTAATTCTTCGTCGTGCTCTTATAGACAGAGACATCATTACACCCTTTGAATTTGGAGTTTTTAGTGATGGTTTAGCCACGAAGGTTACTTCAAATAATTATTCTGAATCTCAAAAAGGACCCAATTATTCAGTTCCTTTATTTTTACAGAACGAAGGTGTAAATACCTATGATCTAATTGTTTCTTTTCCAAAAAAGAATGTGTATTTAAGATCTTCTATTATTGGAATAACCTCTCTTTCTTTTGTTTTAACCTTACTTATAATTGTGGTTTGTGCATATTCTATTTATGAAATTGTTCAACAAAAGAAAATCTCAGAAATCAAATCTGACTTCATAAACAATATGTCGCATGAATTTAAAACACCCATTGCAACTATAAATTTAGCCATTGATGCTTTGCAGAATAAGGTGGTTAAAGAAGATGAAGAAAAGGTAGATCGTTATTTAAAAATGCTGAGAGAAGAAAACAAGCGCATGCAAGATCAGGTTGAAAATGTCTTGATGATTTCTCAGTTAGAACGAGGGACTACCCCCTTGGATTTACAGTCCTATGCTATGAATCCAATCGTAAGTGAGGCCATCAGTCATGTTGCTTTAATTGTGAAAAGTAAAAATGGAATCATTAAAAGTGAACTTAATGCGGCAAAGCAAAGTGTGGTAGTCGATAAAAATCATTTTATGAATGTTTTTGTCAATCTATTAGATAATGCAATTAAGTATTCCTCTGAGTCTCCTTTGATTTATGTCAATACATATAACGAATCAAATTTTTGGGTTTTTGAAATAAAAGACCATGGAATTGGTATGGACCAAGAAACTTTGAAGTTAATTTTTAAGAAATTTTATCGCCGTCAAGGAGGTAATATCCATAATATTAAAGGACATGGATTGGGGTTGTCTTATGTAAAAAAAATTATAGAATTACATAACGGCACGATTCATGTAAGTAGTTTAATAGATGAAGGCACAATTTTTAAAATACGATTGCCAATATCTAAGTCTAAAATAAATATATAGCAATGAAATTAGAAAGTAAGAAGATATTATTAGTTGAGGATGACCCTAATTTTGGAAATATTCTAAAAGAGTATTTATCTATGAATGGGTATGAAGTGACATTAGCTAAAAATGGAATTGAAGGTTTTGAGAAATTCAAAAAAGACCTATTTGACTTATGTTTGTTAGACGTAATGATGCCATATAAAGATGGCTTTACTCTCGCTAAAGAAATTCGTGAAAAAAACGATCTAATTCCGCTGATCTTCTTAACTGCTAAAACGTTAAAAGAAGATGTTTTAAAAGGGTTTAAAATCGGAGCTGATGACTATATATCAAAACCGTTTGATTCCGAGGTTTTACTGGCTAAAATTAAGTCCATACTCTCTAGAAGAGTAGCTCAACCTTCAATTGAATCTGAAGAAATTGATTTCAAGATCGGAGCCTTTACTTTTAATTCTAAGCTTAGAATGTTGCATTTTGAAGATCAAGAACCGATTAAGTTATCTCCAAAGGAAAATCAATTATTACGTTTGTTAGCGTTGCATGTTAATGATCTTTTGTCTCGTGAAACTGCATTAAATAAGATATGGCACGACGATAATTACTTTACCTCTAGAAGTATGGATGTGTACATCGCAAAACTCAGAAAATACTTACGACTGGATCCCAATGTCGAAATTTTGAACATCCATGGAGAAGGATTTCGTTTGGTTGTAAATGTAGCTTCAGAATAACTATTTATTATTTCTAGGATGAAACTCCTCCAGCACTTCACTTAAGTGTTGTGTGTCTAAGTGCATATAAACTTCAGTAGTTGTAATACTTTCATGACCCATTAAAGTTTGAATGGTTCTAAGATCTGCGCCATTTTCCAACAGGTGAGTTGCAAATGAATGTCTAAAGGTGTGCGGGCTAATTTTCTTATTAATCCCGACGGTTTTAGCGAGTTGTCGAACGATTGTAAAAATCATAGCACGGGTTAGTTTTTTCCCATTTCTATTTAAAAATAAAGTATCTCGATCCTCTTTTGCTATTTTATTCAATATCCGAATATCTGCGAGGTAGATACGGATGAATTTTTTAGCAAAAGCCCCCATAGGAACCAGTCTTTGCTTATTTCCCTTTCCAGTAATGAGCATCATGTTTTCATCAAAATACACATCTGAAATCTTTAAACCTACCAGTTCACTTACCCGTAACCCGCTACCGTAAAGGGTTTCTAATATTGCTCGATTCCTGTGACCTTGTGCATGACTGAGGTCTATGCCCTCTAATAATTTCTCAATTTCATTGATTGTTAAAACTTCTGGAAGTTTTCTTCCTAATTTTGGACTTTCGATTAAATCGATGGGAGAAGATTCAATGTAATTTTCAAATATTAGAAAATTAAAAAAACTCTTCAGACCCGAAATCCTTCGAGCTTGGGACCTCGAACCTAAATTCTCCTCGTATAAAAACTGCTGAACATTTTCTTTAGAGCAATTTAAAGGGGTGCTTTTCTTGTTGTCAGAAAAATACTTAATGAGCGCCATTACATCCAAACAATAGCTGCTGATCGAGTTTTCTGATAAGCCGCGTTCAATTTTAAGAAACTGTTTGTATTCTATTAATGCCTCATTCCATTGCATGGTTCAAAATTAAGCTTTTTAGGGTTTATTTTTTCTGTTCTTTAGATAGTAAATTGATTCTAAAAAAAGTTTGACTATTTTTGTTTAAAATTCAACCTATGAAAATTAGCATAATCAACGGTCCAAACCTAAACCTTCTGGGTCAACGCGAACCAGGTATCTATGGTAGTCAGACATTTGAAACATTTTTTGCTGAATTGCAATCTAAATTTCCAGAAGTTGAATTAGATTATTTTCAATCCAACATAGAAGGGGAGTTAATCGATCAACTTCATAAAGTAGGCTTTTCGTCGGATGGAATTATTTTAAATGCTGCCGCATACACTCATACTTCAGTAGGACTAGGAGATGCAATTAAAGCAATTGACACCTCAGTTATAGAAGTCCACATTTCCAATACGTTTGCACGAGAAGATTTTAGACACACCTCTTATATAACTCCAAACGCAAAAGGACTAATTCTAGGCTTTGGCATGGATTCTTACCGACTGGCAATCGAAAGTTTTATAAAGTAGTCTGCTTTAACTCTATAGAGCTTCAAACTCTTGTTTTTTTTGCTCAAACCATTCTTGCATGGCTGCAGCATCTTTCATTAAATCTTGCATCACCGACATGGCTTCTACATGCGCTGGATCTTTTTTTAGGAACATTTCTTTTCCATGTGCTTTACTTTGTTTTACTATATCCTCAAAAGAAGTTCCTTTAAATACCGTAGAGCAGGCTCCTCCTAATTCTTTGCAAGTCATTGATTTCATGTGTGATGGGTTTTAATTTTTATTTCAATCTCATTTTTAATAAATCGGGTTTAAAACCAATTTTTTTATAAGCAGACAAGGCACTTTCGTTCTCTGCATAAACGTCTAACTGTACTTCGGTTATATTTTGCTTCTTGGCCCACTCGATTAGTTCTTTACAGAGTATTCCATTCAATCCCTCCCCTCGGTGAGATGGTGCTACATACATGAATCCCAAATAAGCATAAAATTCAGGGTTTTTGTAGGGAGGTGATTTTTTTATTAATGCATAGCCAGAGGCAACAATTTTGTTTTTAATAAGAAGAACTAACAATTGGGCATCTGTTCGTGCAATTAGATCTTTAAGATCGTAATAAGAAATCGGATCCTTTTTTAAATTAGAAGCAAAAGGTCTTTCATAAGCGATAACCCCTTGCTCAAATTCTTTTAACGTTTCGATATCAGTAATTTGAGCTGCTCTAATCTCAAAATGATCTTCAGTCATAAAAAGTAATTTTCGTTTAAAGAATAATAAATATAGTTATTTAATGCGGTTATAATTAGCGCTCTATAGTATTATAAGTAAATATTATTCTTTTACTACTCATGTTAATAGTATTACTATTATATTTGCTTATAAGTTTATGGAACAATTGCATTTACAAATCATGATAAGCCCGGAGCTTTACACTAAAAACCCTGATTCTTCTGATCTGGGAAAGAAAATAGTGTCTAAAAGCATCTCGATGATAGATGATTTGGGTTTTGAAAATTTTACTTTTAAAAAGTTAGGAATCGAAATTGGTTCTAATGAGAGTTCTATTTATAGATATTTTGAGAGTAAACATGCATTGTTAATTTATTTGATCAACTGGTATTGGAGCTGGATCGAATACAAAATTGTATTTGCTACTTTAAACATCAATTCACCGATTGAAAAATTAGAAAAAGCAATAAAAATCCTAACAGAAGAGGTTGTTGAGGATAATTCATTCTCTTACATCAATGAGGTTATCCTAACAAAGATTATAATTTCGGAGTCTTCTAAAGCTTATCATACAAAAGAAGTCGATAAAGAAAATGAAAAAGGATTTTACAAAACCTACAAAAATGTTGTAGAACGGGTTTCTAGCCTAGTTTTAGAAATAAACCCAACATTCGAATATCCTCATATGTTAGTCTCTACCGTAATCGAAGGGGCACATCACCAACGTTATTTTTCAAAGCACTTACCTTCTCTAACAGATTTTGAAGAAGGTAAAAATAACATAGCTTGTTTTTACAACGATTTAGTATTTAAACTCATTAAAACCGATGCATAGAATTAATAATATTTCTTTATCGGCACTTTTTATATTTTCCATAGTATTTGGATCTATGGTTATTCGACCTATAGTTGAATCTTTGGAACTTTTTCAGAATTCAGACCATACTTGGGTTGAGTATGCTTTAGACGAAAACTCAAGTGAACAAGAAAACTCAGATGAGAAAGACGCTGAGAATGAAAACGAAGAAATCTATTTCTTGAATGTAATGAGTTCTATGAATTTATATACCCACAAACAAAACACCTTCATAGAGCAACACGCATTTTTTGACATCGTTCTCAAAACGTATTTTCCGCCTCCGGAAATAAGTTAGACTTCCACGAAATTATAATCTACTGGCTTGTTCCCTGTAGTTTATTATGTACGTATTTTTTCAAATTTAATTTTGCCAAAAGCAATTGGCATTTAATCTATTTTAATTAATGAATAATTCAAATCCTTTTAAAAATTTCAAAAACGATATTCCAGCTAGTATCGTTGTATTTTTTGTTGCAATTCCCTTATGTTTAGGAATTGCATTAGCTAGTGGAGCACCGCTATTTTCCGGACTTATTTCGGGTATAATAGGGGGTGTGGTTGTTGGAGCATTAAGTGGCTCTCAAGTCGGTGTTAGTGGACCTGCAGCTGGTTTAGCTGCGATTGTACTTACTGCGATTGGTACTCTTGGTGGTTTTGAGAACTTCTTACTTGCGGTTGTACTTGGTGGTGCTATCCAAGTTTTATTCGGAGTACTCAAGGCCGGTGTTATCGGTTATTACTTTCCTTCTTCTGTAATTAAAGGAATGCTAACTGGTATTGGAATCATAATCATCCTCAAACAAATTCCTCACTTCTTTGGTTATAAAGCCAATCTTGAAGGAAACTTTGCTTTTTTCCATATCGATGGTGAAAACACATTTTCTGAAATCTTAAATTCTATAAATTACATTAGCCCAGGCGCTACGCTAATCGCATTAATTGCAATGGGAATTTTGTTGTTATGGAGTAATGTATTGGTGAATAAAGGAAAGATATTCCAACTAATTCAAGGTCCTTTAGTTGCCGTTCTTGGAGGTATCATATACTATGTAGCTACAAAAAACAGTGCTACTTGGAGTGTTTCTTCAGATTTGCTAGTAAGTGTTCCAGTACCGGAAGATGCTGCATCATTTTTTGGTCAATTCAGCTTTCCTAATTTTGGTGAAATAGCCAATCCACAGATTTGGATCACAGCCTTTACAATTGCCTTAGTTGCTAGTTTAGAAACCTTACTATGTGTAGAAGCTACTGATAAGATCGATCCATTAAAACGAGTTACCCCAACAAACAGAGAATTATTAGCTCAGGGAACTGGAAATATACTTTCTGGTTTAATCGGAGGGTTACCCGTAACACAGGTTATTGTAAGAAGTTCAGCGAACATTCAGTCAGGAGGAAAAACTAAAATGGCTGCAATTATTCACGGTCTATTACTTCTAGTGTCTGTAATCATGATTCCTACTTTATTAAATAAAATACCACTTTCTGTATTAGCGGCTATCTTATTTATTGTAGGATACAAACTGGCAAAGCCTGCTTTATTCAAAGAAATGTATCTTTTAGGGTGGAAGCAGTTTACTCCATTCGTAGTGACCGTTTTAGGGATCATTTTCACAGACCTTTTAATAGGTATTGCTCTTGGTCTTTCTGTTGGAATTGTTGTAATTCTAATTAAGAGTTTCCAAAATTCTCATTTCTTACACATCGAAGACCACAGCGATGGAGTTCACAAAATTAAAATGACTCTTGCAGAAGAAGTAACCTTCTTCAATAAAGGAGCAATTTTAAAAGAACTAGACAGTTTGCCAAATGAAAGTATTTTAGATTTAGATGTAAGAAAAACTCGTTATTTAGATAACGATATCATCGAAATTCTAGAGGATTTCTCTGAAAAAGCAAAAAACAGAAATATAAAGATTAATTTAATTTCGGAACGTGGTGTTCAAGAGAACCCAGATAGTTTCATTCAATTTTTTCAATTGAACCCAAAACAATAATAACTTTTTACATAAATAATTATGAATGCACAAACAAAAGAATCACAAGATTTAATGACCCCTCAATCTTCATTAGATGCCTTAATTGCAGGAAATGAAAGATTTGTAAGCGGAACACAGGTAAACAGAAATTTAAACACACAGGTAGAACAAACAAGCGGGGGACAATATCCATTCGCAACCGTTTTACACTGTATAGATTCACGTGTATCTGCGGAACACATTTTTGACCAAGGAATTGGAGATTTGTTTAGTATTAGAATCGCGGGGAACTTTGTAAACGAAGACATCCTAGGGAGTATGGAGTTTGCTTGTAAACTAGCAGGAACTAAAGTTCTTGTAGTTCTTGGCCATACTGCTTGTGGAGCTGTAAAAGGAGCTTGTGACCATGCTCGTTTAGGAAACCTTACCGCTTTAATTAACAAATTAGAGCCAGCAGTAGACGCTGTAGAATCTCCAGCGGACGCGGACCTTCGTAACTCTTCAAACATCGATTTCGTAAACGATGTAGCGGCTAAAAACGTGGAGATGACGATCGATAATATTCGCAGCAGAAGTTCAATACTTGCAGAGATGGAAACAAAGGGTGAAATCAAAATCGTTGGAGGGATGTATGACATCGCTACAGGGAAAGTTTCTTACTATGAATAAAAACATCTTCCTCACGGCAGCATTAGCATTCTTGCTAATGTTGCCTAATTTAGCTAAAGCCCAAGAAAGCGACCTGGGGAACTGGCTTATTTATATTGGAAGTAAAAAGTTAAATAGTAAATGGAATCTGCACAACGAGATTCAGTACAGAAACTATGATGCTATTGGCGATCTTGAGCAGTTGTTGTTACGAACAGGAATTGGGTATAACCTTTCTGAGAATAATAATAACCTCTTGTTAGGGTATGGATTTATCAAATCCGAAAACTACGCTCAAAATGGTTTGGATAAGATTACGGTAAACGAACATCGTATCTTCCAGCAGTTTACTTCTAAACAAAAAGTAGGTAGGTTATCGTTAACCCATCGTTATCGTTTTGAACAACGTTTCGTTGAAGAGGAATTTAAAGCTCGATTTCGTTATTTCTTAGCCTTTAAATTACCGTTTAAAGGGACAGAAGAAACACCGTCTAAATATTATTTATCTGCTTATAACGAAATCTTCTTAAACACTAAATCCTCTGTTTTTGACCGCAATCGTGTGTATGGCGGAATCGGATATCAATTGAATAAAAACGTTCGCTTAGAAGCAGGGTATATGAACCAGTTTTTTGAATCGAGTGGGAGGGATCAGGTCAACTTAATAACCTTTGTAAACTTCTAATCAATACATTCACAAAATAAAAAGCAGCCAAAGGCTGCTTTTTTTATTCCTACTTAGGTTAATAGTAAAATTCACCTGGGATTACGAATATTAAAATCGGTTCATTTTCTTGTAAACGTAATTGTTTGTAAAGCTCTAGCAGCAATCTTAACTGGGTAAGATTCGTTAGCTAAACCAAGTTCTAGCTCAAGCACTTCCTCTGTTTTATTATATACCACTACCGCAATGGAATTATCGGGATTCAGGGCGGCTGTATAAATAAGACCCGCTGCCTGCTCTCCGCTGATATCAATTCTATGGGCTCCCGGGCGAATGAACTTACTAAAATGACTTAGTAAATAGTACAACGGCGTATAGATAACCTCGTCCGTAACAGGATTAATTAGCACCGGCGCACTGTTGAAGTTTTCGTAGGGATTGGGTTTTCCTTCGTTGCTTAGAATCATACACCACTCAACATACCCCTGAGCTCCGTGGTTTATGTCCGTAATGATATCATAAGCATAGGTATCAAAAGGGATAAAAACTCCAGCATAATCCGTGCTTTCTCTCCAATACTGCCCCACAGGATCATCAGCGTCAATGTCAATACTCGATTCCGTGTGGATCATTCCTTTACTGGGCCAGCTTGTTCTTAAAACATCCAAATCCGCTGCAAACCAATTATTTTCATCCAGTTCTGAATTTGCATACCAATGAAACGCAGTCCCCCAAGCGTATTTAGCCGCTTCAGGATCGTTATAAGTAGCAGCAACGTAGTTGTTCATGGTAGACTTATTGTGGTCGTAAATTAAAATACGCAGACCCTCGTTTAGGTCTTCAAGATTTATATGACCATCTCGGACAAACTGTGGCCCTAAGTGATCTCTTAAAAACACGCGTCCCTGTTCGGGAGTAAATCCATTGCTATCCCATCGTGCGTCATGTGCGTGTAGGGGTTCGTTTTGGGGGGTAATTCCCCAGAGATCAATTCCTTGTTCCTTGTAAGCAGTCACATATTTAGAAAGGTATTTTGCCCAAACTCCATAATATTCCGGGCGTATGGATCCGTTGGTCATTAAGGCGGTTTCTCCCGACTTCATCCAGGAAGGTGGACTCCATGGAGAAGCAATGATTTTAAAATCAGCTCCGTCCACTGCAGCAGCTTCTAGCATCATGGGAATCATATCGTATTCTGGGGTAACCAGTTCAATGCCACGCACCTGATCATTTTCATCTCCTGTAAACCCTTTAAGATCTTCGTTAATACTAAAAGAAGCTAAACTGCGGTCACCTGCATCAACATAGGTATAGTGGTTGTTTGCATAGTCGCTGCTGTTGATGTGCGTTCGCGTAAGCGAAAAACCAGCCCCCAGCGTTGGGCTAAAAAGACGCTCCAGGACCTCCTTCCGAAGTTTTACAGGAATTGTAGCCAAATTCCAAGCCGAAGACTCCGTAAACGAAGCACCAAAACCGATGTATTCTTGAAACTTTTGATCTGGGTTTATCGCTAAACTTAAGGTTTTTAAATTGTTTTCAGTAGGCTCGGAGGCAACCCATTGTAGGTTATCCCCAGCTGCTGATGTCTGGTAAGCTGTAACTTTATAAGAGTTCTTTTGGTCGGCGCAAGAGGAGTATAGGAGGGAAACAAGGAATATCTGAAGCAGCGTTCCTTTTAATTTTAAAGGTCTAAGCATTGATTGGTATGTTATGATTAAATCGAATGAACCAAAGTTAGGTAATTTATAGGATGGAGCGGTAAGTAGATGCTGATATAACGGTACCGCTTCGGATTGTTTCGGTTTTATTTTTTATTAAAAAAACCCTGCAGCCCGTTGATCCCTTTCAAGCATCCATTAAAAAGTAAACCCGCTACCAGTCCCAACAAAAAACCAGCTGCTCCCAATAACAGAGGCATTCCAATAAGTGCCCCAAAAGCTAGGAGGGTACCGTAACTCAATCCGGGAGTTCCATAAGTTCCCGAAGAAAGAAATTCCATACTCACCAACGCATCAATTAAGAAGCCCCCAACGGAATAGAACAGTCCACATAAAAAGCCAATAAGCACTCCCAAGACTGCTAGAAATTTAGCTGAGGAGATCGGGCTTATTGTTTTTCTATTGGACATCTAGGTTATTGATTTATGGACTTCAATTCTTTATGGTAGTTTTCGATGCGTGCATGCGCCGTTCCGTCTACTAATAAAAGAATGATCAAGAAGGTAATGGACGTAATGCCAATTGCTCGCCAAGTAGGGGTGTTTAAAAATAGGATCAGTAAAGCAGCTGCGATAATCATAATCGGAATAACCCTAAACACCCCTGTATACTCTTTTAAGGTCGCCTCTGTTCGTTCGATCTCGGATTGATAAAAAGTGGTGGCATCTGCGGTATGTGCTTTTGCAAATTGGGTGATTCTCATTTTGTTGTTATAAAATAAGCCCACCCCAATGATTAGGAGAAGTAAACCCGCTACGGCGGTCGGAATTATATAGGCTTTGGCTAAATCGGTTTTGCCCATTTGCCAAAACCCAATGCTCGCACTAAAGAATGCTAATGCAAAGTATAGGAAGAAACGGGTCGAAAATACTTCCGCTTTTGCCCATTCGGTCGCTAGTTTTAAAAGTTCCATGCTTGATTCTAGTTTATATTTTTAATTGTTCGTAAAAATATATTTTTTTTCAACACCCTGGGGATTGAGTATTTGGGGTTTTAGGAGAGATTAACATTCATGTTTCTTGTGAATGTTCAAAGGCAAGGGGTAGGGTTGTTGTAGTGTTTAGTGTTGAGGTTTTGTTTTACGTGTTTGTTCAAGATTAGTAGCGGATTTAGGTACGGTTTTTCGTCCGACAGGAACGGATAATTAGGCGGCCAATTTTTGCAAGAAGCCGTTTCAATGAGTTGATCTACCTAAAGAGATTGTGATTTTTATTTTAAATCATCAGAAAAATGACCCTTGTGTTTCCCTTTTGAAAATTTCTCTTTGTTGAATTCATTTGATTTCCCTTTAGGAATGGATAGGCTTTCCCATTGGCTCGCTTGAATCATTCTTCCGATATAGACTAATTGACCAATATGATAAGAATAATGCGCTAATTGTCGGTTTATAGCTTCAACTATTGAGTGTTCCTGATTTCTTATGTAAATTTTTGTTTCAAAGTTATCCTCCGTAACCGAGTCTAACGCATCAAACAAACATTGCCATCCCTCATTCCATTTTTCGAGTAGTTCGTGTTTTGACTTTATAACCGCTTCAAATTCCGACTCTCTATTCCGCCATTCTTTTTCTCCGTCGGAGGTTAAAAAATTAGTCCAACGTGATTTCATATTCCCCCAAAGGTGATTTACAATGATTGCAATAGAATTTGATTCTTCGTTGTATTCCCAGAACAGGTCTTTTTCATTAAGTTGAAGGAATGTTTTTTCTCCTACAGTTTTATAATATTCGAATTGCTTTTTTATACTATTTAGATATTCATTTTTCATTCAGCGTTGAGTTTTAGTTGTTACGTAAGAGTTGTATTTAGCCAGCCGTTAAGCGGCTATGATTTTATATTGATTTTAACAGATACGGAGATCTCAAGTGAGGGGTGCGAACCATTTCATGTTCTAATGTGTTGCTGACTTTTGCCATGCTATAGCTCCTCTAGTAATTTTCTTGCTTCATCAATTTGAAGAGATACCAGGTAATAGAATACCTGGTCGAGTACTTGATTTTCATATTGCTTCCCTTTGTGTTCTTTGCGTTTTTGGTATAGCTTTACTGCCAATTCTAAATCTTCTTTACGATATTCAACTCCGAACCATTCTTGTAGTATCTCTAATCTTTGATATTCAAACTCTAATGAGGGTTCGATTATAGTTCCTTCACCCCAATCATTCCAGGTTGGAATTTGTAAGAAATCCAAATCATTCTCAGTTGCAATTTCAAGAACATCTCTTAGTCTTTCTCCATTCCTTGGGTCTTTGGTTTCAAAACCATCTCCCCAACCGCCTTCTGTGTAATAATCTTCGAATCCAGGCATCGCTTCCCCAATACATAAATCATAACGTTCATTACAATAGCTATAAAATCCATTTAAATTTTCCACTTTATTTGCCCAGGCAAACTCTCCTTTTGCGATATCTTCTAAATTGTTGTTCTCAATATCATAATTTAAAGTAGACAAGGCATATTCGTCTGATATTACAGATCTCCATTCTTGGGAGGTCATCCCACTTTGTGGGCCAAAGGTCAGAACCAACGGTAGGTTGTTATAATGAACATAATTCTGATCTGAGAAAAAATGCTCTGCCATATAATCAAAATGATTTTGGGTTAAATCCACCACAGTTCCAAGTCCGTTTTCTGATGCAATTCTCGCAGCATTGTCTTCATAAACGATAACATAATCTAAACCCGCTTTTTTGAGCCACGGGATTATCTCTTTGGTATGCTCATGAAGCAGGTTCCAATCATAGAAATCGGTATTACTTAGGTAATCTATCATAACGCCATCGAGTCCTGTTAACTTCATGATTGTTACTGCATACTCACAATAATCTGGCTCTCCGTTATCATAGGCCCCAATTAAAGGAGTATAATGTGATGCCACGCTACCCGTTTCTGGATTGATATTAGACATTGTCCAATGGGAGCCCCAACCCTCGAAGTTGCTGTTTCCATATTCACTGAATTCAGGGGATTCAAACCAAGGCATATAGTGCGCAAATGTTGGAAGATTATTTGATTTTGAAACTACAACGGGATCAAATGGCTGCACCTCAAATAATCTTGGCTCTTGGTCTTCAGCACTACAAGAAATAAGTAGTATTGCTGCAACTATATGTAAAACTAATTTTGTTAAGCTCATCCTATTTGTTTCATATCGAGTAGGTAAGGGGAGCTTTAGCCCGAATCCCTCATGGAAACGGATCTAATATAAACGCTCTAGCGGCTCGTTCCTCCAAGAGCAATAAATCTCCTTGGTTCACAATTTACTAAAAATCGTTTAGCTGTTTGGTACTTATTAAGCTACACTCAAAACTTGGGGCAAAAAAAAACCAGCCCGAAGGCTGGTTGTATTATGTAATGAACGGTAGGTTCTATGTAATAAGTGGTTTATAAGTGAATCACCTCGTCGTAGGCATCAGCTACCGCTTCCATCATTGCCTCACTCATGGTCGGGTGGGGGTGTACTGCTTTCAGTACCTCATGACCGGTAGTTTCGAGCTTACGCCCCAAAACAGCTTCTGCAATCATGTCGGTAACACCTGCACCAATCATGTGGCATCCGAGCCACTCGCCGTATTTAGCGTCAAAAATAACCTTTACAAAACCGTCGGTAGTTCCTCCAGCTTGTGCTTTTCCAGAAGCAGAGAACGGGAATTTACCCACTTTAAGTTCGTATCCTTGTTCCTTCGCTTGTGCTTCGGTAAGACCAACCGAGGCAATCTCTGGAGAGGCATAGGTACATCCAGGAATGTTTCCGTAGTCAAGTGGTTCCACGTTGTGCCCTGCAATTTTCTCAACACACAAAATCCCTTCCGCAGAAGCAACGTGTGCTAGGGCTTGCCCAGAGGTTACATCTCCGATGGCATAATATCCAGGAAGGTTGGTTTGATAAAAGTCGTTTACTAAGATCTTATCGCGGTCTACAGCGATCCCTACTTCTTGTAGGCCTATGTTTTCGATGTTTGTTTTGATCCCCACAGCCGATAATACAACATCAGCCTTAAGAGATTCTTCTCCTTGAGCTGTTTTGATGGTTGCAGTAACTCCTTTTCCTTTCGTATCTACGTGCGTTACCTCTGCATTGGTGAGGATGTTGATCCCTGCCTTTTTGAAAGAACGCTCCAATTGCTTAGAAACTTCTTCATCTTCAACCGGAACAATACGATCTTGGAACTCAACCACGGTTACTTCCGTTCCCATAGCGTTGTAGAAGTGAGCAAATTCGATTCCGATGGCACCAGAACCCACTACAATTAGTTTCTTAGGTTGTTTTGGCAAAGTCATTGCTTCTCGGTATCCGATTACCTTCACACCGTCCTGAGGAAGGCTAGGAAGCTCTCTAGAGCGTGCTCCAGTCGCAATGATTATGTGTTTAGCGTCGTAAATGGTTTCTTTATCATCTAAAGTAACACTTACTTGTTTCTTAGGAAGAATTTTCCCGAAACCGCTGATAACGTCAATTTTATTCTTTTTCATTAAAAACTGAACACCTTTACTCATTCCGGCAGCAACGTTTCTACTGCGGTTTACTACCGCGTCAAAATCTTTGTCGTAATCAGTAACTTTAAGTCCATAGTCTGAAGCGTGCTTAAGATAATCGAACACCTGTGCAGACTTAAGTAAGGCTTTAGTTGGGATACATCCCCAGTTTAGACACACACCACCCAAGCTTTCTTTTTCAATTACAGCTGTTTTTAACCCCAATTGAGAAGCACGGATTGCAGTTACATATCCACCAGGTCCACTTCCTAAAACTATTACGTCATAATTTGTCATAAAAATCAATTTTTAGATGGTGCAAAAGTACAAAAAAACTCCTTTAACAAAAAATGGGTTAGACTTCCTTTTTAGGTTCAAAGGTGATGCTTGCCGAATTCACGCAGTAACGTTTCCCAGAAACAGTAGGGCCGTCGTCGAAAACGTGACCTTGGTGACCGCCGCAATTGGAGCAAACAATTTCAATACGTACCATTCCCAAGCTGCAGTCTTTTCTGTATTCAATAGCACCCTCGATGCTTTGGTCGTAGCTGGGCCAGCCGCAACCGCTATCAAATTTAGATTCGCTGCTGTATAAAGGTTGGTTGCATCCTTTACAGTTATAGGTTCCGTCTTCGTAATGGGCGTTGTATGCTCCTGTGTGAGGATATTCGGTGCCTTGCTGACGCAAAACGCGGTATTCTTCTTTAGTTAGGAGGCTGCGCCATTCTTCTTCTGATTTCTGAACAGGGTAGTGGTTATTCATCGGTATCGGGTATAAAAGTTAAAGCAGCAGAGTTGATGCAGTGCCTTTTTCCGGTTGTTTTTCGGGGTCCGTCGTTAAACATATGCCCTAAATGACCGCCGCAGGTATTGCATTTGAGCTCCGTTCGGGCGTATCCAAGCTTATAATCCACATCAAACTCTAGGTTTTCGGTAACCCCTTGGTCGAAAGAAGGCCATCCTGATTTGGAATCGTATTTGTCTTTTGAGTAGTAGAGTTTTGTCTTACAAGCTGCACAAGCATAAACCCCTGCTTCGTAAAATTTATCATACTCCCCAGTGAAAGGACTTTCAGTTCCTGCTTGACGCAATACAAAATAAGCCATTTCAGGAAGTTCTTTTTTCCATGTTGCCTCGGTTTTTTCAACCGCGTATTTTTTCTTTTCCTGGGTTTCTTTATTGGTAGTTTGACAACTCACAACAAAAGGAAGTAGGAGTAGGGTAAGAAGTGTTTTTTTCATAATTTAGGTGTTTGTGTAAAGGTATGAAACTTTAGTACACTTCGTTTTTAGTTTCATAAAATCAATCTTTATTTTTAATAAAAATGCAAATAAGATGCCATAAAATAAACTTAAAGTATTACTTTAAGTTTATTTTGAAACCATTTCAATTTGTCTTATTTTAAAGATTTAAATATTGGTGTTTAATAGTCTGATTAATATATTTTTAAAATTTACTATAAAGAATCTCTATATTGCTAATTTCTTTAAAAAATAGAGGATTTTTTGTTAATAAAATCAAAAGATAAAATCATTTTTTAGGGCAACTGCTCGTAATGTTCTATATTCAAACTCTTAAAACTATTTTATGATAAAGCCAAAAGTTGCCTTAGAGAAAGGAAGTAAAAAATTAATCAATGCTTGGGCTTTTTACGACTGGGCAAATTCTGTTTATCCTCTTGTAATTTCATCTGCAATTTTCCCTATTTACTACGGGTTGGTTTTTGAGTTTGACAATCAAATTGACTTCTTTGGTTACTCCGTAAAAAACACCGCCATGATCAGTTTTGTAACTGCATTTGCTTTTGTGGTGGTTGCATTCATAACCCCTCTTTTATCTGGAATTGCCGACTACGTTGGTAACAAAAAGAAATTCATGAAGTTTTTTGTACTTATTGGATCGCTTTCTTGTGTTGGTTTGTATTGGTTTGACTTGGAAACAATCTACTTGGGCTTATTTTTTTACTTTTTGGCTATGATTGGACTTTGGTCGAGTCTTGTTTTTTATAATTCTTACTTACCCGATGTTGCTTTCGAGGAGCAACAAGACCGCGCTTCTGCCCGCGGGTATTCTATGGGGTATATTGGCAGTGTTCTTTTACTGCTCTTTAATCTTTCGATGGTTATGATGCCAGACGCATACGGGATTGTAGGTACCGAAAGGGAGGCAGCTATGTTAGCAATGAAATATTCCTTTGTTTCTGTCGGGGTTTGGTGGGCGCTTTTTAGTATGTATTCTTTCTATTATTTACCTGTTGGAACATCGGAGCATAAGGTGACGAAGAATATTGTTTGGAATGGATTTCGTGAACTTAAAAAAGTCTGGAACGATATGAGCGATAATATTCGCTTAAAGCGCTACCTCATTGCTTTTTTTATATACAGTACTTCGTTACAGACCGTAATGCTGGTTGCAGCTTACTTTGGAGAGGAAGAAATTAATTGGGGTTCTAACGCCGACAAAACGCAAGGACTTATTGTTAGTATTTTGCTCATACAGATTGTTGCAATATTAGGGGCAATATTAACAGCACGCAGTTCGGAGCGATTCGGGAATTTAAAAACCCTTTTTGTGATTAACCTCATTTGGGCAGTGATATGCGTCTATGCATTTTTTATAGAAACACCGCAGCAGTTCTACGTTATTGCTGGTTTTGTAGGAATGGTTATGGGAGGTTTACAGTCCCTTTCTCGTTCTACTTATTCTAAGTTTTTACCAGAAACTGAAGACACTGCTTCTTATTTCAGTTTTTATGGGGTTACAGAAAAAATAGCCATCATTATTGGAATGCTTCTTTTTGGGGTGTTGGATCAAATTACGGGAAGCATGCGTTCTTCAATTTTATTCTTCTGTTTGTTCTTCGTAATTGGGGCATTGATGTTGTTACGTGTTCCTAAAGAACAGAAGGTTTAGTAGCTTTTTATTTCTTTGACAGAGCCCGAACCATTTACTTTGGAATAAACCCGTGTGGCAGGCGTACCGAGGTAGCGAATTGAGTAAATATTCGATCGAATTTTTCATAATACTACGTCTTTGACTGTTTGGTTTCTTGTGTTCATATTTCTTTAAGAGCACTGCCTTTCATTTTCAATTTCAATTGTTCTTTTGCTCGCGAAATCAATGTTCTACAACTTCCATAGCTCAACTTTAATATTTCAGTTATTTCTTCATAATCATAACCTTCTAAATGCATTAGGCTGAGCGCATTTTTGTATCTTGGATTCAATTCATCCAAGGCATCAAGAAGTTTTTGATGAATGGTATTCTTAACTTCATTATTGTGGTCATCCTCTGTATTTGTTTTTAATTCCTCAACTAGCTTTAATTTTTTTTTATGATCCCGATGATGCTGTATGCTTTTTCTTGTAATTATTTGTTTGAGCCACCCCCGAAATTATCATTTCCTTTGTATTGATCAATCCTGTTGAATGCGATTAAAAAACTCTCTTGCATAATATCCTCAGCATCCATTGTATTGTGAACAATCTTCAAGGCAGTTACAAACATGGCTTGATGATAGCGCTCATAAACTTCCATTTGTGCTTGCACATGCTGGAGCCTACACAATTCAAGTAGTTCGTCAACTGTATTGTCGTTCAATTTCAATGAGGAGCATTTCTATAGATAAGATGTTTTTTTTTGAAAATGTTACACTTTTGTGAGAAATTTATTTTTTATATGAGTTGGCATAACTCTTGAACATATATTGGAAGTAATTAACAGGTGCTTCAATTTAAGGAAAACCATTCCCTGATTTGGATGCCAAATGACACAATGACGTAAAAATATAGTATGGCCAAACCAATCTTTTCAAACATAGACAATTTGTCACTTCAAGATATCGAATCCGAAGCAGAATTAATTCCTCTTTTAACCTCAGAGGATGAAGAGGCTCTAGAGAAAGAGGACCTCCCAGCAGAGGTTGCTTTGCTTCCTCTAAGAAATACGGTACTTTTTCCGGGAGTTGTAATTCCAATTACTGTTGGGAGAGACAAATCCATTCAGCTTATTAAAGATGCAAACCAAGGGAGTAAGGTGATTGGAGTAGTAGCTCAAAAGGATCAAGGAGTTGAGAACCCTGGAGCTCAGGATATTTATGAACTCGGAACTGTTGCTCGCATTCTTCGTGTTCTTAAAATGCCTGACGGAAATACAACCATTATTATACAGGGTAAAAAACGCTTTGAAATAGATAAAATTACTTCGGAAGATCCGTATTTAAAAGCAACTACAAGAACTGTTGTAGATGAAGAGGAATCCAAGGATGGAACTGAATTTAAAGCCGTTGCAGAATCTATCAAAGAATTATCGCTTCAGATCATTCAGGAGAATCCAAACCTTCCTTCTGAGGCTTCTTTTGCGATTAAAAACATACACAGTTATTCGTTTTTAATCAATTTTGTATCCTCCAACATGAATCTTTCGGTTAACGAAAAGCAAAACATACTTTCTCTTAAAAATATTAAGGAGCGTGCTTTGTTGTGCCTGAAATACATGAATGTTGAGTACCAGAAACTGGAACTAAAAAACGACATTCAGTCGCGTGTGCGTCATGATTTAGACCAGCAGCAGCGTGAGTACTACCTGCAACAGCAAATGAAAACCATCCAAGAGGAATTGGGTGGAATTTCGTACGAAGAGGAAATCGAGGAAATGAAAGTCCGCGCTAAGTCTAAGGTTTGGACCAAAGAAGTTGGGGCTCATTTTGATAAAGAATTGATGAAGATGCAGCGTATGAACCCGCAGGTAGCAGAGTATTCGGTTCAGCGGAACTACCTTGATTTGTTTTTAGACCTTCCTTGGGATAATTTTTCAAAAGATAACTTTGACTTAAAGCGGGCTGAGAAAGTTCTGAATAGAGATCATTTTGGACTTGAGGAAGTAAAGAAACGGATCATAGAGTACCTAGCAGTGCTTAAACTGAGAAACGATATGAAATCGCCGATTTTATGTTTGTATGGCCCTCCGGGAGTTGGGAAAACCTCCTTAGGGAAATCCATAGCCGAAGCCTTAGGTAGATCTTATGTTAGAATATCATTAGGGGGAATGCGTGATGAAGCTGAAATACGTGGACACCGTAAAACTTATATCGGAGCCTTACCCGGAAGGATTATTCAGAGCTTAAAAAAAGCAGGTACCTCAAATCCTGTTTTTGTTCTCGATGAAATCGATAAATTAAGTAGTGGTGCACAAGGAGACCCTTCTTCTGCTTTACTAGAAGTTCTAGATCCTGAGCAAAATAAAGAGTTTTATGATAACTTCTTAGAATTAGGATACGACCTTTCTAAGGTTATGTTTGTAGCTACTGCAAATAACCTGGGAGGAATTCATCCGGCACTTCGCGATCGTATGGAGATCATTAATGTTAGTGGATATACCATCGAGGAGAAAGTAGTCATTGGAAAGCAACACCTGTTGCCAAAGCAGCTTAAGGAGCACGGTTTAGACAAAAAATCCATTCAACTTGGAAATCCTGTTTTGGAAAGAATTGTAGAAGGATACACTAGAGAATCTGGGGTTCGTGGTTTAGACAAGCAAATTGCTAAGGTTACTCGTTATGCAGCAAAGTCGATTGCTATGGAAGAAGATTATGCAGTAAAACCTGCGTTAAAAGATTTAACAGAGATCTTAGGTCCAGAAAAAGTAACCCGTGATTTATATGAAAATAATGAAGTAGCCGGGGTGGTTATTGGATTGGCATGGACTTCTGTAGGGGGAGATATTCTATTCATAGAATCTGCTCTTTCTCCAGGGAAAGGAGCACTTAATATTACCGGGAACCTCGGGAAGATTATGAAAGAGTCATTTACCATAGCTATGGAATACATCAAAGCAAACGCTTTGCAGTTGGGGTTAGCAGATTTCAAATTCGATAAATACAACATTCATATTCACGTTCCTGAGGGAGCAACTCCAAAAGATGGTCCTAGTGCCGGGATAACAATCCTTACTTCTTTAGTTTCTCTTTTAACTCAAAAGCGAGTTAAGAAAAACCTCTCAATGACCGGAGAGATTACGCTTCGAGGGAAAGTGCTTCCTGTTGGTGGAATTAAAGAGAAGATTTTAGCAGCAAAGCGCTCTAAGATTAAAGAGATTATTCTTTGTGAAAGTAATAGAAAAGATATTGAGGAGATTAAACCTTCTTATTTGAAAGGATTAACCTTCCATTTTGTAAAAGAAATGAAAGAAGTCTTGGACTTAGCGCTTACAGGTCAAAAGGTTAAAAATGCCAAGAAACTATAACTTTTTATGTGTACCGTTAGTTATATTCCGCAGGATGAAAATAGGTTTGTCTTTACATCCAATCGGGATGAAAACCCATTGCGGGCAGCTACCGAATTACATAAACTTGAAATAAACAAGAAAACCCTCTATTTTCCTCAGGATTCCCAAGCGAAAGGGAGTTGGTTTGTGTTTTCGAACACCAATCAAATGGTCTGTATTCTCAATGGAGCATTTGAACCTCATTTGTCTGCGTCTTCCTATCGGATGAGTAGAGGGAAAATGGCACTTCAGTTTTTTGAATATCCATCGATTCAAAACTTTGTAGACTTTTTTGAGTTTAAAGGTTTGGAGCCATTTACTATGGTTGTTTTAGACGCTGGTGAATTGACAGAGCTGCGTTGGGATGAGCAGAAACTTTATAAAACATCACTGGATAGAACAAAAACCCACCTTTGGTCATCAGCTACCTTATATCCAAAATCATGGCAAGAAACGCGTAAAAAGGAATTGGAGGACTGGTTTGGTGATGATTTAAAGGGTCAGGAAGAAGTTATGGAGTTTCACCTTTCTAAATTTCCCTTTACCCGGGAAGCTTTAGTTTCGCTGTATGGTGAACAAGTGCCCCAAGATATTCCGGTGCAAACCATAAGCGTGTCTTCAATTCAAGGGAGTAAACAAAAGTTCGTCTTTAAATACAAGAGAGCGAAGGAGTTGTTGACTTTTGAAAAGACAGTTGATTTCGATTGAGATTTTATCTCAGCTCTTTCCTATCTTTGAACTATGAAAACCACAGTAATAGCAGTTGACGGGTATGCATCTACCGGAAAGAGTACTTTGTCTAAGCGTTTAGCCTCCGAATTAAATTTCACTTATATCGATACTGGATATATGTATCGTGTTGTCAGTTATTTTGCATTGAATAATAATCTTATAACAAACGGTGTTATTCTTGAAGATCAATTAGAAGTTGCTTTAGCTAAAACAAATTTTACTTGGAGTGAAAATTCCGAATCAAAACAAATGATGTTTAATGGAAGGGTTTATGGGGATGAAATAAGAACCCTAGAAATCTCAACTTGGGTGAGTCGAATTGCTCAGTTGGGATTTGTTCGTGAACATCTTGTGAATCAACAGCGTATTTTGTCTCAGCTTGGAAGTGTTGTGATGGACGGAAGGGATATCGGAACAGTTGTTTTTGCCAATGCCGATTATAAATTTTTTCTAACTGCCGATCCTAAGGTTAGAGCACAAAGACGTTATGATGAACTCCAAGGAAAAGGAGAAGATGTACGTTTTGATGAAATATTAAAAAATGTAGTTGATCGGGATCACCAAGACAGTACCAGAGCTATATCTCCTCTAAAGAAAGCAGCAGATGCAATTGAAATTGATACGACTTTATTTTCCGTAGAAGAGGTGTTTCAAAAGATGGTTTCTACTATAAAAAGCAGTTAGTCTCCGAATAAGGTAGGGTCTAATTTACTTCTTAGCTCCTTGTATACTGAAACGACATCTTCATTCGAGCTGTTGTAATAAACATCTTTCCCTTTAATCTTATCAATTAAAATATACTGGGTCACATTTTGGTTGATCAGAAGTTTGATTATTTCTTTATCCGCTGTTTTAAATTTTCCTTTCTTTAATCCTGAAGAAGAAAAGCCATTGATTCTTTTGGTGAGGGTAGGGAGACCCTCTGTAAGTTGAATGGATTGAATTCGCTCGAGTGGAATTTTTTCTCCATACATCCCGCTAATAACAATTTGATTTTCTTCTATTGTTAATTGGTTTTCGACATTTCCGTAGTAGAATAAGCCAATGATCCCTAGAAAACAAATACTCAATACTCCAACTCCTAGGTACATTTGAACTTTACTGTTTTGTTTGGGTTGAAAAGGAGCGCTTTTGATGATGAAATAAATGTATCCGATAATAGAATAGGTTCCAATGAAAATGCCCAAGAGGTTTTCATAATCTAGGAAATAGAGTGTAAAACCAATTAAAGCTTGAGAAACTCCGAGGTTAATGTGGAATTTTTTAAAAAAAGCAAGTAACGGTTTTAGGTCAACTTGGTCTTGCTCTTCCTTACTCATAGTGTTGAATCCAGACAGGAGGTAGGGAGCGTTTTTTTCAGTGATAACGAAACCGATTCCGACAAGGAAAAAGCTGAAAACAGTAATTATTATTAAAATCATTAAATTTTTTTAAAGAGAATTAGATTCTAAATTAAATCCAACAGAATATAAAATTAGTAAAAAGAACTTGCTTGTAAAAGTAGGTTGCTTTTCATTCGTGTAAAAAGTGCTTAAAAATTGCTGTGGCATCCTTGTCTATCAATAGATTATCATTACATTTGCAAACTCTTATGATTAATTAGAACGAGAGTCGAAAAAACAAATCAAGAACAACTTCTGTTGTTTTTCATTTAAAGTTCTATAAAACAATGGAATACAAATATTCATCAGCAATGTCTGAAGAGAACAACACACCACAAGAGGCTAATGAGCAAGCTGCTCCACAAGAAGCCCAAGCACAACCAGCTGCAAATACTGCAGAAGATTTTCTAGCAAACTTTAACTGGCATAACTACGAAGAAGGTATCGACGTAATAGAAGATGCTCAATTATTAGAGTTTGAAACTTTAGTAAAAGAAAACTTTGTAGATACAGCAGACGAAGATTTAATTGAAGGAACTGTAGTCTTTATGACTGAGCGTGAAGCAATTATTGACATCAACGCTAAGTCAGAAGGAGTTATTTCATTAAACGAATTCCGATACAATCCAGACCTTAAGGTAGGAGATAAAGTTGAGGTTATAGTTGACGCACGTGAAGACAGAACAGGTCAATTGATTCTTTCTCACCGTAAAGCTCGTGTAATTAAGGCATGGGATCGTGTTAACAATGCAAACGCAACAGGAGAAATCGTTAATGGTTTTGTAAAGTGTAGAACAAAAGGGGGAATGATTGTAGATGTTTTCGGAATCGAAGCATTTTTACCAGGATCTCAAATCGATGTTAAGCCAATCCGTGATTACGATCAATACGTGAATAAGACCATGGAATTCAAAGTGGTTAAAATTAACCAGGAATTCAAAAACGTTGTTGTATCTCACAAAGCGTTAATCGAAGCGGATATCGAAGAACAGAAAAAAGAAATTATAGGACAACTTGAAAAAGGTCAAGTTCTTGAAGGTACCGTTAAAAACATTACTTCTTACGGAGTATTTATCGACCTTGGAGGAGTAGATGGATTAATCCACATTACAGACCTTTCTTGGAGTCGTATCAACCACCCGAACGAGATTTTGGAATTAGACCAAAAACTAAATGTGGTAATCTTAGACTTTGATGATAACAAATCTAGAATCCAACTTGGATTAAAACAATTGAGCGCTCATCCATGGGATCAATTAGGAGATGCAATCAAAGAAGGACAAAAAGTAAAAGGTAAAGTAGTTGTAATCGCTGATTACGGTGCATTTATCGAAATTGAAGATGGTGTTGAAGGTTTAATCCACGTTTCTGAAATGTCTTGGTCTACGCACTTGCGTTCCGCTCAAGATTTCGTGAAAGTTGGAGACGAAGTAGAAGCAGTTATCTTAACCTTAGATCGTGAGACTCGTAAAATGTCTCTTGGAATCAAGCAATTGACTCAAGACCCTTGGACGGATATCACTTCTAAATACCCAGTACAATCTAAGCATTCTGGAATCGTTAGAAACTTCACAAACTTTGGTGTATTCATCGAGTTAGAAGAAGGAATAGACGGTTTAGTATATATCTCAGATTTATCTTGGACTAAGAAAGTTAAGCACCCATCAGAAATTTTAACTGTTGGAGAAACAATTGAAGTTCAAGTACTTGAATTGGATGTTGAAGGACGTAAATTAAGTTTAGGTCACAAACAAACAATGGAGAATCCTTGGGATAAATATGAAACTGAATTCGCTGTAGATACACAACACACAGCTGAGTTAACTGAAATCGTTGACAAAGGAGCTACAATTAACTTCAACGAACATGTTGTTGCTTTTGTTCCTTCTCGTCATCTTGAAAAAGAAGATGGATCTAAACTTGGATTGGGTGAAAAGATTGATTTCAAAATCATCGAATTTAACAAAGAATTCAAAAGAGTTGTAGCATCGCATACTGCTCTATTCAAAGAAGAAGAACGTAATAACATCCGTAAAGCAGCTAAGAAAATTGCTGCAAGTAATTCTGAAAAGACTACACTCGGAGACTTAGACGCTCTAGCTGATTTGAAGCAAAAGATGGAAGGTAAATAATACCGTTCTCCTCATTATTAAAACCCCCTTTGTGAAAAGGGGGTTTTTTTATGTCTATAAATCAAGTGGAGTAGATAAAAAATAATATTTTTGTAAGAACAAATTAAACGGCATGCATCCTAAGTTACTTCTAAACGCACACCAGATTGATATCCTTCTGCATCGCCTTGCCTGTCAGTTAATAGAAAAACACAGAGATTTTTCTGAAACAGTGCTCATTGGTCTTCAACCAAGAGGATCTTTTGTTCTTGATCGACTGATTCAGCTTTTATCAACTCATTACGGAGTAAGTGAAATTGCTCATGGTAAACTAGATACTACTTTCTTTAGAGATGATTTTAGAAGAACCGATAAGCCACATGCTGCAAATGCAACTCAAATGAACGTTTCTATTGAAGATAAATGTATTGTCTTCATAGACGATGTTTTATATACAGGTCGAAGTATACGAGCTGCACTAACCGCAATCGAATCCTATGGCCGCCCTAGTGAAATTGAATTATTAACCTTTATCGATCGTCGTTTTAGTCGTCATTTGCCGATTCAACCAGATTATGTTGGAAGACAAATAGATTCGCTTCAAAATGATAAAGTTGAGGTTAAATGGAAAGAACTAACCGATGAAGATGCGGTATATTTGATTAAAGAAACCCTATGAGTCAATTAAGTGTAGACCATTTATTAGGAATTAAATATCTAAAGGAAGAGGATCTTCATTTGATATTTGAAACTGCTGATCACTTTAAAGAGGTAATTAACAGGAAAATAAAGAAAGTTCCAACACTACGAGATATTACAATCGCTAATTTGTTTTTTGAAAACAGCACACGAACTAAACTTTCTTTTGAATTAGCCGAAAAGCGATTGAGTGCTGATGTTATTAATTTCTCTGCTGCTCAGTCTTCTGTTAAAAAAGGAGAAACTCTTATTGATACCGTTAATAACATCCTGGCAATGAAAGTGGACATGGTGGTTATGCGTCATCCAAATCCGGGAGCTGCTTCCTTTTTGTCAAAGAATGTAGATGCATGCATTATCAATGCAGGCGATGGGACACATGAACATCCAACACAAGCCTTGTTGGACGCATTTTCCATTCGCGAAAAATTTGGTGAAGTTGCCGGTAAAAAAATAGTAATTGTAGGAGACATTTTACACTCACGTGTTGCACTATCTAATATTTTTGCGCTTAAAAAATTAGGTGCCGAGGTTAAGTTATGTGGTCCTAAGAGTTTACTGCCTAAGCATTACGAATCTTTAGGGGTAGGGATTGAATTAGACCTTAAGAAAGCATTACAATGGTGTGATGCTGCTAATATGTTACGCGTACAAAACGAGCGAATGGATAAAAGTTATTTCCCTTCGATAAGAGAATATACTCAGCTTTATGGACTTGGTTTGCCGCTTCTTAAAAGCTTAAATAAAGAAATAGTAGTCTTACATCCGGGCCCAATAAATAGAGGAGTAGAAATCAGTTCTCAAGTTGCAGATTCAGATCAAGCAATCATCCTCGACCAGGTTGAAAATGGAGTCGCAATTCGTATGGCAGTAATTTATTTACTTGCTTCTAAAATAATGATACCTGTCTAATGATTTTAAGTAACGATAATAAAACACTTGTTTTAGAGATAAACAGTGCTATTTTAAACGATTCAGATTTTTTTTCTACTTACAGCAAAGAAGCTGTAGATCATGATGTAGTACTCAGTTGCTTGAGTATTTCTGATTTGAATGATCAGGAAACTGAGTTGACAAATTTGTATAGAAATTTCCATAAAGAAGGACATACAACACTAATGGTTGCTACTCCAGAGCAATACAATGATTTTCCAGAAGATTTAGTTTTAGTACCTACCCTTGAAGAAGCACACGATTTTATAGAAATGGAGCGTATACAACGTGATTTAGGATTTTAAAATATGAAGTTAACGATCTTAGGTTGTAATGCCGCTACTCCAAGAAAAAATGCTCAAACCACCGCACAGCTTTTAGAGATAAAAGGAAATTTGATTCTAATTGATTGCGGAGAAGGGACTCAAATACAATTACGTAAGCTGGGTATTAAATTTGCTCGGATTCAGCATATTTTTATTTCACACTTACACGGAGATCATTTTTATGGTTTAATAGGTTTAATTAGTACGTTTCGTTTGTTGGGCAGAGATGCTGACCTCCATATTTATGGACCAAAGGGGATCAAGGAAATCATTACTTTACAGTTAAAATTAGCTAAATCTTGGACAGACTATTCGCTTTATTTTCATGAATTAGAGTCTTCTAATTCTGAGGTTGTTTTTGAAGATGAAAAAATATCAGTAACAACCATTCCATTAGATCACAGAGTATATACAAACGGATACTTGTTTAAAGAGAAAATAGGTCCACGAAAAATAAACATTACCGCTGCAAAAGAATACGGGGTTGAGGTTTGTGATATGGAAAATTTAAAGTCAGGAAAAGATTTTATTGATTCAAATGGGAATACGGTTTCCAATGCAATTCTAACCACAGATCCAGATGCACCAAAATCATATGCTTTTTGTAGCGATACTGCTTTTAAGGAAGATATTGTTCCTTTAATTTCTGAAGCTTCTATGCTCTATCATGAATCTACTTTTTTAGATTCACACAAAGACTTGGCGGCTAAAACTAAACACAGTACTGCAGCGGAAGCAGCACAAATTGCTTCGAAAGCGAATGTGGGTGGATTAATATTAGGTCATTATTCTACTCGATATGGTGATTTAAGTGCATTTGTATACGAGGCTAAACAGTATTTTGATCCTGTTATTTTATCGGAGGATGGGAAGGTTATTGATATTTAGAGCCTTCTTTTAATGCTTTAAAATTTAAATTTCTTTATCGGTTATCGTAACTTGCATCTATGAAGCAAGAGAAAGACATTGGACATTTAAGGAAGTCTTATGAAAAAGGATCTTTGGACGATGATAAAAAGTCAGTTAATCCATTAAGTTTATTTGAAGATTGGTTTAGTGCAGCGAATGAAAATCCTGCAATAGAAGAGGCCAATGCAATGAGTGTAGCTACTCTTGGGGTAGATGGTTTTCCAAAATCAAGAATTGTTTTGTTAAAACAATTCAGTCCAGAAGGGTTTGTGTTTTATACAAATTATAACAGTCAAAAAGGGAGGGCTATTGCGGCTTATGATAAAGTTGGTTTAACTTTTTTTTGGCCTTCAATGGAACGTCAGATTTTAATTAAAGGAATCGCAAAAAAGGTTACTGAAGAAGCCTCAGATAAATATTTTTATTCAAGACCCAAAGGAAGTCAGATAGGAGCAATTGTATCTCCTCAAAGTCAACCTATTGAGAATCGTGATTTTTTAGAAAATCGTTTAAATGAAGTAGAGAATCAGTATGAAGAGAATTCTCCAAAAAGACCAGACCATTGGGGTGGTTTTATTGTGCAACCTACTACAATTGAATTTTGGCAGGGTAGACCCAATCGTCTGCATGACCGAATGGAATTTTCATTGAATGAAGATAATAGTTGGTCCGTGTCTCGATTAGCACCCTAAAATTAATAATGGATTAAATATTAGATTTTCATGAAAAAAGCTAAGTATTCGTCATACATAAACAGAGAAATCAGTTGGTTAGATTTCAACGCTCGCGTGCTTCAAGAAGCATCAGACCCGACTGTTCCTTTGATTGAACGACTTCGTTTTTTAGGAATTTTTTCTAATAATCTGGATGAGTTTTTTCAAATTAGATTTGCTACAGTAAAGCGTATATCACAATCTGATTTAACAGGAAGAAAAGCATTGGGAGGAATAACTGCTGTTGAGCTATTAGAAGAAATTACTAGTTTAGTTATAACCCAGCAGCGTGAAAGCCTAGATATTCTTAAAGAGATTGAAAAGGAGCTAGAAAAAGAAAACATTATTTTTTTAGATGAAAAACAAGTAACCCCTGAACAAGAGAGTTATTTAAACCGCTTTTTCATAGAAAAGGTTGCACCTGCTTTGGTTACCGTTATTCTTCAAGACGAAAAACAAGATTTATCCGATAATAAAGCGTTTTTGGTTGTTACCCTCAACATAAAAGAACAAGATGCGGATAAACCTATGTACGCATTGATTGAGTTGCCAAAAGAATTAGATCGATTTGTAGTTCTCCCTAAAGAAGGGGAGAAACAATTTGTAATGTTACTTGATGATTTAATACGATATAATTTTCACCAGATTTTTAATCTGTTCGACTATACTTCTATTGAAGCTCATATGGTAAAAATAACCCGTGATGCTGAGCTTGATTTAGAAGAAGACGTAGGTAAAAGTTATATTGAAAAAATAAGAAATAGTGTTGAAGAACGAATGATTGGAGATCCAGTTCGTTTAGTTTATGACAAGAAAATTTTAGACAGTACCCTTCAGTTTATAATGAATAAGTTAGGTATTTCTTCGACAGACAGTCTCATCCCTGGGGGTAAATACCATCACAAGAGAGATTACATGAACTTTCCTAGCTTAGATAGAAATGATCTACTTTACCCGAAAGTTCCTTCTTTAGAAGTCAAAGGATTGCGTTTAGACGGGAACATAATTAAGTCTACTGCTGATAAAGACTATCTTTTGTATGCTCCATATCACAATTACTATTATGTGATTAAATTTTTAAGAGAGGCAGCATTAGATCCAAAAGTAAAAAATATAAAAATCACTTTATATCGTTTATCTCAAAACTCCCAAGTGGTTAGCTCTCTGATTAACGCAGCTAAAAACGGAAAAAAAGTTACTGTACAAATTGAACTTCAAGCTCGTTTTGATGAGAAAAATAACATCGTATTTGCTGAACGATTGGAAGCAGCTGGAGTAGTGTTGATTTTTGGAGTTCCGGGTTTAAAGGTTCACACAAAAATTTGTTTAATTGAACGTGAAGAATCAAAAAAAATCAAGCGGTATGGATTTATAAGTTCAGGGAATTTTAATGAAAGTACTGCAAAGGTTTATACCGACTATACTTTGTTTACTTCAAACCAAAAAATACTTAAAGATGTGAGTAAGGTGTTTGGTTTTTTTGAAGTTAATTATAAAGTAAAAACATACAAACACTTAATCGTTTCCCCACATTATACAGCTACGGTATTGAATCGTCTTATTGATAAGGAAATAGAAAATGCATTCTCTGGGAAACCAGCAAAAATTAAATTAAAGTTAAACAGTATCACCAATTATAAAATCATTGATAAACTCTATCAAGCAAGTAATGCAGGGGTAGAAGTTCATATGATAGTACGTGGGGTATGTTGTTTAATTCCAGGTGTTCCAGGAATGAGTGAAAACATTGAAGTTATTAGTATCGTTGATAAATATTTAGAGCATCCTAGAGTTTATATTTTTGAGAATGGAGGAGATCCTCATATGTATATTTCATCTGCTGACTTAATGACTAGAAATATTGATAATCGAGTAGAAGTTGCCTGTCCAATATATGATAAAGAGTTACAGAAACAACTGTTGGATACATTTTTGATCAGCTGGAATGATAATGTAAAAGCCAGAAAGATAAACGGTAAAATACAAAATGAATTTAAAAAATCTTCAGGGAAACCTTATCGTTCACAATGGGAAATTCATGAATATTTTAAAGCATTATTAGAAGAATGAAAGTAAAAAAACTAGCTGCAATAGATATTGGATCCAATGCAATTAGAATGCTAATTGCAAATGTTGTTCAAACTGAAGGGGAACATCCAATTTTTATGAAAAGTGAGATGGTTCGGGTACCAATCCGTTTAGGACAAGATTCATTTACCGTAGGCGAAATTTCGAATAAAAACACAAAACGAGTTGTTCGTGCTATGAAAGCGTTTAAATTATTAATGAAAATTAATAAAGTAAATAATTATATGGCTTGTGCTACTTCTGCACTTCGAGAATCAAACAATGCGGTAGAGCTGGTAAAAAAAGTTAAGAAAAAAACTGGGATTAAAATTGAAATTATTGATGGTAAAAAAGAAGCTGAAATAATTTCTTACTCCAATGTTATTAGTGACCAAGGACATAACTCTAATTATTTATACATAGACGTTGGAGGGGGAAGTACCGAATTTAGTATTATTAAAAACAGAAAACGTATTAGCTCGAAATCTTTTAAAACAGGAACCGTCCGAATGATTAACGGAATGGTTAATGATGAAGTTTGGGTTAAAATAGAAGACTGGATTAAAAAAAACACAGAAGAAATTGATAAAATTCAATTATTGGGTACAGGAGGTAATATCAATAAAGTATTTAAACTCCTTGATACCAAAGAAGGGAATCCAATTACTTATATAAAACTAAATTCTTTTTATAATGATTTAAAAGTCCTTTCATACGAAGAAAGAATCCTTAAATATAATTTAAACTTAGATCGTGCAGATGTGATTATTCCGGCTTTAGAAATTTATCTCAAAGCCTTTAATTGGAGTGGTGCTAATAAAATATTTGTTCCAAAGATTGGACTTTCGGACGGGATGATTAAAATGATGTACAAAAAGTATAACGCTTAAACATCTAAATCAAATTCTTGCCTTAAAAGATCAATCATTGGGTTAATTTCTTTGAGACGTTCGTATTTTTCATCTGCGGTATAAATAAAATTCTTTTCTGTTTTTTCGTCTACAATTACTTTAATCGATAAGTTGTGGTTTTGTAAACTAGTTCTTAGATAAGGAACGAATTCTGTAAATTCTCGTTCCAATTCAACCTTATTCATATCCGAAGGAACACTGAATTGAATTGTAGAACCTTCCAAATGAGGTTTACTGATGTTTAGTAAGGAGGCAATGTTTTGATCTCCTGACTCAAACTTTTTATTTTTATAGGATTCCCAAAAGCCAAGTAGTTCTTCTTCTGTAAATGCATTAACCGGTTTTTCTTCTATTTCTTGAACTGGTTTTTGCTTTTGTTCCCATTCTTTTTTCTTTTTAATACTAGAAATAGAAAGACTAGAAACCTGATTGTTTTGTAGGTTAATATCTTTTATCTCCGGTTTAACAATCGGAGGAGGTGCAGGAACTTGTTTAGGAGGCTCCTCCTTTAAAATTTCTTTGGTTTGGGATGTATTATATTCTGAATTAGTGGGAATAGGAGTCGAACCCTGTTTCGTATTGGATTCTGTATACTTTAGCTTATGAGTTGGTATTAGCGATCCTTTTTTTTTTCTCCATCAAAGTGGAGAGAAGCGAGCTGCATGATACAAAGTTCGACATGAAGTCGTTTGTTATTACTATTCTTGAAATTTAATTCACAGGAATGAGCTAAATCAATTGCATCGAGAAGAAAATTTAGAGAGATTTGTTTTGCCTGTTCTGCATAGGCTTCTTGAAGACTTTCGCTAATCTCTAGTAAAGGAATTGTTTTAGGATTCTTACTGATCAATAGATCTCGGAAATGAACAGCAAGTCCAGACATGAATTGATGCCCTTCGATTCCTTTTTGAAGAATGGAGTCAAATTGAATTAAACTTTCGGGGATCTTATTTTCAATAAGATTATGAGTGAATTTTAAGTAAGCCCCTTTGTCGAGGATATTTAAATTTTCGGATACTGCCTCAGCAGTTAAATTTTGATTACAGAAACTACTCATTCGATCAAAAATCGACAATGCATCTCGCATTGCTCCATCTGCTTTTTGAGCGATAAGGTGTAAGGCTTCATCTTCAAAGGCTACTCCCTGATCCTGTGCAAGATCAGCAAGATATTTTTGCGTATCGTTTGCTGTGATTCTTTTAAACTCAAAGATTTGACAACGTGAAAGTATGGTTGGTATTATTTTGTGTTTTTCTGTCGTTGCCAAAATAAAAATCACATGCTTGGGAGGTTCTTCAAGTGTTTTTAAAAATGCATTGAAAGCTGCAGTTGAAAGCATATGAACCTCATCAATGATATATACTTTGTGAGTTCCGGTTTGTGGAGGAATTCGAACTTGATCATTTAAATTTCTAATATCATCTACAGAGTTATTAGAGGCAGCATCAAGTTCAAAAATATTAAAAGCAAAATCTTGGTCGGGATCTATGTTTTCGTGATCCTTACTATTAATTTGTTTTGCCAGAATCCGTGCACAGGTTGTTTTTCCAACTCCTCTAGGACCGCAAAATAACAGCGCCTGCGGAAGTTTATTATTTAATATAGCATTGCTTAGAGTCTCTGTAATAGCAGATTGTCCTACAACATCTTTGAATTGTTGTGGTCTATATTTTAAAGCAGATACTACAAAGGGTTCCATATATCTCAAAAGTAAAAAAAAGTAACTTATATTCGACTATCAGCAACTTAAATAACCGCTAAATTATTAACATAATATGTACCTTTGCGAAAGCAGGTCTCTTATCGCTGCTCATCTTAGATGAGGAGAGGAAAGTCCGGACACCATAGAGCAGTATAGCGGATAACATCCGTCGTTCGTTTATTCGAATAGGACAAGTGCAACAGAAAGTATGTACAGGTAATGCTGTAGTGAAATCAGGTAAACTCTATACGGTGCAACGCCAAGTAAATTTACGTTTGAGAGCGGCTCGTTCGATGTAAAAGGGTAGGCGGTTTGAGCTTTTAAGTAATTAAAAGCCTAGATAAATGATAAGACTCGACAGAATCCGGCTTATGGCCTGCTTTTTTTATTCAAAAAAACTGAAGGTATTACTTCCGTAATTTCTAGAAGATTGAAATTTCGGATGGTTTTCAAATTCATATTCTTTTGAGTGTTCCAAAATAACCTGTCCATTTTTGTTGACCCAATTCCCTTCAAAAGCAAGATTAACAAGCATTTCAAAATCCGAATGTGGCATGTCATAGGGTGGGTCGGCAAAGATAATATCAAAAGATTGTTGGGGTCTTTTAAGAAAGTCAAATGCATTTTTGCAAATTACATCAATATTCAAATTTAATTCAGCACTTGTTTGTTCTATAAAACGAGCGCAAAATTTATTTTGATCAACCGATACAACATCTTCAACCCCACGAGAAACAAACTCATAACTGATATT
Organism: Candidatus Arcticimaribacter forsetii; assembly: GCF_910589745.1. Taxonomy (GTDB): domain Bacteria; phylum Bacteroidota; class Bacteroidia; order Flavobacteriales; family Flavobacteriaceae; genus Arcticimaribacter; species Arcticimaribacter forsetii. The sequence continues at coordinate 1,014,787 of NZ_OU342399.1, forward strand.
TCCAGTTCCAGAAAAAAGATCTAAAACACGGATTTCATTAAAGTTTACCCAGTTGGTCAGAATATTAAATAAGGCTTCTTTAGAACGGTCTGTTGTTGGTCGTACAGGCAGTTTTTTGGGTGCTGTAATTCTTCTTCCTTTTAGAGTCCCTGAAATAATTCTCATTAGGCAAATTTGTTTTCTATAAATGGAATTGGGTGTGTACTGGATTTATTTTCAGAGGGCGCATCTAAATAGATGATGTCATTGTGAAATACTTGAACTCCTTCATAATATTCTTTATAACATTCATATTCTCCTAGAAAGGCTAGTTTAAAATTATCAGGATTGAGATAAAATTGTTCTGTTATGTAAAAGAGATAGTATAAAAATTCGTCTACATTGTTCTGTTCAAATGAGTTGAAAAATAATAATTGTGACCCTTGAAAAAGGAATAAATCGAAAGCACCCTTTCTGATATTTACAAAAAGTTGCTTTTTTGGAGTTCCCATTGAATATTTAGTTATCGGGGCCAATAACTGTGAAGCTAAATGTTTAGACTGAAGTGTAGGAAAAATTTCTTTTAAAACCTCCATAACCTTTATTGGCTCCGGATAAACAACCACTTGGCTGAAAGATTCTAATACATCATAACCTATTTGTTCTCCTTTTTTTAATGTAACCCCTTTTGATAAGTAGAATGAAGCATTATTTTCATCAAACATTTCCTGAGGAATAATAACAGCTGAAGTATCTGAATGAATCACATGAACAAGATCCGTAGGAAGTTTTTCTTCATTTAAAAAACTAGTGATGGACTGTAGGTTGAGATCATCGGAAGTTTTAAGACTATAAAAAACAGATCTCTCTAGAGTACAAAAAGAAAATCCATCCCTGAAAACAAGGATGGATAATTCATTAGGTTGATGTTTTTTAGTTTTTAGGAGCATCAAATACAGAAGGCCAGTTACCGTTTTCGCTCACGTCTACTAGTGAACCTAATATAATTGCAGGACCATTTACCCCATCAACAGAGACTGTTTCATTCTCTTGTTTTAATAAATCTTTATTTTGATCGAATAAAATAATGTTTTTGTCAACTTTTACTTCGAATACTGGAACTCTGTAATCGTTTTTGTTGATTACATCTGCTTTAATAGAGAATTCAGCATCGATTCCTGCAACAGGAACTTTGCTTAATTGACTATAGTCGTAGTCTCTAAATAAGGAGTCTTTAACAGGAATGAATCCTAGAGTATCCACTACAACAACCTCTTTAAGCATATCAATTCGATAAATTTTATCATATTCTAAGTAACTAGAATCACGTTTTTGAATTAAAGTAAAAATACCATTGTCTATGAATTTAACTAGGCTATCAAAATTATTTGCATAAAAACCTTTTACATCTTTATGCGCAATTTGAGCTTTTCTAATTTCTTTTAAACGAGATATTACGTCAGCGTAACGTTCGTTTTTGGTTTCATTAAAGTTAATTGGTCCGTTAATAGAGTCATAAATTTTATAACTAAAAAAAACGATTAAAATCCATAGTACAGCTTGTAATGCAATCTTCATTTTTAAAATTTTTGTTGAAAACAAATCTACAATTTTTTTTTATTCATAAAAGTATTTACGAAATGAATTATCTTCCCAAAAATTAAAATCACCTAATGGATTCTCCAGAATTTAAAAACCTACTCAAAGATAAATTCCCTTTTGAGGCTACTCAGTCTCAAGAACACTGGTTAGAATCGATAGTTTCTTTTTTATTTACTAAAGAAAAGCAGGTTCTTTATTTATTGAAAGGATATGCAGGTACGGGTAAATCTACCTTAATTGGACACCTAGTTAGGTATTTAATTCACGCCAACTTTAAATCTGTTCTAATGGCTCCAACCGGACGAGCAGCAAAGGTTATTGCAGGTTATTCATACAAAAAGGCTTTTACAATTCACAAACAAATTTATTATACCAAAGCGGAGCAAGGTTCTGGGGTGAAGTTTGTTTTAAAGCCGAATAAATTTAAAAACACTCTTTTTATTGTAGATGAGGCTTCTATGATTGGAGATGATCGTCAAAGTGCTAAGTTATTTGAAAACGGATCCTTATTAGATGATTTAATGCAATATGTAGATGCGGGTTTGAATTGTAAGTTATTGTTGGTGGGTGACCCTGCTCAGCTACCACCAGTTCATTTAAACATTAGTCCAGCTTTAGATGCTGATTATCTAGAAAGACAGTTTAATAAACAAATTACAGAATTAGAATTGAAGGAAGTAGTTCGACAAAGTCAAGATTCCGGAATTTTGGCTAATGCAACCCAACTAAGAACTCAAATGGAAACGGATTATTTAGATTCATATTCTTTTGATCTTTCAATTGGGACTGATGTACTCAGGTTACAAGACGGAAATGAAATTCTTGAATTACTAGACGATGCGCTTCGAAACGATGGACTAGAAGATACTGTATTTATCGTAAGATCTAATAAGAGAGCAAATTTGTATAACCAGCAAATTCGAAGTAGAATTTTATTTCTAGAAGCAGAACTTTCCGTTGGGGATCAATTGATGGTTGTTAAGAATAATTATTTTTGGTTAGAACCAGAATCAGATCCTGGTTTTATAGCCAATGGAGATTTAATTAAGGTTTTGAGAATTATAAGTCATCATGATCTCTATAATTTTAAATTCGCAACAGTAGAAGTTCAGTTGGTTGATTATCCAGAAGAAAAACCTTTTGAAACAGTCCTCCTGCTCGATACACTTACCTCTGAGAGTCCATCTTTAACCTATGAAGAAGGGAATGAGTTGTATCAAGCTGTTCAAGAAGATTATATCCATTTAACTTCTAAGTATAAAAGATTTATGGCTGTTAAAAACAACCCTTATTTCAACGCTTTACAGGTAAAATATTCCTACGCAATAACATGCCATAAGTCACAGGGAGGTCAATGGAAAAATGTTTTTATTGAACAACCCTATCTTCCAGAGGGTATAGATTTAAGTTATTTTAGATGGCTCTACACCGCAATAACTAGAGCTCAATCAAATTTATACCTCGTTGGTTTTAAGAATGATTTTTTTATCAATTAATCCCCAACTTGACCCTAAGTTTAAAACGCTCTTAGTATTTTTGATAAACATCTATTCAATATGAAAGTAATAGCAGTTATTCCGGCACGATATCAAGCATCAAGATTTCCTGGAAAACTAATGCAGAAACTTGGTAGTCAAACCGTAATTGCACACACCTATCAGAATGTCCTCAATACAGAGCTTTTTTCTGAAGTAATCGTAGCAACCGACAGCGATGCAATACAGCAAGAAATTGAATCTTTGGGTGGAAAAGTATTTAGGAGTATCAAAGAACACGAATGTGGTAGTGATCGAATTGCAGAGTCTGTGTTGAATACTGACGCTGACATAGTAGTTAATATTCAAGGGGACGAACCTTTTTTAAACGAGCCAAGTCTAAGCGCTTTACTGGATGTTTTCAAAAATGACTCAAACAAAGAAATTGATTTAGCATCCTTAATGATTCCTCTTGTAGAGCAAAATGAAATTCAAAATCCAAATAATGTAAAGGTAATTGTAGATCAGAATAATTTTGCTTTATATTTTTCTAGAAGTCCAATTCCTTTTTATCGAGCTACAAATATTCCTCAATTATATCATAAGCACTTGGGTGTTTATGCCTTTAGAAAAGAAGCTTTAATTCATTTTAGTCATTCAGATATGACTCCCCTAGAACAAGCTGAAAAAATTGAATGTATTCGGTATTTAGAACAGGGAAAGAAAATGAAAATGGTCTTAACCGACCAAGCTGCAATTGGAATTGATACACCTGAAGACCTAATAAAAGCTCAGCAATTTTTAAATAACAAATCGTAAAACTATATGTTCCGTTTTTTTTCAAAACTAATTTTAATTAAGATTCTTAAATGGAAAACTGTGGGGTCATTTGCTGATTTACCAAAAGTTGTTGTTGCTGTTTATCCGCATACAAGTAATTATGATTTTGTTCTTGCAATCATGATTCGTTCCATAATCAAAGAAGAAATTAATTACGTTGGTAAAAAAGAATTATTCAATCCCTTCACCTCCTGGTTTTTTAAGGGGTTGGGTGGAGCACCATTAAATAGAGCTGGGAATCAAAATGTTGTAGAAGGAATTGTAAAGATCTATAACGAACGAGATACATTCAGATTAGCAATTGCTCCAGAAGGGACCAGGAAACGAGTTGACGACTGGAAGACAGGTTTTTATTATATAGCAAAAGGAGCAAATGTACCCATTCAGTTAGTAGCATTTGATTATTCGAAAAGAGAAGTAGTCTTTTATCCTGTATTTACACCAACAGAGGATATCGAAAAAGATTTTCATAAAATGAAATCTTATTTTAAAGGGGTAGTGGGAAAAAACTCAGAAAATGCTACGCTTGGTCCGTAAGGTCAAGATTATGATAAACATTCATTACATCATCATCTTCTTCAATTTTTTCAATTAGTTTTTCAACTTCTTCGATTTGTTCAGCACTTAATTTAGTAAGTGTCTGAGGGATCCTTTCGAATCCGGAAGATAGAATTTCTAAAGATCGATTTTCTAATTCTTTTTGAATAGCACCAAAGTTCTCAAAGGGTCCATACAAGAGAACACCATCTTCATCTGCAAAAACTTCTTCGACCCCTACATCAATGAACTCAAGTTCTAGTTCTTCTGGATCAATGTTTTCAGGATTAATTCTAAAGTTACAAGTACGGTCAAACATAAATTCTACCGAACCAGAAGTCCCTAAGTTTCCGTTTGCTTTGTTAAAATAACTTCTGATGTTAGCAACGGTTCTATTGTTGTTGTCTGTTGCTGTTTCAACCAAAACTGCAATCCCAAAAGGAGCATATCCCTCAAACAAAACTTCTTTATAGTTTTCGGTATTCTTATCAGAAGCTTTTTTAATGGCGCGTTCAACATTGTCCTTAGGCATGTTGGCAGCTTTAGCATTTTGAATTACTGCTCTTAATCGAGCATTATTGGCAGCATCTGGTCCTCCTTCTTTTACTGCAATAACAATATCTTTACCAATTCGAGTAAAGGTTTTAGCCATTGCCGACCAACGTTTCATTTTTCTTGCTTTCCTAAATTCAAATGCTCTACCCATTTCCGTTTTTTTGTTATTTACAAATATAAAAAAGTATTGTTCTACATAAAACACCTTTAGGGTAAATATAAATCTTCAAGTATAGATTCATAAGAAACATGAAGATGTTCAGGAAGTTTGTTGTTTTTTGGGAGTGCTACAAGATATCTCATATCATTTCTTGTATAAATTTGTTTATAAATAGCTCCTTCTAATTTTCTTCTCGCTATAATTCGTTTTATAAAATCGAAGTGTGTAATTAAATCAGAACTTCCTAAATGAAAAACTCCAGTTAGTTTCTGATTAATGATATAATGTATTTGCTGACTTAATCTACGATCACTGTTTACATTAATAATTGTATTAGGAAATACTTCTATGGGTATTCCATTTTTAACTTGATTATCGATCTCTTTAACTCTGGGTGCATTTGTTCCGAAAACCATCGGTAGCCTTCCTATTACATATTTACTTGGGGGGAGTTTTAGTAAGCTGTTTTCAATTTTAATCTGATACTTCCCATAAGGGCTTTCAGATAAAGTTTTATCAAATTCGTAAGAGGGGTAGTGCTCAAATGCATCGAAAACATTTGCTGAAGAGAAGAACATTAATCTACAATCAAAATGATTTATATAATCTACTAGTTTTTCGTGACAAGCAACTTGAGACGCAAAAGACCCTCTTAAACATGAAATAATAAGCTGTGGTTTTACTTTTTTAACAACGGATAGAATTTGATCTTCTTCCAGATCATAATGAAAGAAGTTATGTTGTTTAGAAAAACGATTGGAGCTATTATAAGTACCGTATAGGTCAAAATAAGGGTGTAATTCTCTATAAAGGCAATTGCCAATAAAGCCACTTGCTCCAAGAATTAGAATTTTTTTCAATAGAAACCTTATTTATCTTTATAAAAGGGAAGGGAAACTACAGTTGCATTTAACATTTTGTTTCTTACTTGCAGTTTTATTTTAGAACCAACAGAACTAAACTCCGCTATAACATATCCTAGTCCGATTCCTTTTCCAAGACTCGGAGCTTGTGTTCCAGAAGTTACTGTCCCAATTTGATTTCCATTCAGATCAAATAAGAAATGACCTGATCTAGGAATCCCTCTTTCCTCTAACTGAAAACCAATTAATTTTTTTGGGGTTCCTTCCTTTTTTTCAATACCAATTTTATCTGAATTAATGAAGTTAGTATCAGGACGAGTTACCCAACCTAGTCCAGCTTCAATTGGAGATTGTGTTTCCGATATTTCATTTCCATAGAGGCAATATCCCATTTCAAGGCGTAAGGTATCTCGGGCTGCAAGACCAATTGGAGTAATTCCGTAAGATGCTCCAGCTTCAAATACTTCATCCCAAACCTGTTTAACGTTTTCATTCGGAATATATAGTTCTAATCCTCCTGAACCGGTATATCCCGTGGTAGCGATTAAAACTCCCTCAACACCCGCAAAAGTTCCTGTTTTATGTGCATAAAATGGAAGCACACTTAAGTCAACATCCGAAAGAGATTGCATGGCTTCAATTGCTTTAGGCCCTTGAATTGCCAACAACGAATAAGCGTCAGATTCATTTTTGATATCTGCATTAAACTCTTCATTTTGTTTTCTAATCCATTCCCAATCTTTTTCAATGTTAGAGGCATTAACTACGAGCAGGTATTTTGAATCATTTATTTTATATACGATTAGATCATCAACAACTCCACCGGAACTGTTCGGTAAATAATTATACTGAGCTTTTCCAGGAATTAATTTTGAAATATCGTTACTGCAAATATGCTGAAGTAAGGAAAGTGCGTTAGGACCTTCAATAAAAAATTCTCCCATATGAGAAACGTCAAAAACCCCTAGATTTTCTCTTACACAAAGATGCTCTTTAGTGACTCCTTCATACTGAACCGGCATAAGAAAACCTCCAAAAGAAACCATTTTAGCTCCAAGAGCAATATGCGTATCATAAAGCGATGTTTTTAACATTTAAATCTTTTTATTAATTGGTATATTTGAAGGTAAAGATAAGTTGTTTTTACTTATTTATATTTGATTAAATAAAATGTATATGCCAAAATTATCAACTAGTTTAATATTCCTTTTTTTATCTTTTTTTAGTGTAACTGCTCAAGAATCAGTTTTAAAACCTGAGTTTCATAAATCTAAAAGAGAAGCTCTTCGATCAAAAATGCCAGCAAATAGCGTAGCTGTTTTGTTTGCAAATCCGGTGCGAAATAGAGCGAATGATGTAGACTATGTTTATCATCAAGATCCGAACTTTTATTATTTAACAGGGTTTAAAGAACCCCACGCCGTTTTGGTAGTATATAAAAACTCTCAAATTGATGAACAAGGTAGTTATACAGAGCAACTTTATGTTCAAGAAAGAGACCCTTTTAAAGAACAATGGAATGGATATAGATTGGGATTAGAGGGAGCGTCAAAGCTTGGTATAGATCGGGTTTTACTGCGATCAGACTTTATTGAAAGTCAAAGTAATTTCACAGCTTTTGAAGAAGTTTTAATTTTTGATTTTCAGAATGATGTTCGAGATAATAAGAACGATCCTTATGATTTATATGATTTACAAAGAACTTTTAAAGAGAATGTAAACTACCCTCAAAATTTTAATCGATTACGTCATCGATTACTAAGGAGTATACGTACTGTTGCTGAGGAAGATCTAGCATCTTTAAAGAAAGAAATTGAATGGTATTCGAGTCGAAATGAATCTATTGGTAACGATCCTGCAATTCAAAATTTCTTAAAATCATCTTCACTTGCTGTTCCAGATGATTTAAAAATGCAAGTTGCCTTTTTATTAAAGGATCAGTATTTTGATGTTGAGTTATTGAGTCAACTATTAGGAGATCAACGAGAAGTAAAAACAGAGGAGGAGCTTATATTGCTTAAAAAGGCAATTAATATTTCAGTGGTAGGACAACGTGAAGTTATGAAGGCAATGCGTCCAAATATGTCTGAAAGAGAAATTCAAGGAATTCATGAATTTGTATTCAAAAAATATGGGGCTGCTTATGAAGGTTATCCCTCGATTGTAGGAGCCGGTTCAAATGCTTGTGTTTTGCATTATATAGAAAATGATGATGTTGGTTTAGATTCCGATTTGATATTAATGGATTTGGGAGCTGAGTACGAAGGCTACACCGCAGATATTACCCGAACAATCCCTAAAGATGGTTCTTTTTCCGAATTACAAAAACAAGTATACCAAATTGTTTATGATGCTCAAAATGCAGGGATTGAAGCCTCTAAAGTTGGTAGTACCTTAGGTTCAATAACAAAAGCAACCCAAGAAGTAGTTAAAGCGGGTTTAATGCGACTCGGAATTATTAAATCAGAGGCAGATTTTAGAACCTATTATCCTCACGGAGCCTCCCATCATATTGGTCTTGATGTTCATGATTTAACCAATTTTGGCTCTTTAAAAGCAAATGCTGTAATTACTGTAGAACCTGGGATATATATCCCTAAAAATAGTCCCTGCGACCCAAAGTGGTGGGGAATAGGAATTCGAATTGAAGATGACATAATGATTACAGAAAACGGACCGATTAATCTTTCTTCAAATGCACCCAGGTCTTGGCAAGCAATTGAAGAACTCATGAAAGAATCAAGTCCATTAGATCAATTTCTACTCCCTAATATTGATGAATAGTTAGTGGATTAAAAATTTTTTTAAACCTTGGTAATCATTTATCTCAATACTTTTTTTGGTTTTAGATAAGGTTTCTTGTAGTCTTTCAGGAACTTCAACCTTGATGTCCAAAGTTTCTTCAACAGTATCTAAGAATTTAACAGGATGAGCAGTTTCTAAAAATATACCATATTTATTTGGATGATTTTTTAAATAATCCTTTAATCCTAAATATCCAACAGCTCCATGCGGATCTGCAACATATCCCGAGGTTTGGTGTATTTCTTTTAATGCCACTCTTGTTTCTTCATCAGTATATCGATATCCTGATAACATTTCTTTGAGGTTTTCAAAGTTATTCCCAAAAATCTTTAAGATTCTTATGAAATTCGAAGGATCACCAACATCCATTGCATTTGAAATAGTCGGTGAAGATTTAATAGGTTTGTATACTCCTGTTTTTAAATAATCAGGAACAACATCATTAATGTTAGTGCTTGCCACAAAATGATCAATAGGAAGTCCTATTTGATGCGCCATTAAACCTGCGCAAATATTCCCAAAATTACCACTGGGAACTGATATGACAAGTGGTTTATTGTGTTTCTTAAGTTCTCTGTAAGCAATAAAATAGTAGAACATTTGAGGTAACCAACGAGCTACATTAATTGAATTAGCTGACGTTAGTTGTTTTTGAGTTGTTATTTCTTGGTCTAAAAAAGCAGTTTTAACCATGTCTTGACAATCGTCAAAGGTTCCGTTCACTTCAAGAGCGGTAATGTTTTGTCCTAAGGTAGTTAGCTGTTGTTCTTGTACTTTACTTACTTTTCCTTTAGGGTAGAGGATAACAACTTCAATACCAGAAACGCCTAAAAAACCGTTAGCAACAGCACCTCCTGTATCTCCAGAAGTTGCTACAAGTACGGTTACTTTTTGACTTGAATTTTCTTTATTAAAATACCCTAAACAACGCGCCATAAAGCGAGCTCCGACATCCTTAAAAGCTAGTGTTGGTCCTTGAAATAATTCTAGAGTTCCTATATTGTCATGGATGGGTATGACAGGAAATTCAAAGTCAAGAGTTTCAGAGATTATTTTTTTAAGTTCTAATTCAGGTATACTTCCCTCAAGAAAAGGAGCAATTGCATCATATGCAATATCAGGAATAGATTTCGATTCAATATTTTCAAAAAATGAATCAGGTAATCGATGTATTTTTTCGGGAAAATATAATCCTCTATCTGGAGCGATACCTCGAACTACTGCTTCCTCAAATTTAGCAGGTTCTGATTTGTTATTTAAGCTGTTGTAAATCATTTTGATGAAATAATATGAATACCCTTAGGGTTAATCTTTGAAATGTGTATTTCAAAATCAATATCCAAAGATTTGAATTCTTTTGACATTGATTTTCCAACTATTTGGGCAGTATTTTCCCCTTTGCTCAAGGCAAAAATTGAGGGTCCTGATCCAGAAATCCCACTACCTAAAGCACCGTTTTGTATTGCTGCTTCTTTTAAGTTTTTAAAACCTGGAATTAATGCTGATCTGTGAGGCTCTATTACTACATCGACTAAAGATCTTCCGATTAACTCATAGTCTTCCGAATATAAACCACTTACCAAAGCTGCAAGATTACCCCATTGTTCTATTGCTTTTTCAAGTAAAATATTTTTCTTTAAAACTGCTCTTGCATCCGATGTTTTAAGTTCAATTTTAGGATGTAAAACAGTAGCGTATAATTCAGAAGGACTCGGCAACGCAATAACATCGGCTTGCTTAGCAGATCGAACCAATGTAAAGCCCCCTAGTAATACAGGGGAAACATTATCTGCATGAGCAGAACCACTCGCTAGTTCTTCACCCTTCATTGCAAATTTTATTAATTCTTTATTCGTGAAAGGTCTTCCTAGGAGTTCATTTATTCCAAAAACAGCTCCTGCTGAACTTGCTGCACTGCTTCCAATACCGCTTCCTGCTTTAATTTTCTTGTAAATTTCAATTTCAAAACCACAAGGAGCTTCATGTTCTTCTAAAAGAGCTAAAGCAGCGACTCCAGCTACATTTTTGTGAGTTTCCAAGGGTAAATCTTGTCCTTCAATTTTTAGGATATGAATTCCTTTTTTGTCTGTTTTTCGGATAATCATTTCGTCTCCAACTTGATCTAGGCAAAAACCAAGAACATCAAAGCCGCAAGAAACGTTCGCTACGCTGGCAGGACAAAATATTTTAATTTCATTCATGACCTATCGTTTACCAATTCTAATAATATCTGCAAAAATACCAGATGCAGTAACTTCAGCACCAGCACCAGCGCCCTTAACAATTAAAGGCTGATTAATATAACGGTTGGTGTAGAATAAGATAATGTTATCACTTCCTTCAAGATTATAAAAATCATGACCTTCAGGGATTTCTTGAAGACCTACTTTAGCGATTCCATTTTCTAATTGCGCAACGTATTTCAAACGCGCATCTTTAGCATCTGCTTTTGATAATAAACCATCAAAGTGGTCCTTATGAGTAATCAAGGATTCAAAGAAGCTATCGTTGTCCGGTGTATCTAAGCATTCTTTTGGAAGAAAAGGAACATTTTCTATTTGATCTAGTTCTATTTCCATTCCACTTTCTCTTGCTAAAATCAAAATTTTCCGAGCAACATCAATACCACTTAGATCTATTTTTGGATCGGGTTCTGTATACCCTTCTTTTTGAGCTTGAACAACAACATCTTTGAACTCAGTTCCTTCTTTGAAGTTGTTAAATACAAAATTTAAACTACCAGAAAGTACAGCTTGAATTTTAACGATTTGATCCCCAGATGCAATTAAATTATTTAAGGTATCAATTATTGGAAGGCCAGCTCCTACATTTGTTTCGAATAAAAAAGGACTTCCGTATTTTCTTGAAGATCTTTTTAAGTTTTTATAATTCTCTAAGCTATCTGCACACGCAATCTTGTTACATGTTACAACACCAATGTTATTATTCAGGTAACGCTCATATTCATAAGCAATAGAGGCGTTTGCAGTATTGTCTACAAATATGCTATTCCTTAAGTTCAATCCTTTGGCATGATTAAAAAAGGCATTCACATCTGCTTGTACACCGTTTTCAAGATTTTTTTCCCAATTGTTTAGATCAAGAGATTCATTCCCTAGGATCATCTTTCTTGAATTAGAGATCGCAATAACTCTGATTCTTAAAAGTAAATTATCCTCAAGATATTTTTTCTGTTTTTCAATTTGCTCAAGAAGTTTACTCCCTACATTACCAACACCTATTATGAATAGGTTAAGCTCTTTAATATCATTTTCAAAAAAGGTTTCATGTAAGGTATTTAAAGCCTTTTGTGTATCCTTTTTGTTTATCATGATCGAAATGTTTCGTTCTGACGCACCCTGAGCAATCGCTCTAATATTCACATTATTCGCTCCAAGAGAACTAAACATTTTGCCACTTATTCCTTGGTGATTTTTCATGTTGTCACCAACTATAGCAACATTTACAAGATTATTTTCAATACTTGCAGGAGCTACCTTTTGTAAAGAAATTTCAAAAGCAAACTCTGTATCAATTACTTCTTTAGCTTTTAAATCATCTTCACTTCTTACCGCAATACAAATCGAATGCTCGGAAGAAGCTTGAGTGATCATGATTACATTAATATTTGAAACTGAAAGAACTTCAAAAAGTCTCTTAGAAAATCCTGGAATTCCTACCATTCCACTTCCTTCAAGACTGATTAAACTAATTTCACCGATATGACTGATTCCTTTAACCACACCATTACTTGAGTCATTAGCTGAATTGTCTATTCTAGTTCCAAGATCTTCTGGAGCAAATGTGTTTTTTATTAAAACCGGGATTTGTTTTTCTACAAGTGGCTGAAGAGTAGGAGGGAAAATTACCTTGGCACCAAAATGTGAAAGTTCCATAGCCTCGAAATACGATAATTTATTTATCGGTGTGGCTTGTTTTACAAGTTTGGGATTAGAAGTATACATTCCACTAACATCTGTCCAAATTTCAAGTATATCTGCATTTAAAGCATAGGCTAAAATAGCAGCAGTAAAATCTGAACCACCACGTCCAAGTGTCGAAGAGTTTCCATCGGCATCTCTAGCAACAAACCCTGGTACTAAGGTAGTTTTTGAATTGTTACTTTCAAAAAAGGCATCAATTTTATTCTGGGTAGAACTCCAATTAACAATAGATTTATTTCCTTGAATTTGAGTTTCAATTAAATCTCTACCATCTTTTAAAGCAACATCTATATTGTTAACCTTGAATATTTCATTGATAATGTTACTTGATAAAATTTCTCCATAGGAACTAACTTTTGCAATCGTCCTAGGAGTAGTTTCCTTAAGCATCATAACCCCCTCTAAGATGGTTTCTAAATGGTTGAGCTCTGATTTTAAAAAGCTAATTGAACTGCTTTGGCTTTGAGCAGGGATAGAGGCTCTAATGGGCTCTAGATGACGTTCTTCAATTTTTTTCAGTGTATCAACAAAGTTAGAGTCACCAGACGCCGCTATATAGAGAGCTTCTAGTAGAAGATCGGTAACTCCACCTAATGCGGAGACTACAACTACATTTTTTTCATTAACATTTGAAACAATTGAGGCAACTTGAGCTATATTTTTAGAATTGGCGACAGATGTACCACCAAATTTTAGAATTTTCATTTTACGAAATTTTGTTTAGGTTTAAATAGGTTCATATATCTAAACCTTTTGAGTGTATGAGTGTATTTTTTATGTTTTTGTGAAATAAATTCAAGATCTACAGATATATGATTATAACCCCTAAGGGGTTGTTGTAACTGTAGTTGAATTAAAATTAGGGGCAGTGCTCAACATTAGAGTGTTGAGGGTATTTTCGGTCAATAAAATGTTAATTTTATTATTCATAGTGCAAAAATAATTCAAATGCATCTGATTTGAAACATTTTAGCCTTTTATTTTAAGCAAAAAATAACCCTTAAAAACGAATTATTCGTAAAAAAGGGTTTTGGTATTATTTTAAGCGTTTATTTCTAAAGATAATTTTTCTGATTTTCCGTCCCAATCCAGTTTAAAAACATCACCTTCTTTGGTTCTACTGTTAACAATTTCTTCAGCAATTATATCTTCAATGTACTTTTGAATTGCTCTGGAAAGCGGTCTGGCGCCATACTTCTTGTCAAAACCGTTGTCTCCAATAAACTCTTTCGCTTTCTTAGAAAGTTTGAATTTATATCCTAGTTTATTTACTCTAGTTTCAAGCTTCTTCAATTCTAAATCTACAATCTTCATGATATCCTCTTTTTCAAGACTGTTGAAGATTACAATATCGTCAACTCTGTTTAGAAATTCAGGAGCAAAAGTCTTTTTTAAGGCACCTTCAATAACTCCTCGCTCAATATCATCTGTTTGTGCCTTTTGTGCAGCAGTCGAAAATCCTACACCTGTACCAAAGTCTTTAAGCTTACGAGCTCCGATGTTTGAAGTCATTATAATGATTGTATTTTGGAAGTTTATTTTTCTTCCTAAACTGTCTGTCAAAAAACCATCATCTAGAACCTGAAGGAGCATATTAAATACATCCGGGTGTGCTTTTTCAACTTCATCAAGTAAAATAACAGAGTAGGGTTTACGTCTAACTTTCTCACTTAACTGTCCACCTTCTTCATATCCCACATAACCTGGAGGAGCACCAATTAATCTAGATATGGCGAATTTCTCCATGTATTCGCTCATGTCAATACGGATCAAATTTTCTTCAGATTCAAACATTTCACTTGCGAGAATTTTTGCAAGTTGAGTTTTTCCTACTCCTGTTTGACCTAGGAATATAAAAGAACCGATGGGTTTATCAGCAGCTTTTAGACCTGCACGATTACGTTGAATTGCTTTTACAACTTTTTCAACTGCATCTTGTTGGCCAATTAATTTAGACCCAATAGTATCTCCTAGCTTAGAGAGTTTGTTTTTCTCAGATTTTACAATTTTGTTAACCGGAATACCTGTCATCATTGAAACTACATCAGATATATGAGTTTCTGTAACAACAACTCGGTTTAATTTAGATTCTTCATGCCATTTTTCCTGAGCGGATAAAAGGTTTTTTTCAACCCTCTTTTCATCATCTCTTAGCTTAGCTGCTTCCTCGTATTTTTGCTTTTTAACAACTTCATTTTTGTGTTCTTTAACACGTTCGAGTTCTTCCTCTAAATCAATTACATCTTGTGGAACATTCATATTGTTTATATGAACTCGAGAACCTGCTTCATCTAAAGCGTCAATTGCTTTGTCTGGCAGAAAACGATCGGATACATAACGGCTGGTTAGTTCTACGCAAGCAACAATTGCTTCATCTGTGAATGAAACATTATGATGACTTTCATATTTTTCTTTTATGTTTTTCAGAATCTCAATAGTTTCTTCTTCGCTCGTTTGTTCAACGACTACTTTTTGGAAACGTCTTTCTAGAGCTCCATCTTTTTCGATACTTTGTCTGTATTCATCCAAAGTAGTTGCTCCAATGCATTGAATTTCCCCACGGGCAAGGGCAGGTTTAAACATATTAGAAGCATCAAGGCTTCCGGTAGCCCCACCGGCTCCGACAATCGTGTGGATTTCATCTATAAAAAGAATGATGTCATCGTTTTTTTCTAACTCATTCATGACCGCTTTCATTCGTTCTTCGAATTGTCCTCTATATTTTGTTCCAGCGACTAAGCTGGCAAGATCAAGTGACACTAATCTCTTACCATAAAGTACTCGAGAAACTTTTTTCTCAACAATTCTCAAAGCCAAACCTTCTGCAATTGCAGATTTCCCAACACCTGGTTCTCCAATTAACAAAGGGTTGTTTTTTTTACGTCTACTTAAAATCTGAGAAACTCGTTCAATTTCTTTTTCACGGCCAACAACAGGATCAAGCTTATCTTCTCGTGCTAAAGCTGTAATGTCTTTTCCAAAATTATCTAGAACTGGAGTTTTAGATTTTTTCCCTTTTGCTGTTTCTAAAGTAGGAACGAAAGGATTTTCTTTGTTTTCCTCTGCATCATCTTCCTTTTCGTCGGAGAAAGAGGCCGATGGATTGAAGTCATTGTATTCGTTGTCGGAAGTTAGTAAAAGCTTAAATTGTTCTTTTGCTAAATCGTAGTTAATGTCTAGTTTTTCAAGGAGTTTAGTGGTAGGGTCATTTTCATTCCTCAAAATGCACAACAACAAGTGTGCTGTGTTAATTAGATCACTTTGAAACAATTTTGCTTCAAGAAAGGTTGTTTTTAAAGCTCGTTCAGCTTGACGAGTTAAGTGTAAGTTTTTCTTTGAGTTACCAATTCCAGAACTGTCTAAAAGAGCTGGATTTAATATCTCTACTTTTCTTCTTAGATTGTCTAAATCTACATCAATTGCATTCAGTATTGAAATTGCTTTCCCTTCGCCATCTCTGAGTATACCAAGCATAAGGTGCTCGGTTCCAATATGGTCATGACCTAATCGCAAAGCTTCTTCCTTACTGAAGGAAATAACATCTTTTACTCTTGGTGAAAAATTATCGTCCATATCTATTCTATTTCATTATCATTAAATAATTCAAAAACTATTCCATTTGAATGTATACTATAGCTAATAGACAAAATATTTTTGAAATACCAAAGAAGGAAGGCGTTAATTTTTCCATATTATTGTCCAAAAAAATGTTGATAAATTCAAGCACAAAAACTATCAAATCAATTAGTATTTATAGTTTAAATACATATTTTAGCAGATAGTATTAAAAATTACAAATTTATGGCTGAAGGCGAAAAACTGATTCCAATCAACATTGAAGATGAAATGAAATCGGCTTACATTGATTATTCAATGTCTGTCATTGTGTCACGTGCTCTTCCCGATGTGAGGGATGGTTTAAAACCAGTACACCGACGCGTTTTATTTGGAATGCATGAACTAGGAATTCGATCCTCCACTGCTTATAAGAAGTCTGCAAGGATTGTTGGAGAAGTACTTGGAAAGTATCATCCCCATGGAGATACTTCTGTTTATGATGCAATGGTACGAATGGCTCAAGAGTGGAGCTTACGTTATTTATTGGTAGACGGTCAAGGTAACTTTGGTTCTGTTGATGGGGATAGCCCAGCAGCAATGCGATATACAGAAGCCCGCATGCGTAAGATGTCAGAAGATTTACTCGCTGACATTGATAAAGACACTGTGGATCACCAATTAAATTTTGATGATACTTTAAAAGAGCCCAAAGTACTTCCAACTAGAGTTCCAACACTTTTAATAAACGGTGCTTCAGGAATTGCTGTTGGAATGGCAACTAACATGCCGCCTCATAACATAACAGAAGTTATTGATGGTACTATTCAATACATTAACGATAACGATATTTCTATCGATGAGTTAATCCAAACAATCAAAGCTCCAGATTTTCCAACCGGTGGAACTATATATGGTTACGATGGAGTTAAGGAAGCTTTCCATACAGGAAGAGGTAAGATTGTAATGCGCGCTAAAGCAATTATCGAAGAGGTTAACGGTCGTGAGTGTATCATTGTAACCGAAATACCATATCAGGTTAACAAAGCGGAGATGATTAGAAAAACCGCTGAATTAATAAACGATAAAAAAATAGAAGGTATTTCTAATATCCGGGACGAATCGGATCGAAATGGAATGCGAATTGTTTATATCTTGAAACGTGATGCAGTTCCTAATATTGTTTTAAATAAACTATTTAAGTACACCTCACTTCAATCTTCTTTCAGCGTTAACAATATTGCACTTGTAAACGGACGTCCGCAGTTATTGAACTTGAAAGAAATGATTCATTACTTTGTTGAACATCGTCACGAAGTAGTTGTAAGAAGAACTAAGTTTGAACTTAAAAAAGCAGAAGAAAGAGCTCATGTTTTAGAGGGTCTTATTATTGCTTCAGACAATATTGATAAAGTAATCGCTTTAATTCGATCTTCTTCTAATGCAGATGAAGCAAGAGCAAAATTAATAGAAAACTTTAAGTTATCTGAAATTCAAGCCAAAGCAATCGTTGAAATGCGATTGAGACAACTTACAGGTCTTGAGCAAGACAAACTACGTGCAGAGTATGATGCTTTAATGAAAACGATCGAAGATCTTAAAGATATTCTTGACAAAAAAGATCGTAGAATGCAAATCATAACAGACGAGTTGGTTGTGATTAAAGAAAAGTACGGTGATGAGCGAAGATCAGTTATAGAATTTGCAGGAGGAAACTTCAGTATAGAAGATATGATTCCAGATGAAAAGGTAGTCATTACAATTTCTCATGCAGGATATATCAAACGTACTCCTTTGTCTGAATACAAAACACAAAATAGAGGAGGTGTTGGACAAAAAGCTTCAACAACAAGAAACGAAGACTTTTTAGAGCATTTATTTGTTGGAACTAACCATCAATATATGTTGTTCTTTACACAAAAAGGGAAGTGTTTCTGGATGCGTGTATATGAAATCCCTGAAGGATCTAAAACTGCAAAAGGTAGAGCGATCCAAAACTTAATTAACATTGAGCAAGACGATAAGGTAAAAGCCTTCATTAACACACAAGATCTTAAGGACGAAGATTATATCAACAGTCACTATGTGATTATGGCAACCAAAAAAGGTCAAGTTAAAAAGACTTTGCTGGAACAATATTCTCGCCCTAGAGCTAATGGTATTAATGCCATTACAATTAAAGACGACGACGAATTGTTAGAAGCTAAACTAACAACTGGAAACAGTCAAATTTTATTAGCTGTTAAGTCTGGAAAAGCAATTCGTTTTGAGGAAGATAAAACCCGTCCTATGGGTCGAAATGCATCTGGAGTAAGAGGAATTACTTTAAACGGAGCAAACGACGAGCTAGTAGGAATGGTTTCTGTTAGCGACCCTAAAACTGAAATACTCGTTGTATCCGAAAACGGATACGGGAAGCGATCAAGCTTAGACGATTACAGAACAACAAATCGTGGAGGAAAAGGAGTGAAAACCCTCTCAATTACCGAAAAAACAGGTGAGCTAGTATCGATCAAAAACGTTTCTGACCTAGATGATCTTATGATTATTAATAAGTCAGGAATTGCAATTAGAATGGATGTTGCCGACTTAAGAGTAATGGGGAGAGCAACACAAGGAGTTAAGTTGATTAACCTTAAAGGATCTGATACCATTGCTGCAGTTGCGAAAGTAATGAAAGATGATGAAGAGATTCCTGAAGTAACTGATGGAGAGGATCAACCTGCGACGGATTTAAACACGGAAGAAAATAATAACCAATAAATTAGAAAACCAAACAATACCCTTAAATGAAACATTTATTTACATTTTTATTTACGCTTTTAGTCTCCTTTAGTTGGGCTCAAAAAAAGGAGTTGAAACAAGCCCAGAAATTATATAAAGCAGGAAAAACTGCAGAAGCATCTGCTTTTCTTGACACTAATCAAACAATTTTAGAAAGCTCTGAGTTAAAGTATGCATCTGAATATAATTTTTTACGTTCCCAGATTGCTCTTGATAACAGTGAGTTTCAACTGGCTTATGACTATCTTCTTTTAGCAAAGAAAAATTCTAAGTTAAAGATTCAAATAGCTGACTTGCAGCAAAATATAGTTTCTGAGGTCGTAAATGCATCCATTCAACAGTCTGAAGAGAAGCAATATGTTTTATCTGCAAAGAATTTACACTTAGCTTATACCATTGATCCTGTTGTTAATATTGATTATCTTTATTACGCAGCGAGTAATGCTGTTAATGCTCCAGACTATGAGTTAGCAATTGAGTATTATTCTATTTTAAGAGACGTCAAATACACAGGAGTTAAGAAGCAGTATTTTGTAACAGAAATAGCTAATAATACGGAAAAAGAAGTTTCTGAGTCTGAATTTAACATCTTTAAGAAAACTAAAGATTACACTAATTTCAGAGAAGCTGAAACAGAATCTAAGTTCCCTGAAATTGTAAAAAACATAGCATTGATTTACAATAAACTGGGTCTAAAAGATAAGGCTATTTCAGCAGTTAAAGATGCTCGTGCCGAGAGTCCAACAGACTTAGGTTTGATTTTAACGGAAGCTAATATTTATATTGAACTGGGAGAAAAAGGAAAATTTAAGGATTTAATGGGAGAGGCAATAGCTCAAGATCCTAATAATGGGAACTTATATTATAACCTTGCTGTTGTAACGAATGACCTAGGCGATAAGGAAAAAGCAAGAAGCTATTACGAAAAAGCTATAGCGCTTCAACCCGAGATGGAAAATGCATATCTAAACCTAGTAGCATTAATCCTTGAAGAAGAAAGTTCAATCGTAGAAGAGATGAATTCTTTAGGAAATTCAAGAGCAGATAATGCCAAATATGACGTATTGACAAATAAAAGAGAAGCTTTGTACAAAGAATGTATTCCGATCTTAAGAGATTTTCTTAAAGTTTCTGAAAACAACAATGAAGCGATTCGTACGCTTAAAAACATCTATGGAACTATCGGAGATAATGAAGGATTCATGGAAATGAAAAGACTTTTAGACGCACAGGAATAGATAAAGTATTTATTTATAGAATAAAAAAAACCTTCAATTTTGAAGGTTTTTTTATTTTAAATAATCTTTTTAATCATTCGTAATTTGTGCGAATGCGTTTGTAATTCTTTATTAAAAATACCGGTTTGGTCAATAGGATCTATCCTAACCTTTCCATGAGCATGAATAATTCTGTGGTCTTGAAGTAAAATTCCAACATGAGTAATATTCCCATCTCTGTCATCAAAAAAAGCCAAATCACCAGGTTCACTTTCTTCGATAAAACTGAGTGTAGTTCCTTGCTCAGCCTGTTGATAAGCATCTCTTTTAAGTACTATCCCATTGAGTTTATATACCATCTGCGTGAATCCAGAGCAGTCGATTCCCATTGGCGATTTCCCACCCCACAAATAAGGGGTATGTAAGTATGCATAAGCATTTTTAATTAATTGCTCCTTAGTCTTAATAGTAGTAGTTTCTCCTTCAAAACTGTGATTTAAAAAATCAAGGAGTCTCAAGTCGCTCCCTAAAGGAATTGGGACTAATTCTGAATTGGATAAACATACATAATCCATAAGATTAGTAGCATGTTTAATTTCCAAATCAGCTTGATTTTTATAAATTTCTTCAGGAATTTCAAGACCTTGGTTTTGAGTAATCCAACCTTCATAACCATCCCATTGATTTCTTATTTTAAACCAGTCCTTTCTTTGATCTATAATCTTAAAGCAATCCCCATACAATAGTTGAGAAACTTGCTCGCTTCTGTGATTAAAATCATTTCTAAGGGGAATAATTCCTAAAGGACAAATACCGTACTTCAAATCAAAAAAGTATAAATAATGTGAAAACGTTTAAAACTAAAGCTAAAATAATCAATTTTAATAAGCAGCATAGATGAACTTTTAAAATAAGTTTGAAGAAATCATTTTATTACCTTTGAAGATATCTTGTTTTAAATTATATGAAAAAATTACTTCAGGCGTTTTTTAATTATCAATCAATACTATACAAGGCCTTCTTGTTTATATTTTCTTGTTTATTCATTGTGTATGTTTTTCCAAAGAAAGGACAATTTAAATATGAATACAGAAAAGGACAGGCTTGGGAGTATGAAAACCTTAGAGCGCCTTTTGATTTCGCAATCTTAAAAACAGAAAAAGAACTTTCAATTGAGAAAAAACAACTCAAAAAAGAGTTGCCTACTTATTTTAATGTTAATTCCTCTATTCAGAAAAAGGTAGAATCTACCTATACTCAAAATTTTGCTACATATTTTACTTTTCCAGTAAACTCAAAACGTTACAAAAGACATTTTGAGTATGGACTAAACTTAATTGATGAAATTTACTCAAAAGGAATTTTACCACTAAACTATAAGCATGAGGGAGGTAAAAAAGTGAGTTTAATTAAAGATCATGCTGAAACAGAATATAATTTTGATCAGCTTTTAAGACCAGAGGATTTATTAGAATTTTTAAATAAAAACATCAATTCAACTAGTTTCGCTAGTTACACAAGTTTGTATTACAAAATTTTATTTGAAAGTATTGAGCCTAATTTGAAGTATGATATTCGATTTAATGAGCAGCAATTAGAAGCAGCATATTCTAAACTATCTATCTCTAGAGACCTAATTCCTGCAGGGAATATAATTATTACCAAAGGAGAGCTTATTGATGCAACAAACTTTCAAGAGTTAGAATCATTAAAACTCCAGTACGACACTCGTTTATATACAGTTGCTAATATCTATTGGATTCTTCTGGGGCATATTATTTTGGTAGGATTAGCATTGTTAATGTTAATGCTATTTATATATAAATACCGTCCTGTGATTTTTAATAATAACACGAAGCTAACCTTTATTTTTAGTAATGTAATTTTAGTTGTTTTTTTCACGGTAACAGTTCTTAATTTCGACAGTTCATACTTATATATTGTTCCAATATGTATTTTACCTTTACTTTTAAAAGCTTTCTTTGATGCAAGAGTAGGATTGTTTGTTCATGTTTTAACTGTTTTAATTCTTGGATTTATAGTTCCTAACAGCTTTGAGTATATGTTTCTTCAAATCATGGCAGGAATAGTCACTATTCTTTCAGTTTCAGAATTATATAAAAGAGCTAATTTATTCATATCAATCGGGCAAATTATTTTCATTTACCTAATTGGCTATTTTGCATTTTTTATAATCCATGAGGGAGGAATAGAAGGTATTTCCTTAAATATTCTTGGTCTTTTTGTTCTTAATGGGGTGTTTACATTATTTGTTCAACCTCTTATTTACCTATTCGAAAAGCTCTTTAATTTAGTTTCAGATGTTTCTTTATTGGAATTATCAGATACTAATTCAGCATTTTTCAAAGAATTTTCAGATAAAGCTCCGGGAACATTTCATCATTCACTTCAGGTTGCAAACCTTTCGGAATCTGCAGCTAGTGCAATTGGGGCAAACGCATTGCTCACTAGAGTAGGCGCTTTGTATCATGATATCGGAAAAATCAATAATCCGGTTTATTTTACTGAAAATCAGCGTGGAACTATTTCTCCACATAATGAAATATCACCCAAAGAAAGTGCACAAATCATAATTGATCATGTAATAAAAGGTGTTGAGGTAGCAAAAAAAATTAAACTTCCAGATCGAGTAGTTGATTTCATAAGAACACACCACGGTACTTCCAAAGTTTATTATTTCTATAAAAAACATGAAGAATTAACCGGTGAAATCAATGAAGATGATTTTGTCTATTCAGGCCCGAAACCTTTTTCAAAAGAAACAGCTATTTTAATGATGGCCGATGGGGTGGAAGCTGCTTCTAAGAGTATTAAAGAACCTACTGTAGAGATTCTTAAGGAATTCGTTAATAAGATCATCAATATGCTATTAGAAGAAAAGCAATTTATGAATTCTAATATTACATTAGCTGAAATCGAAATTGTTAAAAAAGTTTTTATTGATAAGCTGATAAACATTTATCACTTGAGAATAGAATATCCTGAATAAAATATCTTGTAATTTTTCAGAAAAGGATTGTTTAATATTATTTAAAAATTTACATTTGCACCTCTGTTATCAGAAACCTAAGGAGAGGTGCCAGAGTGGTAATGGAGCAGATTGCTAATCTGTCGACGGGTGACTGTCGCCAGGGTTCGAGTCCCTGTCTCTCCGCAATATAAATCCGTAAGGCGTTAATTTATAACACTTTACGGATTCTATGTTTTAAATGGGGGTCGTAAGGGGGGTCGAAATTAAATTTTATATTAAAAAAGGAGCTAAAAAAGACTGTACCTTTTTAAATGGTGAGGATTTTAATTAAACTAAATATAGTAATTATAATTCCATTGAAATATTTAAAGCATAATTACCAAAAAAAATATAAGCACATCCATAATCTAGCTTATTTATAATTCAATAAGTCTCCCTATTTAGTTCATAACTTTTTTATCCTTCTTGAACCCCTGTATTTATTAATACACATCCGGTTTCATGTTTTATTTGTTGATGCTTTTTTGTGTTTAATGATAACAAAAGAATTTTTTCTTGTTATATATATAAGCAAAATCAATTACAGAAAATATAGCACTTTCAGGACAATTCTATTGAATTAATACAATGTTATAAATTTTCCTTTTTTTGAAGCGATTTTTAACACAAAAGTGCATTATCCCCGCTGTATCATAACACTAACTCTAAACTCCTGACAAACAAATGATTAACATTAAACAGTATGCCGACTCAATCTCCAAGATGTTCAAATGGAACTACACCACAGTCATCAGGACACATTACAAGCTTAAAGACCATCTAATGGATAAGAAAGTTAGTAAAATGGTCAAAACAAACAACGTAAATGCAGTCTTCTACACTCTAGAAAATGATAGGGATAAGTGGTCAAATACTTCAACTATAAATCACGCACATTTACTTATTCAGGGAAGAAATTTAACTAGAGAGGACGTAGCTAAATCATTAAACATCAATCCCAAAGCTGTTATTGATGTAGAGAAAATAAAAGGGGTCAAGAAAATAACAAACTACATCACTAAATCAATGTGGTGTCAAGACTCACATCATAACATATTTTATTAAAATTAAAAACAGGCAATAACAAAGAAACAACAGAGAATGAGTAGAGATAATTTAAACAGGTTTAAGAAGGGGGAATCAGGTAATCCTAGTGGACGACCAAAAGGTTCTAAAAACAGAAAAACAATAGCTAGAGAATGGCTTGCATTTCTTCAGGAAGAAACAAACCCTATAAGCGGCCAGATAGAGACTTTAAGTATGGAAGATATAATTACACTATCAACTATATTTAAAGCCAAACAAGGGGACGTAAGCGCCTATAAAGCTTTAATGGATTCAGCTTATGGATCAGTCAAACAAAGCTTAGAATTAACAGATGCAGAAACCCCAATATTTAAGCAATTAGATATAGACGTTATTGATTAAATAAAGGTCAAGTGGTAATGATGCGCCTCCAATATGTTAAATTTTGATGTTCAGGTAAGAAACAGTGCAAACAACTTATCGGTATTGAACACAAAAACCTTTATCCAACCTCGATTTAATACTCTTAGAGGGGTTTATAATTTATAAGCCTTCATCAAAACAAAAAACCCTCCATCGGAGGGTTTTTGTTTTCATTTTTTTACAGAGACTCTTTACTCCTCGCTAGACTCCTCAGTAGCATCTGGCTGAACAGCCATAACCATTCCTGTAGCATCAAAATAATCTCCTGAAGCAACTACCTTTCCGTTTTCTACCATAAAATAATGGTAAGCGTCAACTGAAAACTCCTTACCTGAAGCAATATTATTTCCAGACCATGTTCCATAAACACGTACGCTTCCATCAACTAATAAAGTTTCCTCATTAACTCCAGGCAACCAAGCATCTGCTTTGAACGAAACATTTTCAAAACCATTCATATAAAACTCTCCCTGAGCTAAAACCTCTTCATATCCAACTTTTCCAGCTCCATACATTGGAGATTGGTGCTCAATATTTTCGGCAGTCATCGAATTGAATAGCTCAAAATCTGTTGGTGACTCATAAGTTGAAATGTATTTTTTAGCGACCTCCAGATTCACTTTGTAAAGCGTCATATCCTGTGTGTTTGAACAAGAAAATATTACAAGGGTAACAGAAATTAATAAAATAAATTTTTTCATAATACAGTAGTTTAATTATTGTTAATCAGTAATATACATAAATAATAAGATTAAAAAAAATTCAACATATTGAACAAGTTCGTTTTGCACGCTATTGAGATAAATTATTATACTTCTGATTAATAAGAAATTTCACATAATCCACACCAAAGTTTTTGTTTAGTGGAACTTTATAATCATGTCCATAAATTTATTTATCAATGACAACTTTTAATACAAGTGGTAATGACTCTTTGAAGCCCTCACTTAGCAGTTGCTTTCGGTGGGGTTTTTTTATTCTCCTTTTAGCATTTTTTTAAATGCTTCTAAATCAAATTCATTACCATAAAATAAAGTGCTCATTTTCATTATATCAGCAGCAATAAGAACCGCAGTTTTTATTTCATCTTCAGACGCTCCTAGCCTCTTTAATTCAGAAATATGATAAGGAATACAGTATTGACATTTGGTAGCTGCAGAAGTCCCAAGTGCTATTAAATGAGCTTCTTTTTCAGCTATTACACCTTCTTTATACAGACCCAGCTGAGCTTTAAAATATGTATCAGCACTTTTCAGAATTGATGAAGGATAAACTGAATTAAATGGACTTGCCTGTAAAAGCTCTTGCTTCTCTTCAGCTGTAAGAGTAGCGTCTTGTGAATATACCGTCGAGCATATTCCTGCAAATAGAAAAATAAATAATAATTGTTTCATTTAATTTTTTTAAATTTAATATCAATACAATGTACAAAATTGTTTTTAAAGCTTGTTTTCGTTATCTGAACTTACTGAAGAGGTTATGGCTGTGGTTTAGTTGCCAAGCAGGAAAATAATATGTTTTATTGTTTAAGTTTTCTCTTTTGTTGAATTAATTCTAAGTAATGATTTTCCACTCTTATCTTTCATAATAATTCTGGTTTTAATCATTTCATCCGACTTAAAATTTTCAATTATTTTACCGCTAATACCAGAGTTTGAAAAATCTATAAAGCTCCAGGTCATTGTATTCTCACTTTTATTCCATTTTCCTGTCCAAAAAGTATTACTGCCGTCGCTTTTAAATTCCCAGCGATTGAATTGACTTGACATTTGGTCATAACAAATAATATATTTACTCGCATTATCATTATAAACCATTATTTCAAGGTAATTGTTGGAAAGAATTAAATTTGCCTCTGTTGTACCCCGAATTTCAACACTTTCAGTGATCCAAACGGATTCTTCAAAAACTGCATTATTTTTCCATTTGCCTTCCCATTTCATCAATATATCAAATGCACTATTTTTAGATAATTTCTGAGCGTTTAGATAACCTGTCCCTAAAACAGGCATTATCAGTAAAAGAAGAAGTAGCTTTTTCATAATATCGAATTTATCAATACAATATACAAAACTGTTTTTAAAGCTTGTAAATAAAGGTCAAGTGGTAATGATTCTTTGTAACCCTCACTTTAGCTGTTGCTTTTGGTGGGGTTTTTTTGTTTTCTTGTCTACTTAAAAAAAATCCTTAACTGAACTTACTGAAGAGGATATGCCTGTTATTGAACTGTAATTGTTCCATTTTTAAAGCTTGATATAATAAACTGATGAATCAATAATTCAGCATTTATCTAATTGGAAAAAACCTCCTCCGAAAGTTGATAATTTTATTTACTAATCAAAAACATCAAAAGCGGATTCCATAATAGAGTCTTTATTTACTTTTTTATATTTCTTTAAAGTCTTAGGGTCTCTAATACCAGTTATAGACATAATTATATGGTCGGGCATCATTTTTTCGGCCGCTATAGTTATAAAAGTTCTTCGGGCCGTGTGAGATGCTACCATTTGCCAACGTTGCTTTATTTCTACAACCTTTTTAGACCCTATGTAACTTGTATTTTTTATTTCTTCTGTAAAGCCCGCTAGCTTGCAGATTTTTTGAATGTTTTGGTTAAATTTTTGACTAGATATTTTACCAAGTTCCCAATTATATTTATCTAACAAAGCTTTAAGCTTTGGGTGTAATGGAATAAAAGAATGGGTTTCCGTTTTTTCAGCTCTTTTTATAATTAAGTCGCCTTGTATATCCGCTTTTTCAAAAACTGAATAGTCCGAAAACCTTTGGCCGGAATAACAACCTATTAAGAATAAGTCTCTATGTCTTTCTAGCCTTGGTTCAAGTTCAAGTCCCGCTAGGGTATCTAAATCTTGGGTCGTTAAAGAAATATCGTCGGTATCAAAAGGGCTTAGTTTAATATTTTTAAAGTCATTTGGAACTTCAACTCCTTTTTTAATACACCAGTTTAAAAACGTTTTAAAGTAGCCAAAGTTTCTATATAGTGTATTGTCATTTAACCCATAATTATCCCTTAAAAAGACTATAAAGCCTACGTAAACATTATCCTTTAAGTCTTTTAAATAAACCTTTTTACCGTTTTCAAATTCTTTAAACTTATTAAATATCCTTGCATAATGTTTTATAGATTTATGCTCTACAGAACCAAGGCCCTTTAATTCTTCATAATACAGCCTAAAGTAATTGTCTACCGTTTCAACTTCTTTTATAACTTCTACTTCGTTAACCTTAAAATAAGAATCTAGAGATTTTTTTTATTTATCTGCAGTTAAAGCTTTTGTTTCTCACTGATAATTAGGGTAGTTAGATTCTCATGAGTTTAGATTCTATTTTTTTTTGTAATTAGGTGGTATTCGACATAGAAAATTATAAATTTTGAGATATATTTGCGCATCGTTTTGCAAAAAGCGATGTGGTTGTTCAATCGGGGTGTAGCGTAGCCCGGTCATCGCGCCTGCTTTGGGAGCAGGAGGTCGCAGGTTCGAATCCTGCCACCCCGACTAAAACAACACTACGGGCCAGTAGCTCAGCTGGATAGAGCATCTCCCTTCTAAGGAGACGGTCAGGGGTTCGAATCCCTTCTGGCTCACGTAAAGCTCCACATGCATGTGGGGCTTTTTTGTTGTTTTAAAGTATATGAAATAAAGTACCTATTCCAATTACTTCAAGCTTAACTTTTAAAAGCAAATGATTCTAAAACTTCCATTGAAGTATAGTCTAAAGCTTTTTGGTGGGTTGCCTCTAAAACGATTGATGGTGCTTTCCTTTCTTTAACAGCTTCTAACCATCTTGAAATACACAAACACCATTTGTCCCCAGGCTTTAAACCCGGAAAATTCCACTGAGGTATTGGTGTAATCAAATCATTACCTCGAGACGCAGAAAACTCTAGAAACTCTTTTGTTACAACTGCGCAAACTAAATGCTTTCCACTATCTTCTGAAATGGTTCTACAATATCCATCTCTAAAGTAACCCGTTAATGGGTCATTGCAGCATGATATTATTGGACTACCAAAAACATTAAGTTCCATATCAATTTATTTTTGACTTATCGCTTCAATTTTTTTAGCTATTTCTTCAGCTTCGTATGTTTTTTGATCACTCTTACTTCTGTTTGTTTTTGAAAGCTCAAATGCTTCTTTTAATAAAGTTTTGTATTTGATTTGTAGCTTTTCTAACTCTGTTTTCTTTTTGAATAATCCGAACATATAGTGTACTTAGTAAATTGATAATAATTATACTTAAAATTACGAAATAAGACCCACTTTATGATTATAATAACTAAATGTATTTTATTAATTACTCTCTTTATTTTTCAATTTATTTAAAAGTGTTTTTTACATTTTGCTATCCTATTAAATTTTGTATATTTAAATCATAATTTAATTAAATCCATCTTGTTTAAATATACACTCTTTACGTTCCTTAAATTACCTTCAGTTTTTTGGACTGGAATTAGAACAACTAAAGTAGATTCTGAATGTTGTGAGGTTAGTGTTAAGCATCGATGGATCAATCAAAATCCATTTAAATCAATGTTTTGGGCAGTTCAAGGAATGGCTGCTGAACTAACTACAGGAACTCTAGTTATGAATGCTATACGCGATTCAAATCGTAAGGTGTCGATGTTGGTACTTAATAACAAGGCAAACTTTTCGAAGAAAGCAACCGGAAGAATAACTTTTTCTTGTACACAAGGAGCAGAGATATCTGTACTTATGAATGAATTAATAAAAACAGAAACACCAAAAACCATTTGGATGGAATCGGTAGGAATTGATGAAGCGGGTGATGTTGTATCTCGTTTCAATTTTGAATGGACTTTAAATATTAAAAAATAAATTTTATGAAAGCATCTTTTATTGATGGTTTGTCTCTGCCTGCTGTTGCAGCGCCCATGTTTTTAATTTCTGGACCTAAGTTGGTTATTGAATGTTGTAAAAATGGAATTGTTGGAACATTTCCTGCTTTAAACCAGAGAGACACTGCAGGTTTTGAAGCTTGGGTTATAGAAATTAAAGAGGCTTTGGCAGCTTTTGAAGCTGAAACAGGTAAGAAAGCAGCTCCTTTTGGAGTTAACTTAATTGTTCATCCCACCAATTCAAGAGTTCAAGCTGATCTTGAAATTTGTATTAAACACAAAGTTCCTTTAATAATTACTTCGCTTGGAGCAGTTTCACAGTTAGTAGACGCAGTACACAGTTATGGTGGACTTGTTTTTCATGATGTAATAAAAAAACGACATGCAGAGAAAGCTGCAGAAGCTGGAGTAGATGGACTAATCTTAGTTGCTGCTGGTGCAGGAGGTCATGCAGGAATCACCAACCCAATGTCTTTAATTACTGAAATTAAATCTTTTTACGATAAAACAATTTTACTTTCAGGTTGTATTAGTACAGGTACTGATATAGCAAGCGCACTTCAAATGGGTGCTGACCTAGCTTATATGGGAACTCGTTTTATTAATGTAGATGAAAGTCTGGCAGAAGAAGAGTATAAGCAAATGATTATCGAAAGTAAAGCGAGTGATATTGTCTATACTGCTGCTGTATCTGGAGTCAATGCAAACTTTTTAAGACCAAGCCTAGAGTCTATGGGGATAACCGAGGATATGTGGTCTAAATCTAAAAAGATTGATTTCGGAGAGGAGCTTGATGCTGCTAAAGCAGAAGCGAAGGCTTGGAAGACTATCTGGTCTGCTGGACAAGGGGTTACCTCAATTGAAGATAGTGTTTCTACTAAAACTCTTGTTGATCGTCTTAAATCTCAATTTATAGACGCCTTAAAACGCCAGCAACAGGTACTTAATAAGTACCTCTAAATGGCTAAATGGAGCATTAATAACAATTAAGTGAGAATTAGAGGTCTTTTGTAAGCGATTGTACAATTTTATATTGTGCAAAAAATTCCTTAAAAATTACTTTTATTGCAGTGTATATGGGGATAGCAAAAATTAACCCAGTGGTCCCGAATAATATTCCAGCAATTAATATGACGATGAAAATTTCTAAGGGATGTGACTTTACACTTTTTGAAAAAATAATCGGTTGACTAATAAAATTATCTATGAGTTGTCCTATCACAAAACCAAGGAAAACATAAATTGATTTTGGAAGTATTACTGTGCTGAAATCTTCAGTAATATTAGAGGACATAGATAAAGCGACCATCATAAAAGCAGCTATTAATGGCCCTACATAGGGGATTAAATTTAATAACGCGCAAATGAAGGCTATAATAAACGCATTTTCTATGCCAAAAATCAACAGAACAATACTGTATATTAAAAGTAGAATAGTAACTTGAAGTAATAGACCAATAAAATATCTTGAGAGTAGTTTTCTTATCTTTGCAAGCGACTTTTTGAGTTTGTTTTCGTACTTGTTTTTCACAAAAGAGAAGGTTATGTTTTGAAGTAGCGCCTCATCTTTAAGTAAGAAAAAACTAATGAATAAAACAGAAAACAACCCGATCGTAAAACTACTTAACCAACCTATAAGTGTATTAAGGAAATTTGGAATTACGCTTAGATTTAACTTACTGCTTAAGTCTTGGTTTGAAATCCAATTTTTCCAATACTCCTCATTTAGAGAAAAGTATTCCGATATTTGATTTATTAATAGGAGGGTGTTTTTCTCTAATTCGGTAGTATTTAATAAGGATAGATTTTCGCCCTGCTGAGCAATTATTGGGATGAATAAAGCGAAAAGCCCAAAAATTAACAAACCAAAAACAAACATAGTTATCAATGTAGCTACGGAATTGTTGAATTTTAATTTGACTTTCAGAAAGTCTAAAATTGGACGCCCCATTAATGATATAATCGCTGCGATTACAATATAAACTATGAGTGCTTGTAACAGGTAAGTGATGTAGGTTAAAAGCAGAACAGAGGCTAGAATTAATATAGACCTTAATATTCCTTGTGATATAATTTTAGAATTCATTTTTTAAAGATAACAATAAATTAAAATAAGCTTTTAAAGATTTCTATGAATCAAAGCTAATGTATGACAAGCGACTATAGCAGCAGTTTCAGTTCTAAGTCTTTGTTTACCTAAACTAACAGGTTTGAAGTTGTTTTTTTCTGCAAATGTCACTTCATCAACACTGAAATCTCCTTCCGGACCTATTAAAATACAGGTAGAATTTTCTATTGATTTTAGATCTGCTAATTCTTGTTTTGTACCCGGATTACAATGTGCTATATAACCTCCATTTTGTTCTTCGATAAAAGATTCTAAAGTTCTCAATTCATCGAGTTTGGGAAGATGAAATTGTTGTGATTGTTTTAAAGCAGCTTGAATTATTTTATTCAGCCGTTCGTTTTTTATCATTTTACGTTCGGAGTGTTTACAGAGAATGGGCGTAATTCTATGAATGCCTATCTCAGTAGCTTTTTCTAAAAACCATTCCAAACGGACAATGTTTTTGGTCGGAGCTATTGCAATATGTGTTTTATGTTTTGGGGAAGGATGAAGTATAGTTTCTGTAATTAATCCACTCGATTTTCTAGGACTAATATTTTGAATTTCAACGCGCACTTCAGTACCTTTTCCGTCAGTAACAGCAACAACATCTCCAGGTTGTTTTCTCAAAACTTTTGATAGGTGGCGACTTTCTTCATCGCTGAAGGAAAGCAAAGAATCTTTTGTATCTATACTAGTATGAAAAAATAAATCCATTTTTAAAATTTTAAGCGAGCAGAAGCAGCTTCTTTAATACTTCCATAATCTTTTTGTAAATACTTAAGATACCCAACAATACCTATCATAGCAGCATTGTCTGTTGTAAGGGCGAAAGGAGGAAGGAATACTTCCCAACTTTTTTCAGATTCTTTATTTTTTAATTTATTTCTCAATCCAGAATTAGCAGAGACCCCACCACCTAATACAATTCGTGGCACTTGGTATAAATCAACTGCTTTTTCAATTTTCTGATATATTATTTCGATTAACGTATGTTGGATTGACGCACATAAATCATTTAAGTTTGAATCAAGAAAATGCGCATCTTTTTGCGTATTCTTGTGTATGAAGTTAATTACATTAGTTTTAAAACCACTGTAACTTACATTCAAACCAGGAGCTTTAGGAATAGGAAAACTAAAAGCTAAGGGATTTCCATTTTGTGCATTTTTATCAATAATTGGTCCAGCTGGATATCCTAGTCCTAAGATTTTCCCACACTTATCAAAAGCCTCACCTATAGCATCATCTAGTGTAGTTCCAATCAGTTCGAAGTCAAAATAATCTTTAACAAGAACAAGTTGAGTGTGTCCACCAGAAACAGTAACTCCAAGAAATGGAAACTCTGGAATTGGATTTTCATCCTTTATAAAATGAGCTAGTAAATGAGCTTGCATGTGGTTCACATCAATTAGAGGGATCTGAAGTCCCATACTCAAAGATTTTGCAAAAGAAGTGCCTACTAGTAAGGATCCTAAGAGACCGGGACCTCGAGTGTATGCAATAGCATTGAGTTCTTTTTTATAAACACCTGCTTTTTTTAAAGCCTGATCTACTACAGGGATTATGTTTTGCTGATGTGCTCGAGACGCTAGCTCAGGAACAACTCCTCCGTAAGATTTATGTATATCTTGAGTAGCTATGATGTTTGATAAGACCTCGTCATTTCGTAATATTGCAGCTGCAGTATCGTCACAAGAAGATTCAATTGCTAATATATAGCATGATTTTTGTTTCATTAATTGCTAACTTTAATTAATAATTCAAAAATAAGTGTTTCCAACCAATAAGTTTAAGAAAATTTTAATCCTTTCTGTATCTGTATTGATGCTTTTAGGGGGTGTATTTTTTTTCTTATTGTCTTTGGATAGCGTTCAAACTAAATTTGCCCAACGAATTACTCAAAATGTTAATGATAATTTTGAAACAAATATTTCTGTCGAAAAAGCATCGATTAAATTGAATGGTGACGTAATCGTTAGAAAAATTTTAGTTCAAGATCATCACCGAGATACACTTTTGTTTGTGGATGAGCTGAAGACTTCATTAAACGGATTGGATCGTTTCTTGAATGGAAATTATGACTTTAATTCAATTAGACTCGATGGTGTTCAATTATTTTTAACTCAATATGAAGGAGAAAATAAATCTTCTCTTCAGAAATTTATTTCTAAACTTAGAGATTCTACTAAAACCAACAGAAAACCTTTCAATTTTAAATCAAACACATTAGAAATATATTCCTCCGTAGTTGTTGTTGAAGATTTAAACTCTAAAAATTCCAAAAATATTTTTTCAGATATTGATTTGAAAACTTCAGATTTTAATTTTGAATCAAGAGTCTTGGAAGTTACGATTGAATCATTTACTGGGTCCTCAAGAAAATTTGGTAAAATTGATTCCTTTAAATCAAAACTTCTGTATTCATCCGATAGTTTAATTGCTAATGATTTTAACCTCCATCTGAACAAAAATATTCTGCAAGGAAGTGGGGCAGTAGCCTTTTTAGGGGGTAGTTTAGCTAATTTGAAACCAGCATTTTTTAACATTAATATATATAATTCTAAAATTCATCTCAATGAAATAAAGTCAATTGAAAACTATTTCAGAAAGGATGCATACATAAATTCTAACTTAAAAGTCAAGGGTACCTTAGATAATCTTCTAGTTGATTTTAATCTACAAAACAAAAATGAAATCTCAATAACGGCTTCTTTACGAGTATTGAATGGTTTTGATAGAAAGCAATTGGCTTTTAATTCAGATAATTTTAAAATAAAAACTTCAGATCTTGGAATTAAAAATTTATTAAGCCCAACCGAATATAGTAAGTTAAACAGGTATTTGGCTAAAATGAAATTTTTAAACATAGATTCCAACCTGTCAGGGTCTTCTGAAAAAATTACATTAAACTCTGTTTTAGATACCTCTATAGGAAAATTTAGACCTTCCATTAATTTAATTAATAAATCAGAGTTGAATGAATGGGAGTATATTGGATCAATAGAAATAGAAGAGCTCAATCTTTCTACTCTGCTCGATCGTTCATCTGTAATAAAGAGTGATGCAACATTAAGCTTTGAGGGTGAGATAGTGAATGGTAAAAATAAATTTCTTAATTCATCCGGCCTAATCAGTAAACTTCAGGTTAATTCAAATTTATTACAAAACATTAGATTCAACATCAGTCAATCGGGAGACAAAACAAAGGGTTCTATTGTTTCGAATGAAATCATGCATGATTTCGATTTAAAGTTATTTCATGATGCAGAGGATAAAAGCCTTGAGGTTATAGGAGATCTAAATGAAATTAATTTATCGAAACTGAATTTTGCAGAACGCTTAAATGATGTAAAATTATCATCGAAAATTAAAATCTTAACACAGAATGAATCCAATTTCACCTCTACTTTTGGAATTGTTTTAGAAGTGCCAACAATTACAAATAAAAGCGGAAAAGTTGAATTCCAGGATTTTAAGCTAAAAGCAAATTCAAAAGGATTAAGTAAATCAATCAAAATTCAAGATTCAGATGCTATAAATGTAAGTTTGGATGGTGATTTTGAGTATAAAAACTTTTCTAAACACATATCTAGACTTTTCGATAACCTCTTTTTTTTAAGAAATTATAATTCCGTTTATCCCAAAGAATCATTTGATTTTGATATTCATTTAAAATCAAAACTTACAGAAGCTTTGTTCCCGAGTTTATCGACTCCAGATGATTTTTTCTTATCAGGTTTTATAAGTTCAGATGTCAAAGAATCTGCTGTAGCTTTTGATATACCAATTCTATTATACAAGGATTATGAGTTTAAAGGCTTGAACTATGAATATGATTCCAGCAATACAATTTATACTAGTTTCTTATCTGCAGATGAAATTAGGGTAAATTCTTTAGTAGCGAATGAGATATTTATGATTTCAACACCGTTCAATAATGAAAGCAAGGTCAGAATTGAGGGGGTTTTAAATAATAAAAAATCTAATTCTTTCGAAGCAAATTTGAGTTACACTCTTAAAGACAAAAAAACAATAGTTGACTTAAGTAAATTTAAGATAAACAACCAAAAAGTGTCCTGGGAATTAAATTCAGAAAATTCAGGTAAATTCATTTTTAATTCTCTTACAAACTCTTTCAATTTAGAACAAGTTTTAATTAATAACGCAGATCAAAATGTTAGTTTATCAGGTAATTATAAGTCAAAAAATGATTATGATTTTCAGATTAAAACAAATAATGTGTTGCTTCAAGATGTTCTTCCTGAAATTGAAAATTTTGAACTAAAAGCAAAATTAGATTCAGAAATAAGCTTTTATAAAACTCCCTTGCGAAATGATTCTGAAGTTAAAATGAAATTTTCAAATCTTAATGTAAATGATATTGAATTAGGGGATTTGTTAGTTAATTCTGAAGGGAACACCGGATTAAGCTCCTATAGAGCTAATGCTTCACTTCAGAAAGGAGCAGAAGAGCAGATGAATTTAAGTGGAGGAATTCTTGTACATGACAAAAGAACGACTCTAGATCTTGATTTAAAGTTGAACAAAATGGACATGTCCTTTCTTTCAAAATTAGGAAAGGGAAAGATTACAGAAATCACTTCTTTGTTAACGGGCTCATTTAATTTATGGGGTCCTATAAATAATTTATCTCATTCTGGAAATCTAACCTTAGATAATTTCAATATGACAGTACCCTATACAAATGCGTCATATGGTTTGTCAGAATCAACGAAGCTTACATTATTTGATCAGGTAATTAAATTTGAAACTTCAAATTTTTTCGATCAACATCAAAATACTTCAGGTGTTTTAAAAGGAGAAATTAGTCATTTAAACTTTAAAGACTGGGAAATAAATTTTGATATACTTACTAATCGGTTGTTGTTGATGGATCGTCCTGAAGTAGAAAACACCTTATTTTACGGCTCTGGCTATCTAAATGGTGGCATTCATATTCATGGCCCCACAAAAAATTTAATCATTGATGTGGATGGAGCAACTGCAGCTGGAACTTCCATTGTAATCCCTTGGGAGGAAAATACTAGTTTAGCAGATATTTCATTCATAGATTTTATTCCGAAATCAGATTTAAATAAAATAAATATCGATGAAGAACAAGTTTCTAAAGGGATAACAATATCTAGGGGTTTAGAAATGACCTTTGACTTAGATGTTAATAATAACGCTAAAGTTGAGATAGTGGTCGATCAAATCTCTGGTAGTACATTGACTGGAAGAGGGTCTGGGAATATTTTAATGGAAACGAATATTGATGGAAAGTTCAATATGTGGGGTGATTTTATCGCATATGATGGTATTTACAATTTTAAGAATTTTGGTTTAATCGATAAGAAGTTTAATGTTAAACAAGGAGGGACTATAGTGTGGGAAGGAGATCCATTAGACGCTCAAATGAACCTTGAAGCTATTTATGAGGTCCCAGGTGGAGCTAATCCTGCTCTTTTGGTTGATAACCCCAATTTTAATAAAAAGATCCCTACAAATGTTTTAATAAAACTTGAGGGGAATTTATTGAAACCAGACAACCCTAAATTCGAAATAAATTTTCCGAATACGAGTGGTATAGTAGCTTCTGAAATAAACTATCGTCTTGCAGATCAACAAAGAAGACAATTACAAGCAATTTCATTATTGTCTCAAGGGATATTTGTGAGTGATGTTTCTTTTTCGACTCAAGGGATTGCAAATAATTTATATGAAAAAGCATCCGATGTATTGAGTTCATTTCTTGGTGAAAGTGATGGTAAATTAGATTTTGGATTAAACTATTTAAAAGGGGATAGTCGTCCTGATTTAGATATAAGATCACAAGATCGAATTGGTATTACTTTTGTTACTCAAATTAGCGATAAAGTTCTTCTTAATGGTAAAATTGGTGTACCGGTAGGTGGAGTAGAAGAAACATTGATTGTTGGTGATGTTCAGATCGATTTTATATTGAATGAAGAAGGGACACTTAAGGCTAAAGTTTTCAATAGAGAAAATGAATTTCGCTACATTAGTGACGATTTAGGTTACACCCAAGGCATTGGACTTTCTTATCAGGTTGATTTTGAAACCTTTGAAGGTTTAATTCAAAAGATAATTTCAGCTAAAAAGTAATTGTTTACTAAATAATAATCAAATACAATGTTATTTATAAAATCACCTAAATCGATTTTGTTACAAAAATAAGATGAAGTTGAATTAAACTTAAAAAAGTAAAGGGTTTTCCCTAAATTTACATTTTTAAATTATTTATGAAAAATCAACCTAAAAAAATAGCCGTACTAACATCTGGGGGAGATGCTCCAGGAATGAATGCTGCATTACGCGCAGTAGTTCGAGCATCTGTTTTTTATGGTATTGAATGTTTCGCTATCCATCAAGGTTACCAGGGGCTTATAGATAATGAGTTCGAGTTAATGAATGCTAGAAGTGTGAATAACATTATTAACAAAGGTGGAACTATTATTAAATCTGCTCGGTGTCTTGAATTTAGAACACCAGAAGGAAGAAAAAAAGCCTATAACAACATTAAAAATGGAGGAATTGAAGCATTGGTTGTTATCGGTGGAGATGGTTCCTTTACAGGGGCTATGATTTTTCAAAATGAATTTAATTTCCCAGTAATTGGAATACCAGGAACAATTGACAACGATATATACGGAACTCGATATACTCTAGGCTACGATACTGCAATTAATACAGTAGTAGAGGCAATAGATAAAATTCGGGACACTGCAAGTTCTCACAATCGATTGTTTTTTGTTGAAGTAATGGGACGTGATGCAGGTCATATAGCATTGAACTCAGGAATTGGAGCTGGAGCTGAAGAGATCTTAATACCAGAAGAAAATCTTGGTTTAGAGCGTTTATTGGAATCTTTAAAGAAAAGTGAAAAATCTGGAAAATCTTCTAGTATTGTTGTAATTGCAGAAGGAGATAAAACAGGGAAGAATGTATTTGAAATTGCTTCTTATGTAGAAAAGAATTTACCTTACTATGAAGTACGAGTATCTGTTTTAGGACACATGCAACGAGGTGGAGCTCCAAGTTGTTTTGATCGAGTATTAGCTTCTAGAATGGGGGTATTTGCAATTGAATCTATTATCGAAGGTAAATCAAATTCGATGGTTGGGGTAATTGATGACAAAATGGTTCTTACTCCACTCAAAAAAGCTATAAAAGGTAAATCGAAGATTAACACAAATCTGATTAAAGTTTCAGATATTTTATCAATATAAAACATAAACAATAATCAAAACTATAATAATTAAATTATGTCTTTAAAAATTGGAATTAATGGATTCGGTCGTATTGGTCGATTAGTATTTCGTTCAGCAATGAAACAAGCTGATGTAACCGTAGTAGGTATTAATGACCTTCTAGAAGTTAAACACTTAGCTTATCTTTTAAAATATGACTCTGTTCATGGTACTTATGATGGTAGTATCGAAGTTGTTGACAATGATTTGGTTGTTGATGGTCATCGAGTTAGAATTACATCAGAACGTAATCCAGAAGATATTGCATGGGATGCAATTGGAACTGATGTTGTAGCAGAGTGTACCGGTATTTTTACTACGCTAGAAAAAGCTCAAACGCACATTACTGCTGGAGCAAAGAAAGTTGTTATTTCTGCACCTTCTGCTGATGCTCCAATGTTTGTAATGGGAGTAAACCATAAAGAAGCTACTGCTGATCAAAATATTGTATCTAACGCATCTTGTACTACAAACTGTCTAGCTCCAATCGCTAAAGTTTTACATGACAATTTTACTATTGAAGAAGCTTTAATGACCACTGTACACGCAACTACTGCAACTCAATTTACTGTTGATAGTCCTTCTAAGAAAGACTTTAGAGGTGGGCGTAGTTCACTGGTAAACATTATGCCAGCTTCAACTGGAGCTGCTAAAGCAGTAACTAAGGTAATTCCTTCTCTTTTAGGGAAATTAACAGGAATGGCTTTCCGTGTTCCAACAGCAAATGTTTCTGTTGTTGATTTAACAGTAAAAGTAGCGAAGAACACTTCTTATGACGAAATCAAAAAGGTAATGAAAAGTGCATCAGAAGGGGAGTTAAGCGGAATTCTAGGTTATACTGATGAAGCTGTAGTGTCTCAAGATTTTGTTGGTGATGCTCGTACTTCTATTTTTGACGCTGAAGCAGGAATTGAATTAAATGAAAATTTCTTCAAAATCATATCTTGGTATGATAATGAATGTGGATATTCGAATAAATTGATTGATCTAGCTAAGCACGTTAATAGTTTATAAAATGTATTTAATTGTTGATAGTGGATCTACAAAAACTGATTGGTTTGCGATAGACGAAAAAGGAACAATCCTTTTTTCTACTCAAACCTTAGGTTTAAATCCACAAGTTTTATCCTCCGCAATTCTGAAAGAACGAATCATTAATAATTTTGATTTGTTTCAAAATAGAAATAATGTTACTAAATTATTTTTCTATGGAGCAGGCTGTGGTATTAAGTCAACAATTTCGAGAATTGAAAAAGTCTTTGAAGAGATTTTTGAAAATTGCTCATTTACAATAAAAGAAGACACCTACGCTGCAGTATATGCATCTGCAGCGCAAGGTGTACCTTCTATTGTATGTATCCTAGGTACTGGCTCAAATTGTAGTTATTTCGACGGTGCTAAAGTTCACCAACACATCACGTCTTTAGGTTATATACTTATGGATGAGGCTAGTGGGAACTTTTTTGGAAAGCAACTTATTAGAGGATATTACTTTAATGAAATGCCCAAAAAATTATCGGAGTTATTCGAATCAGAATTTGATCTTTCGGCAAATACTCTCAAAGAGAATTTATACCGTAGAGAAAATCCTAATACCTATTTGGCGCGTTTTGCAAAATTTATGATTGTTCATAAGGAAGATCCATATATGCAGGATATGATCCAAGAAGGGTTAAGAAGATTTTTTAAACATCAGTTATTACAGTTCGATAATGCAAAAGAAGTTCCAATTCACTTTGTAGGATCAATTTCATTTTTCCTTAAGGAAGAAATTAATATGGTTCTAAAAGAATTTGGATTGACAATGGGTGAAATTGTTAAACGTCCTATAGATCAATTAGTAAAATATCATGTAAATCTTCTAGAAAAAGAAGATTATGATTTTGATTAAACTACTGCAATCATAGAGATTTCAATTCGAACAAATTTAGGTAGGTTTGCAACCTCTACTGTTTCTCTTGCAGGTGCAGTATCTTCATTAAAATAAGCTCCATACACTTTATTCACTTCGGTAAAGTTATTCATGTCGCTTAAAAAAATAGAGCTTTTAACCACATTTTCAAAGTCCATATTTGCAGCCAATAGAATGGATTTTAGATTTTCCATTACTTGAATGGTTTCTTTATTTAAATCCCCTTCTACGAGCTCCATGGTCGTGGGGTCTAAAGGTATTTGTCCAGATATATAAAGTGTTCCGTTTGATAAAACTGCTTGATTATACGGACCAATAGGAGCAGGGGCATTCGGTGTAGTTATAATTTTTTTCATATGATATTAATTTAAAGTCGTTTATCGGGTTCGCGTCTTTTGTCATATTTTAAATCACTCAAGAGACCAGATTTGATTCCAATAAAGAAATTCCATGAAGCTCTATTTCCGAAAGGTACCCAACTAAAATTTAATCGCCAACTTTCTAAATCTCGATTAAATCTCAATTGTGTGTAAGTAACTCCTTTTTGTTTAAAATCATATCCAGAAGAGAATCCAATTCCCCATTTCGGAGTTAAATCAAGATTTCCAGATATCATCAACGAATTATTTGATATCTCGTCTTGACCTCTAGAGTTGTTGTAGGTTAATGAGTGTGCAAATTTAATATCCCATGGAATTACAGTACGGTACAACGAGCTTTGAACTTCGTCTTCATCATCTTCTTGATTGTTATCTTGAAAACGATTATCTGAAAAACTATTTGCTACTCCAAATAAATCATCGTCTCGACCTCCACCTGA
Source organism: Candidatus Arcticimaribacter forsetii (assembly GCF_910589745.1). Taxonomy (GTDB): domain Bacteria; phylum Bacteroidota; class Bacteroidia; order Flavobacteriales; family Flavobacteriaceae; genus Arcticimaribacter; species Arcticimaribacter forsetii. The sequence goes on from NZ_OU342399.1 coordinate 1,056,577, forward strand.
TAAGCGTTCAAAATTACTATTCATGAACTCATCATCTTCCTCTTCATCTTCTTCTTCATCATCTTCTTTTTTGATAAAGTCTTTGTTCGATAATGAAAAGCCAATGTTGACATTTGCACTTGTTAAACGTGCTAATCCTCCTCCATTTTTTATATGAAAAGTATTGATACGTGTATTGTTTTCATCGACACCGTAAGGATCCATTGTAGCCGCCATGTTGATGCTTACTTTGTCTTTAAAAACAGAGGCGCCAGTGTTTATTCTGATGGGAGCAAGATGAAACTCTTTTGCATTTAAATTATAAGAAGTACTTAAGTTTAAGTTGTTTAAAATTTTAACTTTTTTTGGTTCTGGATTCAAGGTGTCTTTGCTGGTTACTTTAGCTTCGAAATTATTGCTCAGGCTTATTCCCATGGATCTAGACTTTCCTCTTGAGGGTGTTCCAAACAAAGAAGATTCAAAGCGAGTATATTCTCTTGTATTCCCTTCAGCGTCAATAATATATTCATCGTAATACTTTTCGAAACTTGGTTGTACACTATAACTTATAGAGGGTCGCATTGTATGACGTATGGATTGAATCTTACTACCTTCTTTAAAATTAAAAGTTCCATAAATTGTAGTTCCTAAACTCGCACTGTAGTTGTATTCTCTAAATGCATCAAAACCTTTAAGAGTGTCTTTTACGGCATTATTTTCAATTCCATTTTCAATTGAATAATCACTCCAGTTCACAGTTTCTGGCGTCCATATTTCCTTATAATTTGCAGATGTACTGATGCTTAAATGTTTTAATATTTTAAAATTGGTACTGATCGGAATGTTATGAATTATTCCAGCACGAGCATCTTCAAACATTTCATTTTTAAATAACTTTTCTTCCGTTGTAATAATTCTACTTTCTCCTCGAGTTGAGTACTGGAAGTTAATGTTTTGAATGAACCCTTTTTTTGTTCCTGTTTTGGGTGCAAATGGAAAAATCCGTTCCATATTCGCTTGAAAAGTGGGTAAGGTTAGATTAACCGATTGTGATTTTGTGTTTTGGGACAGGGAAGAAGTAAGCGATATATTTACCCTTGGATATTTAGGGAATGATTTTGAGTATGATACTGATGAGCTGAGGGTATTGTTTAAGAAATTAGCATCGTTAAGTTGGTTTACAGATTGAACAAAATAATCACTTGACCCTAAGTTAACCGAAGCAGAAAAGTTAGAGGTTGGGCTTGCTTTAGCATCTCTTCTGTGGGTCCATCTAACGTTGTAAACCGTTGAGTTGTTATAATCTGGAAATCCACGTTCCCCATTTACTAGTTTTTCATATCTAAAACTTAAATTCCCTGCATACTTATAGTTTACTTTATATTGAGTATCTACTCTAAGTCCGTAACTTCCGTTTGTATAATAGTCTCCCGTAAGGTTTAAATCAAAATAATCGTTTACATTTAAGTAATAACCTCCATTTTGAATATAATAACCTCTTTGTTGACTTTCACCGTAAGTTGGGAAAATTATTCCAGAACTTTTATCGTTTGTAGTCGGAAAATAAGCAAATGGCAGACCAATAGGAGTAGGTACATTGGCGATGAAAATGTTACTCAATCCAGCAACAATTTTACCTCCAGGAACCATTTTACCTTTCCTAATTTTGATGTAATAGTCTGGATTATTTGGATCAGCAGAGGTAGTTACCTTTGCGTCTTTTATGTAATAAACAGAGTCATTTTCTTTTTTAGTGAAATTAGAAAAAACATTCATTCCACTTTGTTCAGTTTTTGAATTCCAAATTAAAGCTTTTTTAGTATCGAAATTAAAACGTATTGAATCTGGATTTACTTCATTATTAGCTTGCAGAAAAATTGGTTTTTGAGTAAGTCCATTTATAGAATCGTAAATTCTTCCTGCATAAACTTCATTTGTGGTATAGTCTAATACAATTAGACCGGACTCCAGTCGCATGTCTTCATAAGTCAATACAGCTTTGTTGTACAATCTAATTTTATTTGTTTTTTGATCTATTTTAACAGAATCCTCAGCACTATAATTTATTAGATCTAGAAGTAAAGGTTTATTTTTGGGAATACTGTCTAAGCTAGTTGAATCTTGGGTTTGTTTAACAAATAGAGTATCTTTTTTACCCTGATTATCTGCAAACACTTCTTCTTGAGCAAAGGAGCTACTTACCTTCAAAAAAAGTATTAACAATATGACTGAATAAAAAGACTTTGTTTGCAAGTTGATATAAGCTAGTTTTGTATAAGAATAAACGCTTCAAAATTACATTTATTTTTGATGCTTGTTAAGCTTTTTAAGTATTTATTAGTAATGAAACCATTTAAACAAACGCCACTTTACAAAACATTATTGGGCTTCTCCCTTTTTCTAGCTATTTATACGGTTAACGCTCAATCGAATCCCAAGCCAGATAAACCATTTGTAGTTGTTTTAGATGCAGGTCATGGAGGGAAAGATTCTGGGAATCGTGGGAATGGTTATTATGAAAAAAAAATTGCTTTAAACATAATTTTACAAATAGGTGAAATATTAAACAAGCGTTCCGATGTTAAGGTTATATATACTCGCAAAACAGATGTTTTTGTTGATTTAATCGAAAGAGCACGAATAGCAAATCGTGCTGATGCGGATCTTTTTATTTCAGTTCATTGTGATGCTCACACCTCTCAGGCCTATGGAGCAGGGACTTTTGTATTGGGTCTTCATGCTAACCAAAGAAACTTTGAGGTAGCCAAGAAAGAAAATTCCGTAATATTTTATGAAAAAAATTACGAGGAAAATTATGATGGTTTTGACCCTAATGATCCTGAGTCGGTTATTGGACTAACTTTAATGCAAGAAACCTACCTAAACCAAAGTATTACAGCCGCTGATGCTATTCAAAAAAGCTTTGTCGCTAATTTAAAACGTAAAGATAGAACAGTAAAACAAGCTGGTTTTGTTGTGTTAAAGTACACTTATATGCCTAGTGTTTTGGTTGAAACAGGTTTTTTAACCAACAGAAAAGAAGGTGCTTATTTAAATTCCTCAAAGGGGCAATCCGAAATGTCTGTGGCGATATCAAAAGCAATTATAAATTACAAAAACTCTTTAAGTTCCTCAGTTATTACTTCGGGGTCTATTGGAGAAGCTATTGTTTCTGAAACTTCTGAAACTTCTGAAGATCCTGTTGATCTAAAATCAACGGATGTTGAATTTAAAATACAGATTGCTGCTAGTTCCAAAAACCTAGAAACTAAAAGTTATAACTTTAAAGGATTAGATCCTATTACAAAAGAAAAAGAAGGGACCTTATACCGTTATTACTATGGATCGGCGGATTCCTATAATAAAGCTGATAAGTTAAAAAAGAAGGCAATTCGCAAGGGATATAAACATGCATTTATAGTTGCTTTTAAGCAAAACAAAAAAATAAAATTATCCTCTATAATCAAAAGGTAATTTACCCCTTAAACCCGAAATAATTATTATTTTTGAATATAAATAAAATTAAATTGAAACAATCTAAAGAAATCAAAGCTGCAATATTTGTTCTATTGGGAATTTTTTTATTCTTAATCGGTTTCAATTTTTTAAATGGCACTTCACTTTTTAAGAGTGAAAATACACTATACGCTGTTTATGACCAGGTCGAGGGATTACAATCTGGCACTAAAGTAACTGTTAATGGTTTGACAATTGGTAAGGTTAGTTCAATCAACTTCCTCCCTAAAACAGACAAAATTTTAGTTTCATTCACGGTTAGAAATGATCTTCAGTTTTCTAAAAACAGCGTTGCAGAACTCTATGAGGCAGGTTTAATCGGAGGAAAATCCATAGCTATTATACCCATATACGATCAAGAATCTTTTTTAGCATCCGGTGATACACTACGAAGTAGAATTAAACCTGGGTTAACTGATGTTGTTGGATCTGAAATAGCACCACTTCAAAAAAAATTAGATACGGTTTTATCTGATGCTGATACTTTAATAGGTGCTTTAAATACAATATTAGACGATCAAGCACAAAGTGGTTTAAATGAAGCCTTTGCTAACCTCTCTACAACTGTTACCAATTTAAACACGATTTCTTCAGACTTATCAAATATTTTATCCTCTCAAGGGAAAAATATTAATACAACATTAGAAAATTTAGCAGAAACTTCAGATAATTTAAATCAGATCACAGATTCTTTGTCTCGAGCTAATCTTAAAGGTGTGATAACTAAGTTTGAATCTACTGCGACTAGTTTAAATTTAGTTTTAAGTTCTATTAATAGAGGTGAGGGGAGTTTAGGTAAACTTATTCAAGACGATGCTTTATATAATAATTTAGAAGCCAGCACAAAAGAGGTAGAATTGTTGATAAAAGACTTGAAAGAACATCCAAAACGTTATGTTCATTTTTCATTATTTGGTAAAAAAGAAACTCCTTACAAAACAGTTCAAGATAACTAGACACCCTTATGATAGATTTTATTCCTAATGTTCTTTTTGTTATTCTGTTGGTAACTGCAGTAACTATATTCACGAAGAATATTTTAAAAATAAAGAATAATATCTATCTGGGTAAATCAATCCATAGAAACGATGATAAGCCCGAGCGATGGAAAAACATGGCACGTATAGCTTTAGGGCAATCTAAAATGGTTAAACGCCCTGTTGCAGGCTTACTCCATGTAGTTGTTTATGTAGGCTTCCTTGTAATTAATATTGAATTACTAGAAATAATAGTTGATGGAGTTTTTGGAACACACCGTATTTTTGCTCCACATCTAGGAGGATTGTATAATGCCTTAATTGCAGTTTTTGAAGTCTTTGCTTTTTTAGTTCTAGTCTCTGTTATTATATTTTGGATTAGAAGAAACGTAATTCGATTGAACCGCTTCTGGAAAAATGAAATGAAAGGTTGGCCAAAGTTAGATGCCGACCTTATTTTATATTTTGAAATTGTTCTAATGTCTTTGTTTTTAACAATGAATGGAGCAGATTTATATATTCAAACAAATTTCCCAACAGCAGAACATTATCTTCAAGCAGGTTCTTTTCCTGTAAGTCAGTATTTGACTCCTGTTTTTAAGGGAATGGCCCTCGATTCTGTTATTCTAATTGAACGAGCTGCTTGGTGGATGCATATTGTAGGGATTTTTATTTTCTTAAATTATTTATATTATTCAAAGCATTTACATATTCTGCTAGCATTTCCAAATACTTTCTTTGCAAACCTTAAAGCTAAAGGTGGTTTTGCTAACAATCCAACGGTTACTGCAGAGGTAAAATTAATGATGGATCCGGAATCAGATCCTTATGCCGCTCCAGATGTTTCCGCTGACGAACCGGATAAGTTTGGTGCATCTGATGTAATGGATTTAAACAGAGTTCAATTATTGAACGCATATACCTGTACAGAATGCGGTAGATGTACTAGTGAATGTCCAGCAAATCAAACTGGAAAACTACTTTCTCCTCGAAAAATAATGATGGATACTCGTGATCGATTAACAGAAGTAGGAGATAATATATCTAAAAATAAAGGAGTTTTTGTTCCTGATGGAAAACAACTCTTAAACGATTATATTACAGCAGAAGAATTATGGGCTTGTACTTCCTGTAATGCTTGTGTAGAAACCTGTCCAATAGATATTGATCCTCTTTCTATTATTATGACCATGAGGCAATATTTAGTTATGGAAGAATCAGCTGCTCCTACTGATTTAAATAACATGATGGGTAATATTGAAAATAACGGGGCACCTTGGCCTTTCAACCAACAAGACAGACTAAATTGGGTCCAAGACCTATAAATACTAAAACAAAACGAGATGCACAAAGAAGAAGCAGAAAATTATTTGCACAAAAAAGTAGAAAACGGAGAAGAAGTAAGTCCAGTTTTACCTGAGGGGATTAAAAATTATTTAATTGACATCGACGGAACTATATGTGACGACATTCCAAATGAAGAACCGGAGCGCATGGAAACAGCAGAACTTTATCCAGATGCTTTAGAAACTTGTAACCGTTGGTATGACGAAGGTCATTTAATATGTTTTTTTACATCACGTGTTGAAGCAAACAGAGAAGTTACAGAAGCATGGTTAAAGCGTAACGGTTTTAAATATCACAGTTTACTTATGGGGAAACCAAGAGGTGGAAATTACCACTGGATTGATAACCATTTAGTAAAAGCAACTCAATACAAAGGGAAATTTACAGAGTTAGTTAAAAAAGAAGTTACTATTCAAGTCTTTGATGACGGAGTAAACGATAACTAAAATATATGATTAAAGTTCCAACACTTGCCGAATTAACTGCACAAGGAAAAACCCCCGAAATTTTATTTTGGGTTGGATGTGCAGGTAGTTTCGATGAAAGAGCAAAGAAAATTACAAAAGCTTTTGTAAAACTTCTTCACAATACCGGGGTTTCATATGCCGTTTTAGGAGCAGAAGAAAGTTGTACGGGAGACCCAGCGAAAAGAGCTGGTAATGAATTTCTTTTTCAAATGCAAGCGGTTACTAATATTGAAGTTCTCAATGGTTATGGAGTTAAGCGTATTGTTACAGCCTGCCCACATTGTTTTAATACGCTTAAAAATGAATATCCTGATTTAGGTGGAACTTATGAGGTTATTCATCATACTCAACTATTAAAAGAACTTTTAGATGGCGGTAAACTAACCATTGAAACAGGAAGTTATAAAGGGAAGAAAATAACCTTCCATGACCCTTGTTATCTTGGAAGAGCAAACAATGTTTATGAAGCTCCTCGAGATCTAATTCAAAAGTTAGATGCCGAATTAGTTGAAATGAAAAACTGTAAAGCAAAGGGTCTTTGTTGTGGAGCAGGAGGAGCACAAATGTTTAAAGAACCTGAAAAGGGAAATAAAGACGTTAATATTGAACGGACAGAACAAGCTCTTGAAGTTAAACCAGATATTATTGCAGCAGGTTGTCCTTTCTGTAATACCATGTTAACAGATGGTATAAAAAATAAGGAAAAAGAAGGTGAAATTCCAGTCATGGACATAGCAGAGTTAATTGCAAACGCAAAAGATCTATAATCATGCTAATTCCTTTTAAAGATTTATCAGATGAATCTAGAGTTTGGATTTATCAAGCTTCTCGAACTTTTTCTAAAGAAGAAAAAACGGATCTAATTAAAGAATTAGAAAACTTCCTTAATCAATGGACAGCTCATGGAGCTGATTTGGTTACTTCTTATGAAATTCCTTATGATCGCTTTATTGTAATTGCACTAAATGAAAAAGTTCAGGGAGCAACTGGTTGTTCTATTGATTCATCTGTTCGTTTTATACAATCTCTTGAAGAAAAATACAAAATTCAACTTCTAGATAAAATGAATGTTACCCATAAAAACGGGTCAGAATTTTTATATACGCCTTTAAAGGAATTTAGATCTTTAGCTAAAAAAAGAAAAGTTTCTTCTAACACAATAGTTTTTAATAACTTAGTGTTAAATAAAGCTGAATATCTCAGTCATTGGGAAGTTCCAGCCGGACAAAGTTGGCATTCTCGTTTTATTAAATAAAATCCTTTTTAATGCGAATTCTTCTGATCTCTCTTTTGAGTTTTTGTTCTGTGTATTCACAAACTACAGATCCTCTTTTATCAACTGATTATGAAGCTCAGCAGAAATGGGTAGATAGCGTTTACTCTTCACTTACACTTGATCAGAAAATAGGTCAGTTATTTATGGTTATGGCTTTCTCAGAGCAAGGAGAGAAACATTTTGATCAGATCTCTATAAATGTAACCGAAAATGAAATTGGAGGGGTTATATTTTCATTGGGAGGACCTTTGGAACAAACAAATTGGTTAAACAAATTACAGTCTAAATCAAAAATTCCTTTGTTAATTGGTATGGATGCGGAGTGGGGAGTTGCAATGCGTTTAGACTCTGTTCAGCCTTTTCCTTGGAACATGACTTTGGGTGCTATTCAAGATAATAAACTCATAGAAGCTGTTGGGGAAAGAATCGGAGAACAGGCAAAACGCCTTGGAATCCATATTAATTTCGCTCCCTCTGTTGATATAAATACAAACCCCAAAAATCCGATCATAGGAAATCGTTCTTTTGGTGAAAATAAAGAAAACGTTTCACAAAAAGGAATCGCTTTTATGAAGGGAATGCACAAAGCAGGAATTTTATCTTCAGCAAAACATTTTCCAGGACATGGAGATACTTCAACGGATTCTCATTTGGGATTACCCTCAATTAACTTTGCATCAGATCGAATTGATGAAGTTGAATTGTACCCATTTAAAAAGATAATAAATGCTGGTATTTCATCAGTAATGGTAGCTCACTTAGACATTCCCGCTATTGATTCTGGCATACCCTCTTCTTTGTCGTACAAAACGGTTCAGACTTTACTCAAAGATTCATTAGATTTTAAAGGTCTTGTAATTACTGATGCATTGAATATGAAAGGAGCTTCGGGAATTAGTCCTAAGTTTGGAATCGATGTTGCTGCTTTTGTGGCAGGTAATGATATCTTATTAATTCCAAATGATGTTCGTTTGGCAATTAAAAAAATGAAACGCGCTTTTAAGGCAAAACTCTATACCCCAGCGCGACTAGAAGTTTCAGTAAAGAAAATATTAAAAGCAAAATATCTTGCAGGTCTAGGGGATTATAAAAGTATCTCAACGGAGAATTTATATTCCGATTTAAATACAAAAGAGGATGATTATCTAATTGCAAAAGCCATGCAGAATGCAATTACTGTAGTTAATAACAAAGACAATGTTTTACCATTAGATAAAACAAAAACATATGGATACCTAAGTTTAGGTGATGATGAAGGGACTTTTTTTAAGAATACATTGATTGGAAATATAAATTTAAAGTCTGTAGATTCCAAAACACAAAACGAACAAATATTAGAGCAGCTAGAACCCTACAAAGAAGTCATAATTAGTTTTCATAGATCAAACGCTAGTCCCTGGAAAGCATCTAATTTTTCAAAAAAAGAATTAGAATTAATAGCTCTTCTAGCAAAGCAACATACTGTTATCTTGAATGTTTTTGTAAAACCTTATGCTCTTTCTCCTATTAAAGAACTGTCCGAAATAGATGCATTAGTAATTGGTTATCAAAATAATAAAGAATCTCAAGTTGCGACTGCAGAAATAATATTAGGAAAGAGAAAATCTTCAGGACGTTTACCGGTTTCAATTTCATCTGATTATCCTGTTGGACATGGAATTGATCTAAATGGTCCTTCAGAGCTTTCAGAAAGTTCCCCTTTAGAAGTAGGCCTCAATCCCGAAACTTTAAATAATATAGATGCGCTTGCTCAAATTGCAATAGATTCCCTTATGACTCCAGGAATGCAAATTTTGGTTGCTCGACATGGAAAGGTAGTTTATAATAAAAGTTTTGGGTATCATACCTATGAAAAGAAACGACCCGTTTTAAATACAGATTTATATGATTTAGCCTCTTTAACTAAGATCCTTACAACCTTACCATTAATAATTAATGAGGTAGATCAAGGCACTCTTTCTTTAGAGACTAAATTAGGAGCTTTAAACCCAAATTGGGCTAAGTCTAACAAATCCGAACTAAAAGTCAAAGATGTACTCTCGCATTACGCTAGATTAACTCCGTGGATCCCTTTTTACAAAGAAACAATTCAAGAAGGTTCACTTAAACTGAACAGAAAATATTACCGCAAAAGACAAAGCAGAAGATATCCAATTAAAATTGCGGATAATTATTATGGTAAAAAAAGTTTATCAGAGCTTATATCTACAAAAATATTAGAAAGTAAACTAAGGGATTCTCTTGAATACAAATATTCTGATCTTCCGTATTTTTTTTTAAAAGATTTTCTTGAAAAAAGATATGGTAAACCTCTTGATATCATAGCAAGAGATTCTATATATAGACCTTTAGGTTTAAAGCGAACTAGTTTCAATCCCAACGAAAATTTACCCAATCAAACAATCATTCCATCTGAAATAGATACCTACTTTAGAAATCAGGAATTGAAGGGAGAGGTTCATGACATGGGGGCTGCAATGCTAGGCGGTGTTGGAGGTCATGCAGGCCTTTTTTCAAATGCTACTGAGGTAGGGATAATTATGCAATTATTTCTAAATAAAGGAAAATACGGGAATGAAAAATTCTTTGCTTCAGAAACTTTTGATCTTTTCAATAGATGTTTATATTGTGAAAAAGGGAATAGAAGCGGAGTAGGTTTTGATAAACCACAATTGTCTGGAAGAGGATCTACTTGTGGTTGTGTTCCAAAATCAAGTTTTGGTCACTCTGGTTTTACAGGAACTTATGCTTGGGCCGATCCTGAAAATGAATTGATCTATGTTTTTTTATCCAATAGAACATATCCGACAATGAATAATAACTTATTGTCAAAACATGATATCAGAACCCGAATTCAACAGTACATTTACGATTCAATAATTAATTAAAATAAATACATTTGAAAATAGCAATTGTTTGTTATCCTACATTTGGAGGTAGTGGAGTTGTCGCTACAGAACTTGGTTTGGCATTAGCTAAACAAGGTCACGAAATTCATTTCATAACCTACAAACAGCCTGTGCGTTTAGAAGCTTTGAGTGAAAACCTGTATTTTCATGAAGTAAATGTTCCTGATTACCCACTGTTTCAATTTCAACCCTATGAACTCGCTTTGTCTAGTAAGTTAGTAGATATGGTTAAGCTCCATGGAATTGAAGTACTTCATGTGCATTATGCAATTCCTCATGCTTATGCTGCGTATATGGCAAAAAAAATGTTAGCAGATCAGGGGATTAAATTACCTATTGTAACTACACTTCACGGAACCGATATTACTTTAGTCGGAAGTCACCCTTTTTATAAATCTGCTGTAGAATTTAGCATCAATCATTCCGACTGTGTAACTTCAGTATCCGAAAGTTTAAAGAATGACACCATAGATTTATTCAACATAAAAAAATACATAAATGTAATTCCAAATTTTGTTGATTTCACGAAACATTCCAATCATAGAGAAGAGTGTGATAGAGATTTAATTGCTTTACCACACGAACGGATAGTTTCTCATGTTAGTAATTTTAGAGGTGTAAAAAGGATTTTAGATGTTGTTAAAACCTTTGAAAAAATAGTAAATAATCTCCCAGCCAAGCTCATCATGGTTGGAGAAGGTCCTGAAAAAGAAGTAGCGATGGAGTATTGCGAAGAACATGGTTTTTCTGAACATGTAAAATTTTTAGGAAAAAGTAATCAGGTCTTCGAAGTGCTTTGTTACTCGGATTTGTTTTTACTACCTTCAGAAACAGAAAGTTTTGGACTTGCTGCATTAGAAGCAATGATGATGAGAGTTCCTGTAATATCATCAAATACAGGAGGTCTTCCTGAGGTTAATGTAGCGGGTAAAACAGGATATTTACTAGAGGTTGGTGATGTTGAGGGGATGGCGGAAAAAAGTCTAAAACTTCTAAAAGACGATGTTCTTTTAGAGGAGTTTAAGACCAATGCACAACTGGAAGCTAGGAAATTTGATCTCACTAAAATTATAGGTCAATACATTGAAGTATATCAAGAAGCCTTGAAATCTATATAATTATTTAGGATTATAAATACGTTTGGCATTTTTATATGCATCCTCTTTATTCAAAGACATTTTCTTCGTTTCAAATTTAGAATACATTTCCATTTGATCTCCATAATGAGGGGAATCAGGGTGATCAGAACTCCCATAAGATATTGAAGATTCAATCTGTGTACCTTCTGGAGTAAACCGAACTAATTCAATGTAGGATTCTCCACTTTCAACCTTAATTTTTCCATCTTTATGTTGAACTGAATTCATTGAGGTCAATACATCAGGTAAACCGAAAATCGGAATTTCTTTATCTCCTCTTACAAGCTTTTGATAATCCCCAAGTGTTATATCTGTTGTATTGAAATGTTTAAGCATATAATTTTTAGAGTCTCTTAACGCTTGTATTAAAAATGTTCTTGGGAAAATTTTTGGTGCAGGAAGTTTATAATAGTATTTGTAGAGCCTGTAATAAAGAACGGCAAATACTCCAGCTCCTTCTGAGGATGCATCTGTTTTTCGATCCCAATCTTGTATTTTTTTAATTAATGATTTAATGTCTGGATATTGATCAGCCTTAATATCAAATAAGGCGTTAATATTCATCCATGAAAAATTCATTATTTCTGGATACTTTCTGTCGTACTTAATTCTTTTAAAATCCTCATAAGAAACTTTATCCTCTGCATCAATAAGTTCTTTTAATCGAATGGATCTATTATTGTCATAACGTTCAAAACCCATATCAAGTGAAAAATCATCTCCTTTTGGGTTATTTGCTTCATCAGTAGACTTAAAAGGGGAGTGGTTGGTATTGTAAAAATACCCTGATTTTGGTTGAATTACTTGCGGAAGTTCCTCTAAAGAATAAGTAGAAGTCCACAATGTTTTCATCGTATTTCCAGGGACAACTTCTTTCCAGTTGTATCCGGGTGCTCTTTTAGGTATTAGACCGTTTGAAATATAAAATATAGTATCATTTTTGTCTGCATATCCAATGTTATATCCCGGTAAAGCCTCCATTTTTAAAACATCATAAAATTCTTTAAAAGACTTTGTTTTATTCATTCTCCACCATTGTTCTAAACCTCTTACTTCTTCAAGAGCGGGGGTTCTAACGGAAAAATAGCCCGTTTTATTTTTCAAGGTAGGTCCATAAATACTTCTGTAATACTTTTTAAAAACCTTAAAAGGTATCCCTAGAATTTTCATGGAAAGTTTTGCTTTAAATGATTCTAATAGATGTTCTTTTCCATCAACCAAATAAACATTTTTCTTTGACGGATGCATTTCCAATTCGAAAACATCTGTTTTATCGGGCTGATTTACAGTGTGTGCCCATCCCAAATATTCATTAGCTCCAATCAAAACACTTGGACTTCCAGCAAAAAGAGCTCCAATTATATTTGTTCCTTCTTCACTACATAAATGAGCCTCATACCAAGAAACAGGACCATCCAGCGGCTGATGTGTGTTTATAGCTAAATAGGTGTTTCCATCGGTGGTTTTAGAACTATTGAAGGCAAATGTATTAGATCCTTTAGTTTCTTCTTTAGAGGGTACATATTTAAGATCATTACTTATAATCTTAGAAACCCAATAGTCTCCTTTTGAAGAAATAAAAAGTTGAAGCTGGGCGTAGCGCATCATTCTTTTTGGAGTAACTGGGAACAACTCATCTGAAAGAACTTCTTCCGGGTACGTTGCTGCATACTGATTCATACCAGCAGCATATCCTTCAAGTATTTTTTTATATTCAGGGCTTGTTTTTGTTTCATAATCACGCTCTACTAATTCTTCTGAGCGGATGAATTGAGCTAGAAAATCAGCTGGAATTCCTTTCTTTCCTATATGAGCACTAAGCATATTGTTTCCGGCCAAATAAGATTGTTGAATGGTTTTGAAATCATCTTCCGCATGAGCCCATGCTAGACCATAAGCAACTTCAGCATCTGTTTTAGCGAATATATGAGGCACACCATATTCATCTCGAATAATATCAATTTCTTTTGGATTTATTTGAGAATAAACAGTGGTACAGATTGTTAGAAGTACTGATAAGAGGAGTGAAGAGAATTGGTTTTTTATCATTTTTAATTAATGCAAATACTTAGTTCTTATTTACAGATTTCTAAAGTTAATGATTTTAAGATTTTAACATGGTTCTGAGAGGATAATTGTTTGGTTAAAATCTATTTATACAGTTAAAAATACAATTATTTAAAACCTTCCAATTTATCTGTAAATATTTGATTATGATAATGTTATATAGTTTTATTCATTATATATATTAACACCATAATATCCTTTTCGTTAAAGTATTCATTCATTTTTATTTTAAAGCTATTCCATATGGATTTATAACACATATATTTTAACAAAATAAAAATCAAATCACATGAAAAAAACACCTACAATTCTTACAATGATTCTACTTTTCTGTAGTTTATTGTTACATGCTCAACAATCTATTACTGGATTAATAATGGATTCTAATGGGACACCTATTCCAGGTGCTACCATAATTATTTCCGGAACTTCTCAGGGTGCAACCTCAGATTTTGACGGAAATTTTACAATTAGCGCAGACGGACAAGCTAGTTTAGAGTTTTCAAGTATTGGTTTTGAATCACAAACGATTGCAATAAATGGCCAAGATAATCTTACAATTATTCTTGAAGATTCAGTTAGTCAATTGGATGAAATTATTGTTACTGGTTATGGAACTCAAACTCGTGGTAAATTGACAGGGGCTGTTGCCTCGGTAGATGTTTCAGATGCAGTTAAGCTACCTGTTGTTAATGCAGCTGAAATTTTACAAGGAAGAGTTTCTGGAGTTACCATAGTTACCAATGGGGAACCAGGATCAGCTCCAAAGGTTCGTGTTCGTGGTTATGGGACTCCAAACAATAATGACCCTCTATATATCATTGATGGGGTTCAAACTAGAGATGCTTTTGTTTTAAATAGTATAAATCCTTCAGATATTGATCAAATTAATGTTCTTAAGGATGGTGCAGCAGCTATTTATGGATCTCGAGCTTCTAATGGTGTAATCATTATTACCACTAAAAGTGGTAAAGGCTTGAGCGGATCAAAAGTCTCTTTAGAAATTTCAACAGGAATGTCTACTGCAAGTAATCTTCCGAGCTTTTAGGCCAAAATATTCATCTAAATTAAATGATACAACCTTTTTAAAACTTAATCCTTCTTCTTTGTGTAGACGAACAAGTTCTTTATAAACACCGATTGGAGATGAACCTGTTGCAAGCCCTAGGACAAAGTTCTCGGATTTACAGTTTTTAATTCCATCGGAAATTTCCATTGCAACAAGAGCGTCTGCTTCAGTTGCATTCTTAAAAGTTATGTTGTGTATTTTTTCGAAACGGGTTATTTCATTTCTTCCTGGAAGTTGAAATTTTAAGTCATTTTGATTCATAAGATTTGGGTATCTTTGAGTTAAAGTATTTTATTTTCAATAATATAGGGTCAAGAATAATTTATAAGCTAAATAAACAAATGTAATTGACCAGATCCACCATCGGTTTTTAATATACCATTCCATATTTTTTTCTTTAAGATACACTTTTATTAAATATTCTAAAAAAAAAAAGACCCTTTTTCGGGTCTTTGATTTATAAAAGTACAGCTATATCGAACAACTCATATCAGCCCCACAACATTGTGGAGATTTTATTTTGCCTTCGCATTTAGGACATTTTGAAATTTGTACAGAACTACCATCTTCTAGTTGAAGAGTTCCGTTTACAAGCGGTTCGTTACATGTTGCGCAACTTGCATTTACTGCCATTCCGCATTTATCACATTTATATGTTTCCATAATTTATTTTTTAGGTTTAAATCCTTTAAGTTTATTTATATGCGCTCTTTAATTTCAATGGCAATTAACATTGCAATACAAAATAAAAAAGTAACAACTACTATTCCACCAACTCCCATAATTATATTTATTTAATTTAAACAAATATAATAAAGTGGATTATTATTTCATTAGAACTTTTAAAAGAAAAAATAAACTAAAATTTAGGAGTAAATATGTTCTGACACTTGATGCTTTAATCTAAAAAAGTAAAATTTTATTAAAAAACAGAATGTACCACTTAAAATCAACTAAGTTTTAATCAATATTTCCAAGTACCTCCATATCGGTAGTTGTCATTTTCCTTTTTAACTTCTAAAGAACAATCTTTACACAGAAAAACCCATTTTTTTTCAGAGGTATATTGTACTCGGTACATGATGGTATATTCTTTCTTACACTTCTCACACTCTTTTCTTCTCATCTTTATACCCTTTATTTTAGACGAATTTAACCATATGTTTCAAACAGACACTATTTTTATATTTTTTTTACCATTTTTTTTTAAATAATGAGATAAATATTAGAGTAGAGTTAAATTTTATACTTTTAATTTCCTAGTGTTCACGTGTTTTAAGTTCATATTTTGTCAGTAATTTTTTTTAATTAATTATTTATTATATTATTTAAAAAGTATTTTTGTACTAATTAATTTAATACTCGTTTCATGAAAACGTCAACATTCAATAAAATTTCTCTTTTATTAATTAGATTTTCATTAAAATCCATTTTGTTTTTTTTAGTTTTTAATTCATTTGTTTTAAAAGCTTCAACAGTAGATCCAATAATAAATTCTCATTTCAATGTTACTGCATTTGCTGATGAGGATGGAGATGGAGTAGAAGATGAAGATGATTCCTGTGCAGGAACACCAGCTGGTGAAACTGTAGATGCTTCTGGATGCAGTGAATCTCAGAAAGATGATGATGGTGACGGAGTCTTTAACAATGTAGATCAATGTCCTTCTACTGAATCAGGTGTGGAAGTAGATGAAAATGGATGTGCAATTAGTTGTAATGTTGCTGTTTCTTATACAAGTGGTCCTTTATCTCAAGAAGTTTCAAATGGATCAGCAGTTGAAAATGTTGTGTTTACGTATGTTACTGATTGTGCTGAGAGCGAGTTTGACTTTGATGTAATAAATTTACCCAGTGGAGTTTCTTGGTATCGAAGTGGTACAGACCTGGTTGTAACCAGTGATATCAATGGACCTGTAAATTCAGACCCTGGCCCTTATGAATATATTGTTTTTGTTAGAACTAATACTGAAATATCCTCCGTAACAGGTTTGATTCAGGTTGTTGCTTCTTCAACCACTACAACTACTCAGACAGGCTGTAGTGTAGATTTATATGCATCAAGTGGTCCTTTATCTCAAGAAGTTTCAAATGGATCAGCAGTTGAAAATGTTGTGTTTACGTATGTTACTGATTGTGCTGAGAGCGAGTTTGACTTTGATGTAATAAATTTACCCAGTGGAGTTTCTTGGTATCGAAGTGGTACAGACCTGGTTGTAACCAGTGATATCAATGGACCTGTAAATTCAGACCCTGGCCCTTATGAATATATTGTTTTTGTTAGAACTAATACTGAAATATCCTCCGTAACAGGTTTGATTCAGGTTGTTGCTTCTTCAACCACTACAACTACTCAGACAGGCTGTAGTGTAGATTTATATGCATCAAGTGGTCCTCAGTCTCAAGCAGTAGATGAGGGAGTAACACTTGAAGACGTAATCTATCAATTTGATACAGACTGTGAAGATGTGACCATTGCCGTTACTGGATTGCCAAATGGAGTGTCTTGGGTTGGTGAAGGGAATAATATTACTGTCTCAGGTGTTGCCGATACTCAGCCTGGACAATATTTCTACACCGTTATAGTAGGTAATGATACAACACAATCCTTTGTTGAGGGATTGATTTTTGTAAATGAATCTAGCGTTACAACAACTTCAACCACTAGTACAACTACTCAGACAGGTTGTAGTATAAATTTATATACATCAAGTGGTTCTCAGTCTCAGTTTGTAGAAACTGGATCACTTATAGAGGATGTTGTTTTTCAAATTGATACGGACTGTGAAGATTTGGTAACTGAAGTTTCAGGTTTACCTAATGGAATTGTTTGGTCAACAGAGGGAGATACCCTAACTATTTCAGGCCAAGTAGACGACCAGCCGGGTGAATATGTTTATTCTATATCGTTGGCTAACAGTTTCTCACAATCTTTTTCTCAGGGTTTAATTTACGTTACCGAGAATTCAAGTACAGGAACCAGTACACAGAGCTGTTACATAGACCTATATCAAACTGCAGGTTTTCAATTCCAAGCTCTTGGAGCAGGCGAAACTATTGAAGATTTAGTGTATCAATTTGATTCAAATTGTGAAGATGATTCTATTGGAGAATCTATTATTGTTTCTGGTCTACCTAATGGTTTAGTATGGTCTTCCGACGGGAATGTTATTATAGTTACTGGTCAACTTGATGCAGAACCAGGAAGTTATTCTTTTTCAATATCCGTTAATAGTTCTTCTACAGAAGCAGTTGTTTATGGAGAAATAATGATTATTGATTCTGTTTCTATTGCAGATAGTGATCAAGACGGAGTTCCTGATTTCTTTGATCAGTGCCCTAATACAGAAAACGGTGCACTGGTAGATGTTTTCGGATGTGAAGTTAATGATAATGAAACAGGAGATTATACATATACAACTGAAAATGGTTGTGAAATTCAAATTTCAAATATTCCATCTAATGGAGAAGTTGCTGAGTTATGTTCCTCTGAACCATTCAATGAACAAATTATAGTTTCCTCCAGTTGCACCAGTTCAATTATTACCGCTGAAGTTTCAGGCTTGCCTTTAGATTGGGTTACAACATTAAGCACCGATTCAGATAATAATTCTGTGTTAACTGTTGTTTCTGGTGAAAATAGGCCAGTTGGGACTTATGATGTTTTAATCAGAATTTTAGATACCTCCTCGAATTTTGTAAATGAAACTAACTTTACTCTAGTTTTAGTATCAGATTGTAATGACCTTGGAAATGAAGGTTCAATAGACGATGCTGACGGAGATGGGGTTCCCGATTTCTTCGATGCTTGCCCTGAAACCAATGAAGGTGTAGCGGTAGATGTTTTTGGTTGTAGTAGAGATCAATCCTATAACAATAACATTTCAGATTCTGATAATGATGGAATTTCTGATATTTTTGACGCATGTCCAAATACACCGGATGGGGTTTCTATTAACGAATTTGGCTGTAGTGAAGATCAATTAAATAATCAGGTAGTTGAAGATGAAGATGAAGATGGAATTCCAAATTATTTAGATGTATGTCCTGATACAGAACCAGGAGTTAGTGTAGATGCATTTGGATGTGGTATTAATCAATCCCCAGATCAAGAAAATTTCACTGATACGGATTCGGATGGAGTACCGGATGATTTTGACGTTTGTCCCGATACTAAAGAAGGAGCAAGTGTAGACTATTTTGGTTGTGCTCAGAATCAAAACCCAGGAGAAAGCGATTTCGATGATAATGATAATGATGGTGTTCCTAATATTGCAGATGCTTGTCCAAACTCAGAAGAAGGTGCTACTGTTGATTTCTTTGGGTGTAGCGTAAACGAAACAGCTAGTCAAAATGAATTAGAAGACAGTGACCAAGATGGTATACCTGACTTTTTCGACGCTTGTCCTGAAACAGCAAAAGGCGAAATAGTTAATTCTTTTGGATGTGCTGAAGATCAAACATTTGAAGATGGATCTATTTCTGACGCAGATAATGATGGAATTCCAGATGTATTTGACGCTTGTCCTGAAACAGAAGAAGGTCTTGAAGTTAATTCATACGGATGTAGTGAGAATCAATCTCCTCTGCAGGGTACTTTCAGTGATTCTGACTCTGATGGTGTTCCGGATGAATTTGATGCTTGTCCTGATACCTCAATTGGAGTTTTTGTAAATGAATTTGGTTGTCCTTTGAGTGATTCTCAAGTTGGTAAAACATTTATTCCGGATGATGCTTTTGAGCAAACATTAATTAATTTAGGATTAGATGATGCATTGGATAATTATGTCAATACAGAAGCAATTGAGTCTGTTACTTCTTTAGACGTAAGTTCTTCTCAACGTTCGGATGGAAGTAAAATATATGATTTAACTGGTTTAGAATCTTTTTCTAACCTGGTTGAACTCATTGCAGTTGGAAATAATTTATTTTATGTTGATACCTATAACAATTCATCACTAGAGGTTTTAATTGTTGATAATAACTTAATTTCAAATTTATACACCAATAATAATACAAACCTGAGAAAACTATCAGTAAACAACAACTTACTTCATTATATCGATTTATCAGAAAATCAAAATCTCAGTGATTTAAATATTGGAAATAACTCGATCTATACAATTGATTTTTCTAACAATACGGGCTTAGTTAATTTAAAAGTAAATAATACTCCATTACAGAGTTTAGACATTTCAACCTTAAGCAGTTTAGATAAATTAGAAGTAATCAATACTGAAATATCGTGTATTAGTGTTTCTGAAACTCAAATAAGTGATATTCCTAGCGGATGGAAAATAAATAACTCAGCCTTTTATTCTATTGAATGTGGTTATGTAAGTGAGTTTGATTCAGATAATGATGGAATCCTTAATGAATTTGATTTATGTCCAGGTACTCCGTTTGGACAACAGGTTGATGGGTTTGGTTGTGCTTTAGTAGATTCTGATAGAGATTTAGACGGAGTTGTTGATGATTTTGATGCATGCCCAGATACACCAGAAAATTCTGAGGTTAATGAGTTCGGTTGTTCAATAATTCAATTGGACTCCGATTTAGATGGTGTTTTAAATGTATTTGATCAATGTCCAGAATCTCCAATTGGAATTGCTGTAAATAATCAGGGATGTAGTGAGAAAGAAGAGAAAAAATCTCAAGAAAATGGAGATGATGACCAGGATGGAGTAATTAATTCTTTGGATCGTTGCCCAGATACTATAGCTGGAACCATTGTAAATGAATTTGGATGTACCGATACAGAAATCAATGAGCAGACTTCATCAGATAGCGATCTTGATGGTGTATTGAATGTTGATGATTTATGTCCAGATACGGGTATTGGCTTAGCGGTTAATGAATTTGGTTGTCCCTTAAATGAAATTGATAGTGATTTTGATAAAGTAACGGATGATCTTGATTTATGTCCAAACACAGAGTCTGGAGTAGCGGTTGATCAATACGGATGTTCATTAAGTCAAAAAGAAAATGATAGCGATCTTGATGGTGTTGAAAACAGTAAAGATTATTGTTCTAATACAGCGCCCTATTCTGAAGTTAATTCAAATGGATGTTCTGTCGCTCAGATTTCAATTGATTCTGATTTCGATGGTGTTCGTAATTCAGATGATCAATGTCCAAACACTAAACCATTTGAAGTCGTAAATGAAAATGGATGTTCTGATGCACAACAAGATGATGATCGCGATGGAGTAGCTAATGGATTAGATCGTTGTAGAGCAACCCCTCTTGGTACTAAAGTAGATCAATACGGATGTTCTGTCGAAGAGGAAGATGGTGATGATGATAATGATGGGGTCGTGAACAGTGTAGATAAATGTCCAAACACTGCCTCTGGTGCACCAGTAGATAATAAAGGATGTGCATTTTTACCTCCAGTAATTTATTCTCAAGTTTTTGAAAAAACAGAGAATAGTCGAGACGAGGATGTTGCAGAGATTAGAGAATATCTTGGTAAAATTATTGTAGAAGATCCGAATTCTACCGATGCATCTAATGTTTCTAATATTAGTTTACAACTTATAGAGAGTGAAGATTCTTCAATTTTTGAAATTCAAAACGACTCTTTATTCATAGTGGGAACTACAGATTATGAAGAAAAGCCAAAGCATGTATTCCAAATTAAAGCAACAAATAATTTAAATTTATCAACCCTTCAGGATATGACTCTGATTGTTCTTGATATTCCCAATACCAATACAATCTCGAATTTTGAAGTTGCCGTTTTTGATCTTTCTGACGAGAGTACGAGCTCTAAAGTAGATTATAAAAGATATTTAAACCCCAAAGGGACTAAAGGAGTTGGTAAATGGAAAATTAAAAAGAAAATTACCGGTGGAGCAGATGCTGGATTATTTACAATTCGTTCTCCATCTATTCAGAAAAATGGAGAAGGAGAATCTGATGATTACTTAGACTTTATTGTTCCTCCTGATTACGAAAATCCTCAGGATCATAACCGCGATAACATCTATGAAGTAGAGGTTGTAAATATCAATACAAACGATGGTGAATCTGCAAAACCAATTTCGGTAACACAAACCAATCTTGTAATGCCCGAAGGAAACGCTACTGCAATTCAATTACAAACTATAGCCGCTACACCTCAAGCTGACACCGATGGTGATGGTGTTGTAGACATCTTGGATAACAGTCCTCTTGTTTATAATCCAAATCAAGAAGATAGCGATGGTGATGGTGTTGGGGATGTTTCGGATGATGCCGATCACGATGGGGTTTGGAATCCGTTCGACCGATGTGCCGATACTCCTTACGGTTCTTTAGTTAATAATAACGGTTGTGTTATTTTCTATCTGCCTCCGAGCAATTTCTCTCTTTCCAAAACAGAGAAATGTCAGGACACTAACAGCATTAGCTTGTCTGTAGAAGACACCTCTCTAACGTATCAAATTGATATCAGTGGAGCAGTTAATCAAACCCAAACTTTAAACAGTAGTAATTGGAGTTTAGATAACTTATCACAAGGATCATATTCTATTTGTGTTACAGTAGACGGAGTAGATGCAAGTGAATTTGAACGTTGTTTTGATGTAACTATAAACGAGCCACAGCCATTATCGGTTTATGCTTCTTCAAATAAAAGCGACAATACGGTAAGTTATAAACTTAGTGGAGGAGAAAGTTACTCGATTACACATAACGGAATCACAGAGCAAACCACTGAGAGCGAATACACCCTATGTCTGTATAAAGGAGTCAATACTGTTTCTATAACTACTGGAATTGCTTGTCAGGGTATCTTCGAGCAGTCATACTTTAGTTCAGATGCCGTTGTAACAGCTCCTAATCCATTTAATGACACCTTAGCAGTATATGTTGGTGGAACAGAATTAGAAGCCAATATCGAGCTTTATTCTAGTGATGGAAGAACGGTTATGGTAGCACAATATGCATTAACTGCTACCGAAAGAACAGTTTATATAAACACCTCTAGTTTAATAAGCGGAAGTTATATTGTAAAGGTTAATAATGCTTCTGTTAATCAATCTCAAATTGTTATTAAAGAATAATTCATATGAAAACTATACAAACCCTAAGCACACTGTTTAGTATTACAATTTTATTGTGGAGTTGTTCCAGTTCTCCGCCACCACCTTTAGAACCTGGAACACCCTCTTTGAGTTTTCCTTTAAACGAAGAAACTTGTCAAGAAGGGACTTCACTTAATGACTCACAGAGTAGTTTGGAGTTCCGATGGAGTTCTGCTGCAAATGTAGAAACCTATCGTTTGAGTGTAACCAACTTAAACAACAACCAAAGAGAAACTCTAGAAACTACAGGGACTTCACTGAGTGTTACCTTATTGAAAGCAACTCCATATTCTTGGAATATAACAGCAATTGGAGAAGAGGGAAGTCAAAACGCGAATTCATCAACTTGGAGGTTTTATTTAGCAGGGTCGGGTGTAACCAATTATGCTCCTTTTCCATCGGAAATATTAGCGCCAAGATCTGGAACTTCGGTGACGCCAGTAGAGGGGAATATTACTCTAAACTGGAACGGATCGGATGTAGATGGTGATTTGGATTATTATGAAATTTATTTAGACACCACAGACGCCAGTACTTTTCTAAAACAAGTAGATGCAGTGAATGCAAATACCAGTACAAGTATTGCGGTTGACAGTAATTCTGCTTATAGTTGGAAAATTATTGCGGTAGACACAAACGGAAATAAAAGTAATTCTGGGGTGTACTCTTTTAGAACGAATTAATCAATCTGAGTTGTATTAATTTACAATTCTGTTTTTAAAATGGCTCTGAGCTTTTGATTGTATAAGTGACCGTTGAGTTTTTTGAGAAAACAATCCATAAAACTCATTCGATTGGGAAGAACATTTGTTGAGTTAATTCTTTACCAACGATCTGTTTCCTGTCCAATGAAAAGTAGAAGAATCACCCATTATTACAACTGAATTTTTATTGTTAGAAAAGTTTAAGTCTACAAAAAACAAGCGTTCCGCTGCATCAGGGTATTGCTGAAAACGAAGCGAGTAGGAGTTAGGAGACCCACTGATTGCACTCCATGATCCATTCTCTATAATAGTCCCGTCAAAATTTATAGAAAGTGTACCTAAAGAATCAAAGGTCCAAACAATATCATCGTATTGGTTACTATCATCTAAAACTTCTTGCCATACACCAATTATTGGATCAGAAACTTCAAGAGTTTCATTGGAAGAATCATTATTTCCACAGGATAAAAGGATTAAACAAACCAAGATAACAATGTGTTTTTTCATAAAAAATAGATTTAAATAAGAATTGTTTTTAATCTCACGTAAACTAAAAGAAGTATACGATCAGCTTTTAGTTTTAATTATAGGTTTAAAAAAGACATAGGTAAAAAACAAAAAGAAGAGCCAATCATTTAACCCATATATTGTATAAAAAAAACCAGCCATTAAATCTTGTTCATAAATGGGAATTAAATCATTTTTTAAAATCCAAAAGGTCCAGTATATAGAGTAAACTAATTTTTCAATTGCGAATACTCCAACGAGCCATTTTAAATCTTTGTATTTTTTTGAGGAAGCTATAAAAGCTAATCCCCAGACAATAATCATGAGCAGACCAAATTTTGACATTGCATTTGGATCTGTATCATAAATAGCTCGGTTTGTGAAAAATCTTGAAAATATAAGAACTCCACTAATGTTTAAAATTCCAGCAAGTTTAAATCCTTTTGTAATTAAATTATTCATTTTAATACAATTAGTGTCTAAAATACAAAAAGTATTTCAAGGCTTTAAAACTTCCTATGAAGTACAATTAGTGAAGTTTGGTTTGGCAGCTGTCCAAGCATCAGTATTATTAAATACACCTGTACAGTTTATAACATTTAAAACATCCCATCCAGATTTACTCCAAATACATAAGTAGGTTTTAAATATTAACTACCTGTATTGTATCAGAGAAGGAACTTTAAATTTTTATATGATATGGTTCTAAATGACGATTAAAGGAGCCTATTTATTTACTTTCCAATACAGAATGTGACAAACACAATGCCTATATAGCCTTAGCTATTTTTCGTACATGTTTTCGTAAACCTTCAGTGCAAATAAAAGAAAATAAGGGAAAGATGCCTCTAGTTATATTCTACAATACCTTAAAGAAAACCATAGTTTTTTAAATCCATGTTTTACATTGTATACTTTTGATTGTAGATAAAGTCCATCCCAATCCCTTCAATCTCAATATAACAATTATATTAGTGTTTGTATTTACCAGAAAATAATGAGTAGTAAGACAGAAAAATTTCTTCAGAAAATTAAGGATAAAGGATTTTGGAATGATGATTTAGATTATTCCAAAGGAGTTTATAAAGGTTCCAGAGAGCCCTTTGAGGTTTGGTGTAAGATTCATAAAGTTGAAGTGACTAAAAAAAACGCTAGACAATTATATAGTCATAAAGGCTGCCAACTTTGTGGTTATGAAGAATCAAAAAAAAAAAACAGGATAAACGGAATAATTATTTTCTTAAAAGAAGCCCCTGTTAAATTCAAACATCAATTTAAATATGATAAAAATTTTTCTAAATCTCTTGGAGATGAGATGGAGATTTATTGTAAAAAACATGACGAAAAATTTCTTCAAAAACCAAACGCCCATTTAAAGGGAATTACTAAATGTTCTGGATGCAGAAAAGAAAAACGAAAAAATCAAGGAGCTAGAAAAAGAATGTCACTTGGAGAGTTTATCAAAAAATCAAAGATTGTTCATAAAAACAAGTTTGATTATTCAATTACTGAACAGTTTAAAAATCAAAATGATAAAGTTTTTATAAAGTGCCCTATTCATGGTAAAATTGAAGTGAATGTTGGTAATCATTTAAAAGGAAGTGATTGTATGGATTGTAGTGGAAATACTAAAAGAAATACAAAATCATTTCTTGTGGAGTTAGAGAGTAAAGGGTTCTTATTCAAAGATTATGATTACTCATTAGTAGATTATACAAATACAAACTCCAAGGTTATAATTATTGATAAGAAGTTTGATACAAAACATTCAATTATCCCCAAAGAACTTTTAAAAGGGAAAAAATGTTTGTCATCCAATTTAACTAATGGGTATTTAGATTTTGAAGATGCGAGAGAATTTGTGTGGAATTTAAATTTGAAAAATGAAAGTGAATGGAGAAAATATTTAAAAACAGAAAATAGACCTTGGAATATTACTACCAATCCATCCAAAATGTATAAAGATAAAGGATGGAAAGGAATGAATGATTGGTTAGGCACTAAAAAAGGGTGGGATGGTAAATATCTTGATTTTGAAGTCGCACGTGAAGTTGTAAGGAAAGAAAACCTTCAAACTCAAAACGAATGGTTTAATGATTATGTGAAAAATCGAAAACCCCATAACATTCCATCAAATCCTCAATTCGTTTATAAGGAAAAATGGAAATCATTTCCTGATTGGATTGGAACAAAAGATGGGTGGGAAGGGTATGAGTGGAAAAGTTATGAGGAAGCAAAAAAGTTTGTACATGGTTTAGAATTAAAGAGTACAGATGAATGGGATGATTATACTTCAAAAAATAAATTACCCAAAGGAATACCGACATATCCGAATAGAATTTATAAAGAATTTGGTTTCAGTATGGGGGATTGGTTAGGTACTGGAAATGTTTCTAATCGTGATAAAGAGTTTTATTCATTTAAAGAAGGTAGAGAAATCACTCATCAATTAAGTTTAAAAAGTAGTACTGAATGGAAAAAATATACTCAATCTGATAAGTATGATAAAATGATTCCTAAAGCACCCCATATGACTTACAAAGAATTTATAAGTATGGGGGATTGGTTAGGTTATATTGGAGATGGTTCTCACGATTGGACAAGAAAATATATTCTTGATTTTATTAATAACATTAAGGATGAACTTATTAAACTTGATTCAATAGAGTTAATTACAATAATCAACTCCAATAATTTAGCAAAGAAAATTAAAGATTTAGGATTTTTAGAAGATTTAGTTTCCTCCAAATCAAATACAGTTCAAAGGGAAAATATAGTTTCAAAAATTCAAAAACATATTAGTGATTTAGTTGGAAATTCAGATGAAGAAGAATTAGTTGAAGAAGAGTTAGTAGAAAATGTTTTTGAAGAAGAATTAACAGAGGGAGATGATACTTTTTATGACAGTATTGAGGAGGTAGAAGAATTAAAAGATTTTAAACCACTTGAGGAATTAAAATTTTATGACAATAAACTTATTACTTCTTCACTTGATGATGAGAACATTGATTTTCTATTAAAAAATCAACTCAAAAAACTTTGGAATAGTGTTCTTAATAATGAAATATCTGTTGATGAAGTTTTAAAAGAGGATGGTGGTAAAAACTTTAAACTAATAAAGAATAAATTTATTAATGAGTACAAAGAGGTTTCAAAAATAACACCTCCTAAAGATTATGTTTTCAAATACCCTCCGAATTTGATGCAGAAACTTGTTACATATAGAATGAAACAAGAAAAATTGTATGGTAATTGGAGTGGAACTGGAGCAGGGAAAACTCTATCATCAATTTTTTGTGGGAGATATCTTAATCTTAAAAACACAATCATAATTTGTAATAATTCAACTATAAGTGGTTGGGTTAACTCAATCCATGAATATTTTGACAACTCTCAAGTATACACCAAAACACAACTTAATAATAATGATGTAAGGCCAAATAAATACAATATCGTTCACAAATACGATATTAACCTTAAAGGAGATAGGTTTAATTATATCGTTTTAAACTATGAAACATTTCAATTAGAAGATGGTGAGTTTATTATTTCAGAATTACTGAAAAAAAATAGTATTGATTACATCATTTTAGATGAGGTTCAAAATGTCAAACAAAGAAAGGAGAAGGATGAATCTTCAAGAAGGAATGTAATTAATAAATTAATTATTCATTCTAAAAACGAAAATCCGAACCTTTATTTAATGGTAATGAGTGCAACTCCTGTAATTAATAACCTTGTAGAACCTAAAAAATTAATTGAACTAATTAGTGGTGAAGTTCATGAAGAATTAGAAACAAAAAGTAGTATCAGTAATGGTGTTGAAATGTATAAATCTTTAACAAGGTTTGGAATTAGATATAAACCTAAATATGGAATATCAGTAAATGAGAATCTAATTCAAGTTAATGGTGATGATTTAATTGATGAATTAAAAAAGATACCAAAGGGTTCTCCAATAGGTTTCGAAAAAGTTTTGATTAACACTAAACTTGAATCTATAAAACAATACCTTAAAAAAGGAACTCTGATATATTCTCATTATGTAACGGATTTGGTGAACGTAATTGGAGAATTCGTTGGTGAACTTGGATATACCTATGGTTTCTATATAGGTGATGATAAAGAAGGTTTAAGAAGGTTTAAAAACAAAGAGATAGATATTTTAATTGGTTCTGCTCCAATTGGTACTGGTGTAGATGGGATTCAATATGTATGTAATACTCTAATTCCATTAATATTACCTTGGACAAGTTCTGAATACGAACAACTTCTCGGAAGGGTAAATAGACAAGGTTCAAATTTTGATAATGTTAATGTTTACATACCTCAAGTTGTAGTTTCTCGTGGAGATAAGGAATGGAGTTGGGATAAGAGAAGGTATAATATAATTAAGTTTAAATCTACTCTTGCAGATTTATCAATGGATGGAATCATACCTAAAGAACTTTCTCCTCCAAAATCCACTTTAGTTAAACAAGCACAGAAAGAATTAGAAGAATGGATTAACCGAATTTCAGAAAACGATATTTTAACAATAGATAGAGAAGAAATTAAAATTCCTCTTAATCCAAAACAAATAGAATATAAAAGAAAGGAGTTAGGAGATTTTTCTGAACTAAATAAAAAATGGAGTGTATCCAATTCTAAAACAATTAAAGAAAGATTAAAAAAAGATAAATCTGAATGGAATTATTATCATACTCTATACAGAGAAAAAAGGAAAGGTTGGATTGAAACACCGTACATAGAGATTTCAAAAAAAATTAAGGATAGAGAAGATTGGATTGTTGCAGATTTAGGATGTGGTGAAAATCTCTTATCTAAAGAAATAACAAACAAAGTTTATCCATTTGATTATGTTGGAATAGATGAATCAGTTATTGAATGTGATATATCAGATATTCCATTAGAGAACAATAAAGTAGATGTTAGTGTTTTTTGTTTGTCTCTAATGGGTTCTAATTACAAGGAATACCTAAAAGAAGGATATAGAATCCTAAAACCTTATGGTAATATGTTTATTGTTGAACCTCAAAAGAAATGGGCAAATAATTCTGAAAGATTAATTTCAGAATTAGAATCAATTGGGTTAAAAGTAGTTGATTCGTATACCTCAAGTAGGTTTTTGTATATTCAATGTTTAAAACTAAAGTAAATGAGAGTTTTTGTATTACGAGCAGATTATGGGAGATACACTGATGTATTTAAAAAACACAGTTATATTGGAATAGGTTGGTTTGAGGAAATTAATCCTATTGAAAATAATTGGGATTTAACAGATAAAGATTTCCTAAAAGAAAAATATAGAGAAAAATACCCTACAGATGCTAATATGAGAGTAAATCAAAATGTGGGTCAAATTTTTCGATTTATTAACGATATTAATATTGGTGATATAATAATCTCTCCACACAACACCAATGAATTGATAATAGGGAAAGTAGTTGGAGATTTATATTTTGAAGAAGATAATTCTTCCCCATATCCTTGGAGAAAAAAAGTTGAGTGGTTAAAAAATGAATTTAATAGACATTCATTTTCAAATCCTTTACAAAATACACTTCGTTCCTCTTTAACTTGTTTTGAAGTAAAACAAAAAGATGAAATCTTTGAAGTACTTGGTTTCGATTTTCCTAAAACAAAAACAAAAAAGGAAATCAAATTTGATTCAAAATCAGCTTATGAACTTATAAGATTGAAGTTTTTAGAATTAGGTGCAACTGAATTTGAACAATTAGTTTCCTATCTGTTAAGAACACTAGGTTTTGAACCAACACAAGAAATTGGTAAAGTTGGTGATGGTGGAATTGATTTTGAAGGTATTTTAGATGTTAATGGTATAGCTTCAGTAAATCTTCAAGTTCAAGTAAAGAGATATGATAATAGTTCAATTGGTGAAAAAGAGATAAGAAGTTTCAGAGGTGCTTTGAAACAAGATTATCAAGGTTGTTTCATAACTCTTTCCAAGTTTCAGAAGAAAGCAATTATTAGTTCAACTAAAGAAGGATATAAAGGAATTCAGTTAATTGATGGAACAAAGTTTATCGAACTATTCATACAACAATACGAAGAAATCATTGATGTCATTCAAAGTGATGATAATGATGAATTATTAGATAAACTCCAATTTAAGAAATCCTTACTGCCTATATAAAAAAGTGGAAATCGAGTTTCTACTTTTATCTTTTATAGACTTCTTCAACGATACTAAAATCATCGTGAATAGATAGATTATCCTTTGTATTTTTGATAGAGTTTCTAATCTCATTTTTTAGATTATCTCTTACTTAATCACCACCACCCAGATTTTTAATTATTCTAAATGCAGATTTTAGGGAAAAGTTAAAATTCATTTATCCAATCTAGTCCAATAGGTTCTCCATCTCTAGCGCTAACTGTTTGTACTTTTGGCATTACATAGGGGAGTAGTTTAATAAGTAATTCTATTCTTTCTTTAGGCTCAAGTTCATTAATGTTATCTTGAAGATTTTGAAGTTCATCATCTACCATATGCTTTAATACTCTCCTTAATTCACTTGTTGTCTTATTCGGAGTGCCTAACTCTCGTCCTCCTGTTTTAAATCCTTTTGCCTAATTAACAAGTGTTTTCAGGCATAAGAAACTAAAAGAATAGTATGTTACTTTCCAATACAGAAATTAGCAAATATATTGCCTAATAACTCATCGTTTGTAACCTCTCCAGTAATTTCACCTAAATGAAACAAAGCTTGGCGCAGATCGATTGCCAAAAGATCCCCACTTAATCCGTTGGTCAACCCGTTTTGTATGGCAGTTACTTCTTTTTGGGCTGCATAAAGGGAACCGTAGTGTCTTGAATTGGTTACGATACTCTGATCTTGAGTAGGATTAATTTTGAAATGCTTAGTTAATAAATTAATTAATTGATCAATATTTGAATTCATTTTTGCACTGATCGAAACTGTTGGATAGTTTACTATTTCATCCGGAATATCTGTTGATAGATTTTGATCTTCTTTGTTGAATACAAGTATTAGTTTTTTGTTTGGATATTTACTTTTAAATGCTTCTAATTCTTTAACTAATTCTACTTGATTTTCTTTAAAATCTGTAGGATCTACGAGGTGTAAAACATAGGCGGCAAGATCTATTTTATCAAATGTTTTTTGAATACCAATTTTCTCTATTGTATCCTCAGTTTCTCTGATTCCTGCAGTATCAATAAATCTAAAACAAATTCCATCCAGAGTAATTTCATCTTCAATGCTGTCTCTTGTTGTTCCTGCAATATCACTGATTATAGCTTTATCTTCGTTTAAAAGACAATTAAGTAAGGTTGATTTCCCTACGTTGGGTGCTCCTACAATGGCAATTGGTACTCCTTTTTTGATTACATTTCCTAATGCAAAAGAATCGAGCAAGTTTTTAAGAACTACTTGAATTTTTAGAAGTAGATTTTCTAGTTGTTTGCGGTCTGCAAATGCAACATCCTCTTCTGCAAAGTCAAGTTCTAATTCAATAAGCGAAGCAAAATTTAAAAGTTCTTGTCTTAAGTTTTTAATTTCAGAACTAAAACCACCACGCATTTGTTGCATTGCCAATTGATGACTTGCTTCATTTTCTGATGAAATCAAATCTGCAACTGCTTCAGCTTGTGACAAGTCCATTTTACCATTTAAAAACGCTCGTAGTGTGAATTCTCCGGGTTTTGCTGTTTCTGCTCCTTGTTCAATCAGCAATTTCATTATTTCCTGTTGTATGAAGGGACTTCCGTGACATGAAATTTCTATTACATCTTCACCGGTGTAGGAGTGAGGGTTTTTAAAAATACTAACGAGTACTTCGTCAATAACACTTTTGTTATTAATAATATCACCCAAATGGATGCTGTGACTTTTTTGGTCTTTCAACAGTTTCCCAGAACGTGCTTTGAATACAGTTTCTGTGATATCAATTGCATTGGTCCCCGACAATCGAATTAATGCTATCGCTCCAGCTCCTGTAGCGGTCGATAATGCCATTATTGTTCCTTCACTTATCATGTTGTAAAATTAAACATTAATACGCTTTTAAACGAAATCTATATATTTAATTGGGGAGATATTTCAACTTGTTGTATTTTGCTATTATGAAAGAAAATCAACAGCTCCTTGTTTTTTTACATTTAAGCCAGTTATTAAATGTATTTAGTGGTTTTTTAGGGATTATAGTACCTCTTGTAATTTGGCAGACCAATAAAAAATTAGTGTTTGAAATGGATGCGCATGGAAAAGCAGTAATGAATTTTCAGATTTCAGTGTTTATATTGGCATTATGCTGTATCCCTTTAATTCTGTTTTTTGGCCTAGGTATTGTCGGAATTATAATACTATCTATCATATCAATCGTTTTTCCTGTTCTAAACGCAATCAGAGCTGGAAATGGGACATTCCCAAACTATCCGTTAGTCTATAAATTTATTGACTAATATTTTTAGTAAACGTAGCTCTTTTTTTGTGAAGTCTATTTTCATAGTTTTTCCATAATTGTTGAATGGCTTTATTTTCTTCTAATTCAGGATTGGTTTCAACTACGGTAATTCCTCTTTTATTAAAAGTCTTTTGGATGTCATTGAATAACATGGCAGTAACTCCTTTATTTTGATATTCTGGATGAACCCCTATTAGATAAAAAGAAGCTCTATTGTTAAAATATTGTGCTCTCAATACATGTAAAAAACCAAAAGGAAAATAAGAACCGTTCGCCTTTTTTAAAGCTTTTGTAAAAGAAGGCATGATGATAGCAAATGCAATTAATTTGTTGTCCTTATCAATAACACATTTTATAAATTCGGGATGAATGTACTTAAAATACTTTTCTTTGTAGTGCTTTATTTGATAGGGTTGAACTGGAACAAAGGTTTGTAGCTTATTATATGTTTCTGCAAGTAATTCAAACATTTCATCTACGTATGGAATTATAGCACTTGTTTTTTTGAAGTTTACTAGTTTAAGGTTGTAACGTTCTGAAATAATTTTCGAAAATCTTTTTACTTTTTCAGGAGCGTCTTCAAAAGGAACAATTTTCATTTCATATTCTACCCATTGAGCTAATTTCTCATAGCCAAGAGTTTCTAGGTGTTTAGCATAATAAGGATGGTTATATTGTGTAATCATGGTATTCATTTCATCAAAACCATACACAAGGAGACCCGCTTTATCAAGATTAGAAAATCCAACAGGCCCCTCTATAAATTCAAGATTATGTTTTTTACCAAATTCATTAACCTTTTGTAATAGTGCTTTACTAATTTCTATATCATCAATAAAATCAAACCATCCAAAACGGACTTTCTTTTTTTTTAGTTGCTTAACTTCAATCCAATTTACCATCGCAGCAACTCTTCCCACAAGTTTATTGTTTTTATATGCTAGAAAAAAAGAGGCATCAGCATTTTTAAAAACAGGGTTTTTTTTCTCATCGATTACTTCAAGCTCTTCCTTCGTGATGGGAGGAACCCAGTATTTATTTCCACTGTATAGTTTAAAAGGAAAGGTGACAAATTCTAAAAAGTCATCTCTGGATTTTGCTTTTCTAATTTCAATCATAGCCTTAATTTTTGCGTGCTCTACGTCTAGCTTTTCTTTGAGATTTCCCTGCTTTCTTTGCTTGTTTTTCGAGTGCTTTACGCTCTTTTTTTAATGCTTTTTCAACATCTTTAGAATCCTTAATTGCTTTTTCTTTATCTCTATGAAAATCTAATCGATAGGATATACCGGCGTTTATTGAGAATAGGGAAGGAGTATCTTTTGTATTGACACCAATGGTGCCTTCAATTTGAATATCATCTGTTAATAGGTAAGCAGCCCCTGTTCTAAAAATCTGATCCGTATATACATCACTTGAGAAGCCTTGATTTTCAATATAAACAGACCATACAGGATTGAATGTATGGGTCAGTGTTAATATGTAAGAAATTTCGGGATAATCTGTTACTATTCTATTGTATGAAAAGTTAGTAACAAAAACCCAAGTTCCTAGAAAATGAGATTGAGTAGCAACCGTACCTCTATAACTAACAGAAGGTTCTTTTATTCCCCTCCCAAAAATATTTTGAAAGAAAATAGGTCTATGAATGAGGTCAAAAACATCTCCATAGGGATAAGGATTTTCATCACCATCGATATTGAAATTTGCACCTAGTGTTAATGAAACTGCAGGAATTAAGTCTCTGATTTTAAATTTATTATTAGCATCCCAGCTATATACATTGGTTTCTTGTTGTTTTTTGAAAGGATCATAAACTAGATATTTAACCCCAATAAAATTTCTTAAAAAGCCCTGTTGTTTGTAGGTTGGGTTTGGAGCCACAATTCTGCTGTTCAATTCTCCCATTAAATAGGTGCCCTCATAGGTTAACTCCAACTCCTCCTTAAGAAAACCCCATCTTAATGAAAAGAAACCAAGACTTCCATCCATTTTAGAATTATTATATCCAACATGTTTATAGGATCTGTATTCGGTACCAGCCTCAAACTGTATTACTCGGGTACCAACCGAAAAGGCTCCGATGGACTCACCTGGGCGATTGGAATTAATCTGATCAGTATATTGAGCTTGAATAAGATGACCTCCGAAAAATAGAAGTACTATAAGAATTCCAATACGCATGTTTAATTTTTTATAGCAATATAAGTGCTTTTAGAGAATTAAACTATTTATTTTAGTTGACAAGATTGTAAATAAATCGCCTTAATTAGTTAAATTTGATTGATTAAATTTTTCTTTTGATAGAGTTCTTGTTGATATTTTTCGGATTAATTTACCTCCTAAGGAAGCTAGCTCCCTGGATATTGAAATATGTTCTGAATAGACTCTACAACAAAGTTGAACAGCAGGCTAAACAGCAGCAACAACAGCAACAACAGCAACAACAGCAAAATAACAAATCTACTAAATCCAATAAAACAAAAACTTCTTCAAGTAAAATCGGAGAGTATATTGACTATGAAGAAATTGAATGAGTTAATTGAGCCTAAACAAATCTTTCCTCATCTAGCTGTTATAATTGGATTTGTACTTGTTTCACTGGCCCTTTTTTACCCTGTTTTACAAGGTAAAAAAATGTTACAATCGGACATTCAACAGTACAAAGGCATGTCCAGGCAATTACAAGAAGCACGCGAAAACGGAGCGGAGTTATTTTGGATAGACAATGCATTTGGTGGTATGCCTACCTATCAACTTGGAGCAAAATATCCCTTTGATTTTTTAACTCCAATCCATAAGATTTTTCAGTTATTACCGCACCCAACATTTTTAGTGTTTCTATATTTATTGGGTTGTTATTTGTTTTTACTCTCTATGCGAGTTCCAATGAAGTACGCAGTTTTTGGAGCTTTAGCTTATGGACTCTCTACTTATTTATTAATAATTATTCAAGTGGGTCACAATACCAAAGCTCAAGCCTTAGGTTATTTGCCTTTTGTCTTAGCTGGGGTTCAATGGGTTTTTAGGAAAAAATATTTTTGGGGATTTGCATTCAGTACTTTTGCTATTGCATTACAAATAAGAGCAAATCATTACCAAATGACATATTACCTTTTGCTGTTTTTATTTGTATTTGGTTTTGTTCAGTTATGGAAGCATTATAAAGAAAATGAACTACCCGATTTATATAAAAAAGTTGGAGTTTTAGCTTTAGCTGGAATTTTAGCTTTGGGTTTAAATGCAACTTCTCTATTAGCGACTTCAGAATACACAAAGTTCAGTACGCGCGGGAAAAGTGAGTTAACCCAATCTGCCACTGGTGAGCCTATTGAACTTCGATCGGGTCTTTCTTATGATTATATTACTCAGTTTAGTTACGGTATTTTTGAAAGTCTAAACTTAATTGCACCTAGAATTCAAGGAGGTGGGTCAACTGAGAATTTAGGAACTTCATCCGAAATTTATAAATCTTTAATACAATTAGGAGCCACTCGTCAACAAGCAAAAGGTTTTTCCGAAAACGTACCCACTTACTGGGGTGACCAGCCAATTTTAGAAGCTCCTGCATATGTTGGTGTTGTAGTTGTTTTCTTTGCTTTATTAGGTTTGTTTTTGGGTTGGTCTACAAATAAAAGATGGTTGTTTTATGGAATCATACTTTCACTTTCACTCTCCTGGGGGAAAAACATACCTTTCTTAACTCAGTTTTTTATAGATTACATACCATTGTATAGTAAGTTTAGAGCTGTTTCTTCTATTCAAGTTATTTTGGAACTAGCTTTTCCAGCCCTTGCAACTTTTGGATTGTATGAGTTTTTTGAAGCTCAAAAAAACATTCAACTTCGAGTTTTAAAAAATACCATGATCAGCTTTTTCGGACTGGTAACTTTCTTGTTTTTGATTAAAGGAATGTTGTCTTTTGAAGGAGTTTCGGATGCATATTATTCACAAGCAATAGGTCCTGATCTTATGCGCGAAGTATATAAAGCTAGAAAAGCTATTTATAACGAAGATCTAATTCGTGTTTTAATTTTCGTTTCTTTAACAGGAGTTCTTCTAGCTTTATATTCACTAAAAAAGTTAAAATCATCCTTTGCATTAATTATTATTGGTTTTTTACTTCTTGTAGACCTTGGTGGCGTTTCTAACCGTTATTTAAATCGAGATTTATTCACCTCTAAATCTCGTTCTAATGTTGTATTTCCTCTTACGAGTTCAGATCAGGTAATTCTTCAAGATACTTCCCGCTATAGGGTTTATGAATCTGGAATGCGTTTAGCAGGAGCAAGAACTTCATATTTTCATAATGCTATTGGAGGTTATCATGGCGCAAAGCCGCGTCGTTATGAAGAAGTATTTGAAATGTTTGAAACCCTTCAGCGAGAAGAAATTTTAAATATTCTCAATGTTAAGTACGTCCTCTACGAAAGTGAAGAGGGGGAGTTGAAACCATTAATCAATCCTGAAAACCTAGGGAATGCGTGGTTTATTGAAAATCTTAAGAAAACTAATACTCCTGACGAAACTTATCAAAGTCTTGCTACTATTGATTTTTCATCAACAGCAGTTAGTGAGTCAAATGAATTAAAATCACGTTCATCTTCTTACATAAAAGATTCTCTTGCTTCTATAAATTTGGTTAAAAATAGTCCTGGATACTTAAAGTATGAAAGTAACTCCTCTGAAGATTCATTTGTTGTGTTCTCTGAGATGTATTACCCTAAGGGGTGGTTTGCAAAAGTAGATGGAGTTTTACAACCTCATTTCTCAGTTAATTATATTCTTAGAGGAATGAATATTAAAAAAGGAAAACATACAATAGAGTTTACTTTTGACCCTCCAGTAGTTCATACAGGAGGTTTAATTCAATGTGTTAGTTTAGTAGTGTTTGTAATTTTAATAGGTTTTGGATTTAGAAATCAATTCAAAAACAGTACCTTTTAGTTTATGGGGATCATTGCACGTCAATCTTTTTATAATGTTCTGAGTATCTTATTTGCTTTCGCTTTAGGTGGACTCAATACAATTGTGTTTTATCCTAGAATTATGGGTCCTGAGTTTCATGGACTCCTAGTTGCTATGTTGGCAAACTCGAATATTATCCAGCCTATTTTCTCATACGGTATTCAGTTTTCTATTATTAAGTTCTATTCTGCCTGTAAAACAAAAAAAGAGCAAGACAACCTGCTCGTCTTTTCTGTTTTGTTACCTTTATTAGTCATTTTACCCCTAATTGTCTCAGTATACCAATTTGAATTTATTTCAAATTATTTCTTTAAAGAAGATTCTCCTGCTCGTAGTTTTTTATATTTAATTTTTAGTGTCGCCATTGCAACAGCATATTTTGAGGTTTTTTATAGCTGGCTTAGAATCCAAAAAAAGACGGTATTAGGTAATTTCTTAAAAGAGGTTTATCAGCGTATAATGATTATCGTTTTACTTAGTTTTTATTTCTTAGGGTGGTTTGGTTTTGATGGTTTTGTAATCGCTTTGATTGTTGGGTATTACCTCCGTTTATTGTTGATTGTTTCCTACGCATTGTGGGTGTATAGCCCTACTATTAATTGGGAATTACCAACTAATACAAAGGTTGTACTTCGATATTGTAGCTATATTTTTTTAACGGGTTTCTCAGCGAGTATTATTTTGGATTTAGATAAATCCATGATTGAACAAATTCTTAAACCAGAATATGTTTCATTCTATACCGTTGCTATTTTTATTGCAGCAGTTATTGACGCTCCTTCCAGGGCAATGGTTCAAATTGTTAGTCCTTTGGTAGCAGAAGCAATCAATTCAGATAATAAAAACCGTTTAGAACAGCTTTTGAAGAAAAGCTCTCTTAATTTATTTTTTGTTTCCGGTTTGTTATTTGTTTTGATTACGACCAATTTGGATGATATTTATAGATTGATCCAATTTTTGAATAAAGAAAATGGCTATGCTGCTGGTCTTCCGATTATTCTATTAATTTCTATTACAAAATTATTTTCAGCTTCTTTGGGATGTTTAAATAATATCATAACCAATTCTGAGTATTACCGTTATTTACTATTATTCTCTTTGGGAGCAGCTTCCCTTGCTGTTGTTTTAAATATAAAATTCATTACTACCTATGGTTTTATTGGTGCAGCAATGGCTACACTTGTAGTTGTAATTATTTTTAACCTTCTAAAAGTCTTTTTAGTTTACTACAAATTAAAAATACAGCCTTTTACTCAAAAGTCATTTTGGGTATTGATCTTAATTGCCACTTTATATTTCATTTTTGAAAATTTAATTTTACCAATAGAACCTTTGTTTTCAATAGTTGCAAAATCTTCATTAATAACTATTTTGTATCTAGCGATTAGCTATTTTCTCAAATTTTCGGAAGAGGTAAATGCCTTTATAAATCGGTTTATAAAAAAATAATAGCCTGCAGGTTGTAGCTACAGGCTATCAAAACAAAATCATTAAACCATTAACTAATTATGATGTGGAATTAGATATTAACATATCAACAATTAATGTGCCAAACTAAACACAAGTTTGTAAAACACTGTTTATTAGTCTTTTATTTTTTTTCGTAAATAACTTCCTGTGAAAGATTCTTTTATTTTGATAATTTCTTCTGGAGTTCCTTCCGCTAAAAGCAGACCTCCTTTTTTACCACCTTCAGGACCAAGATCTACGATATGATCTGCACATTTAATTAAATCAATGTTGTGTTCGACAACAATCAGAGAATGCCCTTTTTCTAAGAGTGCTTCAAAGGAGGTTAGTAATTTTTTAATATCATGAAAATGTAAGCCTGTAGTTGGTTCATCAAAAATGAAAAGTATTTTATCTCTGTGATCTCCTTTGCCTATAAAGGAAGCTAATTTAATTCTTTGGGCTTCTCCTCCTGAGAGAGTAGCAGAGGATTGGCCTAATGAAACATATCCAAGCCCTACTTTTTGAAGTGGGGCAAGTTTTTTAACTAGTTTATGCTGTTTGTTTTCTTCAAAAAACGAAATCGCATCGTCTACTGTTAATTCTAATATATTATCAATCGATTTCCCTTCAAACTGAACCTCTAGCACTTCTTTTTTAAATCGTTTCCCTTTACAAGCTTCACATTGTAGAACTACATCGGCCATAAACTGCATTTCTATGGTGACTGTTCCTTCTCCTTTACAAGCCTCACATCGACCTCCATCAACATTGAATGAAAAGTGTTTAGCCTGATAGTTTCTCATTTTAGAGAGCGAAAGACTTGCAAATAAAGAACGAATATCGTCGTATGCTTTTATGTAGGTTACAGGATTTGATCTAGAGGATCGACCAATTGGATTTTGATCAATAAATTCTACATGTTTAATGGATTCATAATTACCTTCTAAGCCGTTAAACTGACCTGGTTTTTCTACAAACACTCCAAGTTCTCTTTGAAGAGCTGGGTAAAGAATTTTCTTTACTAATGTACTTTTCCCACTTCCTGAAACTCCGGTGACTACCGTCATTGAATTTAATGGAAAAGTAGCGGTAATGTTTTGAAGATTATTTTCTCGAGCCCCAACCACAACTAACTTCTCATTACTTTTTCTTCTTACTTTTGGAACTTCAATTTCCAGTTTTCCAGTAAGATACTGGCTAGTTAGGGAGTTAGATTTTAAAATCTCTTTCATTGTTCCTTGAGCAACTACTTGTCCACCCAATGTTCCTGCTTCTGGTCCCATATCAATTATGCAGTCTGATGCTTGCATTATTTCCTCATCATGTTCAACTACAAGAACAGTATTTCCAAGGTCGCGAAGTTTCTTAAGTATGTTTATTAAACGTTCGTTATCTATTGAATGTAGTCCAATGCTAGGTTCGTCTAATATGTACATGGATCCAACTAAACTACTTCCCAGAGAAGTAGCAAGATTAATTCTTTGAGATTCCCCTCCAGAAAGCGAATTTGATTTTCTATTTAAGGTTAAATACCCTAATCCTACATCTTTTATGAAGTTTAATCTGCTTTTTATTTCTATCAATAAACGATCGGCAACTTCTTGCTGTTGTTTGCTTAATTTTATGGAATTAAAAAATTCCAATAA
Organism: Candidatus Arcticimaribacter forsetii; assembly: GCF_910589745.1. GTDB lineage: Bacteria > Bacteroidota > Bacteroidia > Flavobacteriales > Flavobacteriaceae > Arcticimaribacter > Arcticimaribacter forsetii. Next base: position 1,097,116 of record NZ_OU342399.1, read on the forward strand.
GTCATCTAAAGGTTCATTTACAAGATCCAATAAGCTTTTACCATTGATTTTTACATAGGACGCTTCAGTTTTTAATCGTGCTCCCTCACAACCAGTACATTTTGTTTTTCCTCGGTAACGAGAAAGAAGTACACGATTTTGAATTTTATAGTTTTTAGCTTCAATTTTACTAAAGAAATCATTCAGTCCTGTGAAATATGAATTCCCTTTCCATAGCAAGTCTTTGTGCTTTTCGTCTAATTGAAAATAAGGTTTGTGTATTGGAAAATCAAAACGATATGCGTTGTTAATTAGATCGTCATAATATTTTTTCATGGAGGGTCCTTTCCAGGGCGCAATTGCTTCTTCAAAAACAGAAAGTCCCGTGTTCGGAATCACTAGCTCTGGATCAACTCCAATTATATCTCCATAACCCTCACAAACGGAACAAGCTCCGAAAGGATTATTGAAGCTGAATAAGTGTACGTTAGGAGTTGTAAATTGTATCCCATCAGCCTCAAAATTATTAGAAAAACTTTTACGTTCTTCACCCTCAATTGAAACAATAGAACAGCAACCATTTCCTTCAAAAAAGGCAATTTCTATAGCGTCTGATAGTCTATTTTTAAAATCGTCATCTTTTTTTAAAATAATACGATCAATAACAAGCTCAAATTCTTCAGGTGGATTCTCTGCTACATCATCCAGTCTGAGCATTTTTCCGTCGGAATAAATTCTTGCAAATCCTTGTTGAATCAGAATTTTAACAACTTCTTTTTGACTTCTTTTTTTTGTATTTGCTACGGTAGTTAATAGAAGTAATTTTTTGTTTTCTTCAAGACTAAAAACATAATCAACTACATCGGTAGTGGTATCTTTTTTTACAATAGTATTCGAAATAGGAGAGTAGGTAACACCGATTCGAGCATAAAGAAGTTTTAGGTAATCATAAATTTCTGTTTTGGTTCCAACAGTAGATCTTGGGTTGGAGGAATTTACTTTTTGCTCAACAGCAATCGCTGGGGATATTCCAATAATTTGATCAACTTTAGGTTTGTTTAGTCTTCCCATAAATTGACGCGCATAAGAAGATAAACTTTCTACATAACGGCGTTGTCCTTCTGCATATAGCGTGTCAAATGCGAGCGATGACTTTCCAGAACCCGAGAGTCCCGTTATTACAGTAAGTTTATTTCTTTCTAGAGCAACATCAACATTTTTCAGGTTGTGTAACTGAGCTCCTAATATAATTATATGATCTTTTGGATCTAGTTTTCTAAGGTCTTGCATACTAAAAATGAAGATTGAAAGATACAACTTATCTCTCAATTTTTCACTCAGGAATTACTTATGTTATGAGTAATATTTAAATATAGTTTAGTTTCTTAAATCTAGATTTCTTAAGTATAGTTCTTCAACTTTAGTTCTTGCCCAAGGGGTTCTTCTTAGAAATTTCAAACTTGACTTTATCGTTGGGTCGTGTGTGAAGCATCGAATTGATATTTTTTTTCCTAGTTCCTCAAAACCATAAATTTCTACCAGATGGTTTAGAATATCTGCTAATTTAACACCATGTAAAGGATTATTTATTTGTCGTTTAGGTTTGTGGTCCATTCTTAAATATTAATTCATACAATTATAATACTAAACTTGAAATTACCTTTGTAATCAATCAAATAATAACGAAAACAGTTTTGAATTATTGTTGAGTAAAATAAAAATACTATATTTGATGTATTAAAATATATGCATATACAACAACTCTACTTTTAAATTTATCGAAAACCAACTCCCTTTGGGTGTTTAAAAGTAATGTGTATGTCAGTTTCCCTCACAAAAGAAAAAGATAGTGTCTTAGTTAAAGCATATATAGATGGATGTGAACGTTCTCTTGCAGTCTTGATTGAGCGTCACAAATTAAAGATTTATAACTTCATCAATTCTAAAGTCGCTGACCGAGATATTTCGGAGGATATTTTTCAAGATACTTTTATTAAAGTAATTAAAACTCTTAGAAAAGGTTCCTATCATGAAGAAGGTAAATTCCTTCCCTGGGTGATGCGGATTTCTCATAATCTAATTATTGATCATTTTAGAAAAAGTAATCGTATTCCAATTTTTGAGAGTAAAGATGAATTTGATATATTTCAGATTATAGGAGATGATGCTCCCAATATCGAAAGCAATATGATTGATAAACAAGTTGTTGAAGACTTGAAAAAGTTAATTGTAGAGCTCCCGGAAGACCAAAGAGAGGTTTTAACAATGCGTTTATACAAAGACATGAGCTTTAAAGAAATTGCAGAAGTTACAGGGGTTAGCATTAATACTGCTCTAGGAAGAATGCGTTATGCAGTAATTAATATCCGAAAGTTAATTGAGGAGCATCAAATTGTTTTGTCTGCTTAACATATACTATTTTAATTTTTTTTTCGTTTTGTATAAGTAAGCTAAACTTATATGGAAGAAAACTACTCAAAAAATTTACCTAATAAAAACACAGAAGGTCCAAGCGATCTTACGATTAAGCGTATTCTAGCGTTCTCTAAAGCAATGAATACATTCAGTTCTGAAAAGAAAATAAATAACACCAAGAAGTTGTAATTATTTTTTTCGGATAGAATCTAGTACTGTTTTTCTACCGATAGTTTTAGTAATTATATCTTTTTCAATATCCCAACCTCGAGCCGGAGAATATTCTCTTCCATACCAAATTATTTGAAGATGTAAATCATTCCATTTTTCTTTTGGAAATAACCTTTTAGCATCTTTTTCCGTCTGGATTACATTAGTTCCCTTTGTAAATCCCCAACGATAAAGGAGTCTGTGAATATGGGTATCTACAGGGAAAGCCGGAATCCCAAAAGCCTGGGACAAAACAACACCTGCTGTTTTATGTCCTACTGCTGGAAGTTCTTCAAGCGCTTCAAAGCTTTGTGGTACTTTCCCTTCATGTTTTTCTAGAAGAATATGCGATAAACCATGAATTCCTTTTGATTTCATAGGAGATAATCCCACAGGTTTAATTATTTCACGAATCTCTTCAACCGATAACTTGATCATTTCTTGTGGTGTACTTGCCCGAGCAAATAATAATGGAGTAATTTTATTTACCCGAACATCGGTGCTCTGTGCTGATAAAAGAACTGCAATTAATAGGGTGTACGGATCTTTATGATCAAGCGGTATTGGGATTTCTGGATATAAATCTTCAAGTGTTTCAATTACAAAGTTTACTTTCTCTTTTTTAGTCATTTAGATTGTCTTTCAATCGATTAGTTTTTGAATTTAAAACATTCATATTTCATTTTAAAACCTAACAAATCTTTTTTGTAATTTAGAAAAAAAATAATAGATGAATACACTTAAAGTAGGAGATTTAGTACCAAATTTTAGTTGTCCTGACGAAACAGGAACAGTTCATAGTTTAGAAGATTACAAAGGGAAAAAATTAGTTTTATTTTTCTATCCGAAGGCAAGTACTCCGGGTTGTACTGCAGAAGCTTGTGATTTGCGTGACCATTACTCAGAGCTAAAAAATGCAGGATATTCTCTTCTTGGTGTAAGTGCAGATAGTCAAAAAAGACAACTGAATTTTTCCAACAAATACGAGTTTCCTTTTCCGCTTTTAGCAGATGAAAACAAGGAAGTTATTGAAGCTTTTGGTGTTTGGGGGCTCAAGAAATTTATGGGTAAGGAATACGACGGTATTCACCGTAAAACTTTTATTGTGGATGAAGAAGGAAAAGTTGAACGCGTTATTGACAAGGTCAAAACAAAAGTTCATGCTTCACAAATTTTAAATCCAGAGGGTTAGGACTTTACTTTACTTGTGTTAGGTTCATATCCAAACATTCCATTTTTAATAATCATTTCGCGAATTCCATCTGGTAAGTGTTGATCCCAGCCTGTTTCGTTGTTTTTAATTTGTTTGAGAATTTCTCTTGAAAAAACATCTAAAAATTCAGGTTCGTAGTCAAAGATATCTACAACTTTACCATTGTATTTAAAGAATTTATAGAAATCTTTCATACGAGGATGTAATTTCAAATTGTTACTGGTAACAATTTGACCCTTTTCATTTTTCATAGGGTAGAGGTACACCTTTAAGTTGTTATAGAACATTTTACCAAATGCTTCTAATATCCCTCCACTTAGATCTTTGTAGTAATACTCGTCAAATACCTCAACAAAACTATTTACTCCCATAGCAAGAGCCATTTGCTTCTTGGTGTATTGGGATAAATAATCAACAAGTCTATAATATTCCTTAAAATTGGAAATCATAACTACATGCCCGAGAGAACAAAGTAGTTTTGCTCGGTCCATAAAATCGTTCTCATCAATTTCTCCCTGAGAAGTAAGATTTGAAAGCGTTATTTCAAAAATAACAACGGTTTTATTTTCTTTAACTTCTTGTTCTTGTAAAAACACCTCAAGAGATTTTTCGAACATGTCAATATTAACCTTGGTAACGGGTCTGAAACTACCGCGTAATGCAAGAATGTTTTTTTTATAAAGTTCTCTAGCAGGTAATACATTGTTCCCTTTCGGGTTGAACATAACGGCCTCGGTCATTCCATTTTTCACCAACTGTAAACTCATTAGCCTGTTATCAATTCCTTCGAATTTAGGCCCTGAAAAGTTTATTGTGTCAATCTCAATGGCGTCTTTATCAATGTGGTCGTATAAATATTTTAATAGTTTTCTTGGTCGATTATTCTTGTAGAAAGCACCATAAATTAAGTTAGCCCCCATGATTCCAATGGATTCTTGTTGAAATCGGGCTTCGGTTTGATGAAAACGAACGTGTAATACAATTTCACTAAAATCTTCATCTGGGCTCGTTTGAAAACGAATTCCCATCCATCCATGTCCTTTAAATTTTTTAGCAAAATCTATTGTTGTCACCGTATTAGCATAGGTAAAGAATAATTTATCAGGATGTTCAGATCTTGGAATACGATCTTCAAGTAAACTCATTTCATGATCCAACATTTTATTCAAACGAGTTTCGGTAACATAACGACCGTCTTCTTCTTCTCCATAGATGTTGTCACTGAAATTTTTGTCGTAAGCACTAATTGTTTTTGCAATAGTACCAGAAGCACCACCTACCCTAAAGAAGTGTCTTGCAACCTCTTGTCCAGCACCAATTTCGGCAAAGGTTCCGTAAATATGATCATTGAGATTTATTCGTAATGCCTTCGATTCTATTGAAGGTCTATTCTCTAATGCGCGTTCTCCAGGTAGTTGTATTGACATAGTAAAAGTATTACTTAACAAATGTACAAAGTTTGTTTATTTTAAAGACAAATATCTACCTTTGATATTATGTTTAAAATAACATTTTTAGGAACTGGTACTTCTCAAGGGATTCCCATTATAGGTAGTAAACATCCTGTATGTTTAAGTCAGAATCCGAAGGATAAAAGACTACGAGTTTCTATTTCAATTTCTTGGAAAAAATATAATTATATTATCGACTGTGGCCCAGACTTTAGGCAACAACTTTTAAGAAATCCCCTCGATCGACTTGATGGAGTTCTATTTACTCATGAGCATTCAGATCATACTGCTGGTCTGGATGATATTAGACCTTTTTTCTTCAGACAAGGGAATATTGATTTTTATGCTTCTCAAAAAGTGTTTACTGAGTTAGATAAAAGATTTTCCTACATAATGGAAGATTTTAATAAATATCCAGGAGCTCCTTCTGTAAATAAACATTTAGTAAAAAAAAATAAGCCATTTAAATTAAATAATATTGAGGTTATACCAATTGAAGTCATGCACCATAATTTAACTGTCTTGGGCTATAGATTTGGAAATTTTGCTTATCTAACAGATGTTAAAACTATCCCTAATGAAGAGCTTAATAAATTAAAAAACATCGATGTGTTAGTTTTAAGTGCTTTGAGGATTGAACCCCATCCTTCTCATTTAAACTTAGAAGAAGCACTCTCCTTAGTAGCTCTAATCAATCCCAAAAAAACTTATTTCACACACATCAGTCACCTTTTGGGTTTCCATGACGAAGTCGAATCAATTCTTCCAAAAAATGTCCACCTAGCATACGACACTTTACAAATAACTTCAAATTAGTTTTACTCTTTATGAAAAAAAATATATTCATTTATCTGTTCTCATTTGTTGGCTTAATCTTGATTTTTCAAATCGTGAATAGCAATAAGATTATGCTGGATCAGCAACGTAGACTTGAAAACAAACAAGAGCGGATTAATGATTTAAAGGCTTCCTTAAAAGAAGAAAAGCGTAGTTTTTTTGAGAGCACTTATTTTTCACTTGAAACAAATTCAAATTCTATCAAAGAACTGGATTTAACTAAATTAAATATAGACAGTAAAACCATAAAAGAGGCACTTTTAGAAACAAATAAATCTGGAACAAACCAAAACCTTATTCCTTACTCAAAAAAAGGAGGGAAGTTTTTGATAAATAAAATCCATGTAATAAACCAAAAGTGGTTGATTGCAGATTTTTCAGATGGCACAAACTGGGGAGAGCTGTTTATTGAATTTAGTGTCAATGATAAAAATGAAATATCATTTAAACTGCTAGATCACTTTATGTATTCTTTTAAATAATTATTTAAACTTGAAGCCAGTTAATTAGGTCTCTAAAGTTATCAGGACTTATGGTATGTGGAGCATCGTATTCTTTATATTCAATATCTAGTCCTTTTTCTCTTAAAGCATCTATACCTGCACGAGTATGCTCTACCGGAATCACTGGATCAATAATACCGTGGGAACTAAAACACTTTAAGTCTTTTGTGCGCTCTGTAGTTTCCTCGACTAAATTCGGATTAAAGAACCCACTTAAAGCCATTATCTTACTTATTGATTTCGGATAAGTAAGCCCTAAAGACCAACTTAATATAGCTCCCTGACTAAAACCAAGTAAGTCTACCTTTTCCGAATTAGAATTAATGCGTTTTAAATGATGCTTTATATTGAAATGAATTAAATCTCTGGATTGAATTCCTTCTTCATCATCTGACCATTTGTTCATGTCTGAATCAAAAGTAATGGTGTACCAAGCATAACTCCCTTCTCCGAGTACAATAGGAGCTCTTAGAGCGATTATATGATACTGTTTCGGTAGGTATTTAGCGAAAGAGAATAAGTCTCCTTCATAGCTCCCATATCCATGAATTAAAAAGAGAACAGGTGGGTTGTCGGTAGTTTCGGTAGGAGCTTGATATAAATATTCTAGAATTTGATTAGAATCTATGTTCATTTTAAGGTAAGCTGAGAATTATTAATAATGCCATAAACAGTTCCTTCGATAGGACTGTTTATAAAGGCACAGTTTTTTGAAGTAGAAATTAGGTCAGTTTCTTTAAAAATAGCACTTCCATTTGGGTTAAATAAAGTCAGATTTGCTTCTTGACCAATTTCAATAGTTTGGTTTTTAACCCCGAATATATCTTTTCCTTTAGTTAAAATTGAAATTACTTTTTCCATTGGGAACAAAGTAGATAAAATTCCAAACATAGCTTCCAGACCCACGGTTCCAGAAGTTGCGTATTCAAACTCTAAGTGTTTTAATTCAACATTCAGGGGTTCATGATTTGAAGTAACCAAATCTATAGTTCCATCGACCACTGCCTGTCTTAGCTCGGTCCTGTCATTATCAGTACGTAATGGGGGTTCAAGTTTGAAAATTGAATTAAAATCAGATAATTCATTTTCGGTAAATGCTAAGTTTGCTAGTGCAACACTGCAAGTAACCTGTAATCCTTTTTTCTTACCATTTCTAATTAATTCAACCGCTTCTGCTGATGATATACAAGGGATATGTAGTTTACCACCACTGTATTCTAAAACTGCTAAATCACGTTGAATTTGAAGGGTTTCACTAAGGGTAGGTGTTGCCGAAAGTCCATTTCTAGTGCTAACCTTACCTTCATGAACTCCACTTTTATTTCCAATGTTTCGGTCGGCAGGTGTGGAAAGAATTAATCCGTTTAAACGTTGTGCATATTGGAGTCCAATTTTCAAAAGCTCAGCATTTTCAATTGGTTTTTTATAATCCCCATAAGCTACTGCGCCACTTTGTTGTAAATCGTATAATTCAGTTAATTGTTTACCTTCCTGTTTTTTAGAAAAAGAAGCAATTGGAGCAATTTGAGTAGCAGTATTTGAAGCTGCTTGTTTTAAAAAGGAAACCGCTGACTGGTTGTCAATTACCGGGTTTGTGTTTGGGTTTAACGCAATTTGACTGAATCCACTTAATCCAGAAGTACTTAATCCGTTTTCTAAAGTTTCACGCTCTTCATATCCAGGTTCACCAAAACAAACACTACTGTCAAACCATCCTCTTGAAACGTGAAGATTATTGCGGGTGATCAATTCTGCTGCTTCATCGTCAATAGTATCTTCGATGGCAGTAATGATGCCGTTTGTAATTAAAATGTCTTTGGTGGAATAATGGAATGCGCTTTTAGGGTCAATTAAAGTCGCTTTTTTAAGGAGTATTTTCATTAATTGTAATACAAGTTCCAAATGTGTACACAAAAGTACAAAACTAATGTGAATCTAAAAGATATATATTAGATGAGCTTCAAAATTTTTCAAAAGCTCCCAGTCCAAATAAAGCAAAATCATACTTAACTGGATCTTCTGGATCCATAATACGTAATTGTGTGTCTAATTCAACAACAGCTTTTGCATCATTTTGAGTTCTTTTAAGTATCCCTAATTTCCTGGCTATTGTTCCCGAATGAACATCTAATGGACAGGATAAATTTCTAGTATGAATGCTTTTCCATATTCCAAAATCAACTCCATTTTTGTTGGATCTAACCATCCATCGTAAATACATATTAATCCGTTTAGCAGCAGATCCTTTTAAAGGATCAGCAACGTGTTTCTGAGTTCTTTGCGAATGGGGTAGTTCAAAAAAATCTTTTTTAAAATAATGAAGAGCTGTTTGAATATCCATCTTGGAAGCATGGTTTGCAATACATTTTTCAAGACCTCCTTTGTTTTTATAGATGTTTTTTAAGGAAATAATAAAATACTTTAAATCACTGTCATTAAAAGTTCTATGAACAAATCCATTGAATACCTTAAGGTCTTCTGAACTGTGATTTTTTATAAAATCATAGGGCGAGTCATCCATCAATTGCATCATTTTGTTTGAATTTTTGATGATACTTGTTCGATTTCCCCAGGCAATAGTAGCAATTAAAAAACCTGCTATTTCTATATCTTCTTTCCTTGAAAATCGATGTGGAATTTGAATCGGATCTGCGGTAATAAATTCTTGTGACTGGTAATGTTCAGCTTTAAGGTCTAAAAATTCTTTAAGTTCGTAAAAGGTCATTATTTAATAATCTCTCCATCAATTAATTCTATTTTACGATCTGCCTTTTCAGCTAATTCTTTGTTATGCGTAACGATAACAAAAGTATGACCGTATTGATCTCTTAAATCAAAAAACAGTTGGTGTAATTCATCTGCAGTTTGGGTGTCAAGATTCCCACTTGGTTCATCTGCGAATATAATTTTAGGATTATTCATTAATGCTCGAGCAACAGCAACCCTTTGTTGCTCACCTCCAGATAATTCCGATGGTTTATGGTTTGTACGGTCAGAGAGTCCTAATTGATTTAATAATTCTAAAGCACGTTCTTCAGCTTTTTTTGGAGGTGTTTTTTTTATATAAGCTGGAATCATAACATTCTCTAACGCATTAAACTCGGGAAGCAATTCATGGAATTGAAATATGAATCCCAACTTATTATTTCTAAATTCTGATAGCTCATTTTCTTTTAGTTTGAGGATATTAGCTTCATCAATTTGTAAAGAAGTAGTACTAGAATGATCCGGAGAGGAAAGTGTGCCTAGGATTTGAAGAAGCGTTGTTTTTCCGGCACCAGAAGGACCAACTATAGCAATTATTTCACCTGCATTTATTTCTAAATTGATGTTTTTTAGAATATTAACGGCTCCTAATTTTTTATTTATATGCTGAGCTTCAATCATTTTTTTCATATCCTTCACAAAGTACTATTTTAATCCTTTTTTTTTTAATTATTATTTCAGAGTTTTTTTAAATTTATTAAAATTTTAGCGTTTGTTTTGTTTAATAATAACATACATTTGTTAAACAAAGTAACGTATGAATTCTAAAGAAATTGCATTTATTGCCGGAGGTTGTTTTTGGTGCACAGAAGCTGTTGTCCAACGCCTTAAAGGTGTTATTCAGGTAGATTCCGGCTATATGGGAGGTTTTATTAAAAACCCTGCATATCGCGAAGTCTGTGCTGGAACTACAGGTCATACAGAGGGTATTCGAGTTGAATTTGACTCCAATTTAATTTCATATCGTGAACTTTTAACAGTTTTTTTTGCTACACACGATCCAACAACTCTTAATCGACAGCAAAACGATATTGGGACTCAATATCGTTCTTCAATTTTTTATACAACAGAGGAACAAAAAATCATTGCTTCTTCTTTAATTAAAGAATTACAAAATTCTACTTTCGAAGATCCTATCGTTACTGAACTTTTGCCCGAGGTACCCTTTTATAGAGCGGAAGAAGAGCATAGAAATTATTACAATGATAATGAGCAACAACCTTATTGCTCCTATATTATATCTCCCAAAATCCAAAAATTAAAACAAAATTTTAAACATCTTTTAAATACTATATGATTAACGACAACTTTGACATAGAAAATTTTCCAATTATTGAATCACTACAAACAAACTTTACGGATGTTATTTCTCTTTTGGGAGAGGATGTAGACCGTGAAGGGCTTATTAAAACTCCCGAACGAGCAAGTAAGGCTATGAAGTTCTTAACCAGTGGTTATGAAATTGATCCCGCAGCAATACTTAAAGGAGCCATGTTTAAGGAAGATTACAAAGAAATGGTTATTGTAAAAGATATTGAATTCTATTCACTTTGTGAACACCATATGCTTCCATTTTTTGGTAAAGCTCATATTGCTTATATACCTAATGGTCATATCGTAGGACTGAGTAAACTTCCGAGAGTTGTAGATGTGTTTGCTAGACGTTTACAAGTTCAAGAGCGTTTAACGGATCAGGTTTTGAATTGTATCAGCGACACTTTAAAACCACTTGGAGTAGCCATAGTAATTGAAGCTTCACATATGTGTATGATGATGAGGGGAGTTCAGAAACAAAATTCTGCAACTACTACATCAGGATTTAGAGGAGCATTTAAAGAGATGAAAACTAGAAATGAATTTCTAAAACTAATTGCTTCTAGCTTGTCTTAAGAGTCTTTAAAAAATCTTTTTAAGCCAATGCTTTTTAAGATTTTTTTTTCAAAATTCCAGAAGAAGTTGAATTGAAAAAACAACGTTCCAAAGACGATAAGTAATACTTGATAAACAGGGAATACAATTAATATTCTTAAAATCCAGTAGAGGATTCCGCCAAAAAAAATATCGTCAAATACATTGGGTAAGATTCCGATGTAATTTAAAATTGGACCGGCTACCTTTACCGAAGTTGAGCCTGTTATGGCGAAAACAATAAATATTATAATGAGCTGAAAATTTGACTTTACAGCCCATTTAATTTTTAAACGGTCAAAATAACTCATTAAAGGAGTATTTCTGCTATTTGTTGAGCAAGCTCCTCACCAATACGATCCTGAGCTTCACCAGTTGCTGCTCCAATATGTGGAGTTAAAGAAACTTTTGGATGCATAAGTACTTGCATTGCAGGTTTTGGTTCATTTTCAAAAGTGTCTAAACCAGCGAAAGATAATTTTCCACTCTCTAATGCCTGTAAAAGAGCAACTTCGTTAATTACTCCTCCACGAGCTGCATTTACTATAGCAGCACCATCTTTCATTTGTTCAAACTCTGAAGATCCAATTACATACTCTTTTTGAGCAGGTACATGTAAACTGATAAAATCAGATTCTGCTAGTAATGATTCTTGAGATTGAATTTTAATTTCAACATCTATAGATTGACCATTGAATAATGTAACAGGAACTGTTGCAGCTTCCATAAATTTATCTGCAGCAATGACACGCATACCAACACCTAGTGCTATTTTAGCAACCTCTTGTCCAATACGTCCAAATCCAATAATACCGATTGTTTTCCCTCTTAGCTCAATCCCTTTGGCATATGCTTTTTTAAGTCCTTTGAAGTTTAATTCTCCTTCTAAAGGCATGTTTCTATTCGCATCATATAAAAAACGAACACCACCGTACAAATGAGCAAAAACTAATTCTGCTACAGATGCAGAAGATGAAGCAGGAGTATTGATTACTTTTAACCCTTTTTCACGAGCGTATTCAACATCAATATTATCCATTCCAACACCACCTCTTCCAATTATCTTTAGAGAAGGGCAGGAGTCAACTAAATCTTTACGAGCAGTGGTTGCACTTCTAACCAGTAAAACTGTAATTTCATTTTCGTTTATGTAACTAATCAATTGTTCTTGTGCTACATTGGTAGTTATTACCTCAAATCCATTTGCTTTAAGGGCATCTACACCACTTTGAGATATTCCGTCGTTTGCTAATACTTTCATTTATATTTTTTAAAGAGTTTTTTCAAATTTTTGCATAACCTCTACAAGAAGTTGTGCACTTTCTATTGGTAATGCATTATAAATTGATGCACGATATCCACCAACAGATCTATGTCCTTTTAATCCACTAATTCCTGCTTCATTCCAAAGATTGTCAAATGCTGTTCCGTCAATTCCTTCAGCTAGATTAAATGTAGCGTTCATAAAGGAACGGTCTTCTTTCGCTGCAAAACCAACAAAAGCAGAATTGCGGTCGATTTCATTATATATCAAAGCAGCTTTTTCTTTGTTGTGTTTTTCAATGCCTGCTAAACCACCATTTTCCTGCAACCATTCTAAGGTTAACATAGAAGTGTATATAGGAAATACAGGAGGTGTATTAAACATACTGTCACTTTTTAAATGTACTTGATAATCCATCATTGAAGGAATAGTACGATTTACCTTTCCTAAAATCTCTTCTTTTACAATAATTAAGGTAGTTCCTGAAGGACCCATGTTTTTTTGAGCACCTGCGTAGAAAAGATCAAATTTTGAATAATCAATTACTCTTGAAAAAATATCAGAACTCATGTCCGCAATAAGGGGTACGTTAGTTTCCGGAATTTCTTGAAACTGAGTTCCAAATATGGTGTTGTTTGTTGTTATATGTAGATAATCAAGATCAGCAGGAATTTCGTCTCCTTTTGGAATGTAGTTGAAGTTTTGATCCTTAGAGGAAGCAACTTCTACCACTTCGCCAAATAACTTAGCTTCTTTTATTGCTTTGTTAGACCAAGCTCCTGTATTAATATAACCCGCTTTGTTTTCTAATAAATTATATGCGGCCATTAAGAATTGTGAACTAGCACCTCCTTGAAGAAAAAGTGCTTTATATCCTTTTCCTTTAAGCCCTGTAAGTTCAAGCGCTAAATCTTGTGCACGTTCCATAACAGCAATAAATTCTTTACTCCTGTGTGAGATTTCGATCAATGAAAGTCCCAAACCATTAAAATCTATTACGGCTTCAGAGGCTTTCTTCATTACTGAAGCAGGTAGTATTGAAGGACCTGCGCTAAAGTTATGCTTTTTCATATATATATTTAAGGTGCAAATATCTGTATTACCTATTAAAAAATGCCTATTAATCCTGCATTTTTTATTTGAATTTTTAACATATTAAGTTAATATGTTTAAAAAATCCAGCGTGTTTTTACCATCTGCGTAATCCCAAAGATTTGGTTCTTGTGCTTTTCCAAAAGGAAAATGACCTTTCCCTTCAAAATTTGAAGTAACACATTGAATCAAATCACGATCAATTTTCAATTTATTTTCTAATTCTTCAAGGTTCTCATAATATTCGTAATGTAAGCACGCAACAGGGGAAGAGTAAGAAGAATCTTCTTTAAGGATAAAGAATCCATTGTCGAGGATATCAAACTGACTCATCAAATAAACCGCTTTATTGTAATCGTAGTTATTGGCGTATTTTGCAGAATCCATTAGGTTGTTGTGCGGGTAAAGCGCACCAAATATTAAGTTTAAATCATATCCTTTAGGAACGAAAACCTTTGAAGTGCTTCTACATCCTAAGCCATAATATTGAATAATGTCAATTGCTAACGCTTCGAGTTGTTCCTTTGTTTCATTACCCTCAAGAATAGCAACTCCATTTCTATTAGAACGTATTAAGTTTGGAACTTTAGAAAAATAATATTCAAAATAGCGAGCCGCATTGTTACTTCCAGTTGCAATTACAGCATCAAAATCTGTAAATCTTTCTTTTGTGAATTCGATATAATCATTAAATCCAGGCTCAAATTCTTGTAATTTGTTAATCAGAAAAGCGATGAGTAAAGGGTCGGAAGAAGAGCATTTAACAAGAGCTTTATTTCCACTAATCAGTACGCTTAAAACATCATGAAATCCTACAAGAGGAATATTTCCAGCCAATACCAGACCGACTGTTTTAGGTTCAGCTTGATCAAATTGGTACTTCTCAGTCCAAAGTGTTAGTTCTTGTTTATTGAGTAATTCACCCCATGCAGCAAAAGATTTTAAAACATTTTCTTTAGAAAACCATCCATTATTATCTTTCGCTTTATAGACTACTTCAAAAAGAGAATCATAGGTTGGATTTTCAGGATTAATCTCTCTTAAAAATTTGCCAAGGCGATTAAATGCAATTATTCGTTGTTCTTGTTGGATCATTATTTGTAGAATAAACTATAAGGTCTTACTTTTGACGCAAATTTAACTAAAAGAAATCCTACTATGGCTATAATTATAACAGATGAGTGTATAAATTGTGGAGCATGTGAACCAGAATGTCCTAATACTGCAATTTATGAGGGAGCTGATGACTGGCGTTATAAGGATGGAACCTCATTAGAAGGTGCTGTTGTTTTGCCTGACGGAAAAGAAGTGGATGCCGATGAAGTTCAAGAACCTGTTTCTGATGAGTTTTACTATATTGTTCCTGATAAGTGTACTGAATGCAAAGGGTTTCATGACGAACCTCAGTGTGCTGCGGTATGCCCTGTAGACTGCTGCGTTCCTGATGAAGATAATGTGGAAAGCGAAGAAGTGCTTTTGGGGAAACAACGTTTTATGCACCCAGAATAATCTTTTGATTCATATCATAAAAAAAGGCTACTCATTGAGTAGCCTTTTTTATTTGATCTTATCTTAAATCGTTAAAATTTGTAGTTAAGAGATAAGTTAAACATAGTTCCTAATTGACTGAAGTGATAACCCGTATTGTGCAGACGCACCATCACGTAAAATCTCTACACGCTTGATAGCGTCAGTAGGAATCGCAGAAATATCTGCACCAGTTTCACCACGACCCGGAGAGGTTTGTGTATAGAGTAAAGCACTAAGATTTTTACGTTTTCCGTTGATAAGAATTAACGTTCTGGAAGGTCCCATGTTTCTAATTTCATAAGGGTCTAGTAATGAAGTCGCATCGTTTACAGGAGTTTGAACCGTGTTAAATGATGGTATCTTGTACTGAAGCGCCTTATCGAAAGTAGCTTGACCTGTTGATACTAAGTCTTTTGACGAAACTACATCAATGGGTAAAGCAGTGTCGACATTACTTCGAGGAGCAGTTCTGCTTCCTGTTAATACTACTTCACTTAAGGATTGACTTTCTGATAAAACAACATCAAGTGTGTCTTGACCATTAACTGAAACTTCTATTGTTCCATATCCAACATAACTGAATAACAGTTTTGAGTTTGCAGTAACTTCAATGGTGTAACTTCCATTAAAATCAGTAACCGTACCATTGGTGGTGCCTTTTTCAACAATGTTTGCTCTAGGAACAGCATCCCCGTTGTTGTCTTTTACAATACCCGATACTGTAGTTTGTGCAAAAGCAAAGCTAATGCTACAAAGAAGTAAAAGGCTTAGAATAGTTTTTTTCATAATAAGATTTAAGGTTAAAATTAATCCATCTAATAAACGAAAAATAACCCATATAAGAGTTGTATTTCATGTATTAAAATATATATTTTTGTTTTTTAGATTTTAAGATGTGTCATTAAACCTTAATTTTTTTATCAATTATATATTAGGCAGAAAATAGAGATTGTATATTCGCAAAAAAATATTCTAAATGAAAGCAGGAATCGTCGGATTACCTAACGTAGGTAAATCAACCCTTTTTAATTGTTTATCAAATGCAAAGGCACAGAGTGCAAATTTTCCTTTTTGTACTATTGAACCTAACATAGGAGTAGTAAATGTTCCGGATCCTCGTTTAGAGAAGTTATCAGAGCTTGTAAACCCTGAAAAAGTAATTCCGGCAACTGTTGAGATCGTAGATATCGCAGGACTAGTCAAAGGAGCGAGTAAAGGGGAAGGGCTTGGGAATCAGTTTTTAGCCAATATCAGAGAAACAGACGCTATTATACATGTGTTGAGATGTTTTGATAACGATAACATCATTCATGTGGAAGGTTCTGTTGATCCAATTCGTGATAAAGAAATCATCGATATTGAACTTCAATTAAAAGATCTTGAAACAATCGAAAAGAGACTCGAAAAAGTTAATCGTGCTGCTCGAACAGGAGATAAAGAAGCCCAAAAACTTCAAGCAGTTTTAAATAGAATTAAAGAAGGTTTAGAGCAATCTAAAAATGTTCGCTCTCTCGATTTTACAGAAAAAGAACGAGAAGAAATTATAAGCACTCTTGAGCTTATTACAGACAAACCTGTTTTGTACGTTTGTAATGTTTCAGAGGAAGCAGCGGCATCTGGTAATGCATATGTAGAACAAGTAAAAGAATTAATTGCTGATGAACAAGCAGAAGTCTTGATTTTAGCAATTAGTGTGGAAGCTGATATTAATGAATTAGAAACCTATGAAGAGCGTAAACTCTTTTTGGACGATTTAGGTTTAGAAGAACCTGGAGCAGCAAAACTTATTCGTAAGGCTTACCAACTGCTAAAACAACAAACCTATTTTACAGCTGGAGTTAAAGAAGTCCGTGCTTGGACCATTAACATTGGATCTACCGCTCCACAAGCAGCTGGTGTAATTCATACCGATTTTGAAAAAGGGTTTATACGTGCTGAAGTTATTTCTTATGAAGATTATGTTCAACATGAAACTGAAGCTAAAGTAAAAGAGGCTGGAAGAATGCGTGTTGAAGGAAAAGAGTATCTTGTGGTTGATGGAGATGTAATGCATTTCCGATTTAATGTATAACCTCTAAATCAATCAATTAATGGAATCCTCCGTTTATATTTTTGGACAAATGGCTGTTAAGAATCATGAAGATTATTTTTCTCAATATGGTGCTCCTTTTTTACCCATTCTAGAAAAATATAAAGGATCCTTACTAGCAGCAACTAAAAATGCTAGAACCCTTGAAGGGATCACTTTTGGTAATTGGACTGTACTCATGAAGTTCCCCACCAAAGATCTGGCCTATGGTTTCATTACTTCCAAAGAATACGCTCCTTTAATGGAACTTCGAGTAAACGAATTAACCGATGGAGCACATGCTGTTCTTATTCCAGGAGAATTAAGCATGGAGTAAATTAGTTCTATTTTAAAATCCAATCATTTAAAACATATCTCATGAAAAACACTTCTCTTTTTATTTTATTTTTCATCAGCTTTCAGCTTGTTGTTTCACAAGAAAGCACAGGGACTATAAAAACAGAAACTGTAAAAAAACACTTGTATACCCTAGCTTCTGATGCTATGGAAGGAAGAAAAACTGGAACTCCCGGGATTGAGAAAGCAGCTCAATATATTGAATCAGAATTCGAGAGAATAGGCCTAACCAAATACAATAATTTATCGAGCTATCGTCAGAATTTCATTGCTCGAGATATTGAAATGTTCAATGTCATTGGCGTATTGGAGGGGAAGAGTAGAAAAGATGAATATGTTGTTGTTTCTGCACATTACGATCATTTAGGTGTAAAAGAAGAGGGAACGGGGGATTTAATTTACAATGGAGCAGATGACGACGCATCTGGAACAACTGCTGTTCTAGCTCTAGCGGAATATTTTACTGCACTAGGAAATAACGAACGTACTTTAATATTCGTAGCTTTTACTGGGGAAGAAATGGGTTTATTGGGCTCTAGACATTTCGGAAAAGATGTAAATGCAGCACAATTCATAGCTGGTATCAACATCGAAATGATTGGTAAAAATTCTAGTTATGGTCCAAAAACAGCTTGGTTAACGGGTTTTGATCGTTCTGACTTTGGGACTATCATCCAAAAAAACTTAAAAGGAACAGGGTATCAGTTGTTTCCAGATCCGTATCCAACGCAACGCTTGTTTTTTAGATCAGACAACGCTAGTTTGGCCCGTTTAGGGATTCCATCACATACCTTTTCTACGGTACCTATCGATGTAGATAAGCATTATCACAAGGTTTCTGATGAAGCAGATACTCTCGATATGGAAATAATCACAGAAACTATTCGTGCAATAGCTCTAGGAACCCATACGATTATTAATGGAGTGGATACCCCCTCTAGAGTAGTCCTAAAAGAAGGAGAGGGAAGAAGAAAGTAATTAATTGATATTGATTATTTTACCTATTACTCATTTTAATAGTTTTTAAGACTCATTAAGATTTTAGTGTTGTATTTCTTTATTTGAATTTAAGAGTTGAACTTCATTTGGATATTTGAATATAAGTATTGTTTTAAACATAAATATTCATTCAATTTTTATAGAAATGTATCTCTATTTTAATACATTCACAATATGCAACAAGAAAAAGCCTTAGCACTATTAAAATCTGGAAAAAATGTTTTTTTAACAGGTTCTGCAGGGACTGGTAAAACCTTTGTTCTTAACCAGTACATTAGGTTTTTAAAAGAACGAAAAATTATTGTTGCCGTAACCGCATCTACCGGAATTGCTGCTACCCATATGAATGGTATGACGATCCACTCCTGGTCGGGAATTGGTATTAAAGAATCTGTTACCCAAAGAGATTTGGCTAATATGAAAACCAAGAAATACCTGAAGACCCATTTAGAAAAGGTTAAAGTTCTAATCATTGATGAAATATCCATGTTGCATTTAAATCAGCTCAATGCAGTTGATCAAGTACTTCGATATTTTCAAGATCCTCTTCTTTCTTTTGGAGGAGTACAAGTAGTCTTGTGTGGAGACTTTTTTCAGCTTCCGCCTATTGGTAGTCCTGGGGAAACAAGCAAAGAAAAATTTGCATTTATGTCACAGGCATGGGTAAATGCTAGTATGTCAGTTTGTTACTTGACAGAGCAATACCGGCAGAATGATAATGATCTCAATTTAATTTTAAATGAAATTAGAAGGGGTTGTATTTCAAATGAAAATTATGATAAACTTCTAAAGTCATCGGATAACAAACTAAAATCTGATGTTGAGCCCACAAAATTATACACCCATAATGTAGATGTCGATCGTATAAACAAAGAACATTTATCTAAACTATCGGGTGTTTCTAAGAAATATGTAGCAGAAACAAAAGGAAATAAATTACTGATAGAGACACTTAAGAAATCTGTATTGGCAGGAGAGGAGCTTACTTTTAAAGTAGGAGCAAAAGTTATGTTTGTAAAGAATGATAAAGACAAACGATATGTAAACGGGTCTCTGGGTACAGTAATTGGCTTTAATGACGAAGGAATTCCTTCTGTGAAGTTACTGGATGGACGAACTATTTATGCAGCCAAGGAGGATTGGAGCATTATGGACGATACTGGAAAAACATTGGCTAATTACAATCAAATTCCATTGCGTTTGGCTTGGGCGATTACCATTCACAAATGCCAAGGAATGACCCTTGACTCAGCAGAAATTGATCTCTCTAAAACCTTTGAAATGGGTCAAGGATATGTAGCCTTATCAAGATTAAAAAAGCTAGAGAGCTTGAATCTTAAGGGGTTGAATAAAACAGCTCTAGAGGTTGATTCCCTTGCATACAAAGCAGATTTACGTTTTCAAGAACTATCTCAAGATGCAGACAATGCTTTTAATTTAGAGGAGTTGGATCTTTTATCAAAAACGTTTATTCGTAATAGCGGTGGTTTGATCAATAAAAAAGAAATCACCAAGCAGAAGAATAAACTAAAAGCAAAAAGTGAAGGTAAACAGCCTACTTATGAAGTAACCCTCATGCACTTGAAACAACAAGTAAGCCTTGAGAAAATAGCCGAGATTAGAGGCCTTACGCTGGGAACCATATCGGGTCACTTAATCAAAATAAGAAAAGACAACCCTTCCGTAGATTTAAGTTATTACCGACCTAAAGCATCCTTAATTAAAAAGGTAAAATTAGCTTATGACAAAGAGCCGAAAAATGCTCCCATCAGTTTGACTTCTGTTCATAGACGTTTAGGGGGAACCATCAGCTATGATGACCTAAAACTAGCAGTTGCTTTTATGGATAACTAGCAGGTTAAAATTCTTTAAGAATTGAGCTAATCTCAGAATTTCCCTGAACAAGAACAGCATCAGTATACCGTTTAAACCAAGTAGTTTGTCGTTTGGCATACCGTCTTGTATTTTTTTTAATTTCTTCTATCGCAGTAGTTCTATCGAAAGCTCCATCAAAATAAGAAAACCATTCTCGGTAACCAACTGTTTGTAAAGCATTGATTTCTCTGTATGTGTAAAGATTTCGCACCTCTTCTTCAAGACCTGCATCCACCATGAAATCTACACGTTTATTGATGCGATCATACAGACTTTGACGCTCCCATTGAATTACAATTTTTTTTGTGGTAAAAAAATCAGGTGCTTTTTTATTTCCTAAGAAAGAGGAGTAGGGCAAACCACTAGCTATACTAACCTCTAGAGCTCGAATTATACGTTGGGGATTGCCTAAATCTACTTTTTGATGGTATCCAGGATCTAATTCTTTTAATTTCTCTGCTAATTTGTCCAGTCCTTCTTTTTCAAGCTGCTCCTTCAAACCTATTCGGATTTGTGGATTTACATCAGGAAATACGTCCAACCCTTCAATCAGAGCATCAGCATACATTCCTGAACCTCCAACTAAAATAACGGTATCTTTAGTTTTAAATAATCTTTTTAAAACAGCTAAAGCTTCTCTTTGGAAAGCTCCAACACTATAAGGTTCGTGAATACTTAGTTGTTGTATAAAATGATGAGGAACAGCAGATAATTCATTGGTTTCCGGTACTGCAGTTCCGATGGTCATTTCTTTATAAAACTGTCGGGAGTCACAGGAGATGATTTCTGTTTTAAATTTTTGAGCTAATGCAATAGCAAGCGCTGTCTTGCCCGAAGCAGTAGGGCCCGCAACATAAAGAAGTCTTTTAGAATTCATCGTTTAATGTAGTTCCGCATGCATGACAAAAAACAGCTCCATCTTTATGATTTTCGTTATTACACTGCAAACATGCTTGTGTATTGGTATCGACTTGATTGGACTGGGCTGTAATTTCTGAAGACACTATTCCTGTGGGTACTGCTATGATTCCGTAACCCATAATCATGATGAAAGAAGCTAGAAGTTGTCCTAAAGGAGTTTGTGGAGCAATATCTCCATAACCAACGGTTGTCATGGTTACAATGGCCCAATAAATACTTCTAGGAATACTCGTAAACCCATTTACTTCTCCCTCGATTAAATACATTAAAGTTCCAAAAATGATACAGAGAATGAATACTGCAAATAAGAAGACCGATATTTTGGCCCGACTCGCGTATAATGCCTTAATCAAAAAATTAGACTCTCCAATGTATCGGGTAATTTTTAAAATTCTAAAAACACGTAATAACCTTAGAGCTCGTAAGGCTATTAGAGATTCTGTTCCTACTAGGAATAAAGAAATATACTTGGGTATAGTTGATAATAAATCGATGATGCCATAAAAACTAAAAACATAACTTAGCGGCTTTTTAATGGCGATGAGTCGTGTTATATATTCTAACGTAAAAAGACCGGTTATGATCCATTCTAATGCATCGAATAACGCATCGTATTCATTGTGTATCTCAGGAACACTCTCTAAAATTACTAATACGACACTGAGAATAATAAGAACCAAGAGTATTAAGTCAAAACGTCTTCCGGCTTTAGTATCCGCTTCGTAAACAATTTCATGTAAACGGTGTTTCCAGTAGGGTATTTTCTTAGAATTCATATATATGTACTAAGTTAAGAAATTTTACACTGCATCTAAATCAATGATTTTTTTATATTTCTTTCTTCTGATGAAGCTACGAACCAAAGCTTGAGTGTCTCTGTTGTTTTCAATTGGGGTCAATCGTGTTTCTATCGCCTTTATTGTTTTAATCTGATGGTTTAATTTAAAGTATCCATACCCTTGAAATACAGCATCTTTTATATAAACAAAACTCTTTTCACCGTTTCCATTTCCTTTGTCAATCAAAAGCATGTTTTTGTGAGGATATTGAAGGCTTTCATGGATTTTGAGTACCCGCTTATTGTAAGTTGAAGTGGATTCATCGCCTACACAAGCCCCGTTACATTCTTTAAGACCATGTCCAAAACAGGCTTTATTTGGATTACCTAATGAGGTTTGACTTTCGCAAAGCGTAAATTCCTCAATCCACTTTCGAAGCTTCCGATTTGCATCTTTTTTGTTTTTAAAAACATCCAGATATTCGTCTTCATGAATAACAGGTTCAATAATAAGCCTGTAGTACGGTGTAGTTGTATCCAATCGAATCCCCATGGCAAAGGATCTGAATTTAAGCGCATGATTCAAAACGGGCTGATTACTCTTAATTTCGTGTTGCTCTTTTAGAAGTGCTATGCATTCATTTCCACAGAGTTCATAGGATACACGTGCTAGTTTCTTTTGAATTTTAACCGCTTTAGAATTGCTGCCCGTTAGGTGATTGAGAACACGTTTTTTAATGTTTTTACTTTTACCAATATAAATGATATTTCCCTCTGAATCATGAATGTAATACACTCCAATTTCGGAAGGAAGTTCTTCTATTACGTTTAAGAATTTTACAGGTACTTTATTTTTGTTAAGTTCTTTAACATAGGTGCTTATGATTTCTTTTTCACTATCTTTTTCTAAGAGTAGCTTAAACAACTCAAGCGTTGCCAAAGCATCACCATGCGCGCGGTGACGGTCCGTGATGGGAATTCCTAAAGAACGAACTAAGTTCCCTAGTTTGTAGGATTCTGCCTCTGGCAAGAGTTTTTGTGAGAGTGCAACCGTGCAGAGTGATTTACTTTCAAATGCAAAGCCAAGTCTTCTGAATTCTGTTTGTAGAATTCGATAATCAAATTCTGCATTATGAGCGACTAGCACGCAGCCTTCCGTTATTTCCACAATGCGCTTGGCTAATTCAAAAAATTTCGGAGCATTAACCAGCATTTTACTGTTAATCCCGGTCAGACGCTCAACAAACGGTTGAATTTCTCGGAGTGGATTTACAAGACTAGAAAGCTGATCAACTACTTTTTGACCATCATACCTATAAATTGCAATTTCGGTAATTCCTTCCTCGTTAAACTTTCCACCAGTGGTTTCAATATCTAGAATTGCGTACATTTCTTAATAGTTTCTAGATCCAAATATTTTACTCCCAACTCGAATCATTGTGCTGCCTTCTTCAATCGCAATTTTATAATCTCCACTCATTCCTATAGATACGGTCTTTGCATCTTGTAGGTGATTTTGCAACCAATCTGAGGTGTTTTTTAAACTTTTAAACTCCGAGCGAATTTGATCTTCGTTGTTTGTAAACGTTGCCATTCCCATAAGTCCTGTTATGCGAATATTTGGGAGTGGGTTTGTTTTTAAATCTAAAATAACCGCCTCTAATTCAGCTCTGTTAAACCCGAATTTAGTATCCTCTTGGGCAATATGCATTTGAAGTAAACAGTCGATTACTCTCTTGTTTTTTGCGGCCTGCTTATTTATTTCTTTCAAAAGTTTGTAGCGATCAACCCCATGAATAAGCGCAACATAAGGCGCCATATATTTCACCTTATTGGTTTGTACATGCCCAATCATGTGCCACTCAATATCTTTAGGCAGGCTTTCCCATTTTTGGGTCATTTCCTGAATTTTATTTTCTCCAAATATACGTTGACCCGCTTCGTAAGCGGCTTCGAGGTCTTCGTTTGGTTTTGTCTTAGAAACCGCTACAAGGCTTACGTTTTCTGGGAGTGTACTCAGAAGTTCTTTAATTTGTTTTTGAATTTCCATCTTAGATAAATTGAGCTGCTACCGTTGGATTTTTGCGGTCTGCTCGGTAGTCATAAAATCCAACTCCAGATTTTACGCCTAAATTTCCAGCTTGAACCATATTGATTAACAGGGGAGTGGGAGCATATTTTGGATTCCCAAAGCCCTCATGCAGAACTTCAAGAACAGATAAACAAACATCAAGTCCAATAAAATCTGCTAATTGAAGAGGTCCCATTGGATGTCCCATTCCTAATTTCATCATTTGATCAATTTCAGAAACGCCACCAATTCCTTGAAATAAGGTTTCGATCGCTTCATTAATCATCGGAAGTAAGATTCTGTTTGCTACAAAACCTGGATAGTCTTTTGCAGGAAGCGGGACTTTATCTATTTCTCTTGAAAGATCTGAAATAACATTCAGGGTTTCTTCAGAGGTTTTGAACCCAGAAATTACTTCAATCAAACGAACCACAGGTACTGGATTCATAAAATGCATACCAATTACCTTTTCGGGTCTTTTCGTATAAGACGCTAATTTGGTAATCGAAATCGAAGAGGTGTTCGATGCTAATATACAGTGTTCTGGAGCTACAGCATCGATTTGCTTGAATAGGGATTCCTTAACACTACTATTTTCTGAGGCTGCTTCTACAACTAAATCGGATCCTTTAACGGCAGCATCTAAGTTTGTTGTCGTTTTGATTCTACCTAGTATTTCTGGTTTATCTTCAGCACCAATGATGGAACGTGCAATCTGACGTTCTAAATTTTTTTCAATTACAGCCCGTGCTTTTTTAAGGTTTTCCTCAGAAATATCAACCAAATGAACTTCAAAGTTATTTTGAGCAAAACAATGTGCAATTCCATTCCCCATGGTTCCGCAACCAACGACTGTTATGTTTTTTATATTCATTATTTAAAGCAACTAATTATTTGATGAGCAACTCGAAGGGCTTCCGTAGCGTGACCCAAAGTTACTATGGGTTCGGTATTGTTATTTATAGAATCAGCAAAAGTGTCTAGTTCTTCTAAAATTGCATTCGACTCCTCAATGGTTGGGGGTTCAAAATAGATTTGTTTTTTGACTCCTTCTGCATTTTGAAGGATTAGATCAAATTCTCCGGGCTCTTTGGGAGCGTCTTTCATTTTAACTACTTCGACTTTTTTGGTCAGGAAATCGACTGCTATATAAGCATCTTTCTGGAAGAAACGAGTCTTGCGCATGTTCTTAAGCGATATTCTGCTTGCTGTTAAGTTAGCCACGCAACCGTTTTCGAATTCTATACGAGCGTTCGCAATATCAGGGGTTTCACTGATGACAGAAACTCCAGATCCACTTACGTTTTTTACTTTAGAATTTACAACGCTAAGAATCACATCAATATCATGAATCATTAAATCCAAGATAACAGGAACATCGGTTCCTCTGGGATTAAATTCTGCAAGCCTGTGTGCTTCAATGAACATGGGGTTCTCTATGTGGCTTTTAATCGCTTTAAATGCGGGATTGAAACGTTCAACGTGACCTACTTGACCTTTCAGTCCTTTTTCGTTTGCTAGGGCTACAATTTCTTCAGCTTGGGCCACCGTTTGCGTAATGGGTTTTTCGATAAAAACATGTTTCCCTGCAGCTAAACACTGCAGCGCCATTTCATGATGAACAACCGTGGGAGTTACAATATCGACCACTTCAACTGCAGCAATTAATTCTTCGATCGAGTCAAAAGCGGTATAACCTTCTTTCTCAGCTAAGGCAGCAGCAGCGTTTTTATCGGGATCATAAAAACCAACTAAATCATAGCTTTCAGATTGTTCTAAAAGTCTGAGGTGAATTTTCCCTAAGTGTCCTGCGCCTAAAACTCCTGCTTGTAGTTTTTTCATTCTTTGATAGTCATAAAATTGATAGCTCCTCAAAGGTACATTTTAAGAATTAATTTCCCTTTAAAGTTTTTAATAAAAGCCAATTTATTGTTTATTTTTGAAGCCATGAATACACCTTTGGACTCTGCCAAACATCAAGGTCAACGAAAACTATTAATAGAACGTTTGGCTGCAATGGGCATTTCGGATTCTGCAGTTTTAGAAGCCATGTTACAGGTGCCACGACATTGGTTTATGGATCCCGGGTTAGCGACTCACGCCTACGATAACAAAGCATTTCCGATTGCTGCAGACCAGACCATCTCTCATCCCTATACCGTAGCATTTCAATCGCAACTTTTAGAAGTAAAATCGGGGGATAAGGTGTTAGAAATAGGAACAGGATCGGGCTATCAAACCGCAGTTTTATTAGCTTTAGGCGTAAAAGTATATACCATAGAACGGCAGCAGGAACTTTTTAAGAAAACCAAACGCTTATTTACAAAACTTAATTTATACCCAAAGAAAGTAATCTTTGGAGATGGTTATTTGGGACTTCCAAACGAGGCTCCCTTTAAGTCCATTGTTGTTACCGCTGGGGCTCCTTCTGTGCCAAAACCGTTGTTACAACAGCTTGCCGTTGGCGGACGTTTGGTAATTCCGATTGGAATCGAAGAACAAATTATGACCCGATTTACACGTATTTCAGAAAAAGAATTTGATAAGGAAACCTTCGGGACATTTAAGTTTGTTCCGATGTTGAAAGATAAAAACTAGGAGATTTTATTTCTTGAATTCCTTTTTCACACGATCCAAGGTTCTTTTGTTATCACGATCTTTAATCACATCTCGTTTATCGTGTATTTTCTTTCCGCGAGCAAGCGCGATTAGCATTTTGGCATAGCCCTTATCGGATAAAAACAAGCGTAGCGGAACAATCGTTAGTCCCACATTACGTACTTCTTTATTGAGTTTTTTCAACTCTTTTTTGTTCAGTAAAAGTTTTCTGGTAGATCGGGGTTTGTGGTTGTAATGCGTTCCGTACAAATATTCCTCGATGTACATGTTTACAGCAAACAACTCTCCACGTTCATTAAATTCACAAAAACTCTCCGTAATGGAAGCCTTGCTTTCGCGAATGGACTTAATCTCGGTTCCTGTTAAAACAATTCCAGCAGTATATTGATCGATGATCTCATATTCGAACCGTGCCTTCTTGTTTTGTATGTTAATTTTCTTTTGTAACATGGACAACAAAGGTAACTTTATTCTTTTAGTTTTTAAAGAGTATATTTTTAATAATCCCGTTTATCTTCTTGTGTTTCGTCTTTTTAAATGCATCTTCATTTAAATGGGAACCAAAAAGCCCAAATCAATTTTTTTAAAAAAAATCTTGTTCTGGACAGAAACCGCAACACACAACATTTAATTTAAGAAAAAGCAGCAATCCAATCCCTTGAATTCTTATTTTTACATAAAATAAGCCCATGAGATTCAACCCTTCCTTCTTACTATTCCTAACCTTTTTTGTTTCCAATGCGCAGTCGAAGCAAATTCAAGTAGTAGATACTTTAAGCTCGAAACCCATTCCGTATGCAACGGTTCATTTTTCTAATAACAGAGGATTAATAACCGATGAAGCGGGATATTTTGAGTTGGTTCCGGAGCAAGTTCTAATAAACGACTCGCTCTTTGTTTCTTCCATGGGATACGATCGGCTTGCGGTAGACTTAAAAGAGCTCAAAGACAGCATTCTTTATGTTATGCCCGAAGCAATTGCTTTAGACAATGTTATTTTAACCAATAAGAATTATACCACTGAAAAGATATTGTCCCTGGCAAAAGACCGCTTGGAGCAAAATTATTCTACTGATTACAGCAAAAAACGTCTGTTTCATAAAAGTGTGTATTCCCAGAACATCACCCGAGTGAACATCGACAAATACAAATCATCAATTGTAGAACTCAACCGTGCCTTAGTCGATAGTTTTTTACAGTATATGCCCAGAACAAACAAATATACTACAGAAACTCTGGCCTATTATGCAGGGAATTTTGAAGAAGACAACCAAAAAATTAATTTAATAAAAGCCCGTCAGACCTACGATAAGGGGGACGAATTGTACGAATCTTTACAAGAAGGGCTGGGCGATATTTTAAAAGAAAACCTCAAACCCAATTCGTATTTTAAGGTAAAATCAGGTTTTTTCTTTGGTGGGGATATGGATATCACGGGACTAGAAGAAGCGGACAGTACCGATTTGAATCAGCTTAAAGAATTTGAAAAGAAAGAAGCCGCACGGAAGTTAGAAGAGCAAGAGAACTTTGCTAAATACCGAAAAAAAAATATTGCTGGTCTTTATTCCGAGTTGTTCTTCGCTGATAATTCCGATTTAAATGTACTCGATAAACCCAACCGCTATACGTTCTCTGAACCTGAATTAACCCTCGAGGGTAATGACCTAAACTATATCATCCGCTATCGACCCAAAGGGCGCGAAGATTTTGAAGGAACCCTCCACATTAATTCTGAGGATTTTGGGGTTACCCGCTTGGATTTTAAGAATGTAAAATCCCTTTTTAAGCTGAAGTTATTGGGAGTAACCATTGATCAAAACCAAAAAGAAGGACGCATGATGTTCTCTAAAAACAAGAACAACCAATACACGCTGACCTATTTACAGATTAAAAAAGGTTCTGTTTTTTCTTTAGACCGCCCCCTAAAATTCATCGAGAAAAACAAGTTTGTAAAGGGGAGGAGGAAGCAGAATCAAGTTTCGATGCGATTGGACTTTGCTGTTTCTTCTCAGTCTCAATACGAGCTTCGCGTGTTCGATTACGAGCCTATCGATGAAGCGACCTTCGAGGCAATGGAAGAGAAAAACGAAGTTCTGCCTAAGTATTACGATACTTTTACAACCAATTTCTGGGAAGAATTTTAGATTTTATCCCGTTGTTAATTGCTTCCTTAATAAGTTTTCTTGAAAAGTATATTTCAATTATAAAATAACGCTTCAATTGTGTATTTTTGTACCCTAATTTTACACTATGCAAAGAGACACTATTGTTTTTGACCTGATTAATGAAGAAGAGGCTAGACAGCTGAATGGAGTTGAACTAATTGCTTCCGAGAATTTTACCAGTCCTGCTGTAATGGAGGCTACTGGTTCTGTTTTAACTAACAAATATGCCGAAGGATATCCAGGTAAACGTTACTATGGAGGTTGTGAAGTGGTAGACAAAGTTGAGCAATTGGCAATCGACCGCGCTAAGGAGCTTTTTGGAGCTGCCTACGCGAACGTTCAACCGCACTCTGGATCTCAGGCTAATACTGCTGTTTTTCATGCTTTTATTAAGCCAGGAGATAGCATCCTTGGGTTTGACCTTTCGCATGGTGGACACCTAACGCACGGATCTCCGGTTAACTTTTCGGGACGTTTGTACAAGCCACATTTCTATGGGGTACAAGAAGAAACGGGTCGTTTAGACTACGATAACATCCTTGAGATCGCTAAAGAAGTGCAACCTAAAATGATTATTGCTGGGGCTTCTGCCTATTCTCGTGATATTGACTTTGCTAAGTTTAGAAAAATCGCAGATGAAGTAGGTGCTTTTTTACTCGCCGATATTTCACACCCTTCTGGGTTAATTGCTACGGGAATTTTAAGTAACCCAATTCCTCACTGTCACGTGGTAACAACCACTACCCACAAAACCCTTCGTGGGCCTCGTGGTGGATTGATCCTCATGGGGGAGGACTTCGATAACCCATTCGGAATTACCCTTAAAAACGGAACTGTTCGAAAAATGTCTCACTTATTAGACATGGCGGTATTCCCTGGGAACCAAGGGGGACCTCTAGAGCATGTTATTGCTGCTAAAGCAATTGCCTTTGGGGAATGTTTACAACCGAGCTACAAAGACTATATGCACCGTGTACAGAAGAATGCTGCTGCCATGGCTGCCGCTTTTGTAAGCCGCGGTTATAAGTTAATTTCGGGTGGTACTGACAACCACATGATGTTGATCGACCTCCGCAACAAAAACATTACTGGGAAAGATGCCGAATTAGCCCTTGTAAAAGCTGAAATTACAGCCAACAAAAACATGGTTCCATTCGACGATAAGTCACCCTTTGTTACTTCTGGGATTCGTGTAGGTACAGCAGCTATTACCACTCGTGGACTGAACGAAGCCGATATGGAAACGATTGTTGGATTCATCGATCGCGTAATCCAAGCGCCGCAAGACGAAGCTGTGCTCACCGCAGTTGGTCATGAAGTGAATGAACTAATGAAAGGAAGAGCGCTGTTCAACGCTTAGAATTTAGAATTATATAATGTGTGAAAAACCCTTTACTCCCGGAGTAGAGGGTTTTTTGGTTGGAGGGGTGTTTGTGGTTGTGTAACGGTCTCGTATAAGAATAGTAGCGGATTTTTACGTACTTACTTTTCGGTTAAACACAGACTTTTATATATTTACTTGCTTTGATTTCAGCGATTAAACCGCTATTATTTTTATACAATGTTGGCAGCTGCCTTTATTCTTTTTCAACTTTTACAGGTGTTACTACTTCTTTATTTTTCTCTTTAAAAAACTTTGATTCCTTTTTAAAGTTTTTATACTCTTCAGTTTCTCTAAACTCTCTTAAAATTGGAAACTCCTCTAATCGTTCAATGTTCGTTTGATTTGTATCAAGTACTACAGGTAAAATATCAAGAACTTTTTCAGTCTCTCCTCTTAAGGCAAATAAACCTAATTGGAAAATCTCTTTTTTATCAGAAAAATCAGCTTTAATAATGTCTGTTTCTATTGATTTGTATTCTCCAATTTCCTTTTTACATAACCAATAGTTTATTTGTGCTATTACTTTGTCAACTGGATGAATTTGGGCGTCTTTAAGTGAAAAGTAACACAAGCCTTCACAGATGTTCCAACGTGAGTGTAACAAATTTTCATATACAATAGCTCCTAAAATCTCACCTCTATTTGTGTCTTCTGGTCCCAATTTTTTCCATAATTCTGCCCCAATGAGTATGAAAGCCTTCTGTAATTTACAAATAGCATTGTCTAAATAATCCCTATCAACTATTAGCCTGTCATTAATTGATACGCCTTTTCTTTGATTTTTATCAACTTTTGAAAGATAAATTGAATTTACAGTTCCTCCATTATGGACAAAAAGGTTTCTCCTTTGATAAACCTCAATTAATTCGTCCTTTATATCTGTTAGATAACCTAACTCAAGTGATAATTCAGATTTTAAAAGATTAATCCAACTTTCAAAATTACCCCTCAAAATTTCATCAATTTTCACGTCAATGAGATATTTTTCAGCATCTTCTATGGAACCAAAACTTTTCAATTCAGTTAGAGTCATTGTTCTTTTTTGAACTCCTGCTGATTCTGGATGTTTATCATAAAAGAAATGAAGTAATTGAGAAAAAAACCATTCCACTGAACTCAATGCAGAAATCAACGAGTTGGTGTAAAGTTGTTCGATGTGTTTTCTGTTTTTTCTAACATTATCAAGATGTTTCGATACTTCGCTGTTGGAATTTGAAATCTTAATAGCCATTACTTTTTCGCTATCGTCATCTTTTTTCTCAAACTTAACCTCGGGAATTTCTTTATATTTTTCATCTAATTCCTTTGTTATTTTTTCTTGAAATTCGATAAACTTTTCCTTGTCCTTTTCTTCTATATCTTCTCCACTACTCAAAACCTCTTTGAGCATAGCAGATAATATTATTGGCTGGATATGTTGGTCGTGTTCCTCAAGTTTTTCGGTCAGAAAAGGGTCGATTAATTCGACAAAGTCTCGAAGTCCGATTAGGTTTTCGTTGAAGTCAATTATTTGTTTATCTAACATTTGGTTTATTTTTCAGGTTGCTGCCAACTATTGTGTATACACACCTTTAAGTGTGTTTATTTCGGTTATATTTTTATTTTGTTCCACAATACTTCCTAAATCGGCATGTATTGTTGAACTTTTTGCTTTGTAACAAACAACCAAAGAGTTATTTATTACCCAATTCCTTGAGTCACTCTTCATTTATAAAAACAAACTCCCAAAAAGGGGATAAAAATTTAAGCCACTCTCAACGAATCGATTACAGTATTTAAAATAAATAAAGGGGTGGGGCATAGGTTTCTCATGACATAGAACAGATTTGGGTGCTGTTAGTCAAATGTACTAAAAAACTACTTATAAATTGTATTTTATAATATAGGTATTTTAGCTAAATAAGGTCCTTATGTTTTGCGGAATTCGAAGTAGTTTCTGCGAGGCGGGGTCTAGGTAGCACCATTGCGTGGAGCACTGAGCTACAAGGGTATTGGTTCCTGCTAGGTAAAACAGAACCTTTCGTTCGCTTAAAAAACCCTCGGTAAGGGCTACGTGGGTTTCTATTAAAAGGGTGTCGCCTAGTTTTGCTTGGCGTTTGTATTCGATGTGGTGGGAGCGTACTATCCAAAGACCATAGGTTTCTTTAGAATTGGCTATTAAACTTTGCCAATGGGCGCCGGCAATATCTTGTACCCATTGTAAGTACTGAACGTTATTGACGTGCTGTAACTCGTCTAGATGAGCTTCTGTAACGGTAACTTCTTGGGTATATTTTTTCAACTTATTTCTTTTGGAGGGTTACTTCAAAGAGTTTGCTCCAGTTTTTACCGGTTACAAAAAATGTTTTTCTCCCCGGGTGGTATGCAATTCCGTTAAGTACGTCTAGGTTGGGAATTTGTTCAACTTTTTTTCGAAGTCCAGCAAAATTCACAATCCCCTCAACGGCTCCGTTCTTGGGGTTAATAATTACAACAACATCTTTCTGAGCTTGGTAGGTGTTGGCGTAGATGAATCCGTTGACCCATTCGAGCTCGTTAATTTTCGTAACAATAGTTTTGTTGGTGGTCGCTTCCACATAAGAGATCTCCTTTTGGGTTTGGGCGTCTAGGGTCCATATTTTAGCCGATCCGTCGGATTTATACAGCTGGGTTCCGTCGTTACATAAACCCCATCCTTCTTTACTTTGGTTGTAAACGAAGCTGCGCTCCATTTCCATATTCTCTTTGTTGTACACAAAACCGGTGTTGCTTTGCCATGTCAGTTGGATTATTTTATCGTTTATTAGCGTCAGTCCTTCTCCAAAATAAGAGGCGTCTAAGTCGATCTTCTTTTCAACCTTTCCAGTTTTATAATTTACTTTTCTAAGGCTCGATTTCGTTCTTAGCCCGGTACTTTCGTAAAGCGTTTCACCATCAAATTCTAATCCCTGGGTATAGGCAGCTTTATCGTGCGGAAATTCGTTTAGTAGGGTGTAAGTGTATAAACTCGGCGCATTCTTGTTTAGTAAGCGCACATTAGAATTTAGAGTGTATTTATTCCCCTCAATGAATAGGTTAGCCTGTATAGGAACATCGCCAAGAACTGCATTTTCTTCAAACCTATGGGTAGATTCAATTCGAGTACCACGAGCGGTGTAGTGAATGGAATCTAGGACTATATTTTTTTTGTTTTTTAGGCTTAGTTGTAGCGTATCTCCGGTTACAAAGGTCTTTTGGTTGACCTTTAGGGTTATTTTGGGATCCTTATTTTCGTTGCCACAGCTCTTCAGGGCAATGATAGTCAGGAGCATAGTAATCCATTTCATAAAAAATAATTTAGTTAAAAGTAGTTTATGAAATTTAGACCACAAAATGATTGTGCAAAAAGAGTTTGCAATGTATATTTGCAGCGGGCAAGTCCTATACAACCAGCTCCTGTTGAATCCCCCAGGGCGGGAACGCAGCAAGGGTAAATGGTCGTAGCGGTGTGATATAGGTCGCTTGCCCTTTTTTCTTTACAAAACGCAAATATGGGTTACGTAGTCTTAGTTACCGGCGCTTCTTCAGGTTTAGGAAAATCCATTGCTTTTCATTTACACAATCTAGGTCATACAGTTTACGGAACCAGTAGAGACCCAAAAAAATATACGGAGGATTTTCCTTTTAGCTTATTGTCACTCGATGTAACAGATGCTGCTTCTATTGAGGCTTTGTTAATTGAACTAGAAAAAAAGGAAACCAAGATAGACGTGCTAATTAATAACGCTGGCGTTGGAATTACAGGTCCTGTTGAAGAAACTTCATTAGATGCTATCCGCGCTAATTTTGAAACAAACTTCTTTGGGCCGCTTGCCATGATTCAGGGGGTTTTACCTCTGATGCGAAAAAACAACAACGGAATCATCATAAACATAACCTCAATTGCAGGCTATATGGGTCTTCCTTTTAGAGGAGCCTATTCCGCCTCAAAAGGGGCATTGAATATTATTTCGGAAGCCCTACGTTTAGAAATTGCAGCACAAGGAATTCGACTGATGACTCTTGCTCCGGGTGATTATGCCACAGATATTGCCTCAAGACGTTTTCATGCTCCTGTTATTGAGGGGTCTCCGTACCAAAAAGCATATCAAGAAAGTTTAGACACCATGGATTCTCATGTAGACGGAGGAAACGATCCTATTGAGATTGCCCATAGGGTGGCGGAGCTTATCCATTTAAAAAAACCACGACCACACTATCTTGTCGGTCCTTTGTTGCAGAAGTTTTCTTTGACTTTGAAAAAGATTTTACCACAAAAAGCTTACGAAAAACTTCTAAAGAACCATTATAAACTCTAATTTTGAACAAAACACTTTTATTATGAAATTTTTTATCGATACAGCCAATCTAGATCAAATTAAAGAAGCGGAAGCTCTTGGAGTTTTAGATGGTGTTACAACAAACCCATCTTTAATGGCTAAAGAAGGAATTACAGGACGTGAAAACATATTAAAGCACTATGTTGCTATTTGTGAGGCAGTAGAAGGGGATGTTTCTGCAGAAGTAATTGCTACGGATATCGATGGAATGATTAAGGAAGGAGAGGAGCTTGCAGCTTTACACCCACAGATTGTTGTTAAAATTCCAATGATTGAAGATGGTATTAAAGCTTTAAAATATTTTTCAGATCAAGGGATCAGAACCAACTGTACTTTAATATTCTCTGCAGGTCAAGCTTTGCTTGCTGCTAAAGCTGGAGCAACTTATGTTTCTCCGTTTATTGGTCGTTTGGACGATATTTCTACTGATGGATTGGGATTGATTCAAGAAATTCGCGATATCTATGACAATTACGACTTTGGAACCGAAATTCTTGCTGCTTCTGTTCGTCACACCATGCACGTTATTGACTGTGCGAAAATAGGTGCCGATGTAATGACTGGACCGCTTAGTTCTATTAAAGGGTTAATGAAACACCCTCTTACAGATAGCGGATTGGCTCAGTTTTTAGCGGATCACAAAAAAGGAAACTAAGATTTTTTAATAGACCAATTAGGGTGTTCGGCTATGGTTTTTTCATAGATTGGACACCCTTTTTCATGCGCTCCTTCTAAATAACCGTTTCCCATTAAGAATTCTTTGGTGATTTCTTTCCCAGTGAATTTAAAGGTCTTTTTGAATAGTTTAATCCACTCCTCAACGGATAAATCTCCTTGTTTATTCAGCCACGCCTCAAAGGAGCCAGCTGTTTTTTGAAGTTCTAACAGCTGTTGTGCATTGTAGATTATTGCGGTTATTTTTCCACGCATTCTGATTATTCCAGCATCTTGCATGAGGCGTTCTATGTCATCCGCATTAAAGTTTGCAATGGCTTGAATGTTATAGTTAGCGTAGGCTTTTTTTATAGTCTCTCTTTTGTTTAAAATGGTATTCCAAGATAAACCTGCTTGGTTAATTTCGAGGATTAAACTACCAAATAACGCCTCGTCCGTTTGGGCTTTGAATCCATATTCGGTGTCGTGATATTGTTTGTGTAGTTCGGAAAGTTTCCCTTGGGATGCCGCTAAGCAATACGAATTATTAACTTCCATTATCGGTGGTTCTTTTCGAGAATTTCTTTGAAGTTAGGGGAATAAAAATTCCCAAAGCCTTCTAAAATGATTCCTTTTTCATCAATTACAATCCCCTTGTTTAAGAGGGTTAGCACCCATTTTTTTCTTGCATTCTCGAAGTCTACGAACGCAAATTGATTCTTAGGGTTTATTTCCATTACTTTTTGGTAGTCTCGAACGAGCTTGTTGTAGGATTGAATACAAATTCCAACAAAGCGGAATTCTGGAAATTCATTCTTGTACTGCTTGACCCGTTCTTGGGTTCTTTTGTAATGATTCATTTGGGTTTGAGACCAAAAGTACAAGACGGTTTTCTGTCCTTTTAAAAGTGCTACACTGGAAGCATTTTGAAATTCTGTGTCTTCCAACATAATTTCGGGAAGCGGCTGGTTTACTTGCATCTTCATGAGCGAGGCTTGTAAACTTATGATTTCTAATTCATATTCCGGTGAGGTGTTTACGGTGACATAGTATTTTAAAAACTGATCGTGATGCTTGAAGTTTTTAAAATTAATAAGTTCTTCATAAGCAACAGTTCTTGCGAGATTGTTTCTGAGGTTTTCAGTTGGGATGAGTTGGTCTATCAAGGCAAGTCGTCGAATATTAAATTCTGTAGTCTGCTTCGCTTGAAAAAAGTTTTCCCCATCGACTAATGCTTCTTGGTTTAAAAAGTTAAGCATATAGGTAATGTAGGGTTCAAAATACGCTAAATTCTCTTCTCCAAAATTGAGGTATTTTCTAAAATTGAAATATAAACTATCTTGCTCTAGCGTTATATTCCGACCTCTAATCAATGCATAACGCTCTTTTCTGTTGGCATAGGGATAAACGTATGAAGCTTGAGAAATAATTTTAGCTTCCGGGCTGAGCTGGTTTATGGAATCAAATTTAATCCAGTTTTCTCTTTTTTCTTGGAGTAAGGAATCGATAATCTCGCCGAAATCTGAACTTTTATTAGAATATTTCGAAGCCAAGAAACTGCTTTCTTTTTGCAGGGAAAGATAAATTTCCATTAAGAAATTATTCTTAGCGGATCCTCTTCCAGAAAAAACAAGAGAGGAATTGAAATCTGTGGTGTTGGTTCTAAACCAAATGCTGTCCCCTTTTTCTATCAGCAGGGTTTGACTTTCGGGTAGATGTTCGAATTTAAAAATTCCATAGTCCAAAGAATCATAACTTCTTTCGAATCGATTATTAGCTCCTAAAACTATAGAATCCAGTAGCTTATTGTTTTTGTATATAGAAACCGTTTTGGAGGAGGGGTTGATAATTTGCCCTCCTAAAAAGGCTCCCTCGGGAACCGATTCGGAACTGCACGCATAAACGAAATATAATAAAACGATATAAAATGCTTTTTTCATAAGTTCCTTCGAATTGAGAAGTAAAAATTAAATCACCAAAATGGTTGCTACAAGTTAAAAAAATTATTGATTACGCTCTCAATTTGCTTACTTTTGCGCTATTAAAATATTCTCATATGTTATCTGTTTCAAATCTATCCGTTCAATTTGGAAAACGCGTACTCTTCGATGATGTAAACGTTACTTTTTCTGGAGCTAATTGCTACGGTATTATTGGTGCAAATGGTGCTGGTAAGTCAACGTTTTTAAAGATTATATCGGGTCAACAGGAAGCGAACTCAGGTTCGGTTTACTTAGAGCCAGGAAAACGCTTGTCCGTTTTAGAACAAAACCACAACGCTTTCGATGAATACACTGTTTTAGATACGGTCCTTCGAGGGAACAAAGAATTGTTCAAGGTAAAATCTGAAATGGATGCAATCTATGCGAAGGAAGATTTTTCTGATGCTGATGGAGATCGTGTAGGGGAGTTGCAAGTTGTTTTTGAAGAGATGAATGGGTGGAACGCCGATAGCGAAGCGGCGACCTTATTATCGCATTTAGAAATTCCTCCAGCGCTACATTACAGTACCATGGTAGATTTAGATGGAACTCAAAAAGTTCGTGTCTTATTAGCGCAGGCGTTGTTTGGAAATCCTGACGTATTGATTATGGATGAGCCTACGAATGATTTGGACTACGAAACTATTTCTTGGTTGGAGCAGTTTTTAGCTAATTATGATCATACTGTTATTGTGGTTTCTCACGACAGACACTTTTTAGATGCTGTTTGTACTCATATTTCAGATATTGACTTTGGTAAAATAAATCACTTCTCAGGAAATTACACGTTTTGGTATGAGTCGAGCCAGTTAGCAGCACGTCAAAGAGCACAGCAAAACAAAAAAGGAGAGGAGAAAAAGAAAGAACTACAAGAGTTTATTGCTCGTTTTTCTGCTAACGTAGCAAAATCAAAACAAGCAACTTCCCGTAAAAAAATGATTGAAAAACTGAACATTGAAGATATTAAACCTTCTTCTAGACGTTATCCTGCGATTATTTTTGAACAGGAACGTGAAGCAGGAGACCAGATTCTTAATGTTGAAGATTTAAAGTATACCTTAGAAGGGGAGATTCTGTTTGATAAAGTTAATGTTAACCTAGGAAAAGGGGATAAGGTTGTTGTTTATTCCAAGGATTCTAGAGCAGTTTCTGCTTTTTATCAGATATTAAATAAGGAATTAAAAGCTGATTCAGGTAAATTTCAATGGGGAATTACGACAACTCAAACGTACTTGCCTTTGGATCATGATTCTTATTTTGAAGATGGCGATCTTAATTTAGTAGACTGGTTACGTCAATTTGTGTTTACAGAAGAAGAACGTGAAGAAGTTCATATCCGAGGTTTTCTAGGTAAAATGATCTTCAGTGGAGAAGAGGCTCTAAAAAAGTCGAATGTATTATCAGGAGGGGAAAAAGTACGTTGTATGCTTTCTAAAATGATGATGAGCCGTTCTAATGTGTTATTATTAGATGAACCGACAAATCACTTGGATCTTGAATCGATTACCGCTTTAAACAATGCCTTAACGAACTACAAAGGAACAGTATTGTTTACAACTCACGATCATGCTTTTGCTCAGACTGTTGGGAATCGTATTCTAGAATTAACTCCAAAAGGAGTAATTGACCGTTTCATGACCTTTGATGAGTATATGACGGATCCTAAAGTGAAAGAGCAGCGTATAGCAATGTACTCTTAAAACACTTATTTAAGAGCACATTTCGATTATAACGTATGCTTCACGATTTATGAAAAAGCTATATAGATTAGAATTACAATAACTGAAATTAAGATCCCCATAGGCTTAACTAGCTTCCATGGTGTTATGTCTACTTGTTTTGTGTATTCTAATTCGAAGGCTTCTGATCTAGGTTTAAAGTACCCTATAACAAGCATCAACAATACATTAAAGGAGAATAAGATAGCCATTACATGCAAGTAATGTGGGTAAGTTCCTCCAGCAGCTTCAACTTCACCTTTTAGGTAAAACTGACTGAAACAATATAATAAAACCCCCGAAAGCATTGCGATTTTTGCAGCAGATGCGGGTACTTTTTTAGTCATATAACCCACAATAATAATGGTTAAAATTGGAATACTATAGCATCCGTTTACTTCCTGTAAGTAACCAAATAGTCCGCTGGGCGCATTTGCAATACTAGGCGCAATTAACATGGAAAATAAGGCTAAGACAATACCAAATGATTTTCCTGCTTTAACAACTTCTTTTTCTGTAGCATCTTTCTTGATGTATTCTTTATAGATATCTAATCCAAACAAAGTAACGGAGCTGTTAAGTGCAGAATTAAAAGAACTTAAAATAGCTCCAAACAATACAGCAGCAAAAAATCCAACCAGATATTTAGGGAGTACTTTAGCTACTAATAGACCGTACGATTGATCTCCGTTTGCTACATCTAGCTCGTTTCCAAAAATGTGAAAGGCAATAATACCCGGGAGTACAACAATGATAGGGCCTAGAATCTTAACAAAACCTGCATATATTAAACCTTTCTGACCTTCTTCTAAATTTTTTGCAGCAAGCGCCCGTTGAATGATTGCTTGGTTTGTACCCCAGTAAAATAACTGAACTAACATCATCCCCGTGAATAAAGTTGAAAAAGGGATCGAAGAATCAGAATCTCCGATGACATTTAGTTTTTCTGGATTAGAAGCGACTAGCGCTTCAATCCCTTGAATCATACTACCGTCACCAATGTACATAAGGCCAAAAATCGGAACCATAGTTCCTCCGATTAATAACCCGACCGCATTTACTGTATCCGATACGGCTACTGCTTTTAATCCACCAAAAATAGCATAAAGGGATCCAATGATACCAATAGACCATACTGTAATGGTTAAAGCGGAC
This sequence comes from Candidatus Arcticimaribacter forsetii, assembly GCF_910589745.1. GTDB lineage: Bacteria > Bacteroidota > Bacteroidia > Flavobacteriales > Flavobacteriaceae > Arcticimaribacter > Arcticimaribacter forsetii. The sequence goes on from NZ_OU342399.1 coordinate 1,137,367, forward strand.
TCCTCTGAAACTCCTAGGACTTGAGGAATATCAAACATTCCAATCAGTGCAAGTGATCCAGAATATAAAACGATTGGAAGGAGTACAACCATATACCCACTAAGGAATAAACCTGAAGTAATGGTTTTTGTCATGGTATCGTATCGTTTTTCTAAAAATTGAGGCACGGTTGTGAGTCCTCCTTTTAAATAACGTGGTAATAATACAACTGCAGTAACAACCATGGTTAAGGCTGCCAGTGTTTCCCATGCCATTACCAAAATCCCTTCTTTGTATGCAGAACCATTCAATCCAACCAATTGTTCCGTTGATAAGTTGGTAAGTAATAGAGAACCAGCAATAACCACACCTGTTAGGCTTCTACCTCCAAGGAAGTATCCATCGGATGAAGTTTCGTCTGTATTACGGGTTGCTAAATAAGAAATAATACCTACTAGGGCAGTAAAGGCAAGAAAAATAAAGAAATGCATAATTGAGTTTATAATATTCGGAATCTAATATACCCAAACTATTCAAACTTCAAAAGATGCAGTTGATAAATTATTTTAAAGACTCAATAATTCTGATGGCAACATCAAGTTCATCTTGATGAACAAAAACCTCTTGTAGTCCTGGAGCTACCATTCCAAATCCAGCTAACCTTGCCGATTCAGAATCATCTTTGACTACTGCAATAATGTTTTTGTCCTCTAATGCATTCATTATAGATAAGACTGTAATTGAGTTACCAGTAAAAATCTTGATGAAATTTTGGGTGTTATTCATATTCAGTTTCTTTATGGTTATAACAAAATATTGTTTCCTTATTCAAAAAAGCAATTTTCAGGTAAAAAACAAATAGTGTATGATTAATTAACGCAAACTAGCACCGAAATTGTTTTCAAATTCCTTTTGAAGCTTTTGCATGATACGATCTATATTTTTGTCTGTTAAAGTTTTGTTTGCATCACTAAAATAAAAACTCATTCCGTATGATTTCTTTCCTTTAGGTAGATTTTTCCCTTCATACACATCAAATAAATAAACCTTTTTTAATAGTTTTCTATCTGTTTTATAAGAAGCCTCTTCTAAATCTGCGAATTTAACATCGGAATCGATTAGTAAGGCAAAATCACGCCTCGAGGTTGGAAATTTCGAAATTTCCTCTACTAAGATCTCCTTTTTGAAAGCATATTTATAAATCAAGTCCCAATCAAAATCTGCAAATAAAATTTCAGAATCTATTGAAAAATTCTTTGTGATTTTAGAATCAACAACTCCAAAATTAACCAAGGTTTTATTGTTTGAGCTTAAAGAAAGCCCCTCTGAAAATATATCCAAATCGGTTGGTTCTTCTTTAATATTGGTTATACCAAGGCGGTTTAATACGTTAATGGTTATGGCTTTTAGATCAAAGAAATTTGATTTTGTAGCAGGACTGTTCCACAATTCTGGGTTTTTATTTCCTGTAATACAAATCCCCAGTCTTTTAGATTCTTGATGACCAGAGTCGGTAGTCGCATATGTTTTTCCAAATTCATAAATTTTTAGATCTTTTTGTTGTCTGTTGCTATTGAACTGCACAACTTCCAGCAAAGAAAATAAAAGGCTTGTTCTTAGCTGGGATAAATCTAATCCCAGAGGATTCAATAAATTTACTTTTGGAATTTCATTCAACTGCGCGCTTAGCTCGGCATAGGCAGGGTTAGTCAACGAATTATTCATTACCTCTGAATATCCTTGTCCAACGAGCATCTGGGCAGTTATTTGTTCTATTTTATTTGGAGTTTTTAAATCAAAAGATGGAAAAACGGTATTTAAACTTGTTCCGAGTTCAATGTTATTGTAGCCATAAACCCTAAGAATTTCTTCGATTACATCCGCTTCTCGAGTAACATCTACACGATATCTTGGGATGGTCATTGCAAAACCATCTGGGTTGACACTGTTTATTTCAATTTCTAGAGAATTTAAAATATTAATCAACGTATCTTTTTGGATTTCAGCTCCAATGACTTTGGTTATTTTATCGTAATTAATGAAAAGATTTACTCTCTCTTCGAGAGGCTGCGCATGTTCTTGAATGTCACTAGTAATTAACCCTCCAGCAATATTTTGAATTAAGACAGCTGCTCTTTTGAGTGCATATATTCCAATTTCTGGGTCAATACCTCGTTCAAATCTAAAAGAAGCATCCGTATTTAAACCGTGACGTTTTGCAGACTTTCGAATACTAACCGGATCGAAATAAGCACTTTCTAAAAAGATATTGGTCGTATTTTCAGAAACACCAGAGTCTTCCCCACCAAATACTCCAGCAAGGCAAAGTGGAGTTTCATCATCACAAATCATGAGGTCATCCTCGTGAAGTTCACGTTCTATTCCATCTAGTGTTGTGAATTTTGTTCCTGTAGGCAGTGTTTTTACGTGAATTTTACCCTTTATTTTATCAGCGTCAAAAGCGTGTAAAGGCTGCCCTAAATCATGTAATACATAATTAGTAGCATCTACGATGTTGTTTTTTGGAGTAATTCCAATTGCATTCAGTCTGTTTTGTAGCCATTTAGGAGATGGTTTTACGTCCACCTCAGAAATTGTTAAACCGTAATATTGAGATGCCTTTTGTTTATCGTGAACAACAACATCAATGATATTACTGGTGTCATTGATTCTAAAGTTATCGGTATTTGGTGTTTTCCATTCAGAAGATACCCCAATTTGATTACATCCAGCTTTAAGGTCTCTTGCAACCCCCATATGACTCATCGCATCTGCTCTATTCGGAGTAAGTCCAATTTCAATAACCGTATCTGTTTCAATATCAAAAATTTCAGAACAGGCAGTACCCGGAACTAAATCGGCTTCTAAAACCATAATTCCGTCATGAGATTCTCCAAGCCCTAATTCATCTTCGGCACAGATCATTCCATGACTAGCTTCTCCACGAATTTTACTTTTCTTAATTTCAAAAGCGTTCCTCTCACCATCATAAAGTTTTGTCCCAACAGTGGCTACAGCAACCTTTTGACCAGCTGCTACATTTGGAGCACCACAAACAATTTGAACTGCTTCTTCCTGCCCAATATTTACAGTTGTAACTCGAAGTCGGTCTGCATTTGGGTGAGGAGTACAAGTAAGTACTTCTCCAACTACAACACCAGCTAAACTACCTTTTACAGACTCAAAGGTTGTAGTTCCCTCTACTTCAAGACCAAGATCAGTAAGAAGTTCGAGTTGCTTTTCAAGTTCGATGTCTATTGTTAAATATTCTTTAATCCAATTATGGGAAACTTTCATGTGGTAAATGTTATAATATTTTATGTAATCTAATCATTAGAATACATCAATAAAGACACAAATATAAGCATCTGAATTCTAAAAAAAAGTACTAACTAATGTAATTCCAAATGTTTTTGTGTCTGGTTATTTTTGAATAGGTAATTCGTACATTTCTGTGCTCTATTTTATCTAGTTCAGGGTCTTCAGAAATTAATTTTTTAGCGTAATTTCTCGCTGTTTTTAGTATTTCTTGATCTTTAATTAGATCAGCAATTTTTAGTTGTAATACCCCGCTTTGTTGAGTTCCCATTAAATCTCCAGGCCCCCTCAGTTTAAGATCTACCTCTGCAATTTCAAATCCATCGTTTGTTTGAACCATTGTTTGTAACCTTGTAGAGGCTTCTTTTGATTTTTTAACACCACTCATTAAAATACAATAACTTTGATCGTTTCCTCGTCCAACACGACCTCTTAATTGATGAAGTTGTGAAAGCCCAAAACGCTCTGCACTTTCAATAATCATAACTGAGGCGTTAGGAACGTTAACACCCACTTCAATTACTGTTGTTGCTACCATTAGTTGAGTTTTACCTTCGACAAATCGTTGCATTTCATAGTCTTTATCTTTGGGTTTCATTTGTCCATGAACGATACTGATCTTATATTCTGGAAGTGGAAACTCTCTTGCTAAGCTTTCATATCCATCCATTAGATCTTTGTAATCCATTTTTTCTGATTCCTGAATCAAGGGATAGACGATATAAATTTGTTTTCCAAGTTTGATTTCTTCTTTTATGAATTTAAATACTTGAAGACGATTGGAATCTGAACGAAGTACGGTCTTAATTGATTTTCTTCCTGGGGGTAGTTCGTCAATTACTGAAATGTCTAAATCACCATAAACACTCATTGCCAAGGTTCTCGGAATTGGGGTAGCCGTCATTACAAGAATGTGCGGGGGTAGGTTGTTTTTTCTCCACAATTTAGCACGTTGAGCCACACCAAATCTATGCTGCTCATCTATGATGGCTATTCCTAAATTCTTAAACCGAACTTTATCCTCAATAAGCGCATGAGTGCCAATTAGAACATGTAAAGATCCCGATTCTAAAGCCTCATGTATTTCTTTTCGTTGAGCTGTTTTAGTAGATCCTGTTAAAAGCGATAGGTTTAAATCCATGCCTTTTAAATTTTCTTTTAGCGATTGGTAGTGCTGCTGCGCTAAAATTTCTGTCGGCGCCATTAAACACGCTTGAAAACCATTATCAAGTCCAATTAGCATGCTCAATAAAGCAACCATAGTTTTACCAGAACCCACATCGCCCTGAAGTAAGCGATTCATTTGTTTTCCAGTACCCATGTCGTTTCTTATTTCTCGTACTACTCTTTGTTGTGCATGGGTAAGTTTAAAAGGAATGTGATTAGAATAATACTCATTAAAGTAGGAACCTACTTTTTCAAAAACATATCCTTTTACCTTTTGTTTTTGGAGTCTGTTTTTCTGTAAGAGTTGCATTTGAATATAGAAAAGTTCTTCAAATTTTAATCGAAATTGAGCTCTAGTTAACTGATTTTGATTTGCAGGAAAATGTATTTGAATGGTAGCTTCTTTTCTAGAGATAAGTTTTAAATCATTTCTTATAAAATCTGGAAGAGTTTCATGAAATTCTTGGTGAACTTGTCGGAATAAATGCTCCATGGATTGTTTCATAACCCGCTGGCTTATACCCTTGTTTACTAACTTTTCAGTGGAAGGATATACCGGATGAAATGCTCCAAGATTACTCTGTTTATATTCGGTTTCTAAGGTTAATTCGGGATGGGCTATTGAAGCCTTAGACCCATACCAGTTCAAACGACCAAAAACAATGTAAGCGGTGTTTGTTTTAAGACTTTCTTGTATCCATTTATATCCTCTAAACCAGACCAACTCAATTGTAGATGTCCCATCATAAAATGTAGCAGACAGTCTTTTTCCTTTGGCTTGTGGTATTATCTTATGGGAGATTATAGTTCCTTTAATTTGAACTTCTGAAGTGTTTCTTGGCAATTGATTTATGGAATGAAAAGTAGTTCGGTCAATGTACCGATTTGGAAAAAAATGTAATAAATCTTGGTAGGTCTTTATACCCAACTCCTCTTTTAGCAAAGTAGCTCTGTTAGGTCCAATGCCTTTTAGGTATTCTATAGGAGTTTGAAGTAGATCCATAAGTTGTTACGAAGTTAAATGTTTTTAGGTTTTTTTTCAGATTCATTTAACTAAAAACATTGTATTTTTATTCACCCAAATTTTTAAAAAATATTTTATGTCAAAATCAGCATTAGTAATATCAGGAGGTGGAAGTAAAGGAGCTTTTGCAGGGGGTATTGCTCAATACCTAATTGAAGAAGTTAAGCGAGAATACGATTTGTTTATTGGAACTTCTACTGGGAGCTTACTAGTTTCTCATTTGGCTTTAAATGAAATCGCTGAAATTAAAAAAGCATTTACTAATGTAACTCAAAAGGATATTTTTGACAATTGTCCTTTTTTGATTAAACAGGAGGGCGCTTTGACACGAATTAAAATCAATCATTTTAATGTTTTGAAAAACTTTTTGCGGGGTAAAAAAACATTTGGTGAGAGTAACAATCTTAGAAAATTATTAATTAATGAAGTTTCAGTTTCTTATTTTGAGGAGTTACAGAAATCTTCAAAAGATGTAATTGTATGTGTTTCGAATTTATCATTAAATAAAGTAGAGTATAAAAAATTAAGGGATTGTTCTTATGCGGATTTTATAGACTGGATCTGGATTTCTTGTAATTATGTTCCTTTTATGACCTTGGCTAATAAAAATGGATGTGAGTATGCCGATGGAGGATTGGGTTGTATAATAGCAATAGAAGAGGCTATTAGACAGGGAGCTACAGACATAGATGCAATTATATTAAATACAGAGTTTCAGCAAACTAATCGGGTTCATTCTAGAAATGCATTTGATGCCTTGGGTAGTATTTTTGGCTTCATTTCTGACCGAATTGAATATCAAAATCTGAAGATTGGTAGCCTTGTGGCAAATGAAAAAAAAGTAAAACTAAGGTTGTTCTACACCCCCAGAATCTTGACAACAAATTCATTAGTTTTCAAAAAAGAAAATATGGATTTGTGGTGGAAAGAAGGGTGGGAGTATGCCCAAAAAAAGATAATCGAGGAAGGTTAACCTTTTATAATTCTAAATAGTCTAAAGCTAACCCTACCATTACTTTTACTCCGTGAATCATTCCTTCATCTTGAACAACAAAGTCCGGCGTATGATGAGACGGAGCATCTTGTGGCATTATTTTAGGATCCATTCCTCCTAAGAAGAAATAAAGTCCAGGAACCTGCTGTTGAAAGTAAGAAAAGTCCTCTGCTCCGGTAATGGCTTTCATTACACTGACATTAGACTTCCCTACAGCACGTTCTAAGGTTGGAACCATTAAGTTGGTAAGAACTTCATCGTTATAAGTTAGTGCAGCTGTTTTACGAATTGTAACCGTTGCTGTTCCTCCATATGCTTCTGCAATTTTAGGAATCATATCATACATTCTTTGATGAATTACTTTTTGCATATCAGCATCAAGAGTTCTTATAGTTCCAATCATCTCGGCAGATTCTGGAATAATATTAGACCGAATACCGGAATGAATTGCACCTACAGAAGCAACAGCCCCTTCTTTGGTTAGTTCAGAATCTCTGCTAATTAAGGTTTGAATTCCATTAATTATCTGAGAAGATATCATTATCGGATCAATGCTATTCCAAGGAGTTGAGCCATGGGATTGCTTACCGCCAACAACTATTTTGTATTCATCTGCAGCAGCCATAATTCCTTTAGTTTTATATTTTATGGTTCCTACTGGTGTTGCTGAATTAATATGTAGTCCAAATACAGCATCTACATCAGGATTTTTTAAAACACCTTCCTTAACCATAAGTAATGCTCCACCTTCTTCGCCAACAGGTGGTCCTTCTTCTGCAGGTTGAAATATGAATTTAACCGTTCCAGCAAAGTCATTATTTTTTGATAAAATCTCAGCTACTCCCATCAAGATAGCAACGTGTGTATCATGTCCACAAGCGTGCATAACCCCCGTTTGTAGGTTGTTAAAAATAGCGGTTGCGTTGGATTTATATGGAAGGGAATTTCTCTCTGTTACGGGAAGTCCGTCCATATCTGCTCGTAAAGCAACTACTTTTCCTTCTCGCTTTCCTTTTAGTATACCCACAACTCCAGTGTGAGCAACTTCTGTTTGAACTTCCATTCCAAGAGAACGTAAATGTTCAGCTACTTTTGCTGCAGTTTTAAACTCGCGATTTGACAATTCAGGATTTTGATGAATTTCATGTCGCCACTGAACCACTTTAGACTCAATCGCATTAAAAGTTGAATCTTGAATTTGTGAAAAACAAAGTGAACTCATTAAAATTGATACGGTAAGGGCGAATATTGTAAAGTTACTTTTCATGTAATTTTAGGATCTAAATGTTATGATTTCTTAAATGTAAATAAAAATTTTCCAATCAAACTCCAATTATTTAATCTTATTTTCAGGCGGTTTACTTCAATTCAAAATGGTTCATAATTTATTATATAAAATGATTTTTTTATGCATTTTTAAACATTCAAAGTATTATTTTAGTCTTAATGAAACAAGATTTAACTGCACACATAAATACGCTTAATGAAGCTCAAAGAGGACCTACTTTACATAAAGATGGTCCTTTAATTGTTATCGCTGGAGCTGGTTCTGGAAAAACTCGAGTTCTGACTTACAGAATTGCATACCTAATGAGTCAAGGCGTAGATTCTTTCTCTATTCTTGCTCTTACTTTTACCAATAAGGCTGCACGGGAAATGAAAGGTCGGATTGCAGAACTAGTAGGAGACGGGGAGGCAAAAAACCTTTGGATGGGAACCTTTCATTCCGTTTTTGCTCGAATTCTAAGAAGTGAAGCAGATAAGCTAGGATATCCTTCGAATTTTACCATTTATGACACTCAAGATTCAGATCGACTTTTATCTTCTATCATAAAAGAAATGGGTTTAGAAAAAGATGTGTACAAAACAAAGCAAGTAAGAAGTAGAATTTCTGCTTATAAAAATAGTTTGATTACCGTCCGAGCTTATTATAGTGACCCTGACTTACAGGAGTCCGACGCTATGGCTAGACGCCCAAAAATGGGTGAGATTTACAAAGAGTATGTCGATCGTTGTTTTAAAGCTGGTGCTATGGATTTTGATGATTTATTACTTCGAACTAATGAATTATTAAATCGTTTTCCGGAGGTTCTTGCTAAATATCAAGATCGTTTTAGATATATATTAGTGGATGAGTATCAAGATACAAACCACTCTCAATATTTAATTGTCAGAGCCTTATCTGATAAATTTCAAAACATTTGTGTTGTTGGTGATGATGCCCAAAGTATATATGCATTTCGTGGTGCTAACATCAATAACATTCTAAATTTCCAAAAAGATTACGATAATGTCGCATTGTATCGACTAGAACAAAATTATCGTTCCACTCAGAATATTGTAAATGCTGCAAATTCAATTATTAATCACAATGAAACCAAGCTAGATAAAAAAGTTTGGACCGCTAACGATACTGGAAACAAAATAAAAGTACAACGTTGTCCAACGGATGCCGACGAAGGCCGACATGTAGCTTCAAGTATTTTTGACTTTAATTTAACAGAACAAAGAAAATATACTGATTTTGCTATTCTTTACAGAACTAACGCGCAATCACGAGCAATGGAAGATGCGCTAAGGAAACGTAATATTCCGTATAAAATATTTGGAGGGTTATCATTCTATCAAAGAAAAGAGATCAAGGATACGCTAGCTTATCTGCGAGTAATTATCAATCCTAAAGATGAAGAAAGCCTTAAGCGAATCATAAATTACCCAGCAAGAGGTATCGGTCAAACTACAATCGATAAATTAGTTGTTGGTGCAAAACATCATAATTTAACTTTATTCGAAACTGCTGAGCGAGCAGGAAGTCTTGGAATTGGAGTTAATGCTGGAACAGTAAATAAGTTAGAACAATTTGTGACTTTAATTAAGAGTTTTCAAATATTCAACGAAACTGCCAATGCTTTTGAAATTGCAGATGAAGTAACTAAGAAAACTCACATAGTTTCTGATTTAAAAAAAGACGGAACTCCAGAAGGAGTGAGCAAAATCGAAAACATTGAAGAGTTACTTAATGGGATTAAAGATTTTACCGAGGGGCAACAAGAACTTGCAGACGCAACAGGAGCATTAACCGAATTCTTAGAAGATGTTGCTTTAGCCACAGATTTTGACAATGAAAACAAAGGAGAGGATAACAATCGCGTCTCTCTTATGACCATACATCTAGCAAAAGGACTTGAATTCCCTTATGTTTATATCGTTGGAATGGAGGAAGATCTTTTTCCATCACCAATGAATTTAGATTCAAGAAGTGGTTTAGAGGAGGAGCGGCGTTTGTTTTATGTTGCACTGACTAGAGCAGAGGAGCGGGCTTTTCTTTCATACACTCAGTCTAGATATCGTTGGGGAAAACTAAATAGTGCAGAACCCAGTAGATTTATTGAAGAAATAGATGAACAATTTATTGATCATCAAATTCCAAAATCGGATTATGAATATAAACCTTTGGTAAATACAAATATTTTCGGAACTGCTGATGCTCCTAAAAAACAAATAAAAAAGCCGTCTTCTTGGGAAGGAAAACCAAATACAACTCCAAATCCGACTCAGTTAAAAAAACTACGTAAATTACAGTCAACCCAGCAGGTAGCGTCTTCTTCAAAAGAAGAAATAATCGAGTTGCCTCTTGGTACTAAGGTAGAACATCAAAGGTTCGGAAAAGGGATAGTAACTCTTTTAGAAGGTTCGGGCAATGATAAAAAAGCTACTATTAAATTTAACGGTACTGGAGAAAAAAAACTACTCTTACGTTTTGCAAAACTTAAAATCATAAACTAATGGCAATACTACATTCTTTATTTCCATCTAGTCCTAATACTAAGATCATTAAGGATGTAGCTAAAGATTTAATCGGAGGTGCTCTTGTAATTTACCCAACAGATACAGTTTATGCATTGGGATGTTTGAGTTCTAACCACAAAGCTCTTAGTAAACTTGCTAAATTAAAAGAAGTAAAAGTTGAGCAAGCACCCTTTAGTTTTTTATTTAGTGATTTAAGTGAATTGTCGGGTTATGTTCAACATTTTGACTCAGCAACTTTTAGACTATTAAAAAGAACACTACCAGGACCATATACTTATATTATGTCTGGAAGTAAAAAGTTGCCAAAACCATTTGATAAAAGAAAATCTATAGGGATTAGAATCTCAGATGATCCAATTTTAAAAGTCTTACTCCCTTTGCTACCTGCTCCTTTAATAACGACTTCTTTACATGACAAGGACAAAATTATAGACTATACAACAGACCCTGACGTTATTTTCGAGGAATGGGGTGACATTGTAGATATAATGATTGAAACTGGAGCGGGAGGGAATCTGCCTTCTACTGTGATAGACTTGACTCAGGGAGATCCGATTCTCATAAGAAAAGGGAAAGGCTTGGTAGATTTTATATAAAAAAACGCTCTTCATTACAAAGAGCGTTTTTTAATTAATATTTAAAAGAGCTTATTGAGCTGCTTCCATTCCTTTGCTGATTAAGTCATAAAACTGATCTAATTTAGGAAGAACAACAATTCTAGTTCTTCTGTTTTTAGCTCTGTTTGAAGGCGAATCATTTTCTAAGAGTGGTACGTAAGAACTTCTACCAGCAGCAGTCATTCTTTGTGGTGGTACACCAAAGTCTTTTTCAAGAACACGAACAACAGAAGTTGCTCTCTTTACACTTAAGTCCCAGTTGTCAACAACACAATCGTTGCTAATCGGCACATTATCTGTATGTCCTTCAACCATGAACTCAAGTTCTGGTTTGTCCAATACAACTTTAGCAACCTTTCCAAGTACTTCTTTTGCTTTCTTTGAAACTGTCGAACTACCGCTGTTAAATAATAATTTATCAGAGATCGATATGAATACAACACCTTTTTCAACGTTTATTTCTATATCACCATCTGTAAGGTTTCCTAAAGCTCCTTTCAAGCTTGTAACTAATGCAAGAGTAACAGAGTCCTTTTTTGTAACAGCGTCTCTTAAGCTTGTAATTCTAGAATCTTTCTCTTTTAAACTTTCTAGAGATTTCTCAAGGTTTTCAGCTCCTTTTTGAGATAGCGTAGTAAGGTTACCTAAGTTGTCTATAAGATCAGAATTATTTTCTTTTAAGAATCTAATTTGTTCTTGAAGCGATGCAACAGATGCAAGAGCAGCTGCTTTTTCTTCATCACATGTATTAAGTTTTACAGTTGTACTATTAAGCAAATCTTTAGTTGTATCTTGAAGTGCTTGTAATTCAGTGAATTTCTTTTGAGAAACACATGAAGCCAAAAGTAAAGTAACTAATGGAAAGTATAATAACGTTTTTTTCATTGGTGTAAGTTTACATATTAGGGAGGTAAAGTTAATATATATTTTAAGAATTTAGATGTCTTTAATTTTATTTTTATTTAAAATAAAATACTTTAAAACGATACTGTTAGTTTTATAATAGTTTTGTTTGAAATGAAGTCTTTTTCTTTTTTTAAACATCCTAAAGAAATTAAGGTAAACTAGAAGATGAGCTTTTATTATACTCATACAATTAGTAATCTCCCCTTTAATCAGAAATCTAATTCCAGAAATACCATCGAGAATCAATCTTATAAAGAAAATGAAGGGTAATGTTATGAAGGGTACGTTTTTAATAATCATAAAAAGGGAATTTCTGTAATTATAAAATACCTTTCTGGGAGAGTTCGGTAAACTGGCCCCTCCTAGATGATAAACTTTTGAATTTCCTACACTAAATATTTCGTAACCCCTGTTTTTTAGTCTCCAACAAAGATCAATTTCTTCTTGATGCATAAAAAAGTCTTCATCGAAACCATTTGCTTGTTTAAATAATTCATTTCTAATAAATAGGCATGCTCCAGAAGCCCAAAAAATAGATTCATCTCCATTAAATTGTCCTTGATCTTTTTCTAGATGATCGAATATTCTTCCACGACAAAACGGATAACCAAAGCGATCAATATAACCACCAGCGGCTCCTGCATACTCGAATTTAGAATGATCTTTTTCATCTAAGATATGAGGTTGTGCTGCAGCTATATTAGGATTGGACTTGAAAAGTTTTAAAATAGGAGGTAGCCAATTCTCTGTTACGCGTATATCGTTGTTTATCAAGCATAAAAGTTCTTCTTTAATGTTTTCCAATCCTTTATTATACCCGCCAGCATAACCCAAATTAGAGGGGTTTTGGATCAAGTTTATCTGAGGAAAATTACTTTTGAGATGAGCTACGGAATTGTCTGTAGAGTTATTGTCTATTACATAAATAGTTGCCTCTTTACTGTATTCTATAAGATCGGGTAAAAAACGCTTTAACATTTCTACACCATTCCAATTCAATAAAACAAGGGCTAGTTTCATAGACTATATTTAGGGATTTCTTTTATGAATTGATATGATTTATCTTCATAATTCATCACACAAAAATAATGTTCTTTTCCGTTAGTAAGCATAAGATAGTTACTCTTTAAGGCCATATTGTATCGAGCGACTTGATCAAAAGTATCCTGAGTGATTTTAATTGTTGGAGCTTTACATTCAATCAGTATATTAACACTACCATCAGATGAATAAACAACAATATCGTATCGTTTGATACGTCCATTAACTTGAATTTGTTTTTCAACGTTAATTAAACTTGGAGGATATCCAAGATTAGATATTAAGAAATGGAGACAGTGTTGCCGTACCCATTCTTCTGGCGTTAATAATAGATTCTTTTTACGGATCAAATCCAAGATATACGTCTTATTTTCCTTATTTTTGAGGGTAAACGTATAGTTAGGGAAATTTAGTTGTTCCATAATACAAAAATGAGCATTTTTTAGCTTTGAAAGACATAAATCAAATACTTAGTTCAATAAAAAAAGGAGATTTTGCTCCTGTTTATCTTTTAATGGGAAGCGAACCCTTTTTCATTGATCAGGTTACTAAGGTGCTATCTACTCATGTGGTAGAAGAACATGCTAAGGATTTTGATTCGACTATTTTTTATGGTAAAGAATCCCTTCCGGAACAAATTATAGAGATCGCAAAACGATTTCCGATGATGGGAACTCATCAGTTAGTAATTGTTCGAGAAGCACAGAGTTTAGATAAGAAATTTGAAGATTTAGTTACATATCTTGAAAACCCACAAAGTCAGACGGTTTTAGTTCTTTGTTATAAGTTGAAAAATCTTGATAAAAGAAAAAAAACTTACAAAGCCATTGCTAAAAATGGGGTTATTCTTGAAACTAAGCCCTTATATGATAATCAGGTTGCTGCTTGGATTAAAGATCGAGGTTTGCGTTATGGATTAAATTTTCATCCAAACTCTACCCAATTAATTGCTTCATTTTTAGGTACGGATTTGGGGAAAATAGACAAAGAGTTAGAAAAACTTGCAAGTAGAATTCAGCAAGGCGAGGAAATTACTCCTGCATTAATAGAAAAACATATTGGTTATAGTAAGGATTTTAATAGTTTTGAACTTAAAAAATCCCTAGGGAAAAGAGATTTGGAGCATTCCTTTAGAATCATAAAATATATGGCTTCTAATAGCAAAAAACATCCGGTCCCGCTTACAATTATAGTTTTATTTAATTTTTTCCAAAAACTTTTATTATTCCATGGAGTTTCTTCTCCCTCACAGGCTCAAAAAGTTTTAGGAGTTTCACCATATTTCCTTAAAGACTACGAGGCCTCCGCTCGTTTTTATTCGATGAAACAAATATCTAAAGTCATCGAATATATTAAAGAAGCAGATTTAAAAAGTAAAGGAGTAGGGGCGCAAAATCTTCCGATGGAAGAGTTACTTAAAGAGTTAGTAATAAAGATTGTGTCAGTTTAAATCTTAGGATATGATTTTGGGTCAGATTCATGCATTATTTCGTAAACCTTTTCAAAAATATCATCTTCGGAAGGTTTAGAGAAATAATCTCCATCACTACCGTAGGCAGGTCTATGTGGTTTTGCACTCAGTGTGTGTGGTTTGCTATCTAATAATGGGAAAACATTCTGTTTTTCGATTAACTGCTGCAATATATAAGCAGAAGCTCCACCGGGTACATCTTCATCAATAATTAAAAGACGGTTTGTTTTAGCAATACTTTTCTTAATGTTTTGATCTAAATCAAAGGGCAAAAGGGTTTGTATATCAATAACTTCTGCATTTATATCGAATAACATAAGTTCTTTTGCAACAGCTTCGACCATTCTTAGGGTGGAGCCGTAGGAAACTAATGTAATATCTTCCCCTTCTTTTAACGTTTCCACTTTACCTAAAGGAACTCTGAATTGACCTAGATTAGAAGGTTTTCTTTCTTTTAATCTGTAGCCATTTAAAGATTCAATAACTACTGCAGGTTCATCTCCTTCTAAAAGTGTATTATACATTCCGGCTGCTTGAGTCATATTTCGTGGTACCGCAATGTTTATACCGCGTAACAGGTTTACAATTCCTCCCATTGGTGAGCCACTGTGCCATATTCCCTCTAAACGATGCCCTCGTGTTCTGATAATCAATGGAACAGCTTGTTTTCCTACAGTTCTGTAGTGGTAAGAAGCTAGGTCATCGCTTAATGTTTGAAGACAATACAAGATATAGTCTAAATATTGGATCTCTGCAATTGGACGTAATCCTCTGAGCGCCATTCCAATTCCTTGACCCATTATGGTAGTTTCTCTAATACCTGTATCGGCAACACGTGTAGCGCCATACTTGGCTTGCATGCCTTCTAATCCTTGATTTACATCTCCAATTATCCCAACATCTTCTCCGAAGATTAATACCTTATCATTAGATTTTAATAAAGCATCAAAATTATCTCTAATTATGATCCTACCATCAACTAATTCTTCTTCAGCTGGATATTCAATATCAACTGGATTTATGTTTTGTAAACGTTTGTCAGAATGACTGTGAAGATGTGAACTAAATTTTGGATTTAATTTTTCTGTGAGTGTGTTTTTCCAAGTTCTTAATTCTTCCTTAATAGGATGGTCGTAATGTGTAAGTATTCTAAGAGCTTTACGAGCAGAATGAAGTATATCCTTGTACGAAGGCTCTGATATTTTATTTAACTCAGATTTAAGTATTTGAAGGTTTGGATCATTATTTGCAGCTTTAGTTGCTTTGTCAATTAACAGAATCAATTCCTTTTTATTATTGAGAATTGGTGCTTGATAAGCATCCCAAGCTTCTGTTTTGGCTTTTCGAACCTTCTTTTTATTATCTTCTTCAATGGCTTTTAATTCTTCTTCTGAGGCAAAGCCATTGCTAAGAATCCATTCTCTTGTTTTAAGATTACAATCGTATTGTTTTTCCCATTCCAAGCGTTCTTTTGACTTATAACGTTGATGCGATCCTGAAGTAGAGTGTCCCTGAGGTTGAGTTAATTCTTCAACATGAATTAAAACGGGTACGTGCTCGTTTCGAGCTAATTTTTCTGCGTATTTATACGTTTCTATAAGTGCAGTATAATCCCAACCTTTAACTGTTAGTATTTCAAAACCCTGTTCCTCTTCATTTCTTTGAAGACCAGCAAGTGCCTTAGATATACTTCCTTTCGTTGTTTGTTCATCATTATGAACAGAAATACCGTAGTCGTCGTCCCAAATACTTATAACCATTGGGATTTGCATAACTCCAGCAGCATTAATAGCTTCTAAAAACAAACCTTCACTAGTACTAGCATTTCCGATAGTTCCCCATGCGATTTCATTTCCATTTTCAGAAAATTTATCACTGTCTTTAATGTTTAAGGAGCGATATACTTTGGATGCTTGTGCTAAACCAACAAGTCGCGGCATTTGACCTGCAGTTGGGGATATATCTGAACTGTGGTTTTTTTGATTTGTTAAATTCTTCCAACTTCCATTTTCCTCA
Organism: Candidatus Arcticimaribacter forsetii; assembly: GCF_910589745.1. Taxonomy (GTDB): domain Bacteria; phylum Bacteroidota; class Bacteroidia; order Flavobacteriales; family Flavobacteriaceae; genus Arcticimaribacter; species Arcticimaribacter forsetii. The sequence goes on from NZ_OU342399.1 coordinate 1,153,710, forward strand.
ATGCTTCTTGTAACAAAATGTCCTCCCATTTGTCTTCCACCGGACATGGGTTCTAAATCGATGTCTGGGTGAGCATAGAGGGCAGAGAATAGTTCTTTTGGACTTAAGTGACCCTGATCCATTAAAATGGTCTGGTCTCGGTAATAACCTGATCTAAAATCACCGTTTTTAAAAAACTTACTAAGGATTAACTGAGGTAATTCTTTTCCATCTCCAAATATTCCAAATTTAGCTTTACCGGTTAATACTTCTCTTCTTCCGAGTATAGAACATTCCCTACTGAGAGAGAGGAGTCTGTAATCTGCAAGTACTTGCTCTTTGAAATCTTTGTAGGAAAGAGGAATTTCTTCGGCAAGTTTAGAATTGGACATTGAAAAAAATTAGTTGTGCGAATTTACAAAAATTAAAGGAATAAGAATAATGACTCTAAATTGTTACTATCGATTTATAAAACAACCTCTTAGAACCACCTTCTTGAAAACAACTGTTTTAAGTTATTTAAATCTACTGTTAAAACAAACCGCATGTTTGATAAGTAATTTCTATCGTCTAACACGTAGTTTTGTGAGTTTTGAATAGGGAAGTAAAATTCTAAATAATCGGGCACTAAATTTAATCTCAATCCAGAATCATAAAATCCTTGTGATTTGGTTTTTAAATTTTTGGTAACTCCAAAATCGGCATACACTTCAACCCATTTCCATAAACTATACGCAAGGTTTACAGATGCTAAATAGTCATTTGCATTGGGATTTTCAAATCTTGATTTAAAACCACCTTCAGATAAAATAAATTGTTGACTATAAAATCCGTCATTTTCGGAGCGTCCCAGGTAATTATACCGAAACAAGTAATCTGTAGAACGATTTAAACTATAATCAAAATAAGTAGTTTCTCTAATTTTATTCCATAAAAATTTCCCTCCAAAAAATCTCATAGATAGGGTTCTTCCATCATGGAATAAATGACGGTATTCGGCATTAAAATTTAATTTTCCGAATTTATCTGAAAATTCTAAATCAGAATTAATTTTAACAAATTTAATGGTTTGCTTATTAGAATAGGAATATCTTAAATTACCAATATTGTAGTTAGGAGTTACCAAAGATTCTTTCCCGAACTGCCTGTAAACTGAAACATATGAAAGACTAAACGCTTGCCGTTCATTAGAACGAAAATCTTTTGGGCGTTTGAATATTGAAATCGAGGGTGAAAATACTTTATAACGTAAGTTAGTATCGTAATGAAAACTACTACCAAATACACTAAACTGCGTTAAATAATAAGGTGAATCTTCGTTATAAATTCTATAGTTTAAGCTTAAAGAGCCTACCAATTCATTTAATTTTGAGCTGTAGTTTGGATTTAATTCATAGGCAAAAGGCCTTCTAGGTAGTGTTTTATTAGAAAACTTAGCTCCCAGAGTTAGTCCATCGTAAACATTAAAATCTATTTTGGGATTAAAAAACACTTGGTTTCTTTTATCATCTTCTAAATCTTTAATTAATGTAAATTTCAGTTTCTTAAGCGGGGAGCCTTTTATAGTTCGATAATTATTTCGTTGGCTAAATTCTGGAATTTTTAATGTTGGATTAATTGCAATGTAATCAGCATCTAAATTTTCTAGGGCTAACTTTGAGATTTTATTTGGGTTTTTGACATCTAAGGAAGAAATTATGGTATCATTTTTTAATAAAGCTACTGTAAAAGGGATTAAATTATCTTGCTCTTGTTGGACTTCGATATTGATGTGCTTTGAATCTTTTTTAACGGATTTAATTCTTAAATCTATTGATTCTCTATTATTTAAATAACCCGATGTAAACCAGGGAATGTCTAACTCCTGTATTAAAGATTGAATCAGTTGAGCATTAGATTTTATTTTACCCATTTGCTTCTTAAAAGCCCTTTCTACATACTCTTTCCCATAAAATTTAGAAGCATAATTTATTCCAAAGGCAACATAACTAGGTTGAGAAATACGTTCATTAAACTTTATTAATTCACTCTTTGGAGTTCTTGGTGCTTGTTGAATGTTATTTCTTAGCGCAAATTGACTGAAATACAGAAAGCCATGATTGAAAGAAGCTTTGCTTAGGACATAATTCTTTATGAATGGTTTTAAAAGGGGTTGTCTGGGGATTGAACCCAAGAGTTTTTGATTTGGATAATATTCTGCTATGTAATCCATCAAAATTTGAGTGTGTAAGCCTCCAGTTAACCAAAAGTTGCTTCTTGGATCAACAAGAAATTGCTCGTTTAGATAATGATTTAAATAAACGCTAAGTGCTTTTATCTCAAATTCAAAACGATCTGAAAATGGATAAAAAATGGATGGAATAGAGGAGAGGCCGAAATATGCTCTTTTCTTATAATCTAGACTTGAAATAAGCATTTTATTATGAGGAAAAGACCCGAATTTATTGTCAACAAAAGATACGATTCGATAAAGACTAGGATTAGTATCTAATAAGTTTTCTTCGACTTCTCTTAGGTCTGTTCCTATTTTCAATCCATTAATTGAAAAATAAGTGTATTCTTTATCGGTTATATGAAATTGAATTTCTTTAACATTACTGATCGATTGTGATATTTTTTTTCTTGTCCCGAATCTATTTTCTTTCCATTTAGTTAAGTTAGAATTTACAAACAAATCTGCAGGAATATCCCATTCAATTGAAAAGTTAGCAGGTAATGTGCTTATTTCTTCTAAATCTAGATTGCTGTTTTTTATCCATTGATTATTAATCAATGGAGCAATATGAATAAAGCAATTTTTTAAATAATAATCAGTATCTGAAATTTTTCCATAGCCTGTATAACGAGCGTTAGGGAGAACAATTTTGTAATCTAGCTCAATGGTCGTTTGTTCACCTGGTTTAAGTTCAGAAACTAATTTTATTTCTACAATATCGATCTGATCTTTTAATCGATTCCATTCTATTTTATTGTCATCAACTATAATATTAAGCTGGTTGGTACTTCCCCTTTTTGTTTTGGCTCCTAAATAAAAACTTCGATCAAATTCTTCTGCAAATCTTTGCGCTAATGGTGATTTAGAAGAACTGTAGGCATGAGACCAATCATTTAAATAAAGCTTTTTAAGAACTATTGAGCTTGTATTGGTGAATTGTATTAATTGAGAAACTTCAAGTGTCTTTTCTGAAACAATTAATTTTACATCAATATCATGATCAGTAATAGTTTGTTGTCCCATCAATTGAAAAGGAAACATAAGAATTACAATACATGAAAACAATGTAGATTTCACTTGTTTAGAAATTTGGTTTGTACACTTCTTTGGAATAAAAATCGTTTATTCGTTGTAAGACTTCTTCTTTAGTATCTACTACAGAAAATAAGTCTAAGTCTTCCGGACTAATTAATTTATTGTCAATTAATGTTTCTTTAATCCAGTCAATCAAACCGCTCCAAAATTCAACACCCACAAGGATTATAGGAATTGGAGTTATTTTTTTTGTTTGTATGAGTGTCATTGATTCAAATAATTCATCAAGTGTTCCAAAACCTCCTGGCATTACAACAAATGCTTGGGCATATTTCACAAACATTACTTTACGGATAAAGAAATATTCGAAAGATAAGTTTTTGTCCTGATCAATAAAAGGATTGTGGTTTTGTTCAAATGGCAGTGCAATATTTAGTCCTACCGAATTTCCATCAACCTCTTGAGCTCCTTTATTAGCAGCTTCCATTATACCTGGACCTCCACCTGTTATTATTCCATATCCAGAATTTGCGATAGCTTTGGCAGTTTCAGTTGCTAGAATATAATATTTATTTTTTGGATCAGTTCTTGCAGATCCAAAGATTGAAACGCAGGGTCCTATACTTCCCATCTTTTCATAACCCTTAACAAATTCACCCATAATCTTAAATAAGGACCAGGAATCATTCGTTTTGGTTGTGTTCCAGCTTTTGTTTTTTATTTTGAGGCTCATGGGGTGGAGGTTTTAATTAATTTCCTTTGCTAGATAATATGCTGTATGACTTTTCTTATTCTTAATTACCTCTTCAGGAGTACCCTCAGCAATAATTTGTCCACCATTTTTTCCACCTTCATATCCAATATCAATAATATGGTCAACTTGTTTTATAACATCCATATTATGTTCAATTATAACCACTGTGTTTCCTTTGCTGACTAAGTAATTTAAAACGACTAAAAGAACTCTAATATCTTCAAAATGTAATCCTGTGGTTGGTTCGTCAAGAATAAACAAGGTGTTACCCGTATCTCTTTTAGAAAGTTCTGTTGCTAATTTAATACGTTGTGCTTCACCACCCGAAAGGGTAGTAGAGGACTGTCCTAAACTTACATACCCGAGACCTACATCTTGAAGTGTTTTAAGTTTTTTGTAAATCTTTGGTATGGGTTCAAAAAAATCACAAGCTTGATCGATGGTCATGTTTAGCACATCAGAAATTGATTTTCCTTTATATCTAATTTCTAAAGTTTCTCGATTAAATCTTTTCCCCTGACAGGACTCACACTCAACCAAAACATCCGGTAAAAAATTCATTTCAATGACTTTCATTCCTCCTCCCATACAGGTTTCACATCGACCACCAGAAACATTAAAGCTAAATCGACCTGGCTTGTATCCTCTAATTTGGGCTTCTGGAGTTTTTGTAAATAAAGTACGAATCTCACTGAATACCCCCGTGTAGGTTGCAGGATTACTTCTAGGAGTTCTACCAATGGGACTTTGATTTACATCAACAACTTTATCTAAATGTTCTAATCCTATAATTTCTTTATGTGGAAGTGGTTTTGCAACTCCATTAAAAAAATGTGCATTTAAAAGAGGATAAAGTGTACCATTAATTAAAGATGATTTTCCACTTCCAGAGACACCGGTCACTCCAATCATTTTGCCCAGTGGTATAGTAAGCGTAACATTCTTTAGATTATTACCCGTACAGTTTGATAAAACCAACTCATTACCGTTTCCAGGTCTTCGTGTTTTAGGAACTTCAATTTCTTTAACTCCAGTTAAATATTTCGCAGTTAATGAATTTTCTGTTAATAATTGTTCAGGTTTCCCTTCTGAGATGATTTCTCCTCCATTTTTTCCAGCAAATGGACCAATGTCAATCACATGATCTGCCTGAACTATCATGTCTTTGTCATGTTCTACCACCAAAACTGAGTTTCCAATGTCTCTAAGCGAAAATAAAGAGTTTATTAAACGTTCATTGTCACGTTGATGCAGCCCAATACTCGGTTCGTCCAGGATATATAATACTCCAACAAGTTGAGAACCAATTTGAGTTGCTAGTCTAATTCGCTGTGCTTCCCCACCAGAAAGTGATTTGGATGATCGATTTAATGATAGATAGTTCAATCCAACGTTTAGAAGAAATTGTAGTCTGGATTTTATTTCTTTGATTACATCCTCACCTATTTTAAGTTCATTTTTTGAAAGATGTTTTGGTAAATCATTGAACCATGCATAAAGCTCATCTAAATCCATTTGAGCTAGCTCAGAAATATTGAGTTCATTGATTTTAAAATACCGAGCTTCTTTTCTAAGGCGTGAACCTTTACAAGAAGTACACTCATTTTGATCCATAAAATCATTTGCCCAACGTTTTATATTCGAAGAACTTGCTTGTTCATACTGATTTTTGATGAAATTTTCTATTCCCTCATAGTCAATTTTATAGTTTCTAGTAATTCCTAGAGTTTTAGATTCTACTGTAAAAGTTTCAGCTCCTCCCTTTAAAATTACCTCAAGAGCTTCTTCCGGTATTTTATTTATAGGATCCGCTAAATTGAAATTGTAACGTTGAGCAATAATTGCCATTTGCTTGAAACTCCAGGAATTTTTTTCCGATCCCAAAGGTATTATTCCACCTTTTTTGATGGATACCGAGTCGTCTGGTATTATTTTTTTTCTATTTACCATTTGTTGCGTTCCCAGTCCTTTACAGTTGGTACACATCCCTTTGGGAGAATTAAAAGAAAAACTGTTTGGTTCTGGTTTTTGGTAAGCTATACCAGAAGTTGGACACATTAAATTTCTACTAAAGTATCTTACTTTTCGAGTTTCTTCATCGTACAATAATATTGTCTCTCCGCCTTGATACATCGCTGTGACTAATGATTCTTGAAGTCTCTTGATTCCGGCAATACTTTCATTAATTCTCAAGCGATCGATTACTAATTCAATATCATGAGTTTTGTATCGGTCTAATTTCATTCCTGGAGAGAGCTCGACAATTACCCCGTCAACACGCACTTTAATAAAACCTTGTCTTCCTAAGTTGTCAAACAATTCACGGTAATGTCCTTTTCTAGATTTTATGATAGGGGCAAGGATGAAAACACTTTTTCCAGCGTAATCTTTTTGAATAAGCTCAATGATCTGATCATCGGTGTAGCTTACCATTTTTTCCTGCGTTTGATGACTGTATGCAGTTCCTATACGAGCAAACATTAACCTAAGAAAGTCATAAACTTCGGTTATGGTCCCTACTGTTGATCGTGGACTTTTAGAGGTTGTTTTTTGTTCAATAGCGATTACGGGAGAAAGCCCGTCGATTTTATCTACTTCTGGACGCTCTAAGTTTCCAAGAAATTGACGAACATAAGCAGAAAATGTTTCCATATATCGTCTTTGTCCTTCAGCATAAATTGTATCAAAGGCAAGTGAAGATTTTCCACTACCTGAGAGACCTGTAATAACTACAAGTTGGTCTCTAGGTATTTTTACATCTATATTTTTTAAATTATGTACTCGAGCTCCTTGGACATCGATGACATTTTTATTGTTTTCCATAGCAAAATTAAGAGTTAAAAATACAACTTTAGACTGGACAATAAATCAATTGTTTAAAAATTAAAAACAATTTTAATAACTAACAGCAGTGTCGTCACCTCGTTGATCTGCTCCTAGAGTGATTATAGATTCATCATCAATTAAAATAGCATCAACTTTACCAATTATTCTGGCTTCTCTTTCACTTACATTATACCCTAATTCGTTTAATCTGTTAATTAATTCTGAATCAAATTTATTAGGCTCTACCGTTATGTAATCAGGCATCCACTGGTGATGAAAACGAGGAGCATTTACAGCATCTTGTATGGACATATTATGCTCGTACACATTAAGAATTGTTTGAAAAACTGAAGTTATAATTGTGGAACCCCCAGGAGTTCCTAAGACTAAATATAAAGAACCGTTTTTTTCAACAATTGTTGGAGTCATTGAGCTCAGCATTCTTTTTTTTGGAGCTATTGAATTTGCTTCCTTACCAACTAGCCCAAACATATTTGGAACCCCCGGCTTACTACTAAAGTCATCCATCTCATTATTTAAAAAAACACCTAATTCTTCTACAAAAACTTTAGATCCATATCCTCCATTAAGAGTAGTAGTCACAGCAACTGCATTTCCTTGATCATCTAGGATAGAGAAATGAGTAGTTTCATCACTTTCAAAATAATGAGTATCACCCGGTTTAATGTCAGCTGACAGTGAGGCCTTGTTCCAATCAAAACTTTCCATTTTTTTATTAATGTAAAGTGAATCAAGAAGAATTTGTGTTGGAACTTCTACAAAATCAGGGTCTCCCAAATATTCACTTCTGTCGGCATAGGATCTCCTTTCAGCTTCAACCATCAATTGTATACTTTTTTGAGAATTATGACCTAGTGATTTTAAATCATATTGCTCTACCATTTTCATCATTTGGTTTAAGCATATTCCTCCGCTTGAAGGTAAACCCATCGATATGACATTCAACTCTTTATATTTAAATTTCAAGGGGGCTCTCCATATTGGCTCATATGATTTTAAATCCTGATGTGATATAATGCCCCCAGTTTCTTCTACTCTAGATACAAGCGCATCTGCTACCCATCCTGAATTAAATCCTTCGTTTCCTTTTTCAGAAATAGTTCTTAATACTTTTGCTAAAGCTGGATTTTTTAAAACATCTCCTGCTTTATATTCTTTTGCATAAAATGTTTCTTTTCCATTGATTTCAATAAATAACTTTCGATTATTTTCTAAACTTTTAGCCTGCGTTTCTGTAACAACATAACCGTTTTCAGCTAAATCAATTGCCGGTTGTAGTAAATCTTTTAAGGGAAGAGTTCCCATTTTTCTGTGAATTTCTAACGTTCCAGCAACAGTTGCAGGAACTCCAACAGCTAATCCGCCGATTGTACTTTTATTTGGAATAACGTTTCCTTCTGGATCTAAATATAAGTCTCGATATGCTGCCAAAGGGGCTTGTTCTCTGTAGTCTAATGTTCCCGAAGTTCCGTCTGCATTTCTATACACAAAAAAACCTCCCCCTGTAATATTACCGGCAACTGGATAAACTACAGCCAAAGCAAAGTTTGTCGCTACCATTGCATCATATGCATTTCCTCCTTTTTTTAATATATCAACCCCAACTTGAGATGCATAGGGCATAGCGGAGACGACACCTCCTCTAATTTTGATATCTGGATCAGAACAACCAACTAAGATCAAAAAACTAACGATTCGACTGTATTTAATAAAGTCTAGGGATTGTGTCATTGGGTTGTTTGTATAAAGATTAAGAGATTTTGGAAGATACAAACATTTTAATATCCTCAAAAAAAACACAGAAATCATTTTCATAGACAGGATAGTGTTTTTTTAAAGTATTAATGGAAGCTTTAAAATTTGACTTAAATCGAGTTCTCCGTTCCATCTGTCCTAAAATAATCTCGAGTCCCTCTAGTGTTTTATATTGTAACAACCAATTATTAGTTTTCATGTACGGGAAGGCACGTTTCATTTTATCTGGTAATAATTCAAATCTGGATTCTATTTCCTTGTAGAATAATTGAGAAAAAAGCTCCAGGCTTTCTGTATGATAATTTTGCCATAATGCCGCTAAGAAGTGATCATAAAACATATCTACAAGTACACCACTGTAGTGTCCATGGTCTTCTGTCAATAATTTTTTACTCTTTCGAAATATAGGATGTTGATCCGTAAATGTATCGATCTCTCTGTGCAAAATTATACCCTCCTGAATTCTATTAGAATAATTTTTATATTGTTTTCCAGGAACCGCATCGGCAATAAAATTACCAAATATTAAATCTGGATCTTCTCCAGATAAATAAATGTGAGCTAAATAATTCATTCAATAAATCTAGTTTTCTTTTTTTAAAAGTCTCCAAATTAATTAAAAAACAACATTGTTTTTTTGGAACTCTTTTATCTTTGATAAAAATTATTTTATGACATTAATAAAATCCATTTCAGGAATTCGAGGTACAATAGGAGGGGAACCGAATAATAATTTAACTCCGATAGACGTAGTTCGTTTTGCTGCAGCTTACGGGAGTTATATTTTATCTGACCCTAATATTTCTGAGGCTACTATTGTAATAGGAAGGGATGCAAGGATTTCAGGTGCTATGGTTCAAGCATTAGTATCGAATACTTTAATTGGATTAGGTATTGATGTTATTGATCTGGGAATGGCAACTACACCTACTGTTGAAATGATGGTTCCAAAAGAAAATGCTCAAGGAGGAATCATTTTAACGGCAAGTCATAACCCAAAACAATGGAATGCACTAAAATTGTTAGATTCAAAAGGTGAATTTTTAAATGCAGTCGCGGGAGCAAAAATTTTAGAAATAGCTAAAAATGATGCATTTGATTTTGCATCGGTAGATGATTTGGGATCAATAAAAGAAGATCAAACCAGCTTAGAAATGCATATTAATGCAGTTTTAGACCACCCACTTGTTGAAATAGATGCAATTAGGTCGAGTGGAATTAAGGTTGTTGTTGATGGGGTTAATTCGATTGGCGGTATTGCTATTCCTGCTCTTTTGAAAAAATTAAATATCGAAGTTGTAGAATTATATTGTGAGCCTAATGGATATTTTCCACACAATCCAGAACCACTTAAAGAACATTTGGGTGCACTCTCTGAAAAGGTAAAAGAAACCAAAGCTGATTTTGGAATTGTTGTTGATCCAGATGTTGATCGTTTGGCATTTATAGATGAAAATGGCGAAATGTTTGGAGAAGAATACACACTTGTTGCTTGTGCTGATTATGTATTGTCAAAAACACCTGGAAATACGGTTTCAAACATGTCATCGACCAGAGCATTAAAAGATATTACAGAGAAACATGGAGGTACATACTACTCGAGTGCAGTTGGAGAAGTTAATGTTGTAACTAAAATGAAAGAAGTTAATGCAATTATAGGAGGTGAAGGTAACGGAGGTATTATAGATCCTCAACTTCATTATGGAAGGGATTCTTTAATAGGAACTGCATTATTTTTATCCTTATTAAGTGAGATTAAAATTCCTGTTTCGGAACTTAAAAAAACATACCCTGAATATTTTATGAGTAAGGGAAAGATTGAGTTGGAGCCCACAATGGATGTTGATTTTTTGCTAGATGCAATAGAAAAAGTTTACCAAAAAGAAAATCCAAATACAATTGATGGAGTTAAGATAGACTTTAGCAACTCATGGGTACATCTTAGAAAGTCAAATACTGAACCAATTATAAGGGTTTATACAGAGGCTCCCTCTCAAAAAGAGGCGGACGATTTAATGAATAGATTTAAAAAAGAACTCCTTGAATTAGGCAGTTAATTTTGGGTTTTTATCCATATGCTTGAATCGATTATGCGTCCATAAATACTGTGAAGGATCTTTTAGAATTTGAGCTTCTAATGTGTTTGTGAATATATCAGTAATTTCATTTTCCTCAGTCTCTTTCGGATTGTCCGTTAGGGTATTTATATCAATTTCATAATACCCTCTCTTAACCCTATTAATTGAGGCAAAAACAACGGGTAAATTGTATTGCTTTGCAATTCTCTCACCACCGGTAAAAACAGGAACTTCATTCCCCATAAAAGTTCTCCAATAGCTTTTTGGTTTCGGAGAAGGGGATTGGTCAGCTGCTAAACCGTAAATCCAAGCCTCCTTGTTTTTTTGATGCTTATAAATATCATTCAAAACGTGGTAGCGAGACCCAAGATAGGCTTTGTGTTTTACTCTAGATTTAACAATCATTCGCTCAAAATATTTATTTGAAAGCGGTGTGTAAACAGCGTATCCTATTTTATTAATATGATATCCTATAGTTAACATACCTTCCCAGCTAGAATAATGACCACACATTAAAACAACGGAAACGTTATTATCTAGATGTTTATTTACAAGATCAATGTTTTTGAATTTAAAGCGTTTTAAAACCTGTTTTTTTGAAACTGTAAGCGCTTTAAGCATTTCTACAAATATGTCACATAGATGTTTATAGAAAGCCTTTTCTATTTTTTTTAATTCAACTTCGCTTTTTTCTGGAAAACTTAATTTTAAGTTTTTGCGAACAACTTTGGTTCTGTAACCAAATGTTTTATATAGAATTAGGTAAAGGAAATCAGATATTCTATAAAGAATGAAATGGGGTAAAATAGAAATCCCTATTAAAATTGGATACGATATTATGTAGATGAGTAGGTTCACTATTTTTTTTGACAAATATAGGTATATTTGAATTCAATATAATTCCAAATATGCAATCACTTTCCCCAATAATTTTAACATTTATATTAGCTAATGTATTGGTGTCTTTAAAAGGGTTTAAAGATCATTATTTCTTTAATAAATTTAAATTTAACACTGCTGCAGTTAAACTTGGAGAGAACTATCGCATTGTTAGTTCTGCATTCTTACATGTTGATTTTGCTCATTTAGGGTTTAATATGTTCACTTTGTATCTTTTCGGAGATCAGGCTGTTGCAGGATTAGGAATTTTTAATTTTTTAATTTTGTACGTTGCTTGTTTAATTTCAGGCAATCTGTTTGCTTTGTATTTTCACAGAAATGATCCTTATTACAGTGCTGTAGGTGCAAGTGGAGCTATAATGGGTGTATTGTATGCTACTATTTTAATGTATCCCAAGATGAAACTTATGTTATTTATTTTTCCAGTTCCATTGCCTGGATATGTTTTTGGAATAGGGTACTTGGTTTATACTTTATTTGGGATGAAAAAACAACAAGATAACATTGGCCATACTGCTCATTTTGGAGGAGCAATTGGAGGAATAATCACAACTCTATTACTAGCGCCTTGGATTTTAGAAACCTCTTTTTCGACTCTAGTATTTCTTACAGTAGTTACGGTTGTAACCGGTTATATCCTGTTTAAAAAGTAAATCACTCTCCAAGAAGTTCTTCAATCTTTGCGTCCAATTGTGCTCCACGAAGATTTTTAGCAACTATAACTCCATCTTCATTTAATACAAAGGCTTCAGGAATACTTCTCACTCCGTATAAGACAGCGATTGGTTCTTTCCAATATTGCAAACTAGAGACATGGTTCCAAATTAAACCATCATCTTCAATAGCACGTTCCCAATTTACTTTGCTTTTGTCCAAAGAAACTCCAACAATTTCTAATCCTTTGTCATGCATTCTTTTATAAAGTCTAACTAAATTAGGATTTTCAATTCTGCAAGGACGACACCAAGAGGCCCAAAAATCTATGATAGTAACTTTACCTTTTAAAGACTCAAGTGAAAGAATTTCACCCTCTGGGTTAGGGCCTTCGAAATTTAATGCCTTAGCACCAATTGCTGTGGGATTTATTGGTTTACTTATAATAGTATTTACCTTTTTTCCAGAAACACTTTCCTTGATTTTTTGATCAAAACCATTAAAAATAGCAGCAGCTTCAGGCTGAAGTATTTTTTGTGTTGTTAAGAGACGTTCTAAAATTAATGATGCTATGTAGGAACTTGGATTTGAATTCATAAAACCCTTTTCATAAAGGCTTAGTTCTTGTTCTATGCTTCTATATTCAGAAGTTAAATCTTCTACAAGAAGGTTGTCGCCAACTGCATTAGCTTGGTTTATTTCTTTGACAATGGATTGTAGTTTTTCAGAAAAATCCTTAGTTGAAATTCTATATTCAGCTAGATCGTTATTTGAATTTGTTCCCCCGATAGTTGAAGAACTTAAACTGTCTTTATAAATCTTGGTTTCAATGATTCCCTCTTCTAAGATGACAGGCACATTACCATTGACACCTTTTATGAAAATAAAATTAATGTCAATTTGATCTACAAAACCTTTGAATTCAAAAGCACTTTCAACTACTTTAGTAGAATCTACTGTAACTGCCTGTCCATTAGGACCAGACTCTACCCTGTAAACGCTAGTCCCTTCTATGAGATCGGTATTTCCTTTTATGATAAAACTGTTCGGTTCTATTTCTGAACAAGAAATTATTAGTAAACTCAGAAGTAACGAAACTGTAGCTGTTAATTTAAAATTTTCCATGCACAAATATAATAATTCAATCGATTATTCGGGGAGAGTTTAATCATAATAATAGAATGAAAATAATGATTTCAGGTCTTAATTTAATAGTATATTTGTTCGTACAAATTTTTTTTAAATATGGCAGGAAATAGCTTTGGAACGTTATTTAACGTTACAACTTTTGGAGAATCTCACGGAGCAGCGATTGGTGGGGTAATAGATGGATGTCCAGCAGGTATTCATTTGGATACAGATAAAATTCAACTTGAATTAAACAGAAGAAAACCCGGTCAATCGGCTATTGTTACTCAGAGAAAAGAACCGGATGAGGTAGTATTCTATTCTGGGTTGTTTGAAGGAAAAACTACAGGTACACCTATTGGCTTTGCAATTCATAATACAAACCAAAAATCACATGACTACGGTCATATAAAAGACAGTTACCGTCCCTCACATGCTGATTATGTTTATGATCAAAAGTACGGTTTCAGAGACTACAGAGGAGGTGGAAGAAGTTCTGCAAGAGAAACAGCAAGTAGAGTAGTGGCTGGTTCTATTGCAAAGCAATTTTTATCAGATATTAAGTTTACAGCTTTTGTTTCAGCAGTAGGCCCATTAAAAATGGAAAAACCATATCAAGAACTTGACTTTGATGCTATTGAAAAAAATCCAGTTCGTTGTGCTGATCCAGACATGGCTGAACAGATGGAACAATATATTCGTCAAATCCGTAAGGAAGGAGATACCGTAGGAGGAGTAATTACTTGTGTTATACAAAATGTTCCTGTTGGTCTTGGAGAACCTGCATTTGATAAACTTCACGCAGAATTAGGGAAAGCAATGTTATCAATCAATGCTGTTAAAGGATTTGAATATGGAAGTGGCTTTGACGGCTCTCAAATGAAAGGGAGTCAGCATAATGATCCGTTTAATACAGACGGAACAACTAAATCAAATCGATCAGGAGGGATTCAAGGAGGGATTTCAAATGGTATGGATATTTACTTCAGTGTTGCTTTTAAACCTGTTGCGACTGTAATGCAAGCGCAGAATACAATCGATAATAAAGGTCAAGAGGTTGTAATGGAAGGAAAAGGCAGGCATGATCCTTGCGTAGTTCCTAGGGCAGTTCCTATTGTTGAGGCAATGGCTGCTCTTGTACTTGCAGATTTTAATCTTCTAAGTAGGACCAATAAAATATAATCTATGAAAAAATTAGCTTTACACTGGAAAATTCTTATTGGAATGGCTCTTGGTGTGATATTCGGTCTTTTAATGTCTTTTATTAATGGAGGGGCTGAATTTGTTGGGGAATTTGTAAAACCATTTGGAACCATATTCATAAACCTGTTAAAGCTAATCGCAATTCCTTTAATTCTAGCCTCCTTAATTAAGGGAGTTTCTGATCTTAAAGATATATCTAAACTTTCTCAAATGGGTGGAAGAACCATCCTTACTTATTTGAGTACAACCCTTGTTGCTGTTGTTATTGGTTTAATTTTAGTGAATTCAATCCAACCAGGTAAATCTATTAGTATAGAAACACGAAAAGAACTTGTAGAAGCCTATGCATCGGATGCAGACCAAAAACGAGAAGTCGCAGCTAAACAAAGTAGTGCTGGGAGGCTTCAACCTCTTGTAGACATAGTACCTTCTAATTTGTTTTCTGCAGCAAGTAACAACCGCAACATGTTACAAATAATATTTTTTGCTATATTTTTTGGAATCGGTATCATTCTAATTCCAGAAAAAGAATCCTCTTTAGTTAAAGGTTTTTTTGATTCTTTTAATGCCGTTATTTTAAAGCTAATTGATTTAATTATGATGGCTGCTCCTTATGGTGTTTTCGCTTTATTAGCTGCATTAGTAGTTGAAGCCCCAAGCTTGGAGTTATTTAAAGCACTGGCTCTTTATGCAATTACCTTATTAGCAGGACTGGCTTTAATGATAGGCTTTTATGCATTAATGGTCCGTATATTGATAAAAAAGAGTCCTTCTTTTTTCTTCAAAGGAATAGCTCCTGCACAACTTTTGGCATTCTCAACGAGTTCTTCTGCTGCAACACTGCCAGTTACTATGGAATGTGTAGAAGGTAATTTAGGGGTAGATAAAGAAGTTACTAGTTTTGTTCTCCCTATCGGAGCGACGATAAACATGGATGGAACCAGTGTGTATCAAGGTGTAGCAGCAGTTTTTATAGCCCAAGCATTTGGATTAGATTTGAGTCTCAGTGCTCAGCTAGGAATCATATTTACAGCAACATTAGCTTCTATAGGAACAGCAGCTGTTCCAAGTGCAGGAATTGTAATGTTAGTAATTGTTCTTGCACAAGCAGGAATTCCAGAAGCAGGACTAGCACTTATATTTGCTATTGACAGACCTTTGGATATGTGTAGAACAGTTGTAAATGTTACAGGTGACGCAGCAGTTTCTATGTTTGTAGCTAAATCAATAAATAAGCTTAAATAAACCAGTTGTTACGTTTATAAGTTTCTGCGATCCAAGCCAAAACAATACTCAATACTATTATTATAATAGGTAATATTGCTGCACTATTTCCAAGAAATTCGAGTGAATTGGCAATGAAAATACTGTGATACATTTGGACAATAACTGCCAACATTGAAACAATTACAATACTGTGAGACCAAGATTTGCGTTTAATTAATCCAAATGTTCCAATCGTTCCCCCAAAAACTGCTAGAGCATAAATAATCTTAATCCAAAAAGGGAATCGAGAAGAAAACTCTAGTTGATTTTCTGTTAAAATTTTAGGATCTAAAAAAACATCCTGCAGGAAAAATAAAATTCCAATAATATTCCAGACTAACAGTATGATAAGGATTGTTTTTAGGTAGTTATAAGGTTTTTGTTTTTGCATAAAAATTAAAGATTTAAAAAAGGAAAATCTTTTCTGTTTTTAACTAATATAGTTAAACTTAAAATTAAAGTAAAAATTGAAGTAAAAAATAAAGATCCTCCATCACCATTTACTTCAATCCCAATTTTTGTAAAATGCATCATGATTGCAGCAGACATTAAGCCAGCTGATAAACCTGCTCCAACACCAATTCTTCTGGGTACAAATAAAAGTATACTAGCAATTAATTCGAGAATGCCTACTCCGATTCTACCCCAAGGCTCCAAACCTATTTTAGTAAAAATAAATATACTGTCTTGATGTGCTGAGAAATTAAAGAATAATGTTTGAAGCAAAATAATAGCGACAGCAATCCTTAATACCAAAAATAATTTATTATTCATAGGTCAGTTAGATTGTGGGTTGTTAAATAAAAGTATGAATTTTATTTGACCTAATCTATTTTAATATAAAGAGTTACTTTTTTAGATGCATATGATATAATATACTTTATTCCTGTATTTTAAAAAGCAATTCTTTTGTTAAAATATCTATTGTAAAAATTTATGAGCGTATTTGGGGTTAGGTAGGGGACAAGATTCTAATTTTCCGAACCATCTATATCGATTTCTTGCTATAAGTTTATAGCTATTTTGAGTAATAAAATTAGGAAGTATATTTAAAAAAGAAATAAGCTTGAAAATCCCTCCTAACTTTTTGAAAAGTTCAAAAGTAGCTTGAGCTTCTATAGCATACATTTCATTAGGGATCCAATACACAACACTTTCAAGTACTACGGGGTTTATTTTAAATTCACGAAAGAAATCTTGCCCTGTTTTACTATCTAGAGTAGCAAATCGAAGCTGATCTTTTTTGTCCCATTTACATAAACGATGAACCCATGCATTACAAAGAACACAGGGACCGTCGTAAAGTATTATTGCGACTTTCATTTACTTTTTTTTGATGATTGAACTAAATCCAATGCTTCTAAACGAACCTGTGTAGTAAACATACCATAGTTAACAATAGCTTTTTCTTTCTCTATAGAATCTATGGTCCCAACTGCTTTTCCGTCAAAAAGTCGAACTTGATCTCCTACTTTGAAATTCACTTTGACTTTTACAGGAATAGGAGCTGCTTTTTTCTTTTTCTTTTTTTCTTTACGGATCGTTACCATAGCTTTGGTTGCTTCGGAATTAGCTTTCTCCTTAGCAGCTTTTTCCTTCTTTTTTTCAGAAGCACTTTTCTTTTTTCTTTTTGAATTTTCTGCCTCAACTAATCTAAGTAAATCTGCTATTAATGGGCGCTTTTTACCGTTCTCAAAATATCGATCAGCAACATCATTCATTTTATTTCCTAAAACAATCATTCGCTGGTTATGATCAAAAAGCTCTTGATATCCGATTAATTTTTCTTTAATCTTTTTATTTAACAATTCCAATTTTTGATTTTCCTCGATAGCTTTACTTTCTTGCTTTCTCAACGAATCTCCAGTTTTAGTCATCTGAGATCGTTCTTTTTGTAATTTAGCTATCGTTGCGTCAAAACGGACCTTTCCGCGCTCTATTTTCTTCTTAGCTCGGTTAATTAAACTAAAAGGGATTCCGTTTTTTTGAGCAACCTCAAATGTAAAAGAACTTCCTGCTTCCCCCATAATTAAATTAAAAACAGGTTCTAAGGTTCTGTTATCAAATTGCATATTCGCATTGGACATGAAGGGCAATTCATTTGCTAGTACTTTTAAATTTGAATAATGCGTTGTAATAATTCCATAAGCTTCTCTATTGTAAAATTCCTCTAAGAAAGCTTCTGCGAGAGCCCCGCCCAATTCAGGATCGGATCCAGTTCCAAATTCATCGATCAAAAACAATGTATTTTTATTACACTTTCTAATGAAATACTTCATATTCTTGAGGCGATAAGAATAGGTGCTTAAATGATTTTCAATGGATTGATTATCCCCAATATCAGTAATAATCTGATCGAAAAAACAAACGGTACTTTGCTCATGTACAGGAATAAGCATTCCCGTTTGTAACATTAACTGAAGTAAACCCACAGTTTTAAGGGTTATACTTTTACCTCCAGCATTAGGACCAGATATCACTATTATTCGATGATTTTCCGTTAGTGTAATATCTTGAGGAAATGTTTTTTTTCCCTCTTTTTTGTTAGATAAATAAAGTAAGGGGTGGTATGCATTTATTATTGAAAGTTCTCGATTAGAATTAATCTTTGGGAGAATACTTTGTGTTAATTGCGCATATTTAGCACGTGCGTAATAACTATCAATTAAAATTAAATATTCTTGATACTGAATCAACAAAGATCTAAAGGGCTGCAAATACTGTGTTAATGCTAATAATATGCGTTTAATTTCATCGGTTTCCTCAAATTGTAAATTATTAAGCTCTCGTGTGTGCTGAAGGGTTGTTTCGGGTTCAATATATACAATGCTACCCGTTTTGGAGCTACCCATAATTGCTCCTTTAACTTTACGGCGATACATAGCTTTTACTGCAAGTACTCTTCTGTTCTCTACTACAGACTCTTTAATGTCATCTAGGTAATCAGCAGTGCTGTATTGACTTAAAGCTCGCTGAAAACTTTGGCCAATTTTAGATCGAACGGATTGAATTTTTTTTCTTATTTGAAACAACTCCGGGGAAGCATCATTACGAACTTCACCAAAACGATCAATAACATTATTAATTGAAATTATTAGTTCTTTAGTAATCTCAATATTAGTACCCTGCTCATATAGCTTCGGGTAATACTCTTTAAATTTTTTAAAAAATTTAAGCAAGACATTAACAATGTCTGAAGCTGCAGCAATTCGACGAAAGCCCTCTAATTCTAATACAGAATTTTCGATTTTAAGTAAATTAATTTCGGTGCTTAAGTCATCAAATCCATGGTTAGGAATTCTATTTTCATTGTCAAAGGATGCGGTAAATTCAGAAACAGACTCTAATTGTCTGATTAACTCTTCCTCATTTTCAAATGGTGCTAAGGATAAGCATAGCTCTTTACCCATTGAAGTTATTGCCAATTCGGATAATTGTTGCAATACCGTTGTAAATTCTAAATCACTAAATGCTTTCTCAGGTATTTTCATATTTTTGCCTAACAAAAGTACGTAATTTCATGCAAGAACTTATACCCAAGAGTTGGGAAAGTATCGTAAAAAAAATAACGGAACAACCCTATTTTTCAAGTTTGGGTGCTTTTGTCAATTCAGAGTATCAAAACAACAGTTGCTACCCAGAGCGAAACAAAATATTTGAAGCACTCAAATTATGCAGTCCCAAAGACATTAAAGTAGTTATCCTAGGTCAGGATCCTTATCATGGAGCTGGGCAGGCAGAAGGTTTGTCTTTTTCTGTTCCTGATGGTCTTAAACATCCTCCTTCATTGATTAACATTTTTAAAGAAATTCAAAACGATTTAAATGTAGCTTATCCATCCAGTGGAAATCTAAGACATTGGGCAAATCAAGGTGTATTGCTTTTGAACGCTACATTAACCGTTCGAGCGGGAGAGGCAGGGAGTCACCAGAGAAAAGGATGGGAACAATTTACAGATGATTTAATTAAAGAAATATCAAACACATCCGAGGGAATAGTTTTTATGCTTTGGGGTGGGTATGCTAAAAAAAAATCAAAACTAATTGATGGAGATAAACACTTGATTTTAAATGCAGGACACCCTTCACCTTTAAGTGCTAATAGAGGATATTGGTTTGGGAATAAACATTTTAGTACATGTAATTCCTATTTGAATAGTAGAGGGGATAAGTCAATTGTGTGGTAAAAAAATATTATCCACCGATTCGTTTCACTTCATGCCCCATATCAATGAGAATATTCATGAGCTGAACGCGATAATTCCCTTGGATAATAATCTCACCATTTTTAATACTTCCTCCAACACCCACTGCTTTTTTGAGAGTTTTACCTAACTTTTTTAAGTCAGCATCATTGCCTTCAAAACCTTTAATTACGGTTACGGTTTTACCCGCACGACCTTTATTACTAAAGTGAGCTTCAAGATTTTGTTTCTCGAATGGAATTTCTTCAATCTCATTTGGCTCAGGATCTGGAGCTAGATTATCGAACTTCATTTTAGCTAAATCAGCTAGACTCGTTAATTTCTTTGGCATCTTAAAAGATTTATTACTGCTAAAATACTATTTTAGATGAATAAAATAACAATAAATGAAGTACCTTCTATTTGTTTTCCTTTTAATAAATACACCAATCATGGCACAAGATAAACTTCCTTTTGAATCCATTCCAGAGGCTTCTGATTCTTATGACTCTGGGAATATAATTGTACGAATGATTGAAGGGCTTGGCTATCGTTATTACTGGGCTACAAAAGGGCTTACAACTACAGATTTAGACTACAAACCCTCAAGTAGTGGAAGTTCTACTCAGGAAACTTTACAACACATCCATGGTCTAGCAGAAGTTATCCTGAATGTTTCTGTAAACAAGGTTAGCTTTAGACCAATCGAAAATCAACCTAAAGGGTTATTTGAATTGAGATCAGAAACTCTAAATAGTTTAAAACAAGCTACTTTGAATTTTAAAAATAAAACACCTGAACAGCTTTCTGAACTGAACGTAATTTTTGAAAGAGGAGGGAAGCAGTCTCATTTTCCATTATGGAACTTAATAAACGGTCCCTTATCTGATGCTATCTACCATACAGGACAAGTCGTAAGTTTTCGTCGGTCTGCAGGGAATCCAATCCAAAAAGGAGTTAATGTTTTTATGGGTAAAACAAAAGAATAATGGAAATCTCAAAACCACACCTACGCCGATATAAAAAGACTTTAGATTTTTTAGAAAAGCATCTAGATCAAAGTTCTAGTTTATTGGACTTAGGGACTGAAAACCCATTTACTCCTTTTTTAAAAAAGGCAGGTTATGAAGTTACAAATACCCAAGGTGAAAATTTAGATGATGATTTTAAGAAATTCGCTAACGCAAATGCTGATTGTGTAACTGCATTTGAAATCTTTGAGCATCTTTTAGCTCCTTACAATATTTTAAAAGAACTTAAGTCAAATAAGTTAGTAGCTTCTGTACCATTAAAATTATGGTTTGCAGAAGCTTATTGGAATGAAGCTGATGATTGGGACAAGCATTACCACGAGTTTGAACAAAAACAATTCGACTTTTTACTTCAAAAAACAGGGTGGAAGGTAGTAGATTTTGAATTATGGACTTCCCCAGACACAAGTAAAATAGGAATTCGTCCCTTACTCAGGTATTTTACACCCAGATACTATATTGTTTATTGCGAACGAGTTTAGTACTCTCGATCTTCAAAATTTTCTTTCTTTTTATCTATTATTCTCTTCACAATGAGATAAATAAAAAGGGTTCCAATAAGAATAATAATAGCCATTTCCATCATCTAACGGTTACTGCAGTTCCATAAGCTAGCATTTCCGAACATCCCTGCATCACCATAGTAGTTGTAAACCTGACATTTACTACAGCATTGGCTCCCAAGCGTTTTGCATCCTCTTCTAAGGGTTGTAAAGCTTGTTCCCGAGCGTCTGCTTGTAATTTTGTGTACTCGGAGATTTCTCCTCCAACAATGTTTTTAAGACCTGCAAAAATATCTCGCCCTACATTTCTGGCTCTAACTGTATTTCCACGAGCAATTCCGTGCACTTCTGTAATTTCTTTATTGGGTATTGAGGGAGTATTTAAAATGAGCATAATTTATAACGTTAAAGAGTTAAAATTAAAAGTAATAATTGGTTATAATTGAGCAGGTAACATCCATTTAAAATCAAACTTTGTTTTTGGAATTACAATTCGCTCTGTAATTCGATACATTCTGTCGGGTAGATTCATTAAATAATCTCTCGCTTTCTCTGCTTCTGGGGTTAGATTAGTAAACTTATCAATTTCCCATATGGTATTTAACTTCTTGAGAATATCGACATAATCGAAACCGGTATAAACACCTACTCTCTGGGCAACCGTTGAGAAATCATCAAAAAGTCCACCTTTTGATCCAAATGAGTCTCTTAAATGCATTGCTGGCATGATTATTTTGTGCTGCATCATATGTTGAAATGCTAACATCATTTCGGATGGATCTATTTTAAAAATTTCTTTTACAAATTTAGAGTAAGCCTGATGATGTCTCATTTCATCTCCAGCTATGATTCTTGACATTTTTGCTAGGGCTTTATGTCCTTTCTCTCGTGCAATTTTAGCAACATTGTTATGCGAAATATAAGTCGCTAATTCTTGAAAACTAGTATAAATAAAACTTTTATAAGGATCAGAAGATGTTCCAAGGTCAAACCCATCTGTTATTAAATGTTGGGTAGAGATTTCTACCTCACGCATGTTTACTCGTCCAGATAGATATAAATATTTATTTAAAACGTCTCCATGTCTATTCTCTTCTGCGGTCCAAGCTCTAACCCATTTTGCCCAACCATTATCTGGATTTTGATGGATTCCATCGATATCCATTAACCAAGATTCATAGGTAGGCAAAGCTTCTTCCGTAATCGTATCGCCAACCAAGACCACCCAAAAATCATCGTGTAAATCTTTAGAAAGTTCTCGAATCTCTTCTACTTCACTAATAAAACTATCTTTTTGAGAATTGGGTAAAAAATCGGTTGGTTGCCAGATTTTTTCTGCTGTAATTAAAAACTTATCTACAAAAGAATCAATTTCTTTTTCTAGCGTTAACATTACTTCTTTTCTAATGTTCTTAATGGACATATTTTTTAAATTTACAGACTGTTTAAATTATTTTATTTACTCTTCTAAAAACAGGGATTCATCTATAGAAGGAAATATTTTTAGTGCATTTTTATAATATAATTTTTTGAGAATTGAATCCGGGAGAGCAAGTCCATACATTTTCCAATGTGCATGTCTTTTTCGGTAATAATCAAAATACTCATCTCCAGTTTCTAATACTCTGAAGTAGGTATAATATTCAGAAACTTTATAACTGTCTTTTCCAAATAAAATACGATCCTGATAATCAGACATAAACTTATGAGCTCTTTTGGGCTGTCTTCCCAATTCTGCTAATACAGCTCCAATTTCTGTTACAACGTTAGGAAAGGTGTCTAAATGAGCACCTAAACGATCTAAATCATTACCCATCCAACCCAAATGAGCATTTATAAAGGTAGTATTTGAATTTTTTCTGAATACATCATGTTGTTCAGATAAAATAGACTCAAAAGAAGGAACTTTTGCAGGGTCTCGGTATCTACCCGGTTTTTGTTTTAATTCTAACCAGCGTTCATTATATTTATCTTTAGGTTTCCAAAAAGAAGCCGGTTCAGCAGAATGTATTAAAACTGGAAATCCTAGACGACCACATTCAGCCCAAATGGGATCTAATCTCGGATCGTTTACCGCAATTCTATTTCCCATAGAGTCGGTATCGGTAAGTCCTAAACCTTTATAAACTTTTAGGCCAATGGCTCCAGATTGTTTTGCGTTTCTTAGGATTTTTAAATTATTTTCTAAAAATTCAGGATCATCAATTTGCTCCCAATCAAGGTTCACAAACAATCCAAATCGGGTAGGAGCGTTTTCTTGAATATTCTGTAATGATTTCGACAAATAAAGACCTCTAAACCCACTTAAATTAACCATAAACGCCATATTTATGGAATCCATTTCTGC
Organism: Candidatus Arcticimaribacter forsetii; assembly: GCF_910589745.1. GTDB lineage: Bacteria > Bacteroidota > Bacteroidia > Flavobacteriales > Flavobacteriaceae > Arcticimaribacter > Arcticimaribacter forsetii. Next base: position 1,177,588 of record NZ_OU342399.1, read on the forward strand.
AGTTAACTTAGATAAATCTTTAACAGGCATATCAAATTGATGATTATGAACATCAATAAAAGGAAATTTTGCTTTAGTTACCTTATTCTCTGGCACTATAAGAGTTGATTTAGGACTGTAAACCTCCATATCCATTAGGTTGTTACGGTATTGAATTTTACCAATAACATAGTAAGTAGTACCTCCAACAACTCCAATAAAAAAGAGTGTTTTTAATAAGTTTTTAAAAGTGAAAATCATTAGTTAATCGGTAAAGAAACTGAAGTAGTATCCCATCTAAAACGTAGGGATAAGCTCAATTCACCTTCTATAAAGTCTATAGTAAACTGTTCTACAGGAGACATTAATTGAGCCGATGCAATGTTAACACTCATAATATCTTTTTCATAATCAGGTTCCGAATATCCAAAACTACCGAATTCAGAATTTAAAGTAATAACCCAATGATCTTCCTCAGGAACTGCATAGACTCTATATTTTCCAGCGGGTAGTGGACGACCTGCAAAACTGACTTCCTTATTTGTTTCAAATGTTGTAGCGAAATTCGCTCCTAAACGCCAGTATTTTCCATAAGGAACCAATGCACCGTCTGCAGCTGTACCAAAAATTAGACGATCTTTTTTATACGGTCTGCTATAATCTACCGATAGTACCAGGTCATCTTTTTCGTAGGCAGCAGAATCAAATGGACTTTTGGGATTTATAAAAGTCCCGTATACTAAATATCCTGCGATAACCAGAATAATTGCTAAAACACTAATAACTATTTTTTTTATCATCTTTTTGTTTTTTGGTTATTTCAAATATATAAATTAAGATCAGAGGAGAAGTATGTTTAATTCTAAAATATTTATTTTACATAATATTAATTATAGATAAAATGAATTAGTCTTAAAACTTACATATCAGAATCTTACATTTTAATAATGATTTCTTTGAATAAAATTTTTAAAATAATGTTCTCAAAATCATAACATAGAATCTATTACAGGAACATTAAAAAATAAAAACTAAAATGAATGACAAATTAAGGTCAAGAAAAAAATAAAGAAAATATTGATGGTTCTCTTGAGTATTGGTTAATTTTAAAAAGAGTTGATTAATTCAAGTTATCTATGATCACAAAAAAAAACATGTATTCAAGAAGAGCCTTTGCTAAAATTTCTGCTCTTGGAGTTGCATCAACGCCATTACTGGGGCTTGCATCAGAAATCAAAACAGAATTATTTTCTGGTAATTCTAGCAATTTAGAGGTGTATTTGTTCTCCAAACATCTACAATTTTTGGATTATAACGCTATGTCTTCTGCAGCTGCAGCGATGGGTTTTGATGGTTTAGATTTGACGGTACGAAGAAAAGGACATGTGCTCCCGGAACGTGTTTTAACAGATCTACCAAAAGCAACTGAAGCGATGCTTAACCATGGACTTAAACCCAAAATGATGTCTACCAATGTTTGGGATGCTACTAATTCGACCCATAAAAGGGTTCTTGAAACAGCTGCTAGTCTCGGATTTACGCACTACAGAACGGATTGGCTTAAATATCCCGAAGATAAATCCCTTGTTGTCTCACAATTGATTTATGCGAAACAAGCACAGGAATTAGAACAATTAAATCAACAACTGGGTCTCATTGCTGGGTATCAAAATCATTCTGGCAAATATGTTGGAGCTCCTATTTGGGACTTACTCCCTATTTTAGAAGCAACAAAAGGGAGTCATATAGGTAGTCAATACGATATACGCCATGCGGTTGCAGAGGGCGGTAATAGTTGGGAACTCGGGCTTAGACGAATCCTACCCTTCATTAACTCAATCTGTATCAAAGATTTTAAATGGGGAAAAGTTAACGGGAAATGGAAACCTATCAATGTTCCCATGGGAGAAGGAATGGTTGATTTTAAAAAATATTTTTCTATACTTAAAAAACATAAAATTACTGTTCCAGTATCACTTCATGTGGAGCATGATTTAGGAGGAGCAGAAAAAGGCGCTAGTTCAATAAAAATATCAGAACATGAGGTGTTTACTCGTATTAAGAATGATTTAGATTACTTGAAAACGGCATGGGAAAGCTCTGAATAAAAACCTACCTACATTGTTTAGTTGCCGTATCTGACAATTCGGTTATAAGCCATGTGGTTCCGTCCCAAAACAGCTGAAGTGCATTGAATCCACAATGACTTAATTCACCATCTAGATAAAAGCTAAAAGGGACCCAAATTTGAGCTAAATTTTGATGCTGACTCACAATTGGAACCCCCAACTCCTCTTTCCAAACTGGAGTCTCAGGTCTTGAACTTACTACTTTAATAAAATTAGTCATCGACATTTCCTGTCTTTTAGGAATACCATCTTTGGAATTTCCTGTTCTGAAAAGTTTTGCATCCAATGACAGTACACTTTTAATCTTAAGGCTATCTCGATTATGAAATCCTTCAAAAAATATATTCAATGATTTGATAGGATCAGTTTGCTGTGCATAGCATAAACTACCAAAAAGAGATATTAGTATTAAGAGTGTGTGTTTCATTTGATAAATTGATGTTAACAAAGCTGTGGACAATCTACTTAAAACATCGATTTATTCAAACCTTTTTAAGATTAACTTTATAAAAACTATAGTTATGAACGATAGACCCAACGACCTGCTAAGAATACGCCCTGAGATAAAAAAAACGAAACAATTTGATTCTATGAGTTCAGAAGAGCGTTTTCAAAATGGAACCCTCCGCCCTATTCTTAAACTACAAAACCCTCTTTTGGTTGCTTTTTTTCAAAGTTATATTGAAGAAAGAAAAGGGGTTTTCTATGATTTAGGTATTCCTAAAAAACTTGATTATATAGAAAGTGCATTAACCAAAGATCAAAAATTACGTAATTCTGTAAAGGGCATAATCGTAGGACAATTTACCGTTAAAGAATACATAGAATATAACACCAATGCTTCTGCTTTCAACAAACGCATCATGAGTATGCTTATTGAACGATTAAAGGATCAAGTACAATTGTTTGAAAAAGAATTCCTAGTAGCTGCTGTTGCAGTTTAGCAACAACCCGAACCCGGTGCACAGCTGTTTACTGTTTCTACTTTAGCTTCGGGGATACCACAGGCATCCTCAGCTAAACAAGCAGTTTGTTTTCTAGTTAACAGATAATTTTGTCCTTTAATGTCTAAACCAAATTTTTGAATTGTGTCTCCTTGATACTCAACTTCAATCTCCAAGTCTTTCAGATTGAATGCTTTTTCTGAAAGTAAAAGGATGTCTAAAAATTTTTGTGGATGCAATCGATGGTCGTAATCATCTGCTTCCCATAATTGGAGGCTAACAACTTCTTCTTTTCTTATAACACCACCACAATCAATAAAATGCTTGGTAACCCTCCCTACTTCAGTAACATGGAAATGATTGGGTACCAAATCACCAGAAGGCAATTCAAATGATAGAGAAGTTTGTTTTTGTAATTGAAATTTTAATTCGTTTAAAGTCATGCTATTATTTTTCTAGGAGTGAGACTCCGTTTAAGTCTGTAGTTAAAACACTGCTCATATAATCTAAAAAAGGACGAACCGTAATAAAATCCTGAGCAACTTGATCTATGAAATTTGAAGCCAATATTTCAGTGTCAGTATATTTCTTTTTGAAAAGAAACATTTTTTTACGGATTAAATCAATATTAGGATCTTCTTTTGAAAAACCTTTAGGAGCAGTTTTCAATTCTTCTCCCTCCAATAACCCCCAAACATTTTTAAATTTAGGTACTTCCATCAGTTCTCTAAATTCAGATGAATCTAATTCCAATTCTTTTCTAATTCTTAAAAGATCTTCTTTGTTTGGATTCCAAAAACCAACAGCTATAAAATTATCATTGGGTTTAAGGTGAACGTAGTAACCTCCCCTATACTCAGGCTTCTGGCGATGAAATGAAAGTCCAAAATGGGTTTTGTAAGGCGTTTTATTTTTAGAAAAACGAACGTCTCTATAGACCCTAAACAGTTTAAATTCATCAACCTTTTCTGATGATTCTAATACATTCTTAAGGTTTTCTCCAAATACTTTTACTTGAGATTCTATATTTTTAAATTGTGGCTTATTGTCATTAAACCACTCTCGGTTATTATTATTTTCAAGTTTTTTGAAGAAGGAAAAAAGTTCTTTTGGTAATGAAGACATCTTTAGTTTTTATTATTGTAAAAATACGAAATTAAGATTTCATAAAAACAAAGGTAAGTACTACTTCTTTCTTTGTTCCAAAGCAGCAACAATATCGTCTAATTTGAATCCTTTTGCTTGCAATAAAATTAGATAGTGAAACAACAAATCTGCACTTTCATATAGAAATAATTCATCATTAGAGTCTAAGGCTTCAATTACAGTTTCAACAGCCTCCTCACCCACTTTTTGAGCTATTTTATTGATTCCTTTATCAAATAATGAAGCTACATAACTGGAGTCTTTATCAGCGCTTTTACGCTCAGTAATGGTTTGTTCTAACTCAGATAGAAAACCATAGCTGGTTGTATTTTTATCATTCCAACAGGTGTCAGAACCTGTATGGCAGGTAGGACCCACCGGATTTACCTGAAACAATAAAGTATCTTGATCACAATCAAGCGAATAGCTCACCAATTTGAGGAAATTACCACTTTCTTCACCCTTCGTCCATAAGCGATTTTTAGTACGACTATAAAAAGTTACTTTCCCTGTAGTTTGAGTTTTTTCAAATGCTTCTTCGTTCATATAACCCAACATTAAAACAGTTTTTGTTTTTGCATCTTGAATTATTGCAGGAACTAGTCCGTCTGAATTCTTATTAAAATCTATTTTCATAAGCTTATTTATAATCTTACAGCAATGTGCTGCTTCTTGAGTTCTTTTTTTAGTTCTGGTACTGCTACTTCTCCAAAATGAAAAATACTAGCTGCGAGTGCTGCATCAGCTTTTCCGTTATTAAAAGTATCTATAAAATGTTTAGTATTCCCGGCGCCACCAGAAGCTATAAGTGGAATATTTACTTCTTTCGATATTCGAGCAAGGGCCTCATTTGCAAATCCATCTTTAGTGCCATCGTTGTCCATTGAAGTAAATAAAATTTCCCCAGCTCCTCTTTGCTCCACTTCTATTGCCCAATCAAAAAGATCAATTTCCGTTGGGACTTTCCCACCCACTAAATGAACTTTCCAATGGCCATTTACTTGTTTTGCATCTATAGCCACCACGATACACTGGCTTCCAAATTTAGAGGATAATTCGTTGATTAAATCTGGACGCTTAACGGCTGCTGAATTTATAGACACTTTGTCTGCTCCATTTTTTAATAATACTTCTACATCTTCAATGGAACTGATTCCCCCTCCTACTGTAAAAGGTATATCAATAGCCTGTGCTACTTTTTGAACTAAATCGGCTAATGTTTTTCTTTTCTGTTCAGTGGCAGAAATATCTAAAAAAACAAGTTCATCAGCATTTTGATCCGCGTATTTTTTTGCTAATTCAACTGGATCTCCAGCGTCTATAAGGTTAACAAAATTAACACCTTTGACTGTTCTACCGTCTTTTACATCTAAACACGGAATGATACGTTTGGTTAACATCCTAGTTGTTTTTTATTGTTAAATCTTGACCAGAATAAAAACCAAGATCTTCGTTTGTTAATACTTTTATCCAAAATGCTATTTGACCTGTATGATATGAAAAATGTTCCACAGCATGTAAGGTAACTCCTATTCCGGAAAGTTCGAACCCTTGAACCGTTCGAATTCGTTCAAAATCCTCAGAAGTAGTTTCATTAATAACAGCCTGAGATTTTGAAACAGTATTGGAAAGCATTGATAACAGTTCTTTTTTATTTGATGTTCCAGTAGCTGAAAACTCAAGTTCTCGTTCTCTTTGATCTACGGTGTTTCCCAGAGAACTAATGATATATTGAGTCATGTTTCCACAGGAATGTAACAACTGATTCCCTAAGGCCATGCCGTTCTCTGTAGGTCGTTTCCAAAGAAATTCGTCAGTTACTTTTGAAAAAGCAATATTTATCATTCGGAGACTCTCAGAGAGTCTGTAGATTGCGTTTCGTTTGAATTCATTTAAAATTATTTCATTCATGACTGCAAGATAAATTTTTCAAGCTCTTTCAATGAAATTCTATTTTCATAGATGGCTTTCCCTATTATAGTTCCTTCACATCCTAATTGTTTTAATTTAGGCAGTTCATCAAATTCAGAAATACCACCAGATGCTATTAATTTGATACCCGGTTGTTGTTCTAATAAATTTTGATAAACCTCAAAAGAAGGACCTGCTAACATACCATCTTTACTTATGTCTGTACAAATAACATAGGCAATTCCTTTTTTTTGGTAGTCGTTTACAAAATCAACCAAACGATGCTCTGAAGTTTCAAGCCATCCGTTAGTGGCAATTCGATCACCTTGAACATCTGCTCCTAAAATAATTTTATCTTGCCCATAGGCTGAAATCCAACGTTCAAATAATTCAGGTTCCTTAACCGCGATACTACCTCCGGTAATTTGATTTGCACCACAGTCAAAAGCGATTTTCAAATCTTCATCAGACTTTAACCCACCTCCAAAATCAATTTTAAGACTCGTTTTAGAGGCTATTTCCTCTAAAACCTTATGATTTACTATGTGTTTAGACTTAGCTCCGTCAAGATCAACTAAATGTAAATACTCGATTCCATGAGCTTCAAATTCTTTAGCAACCTCAATTGGATGTTCATTATAGGTTTTTTGGGTAGCGTAATCTCCTTTTGATAGTCGAACACACTTTCCATCTATTAAATCTATTGCGGGTATAATTCTCATATTAAAGTTCTAAAAAATTAGTTAGAATTTTACTTCCTGCTTTACTACTCTTCTCAGGATGAAATTGTACTCCATAGAAATTATCTTTTTGTAAAGCAGAACTATAAGCAATTCCGTAATTAGTTTGAGCGATTGTATGTTTACATAAAGCCGCATAGAAACTATGAACAGAATACATATAGATTCCTGAATCAAGGTTATTAAATAAAGGAGAATTCAACTCTTCTAAAGTATTCCAACCCATTTGGGGAACTTTTAAATCCGAATTGAAACGTTTTACTGAAACGTCAAAAATATTCAATCCCTGAGTAGATCCCTCTTCAGTTTTAGAACACATGAGTTGCATTCCAAGACAAATCCCTAGGACCGGATTTTTAAGATTCGGAATAATAATATCCAAACCAGATTCTTTTAATTTCTGCATGGCACTACTCGCCTCACCAACTCCTGGAAATATAACTTTATCTGCTTGCTTTATTTCTTCTGGATTGGAGCTTAAAACACCTTCAACACCCAAACGTTCTAGAGCAAACTGAAGACTTTTAATGTTTCCAGCACCATAATCTATAAGAACTACTTTCATTTTTTTTATTTAATCTTAGAGACTTCCTTTTGTACTGGGTAAAATCATTTTATTAGGATCTCGCTTCACAGCTACTTTAATGGCCTTGGCAAATACTTTAAAAATGGACTCTATCTTGTGGTGTTCATTTTCACCTTCAGCTTTTATATTTAAATTGGCTTTAGCACCGTCTGTGAATGATTTGAAAAAGTGAAAAAACATTTCTGTTGGCATCTTGCCAATCATTTCACGCTTAAATTCAGCATCCCAAACCAGCCAGTTTCTTCCACCAAAATCAATTGATGCTTGAGCGAGACAATCGTCCATTGGCAAACAAAATCCATAACGTTCTATTCCAAGTTTATTCCCTAAAGCCTCTGCAAAAGCTTCTCCTAGGACAATAGCTGTATCTTCAATCGTATGGTGCTCATCTACCTCTAAATCCCCTTTTACCGTCAGATTTAAGTCCATGTTACCGTGTCGAGCAATTTGATCTAACATATGATCAAAAAAGGCAATCCCAGTATCGATTGTACTCTTCCCAGTTCCATCTAGATTGAGTTCTAATTTAATATCGGTTTCGTTGGTGGTTCTTTTCTGAATTACAATACGTTGCTCTAATTTTAAAAACTCATAAATACGCTTCCATTCAGTTGTTTTAAGGGCAATTGTTGAACTAAAGTCTGTCCCTGATACTTCGTTAGATCCAAGTTCTTCATCGTTTGCGATGAATATTCCTTTTGCTTTTAAGTTGAAGGCGAGCTCTATATCGGTTATGCGATCTCCAATTACAAAAGAGTTTTTAAGATCATATATATCTTCATTTAAATAAGGAGTTAACATTCCTGTCCTAGGTTTGCGTGTAGGAGCATTGTCTTCTGGAAGACTTTTATCAATCAGAATCTCATCAAATTTTACTCCCTCATTCTCGAACGTTTTTAAAAGAAAATTGTGTGTAGGCCAGAAAGTATCTTCTGGAAAGGAACTAGTTCCAAGACCATCTTGGTTGGTTACCATAACTAATTCGTAGTCTAACTCGGTTGCTATTTTTCTTAAATAAGTAAAAACTTCCGGGTAAAATTCTAATTTTTCAATAGCATCCAACTGATAATCTGCTGGTTCCAGGGCTAAAGTTCCATCACGGTCTATAAAGAGTACTTTTTTCATACTAATATTTTTATTGATCCATTGCTTTTAAAGCGGTAATCAAAGCTGTATTTTCAATTTCTGTCCCTATTGTTATTCTGAGCGTATTCTCGCAAGAAATTTGTTTCGACGGGTTGCGAACTACAATTCCTTTTTGAATTAATTGATTGTATCGAAGCGAACTATCGTCTACACGGATTAAAATAAAATTTGCATCGGAAGGGAATATTTTTTTTACAAAACTTAAATCTTCCAAAGCTTTTATTAAGGTTTGTTTATACCCAATTAACAAACGTACTTCTTGAGCTACCTGACCCGCTTGATCTAAACGATCCATGACTGCCTGTTGAGAAAGAACATTAAGGTTGTAAGGAGCTTTTATTGTATTTAAAACATCTATTATTTCATCTTTAGCAAATGCCATTCCTACTCGTGCCCCTGCCAGACCCTGAGCTTTAGAAAAAGTTTGTAGCACCACAATATTTTCATATTGATCAAGCCAATCAATAGCAGTTTCTCCGGGTGAAAACTCAGCATAGGCTTCGTCTATAATAACAAGACCAGGAAAATTTTTAGCGATGTGCTCTAAATCACTCAAAGGAAAGCGGTTTGCAGTCGGATTGTTTGGTGTAGGGATGAAAATCATTTTAGTCTTGTCGGACGCACGAGCAAGTATTCTGTCAACATCCAGTTGAAATGCATCAATAAGCGGAACTTCTACTACATGAACACCGTTTAAATTTGCAGAAACTTGATACATTCCAAAAGTTGGGGGAACAATCATAATTTCTTCCTCTTTAGGTTCACAAAAGGCAACCATTAAAAGACTAATCAATTCGTCACTCCCATTGGCTAGAAATAAAGATGAACTCGAAACTCCTTTGATAGCTGCAAGACGATTCTTTAATTCTGTTTGAAAAGGATCCGGATAGCGATTTAATCCCGTTTCAAATGGATTTTCGTTTGCATCTAACAAAATCATTTTACGATCAGAACCAACAAATTCTTGACGAGCTGACTTATAGGATTTCAAATCCTTTATTACAGGTCGTACTAGTTTGTTTATGTCAATCCTTCTATTCATCTTTTAAATCGTTTAAACGTAAGGTGACCGCATTTTTATGTGCCTGAAGCCCTTCTGATTCAGCCATAAGCTCTATAGCTGGTCCAATGTTTTGAATTCCTTTACTCGATATTTTCTGAAAAGTCATTTGTTTTAAATAACTATCTAAATTAACACCACTGTATTGTTTTGCGTAGCCATTTGTGGGTAAGGTATGATTGGTTCCAGAAGCATAGTCTCCGGCACTTTCTGGAGTATAATTACCTATAAAAACTGAACCTGCATTTGTAATTTGATCAATGTAGAGTTGTTCCTCTTTCACACAAATAATATAATGCTCAGGACCGTATTGATTGATAAAGTCTATGGATTCTTCATTAGTTTCGAAAAATATCATTCTAGAATTATCCATTGCTTTTTCAGCAATTTCTTTTCTTGGAAGTAAATTCAATTGAATTTCAATTTCTTGTTTAACAAGTTCCAACATTGGAGCGTAGGTTGTTACTAAAATCACCTGACTGTCAGCTCCGTGTTCCGCCTGTGAAAGTAAATCTGATGCCACATATGCTGGATTTGCCGTCTCATCAGCTACAACTAACAATTCACTTGGTCCAGCAGGCATATCTATTGAAACCTGATATTGTGTAGCAATTTGTTTAGCAACTGTTACGTACTGATTTCCAGGCCCGAATATCTTATATACTTTTGGAACAGTTTCCGTTCCAAAAGTCATTGCTGCAATTGCCTGAATTCCTCCTAGTTTAAAAATCTGGCTCAATCCACATAACTTAGCAGTATATAAAATTACATCGGGAATTGCTCCATTTTGATTTGGAGGGGTACACAATACAATTTCTTTACAACCTGCGATTTGAGCCGGTATTGCGAGCATTAATAAGGTAGAAAACAAAGGTGCTGAACCTCCAGGAATATATAAACCCACTTTTTCAATCGGTCTTTTTTCTTGCCAACACAAAACTCCCGGCTGTGTTTCAATTGAAACAGAAGGTGTTTTTTGTGCTTTATGAAACGCTTCTATATTACTTTTCGCTAATTGAATGGCTTCTTTTAATTTCTTCGAAACTTTATTTTCTGCTTCTAAAAAGTCTGCTTCAGTTACACTGAAAGAATCTAAAGATACCCCATCAAACTTTTGAGTATATGCTTTCAAAGCTTCATCACCTTTGGATTGAACCTCAGAAAAAACATCCTCAACAACAGGTTCTAAATCTTTAAAACTAGCTGTAGGACGGCTCAATATTGAATTCCAAACCAACGGTTTAGGTTGAATAAACTGCTTCATTAACGCACCATTTTTTCAATTGGACATACCAAAATATCTTCAGCACCTGCTGCTTTTAACTGATCAATAACCTCCCAAAAATCACCTGAATTTATAACCGAATGAATTGAACTCCACCCTTCTTGTGCTAAAGGCAATACTGTAGGACTCTTCAGAACAGGTAAAATTTTTGAAACTGAATCAATTTGTTCATTAGGAACGTTTAACAAGATATAGCGGGATTGTTTTGCTCGCAGAACTGCTTGGATTCTAAACTGAATCTTTTCAATTAATAAAATTTGCTCTTCGTTCAAATTAGGAGCCTGTACTAAAACAGCTTCCGACGTTAATATCTCAATTACTTCTTTTAAGTTGTTCTTAAATAAAGTGCTACCACTTGAAACAATGTCACAAATTGCATCTGCAAGACCGATATTAGGAGCAATTTCTACAGAGCCACTAATCACGTGAATATCTGCCTCTACACCTTTTTCTTTAAGAAATTGATTGACCGTATTTGGATAGGAAGTTGCTATTTTCTTTCCTGCTAAGTCTGAAACTCCAGAAAAAGAATTCTCCTTGGGAATTGCAATTGAAACTTTACACTTAGAAAATCCTAAAGATTCTATAACCTCCAGATCTGTCCCCTTTTCTACCAAAAGATTACTTCCAACAATGGCAAGATCTACCACGCCGTCTCTAAGATATTGAGGGATGTCTCCATTTCTCAAAAAGAAAACCTCTAAAGGAAAATTCCTTGCTTTTGCTTTAAGTTGGTCTTTCCCATTATCAACAGTTATACCGCAGCTTTTTAATAAAGCTAAAGAATCTGTATTTAATCTACCAGATTTTTGAATTGCTATTCTAATCATATTTTTAAAATAAAAAAACCCGCTTGAATATTCAAACGGGTTCTATGAGTTGTATATACACCAACCTTTAGATCTCGCTTGAGTCTGAAGTATGATGGTGGGTATGTAAATTTGTTTTAATCATTAAAGTGCAAATATATTGATTTTATTTGAAATCATAAAAACACATTGAATAAATAATATTTGAATTCTAAAAATAAATTTATAAAATATGAAACCCAAACCTGAGGAGGTTTGGGTTTATAAAATATTTCATTAATAAAAATTCTTATTCTTACTGATTTCCTAAGATAATAGGTAATCCAGATTCTCCGCTCCCAATTACAATTACTTTAGAGTTGTTTGATTCAGACAATTTAATCGTAGCCTCAATTCCTTTTTCTTGAAGAATTTTATCAGTCAACGAAGCACTTAGAATCCGGTTAGCAGTTGCTTTACCTTCAGCATCAATACGCTGACGTTCAGCTTCTTGTTTTGCTTTTTCAATTCTAAACTCATATTCTAAAGCTTCTTGTTCTTGATTTAATTTTCGTTCAATAGCTTCACGAATTGCAATTGGTAAAGTTACATCACGAACTAAAACTGCATTGAGTTGAACGTGTTGGTTTTCAACTACTTTTTTAGTTTCTTCAAAAATTTCGTTTTGAATCGCATCTCTTTTTGTAGAGTATAATTGCTCTGGAGTATAACGTCCAACAACAGAACGAGCTACAGCTCTAATTTGAGGAATGATAATTATATTTAAATAATTTTCACCTTTTGTCTTGTGTAGTAATCCAAGTTCAGCAATAAGCGGTTGATAAAGAACAGAAATATCTAATGAAATTTCTAGTCCATTTGAAGATAAAACTTGCATTTTACTTTCAAATACTTCTTGTTGCTTTACATTATAAACATAAACCTTGTTCCAAGGCGCAATGATATGAAAACCTTCTCCTAAGACTGGTTCATCAACAACAACACCGCCTCCGAAAGTTTTAAATAAAACTCCAGCTTCTCCGTATCCAATGTTAATTGAAGACTTTGAGATGAAAATAAATAAAATAAAAATTCCTGCGATTACAGGTAGGCCAATTTTGGGTAATTTTTCCATGATTATTTTTAATTAAGTTAACATTCCACCATCAACGTTCATTACTTGACCGGTGATGTAATTTGATAAATCTGATCCAAGAAATACACATGCGTTAGCAATATCTTCTGGAGATCCACCTCTTTTCAAAGGTATACCATTTCTCCAACCTTGCACGACTTCTTCAGATAATTTTGCAGTCATTTCTGTTTCAATAAATCCAGGAGCAATTACGTTAGATCTTATATTTCTTGATCCTAACTCTAAAGCAACAGACTTAGAAAAACCAATAATACCAGCTTTTGAAGCTGCATAATTAGCTTGACCAGCATTTCCTTTAACACCCACAACAGAACTCATGTGGATTATAGATCCTTTGCGCTGTTTTAAGAAAGTACGTTGAACCGCTTTAGTCATGTTAAAAACAGACTTAAGATTTACTTCAATTACTTGATCGAAGTCCTCCTCTCCCATTCTCATTAATAAGTTGTCTTTAGTAATTCCAGCATTATTAATAAGGATATCTAACCCATCAAAATCTTTAGCTACATCTTCAACAAGAGTGTGTGCTTGCTCGAAACTTGCTGCATTGCTTTGATATCCCTTAGCTTTAACACCAAAAGCTTTCAATTCAGATTCTAATGCTTTAGCAGCATCAACAGAACTGCTATAGGTAAAAGCTACATCACATCCGTGTTGAGCGAACACAAGTGCAATTCCTCTTCCAATACCCCTGCTAGCTCCAGTAATTATTGCAGTTTTTCCATCTAAAAGTTTCATATATACTTTTTTTAGTTAAGAATTTCGGCTACTTTTTTACCAATTGCCGCTGGGGAATCTACAACATGTATTCCACATTCAGACATAATTCTTTTTTTAGCTTCTGCGGTGTCATCAGCTCCACCAACAATTGCTCCAGCGTGCCCCATAGTTCTTCCAGCAGGAGCAGTTTCACCAGCGATGAAACCAATAACTGGTTTTTTGTTTCCAGTTTCTTTAACATACTTGGCAGCTTCCGCTTCTAATTGCCCTCCTATTTCACCAATCATTACGATTGCTTCAGTTTCAGGGTCATTTAAAAATAATTCAACAGCATCGCGCGTTGTAGTTCCAATGATAGGGTCTCCTCCAATACCAATTGCAGTTGAAATCCCAAAACCTTCTCGAACTACTTGATCAGCAGCTTCATAAGTAAGGGTTCCTGACTTAGATATAATTCCAATATTTCCTTTTTTGAATACAAAACCAGGCATAATTCCAACCTTAGCTTCGCCGGGAGTAATAACACCTGGGCAGTTTGGACCTATTAATCTACAATCTTTATCCGCAATATAATTAGAAGCTTTCACCATATCAGCGACAGGAATCCCTTCTGTAATAGTGATGATTACTTTAATTCCTGCATCTGCAGCTTCCATTATTGCATCAGCTGCAAAAGCTGGTGGTACAAATATGATTGTTGTATTTGCCTGTGCTTTTTCTACTGCTTCAGCAACCGTATTAAAAACAGGACGGTCAAGATGAATTTGCCCTCCTTTTCCTGGAGTTACACCTCCAACAACATTGCTTCCGTATTCAATCATTTGAGTAGCATGGAAAGTTCCTTCACTACCTGTAAACCCTTGTACTATTATATTAGAATCTTTGTTAACTAAAACACTCATTCGGTATTGTATTAAATATTAATGATTACTTATTATTAATTCAAATATTGAATTATTCTTTTATTCGTTCTTGGTAAGTTCCTTTTTCTGTTTCAATTTTTATTTTATCACCCTCATTAATGAATAAAGGCACATTAACTCGAGCTCCTGTTTCTACAGTTGCTGGTTTAGTTGCATTGGTTGCAGTATTTCCTTTAACCCCAGGCTCTGTATGTGTAACTTCTAATACAACACTCAAAGGCATGTCTACAGATAGTGGCATTCCATCTTCTGTATTGATGGATATTGAAACTATTTCACCTTCTTTCATCAATTCAGGAGAATCGAGTATGTTTTTTTCAATCGCAATTTGATTGTAATCTTCTTGATTCATGAAGTTGTAAGTATCTCCTTCATTATATAGAAATTGAAACTTATTAGTTTCAACTCGAATATCTTCAATTTTATGACCTGCAGAAAAAGTATTGTCTAAAATTTTACCCGTAGTTACACTTTTAAGTTTTGTTCTTACGAAAGCTGGACCTTTTCCAGGTTTAACATGTAAAAACTCAATAATTTTGTAAATATCATTACTATGCTTGATACATAGTCCCTTTCTAATATCAGAAGTAGATGCCATAATTTTATATTAATTTTTTTGAAAATATCCTTTCATTATTCCACGTTGTGAATCTTTTATAAACTGTAAAATTTCGTCACGCTCTGGAGTTACTTCCATTTCAGCCTCTAAAATCTCAGCGGCTTGAGTGGTATTATAATTTTTCTGATACAATGTTCTATATATATCTTGAATTTCACGAATTTTCTCTGCAGAAAATCCACGACGTCTTAATCCTACTGAATTAATTCCAACATACGAAAGTGGTTCACGTGCTGCTTTTACGTAGGGAGGTACATCTTTACGAACTAGAGATCCTCCAGAAATAAATGCATGATCTCCAACAGAGCAAAACTGATGAATTGCGGTCATACCAGCCAGAATTACATAATCTCCAATTGTTATGTGTCCTGCTAAAGTACTGTTATTAGAAAATACACAATAATTTCCAACCTTACAATCATGAGCAATATGAGAATAAGCCATAATTAAACAATTAGAACCAATTGAAGTTTGCATACGATCCGTAGTTCCACGGTTAATTGTTACGCACTCTCTTATGGTAGTATTGTCACCAACTATTGTCAGAGTTTCTTCACCTGAGTATTTTAAATCTTGAGGGGGTGCAGAAATAACTGCTCCGGGATAAATATTACAGTTTTTACCAATTCGAGCACCTTCCATAATAGTAACATTGGAACCAATCCAAGAACCTTCTCCGATGATTACATTGTTACTTATAGTAACAAAAGGTTCGATTACAACATTATTTGCAATTTTTGCACCGGGATGAACGTAAGCTAAAGGTTGATTCATATGCTATCTTTTCTGACTATTTGAGCCATTAATTCTCCTTCAGTGGTTATTTTGCCATTTGCAAAAGTATACCCTTTCATATGGCAAATTCCTCTTCTGATTGGAGTTATTAATTCTAGTTTAAATATAAGAGTATCCCCAGGATTAACTGGGGTTTTAAATTTAACGTTATCAATTTTCATGAATAAGGTTAAATAGTTTTCAGGATCTGGAACTGTATTTAAAACCAAAACACCACCTACCTGTGCCATTGCTTCAACTTGAAGAACGCCTGGCATCACTGGTGCTCCTGGGAAATGACCAACAAAGAAGGGTTCGTTCATTGTTACATTCTTTAGTCCAATGACATGTGTTTTCGATAATTCAAAAATTTTATCAACCAATAAAAAAGGAGGTCTGTGAGGTAACATTTTCATGATGTCATTAACATTCATGAGTGGTGGTTGATTGATGTCTATGTTAGGAGCATTTAAACGTTTTTCTTGTTTAATTATTTTTGATAATTTTCTTGCAAAATCGATGTTTACCTTATGCCCGGGCTTTCTTGCGATTACTTTACCTCTAATTCTTTTACCAACTAAAGCTAAATCTCCAATAACATCCAATAATTTATGACGGGCAGCTTCATTAGGATAATGAAGTGATAAATTATCGAGAATTCCATTGGGTTGAACGGTTATTTTAGTTTTGTTGAATGCTTTTTTTAAATTATCCATTGTTTCGTCAGACAAAGGTTTGTCTACATAAACAATTGCATTATTTAGGTCTCCTCCTTGAATTAAACCATTTTCAAGAAGCATTTCTAATTCGTGTAAAAAACTAAACGTACGTGAAGATGAAATTTCTTCCACATAATCGTCCAAATGTTCCAAGGTAGCATTTTGAGTTCCCAAAACTTTAGTGCCAAAATCAACCATAGTGGTTACTTGGTAGTTATCCCATGGTATTAATGTCATTTCACTTCCAGACTCTTCGTCTCTGTAGTGAATAATTTCTTTTACAATATATTCATCGCGTTCTTCAGAAAGTTCAACTTTTCCAGCTTTCTGAAGTGCTTCGACAAAGAATTTTGATGAACCATCCATAATAGGGGGTTCAGGAGCACTCAATTCAATTAAACAATTGTCAATTTCAAGTCCAACAAGTGCAGATAAGACATGTTCTGAAGTATGAATTTTAACTTCATTTTTAACTAAATTAGTTCCACGCTGAGTATCATTGACGTACTGAACATCAGCTTCTATAGTTGGTTCTCCTTCGAGATCAGTTCTTTTAAAAACATAACCCGTGTTAGCAGCTGCCGGATTGAATGTAAGTACAACGTTTTTACCCGTATGAAGTCCTACTCCTTCAAGTGTAACTTTGTTTGCTATGGTTGTTTGTAAAACAGGTTTATTTTCCATGTTGTTCTTTTTCTATTTGATCGAGGCGTTTTATAATTTTTGGTAGATTTTTAAAATGTATATATGACTTACTGTAGCTCTTAAAGTCAAAAGCAGGTGTCCCTTGGAGAATTGCATTATCTTTAATGTTTCGAGTAACTCCAGTTTTACCTTGCACTTGTACTCCATTACCAATTGTTAGATGACCGGCAAAACCTGCTTGACCTCCAATTACACAAGATTTTCCAATTTTTGTAGACCCTGCAATCCCTACTTGAGCTGCAATTACTGTATTTTCTCCTATTTCAACGTTATGAGCAATTTGAATTTGATTGTCTAGTTTAACTCCATTATTAATTATTGTGGCCCCAAGCGTTGCTTTATCTATAGTTGAATTAGCTCCAATATCGACATTATTCCCGATTCTTACAATACCCGTTTGAGGAACTTTCTTGTAGGTTCCGTCTGGTTGTGGTGCAAAACCAAAACCTTCTGAGCCAATAACACATCCAGAATGAATTATACAATTTTCTCCGATTATTGTACCCGATAAAATACGTGTCCCAGAATGTATTTTAGTCCCTGATCCTATAGTTACATCTTTTCCTATATAACATTGAGAGTCGATCTTTACATGATCTCCAAGAGATACATTTTGCTTAATTACAGTAAATTCACCAACATAGCATGAACTATTAATTCGAACAGATTTGTCAATGGAAACAGGTTCCATGATGCCCTCTTGATTGTCGTCAATTTGATTATAAAATTCCAAAAGGGTAGAAAAAGCCTGATAGGCATCTTTAACTCTAATTAAAGTTGGCGCAACCTCTTTATCCAAGACAAGATCATTATTGACAATAACAATTGAGGCTCCAGTTTTATATATAAAAGGGTTATACTTTTTATTAGCTAAAAAAGATATAGAGCCAAGTTCCCCCTCTTCAATTTTGGAGAGTTGATGGACTTCTGTCTCTGGGTTACCTTCTACAGTTCCGTCCAAAATACCAGCAATTTGTTTAGCGGTAAATTTCATTGGTGCAAAAGTATAAAAATTAGCTTAGAATATTGGCTTTGCAAAGCAGAGATAAAATTTAGATTCCATGTTTGAAAATGAGTTGCCTACAAATAATTCAGAATGACGTTGTAATGAATTGACTTCTCCTGATTTGGTTAAGATCATTATCGTCTTAATATCAGGTACATAGGCTTGGTTTGAGATTTCTCCTGTAAACACATAATTACCCATATCCGACTCTTTGATTCCAGCTGATGACAGTAATTCAATCTTTTCGTTTATCTGTTTTTGGGTAAAAGGATTATTCTGAATCCTAATTTTAAGTAGATTCCGGTTTAAAATTCTACTTGAAAGATCACTTAAAACAAAGTCTGAATGATTTTGCCATTCTTTTAATGAGGAAACAATATCATAATCATCTAATAAAGCAAATCTTTTAAGTAGATCTAATGAATTTATATCGTTTGAATCTCTATTTAAAAAGTAGGACAAAGAGTTTGAGGTTTTTAAAACTTCACCTTTTGAAGTAAGAATTCTAGCGTGTTTTAAAAGTCTTTCTAAAAGAAGTTCTGCAACCAAACTTGTTTTATGTAAATATACTTGCCAATACATCAGTCTCCTTGCTATTAAGAATTTTTCAACAGAGTGCATTCCCTTTTCCTCAATAACCAACTGATCATCAACAACATTGAACATCGTTATAATTCTTTCTGAATTTATATTGCCCTCCGTAGCAGCTGTATAAAAACTATCACGCTTTAGATAGTCCATACGATCTAAGTCTATTTGACCCGATACTAACTGATACATAAACTTTCGTTTGTATTGATTTTGAAAAATTGAAATTGCAAGAGTCAGCTGTCCTTCAAACTCATTATTTAAAGCATTCATGAATTTCAATGAGAGAGATTCATGATGTACTCCCTCCACTATACTATTTTCCATTGCATGAGAAAATGGACCATGACCAATGTCATGAAGTAGTATTGCAATCTGCATACCAATTGACTCTTCATCAGTAATAGCAATTCCTTTTGTTCTTAATATAGAAATTGTTTTCTGCATTAGATGGACACAACCTAATGCATGCTCAAAACGACTGTGTCTTGCCCCAGGATATACCAAAGAAGACAGTCCCATTTGAGAAATCCTTCTTAATCTTTGAAAAAAAGGATGCTCTAATAATTTAAATATTATAGGCTCATGAATATGAATAAATCCGTAAATTGGATCGTTTAACAAGGTCAGTTTCTGATTGTTTTTCAAAGTGCTGATTTTTAACAAATATAATGAATCCAAAGCCAATACAAATATTGTGGGTAGATGATGAAGTAGACCTTCTAAAGCCTCACATACTCTTCCTTTCTAACAAAGGCTATGAGGTTGTCCCCTGTAATAATGGATTGGAAGCTATTGAACTACTGGATTCCACTAATTTTCAAGCGGTTCTACTCGATGAAAATATGCCTGGATTAGACGGTTTAGAAACTCTTTCTTTGCTTAAAAACAAACTCCCTAACCTACCTGTAATAATGGTTACTAAAAATGAAGAGGAGCACATCATGGAAGATGCAATTGGATCTAAAATTTCAGATTATCTAATAAAACCAGTCAATCCAAATCAAATTCTACTTTCGCTCAAAAAAAATCTTCAACAAGGAGATTTAATTGCTGAAAAAACAACTCGAAATTACCAAAAAGAATTTCGTAAAATCAGCTTGGAACTAATTGATCTCGATGATGCTCCTGCCTGGCAGAATTTTTATTTAAAAATGATTCATTGGGAACTCCAACTTGAATCACTTTCAGATCCTGGAATGATGGATATATTTGAAAGTCAATTGAAAGAAGCAAATAACCTTTTTTCTAGGTTTATTTCTAGATCCTATGAAGAATGGATTCAGAATCAATCTAATGCGCCTGAATTATCACATACCTTATTTAAAAATAAAGTAAAACCATTACTTAAAAATAACCAACCCACTCTTTTTTTGGTTATTGATAATTTAAGAATGGATCAATGGAAAACAATCGAACCCATAATACTAGATTTTTATAATAAAGAAATTGAGGAAAGCTATTTCAGTATTCTTCCTACAGCAACACAGTATGCTCGAAACTCCCTTTTTTCAGGACTCACACCTTTAGATATTTCCAAAAAACATCCAGAATTATGGAAATATGATAATGAAGAAGGAGGTAAAAACAGTAATGAAAAAGAACTTCTTGAGAATCAGATGAAAAGACTTGGTATTGACGGAAAGATGAGTTATCACAAGATAACCAATCTAAAGAGTGGAAAACAATTAGCCAAATACTTAACAAATCATAAAAAAGAAAAATTAACGACTGTAGTATATAACTTTGTAGATATGATTTCACACGCTAAGTCTGAAATGGAAATCATCAAGGAATTAGCTCCAGACAATAAGGCATATAGATCACTAACTTCAAGCTGGTTCAAGAATTCTCCTCTCCTAGAAATACTTTTAGAAGCTAAAAGACTTAACTTTCAACTCATCTTAACAACAGATCATGGAACTATAAATGTTACTCAACCCGTAGAGGTTGTTGCTGATAAAGAAACAAGTTCTAATCTTAGATACAAGACCGGAAGAAGCTTAACTTTCCCATCAAACAAAGTGTATAAAGTAGATGAACCTTCTCGAATTGGTCTTCCTCAAGCGGGGTTTAATCATAAATATATTTTTGGTTTGGATTATAATTACTTTGTATATCCTCAAAATTATAACCATTTTGCTACTCTTTATAACAACTCCTACCAACATGGTGGTATTTCTTTAGAAGAAATAATAATTCCTTTTGTAGTTTTGCAACCCAAAAGCAAGTAATTAAATGAGACAGAGTTTTACATTAGAAAACCTTGGTGCCTTAGCTAAAGAAATTAAGTCCAAACTAAAACATACTGTTTTAGTTTTTGAAGGGTCAATGGGAGTTGGGAAAACTACATTAATTCATGCATTGTGTAAAGAATTAGAGATTTTAGATACTGTTAGCAGCCCTACTTTTTCTTTAATTAATGAATATAAAACAAAAAACGGCAAAAGTATTTATCACTTTGATTGTTACCGATTAGAAACAGAAGAGGAAGCTTTTGATTTTGGAGCTGAAGAATATATTGATTCTGGTAGTTTGTGTTTAATAGAATGGCCTGATAGAATTTCTAGTCTTTTACCTTCTAAATATCATCGTGTTAAACTAGATCATGTTAACCAAAATACTAGAATAATAGACTTTATTTAGTCCAATAATATTATTTATAAAATAATTAATAATGAGTTTTCTTAAAAGATTAGGGTATTATTTAGGTGGATTTTCAATTGGTTTAGTTTTTCTATTTTATTTTTTAGATGGAAAAAAAACAGAATTTAACTACAGTCCAGATGCGAGAGTATTGAATAATTTGTCTAAGAAAGAATGGATCTACAAATCGGGGGTTTCTCAAAGTTTACAACTAGATTCTTTAACTGTAGCAGAAATAATTAGACGAGGTGATATTGATTTTGGATTGAGCGATACAAAAAGAGACAGCTGCAGATTGTATTTAGTTGAAACTAAAATTGGTATTAAAGAATATAATTTAGAAGTGGAAAATTGTAACAAAAAGGTAAAAGTACTTTCAGTTGAAATTTTAAATGAATAAAACAAAAAAAGCAGCTGAAAAAAATTGAACTGCTCTTTCATAAATAATAATAGTGTTTTATTAATTTAGAGCTCTACAAACATAGACAATTAATTAACACAAACAACATAATCAACTATAAAAACATAAATCAATGAAATCCATTACTGCAAAGGGCTACAACGTTGAATTCTCTGAAAAACAGTATACTATATTAAATGATTTTATAGTTGTAAAGGATTATTCTTCTATTTTTATTCTTGTTGATGAAAATACGGAGCATAATTGTCTTCCTATTTTTCTAAGTAATTTCTCAAATGAATTAAATATTGAAATTATCTCTATTGTAGCCGGAGAAGAAAATAAACATATTGAAACCTGCTTAGGTGTATGGGAAGCGCTATCTGAACTTGGAGCAGATCGTAAAAGCCTGCTGATTAACTTAGGAGGTGGAGTTGTTACCGATCTTGGTGGGTTTGTTGCTTCTACTTTTAAAAGAGGTATTGACTTTATTAACATCCCTACTACTCTACTATCCATGGTAGATGCTTCTGTTGGAGGAAAAACAGGTGTTGACTTAGGAGTACTCAAAAATCAGGTTGGTGTAATTATAAACCCTAAGATGGTTTTAGTAGATCAGCACTACTTGAAAACATTACCTGCTGAAGAATACAGAAGTGGTTATGCTGAAATGCTAAAACACGGATTAATAGAAGATGAAGCATATTGGAAAACACTTTCTAACTTTAAAAACATATCTACTGAAGAGATCGCGAGCTTTATTCATCATTCTGTAAATATTAAAAACAATGTTGTTCTTGAAGACCCTTACGAACATGGATTAAGAAAGATATTGAACTTTGGACACACATTGGGGCATGCGATAGAGTCTTATTGTTTAACAAACGAAAACAAGAAAACCCTACTTCACGGAGAAGCTATTGCCATTGGGATGATTTTAGAAGCTTTTTTGGCTAAAGAACTTACTCAATTAAGTAGCGAGGAATGCGATGAAATAAAAACAGTCTTCAATTCAATTTATCCAGTAGTTAAATTCTCACCTAAAGAGATTAATGAGATTATCGAACTTCTTCAATACGATAAGAAAAACAGTCACGGAAAAATAAAATTTGTTCTTTTGGAATCAATTGGCAAAGCAATTATAGACATAGAAGTTTCTAATGAACTACTATTGTCTTCCTTCGAATATTACAGCAAGTAGAAATTAACAGGAATTTCTACTTGCATTAATGTTTCCAAATAAAGATCGAGTTACTAATTTTTCATAAATTTCTAATTGATCTTCATTAAGGTCTTTAGATTCTTTAAGTTCATGAATAGAACTCAATGCATATTGTTGAATTGTCAATAAGGGCTGAACTATAGCTTCACGCATTTCAATGGAATGCTTCCCTGCGGGCTGATCTTCCATTAATTCTGTATATCCAGTTAATCTCAATAACATTTCTTTAGTCAAGAGATATTCATCATGTATGATATTCCAAAATTCACCATATTCTTTATCTTTTCCAATATGAGCGGTAAGTTTAAAGAAAGACTTCGTTAAACTCATCATACTATTTGCAATTAAAGTTCTAAAGAACGCTGAATTTTCATATAACGAAGAAACTTTATCGAATTCGCCTAGATCGTCAAATGTCTTGATTGCTGTACCTACCCCATAGAAACCAGGAACATTTTGCTTAGATTGACTCCAACTACCTACAAAGGGTATAGCTCTTAAGTCAGAAAAATTAAGTTCTTTAGAATTTCCTCTTTTTGAAGGTCTACTTCCAATATTTGTTTTGGAATAGTACTGTAACGTACTCATATTTTCTAGATATGGGACGAATTTTGAATGAGATTTAAAATCACTATAAGATTGATAACTAATGTCTGCAAGTTTTTGCATGGTTTCTCTATCCTTATCAGCTAAATGGTTGTTGTCATTTTTAAAGACCTGATTCGAAATTCCAGAACTTAATAGTTGTTCAAAATTAAACTGACTTGAATCTAAAGTTCCGAAATTAGAACTAATTGTTTGTCCCTGAACAGTTAACTGAATATCATCTGCTTTTATACGATCTCCCATGGAAGCATAGAATTGATGAGTATTTCCACCACCACGTGCAGGTGGTCCTCCTCTACCGTCAAAAAATGCAACAGCTACACCAAAGTCATTAGAAACGTCAGAAAGCTCCTCTTTGGCTTTATAAATACTCCAGTTTGCCATGAAATATCCCCCATCTTTTGTACCATCCGAAAAACCAAGCATAATGGTTTGCTTCATGTTTCGAGTTTTAAGGTGTTCACTATAAACTGGATTCGTATATAGGTTATGCATTATTTCTTGGGAAACTTGTAAATCATCTACAGTTTCAAATAATGGAATTAAATCAACTGTAGGCTTTTCCCAACCACATATTCTGTGAAGAGCAAATAGTTGAAGCATATTTTCTATACTCTGACAGTTACTAATAATGTATCTGTGACATCCTCTCTCTCCATTACTTTCTTGAATTGACTTCATGGCATATATAGACCCAAGGGTATGTTTTACTATGTCGTCTTCAAAAATATCAGCAGGTACATTACCCGTTAATTTAGGTAATATCAATAAACGCTCTTTTAAACTTAAATCCAAGTAATTTTCGGGTAACCCAGTGATATAATCTTGAATTTTTGGGTGTGAAACGATCGTTTCAAAAACTTTATTATGAACTCTTGAATCCTGTCGGATATCAAGTGATGCAAAATGAAATCCAAATAATTTAACTTTATTTCTTAGATCTACGATTTCGTTAACATATATGCTCTGATGACGTGTTCTTAAAATCGACTCAATTTGATTTAACTCATCTATGACATAATCAGCATCAATTTGTGTAATTTTAGAGGGATGAAAAAGCGTATTGTATAGTTTAGATTCTAAATCTGTAATCATCTGATCAACTTGGTCAAATGTTATTTTTCTTTTCAACATCCTTAGATCTCTGTAGTAGTTTCTCAGAATGTTAAAACGTAGTTTTTTAGCTGTTTCTAAAGTTATTTCGGGAGTAACAAATGGATTTCCATCTCTATCACCACCTGGCCAGAAACCAAAATCAAAAATTGAGTTATCAATAGTCTTCCCTTCAAAAATATGCTGTTCTAAATAATTATAAATAACGGAGGCTGATTTATAAAAGACATTCTCTAGAAACCACATCAAACTAACAGCTTCATCTAAAGGAGAAGGTTTAGTTTTATTAAAGAAACGAGTCTTTCCAAGTTGAGTTAGTAAAATATTGATTTTCTCTAAATCATCATTTTTTAATGCCTCTGAAAGATCAGTAATAATTCCTAAAACAGGTCCTGGATAAAATTGAGTTGGATGTGCTGTGAGCACTATTCTTACTTTAAATCTATTCAAATACTCTTTAAGCTCAGTGAAATTATTATTGGTTTTAGCAACTTCTTTAATATAACGAAGCGTCCCTCTACCGTGCATGTTATTTACATAAGAAAAACCAGCATCTTCAATAGCATCAAATAACACAATTTGTCTTTCGATGTACTTTAGAAAACTAAATAAAAGATCGTGTTTATTTTGACCTTCCATTCCTTGAGCAAAATTTTTGAAAAACTGGTTTACAATTTCTTTTGGCGAAAGATCTGCTTGATATCCTTTTGCACAAAAATCAGAAAACAAAGGTAATAGTAACGAGGTTTGAGGAATTGAATCGAATGGTAATTTTAAAAAAAGGCTGTTGTAAATTTCAAATTTTGATACAACGTAATCGTTAAACCTCTCTGCTTTTGTCTTTCTTGCCATGGTGTATTGGAGTTATTCTATAATTCGTTAAAAATGGTATGCATCAATCGTTTTTTATCATTGATACTTTCCTCCAGAGATATCATTGTCTCTGTTCTTAGTATCCCAGGGATGTCATCAATCATGAAAATAATATCTTTTGCATGCTTCGTGTCTCGAGCTCTAACCTTGCAGAAAATATTAAATTTTCCAGTAGTAATGTGAGCAACTGTTACGAAAGGTATATTTTTTAAATCCTCCAGAGCTTTCTGTGTCATATTATTTTTCTCAAGAAAAATTCCAACATAGGCAATGAAAGAATATCCAAGTTTTTCATAATCAACATTCAGTGATGAACCCTTTATGATTCCTGCATCTTCCATTTTTTTGACTCGAACATGAACTGTTCCAGCAGAAATAAGAAGTTTTTTTGAAATATCGGTAAATGGAACTCGAGTATTGTCAATTAAAATATCTAAAATTTGGTGATCGACTTCGTCTAGCTTAAATTTTGGCATATCATTATTTTTAATAATTATAGCAAAATTAATGAAAACACTATCAATTCTATATAGAATTAAGGGATTTGATGAAAATTTAACAAAGAAATGGTTTTTGTTAAATTTGAAATTAAATCTTCTTCACTCTCAAAAATTAAATCCTTAAACACCTTATGTTCTTGAAAATCAATTTTTTGAAGTCCTTTTAATTCCTTCGAGAAAGAATCTATTTGAGGAATAAATTTAACATGATCTTCAAATTTCTCCTCTTTAAATTGAAATATAAAAGTCTGTAATAAATTCGAATTGCTACTTAAAGAAGTGTTTACATTACAAAGTTCGACATCTCTAAGATTTTTATAGTTCTCCGGGATATCAAAATACGAATCAATTGGAAAAGATTTCAGCGTATCTGAAGCAATAACTTCACACATGGATATAATTGATTTAAAAATCATTTGACGCGCAACTGTTCTCCCGTAATCGTTTTTATAATGACCAGCCTCAAAAAGAATCGTAGGTGTGTTTTTGGAAGTAAAGTAATCTCCAACACAATTAATATTAAAACCGTCATCATAACGTCCTACTGCTTCAGGGATAAATTCTTGAATGGTATTATTAGCGGCTACTATTAAGCGCATCGCATCTTTTCTAGCTGAGGTAATAGATCTTTCGGCGTCTGCAGAAGGAGCTAAAAAAGAAACAGTGGCAGGTATATGAGTATCTCCTGCGCTAAAAATAGTGCGTTGACCATGAAGGTTAAAGCAATAATCTGGTGAAAATTCATCAAAAACAGTTCGAAGTAATTGACTTTCTGGTTGACTGAGCTCAACAGCATCTCGGTTTAGGTCGATATTATTAGCGTTTTGTCTAGTATATTCATGAGAACCGTCAGGGTTTAACTGTGGAATCATATAAAAAGTACATGAACTTAATAAATATGAAGCCTCTGGAGTGTTTAAATAAGCCCAAAAATCAATAAGAGACTTAGTTGTTGTAGATTCATTTCCGTGCATCTGAGACCACATCAGTACCTTTTTTGGACCAGTTCCTATGTGAGCGGAATAAATAGATCTTCCTTGAACTGAAGT
This sequence comes from Candidatus Arcticimaribacter forsetii, assembly GCF_910589745.1. GTDB lineage: Bacteria > Bacteroidota > Bacteroidia > Flavobacteriales > Flavobacteriaceae > Arcticimaribacter > Arcticimaribacter forsetii. The sequence continues at coordinate 1,204,921 of NZ_OU342399.1, forward strand.
ACCAATAGTCTTAACCAGGTAAAATAAATCATTCTCTTCAAGGTATTTTTTTAATGTAGCCGGAGTCAATAAACGATTCTCGTTTAAATCTATTTTTTTCATGTGTACAAATGTAAACACAAATAGGTTTACAATGTTAAACAGTAAAAGGTTACAATTGTATCTCTATTGTTTTACAAACGTCAACATTTTAACCACGAGTAAGCGTGTTTTATTGAAATTAATAATATTTAAATTGCTAATCAGTGATTTATGGTTATTTAATGAAGTAATAGTTTAATAATATTGGGCTTCATTTGTATAATTTCGTTTAATAAAATTCTTTATATTGCATTGAATTAAACAGATAGTTACAATGTTAAACTACGAAGGGATTGTTTTACGGATCAAAAAAATTATTGAAAATAATGAGTTAAATGCAGCAAGTTTTGCAGAGAAAATCGGAGTACAACGCTCTGGTATTTCTCATATTTTGTCTGGAAGAAATAAACCAAGCCTTGAATTTCTTTCAAAAATTCAACACACATTTAAAGAAGTAGAATATGATTGGCTTCTTTTAGGTATAGAAAACTCAAAAAAAGAAGCTCCTACTCTATTTTCAGAAAAAATAGAACCACAAGTACAATCTGATTCTATAATTGATGATGGATCTATTAAAAAGCAAATTGAGCCTCTCTCACAAAATTTAGACGATGCACAAGAAATAAATAAAATTATTTTCATCTATACAGATGGTAGCTTTAAGATAATTGACAAAAAATATTAGTATTTTTGTAAAAAAAACATGAGAATATTCTTAACGCTAGCCGTATTTATTTTTCTAAGCTCATGTTATACTAACGAAAGGTCTTGCGACCAGTTTCATACAGGTACTTTTGAATTTAATACTATTGTTGGTGATAAAATGCTTCGGTCAACTTTCAAGAGAGATGAGTTATATGAAGTTGAGACTTTTGAAGGAAAAATAGATTCTGCTAGGATTCGATGGATTAATCCTTGCGAATGTATTTTAACAAAACTACATCCTACTTCTAACCAAGACAAAAGACCACTTTCGATTAAAATTCTTACTACTAAAAATAATCAATATGAATTTGAGTATTCTTTAGTAGGAGACAACAAAAATAAAAAACGAGGAACCGTAACCAAATTAAATAATTAAATGGATTTTATCTTTAGTTCAGAGGCTATCAGTGCTTTGATAACCCTCACTTTTCTTGAAATCGTATTGGGAATTGATAATTTACTTTTCATTTCAATTATAACACAAAAACTAGCATTAAACCAACAAAAACTGGCTTCTAATATTGGATTATTTCTCGCAATGTTACTTAGGATTGTTTTATTATTTGGGATTAGTGTTGTTGTCCAAATGCAAAGTTCATTTATTTCCATTAATAACTCTTGGTTAAAAACCGAAATCAATGGACAAGCAATAATACTTGTTCTAGGAGGTTTATTTTTACTATATAAAAGCACGCATGAAATTTTTGAAAAAATTGAGAATGACTCCTCAGATGACAAAAAATCAACTGTCAAAATTTCCTTATCTAAAGCTATAACTCAAATTACAATTTTAAATATTGTGTTTTCTTTTGATTCAATTTTAACAGCTGTTGGAATGACAAATGGAATTCCAAACGCGTTACCTATTATGATTATATCGATACTTGTATCAGTTGGAATCATGATGGTTTTCATGAAATCTGTTTCAGATTTTATACAGAAACATCCTTCACTTCAAATTCTAGGACTATCGTTTCTAATATTAATTGGATTTATGCTTATAACAGAAGGTGCTCATATTTCTCAAACCATAATATTTGATAATGAAGTGGGAACCATACCCAAAGGTTATTTATACTTTGCTATTAGTTTTTCATTAGGAATTGAATTCCTAAATATGAAAATGAAAAAAAAGAAATTGAATTAAAGTTCTAATTTAGTTTGAGTGTCGTTTGAATCAGAATCATTAATTTGATTTGCATCTATAACATCTAAATTTTCTAGAGGTTCTTCTTTAGGTTCTTCATATGGCAATGAATCTGATAAAATAACCTCTTTGATTTTTGTTGTAGTTAATTGATTTCCAATTGCTTTAAAACCTTTAATACTTATAAAGTCTTCAACATTAATAGACTTATTTGGAAGCGGATCTCCACCTCTTGGTTTAACAAATACCAATTCAATCACAGGTCTCCACTCAGAAGAAACAAAAATCAGCTTTGCATTATCTCCAATGAAATTATCTTCTTTATTTTTGTTTTCTATTAAAAATCGCTTGATGAAGTATCGATCTTTTTCAGAGTCAAAATAAACAGCGGTAATCGGTCTCTCTTGAACCCAACGTTCCATTATTAAAGGAATTATATCAAAATGTAAGCTTAAGTCGGGGACTACTGTCTTTGCTACACCTTTCTCATCTACTAGTAAAAGTTTATCATCTCCTCTAAAAGCGCCCAATAAATTTCCTCGTTCATCTACATTCAGCTTTTGTACCGTTGGATCAAACCATATCTTTCTTGGTTTAAGTGTAGAAACTCCTTTTTCTTTGAGCTCAACTCTAAGGATATTGTATTTAGAAACTATGTTCCCTTTAACTCCTCTCCCTTTGATCTGAAGATCAGCAAAATCTAATTCCCATTTTAACTTTTTAACGGTGCCTGTATTCCGTAATAAAACAGTGATGGTTTCAGCTTCTCCATTAGGATTTGCAGAAAAATATAAAATTTCTGATCCTGATTTACCCTGTGTTAAATTATATGGCTTGTCACGAGTAACCCCTGTGACTGCAAACCTTTTTATATAGGAAGTACCGCCTTTACCGTCTTTATAAACTAGGTTGTAAATTGTTCTTTGATCTTTTTTCTTAAATACAGCTGCATAGATAATATCTTTTTCAATAAAGACTTTACTATCTACCTTTACTACCTGCATAATTCCACTCTTAGTAAATACAATGATGTCATCTATATCGGCACAATCACATACATATTCATCTTTCTTGAGCGAAGTTCCAATAAACCCTTCTTCTTTATTGACATAAAGTTTTAAATTTCTTACAACCACCTTTGTAGCGTCAACATCATCAAAAACTCTTATTTCAGACAAACGATCTTTATCTTTGCCGTATTCCTTTTTTAGATGAGTAAAATAGTCAATCGCATACTCAATTAAATTATCGAGATTGTTTCTAACTTCTTTAATTTCACCTTCTAAAGCATCTATTCTTTGTTGTGCTTTATCTATATCAAATTTAGAAATTCTCTTAATTTTAATTTCGGTTAAACGTACTAAATCATCCTCTACAACAGGACGCTTTAATACTTTGACAAATGGTTTTAATCCTTCATCTATAGCGGTTAAGACACCTTCCCAAGTTTCTTGATCTTCGATTAATCTGTAAACTTTATTTTCAATAAAAATACGTTCAAGAGATGCAAAATGCCATTGATTTTCAAGCTCATTCAACTTAACTTCAAGTTCTTTTTTGAGTGTATGAACAGTAGAATCAGTCGAAATACGAAGCATATCAGAAACTCCAATAAAATGTGGTTTATGATCAACAATTACACATCCTAAAGGAGAGATTGAGGTTTCGCAAGCAGTAAATGCATATAGTGCATCAATTGTTTTATCTGGAGAAATTCCAGCTGGTAAATGAATTAAAATTTCAACATTAGCTGCTGTATTGTCTTCAATTTTTTTTATTCTAATTTTACCTTTCTCATTTGCTTTAAGAATTGATTCTATCAAAGAAGAAGTAGTCGTGCTAAAAGGAATTTCTGTAATTACGAGGGTGCTTTTGTCTTGTGCACTAATTTTGGCACGAACACGAACTTTGCCTCCTCGCATTCCATCGTTATAATTCTGTACATCGATTATTCCGCCGGTTTGAAAATCAGGTAATAAGATGAATTTCTTTCCCTTTAAATATGCAATGCTTGCTTGAATTAATTCATTAAAGTTATGTGGTAAAATCTTTGTAGATAAACCTACAGCAATACCCTCTGCACCTTGAGCTAAAAGAAGTGGAAATTTAACAGGTAAGTATACGGGTTCTTTCTTTCGACCATCGTAAGAAAGTTGCCAGTTAGTTACCTTAGGACTGAAAACAACTTCTAATGCAAATTTAGAGAGTCTAGCTTCAATATAACGGGATGCTGCAGCTCGGTCTCCAGTAAGGATATTCCCCCAGTTTCCTTGCATATCAATCATTAGATCTTTTTGACCAATTTGCACCATAGCATCAGCAATACTTGCATCTCCATGGGGATGATACTGCATTGTATGTCCAACGATATTAGCTACCTTGTTATAACGACCATCATCTAAATCTTTCATAGAATGAAGAATACGTCGCTGAACAGGCTTTAATCCATCTGATATGGCAGGAACAGCTCGCTCTAGAATAACATAAGATGCATAATCAAGGAACCAATCCTTGTACATACCCGTTACTTTAATTAAAGTATCTGAAGTTGCAGCACCTGTGTTTTCTTCGTAGAAATGTTTTTCTTCCATAGCTAGTTTGCCGGTTCTGCTAAATCTAACTCTACTTTTAGATTATTAATAATAAATTCTTGACGGTCTTGGGTGTTTTTACCCATATAGAATTGCAGTAATTCTTCTATTGTAGTTGATTTATCTAACATAATTGGATCTAAACGTATGTCTTCTCCTATAAAATGTTTGAATTCGTCAGGAGAAATCTCTCCTAAACCTTTAAATCGAGTTATTTCTTCTTTTCCCTTTAAAGCTGAAATTGCATTGATGCGTTCTTCTTCCGAGTAACAATAAAAAGTTTGCTTCTTATCACGAACACGATATAATGGTGTTTGTAAAATGTATAAATGACCTTCTTTTATAAGCTCCGGAAAAAACTGTAAAAAGAACGTGATTAAAAGAAGACGAATATGCATACCATCAACGTCTGCATCTGTTGCAATTACAATATTGTTGTATCTCAAATCAGCTAAGCTATCTTCGATATTCAGTGCGGCTTGTAATAAGTTAAATTCTTCATTTTCATAAACGATTTTCTTTGTCATACCATAGGTATTCAATGGTTTTCCTCGAAGACTAAAAACAGCTTGAGTGTTTACATCTCGTGACTTTGTAATGGAACCACTAGCAGAGTCTCCCTCGGTTATAAAAATTGTTGAATCTAAACGTCTGTCTTTCTTAAGATCACCTAAATGAACACGACAATCGCGTAATTTCTTGTTATGTAGACTAGCTTTCTTAGCACGATCACGGGCAAGTTTTCGAATCCCAGAAAGTTCCTTGCGTTCCTTTTCAGCTTGCATAATTTTCCGCTGAATTTTCTCTGCAGTTTCTGGGTTTTTATGAAGGTAATTATCTAATTGAGTACCTAAAAAATCATTGATATAAGATCGAACCGTAGGCATCTTCTCCCCCATTTCGGTAGAGCCCAGTTTTGTTTTAGTTTGAGATTCAAAAACAGGTTCCATAACCTTAATACTAACAGCGGCTATAACGGATTTTCTTATATCAGAGGCATCATAATTCTTGCCAAAAAATTCACGAATAGTCTTAACTAAACCTTCTCTAAAAGCAGCTAAATGGGTTCCACCTTGTGTTGTGTTTTGACCGTTTACAAAAGAGTGATATTCTTCGCTATATTGGGTTCTACTGTGTGTTAAAGCGACTTCAATATCGTTTCCTCTAAGATGAATAATCGGATAAAGTAAATCAGTTTCATTAACAAGGTCTTCTAGTAAATCTTTGAGACCATTTTCAGAGTAATATTTTTCACCATTAAAATCTATTGTTAAACCTGGATTAAGATATACATAATTCTTAATCATTTTTACAATGTATTCAGTGCGGTAACGGAAATTCTTAAATATGGAATTGTCTGGCGTAAAGGAGACTTTGGTTCCTTTACGTTTAGAACTTTCTATTGGAGTAGTCTCTTCTATTAGATTCCCTGCTTCAAACGTAGCAGATTTAGTTTGATTATCTCGATTTGATTCTACTTTAAATGAAGAGGAAAGCGCATTTACTGCTTTAGTACCAACTCCATTAAGTCCAACTGATTTTTTAAAAGCACGGGAGTCGTACTTCCCTCCAGTATTCATTTTAGAAACTACATCGACAACTTTTCCTAAAGGAATTCCTCGACCGTAGTCTCTAACACTAACTTCTTGTTCTCTTATAACAATCTCAATGGTCTTTCCAGCACCCATTACAAATTCATCGATACAATTGTCAAGAACTTCTTTAAGAAGGATGTAGATACCATCATCTGGCGAAGAACCATCTCCTAACTTACCAATATACATACCAGGACGCATTCGGATGTGTTCTTTCCAGTCGAGTGATCGTATATTATCTTCAGTATATTGTACGTTTTCTGCCATAAGAGATATCTGCTAATATAATAGTTCCAAACAAAAAGTTGGAATATTGCGCATTAAAAAAATTAACAAAAAACGTTAAGAACTATTAAGTAGTTGTGCAATAATGAGTTTAAACAAAAAAAGATTAAAAAAGTATTCTTTACCTGTTCTCTAAATAGGTTAAAATATTAGTTTCAATTCTATCCTCGATAGTTGATACATCTGCTTTTATAAATTCTTTTCCCGTAATATGTTCGTATAATTCAATGTAACGATCAGAAACTTCTTTGATATATTCATCACTCATTTCAGGAATCTGCTGACCATCAAGCCCTTGAAATCCATTAGTAATAAGCCATTGACGAACAAATTCTTTAGAAAGTTGTTTTTGATTTTCTCCTTTTGCTTGTCGTTCTTCATAACCCTCTTGATAAAAATATCGAGAGGAATCGGGTGTATGGATTTCATCAATCAAAACAATTGTGCCCTCAGAAGTTTTTCCAAATTCATATTTAGTGTCTACTAAAATCAATCCTTTGTCAGCAGCAAGTTTAGTTCCACGTTCAAACAAAGCTTTTGTATATTCTTCTAAAACCATATAGTCCGCTTCAGAAACTATTCCTTGTTTAATTATCTCTTCTCGTGAAATGTCTTCATCATGCCCCTCTTCTGCTTTGGTTGCTGGAGTTATGATCGGTTCAGGAAAACGATCATTTTCTTTCATTCCATCGGGCATAGATACTCCACAGATCAAACGTTTTCCTAATTTATACTCTCGAGCAGCATGTCCAGAAAGATAACCTCGTATTACCATTTCAACTTTAAAAGGATCGCATTTTTTACCTATTGCAACTGAAGGGTCTGGTGTAGCTTCTAACCAATTTGGAACTATATCTTTGGTTGCATCCATCATGTGGGTAGCAATCTGATTTAATATTTGTCCTTTGTAGGGTATTCCTTTGGGCATTACGACATCAAATGCTGATAGTTTATCTGTTGCAATCATAACCAACAAATCGTTATCAAGACTAATTACTTCTCGAACTTTACCAATATATTTAGATTGTTGACCAGGAAGTGAAAAAGAGGATGCTAAAAGTGTATTCATTTTTACGTATTAATTTGTGTGCTCTATATTTTTATAAGCTTCTATTACTTTTCTAACTAATTTGTGACGAATAACGTCTTTATCATCTAAATAAATCATTCCAATACCTTCTGTTTCTTTTAATACAAGCAAGGCTTCTTTTAAACCAGAAATTATTCTTCTAGGAAGATCAATTTGCCCAGGATCACCCGTAATGATAAATTTTGCATGAGTACCCATTCGCGTTAAAAACATTTTCATTTGAGCATGAGTCGTGTTTTGAGCTTCATCTAAAATTACGAAAGCATGGTCAAGAGTTCTACCTCGCATAAAAGCAAGGGGAGCAATCTGTATGGTTCCTTTTTCAATATAAGAACTTAAACGTTCGGCTGGAATCATATCTCTTAACGCATCGTAGAGAGGCTGCATATACGGGTCTAGTTTTTCTTTCATGTCGCCGGGTAAAAAACCTAAATTTTCTCCTGCCTCGACTGCTGGACGAGTTAGAATGATACGTTTAACTTGCTTTTCTTTAAGAGCTTTGACAGCTAAAGCAACAGAGGTATATGTTTTACCTGTTCCTGCTGGACCAACTGCAAAAAGCATATCATTTTTTTTGCTTAATTGAACCAAACGCTGCTGGTTTATGGTCTGAGCTTTTATTGTTCTTCCGCCCACTCCATGTACAATAAATGAATCTTTATCGTCGATGGTTTCAATTCCTTTAGACGGATCTGCGGTTAATATATTTTCTAGAGTGGCTTGGTCTAATTTGTTATACTTTCTAAAATGACTAATCAATAAGTCGATTCGCATTTCAAATTCATCTAAAACAGCTTCTTCTCCAAAAGCTTTTAGTTTACTCCCTCTAGCAACAATTTTGAGTTTTGGAAAATACGATCGTAAAAGTTCTACATTAGAATTTTGATCACCAAAAAGCTCTCTTGGATTTACATCTTGTAACTGAATTTCTATCTCATTCAAAAGCACAGAAGTTTTAAGGTTATATTATAATTAGGATTTGTAAATTTGTAATTCAAAATTACAGATTTAGTTTAAATAACTTTTAAAATATATAACTTCTTTATGTCAATAGTAAGCCTGACTACCGATTTTGGACTAAAGGATTACTTTGTAGCCGCAATTAAAGCTGAATTATATGTAGAAATAGCAGATGTTAATATAATAGACATTACCCATCAAGTAAGTCCTTTTAACCACACCGAAGCTGCATATATTCTTAAAAATGCCTGCAAAGCTTTCCCTAAAGGTAGTATACATATTATTGGTGTAGACTCTGAATTTTCTCCTGAGAACTCACATATTGTAATGCTTTTAGATGGTCATTACTTTATTGGAGCTAACAATGGAGTTCTTTCTTTGATTAAAGAAGATCGAATACCGGATCAAATTGTAGAGATCAATATCCATAATAACATCACTTCTTCTTTTCCTGTCTTAGATGTATTTATTAAAGTTGCTGGACATATTTCTAGAAAAGGAAATTTAGCAGTTATTGGTAAGCCCATAAATTCAATAAAAGAAGTAACAGACGTTAGACCTGTTATTAACTCAGCTGAAAATCAAATCCTTGGAAGTGTTATATATATTGACAATTTTGGAAATGTTATAACTAATATCACTAAAAAGATTTTTAAAGAATATCAAAAAGGGAGATCTTTTGTTATTTCTGCAAGGCATGAAAAATTTGATGTAATTTATAATTCCTATACAGAAGCAATTAACTTTAATATACCAAAAGAAAATAGAGATGAGGACGGAAAAAAAATTGCACTTTTTAATGCGGCAGGACACTTAGAACTTTCAATCTATAAAAGTAATCCACATACTATTGGTAGTGCAAATAGTTTATTTGGTTTAGAATTCAGGGATACCATAACGATTAAATTCTATTAATATGTGGGCATTAGTTAAAAGAGAATTGTTATCGTTTTTTACAACACCACTGGGTTATATTATTTTAGGTGTATTTTTTATTGTAAACGGTTTATTACTTTGGATTTTTGATAATGGGTTTAATATTATAGATTCTGGTTTTGCAGATTTAAATTTATACTTTGAATTAATGCCTTGGCTCTTTTTATTTCTTATTCCCGCAATTGGAATGAAATCATTTTCTGAGGAAATTAAATCTGGGACAATTTCATTACTATTTTCAAAACCAATTTCATTATGGGAATTAATTTTAGGTAAATTTCTCGGAATATTGTCATTAGTTAGCTCCAGCTTATTAACCTCTTTTATTTACTTATATGCTATTTTAAATTTAAAACTTGAAACGGATGTTTTTGATTGGGGAGCTTTTTGGGGATCCTTTATTGGGTTAATTGCCTTAATATCAGTGTTCATTTCAATTACTATAGTCAGTTCTTGTTTTTTTAAAAATCAGGTACTATCCTTTCTTATTGCTGTTTTAATTTCCTTTTTTCATTACTATGGATGGAGTGAAATTGCTCTTTATTTCACTAATAATTCTTTGTATTTATTTACTGATGCTATCGGTATTCGTTCTCATTACAATCAAATGAGTAAGGGTATTATCGACTCCAAAGATTTAATTTATTTCGCTGGTCAGCTTTTCTTATTCTTATTCATTGCAGTTAATCAACTAAAAAAAATAAAGCAATAATGAAAAACAATATTTCTTTTAGAATATTAATCGTTTGTATTACAATTTTAGTAATTCAATTAATTGCTTCATCCTACTCTTTCCGTGTCGATCTTACTGCAGACCAACGATATTCTTTGTCAGAATCTACAAAAGATTTTATAAAATCAGTTGAACAGCCTCTTCGAATTGATGTGTTTTTAAGCGGGAAATTACCACAAGATTACCAACGTTTGAGAACTGAGACTGAAGTTCTACTTCAAAGTCTTGAGTCTGTAAACGATCGGTTTTATTTTGAATTTATTGATCCCTTTGAAGGTTCAGAAAATACAGATCAATTATTTGAAGAAATGAGTGGTTATGGATTAGACCCTGAATTAGTTGTTCAGCGTGAAAACCAAGCTGTAGAGCAATCCTACGTATTTCCTTGGATGATGATTAGTTATGAAGGAAAATCTGTTCGAGTTCCTTTGCTTCAAAAAAATTTAGGAGACACACAAGAACAAAGAATTCTTCAGTCAATTCAACAATTAGAATATGCTGTTGTAGACGGGATCTTTAAAATTTTATTGAAAAAGAAAAAGAAGATAGCGGTTTTAAGCTCACATAATACTTCTGAAGATATCTTAATTACAAATTTTCTTCAAGACCTTCTACCTTATTATAATCTAGCCGCATTTGACTTAAAAGCATTCCCTAAAAATCCATCAAAAACACTTGAAAACTTAAATCGTTTTGACTTATTTTTAGTTTCTAACCCAAAGGAACGTTTTTCAAATTCAGAGAAATTTATATTAGATCAATACACTCAGCAAGGAGGAAACAGCTTGTATTTAATAGACCCTGTTCGTATAGATAAGGATAGTTTGTTTTCAATAGCTGGAAAAACAGTTAGTTATGGGAACGAATTAGACCTAGATGAATTGTTTTTTAAATACGGATTTAGACTTCGCAAAGAATTAGTAAAAGACCTTTATAGTGCTCCAATTGTCCTTGCTCATGGAAATCAAAACAATTCTCAGTACAACCCATATCCTTGGACCTATCATCCACTTTCAAAACCAAATCAAGCTCATCCAATTGGCTCTGCAGTTGGTTCTGTTTTTTTCAGATTCGGAAGCCCTATTGATGTATTAAAAACAGACTTAAAAACTACTGAACTAATAAAATCTTCCCCCTTAAGTAAAATCGAAAGAATTCCCTCAATTATATCTATTTCTGAAGCCACACAACCAATAAAACCAGCTACTTTTAACGATACTAGTCAAACACTGGGCTTATTACTAGAAGGTAGTTTTAGCTCGTTGTACACAAATAGAATAAAACCATTTAAAGTAGATGTGAAGGAAAATAAACCTGCAAGAATGGCGATTTTTGCTGATGGAAATCTTATTGAAAATCAAATTGACAAAGGTCAACCACTAGAATTAGGCTATGATAAATGGACCAATAATTTTTACAGTAACAAACAATTTTTCAAGAATACGGTACACTATCTAATTGGTGAAAATAAATTTTTAGATTTAAGAACTAAAGAAGTCAAAATAGCAATGATTGATTCCGAAATTGAACAAGGAAAGGTTCAATATTGGCTTTATTTTTCTGTCATAGCTCCTCTTTTCATACTCTTGATAATCGGCTTTATTTTCAATAGATATCGTTTAAAAAGTTATCGTCAATAAGTGTTAATAAGTTTCTTTCCATTTTAAAATCATTTAAAATATCTTTGAATAAAACCTACCCAAAATATGAAATTCATTGTATCAAGTAATCAACTGCTTAAACAACTACAAATTCTTGGTGGAGTTATAAATAACTCAAATACATTACCAATACTAGATAATTTTTTATTTGAGTTACAAACTGATCGTTTAACTCTCACAGCTTCTGATTTAGAGACTAGTATGTCTTCAAGCATTTCTGTAGAGTCAGATTCAAGTGGAACAATAGCTCTTCCTGCGCGTTTACTATTAGATACGCTTAAAACCTTTCCTGAACAACCCTTAACTTTTGTGGTTCTAGAAAATAATACGGTGGAGATAAATGCAAATAATGGAAAATATGCTCTTGCCTTTGTATCGGGTGATGAATTTCCAAAAGCGATTCACATCAAAGATCCAAGCAAAACAGTTCTCATGGCTGATATTCTTGCTACAGCTATCAATGCAACTTTATTTGCTTCAGGAAATGATGATCTCAGGCCTGTAATGAGTGGTGTCTTTTTTCAATTTTCAACTGAATCCTTAACATTTGTTGCCACGGACGCACACAAACTTGTGAAATATTCACGTACTGACCTTAAAGCAGATAGTACAGCTGAATTTATTATGCCAAAAAAGGCACTTCAAATCTTAAAAGGAATTTTATTAGGAAGTGAGGAGGATATTACTATTGAATACAACGACACAAATGCACAATTCACTTTTGGAAACACTACTTTAAGTTGCCGCTTAATTGAAGGTAAATACCCTAACTACGAAGCTGTAATTCCTAAGGAAAACCCGAATGTAATGACTGTCTCACGAGAGCCATTCTTAAACTCACTCCGACGTGTTAGTATCTTCTCGAATAAAACAACACATCAAATTAGATTAAAAATTGCGGGTGCTGAATTAAATATTTCAGCAGAAGATTTTGATTTCAGTAATAAAGCTGAAGAACGTTTAAACTGTCAATATCAAGGAGATGATTTACAAATTGGGTTTAATTCTAGATTCATCATTGAAATGCTAAACAACCTTTCAGTTGACGAAATTTCTTTAGCAATGTCTTTACCTAATCGAGCTGGAATAATAACACCAATAGACGGAACAGAGGAGGGAGAACAAGTTACAATGCTTGTTATGCCAGTAATGCTTAACGATTAAGTGTTAAAATAACTAATAACAAAAGCCGTTTAAGTAAATTTAAACGGCTTTTTTTATTTTATAAAATTAAAGTATTTAAGAAGCTTTAATTCCTGCTGACATGCGTTTGTATATTCCACCATCTAAACGCTCTCTTATAGCGTCGAAAGCGTCTAAGGTAAGTGAAACATCCTCAAGCGTATGTGAAGTGGTAGGAATAAGCCTAAGAAGTATAATTCCTTTGGGTATCACCGGATAAACTACAATAGAGCAAAATACATTATGATTTTCTCTGAGGTCTTTTACCAAAACCATAGCTTCAGGAATGCTACCCTTTAAATAAACGGGAGTAACACAACTTTGTGTAGATCCAATATCAAAACCTCGAGTTTTTAATCGGATTGAAGTGCGTTCACATTTTCCCAAAGTTTATCTTTTAACTCAGGCATATTACGTAGCATTTCTAAGCGTTTTAATGCTCCAGAGACGAGAACTGATTGTAATGATTTTGCAAACATTTGAGAACGCATATTATACTTCATAAAGTCAATAATCTCTTTATCGGCGGCAATAAAAGCACCTGTAGAAGCCATTGACTTTGCAAATGTTGCAAAATAAACATCTATTTCATCTTGAACTCCCTGCTCTTCTCCGGCTCCAGCTCCAGTTTTCCCTAAGGTACCGAAACCATGAGCATCGTCTACTAAAAAGCGAAAACTATATTTTGATTTTAAAGCTACTATTTCTTTTAAACGACCTTGTTCACCACGCATCCCAAAAACACCTTCTGAAATCACTAGAATTCCTCCTCCAGTTTTTTCAGCTATTTTCGTAGCTCGTTCTAGGTTTACTTCTAAACTTTCAATATCATTATGCTTATAAGTAAATCTTTTCCCAGGATGTAGACGAACCCCGTCTATAATACAAGCATGAGCATCTACATCATATACGATCACGTCATTTTTAGAAACTAATGTATCAATTGTAGATAAAATCCCTTGATAACCAAAGTTTAAAACATAGGCAGCTTCTTTATTCACAAAATCTGCTAATTCTTTTTCTAATTGTTCGTGTAGATCTGTGTGACCAGACATCATTCTAGCTCCCATAGGATAAGCAGAACCGTATTCAGTAGCAGCTTCTGCATCAACTTTGCGTACTTCAGGATGGTTTGCGAGTCCTAAATAATCATTCACACTCCAGGTTATGACCTCTTTTCCTTTGAATTTCATTCTATTTGAAATAGGTCCTTCTAGTTTTGGAAAAACAAAATAACCTTCAGCAACAGAAGCCCATTTCCCTAGAGGTCCTTTATTGGCGGTAATTCTATCAAATAAATCGTTTATCATATTATAAAATGTAAATGTTGTTATTTTATGTATTCAATCTTTTTTGGGTTTTTTATGTGATCATTATCAAAAAAACCTTGTTCATTCATCCATTGATCAGAATAAATTTTGCTCATATAACGAGAGCCATGATCTGGAAAAATTGCAACTACATTACTCTTTTCATCAAAAATATTATTTTCATGAAGTTGTTTTATAGCTTGAAAAACGGCTCCGCAGGTGTAGCCTACAAACATACCTTCGGTTAGCGAAATTTCTCTTGCTGTGTGAGCACTAGCCTCATCAGTTACTTTTTCAAATAAATCAATTATTTCAAAGTTAGTTGAACTTGGAATCATATTCTTGCCAATCCCTTCAATTCTGTATGGATAAATCTCATCTAGATCTAATTCTTGAGTCTCGTGATACTTTTTTAATACTGAACCGTAAGCATCGACTGCAATAACCTGTATATCCGGATTTTGTTCCTTTAAAAACTTCCCACTACCTGAAATAGTTCCCCCTGTTCCGCTGCAAGCAACTAAATGGGTAATTTGACCATTGGTTTGATTCCATATTTCTGGCCCGGTAGTTTTATAATGAGCAAGTGCGTTTAATTCATTGAAATATTGGTTTATATAAATTGAATTTGCAGTTTCTTTCTGTAAACGTTTTGCAACTTCGTAGTAAGAACGAGGATCATCTGCTTTAACATTTGCCGGACAAACATAAACCTCTGCTCCCATAGCCCGTAACATATTAATCTTATCCTGTGATGATTTTGAGCTCACAGCCAAAATACATTTATATCCTTTTATTAATGAAACCATTGCGAGGCTAAAACCTGTATTACCAGAGGTTGTTTCAATAATAACACTGTCTTTATTGATCAATCCTTTTTTTTCGGCTTCTTCAATTATAAATAGTGCAATTCTATCCTTATTAGAATGTCCTGGGTTTGAACCTTCCCATTTTGCATAAAAGGATCCAGATAGGTCTTTTGCTATTTTACCAAGCTTAATAAGTGGGGTGTTTCCTATTAGACTCAGGATATTATCTGAATATTTAAATTTATTTTTCATAGGTTTTTGAATTAGAAATAATCAAATTTGGTTCTCTAAATCAAGTATAAAAGCATATTTCTTTGCGGTTTCATGAAGCGCATCAAATCTTCCTGATGCTCCACCATGACCAGCTTGCATATTCGTGTCTAAATATAATTGTTTTTTATTTGTCTTTAAATCTCTTAGCCTTGCTACCCATTTAGCAGGCTCCCAATATTGAACTTGAGAGTCATGTAATCCTGTGGTTACAAGTATATTTGGATAATCTTGTGCTACAACATTGTCATAAGGAGAATATGATTTTATATAATCATAGTATTCTTTATCGTTTGGGTTCCCCCATTCGTCATACTCCGATGTGGTTAATGGAATCGTTTCATCTAACATCGTTGTCACCACATCTACAAACGGGACTGCACTAATAACTCCATTGTAAAGTTCAGGGGCATCATTAACAATTACTCCCATCAACAAACCTCCTGCTGAACCGCCATACGCATATAAGTGATCTGGAGAGGTATATCCTTCCTTTATTAAAAACTTAGAACAGCTTATAAAATCTGAAAAAGTATTTTTCTTTTTAAATAACTTCCCGTCTTCATACCAATTTCTTCCCATATATTCTCCCCCTCGAACATGCGCAATTGCAAATACAAAACCACGGTCTAATAAACTCAACCTTGTAGTTGAGAAATTAGGATCTATAGTAGAACCATAAGACCCATAGGCATATTGAAGAATTGGAGTGCTTGGTCTTAAGTTAGTTTTCTTATGGTACACAATAGAAATTGGTACTTTTACACCATCGTCTGCAGTTGCCCAAAGTCGCTTTGAAACATAATTTTCTTTATTAAAATCACCCAAAACCTCTTGCTCTTTAAGAATAAACTTTTCTCCTGTTTCCATATCATATTCTAATACAGAAGATGGATTTGTTAGAGAATTGAATACATATCTGAGTTTTGTTGTATTAAAATCTACATTTGTTGAGGTGTACAAGGTATAGGTTTCTCCATCTACAGGTAAATAAAAATCTTTTGTTCCATCCCAAGATTGAATTCTAATTCTAGAAAGTCCATTTTCTCTTTCTGTTAGAACCATATATTCATTAAAAATCTCAAGGTCTTCCAACAAAACCGATGATCTGTGAGGAATAAAATCTTTCCAGTTGGAACGATCCGTTTTGTTAACCGGAGTTTTCATTACTTTATAGTTATAAGCATCATCAGCATTTGTAAAAACATAGAAAAAATCATTGTAATGAGAAATACTATACTCTAACCCCCTTTCTCGTTTATGTATATACTTAAAATCACTCGATGGCTCATCTGACTTTATATATTGAAACTCAGTAGTCAGTGTACTATAGGAAGAAATAAAAATATATTCCTCGGATTTAGAATCCATTACATAAACACTAAAAGTATCGTCTTTTTCTTCATAAACTAGGGTTCTAGTATCAGATCCTGAATTAATATCATGCTTATATATAGCTTCTGACCTAAGGGTTTGTGTATTTTTTTGGGTGTAAAACAAAGTTGCATTATCCTTTGCCCACACACTTCCACCCGTAGTATTTTCAATAGAAGTTGATAAAAATTCACCTGTTACTAAATCTTTAACCTTCATGGTGTATAATCTTCTCGAAACTGTATCGATAGAAAAAGCTGCTTTAGTGTTATCGGGACTTATACTTATTCCCACTAATCGGAAATAATCGTGTCCTTTTGCCATTTCATTACAATCAAAAAGTATTTCTTCGTTTGCTTCTAAATTTTCTTTTTTTCTAGTATATATTGGATATTCTTTTCCAATTTCATAACGGCTAATGTACCAATAGCCATTGTAGAAATAAGGTGCAGAGCTGTCATCTTCCTTTATTCTAGATTTCATTTCATCAAAAAGACTATTTTGAAAAACCTTTGTATGAGCAGTAGACTTTGAGTAATAGTCATTTTCTCGTTCTAAATAATCAATAACTTCTGGATTATCTCTCTGATTTAACCAAAAATATTCATCAATCCGTATGTCATTATGTTTATTATGTTGATGTTCTTTTTTTTCAACCTTAGGAGGGTAAAGATCGTTCATAGGGATTGAATTCTGATTCGTTTTTGAGATTGAACGAAAATAACACCAAAAATTAAAATTATGACCGTTTTGGATGTTATTTTTAATTTAAAGTTCACGTTCTAAGTTTATTTTGTTTAAGGTTTCTAAAACATATTCATGTTGTAGTTGAGTATAGTCTCTATGGGTTACCATTCTATGTTTTCCTTGACCCATAGATATATATCGAATATTGAAATCATTTAATTTGTTATTAAATTCATTAATATCTATTGATTTCTGAAGATTAAAGATCACAATGTTAGTATCTACTGGTTCTACCTTTTCAATAAAGTATGAGGCTTCTAAAATTGCTTTTAACTCTTTTGCTTTTCGGTGATCTTCTTCTAATGAATTCCATTGATTATCAATTGCGTAACTCGCTGCTTCTGCTAAGAAACCTGCTTGTCGCATTCCACCACCTAAAACTTTACGTACCCTAAGTGCCGAATGTATATCTTTTTTACTTCCTATCAATGCCGAGCCAACAGGAGCACCCAATCCCTTGCTAAAACATACCGATAATGTATCAAATAAATGCCCGTAATCTTTAGGGTTTTGTTTAGAGGCTATAAGTGCATTCCATATTCGAGCCCCATCCAAATGAAGTGCAAGTTTATGTTCATTACATACGGTTCTAATTTTTCCTATCTCTTTTATGTCATAAAAGGCTCCACCCCCTTTATTTGTTGTGTTTTCAAGACAAACTAAAGTAGTTAAAGGGGAATGATAAAAATCTGGAGGATTGATTTTAGAAGCTACTTGACTAGCTGAAATTCGACCTCGATCTCCTTCCACTAAAGCACAAGAAACTCCACTGTTAAAACTAACTCCCCCTCCTTCATAATTATACACATGGGCATAATGATCGCAAATTAATTGTTCTCCTGGGTTGGTATGAATTTTTATTGCGGTTTGATTAGCCATTGTTCCGGAAGGAAAAAATAAGGCAGCTTCTTTACCAAATAACTGGGCTACTTTTTCTTCTAATGCATTAACAGAAGGATCTTCTTTAAACACATCATCTCCGACTTTAGCTTTGAGCATAGTATCTAACATACCCTCAGAAGGAACGGTAACCGTATCACTAATTAAATTTACTTCCACAATTTTTTCAAATATTTATAATTGATGTTAATGTTATAAAATTGGTTGAGAACAAAAAATTTCTGTGCCAATTGGTGAACCATCCGGAAGTACAGGTGTTTGCTGAACTTCATAGGAGTCTCGATTTTCTAAAAAACGTCTGATTTTGCTAATGTAATAGGAATTATCACCTTTTGACTTTTTTAAACTGGTTTCCAATTCTTTAATTAAGTTGAAGCTTGTTACTTTAACAGTAGCTGAAGTATTTGTGTTTGCATGTAAATCAAATAATGCATTCAGATAATTCTCCTTTAGACTTTGTTGAATTGCTTGGTGATAAGTATCCTTGTATTTATTATTAAAAATTTTATCTTTCAATTGCGTTGCAACATCTTTAAAAGATAATTGATTGAAGTCCAATGCCTTTTGCTGAACTAGTCTAGAAACTCTCTGGGGATTCAAAATCATTTGAATGATTACTTTACTCATTGAGGCAGGTGCCCCTAAAACATCAAAGACCCTACCTGTTTGTGATCTAAAACTTTCTCTTGAAGGAGAAAAACCATAGGCAGCTGGAGGTAATTGTTTAATTAGTTTTTTAGGAATTGCGAGAGTTTCGGGAGACAATGATTTAATCATTGCTGATAATGCTTGTTGTTGAGTATCTTTTGATACAGTTGAAATCTTAAAAGGAATGGGGCCTTTAACTCCATAAGAATAATCGACACCTCCAATTAATTTAACGATTGCTTCAACTTGGTATCGATGTAAAAAATATATAGGAACAAGTCGATCGTTTAATAAAGAATAAGGCTCTCCAACTCTTAGTTGATTTTCTGAAAAATTATTTAATGCAAGAGAACGAACTTTTAGAAGGTGTTTATATTCTTCTATTGCACTTGATCCATTATCCCAAAGATGCGCATAGGGATGTGCACTTCCAACTGGACGTGCATCTTGGTCCGATATAAATCGACTCCCTTGTTTTATACTTTGCTCTAAAATAGTATTGAGTGCTTTTGTTTCGTCAGTTCCTTCCGGAAAATCACTGTAGGAATATTGTACAGAAGTCTTATCCCAAACTCCAATTCCTTCAGCATATGCGTTTTCTAATGAAATTGCTCCATCCCTAATTTCAAGTGTTGGATGTGGATAATCCATTACAGAAGCTCTTCCTTTTGTACTTGCTGCAAAGTTATGAGCAAAACCAAGTGTATGACCAATTTCATGAGCAGAAAGTTGACGAATTCGAGCAATAGCCATTGCAGACATCTTCGACTCATCAGTACTACCATTAGCATATGGATCTTTTGTTAGTCCTTGAGCAATCATAAAATCTTGCCTAATCCTGAGACTCCCAAGACTTACGTGACCTTTAAGAATTTCACCTGATCTTGGATCTTTTACACTTGCCCCATAGCTCCAACCTCTTGTGGATCGATGAACCCATTGAATTACATTATATCGAATATCTAATGGATCTGCATCGTCCGGAAGCATTTTAATTTGAAAAGCATCTATATAACCCGCTGCTTCAAAAGCTTGATTCCACCAGATTCCTCCTTCCAATAAAGCAGATCGAACTGGCTCAGGTGTACCATTATCTAAATAATATATTATGGGTTCTTTAGCCTTGCTCTGTTCTGCATTTGGATTAACTTTTTCAAGTCGATGACGGGTTACAAAAACTTGACGGGTTGAAGTTTCTATTGGTGTAGAATAATCATAATAAGAAAACGGAATAGCTCCACTTCTAGGATCAAATTTACGAGGCGTTAGTGGAGTTTCTGGAAGCTCTATAAAAGAATGATGCTGTTTTACACTTACACTATTTGAAGTTGGAGTAACAGAACGAATCCAACGGCCGGAAGCTTGACCTCCAAAAGTTAAAAGGATATCAAATTCAATGTTTTTAGGAAATGCTTTAGTTCGATCTAAGGAAACCGCTGAGCGTGATTTGTCTAATTTATAGTTCCCTTGATTAGTTTGTTTAAGGCGCTGGGAAACACCGTGTGCGTCTTGCATTAAAAAAGGCGTTAGTTCAATTAGATAGTCAGAATCTGTAGTTTCTATGATAGGAAATCCAAATAAAACAGATTCAGCAAAAGCCTCTTTTACAGATTGCTTCTCTAAATAATTTTTTGTACTCGCTCTGTAATCTAAATTGGGTTGAATTAATAAGAGTTTATTACCAGCTTTGCTGAAATATACCAACCTTTGGTCACCTAGTTGACCACGATCTAGACCGATATCATTACTTCCTATTCCAGAACTTAAACTGTTTACATAAAGAAACTCTTTGTTTATTTGACTCTCTTTAGAAACTTTTAAGAAAACTTTACCCGTATGATCTTCATAATAAAAGTCAAAAAAACCTTGGAATTCATGTGCCTTTGAATTTAACGAAGTTATCTTCGAATCTTTAGAACTAAATTTTTGTTTTTTTGTTCGCTGAGCATTAGTTGCCACAGAAGTAATTAAGAATAAAATAAGTACGAGTTTATACATCAATTTCATTTAAATAAGTTTTGTATTAAATTAAAAAAATAATGCCAAAAAAAGAGAAAATTGTAGTTTAATTATACATTTACATAAAATATAAAATATGATAACTACAGATCAGCAAAAGACTCTATTAGAACGCCTAGGTGGTTTAAGACGGTATCTTTGACGTTGATGCAAAACATATAGAAATACGTAATCAAGAGGAAGTTACTCTTGATCCTGACTTTTGGAATAATCCAACCCAAGCGGAAGTTCATATGAAAACACTCCGTACTTTAAAAAAATGGGTTTCAGATTATGACAAATTAATTTCTCAATACGATGATTTAGAAGTATTGCTAGAGTTTTTTAAAACAGGTGATGTTTCAGAAAACGAAGTAATGGAGGTTTATCATGCTCTACTTAATGACCTTGAAGATATAGAATTTCGAAACATGCTTTCCGATGAAGGTGATTCTTTAAGTGCCGTAATTCAAATTACTGCGGGTGCTGGTGGAACAGAAAGTTGTGATTGGGCAGAAATGTTAATGCGTATGTATCTGATGTGGGCCGAAAAACAAGGATTTAAAATTAAAGAATTAAACCATCAAGCTGGTGATGTTGCTGGAATTAAAACCGTTACTCTTGAAATTGATGGAGATTTTTCATTTGGATGGCTTAAAGGCGAAAATGGGGTTCATCGTTTAGTTCGAATATCCCCATTTGATAGTAATGCCAAAAGACACACCTCTTTTGCTTCTGTATATGTTTATCCTTTAGTTGATGAATCTATTGAAATAAACATAAATCCAGCTCATATTTCCTGGGAAACAATGCGTTCAAGTGGAGCTGGAGGACAGAATGTAAATAAAGTAGAAACTGCTGTGAGGTTAAGACATGAGCCCTCTGGTATTGTTATTGAAAATTCTGAAACTCGATCTCAATTAGACAATAAAACTAAAGCAATGCAGCTCTTAAAATCTCAATTATATGAGATTGAGCTGCAAAAGAAACTCTCTGCTAGAAAAGAAATTGAAGCTTCAAAGAAAAAGATCGAATGGGGATCTCAAATTCGTAATTATGTTTTACACCCTTATAAATTAGCTAAAGATGTAAGAACACAGCATGAAACCGGAAATGTAGATGATGTTCTTAACGGTGGAATTGACCCATTCCTTAAGGCTTATTTAATGATGATGGGACAAAACGAAACTGAATAAAAACTTAAAGAAATTATTATGAAAATAATACCGAATATAAAAAATGTGATTTTTGATTTAGGGGGTGTTCTTATAGATTGGAATCCTGACAAGGTTTACAAGGAGGTTTTTAAAAATGATACAGAACGCATGAATCATTTTTATAATGAAATTTGTACACAAGATTGGAATGAAAATCAAGATGCCGGATACCCAATGGCTAAAGCTACAGAAGAGCGAATTGCTTTATTCCCAGAATTTGAGGAAGAAATTAAGATGTTTTACGGACGGTGGGACGACATGCTTGGAGACCAAATCCAAGGTACAGTAGATATTTTAAAAAAGCTAACGGATAATCCTTCAATTAAGGTTGTTGCGTTAACGAATTGGAGTCATGAAACTTTTCCTAGAGCAATTGCAAAATTTGAGTTTTTGCAGTGGTTTGAAGGAATTATTGTTTCTGGTCAAGAGAAAACAAGAAAACCTTTCCCTGAAATTTATCAGCTTACTTTAAGTCGTTTTAATTTAAAAGCGGAGGAATCTCTTTTTATAGATGATAATCTAAGAAACATAGAAGCTGCTCGTGAACTTGGAATTCAATCAATCCATTTTGAAAACCCTGATCAATTGGAAGAAGTAATAAAAAACTATATAAATAATTAAATATGAAATTAAAAGTATACCATAATTCTAGATGTAGAAAGTCAAGGGAAGCTGTTGAATATTTAAACACAAAAGGAATTGATTTAGACATTATAGAATATTTGAAATCCCCTGTATCCCTAAAAGAATTAAAGGGTTTAATTCAATTATTAAATATAAAGCCAATAGAATTGGTTCGGAAAAATGAAACGATTTGGAAAGAAAATTACAAAGGAAAAACACTAACAGACTCTGAAGTTATTGATGCATTATTAGAACATCCAAAACTAATTGAAAGGCCTATTGTTTCTAGTGTAACAAAAGCAGTAATTGGTAGACCAATAGATAATTTAATTGAATTTGTAAATTCGATTAAACCTTAACAACTATATATAGTCTAACAAGAAAAAACTTAATGAAATTATTTTCTAAAAAATTTAAACTCCAATTATTGAGTTTAATCCTACTATTTTCAAATTCACTATTAGCCCAAAGACCAACTCAAAGTTTTCAAAAATTAATTATAACAGGAACTGTTCTTGATCAAGAAACACAAGAGCCCCTTGAATATGCTACTATTACTTTTAAAAATGAAAGAAGGCCAAAATTACTACAAGGAGGAATTACCAATCAAGAAGGTAAATTTTCAATAGAAGTTTTTCCAGGTAGATACAATATCAGTACTGAATACATTTCATTTAAGACCATTACACAGAATAATGTCATGATCCGTTCTAATCAGGATCTTGGTATAATTAATATGGAAATAGAAGCTTCTAATTTAGATGAAGTTGAATTAGTTGGAGAACGAACAACGGTCGAAATTAAATTAGATAAACGTATTTATAACGTAGGAAAAGACATTACAGTTCGAGGAGGTAGTGTGTCTGATGTTTTAGATAATGTACCCTCAGTTTCCGTTGATGTTGAGGGAATTGTATCACTTCGTGGTAATGACAATGTTCGCATCCTCATCAATGGAAAACCTTCTGGATTAGTTGGTTTATCGGGGCCCGAAGGACTTAGACAGATACCTGCAGAATCTATTGAAAAAGTAGAAGTTGTCACTTCGCCTTCAGCACGATATGATGCAGCTGGAACGGCAGGGATTCTAAATATTATATTGAAGAAAAATACCTTAGATGGATTTAATGGTTCTGTAGTTGTTAACGCAGGAGTTCCAAAAAACAACAGAGCAAGTGCATCCTTAAACTGGAGGTCTGAAAAAATAAATTTATTTACCACAACAAACTATGGTGATTCTGAATCAGAAGGTGGTGGAATATTTAACAGCGAATATTACAATGGTTTAGATCCCAATACATTTTCAAATGAAAAAAGAGATTATTTCCGTAATCGCAGAAACTTTTTTACAAATGTTGGTGTAGAATACTTGTATGACGACAATACTTCATTAACACTTTCTGGATTTTACAGAAAGAGTAATAACTCAAGCCTAGCATCTACCTTCATAGAATCTATTACTCCAACAGTAACTCTCAATACAGACCGATTTGATGATGAAAAAGAACTAGATGAAACAAAACAATTTAGTGTCAATTACACTAAAAAATTTGATGATAAAGGACATGAGCTAGTTGCAGAATTTCAATATGAAACAAGTATTGAAGATGAAGATTCTGATATTATTACCGCAATACCGGAGGAAGTTTTTACTGCAGAGTCACAAAAAAGAATTCTTTATCAGTTAGATTATGTTTGGCCTATTAACGATAATACACAGTTTGAACTTGGCTACAGAGGAAATTTCAAAACCCAAGAAACAGACTATAATGTAGCAATACAAGAAAATAATGTTTTTGTCACAAACACAGATCTTTCAAATATTCTAGAATACACAGAAAACGTGAACGCTGCTTATACACAGTTTGGTCAAAAAATGGATAAATTCTCCTACCTGTTGGGTTTAAGAATGGAACATTCAAATATCATAATTGATCAAAAAACGTTGAATACAAAAGTTAAGAAAGACTATGCTGATTGGTTTCCAACCGTTAATCTATCGTATGAGATAAATGAAAAAGACAATATAACTTTAGGGTTTAGTAGACGTATCAGAAGACCAAGAAGTAGATCTCTTAATCCGTTTCCATCACGATCTAGTGTTACATTCTTTAGACAAGGAAACCCGGATTTAGATCCTTCGTATTCTAACACATTTGATTTAGGATATTTAAAGCGCTGGGAAAAATTTACATTCAATGGATCAGTATACTTCCAAAAAACAACACAAAATATAGAACGTATTACAGAGCAGACTGGAGAGTTAGTTGAAGTTCCAACAGAACAAGGGTCCAGTACTTTAGTTCCTGCCTTGCGATCGATTACAGTAAATTTATCTGAGAATAATCGTATTGGTACAGAATTTACGCTTACCTATACTCCAAACAGAAACGTTAGAATCAGTGGTAATTTTAATATCTTCAATTCAGAAACAATAGGTGCATATGAAGGTAGAGATTTTGGTGCCGAAATAGTGAGTTGGTTCAGTAGAATTAATGCCAGCATTAAGTTCCCTAAAGGCTTTAACACTCAAATAAGAGGTTTTTATTTTGGACCTAGAGCAAATGCACAAACAGAATCTAAAGGAATATTTACCTTATCTGGTGCTGTAAATAAAACCGTTCTGAATAAAAAAGGAACTCTATCATTAAGAGCGAGTGATTTATTAAATTCAAGCAGAAGAAAAAGTACCACTACAAGTGAGAACTTTAATTCTTACACCGAATTCCAGTGGAGAATACCGAGCTATGTTCTAACCTTTACTTATAAAATAAACGAAAGTAAAGCAGCCAAGAAAAGAAGAGCTTCAAGAAACCCAGGTGGTGGTGACGGAGGTGATGAATTCGATTTCTAATCTTCCTTAAAATTAACAATAAAAAAAACCTCACAGATTGTGAGGTTTTTTTTATGAATAAGCTATTAACTAGCTTTTATAATGAGAAGGTTATTCCTTAATCTCTGTGTTTTTAGCTTCTTTACGTTCTTTAAACCATTCTAATAAAGCACCAGTTAACCAGTAAGGAATTACAAAAGTTAATAAAAAAATCATTAACCAAAACCCAATAGTTAATATGGTTAAAAAAGAAAGAAAACCTAAATATTGATCGAATTCGAACATTGTTATAAAATTTTTAACAAAATTAAGTTTTTTATAATTCTAATCATAGTGATCTATTTATTTTTTTTGAGTCTGGATATAAAAATATATTCTCAATAAAAATCCCAATACCTTTAAACTTCATATGGCTCTAAAATAAAAATTAAGTATTTTTGCAGAGTATAATTAAAAGCGAATAAAACAATGGAATACCGCATAGAAAAAGACACTCTTGGAGAAGTTAAAGTTCCTGCAGACGTATACTGGGGGGCACAAACAGAACGTTCACGATCAAATTTCAAAATTGGATCTCCAGGGTCTATGCCAATCGAAATAATACATGGATTTGCTTATTTAAAAAAATCAGCTGCATACACAAACCATGAACTTGGTGTTCTAGATATTAATAAAAGAGATTTAATTGCTCAAGTATGCGATGAAATTCTAGCGGGCAAGTTAGATGATCAATTCCCCTTGGTTATATGGCAAACCGGTTCAGGGACACAGAGTAACATGAATGTTAACGAGGTTATTGCAAATCGTGCACATGTACTAGCAGGAAATAAGCTTGGTGAAGGTGATAAAACACTTGCTCCAAATGATGATGTTAATAAATCACAATCCTCTAATGATACGTTTCCGACTGGAATGCACATTGCAGCTTATAAAAAAATAATTGATGTAACTATTCCGGGTGTAACTCAACTCAGAGATGCATTGCAAGCCAAAGCCGATGCATTCAAATCCGTTGTTAAAATTGGACGTACTCATTTAATGGATGCCACTCCCCTAACTCTTGGTCAAGAATTTTCTGGATATGTTTCACAATTAGATCATGGTCTCGCAGCTTTAAACTTTACACTGACTCACCTATCAGAATTAGCACTTGGCGGAACAGCAGTAGGTACTGGTATTAATACTCCTAAAGGATATTCAAAACGAGTTGCAGAATTTATTGCTGAATTTACTGGACTTCCTTTCATAACGGCTCACAATAAGTTCGAAGCTCTTGCTGCTCATGATGCTATTGTAGAAACTCATGGGGCTTTAAAACAAATTGCCGTTTCGCTCAATAAAATTGCAAATGACATAAGAATGCTTTCTTCAGGTCCTCGATCTGGTATTGGTGAAATTACAATCCCAGCGAATGAACCAGGAAGCTCAATCATGCCAGGGAAAGTAAATCCTACGCAATGTGAAGCAATTACTATGGTATGTGCTCAAGTAATGGGAAATGACGTAACCATTACAGTCGCTGGAACTCAAGGTCATTATGAGTTAAACGTATTCAAGCCTGTTATGGCGGCAAACATTATAGAATCTGCTCAGTTAATTGGAAATGCTTGTGAAAGTTTTACTGTTAACTGTGTAAATGGAATTGAAGCGAACCAAAAAAGGATTGATGAATTAGTTAACAATTCTTTAATGCTTGTAACTGCTCTAAATACTAAGATAGGATATTATAAGGCTGCAGAAATTGCAAATAAAGCTCACGAAGAAGGAACAACTCTTAAAGAAGCTGCTCTTGCGTTAGAATATGTTAGTGCAGAGGAATTTGATGCTTGGGTTATTCCTAAGGATATGACTGGTGAAAAATAGCTATGGAAATTATTTCTTTTGATCCTAAATACACAGAAGAATTTCGTCTGTTAAATGAAGCTTGGCTTAAGAAATATTTCGTTGTAGAGCCTTACGATTCTGAACTGCTAAGTAAATGTGAAGAATTCATTATAAAACCAGGTGGTTTCATTTTTTTTGTAAAAATTGATGAAACTATTGTTGGAACAGCTGCTTTTATTTATGTTTCAAAAGGGATTTATGAACTTGGAAAAATGGCTGTAGACCCTACTTTTCAAGGACAAAAAATTGGGCAAAAACTACTAAAACATATGTTGGTTTTTGCTGATAAACACCACTGGAATAAAATTATTTTATATTCTAGTAAATTATTGAAAAATGCACTTTACATATATCAAAAAAATGGATTTATTGAAGTGCCTTTAGAAAAGAATCTGCCCTATGAAAGAGCTGATATAAAAATGGAATTAAACTTAAAATAGAAACATTGAAAATTAATCATTTAGGTTTCCTTGGTCTTTTTATTGTGTTGAACATTTCTGTTTTACAAGCACAATCAAAAAATAGCACACCTAAATCTACTTTATTCGTTCCTCCGAAACAAGTGGTAACCATAGATTATCCTTATATGAAAGGTTATCAAGTGAAAATTTGGAATAAATCTAAACTTGAACTTGGAGTCTCCTCCAGAGATCATCAAACAGATACACTTACCAAAGGATTTGGCTTAAAAAAAGGAAGTTTTGAAACAATTCAAATCCAAGAAAAAAATTATCTACAGCTCGAAAATCGATTTATAGCGCCATTAAAAATTGAGTATTCTATATTTAAAGCTAAACCTGGAAAGAAAAAAATTAATCCTACTCGAAGAGCTGTTTTTTATCTATTAAACTCAACTGCTCAAAGCTTACCTATTATAATACCAGGTGTAATGAATCCTAATCTATCTCCATTTTCTCGAAGTGGTGTAGATTTACCCTGGGGTCAAAAAATATATCTAAAGACTCCAGGTAAAAATTTATTAATTCTTACAGTTTCTGACACAATCAGAAAAGGATCTCAAATTGATGTAGCAGATTTAATAGACGCAGCTTTGAACAAATAATAGTGTGCTAGTCTCTCGTTAACTTTCTATACTGAATTCTCTTCGGCATGAGATCTTGACCAAGTCTCTTTTTCTTATTTTCCTCATAATCAGAATAAGAACCTTCATAAAAGTAAACTTGAGAATCTCCTTCAAAAGCCAAGATATGAGTACAAATACGATCTAAGAACCATCGGTCGTGAGAAATAACCACTGCACAACCTGCAAAATTCTCTAAACCTTCTTCTAATGCTCTTAAAGTATTAACATCAAGATCGTTTGTTGGCTCGTCTAAAAGCAATACATTTCCTTCTTCTTTAAGAGTCATTGCCAAGTGTAAACGGTTACGTTCACCTCCAGAAAGCGTTGAAACTTTCTTGTTTTGTTCACTCCCACTGAAATTAAATCGACTTAAAAAAGCTCTAGAATTAATCTGCCTACCTCCTAGCATAATTAATTCTTGCTCGTCACTAAAATTAGACCAAATTGATTTGTCTAAATCAATATTTGAATGGGATTGATCTACATAGGCTAACTTTACTGTCTCACCAACAGAAAAACTTCCGTCGTCTGGAGTTTCTTCTCCCATTATCATTCTGAAAACCGTAGACTTACCAGCACCGTTCGGACCAATTACTCCAACAATTCCAGCCTGAGGAAGATTAAAAGAAAGATTATCGTATAAAAGTTTATCATCAAAAGCCTTCTTTACACTTTTGGCTTCAATTACATTTGTTCCAAGACGGGGTCCATTAGGAATAAAAATTTCTAATTTTTCTTGAATTTTATTTTGATCTTGACTAGCTAATTTATCGTAATTAGATAAACGAGCTTTTTGTTTACTTTGACGTCCTTTGGGTGCCATTCGAACCCATTCTAGCTCACGTTCTAATGTTTTCTGACGTTTTGAAGCTGTTTTTTGCTCCTGTGCCATTCGTTTAGATTTTTGATCTAGCCAAGAAGAATAATTACCCTTCCAAGGGATACCCTCTCCCCGATCTAATTCAAGAATCCAACCCGCAACATTATCTAAAAAATATCTATCGTGAGTAACCGCAATAACAGTCCCTTTATATTGTGCTAAATGATGCTCTAACCAATGAACAGACTCAGCATCTAAATGGTTGGTTGGCTCATCAAGTAAAAGAATATCTGGTTTTTGGAGTAACAGTCGACATAAAGCAACTCTACGGCGCTCTCCACCTGATAAAAATTCTATTTTTTGGTCTCCTGGAGGTGTTCTAAGAGCATCCATGGCAATTTCAAGCTGGGTGTCTAACTCCCAAGCATTTACTGCATCTATTTGATCTTGAAGAGCAGCTTGACGATCCATGAGTTGTTGCATTTTATCTGCATTCTCATAAACCTCAGGTAGTCCAAATTGATCATTAATCTGGTTGTATTCATCTAAAACTGCAACCGTTTCTGCTACTCCTTCTTTAACTATTTCAAGAACGGTTTTAGATTCATCCATCAAAGGTTCCTGTTCTAGATAGCCTACCTTATAGCCAGGTGAAAAGCTAACTTCTCCTTGATAATTTTTTTCAGTTCCAGCAATAATTCTTAAAAGAGTAGATTTACCTGAACCGTTTAAACCTAAAATACCAATTTTAGCTCCATAAAAAAAACTCAAATAGATATCCTTCAACACTGGTTTATTTCCTGATGGGTAAGTCTTTGAAACTCCCGACATCGAGAAAATTATTTTTTTATCATCTGACATAATTAAATTCTTCCTTTTAAAGCATTAAATGCCCATGCAATTGCGTAAAACCCAACACCTGCAACACATAAACCAACAGCATATTCAGGGTAATCTGGATACAATATATATCCTATGACCAATAGAGCTGTTCCTAAGACCATGATTACTAATGCAGTATAACCAAATATTTTATTTTTGTTTAAGCTCATTTGTGTGTTTTTAACATTGTGCAGCAAATATCGTTTATTTATTTTTAAAAATTAAAAACAACGAGTCAACATAACAAAGAAATCCTAGTTTGTTAAGCAATTAACCCTTCTATATTTTGTAATTTTATATCAAATTTGACGAATGAATATTAGTTTCGATAAAAATGAAGATCACAACAAACTGCTGTGGTCAAATATTAGACAAAAATTTGCAACCATTTCGCTTGGAGGTGGTAAAAAACAACTGCAAAAAATTAGAGATAAAGGCAAAATGACCGCAAGAGAGCGGGTAGCCTATCTTGTTGATTCTAATACTGAAGCATTAGAAATAGGTGGTTTTGCTGCATCAGGAATGTATGAAGAGTACGATGGATGTCCAGCAGCTGGGGTAATTGTGGTGCTAGGATATATACATAAAAGACTTTGTATAATTGTTGCTAATGATGCTTCTGTTAAAGCAGGAGCTTGGTTTCCAATGAGTGGCAAAAAAAATCTTAGAGCGCAAGAAATTGCCTTAGAAAATAAAATTCCAATTATTTATTTAGTTGATAGTGCTGGGGTATTTTTACCCCTACAGGATGAAATTTTCCCTGACAAAGAACACTTTGGGCGTATATTTAGAAATAATGCAAGAATGAGCAGCAAAGGGATTCTCCAGATTGCTGCTGTAATGGGTAGCTGTGTTGCTGGAGGAGCCTACCTTCCTATTATGTCAGATGAATCTTTGATTGTGGATAAAACTGGAAGTATATTCTTGGCAGGAAGTTATCTTGTTAAAGCTGCTATTGGAGAAACAATTGATAATGAAACTCTAGGTGGTGCTACAACACATACAGAAATAAGTGGTGTAGCAGATTATAAGGTAAAAGACGATCCAGAAGCTTTAGAACATATCCGTGCCTTAATTCACAAAATTGGAACTCCAGAAACTGCAGGTTTCAATAGAATTGAATCAGTAGCTCCTAAACTTAATGAAGAGGAAATACTTGGCTTATTACCAGCTTCGAGAAACCAACCTTACGATACCTACCCAATACTCGAACGTTTAGTTGATAATTCGGAGCTACAGGAATATAAAAAAGGATACGGTAAAACCCTAATAACTGCTTATGCTCGTATTGATGGTTGGTCAGTAGGTATCATTGCTAATCAAAGAAAAATTGTTAAATCTGCTGATGGAGAAATGCAATTAGGAGGTGTTATTTATGGAGATGCAGCTGATAAAGCTACTCGTTTTATTGCTAATTGTAATCAGAAAAAAATCCCTTTAGTCTTTTTGCAAGACGTAACCGGATTTATGGTCGGTAGTAAAGCAGAACATTCCGGAATTATTAAAGATGGAGCTAAAATGGTAAATGCTGTTTCGAATTCTGTAGTTCCAAAATTTACTGTAATTATGGGTAATTCATATGGTGCAGGTAATTATGCCATGTGTGGAAAAGCTTTTGACCCTAGATTAATTGTAGCTTGGCCTAGTGCAGAAATGGCAGTTATGGGGGGTTCACAGGCAGCTAAAGTGATTTCACAAATGGAAGCCTCTTCTCAAAAAAAGAAAGGAATTGAGATTGATGATGTTGCGCAAGAAAAGTTATTCAAGAAAATTAAAGAAGGATATGATCGACAAACGTCACCAATTTATGCAGCTTCTAGAATGTGGACGGATGCGATAATAAACCCTTTAAAAACTAGGGAGTGGATAAGTAAAGGTATTGAAGCTGCGAACCACGCTCCCATAACTGAAAAATTTAATATGGGAGTTCTTCAAGTTTAGAAAGAGTTTCTTTCCGTTTTAATTTTCCATTATCGGTATACTCAAATGATTCCAAATGATAGATTTTTTTTGGTATTTCATATTCCGTTAAAACACCTGATTCTCTGATTAAATCTATTATGCCAATGATGGGCTTTTTTTGTTCCACTACCAAAACAGATTGTTGACCTAATTTTTCATCTGGAATTCCTCCAATAAAATAAGGAAAAGATAGTAATGAACTTATTTTACGCTCTATCGCTTCGGGTATGATTTTTATACCTCCAGAATTAATTACAGTATCATTTCTTCCTAAAAGAAAAAATGAATTAGCTGTTTTTAATTCTACAATATCATTTGTAACAATGGGTTCCGTTTGGATATAGGGAACTTCAATATTCAAACAAGAACGATCATCTTTTGAAATGGTTACCCCCGGTAAAACATGATAAGAAGAATCGTTTGAAAAAATTGAACGAGAGGCTATATGAGTTAAAGTTTCGGTCATCCCGTAGGTAACAAAACTTTTAGTTTTTTTTGTTTTTAAAGATTCTAATAATGATTCCGAGGGTGCAGCTCCACCAATAATTAAGGTTTTAATTTGATTAATACTATTCAAACTATTCTCTGCTTGTAGAGGAACCATTGCTGCGAAATCATAAAGAGTTGATTTTCCGTCTAAAACATTACCGTTAGGAGGAAGAATATCTATTTCTAAACCTAAGATCATTGCCCGAACCAACATCATTTTTCCAGCAATAAAATCTGCTGACAAACAATGAAGAGCCCGATCACCTATTTTCAATCCAAAATGATCACCTGTAGCTACTGCAGAATAAACCATAGCTTGTTTTGAATAACTTATTTTCTTTGGGGAACCGGTTGAACCAGAAGTTTTGACCTCGATTGAGTCTTTTGAATTAATCCAATCCATCAAAAAATCACCTATGGATTTTTCATGGGGTTTTCCTTCTTTTATAAAACTATAAGCAACTACAAAAAGATCGTCATACGAATAGGCAATCCCATTCATTTTAAAACGATTATGAATATTTCTATAACTCGGTACTTGACTCATATATACGTGCAGTTAATTTATGTTTCCAATTCGACCAACCGTATTTTTTTGCAAAAACCAATAATGAAAAAGGATATAAGACCAAAAATACTATCAGGATGTCTGGCATTAAAGAAGGTTCAGAAATAGACTTTAAAACAGAATATGTCTGTAAAGCAGTCCAATCAGAAGTTACTAACAATGCTATAATTAAATTATTAGCAATATGATAGCCTAAAGCCAATTCAATCCCTTCATCTAAAAGGGTAATTAGACCGAAGAAAAGTCCGGAACCTACATAAAAGATTAAAACTCCAAAACCTAGTTTATCAATTTCTGGATTGAAAATATGAAGAGAACCGAAAATTAAAGAAGTTAAAATTAAAGGGAGCCATCGCGTTTTGGTAAGTTTTGCAAAACCCTGCATCAAATACCCTCTAAATAAGAATTCTTCAAGTCCAGCTTGAAAAGGAATGAATATAACTGAAATCACCAGCAAGATCATAAAAGGTTTTAACTGAAAAGTTATTTCATAATCTTCAGGGGCTAATAAATATCCAGTTCCCACGAGTAGAACAGAAATTATTGAACACAAGGTAAAAGCAAAAGTTACTCTTCTAAAATCAATCTTTTTTCTTGATGTAGTTACGCTACGTATACTTTGTTTGTGAATATTTAAGACAAAAAGAAAACCAAGAAATGCGATAAAAAAAGAAAACAATAACAGAAATAATGTCAAATTCTTGTCTAAATGATTAAACATGGACATCGGATTCTTCGGATCCATCATCGCTGTAGATTCTTCTGATATAAAAAATAACATGGGTACTTGACCCACAAAACTAAATGTGATTACAATCATTGAACCTAATAGGTACCATGCAAACGGTAAACGTTTATTTATATCGACTTCAAGAAATTTATTTATTGAATTTCGCTCCATTTTTTAAACTTATCATAAACAATATACCCATTTTTTACTTCTAAAGGGGAATCAATATTATTCGTGTATAAACTTCCTGTTCCCAAACCTTGAGGACCTGAGGGATTTAAGGTATAAGTCCATTGAGAAATAGCATTTAAACCAACATTACTCTCTAATGCACTCGTAACCCACCAACCTATATTATCACTTTCTGCTAGATTTATCCACTCCATGGAGCCTCTAAAACCTCCAATAAAGCTAGGTTTTAAAATTATATATTGAGGTTTAATTGCATCCAATAACAATTTCTTTTCCTCATATTCAAAAACACCAATTAATTCTTCATCTAGCGCAATAGGAATCGGAGTGTTTTTACATAAATAAGACATGGCTTCAATTTGCCCTTGTTTTATTGGTTGTTCAATAGAATGGATTCCAAATTCTGACAATTTGTTAAGTTTTTCTAGTGCTTCAGCAAGTGTAAAAGCCCCATTAGCATCAACCCTAATTACAATATCTTTAGGAGAAAACTTAGACCGTATAGCTTTTAAAACTTCTATTTCTTGTTTAAAATCTAAAGCACCTACTTTCATTTTGATGCATTTAAAACCAGCTGCCAATTTATCTTCCAGCTGTTTCATCATAAAGGACTTATCCCCCATCCAAATGAGTCCGTTTATTTCTATATTATCATTTGAGGATGTAAAATCTGAAGGAAAAATTAGGTAAGGATCTTCTGAGTTTATAGACAAAAAAGCTGTTTCTAATCCCATTTGAATCGAAGGAAACTCGATCATTTTGTGATATAAAAAATCAAACCCTTGATCTATATTTTCACAAACCCATTTAAGCTTCTCTTCATAATCAATACGATCGTCGCAGCTCAAGCCTCTTAAAATACCGCACTCGCCAATTCCCCTTTTACCATTGTTCTCAAGTTTAATAAACCAAGTTTCCTTTTGTATTAAAATACCTCGAGAAGTTCCGCTAGGTTGTTTAAAATCAAGAATATATCGATGATAGCTAGCTTTCATTTTATATATTTTGTCCTATTGAAAAAAGAAGAGCAAATAAGAACGTACACAATGCTAATCTCTTTAACTCTGGATCAAATTCTTTTGGATCAGTATATCCTAAAACACGTCTTAAATGAATCATCAATAATAAAACGGCAATCATAAAAAGATAAGAAGGTTGACTCAATGTTTTAGAATATAAAACAGATGTAAATACCGCTCCAATTAATAAAAAAGCATGGTAAATTTTAGAATAACTTGATCCTAAAAGAACCGCTATAGTAATCTTATTAGATTTTTTATCAGTTTCAAGATCGCGCATATTATTTAAATTTAAAACACCAACACTTAATAATCCAATGGAGGTAGCCGGTAAAATTAATTCAATTGAAAAGGTATTATTTTGTAAAAAATAGGAACCTAAAACACTTACTCCTCCAAAAAACACAAAGACAAAAAAATCGCCAAAAGCTCGATAACCATATGCATTTTCGCCTACAGTATATTTAATAGCTGCATAAACAGAAGCAACGGCTAGAGCAACAAAAATTAAAACATACAGCAGTTCAGAAGAATCAAATGCAATTAATATTAGAGTGAATGATAAAATAAGCGAAGAAGCAACTGTGATTTGAATTCCTTTTTTCAGTTCCTTTCTAGAAAGTAATCCCTGCTGTAAAACTCTTGCAGGACCAATTCTATCATTATTATCTGTTCCCTTTACACCATCACCATAATCATTAGCAAAATTTGATAAAATCTGAAATGCGATCGTAGTAGCTAAGGATAGTATTAAAATAGTTATCGAAAAACTAGGACTAGAATATGCAAGACCGTTACCAACAATTATTCCGGATAAAGAGAGTGGTAACGTTCTCAAACGAGCAGCCTCTAACCAAACTTTAAATTTTGAATTCATCTATTATTTTGTAATTCAATTCGTTTTATTTTAATAAACTACCCTATCCTAATACAGAATTAAAAAACAATTAAATACATCTAAAAAAATAAAGATGCTTTTTTACAGTTTAATACTATTCTAATAAAACGGATGATCTATTTTTATTTTCTTGATTGTCCAATTTAAATAACCCTTTGCTGTGAAAGAAAGCAATAAGACTCTTTTATGGAAACTTAGGATACTGTTTAAAATTAGGGTCACGGCGTTCTAAAAATGCATTTTTACCCTCCTGAGCCTCATCCATTAAATAATACATTAAGGTTGCATCTCCAGCTAATTGCATTAATCCATGCTGCCCATCTAATTCAGCATTTAAACAGCGTTTAACCATTCTTAAAGCGAGCGGGCTTCTTTTTTGCATAATTTGACACCATTCAACTACAGTTTTTTCAAGATCTTCAAGGGGTACAACTTTATTTACCATACCCATTTCTTCCGCTTCTTTAGCAGAATATTGTTGACATAAGAACCAAATCTCACGTGCTTTTTTCTGACCAACGTGACGTGCTAAATAAGATGAACCAAATCCACCGTCGAAACTTCCAACTTTAGGACCTGTTTGTCCAAAAATTGCGTTATCGCTTGCTATTGTTAAATCACAAACAACATGTAAGACATGACCACCACCGATAGCATAACCATTGACCATTGCAATAACTGGTTTAGGGATTTCTCTTATCTTTTTATGTAAATCAAGTACATTTAATCTGGGTACGCCATCTTCACCTACATAACCCCCAACACCTTTAACATTTTGATCGCCTCCACTACAAAAAGCCTTGTCCCCCATTCCGGTAAAAACAATGATATCAATATCATTACGTTCACGACAAACATCCATAGCTTCTAACATTTGATTGTTTGTTTCTGGGCGGAATGCATTATAAACTTCTGGGCGATTTATAGTAATTTTAGCTATTCCCTTGTGAAATTCAAATAAAATATCCGAGTATTCTGTTATCGTTTCCCAAACTACATTTTCCATATTATATTGTATTTATTGATTTAAAAATAAGTGTTTTATTGCATTGCTTTAAAGTAATTTAATAAAACTTTGTCATTGATTTTTCTTGGAGTAAATATCTCTAAAATTTGCGGTCTATCAGAGGGTTTAAAAAAAGATTTTAATTTCAACTTTAAACGCCATCCAGAATAAACACTTGAGTATCCTAAACCAAAAGATTTAGATAAATCTTTGGCATTTCGATTATGAACTGTCTCATAATATTTATCGTAAAGTGGAGTGTCTTTTTTACCTGGAAGAATCCTAAAAATTCCACCTCCTTGATTGTTAATTATAATAACTCTAAAATTAGATTTCCAATATGTATTCCATAAGGCATTACAATCGTAGAAAAAACTTAAATCCCCTGTAATTAATAATGTTTGCAACTCTGTTTTATAGGCAGCTCCAACAGCTGTAGATGTACTTCCGTCGATCCCGCTTGTCCCACGGTTGCAATATACAGATACATTTTTCGGAAGATCGAATAGCT
Source organism: Candidatus Arcticimaribacter forsetii (assembly GCF_910589745.1). GTDB lineage: Bacteria > Bacteroidota > Bacteroidia > Flavobacteriales > Flavobacteriaceae > Arcticimaribacter > Arcticimaribacter forsetii. The sequence goes on from NZ_OU342399.1 coordinate 1,242,662, forward strand.
GTGCATAACGAATAGTAGAACTATTAGCGAGTTGTAAATGAAGTTTTTTGGGGATTGAATTGAATATAATTTTAAAGGCTAATAAATCAGAAAAAGGGATCGTCTTTAAATAAGCTAATCCTTTCAATAAATTTCTAGAATAAATCGAATGTACCGCACTATTAAATGAAGATTCAATTGGAGTATTGGGTTTTGAAAATAAATAATCGAAAAACTCTTGAGGATCTAATTTCACATGATTTGAAAGCACATAGTAGGTATTGTAAGCTTTCTTAGAGTTGATGTGCCAGTGTTTTTTTGGTGGAAATTTTCTTAAAAAATTTTTTACTTTTTTTGAAACAACCATTCCGCCTAGTGTAATCAGTAAATCAGGTTGAATTTCTTCAAAAGCACTTTCTCCATTTTGCTCTAATGGAGCAATTAAAGAATCTATTGCATCTAAAAACCTACTATGTTTTAAGTTAGATGTTTTTTCAGTTAAAACAATTACTGAAGGGTCCAAAGCCCATGTTTCTAAAATTTTGTCATTTATTGAATTTGGAGGTAAAACTCCTACTAAAATAATCTTTTTGGCAGCAGAATTCCATTGGGTAACATAAGAATCAAGATTAATTTCTGTCTGATTTGGTTCAGGATCACTTATAAATTGGGGAATAAGTTCTTTTGAGGTTGTTCCATAAAGCGGTTCCTCTAAAGGAACATTTATATGAACAGGACCAGAGTTCAGGATGGCTTTATTTAAAACGGAATCCAGTTTTTGTTCATTTGATCGCTGAATCTCTACTTGTTTGTGCATTAAATCGGATTCCGATGCGTCTTGAGCTACTAATTTTTGAGATGGATTTTCAAGAAGCGTTTTCGAGGCATGCGACACATCTGGAGTTAAATATGCAGCTGCTTCTAGGTGAGGTTCAAATACTTCTGGCTGTCGTATGGTTTGTCCATCACCAACATCAATTCTGTGGGGTAATCTATCTGCAGAAATCACAACCAATGGTATATCGCTATAAAAAGCTTCTGAGACTGCTGGATAATAGTTTAATAAAGCGGAACCAGACGTACAAACAACTGCTACAGGATGTTTAAGTTGCTGTGCCAAACCAAGTGCAAAGAATGCAGCAGAGCGCTCGTCTACAATGCTATAAGTAATGAAATTATCGTTATTTGTAAATCCTAGATTTAAGGGTGCATTTCTAGAGCCTGGTGAAATTACAATATGATTAATTCTTTTAATATCACAAAACTTTACAACGGTTTGAGCTAAGGGTATTTCAGAAAAAGATTGTTTTGGGTATTGACTCATTGTCCAACAAAAATACAAAACAGTAGAGATTCGAAAGAGTTTATTTCAGTTAAATTCAAAGTGCTTTGCAAAAAGTTTTTGCTTTTCTCTTAGTCTCTTCCCATTCATTCAAGGGTATACTTTTTGTTGTAATCCCAGCACCCACATATACCCTGTAACCCGAGGGTATTAATTCAGCACATCTTAAATTTACATATAAACTTGCATGGTGATCTGAGTCAAAAGGACCCAAAAAACCTGTGTAATATTTTCGATTGTGAGCTTCATTTTTTAATATAAATTCTAAACTATTTTTCTTTGGAACTCCTCCTACTGCAGGAGTAGGGTGAAGTGCTTTTGCAATTTTAAACAAACTTAAATCATCACTTTTTAATCGTATATCTGTTTTTAGATGATATATAGAACCCGCTTGAACAGTTTGTACTGAACCAATTTCAATTTTAGAATTAGGGTAAATTGAGCGTAAGGAATCTTCAATACTAACTGTAACGAGTTGTTGTTCTTGAAGTTCCTTTTCTGACCATATGGGTTTTTCGTCTTCTTTTGCAATTGAAGTTCCAGCTAATGAAATTGTATGTAACTCATTATTACTTAAACTCGCAAACCTTTCTGGTGTTGCTCCCATCCAAGAACCTGTTTTGGGATGATGCCAATAATAAACAAATGCTGTTGGGTAAAGGTTTGCCAAATTAACAAAAGTATTGATGGGCTCTGAGTCTGAAATAGAAACTGGTATTGAACGTGATAAAACAATTTTTTCAGTCACCGATTCTGAAAATTCAACTAGGGCTTTTTCAACTAATGTTATAAAAGCCTCTCTATTTTCATTACCAAAAGAGATATCTGATGAATTTGATTCTTTATAAAAGCTTAGATCAAATTTTTTGTGATTTTTATTTGGGATAAAGGGGTATGAATTAGTGTCATTAAAAGGAGCCATTAAAAAACCTTGTTCCGAAAAATCTTGGGTTAAATACAAACGGTCATCTTCTTGAAAGTACAGTTCTAATTCGTTGGAATTAGGATGTTTAAAAACAACGAAAGGAAGTTTCTTTTCCTCTAAAGCTTTAAGGGCTTTTATCATTTATTTTTTAGGTAAAGTTAGGGTGGTTAACTTACAGCTTGAAATTAAATCTCCGGCTTCATTCGTTACTTTAATTTCCCATATCTGAGTGGTTCTCCCGTTATGAACTGGAATAGCTTTGGCGTATACATAACCCTCGCTTATTCCTTTTAAATGATTTCCAGACATCTCAATCCCGCGAACCATAGTACTTTTAGACTTATTAAATAGATAGGCGGCAGCACTTCCCACACTTTCTGCTAATGCAAATGTTGCACCCCCATGAAGAACCCCATCGGGTTGATGAAGTTTTGGTGTTACGGGCATTCTAGCCGTTAAAAAATTGTCCCCCACATCAACAAAATCTATTTCTAAAGTTCGCATTAAAGACTCCTTTTCGGAGCCATTCATCAGTTTGAGTAATTCCTCTTTTTCCATGGAAGTAAAAGTAATTAAATTCTAAATGATGGGTTTAATTTATGAGGATAAATATCGATTTCAATTCCAGGAATACATTAGGAACCAATTTAAATAAAATCAATAAATACGAGAGTAATAAACTTAAGGCTTAACTTATTAAGAACTGCCGAACCTTTTTTGAACATTTAGGGTGTATAGTTCTGAATTAAAACAAAATTATTTTAGAAAAGAAATTTTGATTAATTACAGCATGTAAGAGATAAAATTATACTCTCAGATGTATTTTGAAGTTTCTCATAAAACAAAGGATTAACAAAAAAATAAGTGTTTGAAATAGTATCTTAGCAAATCACAAAAAGATTCTATGTCGGACAAGAAAAAACCAAAAATAAAGTCTAAGATGCACCCTCGTAACAAAAATCGAGAACGCTATGATCTTAAAGCATTAATCCTTGCTCATCCTGAATTAAAAGATTTTATAAAACCAAATAAACACGGAGATGACTCGATAGACTTTTCAAACCCAAAGGCTGTAAAAGTTCTAAACATATCTCTTCTAAAACATTATTATAAAATTGATTTTTGGGAATTTCCTGATCATAATCTCTGCCCTCCTATTCCCGGTAGAGCAGATTACATCCATTATCTAGCAGACTTAATTCGCGAAAATAATTTTGGGCGTTCACCCGAGGGCAACAAAATTACATGTCTAGATATTGGAGTCGGAGCAAGTTGTATTTATCCAATTATAGGAATTACTGAGTATAATTGGAATTTTATTGCTTCAGATATTGATGAATTATCAATCAAAAATGCAAATAAAATAGTCTCAAACAACACTAAACTTTTAAATAAAGTAAACTGTAAATTACAGAAAGATTCTAAAGCAATTTACCAAGGAATTATAGGAAGCAAAGATAAGATTGACATCACGATGTGTAATCCACCATTTCATGAATCTCAAGAAGCTGCTCAAAAAGGATCCCTAAGAAAGGTTCAGAATTTAGGGGCTAAAAAAGTTAAAAAGGCAGAATTAAATTTTGCAGGAATCCAAAATGAACTCATCTATGAAGGGGGAGAAATTAAGTTTATTAGCGCAATGGTCTTGCAGAGTAAAACCTTTAAGAATAATTGTTTTTGGTTCACAACACTAGTTTCAAAACAATCTAATTTGAACGCAATTTATAAGAAACTTGATCAGGTAAATGCATCAGAAATAAAAACAATTCCCATGGGTACTGGGAACAAAGTTACTCGGATAGTAGCTTGGACTTTTTTGAGCAAATCTCAACAAAATCAATGGCGGAAGGATCGTTGGAATTAAAAATTTAAAAAAATGCAAAAAAAAAGCACCGCTTAACGGTGCTTTTTTAATTATCAAAATAAAAAGTTATTCTTTAACTTCTTCAAAATCAACATCCTGAACGTCATCTGCTCCAGAAGCATCAGCTGAACCACCTGCTTGCGCATCTGGGCCAGGTTGAGCAGCTCCATCAGCTTGAGCTTTGTACATTTCTTCGGAAGCATTCTTCCATGCTGCATTGATTTTTTCTAAAGCTGGCTCAATAGTAGCGAGATCTTTCGCTTCAAACGCTTTCTTCAATTCTTCTAAAGCTTCTTCAATTGGCTTTTTCTTATCATCAGAAAGTTTATCTCCAAACTCTTTCAATTGACTTTCAGTTTGGAAAATCATTTGATCAGCACTATTTAGCTTATCAACTTGTTCTTTTGCAGCCTTATCTGCTTCCGCATTTGCTTCTGCTTCTTGGCGCATTTTTTCGATCTCTTCTTCTGTCAAACCTGAAGAAGCTTCGATACGTATATCTTGAGTTTTTCCAGTTGCTTTATCAGAAGCTGTAACTTTAATAATTCCGTTAGCATCAATATCAAAAGTTACTTCAATTTGTGGAGTTCCTCTTTGTGCTGGTGGAATTCCATCTAAATGAAAACGACCAATTGTTTTGTTATCAGCAGCCATTGAACGTTCCCCTTGAATTACATGAATCTCAACCGATGGTTGGTTATCTGCAGCAGTAGAAAAAACTTGAGACTTCTTCGTAGGAATCGTGGTATTAGATTCGATTAACTTAGTCATAACACCACCCATAGTTTCAATACCTAAAGAAAGTGGAGTAACATCTAACAACAATACATCTTTTACATCTCCTGTTAATACACCTCCTTGAATTGCTGCACCAACGGCAACAACTTCATCTGGGTTTACCCCTTTAGATGGTTTTTTTCCAAAGAATTTTTCAACTTCTTCTTGGATTACAGGAATACGAGTAGAACCCCCAACAAGAATAATTTCATCAATATCAGAAGTACTTAAACCAGCGTCATCTAATGCTTTCTTAACTGGAGCCATAGAACGACGAACTAATTCATCTGATAATTGCTCGAACTTAGAACGTGTTAGTGTAGTAACTAAGTGTTTAGGTCCAGAAGCAGTTGCTGTTACGTATGGTAAGTTAATTTCAGTCTGAGGAGAAGAGGAAAGTTCAATTTTTGCTTTTTCTGCCGCTTCTTTTAAACGCTGTAATGCCATTGGGTCTTGACGTAAGTCAATATCTTCAGCAGCTTTAAAATCATCTGCTAACCAATCGATAAGCACTTGATCAAAATCATCACCTCCAAGGTGTGTATCTCCGTTTGTTGAAAGTACTTCAAAAACACCGTCTCCTAATTCAAGGATTGAGATATCAAAAGTTCCACCTCCAAGGTCATAAACAGCAATCTTTCGGTCAGCTCCATCTTTTTTATCTAAACCATAAGCTAAAGCAGCTGCAGTTGGTTCGTTAATAATACGTTGAACTTTTAAACCTGCTATTTCACCTGCTTCCTTTGTAGCTTGTCGCTGAGCATCGTTAAAATAAGCTGGTACGGTAATAACCGCTTCAGTAACATCATGCCCTAAATAATCTTCTGCTGTTTTCTTCATTTTCTGAAGAGTCATAGCAGAAAGTTCTTGTGGAGTATATAAACGACCATCAATATCAACTCGAGGTGTGTTGTTATCTCCTTTTACCACTTTATATGCAACAGTTGAAGCTTCTTTAGAAGATTCTGAAAACTTATTACCCATAAAACGTTTAACAGAAGCAATAGTTTTTGTTGGGTTAGTTACCGCCTGGCGCTTCGCAGGATCACCTACTTTTATTTCACCACCCTCAACAAATGCAATAACAGAAGGAGTTGTTCTTTTTCCTTCAGCATTTGGGATTACTACCGGTTCGTTACCTTCCATTACAGAAACACAAGAGTTTGTGGTTCCTAAATCAATTCCAATTATTTTACTCATTTTAAATTTGTTTTTAATTTTCCAAATAATATTCAAGGAGTATGCCATAACAAAAAAACTGACAGGCTGTCAGTTGATGTAACAGGTTTAAGTCACAAGAGGAAGGGAGGGTATCATTTTCATATAAAACTCAAAAGAAAAAGACTACATTTGAAAAAAATTATCTAAAAATGTCTGTAGCTAAGAATACATATAATAGAGTAACCACGAATTCTCTTCTTAAAATGAAGTCCGATGGTGAAAAAATTGCAATGTTAACTGCGTATGATTATACTTTAGCTGGTCTAGTAGATCAAGCTGGTATTGATGTTATTTTGGTTGGTGATTCTGCTTCTAATGTTATTGCTGGTCATGAAACTACACTTCCAATAACATTAGACCAAATGATATATCATGCAAGTGCCGTTATTCGAGCTGTAAAAAGGGCTCTTGTAGTTGTAGATCTTCCTTTTGGTTCTTATCAAGCAGACTCTAAAGAAGCCCTTCGATCTGCAATTAGAATAATGAAGGAATCTGGAGCTCATGCTGTTAAACTTGAAGGTGGGAACCAAGAACGTTCTTCTATTGAGCGAATCATACAAGCTGGTATCCCAGTTATGGGACATTTAGGACTTACGCCACAGTCTATATATAAGTTTGGAACTTACACAGTAAGAGCGAAGGAAGAACAAGAAGCCAATCAACTTATAGAAGATGCTAAAATGTTAGAATCCGCTGGATGTTTTGGTTTGGTTCTTGAAAAAGTACCTGCTCATTTAGCTAAAAAAGTAGCCTCTCTTGTTTCTATTCCAGTCATTGGAATTGGAGCTGGAAATGGAGTTGATGGCCAAGTGCTTGTTCTACACGATATGCTAGGAATGAGCAAAGAGTTTAGTCCGAGATTTTTGCGTCGTTACCTCGATTTACATACCAATATAATTGGTGCTATTCAGCAATACACATCAGACGTTAAAACAAAAGATTTTCCTAATGAATCAGAACAATACTAATTTTTATTCCATGAAATTAGATATTCTATTCGAAGACAATCATTTACTTATAATTAACAAACCCATTGGAGTTTTAGTGCAGGGAGATAAAACGGGTGACATTCCTCTTGTAGACCTCGCCAAAGCGTATATAAAACAAAAATACAATAAACCTGGAGCTGTTTTTCTTGGGGTTGTACACCGTTTGGATCGTCCTACAAGTGGCGCAATTGTATTTGCAAGAACTTCAAAAGCTTTAGAACGGTTAAACAAACAATTTAAAGATCGGGTTACCAAAAAAACATACTGGGCAATTACTAAAGAGGCACCAGCTAATTCGGCTGACACACTTGTTCATTGGACTGTTCGCAATCAAAAGCAAAACAAATCTTATGCTCACAAAAAAGAAACTCCAGAATCGAAAAAGGCGATCTTAAAATATACTACCAAGAAAAAACTTCACAATTACACACTTCTAGAAATAGAATTAGAAACTGGACGACACCATCAAATTAGAGCACAATTAAGTGCTATAGGATGTCCAATTAAAGGAGATTTAAAATATGGTTCTGCAAGAAGTAATCCCAACGGAAGTATTCATTTACACGCTAGATCCCTAGAAATTCTCCATCCAGTATCTAAAGAGTCCATTTGCTGTGTAGCTTCACTTCCTAAAGACTCTCTGTGGGATGCTTGTCTTTCCGGTTAATAATATTTGCTTTTGAGTGAATTATTTCCGCCACAGTTTTATTCTCTATTTTACTTTCTAACCAAGACAATATGTCGAGATATAAAAATGCTCTTCGTTCATATGGATCTTGTTCATATTGTTTCAATTCTTTGTGTAAGTCTTTAAAAGCTTCCTTAAGCTCACTTGGATATATACTTCCTAATTTACGAACAAACCTTATTAATGATTTTTGAACTTCGTGTAATTCACCCATTTTTAATAAAAACTTGTAGGTATCGCGAATATGTTCATCAATATGATAATCATTACCTGCTTCATAATGTGCTATTAAATTCAATAATCGAGTAAAACAAAGCAAATCTTCTCTCATTTTTAATTTTTTGTTTTCTACAATTTTATTTAAATAAATAATCGCATTTTCAAAATCGTTAGAACCAAAATACAAGCAAGCAATTTTATAATAAAACATCATGATGTGATGTTCATCAATTTGATTTTTATAAAACTCAATTTTAACCAGTAAAGGCGCAATTATATCTTGTCCTTCAATAAATTTTCCCTCTAAAAAATAAAAGTTAAAGAGATTATTATATTCATACAAAAAAGCGAGAGAGCTTAAATTATCGTTTTTAGGAAAATGCTCTGAATTAATTATTTGAAGCATTTTGTTTAAAATCTCCTTAAATTTAATTGGGTACTTAATGAGTGCAGTAGATTCTAACAAATAATTATTTCCTTGCAAATAAAAAACTGGGTGAGAAGAAATCATATCTGGGTTATTATCAAATAAAGCAACCCATTTAGCTGAGTATCGATAACTGGAAAGAAAATCTTGAGTAAGCAAACTATACCATACATGTGCTTTAAAAAACCATAATTTTTCTCGGAAACCCAAATCTTCAAAATTAAGATCAGGTAAGCGATCATTAAAGAATTCAGTAACTTCTTTATACTCTTGATCACTTTTGGTGTACCCTGTTTTAATTAAGCGTTCGTACAACTGAAGTGATAAATTAGATAATTGACTCGAGATGTGGTTGTGATTATTAAAATAAGTAGCATCTCGAACTAATTCTTGCGCTCTATTACTCATACTACGAGTTATATACTGAGATTCGATTACCTTTTCAAGTTCAACTATTTCGAAAGCTGCATATTTTTCGTCTAATTTAACTGCAATTGCCTTAGCCCGATCTAGTATTTTTAAACTTTGATTATATAATCCTTTTTGATATAATACCGTAGCAAAATCTAATTGCTCACGAATCAACATGCGTTTATTTCTTTGAGATGGATTTATTCTTAAACTAACCAAAACCTGCTTGTATAAATGAGCTTTTAAATTTGATAATTGTTGCTTAGAAACAAAACCTTTTTTTAAAATTATCTTTTCATCATAAACATCCATCTTATCAAGAAGATTGAATAAAATCAAGAATTTTGAATCCTGATTAGAATCCATTCTACCCACATAAAGTTTAAACTGTCTTTTTTCCGATTTTGATAAAGATTTTATCAAAACAAAGAGGTTTTCTTTTTGATCGTTAGTCATTGTATACTTTTTTCATATAAAACACTTATATAAAGTGATTTATTCGCAATTAAATACCTTGGGTTTCGTAATAAAAGTAGACAAAAAAACTATAAATTATACATATAAATGCTAAATTCGTATTGCTTTCAATAAATAAACAAAAAATGGCTCAGGAACACGTTCAAATTTTTGACACTACACTTCGTGATGGAGAGCAGGTCCCAGGATGTAAATTAGACACTAAAAGCAAATTAGTAATTGCTGAACGTCTTGATCTTCTCGGAGTTGACATCATAGAAGCTGGATTCCCAGTATCAAGCCCTGGAGATTTTAATTCTGTTGAAGAAATATCAAAAATAGTAAAAAATGCAACAGTTTGCGGATTAACACGTGCTGTAGAAAATGATATTAAAGTTGCAGCAGAAGCACTATCTCATGCAAAGCGACCCAGAATTCATACTGGAATTGGTACTTCTGACTCACACATTAAATTTAAATTTAACTCCAATAGAGAAGCAATTATTGAACGAGCAGTTGCTGCTGTTAGCTATGCGAAATCTTTTGTAGAAGATGTTGAATTCTATGCAGAAGATGCCGGTAGAACAGATAATGAGTTTTTAGCCAGAGTCTGTGAAGCAGTTGTAAAAGCTGGAGCTACGGTTTTGAATATACCGGACACAACAGGATATTGTCTTCCAGAAGAATATGGAGCTAAAATTAAATATTTAAAAGAAAATGTAACCGGTATTCACAAAGCCGTTTTATCCTGCCATTGTCATAATGATCTTGGACTTGCTACAGCAAATTCGATTGCAGGAATTTTAAATGGTGCTCGCCAAATTGAATGTACCATAAATGGTATTGGAGAACGTGCTGGAAATACTTCTTTAGAAGAAGTAGTAATGATCATGCGTCAACATCCAGATTTAAATTTAGACACTCGAATTAACTCCAAACTATTATATTCCACAAGTCAACTAGTGTCTGACAGCATGGGAATGATGGTACAACCCAACAAAGCTGTTGTTGGAGCAAATGCTTTTGCACACAGTTCTGGGATTCATCAAGATGGAGTTATTAAAAATAGAGAAACATACGAGATTATGGATCCCCATGATGTTGGTGTAACAGAATCTGCAATTGTTTTAACTGCTAGAAGTGGACGAGCTGCACTTGCTTATCGAGCAAAAAATGTAGGGTTTGAACTAGACAAATTACAATTGGATAAGGTTTACAAAGAATTTTTAAAACTAGCAGATACACAAAAAGAAATAAACGACGAAGACATTCCGAAAATCATCAAAGCAAGTGGTATAAGCTTGGTTTAACTATAAATAAATTATGAGTAATACATTATTTGACAAGGTATGGGATTCCCATGTGGTACAGAAAATTGAAGGTGGACCAGATGTGCTTTTCATTGACAGACATTTAGTCCATGAAGTAACAAGTCCTGTTGCTTTTTTAGGTTTAAAAAATAGAGGTGCAAAAGTTATGAGTCCTGAGCGAACTTTCGCTACAGCAGATCACAACACACCAACTATTAACCAACACTTACCCGTTGCAGATCCCTTATCTGCGAACCAATTGAAAGCATTAGAAGAAAATGCAGCAGAACATGGAATATCGTATTGGGGATTAGGACATGAAAAAAATGGAATTGTACACGTTGTAGGACCAGAATATGGAATTACACAGCCAGGAGCTACAATTGTTTGTGGAGATTCTCACACATCTACTCACGGTGCTTTCGGTGCAATTGCATTTGGTATTGGTACCTCTGAAGTAGAAATGGTTCTTTCTACACAATGTATAATGCAACCAAAACCTAAATCAATGCGTATTACGGTTAACGGTTCTTTAAGTAAAGGAGTCACTCCTAAAGATGTTGCTTTATTCATTATATCTCAACTTAGTACTTCCGGAGCTACTGGATATTTCGTTGAATATGCTGGTGATGTATTCAAATCACTAAGTATGGAAGGGAGAATGACTGTATGTAACCTGAGTATAGAAATGGGAGCGCGTGGTGGAATTATTGCTCCTGACGAGAAAACATTTGAATATATTAAAGGCAGAGAATTTACACCTAAAGGAGCTGCTTGGGATAAAGCAATGGACTACTGGTCTACTCTTGAAACCGATGCGGATGCAGTTTTTGACAAAGAATATACTTTCGATGGAAGTGCAATTGAACCTATGATCACTTACGGTACAAACCCAGGAATGGGAATGGGAATTACTAATGGTATTCCTACTGCCGAAAGTTTAGACGGTGGAGTTTCGACTTACAAAAAGTCACTTGACTATATGGGCTATAAAGAAGGAGATTCAATGATCGGTAAAAAAATCGATTTTGTTTTTCTCGGAAGTTGTACTAATGGTAGGATTGAGGATTTTAGAGCCTTTACCGAAATTATAGAAGGCCGTAAAAAAGCAGATCATGTTACCGCATGGTTAGTTCCTGGATCTCATAAAGTCCTTAACGCAATTAAAGAAGAAGGGCTTCTTGATAAATTAGAGGAAGCTGGATTTGAGTTAAGAGAGCCTGGTTGTTCTGCTTGTTTAGCAATGAACGACGATAAGATCCCTGCTGGAAAATATGCAGTAAGTACTTCTAATAGAAATTTTGAAGGAAGACAAGGACCTGGCTCAAGAACCTTATTAGCTAGTCCTACTGTTGCTGCGGCAGCTGCAGTTATGGGCGTAGTTACTGACCCTAGAAGTTTAGTTTAAAAATAAAAATCCTTAAAAGGAAGAATAATGGCATACGATAAATTTAATATATTAAAAAGTTCAGCGGTTCCTTTACCAATTGAAAATGTAGATACAGATCAGATAATTCCAGCTCGTTTTTTGAAAGCAACTGAGCGTGTAGGTTTTGGAGATAATCTTTTTAGAGACTGGAGATACAACCAAGACAATACAGTAAAAGTTGATTTTCCGCTAAATGATTCTAAATACAGTGGCTCCATTCTTGTTGGAGGTAAAAACTTTGGATCTGGATCTTCAAGAGAACATGCTGCATGGGCAGTTTACGACTACGGATTCCGTTGTGTTGTTTCTAGCTTTTTTGCAGATATCTTCAGAAATAATTGTCTAAATGTAGGGGTATTACCTGTTCAAATTTCACCTGAGTTTTTAGAGGAAATTTTTACTGCTATCAACGAAAATCCCGAGACTAAGCTAATTGTTGACCTACCCTCACAAACAATCTCTTTAGAAGGAACAAATTCTTCTGAATCTTTTGATATCAATTCTTACAAGAAAGAAAATATGTTGAACGGTTTTGATGATATTGACTACTTAATGAACATTAAGGATCAAATAGGAGAATTTGCGAAAAATACTCCTCTTTAAATAAATTATTTAAAAGTTTATGCAAGCAAGAACGATCGAGATTATGGACACTACCCTTCGTGATGGTGAACAAACTTCTGGAGTATCTTTTTCTTCAACAGAAAAACTCACACTGGCAAAACTCCTATTAGAAGAATTAAATGTAGATCGAATTGAAGTTGCATCTGCTCGTGTTTCTGCAGGTGAGTTTAAGGCAGTAAAAAACATTACAGATTGGGCTAAACAAAATAATTATTTAAGTAAAGTTGAAATATTAACCTTTGTAGACAACGGTGTTTCAATACAATGGATGTTAGATGCTGGTGCAACGGTTCAAAATCTTCTTACTAAAGGATCCATGAACCATCTTAAGTATCAATTGAAACAAACTCCTGAAGAACATTTTAAAGGAATTCAGGATTCTATTGAACTAGCTGATAAGAATAATATCGAAACCAATGTATATTTAGAAGACTGGAGTAATGGTATGAGAAACTCTAAAGAATATGTGTTTTCGTTTTTAGACTTTCTTTCAAAACAGCCCATAAAAAGAATTTTACTTCCAGATACTTTAGGAATTCTATCGCCATCAGAAACTTATTCTTTCCTAAGTGAAATTATAAAAAGGTATCCAAATCTTCATTTTGATTTTCACGGACATAATGACTATGATTTAAGTGTTGCAAATGCAATGGAAGCTATTAAAGCTGGTGTTCATGGGTTACATTTAACTGTAAATGGAATGGGAGAACGTGCAGGAAATACACCTCTTGCGAGTTTGGTTGCTGTTGTAAATGACTTTATGCCTGGAATATCTGTAAACATCAAAGAGAATACGCTCAATAAGGTAAGCCAATTAGTCGCTACTTTTTCGGGCTTTAGAATTCCTGTAAACAAACCTATCGTTGGTGCTAACGTTTTCACCCAAACTGCTGGAATTCACGCAGATGGGGATAGTAAAAAGAATCTTTATTTTAATGACTTACTCCCGGAGCGATTCGGAAGAAAACGCAAATATGCTTTAGGAAAAACTTCTGGGAAAGCAAATATTCAGAAGAATTTACAAGAATTAGGATTGAGTTTAAGCGACGAAGCTCTTAAAAAAGTTACCCAGCGTATCATAGAATTAGGAGATAAAAAAGAACAAGTAACTGCTCAAGATTTACCTTATATAATCTCGGATGTTATGAACAGCGGAGAAAAGACACAAAAAGTATTTGTGAAGTCCTATGTTCTTACTCACTCTAAAGGATTACAACCCTCTACCACTGTTGCTGTAGAAATAAATGGCAATACATTTGAAGAAAATGCGAGCGGAGATGGCCAATACGATGCTTTCATAAATGCTATTCGAAAAATATATAGCTCAAAATCTATAGAAATTCCTCAACTAATTGATTATGCTGTTCATATACCACCAGGAAGTACCTCTGATGCTTTATGTGAAACTACAATTACATGGAAAGATGGAGTTAAAGAATTCGTAACCCGAGGACTTGATTCAGATCAAACGGTTTCGGCGATAAAAGCCACAGAAAGAATGCTAAACATTATAGAAATACAAAAGTAAATAGAATTATAAATATGAAATTAAACATTGCCCTTTTAGCTGGAGATGGAATTGGACCTGAGGTCGTAGATCAAGCTGTTAAAGTATCAGACGCTATTGCAGAAAAATTTGGTCATCAAATTAACTGGAGTTCTGCCCTAACAGGTGCAGCAGCGATCGATGCTGTAGGAGAACCTTATCCAGACGAAACTCACCAAGTATGTTTAGATGCAGATGCAATTCTTTTTGGTGCAATTGGTCATCCACGTTTTGACAATGATCCTTCTGCTAAGGTAAGACCTGAACAAGGATTACTTAAAATGCGTCAAAAACTTGGACTTTTTGCCAATGTGAGACCCACTTTTACATTCCCTTCTTTATTAGATAAATCTCCATTAAAAAAAGAACGCATCGAAGGAACAGATTTAGTGTTCTTAAGAGAACTGACTGGAGGTATATACTTTGGAGAAAGAGGAAGAAAAGACGATGGTAATACCGCATTTGATACCTGTACATACACAAGAGAGGAAGTTAAACGTATTGCTAAAAAAGGATTTGAACTAGCCATGACAAGATCTAAAAGATTATGTTGTGTAGATAAAGCTAACGTTTTAGAAAGTTCCCGTTTGTGGAGAGAAACAGTTCAAGCTATGGAAAAAGATTACCCAGAAGTTGAAGTAGCATATGAGTTTGTTGATGCTGTAGCAATGAGACTTGTTCAATGGCCTAATAGTTATGATGTTTTAATTACTGAAAATTTATTTGGCGATATTCTTACCGATGAAGCATCTGTAATATCAGGATCAATGGGACTTATGCCTTCTGCCTCAGTTGGGACAGATAATGCTTTGTATGAACCAATACACGGGTCTTATCCACAAGCTACCGGACTTAACATAGCGAATCCTCTTGCAACAGTTCTATCTGCAGCAATGATGTTCGAAATGAGCTTTAACCTAAGTGAAGAAGGTGCATTAATCAGAAAAGTTGTAGATGCAGCTCTTACTAATGGTTTTGTTACTGAAGATCTTGCTGATGGCGGAAAATCATATGGTACAAATGAAGTAGGTGATTACCTAGTAAAACTGATTAAAGAAGCATAATTAACCTAATATAACTACTTAAAAACCACTCTAAAAGAGTGGTTTTTTTTGTTCAATTTTAATTTGAACAATAAAAATAGTATACCTTGTTTAAAAAATAAAGCTGATGTTAAAATTAGAAACGTTTACTGAGCTTGATTTTGATAGACTTATCGATTGGTTCAATTCAAAAAAAGAACTTACTCAATTTGCAGCTTCCTTGTTTAAATTCCCCCTTACCAGAAATCAGTTATTTACTTATATAAATACAACTGATTTATATCCATACAAAATAATTCATATGGAGTCTAAAGAAATTATTGGGCATTGTGAACTAAATTTTCAAAATGAAATACCGAGATTATCAAGGATTTTAATTGGAGATAAACAATATAGAGGAATGGGATATGGAAAAAAAACCATTAGATTAATGATTCATGAAATTTTGAACCTAAGACCAGAAACAAATAAAGTTGATTTGAGGGTCTTTAAATGGAATGAAAATGCAATTAAATTATATTTGAAATTGGGATTTAAAATTATTCCAAATAACACATTAACATTCAATTACTCAAAAAATGAAACTTGGGTTGATATGAATATGCAAAAGCAACTTAAATAACTTCATGATCCACTACTAAATATTTCAAATGAATAGTCTTAAAAGTCTTCAATTTCAAGTTAAAAAAAACAACTTCACTGAAAACAGAATTCAAGAGGTTCCTTTAGAAAGTTTAATTCCTAAAGAAAATGAAATTCTTGTGAAAATTGATTTATTTTCTTTTACATCAAATAACATTACCTATGCAGTTTCTGGGGATATTATTCGATACTGGGAGTTCTTTACTCCAGTTGGAATAGAAACAGAAGGATGGGGAGTTATCCCTGTTTGGGGATTTGCTGATGTAATAGAATCTAAGAATGAAAATATTCCTGTAGGGGATCGAATTTTTGGTTACTTCCCTCCTGCCTCACATCATATCATGAATCCAGGAAACACATCCAAGAGAAGCTTTGAAGATCAATCAGAACACAGATCTACGCTACCAAATACATATAATATTTACAGAAGGGTATTATCTGAACAAAACTATAACACCAAACTAGACCGAGATCGCTCCTTATTTTATCCATTATATATAACCTCTTTTTGTTTATGGGATTCCCTAAAAGAAAATAATTGGTTTAGCTCAAAACAAATAATTTTGTTAAGTGCTTCTAGTAAAACGAGTGTGGGTCTAGCCTATGGACTTCATCGAGACATTGAAGCACCGGATGTAATTGGAGTTACTTCAGAGAGAAACATTGAAGCGGTTAAAAAACTAGGTTTATATAAAGAAGTTTATTCTTATGAGCAACTTGATAAAATAAACCAAATTGAAACGGTTATCGTAGATATGTCCGGAAACAATAGTGTACTTATTTATTTGCACAACAGACTAGCAGATCTTATGAAGTTTACACTTAAAGTAGGCTTAACTCACTGGAAAGAATCTAACAACAACCAAGGAATCATAAAAGAACGCTCTAAATTTTTCTTTGCTCCTAGTCACATTCAAAAAAGAATCGAAGATTGGGGTGGAAAAGATTTCGATAAAAAAACAACTCAGTTTCTATCGGATGCAATTTTAAAGACAAAAAATTGGCTACACTATAAAAATCTTAATGGTTTAGAAGATTTAACTAATGAATATCCTAAAGTGTGTTCAGGAACCCTTCCTGCTAACGAAGGATTAATTGTTAAAATATAGCTTGCTAATAGGGTAACTCTAATTTACCTGTCAATACATTTCTAGAAATTATAATTCTTTGTATTTCAGAAGTCCCCTCATATATCTGAGTAATTTTAGCATCTCGCATTAAACGTTCTACATGATATTCTTTAACATAACCATTTCCACCATGAATTTGAACTGCTTCCACCGTATGCTTCATCGCGGCTTCTGATGCGATTAATTTTGCCATTGCACTAGCGTACCCGTAATCTAGACCAGAATCTTTTAAATAGGCTGCTCGATACACAATCATTCTAGCGGCTTCGATGTCAAGAGCCATATCGGCTAATTTAAATGCAATTGCTTGATGATTACCAATAGATATACCGAAAGCTTCTCTCTGATTTGCATAAGAAACTGCAAGTTCATAAGCACCAGCTGCAATACCTAATGCTTGTGCAGCTATTCCAATTCTACCTCCTTCTAATGTTTTCATAGCAAACTTAAAACCAAAACCATCGGCTCCAATTCTATTTTCTTTGGGTACTTTAACATCAGAATAACTTATGGAATGAGTATCAGATGAACGTATTCCCATTTTATCTTCCTTTGGACCTATGGTAACACCTTCCCAATCACGCTCAACAATAAATACATTAATACCCTTGTGTCCTTTTTCTTTATCCGTATGTGCAACAACCAATTGGATGGTTGCTTTTCCTCCGTTAGTAATCCAGTTTTTTACTCCATTTAATAAATAATGGTCACCCATATCTATAGCTGTTGTTCTTTGCGAAGTTGCATCACTTCCAGCTTCAGGCTCTGAAAGACAAAAACATCCAATCTCATTTCCAGTAGTTAATCTGGGTATATATTTCTGTTTTTGTTCTTCCGACCCATATTCTTCAAGCCCCCAAAGAACAAGTGAATTATTTACAGACATTATTACAGAGCAACTCGCGTCGATCTTAGAAATTTCCTCCATAGCAAGAACATAAGAGAGCGTATCCATACCGCTACCACCATATGCAGAATCAGTCATCATAGACAAAAAACCCATCTCACCCATTTCCTTGACAAATTCAGTTGGATAAGACATAGAAGTGTCTCGTTCAATTACTCCTTCTTTAAGTCTTGATAAAGCGAATTCTCGTGCTGCTTCTTTAACCGCTATATGTTCTTCTTCAAGTTTAAAAATCATGGTTATATAATTTAATTGCTTATTCTTTTTTAATCATTTCACTCATCAAACCCTCCTGGGCAACTGAAGCAACTAGATCTCCATTTTTATTAAATATACTACCTCTTGAAAACCCTCTAGAATTAGAAGCACTAGGACTATCCATGGCATATAAAAGCCATTCATCTACTCTAAAATCTCTGTGAAACCATAAAGCATGATCTAAGCTTGCATAAAACATAGATTTACTTTGAAATTCTTCAACATGAGGAAGTGTTGCGGTACTAAGTAAATTATAGTCTGACGCATAAGCAAGCAATTGGTGGTGCAAGGGTGTGTCAAAGTCTTTTAATTCATCTGAAGTCGTAAACCAAATATTATCGAAGGGCTCACTGTTTTTAGAATACTTAGGTAAAAAAGGCTCTACAGGTCGAATATCAAATGCTCTAGGCAATACACTCTTCAATCGTTGATGCAATTTTGGATTGCTAACTTCTAATTCAACAATTTGATCTAATGTTGGAATAAGTACTTCCGGTTCTTTTAAATTAGGCATTGGAATTTGATGATCCACCCCTTTCATTTTTTTGTTGAAAGAAGCAGACATTATGAAAATAGTTTTCCCGTTTTGTTTGGCTATCACTCTTCTTGTAGTAAAACTATTTCCATCTCGAATGGGATCAACTTCATATACAATAGGAATATCCAATTGACCTCCCAAAATAAAATAAGCGTGCATGGAATGAGCAATTCTATCAGTTGGAACACTTTGGTATGCAGCATGAAGAGATTGACCCAAAACTTGCCCACCAAAAACTCTACCCCATGGGGTTATATAATTTTGCCCTAAGAAAGTGTTTGGGCTTGTTTTTTCAAGGGTTATTAAGTCAATTACTTCTTGAATTGTTTCCATAGAGTGTATTTAAAAAAAATGCTCCTGTTTAACTGAATATAAAAGGAGCATTTCTATAGTTAAATTTTACTTTTTTTAATACTCATGAATTGATTTTCCAGCCTCTGACATAGCTCTTAGCTTGTCAGGAACTGTAAATCGCTCACCAAAACGTTTTGTAAAGTCATCGCATTCTGCGACAAAAGTTTGTATTCCAACAAAATCAATATAAGAAAGAACTCCTCCAGTAAAAATTGGGAATCCCCAACCAAGAACAGAACCTAAATCACCATCAACAACACTATTTAAAACACCTTCTTCTAAACATTTGAAAGCTTCAATTGCCTGTCTATGAAGAATTCTTTTACCGACAGTCTCTTTATCTAGATAATCTACATTAGAGTTATATTTTTCTGCAAGACCAGGCCATAATTTCTTTGGCATTCCCTTAGGATAATCATAAAAACCAGCACCCCATTTCTTACCTTTTCTATCATGGTTCTCGACCAAATCTTTTTGCATTTTATACGAGCGCTCTTGGAAAGCTGGTTTATTTAGAGTTGGATCACTTTCATAAACATGTAAACCAAGAGTCAGAGTAACTTCATCAATTACTGCAAGGGGACCAACAGCCATACCTTCGGCTTTCGATACATTCTCTACCATCGCAGCAGGAACACCTTCTTCAACCATAAATGAACCTTCTGAAACAAAAGTACCGAAACAACGCGAAGTATAGAATCCACGACTATCATTTACAACTATAGGGATTTTACCAATAGCTACTGTATAATCTACAGCGGCAGCAATTGCTTTTGCCTCTGTTTTTTCTCCAACAATAATTTCAACTAAAGGCATTTTTTCAACTGGGGAAAAGAAATGTATTCCAATAAAATTATCTGGCCTAGAAGATGCTTTTGCTAATTCAGTAATTGGTATTGTTGAAGTATTTGATGCGTAAATTTTATCCTTACCAAGAACTGCTTCTGTTTCTGCAGTAACAATAGCTTTTAACTTTGGATCTTCAAAAACTGCTTCAATAACTAGATCACAATCTTTCATTGCAGCAGGATCAGTTGTAGCTTCAATTCTTGATAGTAAAGCTTCAGCTTTTTCTGGAGTGGATCTCTTTTTTGAAATAGCTTTGTCAAGAATAGCCTTAGAATATGCTTTTCCTTTTTCTGCTCCTTCTTGAGTTACATCCTTAAGAACTACATTCATCCCTGCCTTAGCTGAAACATAAGCAATACCAGCTCCCATCATACCAGCTCCTAAAATTCCTAGCTTTTTAATTTCATATTTAGGTTCTGTTTTCGGTCTAGCAATTCCCTTTTTAGCTTTTTGAAGCTCCATAAATCCAGTTCGAATCATGTTTTTAGCCTCCTTAGACGCAAGTAATTTTGTAAAATAGCGAGCTTCTATTTCTAAGGCACGGTCTATGGTCATCGGTAATCCATCATGAATAACTTTCATGATGTAATTCTGTGCAGGGTAATTTCCATGTGCCATTTTACCCAGATTTCCTGCAGCACCAACAAGAGTTTGAACTCCGTTTGCTGACCACACATCACCTCCAGGTACCCTATATTTTTTGTTATCCCAAGGTTGTACAGGGTTTGAGTTTGCTAAAATCCATGCTTTTGATTTCTCAATAAGTTCTTCCTGTGATTCAGCTAAATCATCAACTAGACCATCTTTTAAAGCTTGTGCTGGTCGAACTTCTTTTCCTTGTAACAAATACATTAATGCATTTTGTATTCCAAGTAAATAAGGAGCTTTAGAATTTCCACCACCTGCGGGTAATAACCCAACTTTAGCTTCAGGAAATCCTAATTTAATTTTAACATTATTTAAAACAATTCGGTGGTGACAGGTTAGACATAATTCTAATCCACCTCCCATTGCAGTACCATTAATTGCAGCTACAAAAGGTTTTCCAGCAGTTTCAATAGCGCGTAACGCTTGGTGCATTTGCATAGTAGTTTCGAACTGCTCTTTAGGGTTATTACCCATATTTTGTAGTTCTCTTAAATCAGCACCTGGCATAAACATACTTCTAGCCGAAGTTATTATAACCCCTTTAATATTCTTATCAGCAATTGCATCTTGAGCAAGTTGAATATAAGCAGTTATAAATTCTGTACTAAAAAGGTTTGTTGGGTTATTTATTTGATTGATAGAAAGAACTCCGATACCGTCAGTTCCAACTTCAAATTCAAAAAGGTCGTTTTTAATATTTTCCATTTGAAATATTTTTTCTTAATTCTTTATTAAACACGTTCAATGATCGTAGCAATACCCATTCCTCCACCAATACATAGTGTAATCAGTCCGGTATTTAAATCTCTTCTTTCTAATTCATCCATTAAGGTTCCTGCAATCATACAACCAGTTGCTCCTAGAGGATGCCCCATCGCGATTGCTCCACCGTTTACATTTACAATGGAATGATCAACTCCTAACTTATCCATAAAATACATAGGGATCGCAGAAAAAGCTTCGTTTACTTCGAATAAGTCAATATCATTAATGCTCATTCCGGCTTGTTTTAATGCTTTAACACTAGCAGGAACAGGACCTGTTAACATTATCGTTGGATCTGTACCTTCAACAGCAGCAGCTCGAACTCTAAAACGTGGAGTTAAACCTATCGCTTTTCCAATTTCTTTGTTTCCAATTAAAGTCGCTCCCGCTCCATCGACTATAGAAGATGAATTTGCGGCATGATGTACATGGTCTAATTCTTCAATTTCAGGATATTTATCTATTGCAACTGCATCAAAACCTCCCATACTTCCCATCATTGCAAAGGAGGGTTGCAACTTACTAATTCCTTCTAAAGTGGTTGAAGGACGAATATTTTCATCCGTTGCAAGAATGTCAATTCCGTTGATGTCTGTAATTGGAATACGTGATTTAAAACGTTTATCAGCTTCTGCCTCAGAAGCTCTTTTTTGAGATTCAACAGCATACAAATCCGTATCGTTTCTTGAAAAACCATATTTAGTTGCAATTAGATCAGCTGAAATTCCTTGAGGAACTAGATTTCTTGGAATAGCTTGTAAAGGATCCATTAAGAACCCTCCTCCATCTGAGCCCATAGGAACACGGGACATGCTTTCTACACCTCCAGCAACCATAAGGTTGCTAAAACCAGATTTGACATATGCAGCAGCCTGATTCATAGCTTCTAATCCTGAGCCACAAAAACGATTTAATGTAACCCCGCATAAGTGATCTCCATAATTAGATTCTTGAGCTGCAGATTTTGCAATATTAACTCCTTGATCTTTAACTTGAGCTACACAACCAAAAATTACATCCTCTACCTTAGAGGTGTCCAATTGATTTCTTTCTTTTAATGCAACCAAAACTTGGCGAGAAAGTTCCGTAGGAGTTACTCCATACAAAGCTCCCTTTTTATTTCCTTTACCTCGAACCGAGCGAACGGCATCATAAATATATGCTTCCATCTTTATTATTTTACTTTTTTAAATTATTCATAAATTTCTGTATTACCTCTTGAGTAAAAGGCTCTGACAAATGTTTAACATCATTCTTTACTAATTCAGTGAAATCACGATCCACTAATTTAAGTAAGTTTTTTCTTAATGCGTATTTAGTTTCTTTAAAAGCAGGGAGATGTATTTTTAACAATTGCTTTAAAAATACTTCTGAACGTTCCAGTACATTTTTTGAAGGTACAGACTCATTGACTAATCCAACTTGAACTGCTTCATCGCTGGTGTATAATTTCATTAATTGAATTGCCTCCCAAGCTTGTTTCTCTCCCATGTGATATGCGTAAATTTGTGCTAGTAGTTCTGGCACCTTCATGGACATTTTAAATTCATGCATTCCGACTACGTGTTTAGCTCCATTAGCCATTATTCTATAATCAGCACACAAAGCTAATATTGTAGCCCCTGCCGGAGCATACCCTGTAATAGCACAAACAAAAGGTTTAGAGAAACGGATCATTACTTGCAAAGCTTCATAATATAAATTCCAAAATTCAGTAGCTTTTGATTCACCTCCAGTTGCTATGTTAACTATATCGAGACCTGCACTAAAACCGTTCGGCCTTCCACTTAACACAACCCCATAAACAGAATCATCTTGATCTAAGTCTACGAAAGCGTTTTTCAAGTCCCTAACCATCGATGTATTTATCTCATTAACCTTTCCTCCATTTAATTGAACAATGGCATAATTTTCTTTACGATTTATTGAAATTGAAGTGTAGGTCATTTAATTTTAATGGTCTTGGACAAATATATAAATATATTGGTTATGTTCTTAATTAATTCAAAAAATGCATAAAACTATTTTTACATTAAATTAAATATTAGTTAAATTAGCTAATAATGAATGAAAAAAACAAAAGAAAACGCGGAAGACCTGCCGAAAAAAAGGGTATAGATCGTGGGATGATATTGAATATAGCTTTGAAAGAATTTTCTAAGCATGGATATGGAGGTGTCAGTTTAAATAAAATTTCTACACTTTGTGAAGTCAATGACTCGCTACTCCACTATCATTTTGGAAACAAAGAAGATTTGTGGAAAAAAGCAGTAAGCACTGCCTTTGATGCTTATTTAAAAGAGTCCGTTATAACTTTTAAGTTACTTAAACATTTATCATTAAAAGATACAGCAAAAACCCTAGCTCGTCAATTTATATACTATAACTCTAAGTTTCCAGAATTGTATTTAGTTATTGTTCATGAAATGACTCAAGAGTCTTCCAGAAGCGATTGGTTAATCGAAAATGTTCTTAAACCACTTACAGAAAAATCAGGGCAACTCCATCGAATGTTAGTTAATAAAGGTCTTTCAGAGGACTTCCCTATTCCAAATTTGACTACTATATTTTTCAGTGCTGCTAATTCAATTTTTCTTTTTAATTATCAAATGAAAAAGCAATTTGGTATTGATCCATTTGATGAAAAAGAAGTTAAAAAACACGCGGATATTATTGTCAAGATATTTTACCCAAACATTTAAATAAATAAAGGCCAAATCATAAGCGAATTATTCTTTTTTGCTCAGCTGATTTAAAAAACGTTTCTTGCAATATGATTTCTAACAGTCTTTTAAATTCACTACTAAAATTTTTCGTATTATTCTTTGGAATAATTCTAATGCTTTTATTGATTTTCAGAACTCCAGATGTTTCTGTAGATTCACTGAAAAGACAGTATACTGACTCAAATTCTCATTTCATGTCAGTGGATGGTCTAGAAGTGCATTATAAAGATGAAGGTTCTGGAACTCCAATTATTTTATTACATGGAACAAGCGCCTCTCTTCATACCTGGGATGGTTGGACCAAAGAATTAACTATAAATAATTACAGAGTAATTCGCATGGATTTACCTGCTTTTGGTATAACAGGAGCAAACAAAGACAATTTATATGACCTTCCTAGTTACTCTAAGTTTTTAACTGATTTTGTTAACCAACTCGAACTCGATAAATTTATTCTTGCCGGGAATTCTCTCGGGGGCTCTATAAGCTGGCATTATACTTCAAGTAATCCTGAAAAAGTTCAGAAATTAATTTTACTAGATCCAGCTGGATTTCCATCAAAAAAGGAACGCCCTTTAGTATTTGAGTTAGCTGAAATACCTATTTTAAATCAAATATTAAAACACATAACTCCAAAATCTCTTATTAAAGATAACTTAGAGCAGGTTTACTTTGACGACTCAAAAGTAACAGAGAATCTTGTCGATCGATATCATCAAATGATTTTAAGAAAAGGAAGCCGTGCAGCTTTTATAGAACGTGCAAAACTTGAAGGTCAAGATTACACAGAGCTTCTATACACTATTAAATCGCCAACTTTAATAATATGGGGAGAAGATGATCTCTGGATTCCGGTTGAAGATGGTTTTAAATTTAAAGAACGCATGGCAAACTCTAACTTAGTGATCATGAAAGAAACAGGTCACGTTCCAATGGAGGAAAAACCTTTAGAAAGTTTAGCACTTGCCCTTAATTTCCTAAATCTAGAGATTGAAAATGAAAATTTCCTAAAAGAATAAATATGGTACAATTATACATTATGGGAGGTATATATTTCGTTTTAGGAATCTTTCATTTTACCCATACTGGTTTTTATAGGCCTTTAATGCCCAAATTTTTACCAGCACATGATTCATTAATTTATTGGAGTGGAATTGCAGAAATTGTTTTAGGACTAGGAGTATTATTCCCAATTACAAGAAATAACGCACTTTTAGGAATTATAGTGATGCTTGTAGTTTTTTTAATTGTTCATGTAAATATGCTACTTCCAGAAAATAGATTAGGGATGTCTTTATGGATTTTGATGTTAAGAATTCCTATACAATTTGTTCTAATGTATTGGGCCTATAGTAATCTTACAAACCCTTTATTTTAATAATCTCTTTCTTAATGATTTGATTCCAAAGGGCATATCCGTCTTTGTTTAAATGTAGTAAGTCCGAAACAAATAGTTCATCTCTTGGTTTTCCAGACTGATTTAAAAAATAAGGAGCAGTTTCAATGAAAAATAAATTATCTTTTTTGGCAGTGTAATCCTGAATAAACTGATTAACTTTTTTAATTTCATTCCATTGTTCCCAACGGTTTGAAGTAGGTGTTATCTCTATAAATGCCATGGGAATTGTTGGGTGCTTATCTCGTACTTGTCGGGTAAAGTATTTTATTAAACGTAAAACCTTCTTTGGACTTTCGTCTTCTGGAACTCCTTTAATATCATTTGCTACAAAGCATACAATAATTTCTGGTTTGTGATTGGCTAAAATCCGATCGGTATAAAAAATAAGATCTCTAAAATGAGCACCTCCGTAACCTCTTTTAATAACTGGAAAAGGATTCATATCTTCCTCAAGAGTATTCCATAAACGAATACTCGAACTTCCCAAAAAAAGGATAGAATTATCAGGGTAGCTTACTTGTTTATCTAGTTGCTCAAATTGACGAATCTCTGGAGCTGCCCAACTGTAACTTTCCAGTGGATATTTTTTTAAAGAAACACATGAAGTGGCACTTACACAAAAAGTAACCGAGAATACTAATTTAAAAAAGTATTTAATCAAAAGCTTGCCTTAGTTTATTAAAAGATAAATTATAACAGATATTCTGTATTCACAAAGTTTGAGTCCTTGGAATCCATTAATGCATCTAAAATTTCATTATTGTAAGGATTATCCTTAGCAGCAACAAAAGTTCTAATAGAAAAAGAACGTAAAGCATCGAAAACGCTTAAGGTACCAACAGCAGAATTTTTTCTACCTGTAAATGGATAAACATCTGGACCCCGTTGACAAGCACTATTTAAATTTACTCGACAAACAAGATTTGATAACACGTCAATTAGCGGACCTAATTTTCGAATATCCCTTCCAAACAAACTTACTTGCTGACCATATTCAGAGGTCGCCATAGCATCTAAAGGTTCGTTTATATCTGAATATGATATAACCGGAACTACGGGACCAAATTGCTCTTCATGGTAAACGTTCATTTCATCATTTACTGGATATAATACTGCAGGATAAGAATAATTTTCGCTTAACTCTCCCCCTTTTGCATTCATTATTTTAGCTCCTTTAGAAACGGCATCTTGGATTAATTCTTGAATATATGCTGGTTTTCCCGGTTCAGGCAATGGGGTTAAAAAGGCTCCTTCCTCCCAAGGTAATCCAAACTTTAGATTATCAACAGCGGCAGAAAAACGTTTATTAAACTCATCAACTATAGATTCATGTACATACAATACTTTGAGGGCAGTACATCGTTGACCGTTATAAGAAAGTGTTCCAGAGATACATTCTTTGATCGTTGAATCTAAATCAGCATCAGGTAAAATAATACCTGGGTTTTTAGCTTCCAGTCCTAAAACTAATCTCAATCTGTTTTTATTAGGGTGTAAATCTTGAAGTGCAACTGCCGAAGAACTATGACCAATTAAAGCTAAAACATCTATTTTTCCAGTTTCCATAATTGGAGAGGCTATTTTTCGTCCTCTACCAAAAAGAATATTTACTACACCTGGAGGAAAACTTTCTTGAAAAGCTTTAAGCAATGGTGTTATTAAAAGGACACCATGTTTTGCGGGTTTAAAAATAGCAGTGTTACCCATTACAATAGCAGGAATTAACAAACAGAATGTCTCATTCAGAGGGTAATTGTAGGGTCCCAAACAAAGAACAACACCCAAAGGTCCTCTTCTAATGTGTGCATGAATTCCAGATTCTTTATCAAACTTAGCACTTTTACGATCTAATTTTTTATACGCCTCTATTGTGTCAAAAATATAATCTACTGTTCGATCAAATTCTTTATAAGAATCTTGTTTATTCTTACCTATTTCCCACATCAGCAATTCGACTATTTGCTCTCTTGATTTTTTCATTTTTTCAGCAAAAGTTGTCAAACAGCGTAAACGATCTTTAACCTTCATAGTAGGCCAAACACCTTGGCCTCGATTGAATGCCTTTTCTGCAGCATTTAAAGCTGCTAAAGCAGTTTCAGTTTCCATATCGGGAATAGACCCTAATAGGGTTGGTCCTATATTACCTTCTTTATCTTTTGAATGAATTGTAGAAAAAACTTCAGTAGTTGCTCCTTTCCATGAATGTAATATACCGTCAACTAAATATTCATTACAATACACATGACTATTAAAAACAGGTAATTTAGAATTACTCTTATTTGAATCCTTCATTATAAATTTGTTTGGTTTTATTTTTAAAATAACACCAACTAAGTTAGTGATTAATTATTAGTATAATAAGGTTATCCTATAAATATGATTAAAAGTTATGTTGATTTTACAAGCAAAATAGCCTAATAAAAAAGTTGTAGATGAATTTAAACACAAGTATCTTTAACTTATTAGATCTAAAAATAAGTAATGAATAATTTTCCACTATCAAAAAAAATAGGACTCTTGGCTGGGCCCTTGTGTTTTATATTCATTCAATATTCAACACTCTTAAACCTTTCCTTTGAAGCAATTGCAGTACTTGCAACAGCTTGTTGGATGGTAGTTTGGTGGATAACGGAAGCTGTTTCAATTTCTGTAACTGCCTTATTACCGTTAATTATATTTCCAATGACAGGAGTTATGGAAATAAATAATGTAGGGGCGAATTATGGAAGTTCCATTGTTTTTTTATTTTTTGGAGGATTTGTTTTAGCCTTAGGTTTGGAAAAGGTAAATCTTCATAAAAGAATAGCACTTACAATTATTAAAAAAACAGGAACATCTCCTAACAAAGTAGTTTTAGGATTTATGATAGCTACTGCTTTTATGAGCATGTGGATAAGTAACACTGCGAGTACGGTAGTTATGCTGCCAATTGCCTTATCGGTAATAAATTTATTAATTAATCAACAAGAAAACACCAGTAAACAAACTAAAAATTTTGCTTTAAGCGTAATGCTTGGAATTGCATTTTCTGCTAACGCAGGTGGTATTGCCACAGTAATTGGGACTCCTCCTAATTCGATACTCATTGGACTTTTAGAGAATGAATATAATATTCAAATCTCTTTTGTAAAATGGATGTTAGTTGGTCTTCCCTTCGCAATCCTATTGATTACCATTATATATTTTTTATTAGTTCATGTAATGTTTCCTAGCCAAGGACTTTTATTTAATGCCTCTAGTCGGCTTATAAATTCAGAACTTAAGAAACTAGGCCGACTTACACCCAAAGAAAAACATGTATTATATGTGTTTGGTACTGTTGTTTTTCTGTGGATTTTTAGGACGGTAATTAATTCATTTTTACCAGACCTTAAGCTATCGGATACTGTAATAAGTATTATAGGAGCCATTGCTCTTTTTGCAATACCCTTTGACCTTAAAAAAGGAGTATTTATTTTAGATTGGAAGGATACTCAAAAACTATCTTGGGGAATTTTAATCCTTTTTGGTGGTGGATTAGCACTTGCAAAAGGAATGTCTTCAACAGGTATAGTTTCTCTTATAACAAATTATATTGCAGCAGGAAATTTCAGTATTTTAATTACAGCTTCTCTTTTAATTTTACTAATGCTATTCATGACAGAGCTAATGAGTAATGTTGCGTTAGTAGCCGTTTTGGCACCTGTGGTTGCAGGAATTGCATTGGGGTTAGAAATACCAATACTCTATCTATTAATTCCAGTTACAATGGCTAGTAGTTGTGCATTTATGCTCCCTATGGCTACACCACCAAATGCAATAGTTTTTGCAAGTGGTTTCGTAAAAGTTCATGAAATGGCACGAATTGGAGTCATCATTAACTCCATTGCTGTTGTAATTTTAATTGCATTATTCAAATACATACTCCCGTTGCTTTTTTAAACAAAAAAACCTCTACCATTAATCATGATAGAGGCTTTAAAGATTTATTAAATCCTAAAAAATTATACAATCTTTTTCATTGCGGTCATCGAAGCACGCAATTCATAACCGATAATTTCGATTGGATGGAAACGAATTATTTCATTAATATCAATTAATTGTTTGTTATCTACACCATTATTTTGATCAGCTGCATAAGCAGTTCCGATTACATCAATGTTTATTTTCTTCATAAACTCAGTAAGCATTGGCTTACAAGCATGATCGAATAAGTAACATCCGTATTCCGCTGTATCAGAAATAACGCGATTCATTTCAAATAATTTCTTACGTGCAATTGTATTTGCAATTAATGGAGTTTCGTGAAGCGATTCATAGTAAGCAGATTCTTCTTTAATTCCTGCAGCTACCATTGTATCAAATGCTAACTCTACACCTGCTCTAACAAATGCGACCATAAGAACACCATGATCGAAAAATTCTTGTTCAGAAATTTCTTGGTCAGTTACTTGAGTTTTCTCAAAAGCAGTTTCTCCAGTTGCTGCTCTCCATCCCAGTAGATTTTTATCATCATTAGCCCAGTCTTCCATCATGGTTTTAGAGAAGTGACCCGACATGATATCATCCATATGCTTGTGGAATAAAGGCTCCATTATTTCTTTCAATTCCTCAGAAAGTTCAAAAGCTTTTACCTTAGCTGGGTTAGAAAGGCGATCCATCATATTGGTAATACCACCGTGCTTTAATGCTTCTGTAATTGTTTCCCATCCGTACTGAATAAGTTTTGCAGCGTAAGAAGCATCAATACCTTGCTCTACCATTTTGTCAAAACAAAGGATAGATCCTGTTTGTAATACACCACATAAAATTGTTTGCTCCCCCATTAAATCAGATTTAACCTCAGCAACGAACGAAGATTCAAGAACACCCGCACGGTTACCTCCTGTGGCTACAGCATAAGCTTTTGCTTGGGCTAAACCATGGCCTTTTGGGTCATTTTCTGGGTGAACAGCGATCAATGTTGGTACACCAAAGCCTCTTTTATATTCTTCTCTAACTTCAGAACCTGGACATTTAGGTGCTACCATAATAACAGTTAGATCTTCACGAACTTGGGTTCCTTCTTCAACGATATTGAAACCATGAGAATAGGATAATGTAGCTCCTTTTTTCATTAATGGCATCACTGCCTGTACAACAGGAGTATGGTTTTTATCCGGTGTCAAG
The DNA here is from genome assembly GCF_910589745.1 of Candidatus Arcticimaribacter forsetii. Lineage (GTDB taxonomy): Bacteria > Bacteroidota > Bacteroidia > Flavobacteriales > Flavobacteriaceae > Arcticimaribacter > Arcticimaribacter forsetii. The sequence continues at coordinate 1,273,276 of NZ_OU342399.1, forward strand.
TTGATTACAACATCAGCGTCAGGAATCATTTCTTCATAACTTCCTACAGAAAAGTTATTGTCAACAGCATTTTGATATGATGCTCTCTTTTGATCAATTGCACCCTGACGCAATGCGTAAGCGATGTTTAGTCCGGAATCACGCATGTTTAATCCTTGATTTAAACCTTGTGCTCCACAACCTACGATAACAATTTTTTTGCCTGCTAATGCTTCAATTCCGTCTTCGAATTCAGAAGAATCCATGAATCTACATTGTGCTAATTGATCGAGTTGATTTCTTAGTGATAGTTGGTTAAAGTAATTTGCCATTTTAAAATATTTAGTCTTTGTTTTGTTGTTTAAATGTATTTAGAATTTCGGAAATCCCCATTTTTTCTTTGGTAATAGAGATTCTACCTGAGCGAACAAACTGAAGTAGTCCGTAAGGTGCCAATGACTTTCTTAAAGCTTCTGTTTCATGTCTAAAACCCGTTTTTTCAATTACAAAAAATTCTGGAGAAACAGTCACAATATTAGCATGACTATCTTTTATCATATTTTGAATCTGACGTTCTTCAAACAAAGAACTAGATTTTACTTTATATAATGCAGATTCCTGAAAAATAGTTTCTTCATCTGTATGATAAAAAGCTTTGATTACATCAATTTGTTTTTCAATTTGTTGAACTATTTTCTTAACTCCTGACTCTGTCATTTTTACAACAACTATAAATCTAAAAACATCAGGAATCTCAGACTGTGAAGTCGAAAAACTTAAAATATCTATATGTCTTTTCAAGAAAATTGCCGAAACTCTATTGAGTAACCCAACGTTATTCTCTGTGTAAATCGAGATTGTATATTTAGTAATATCACTCATTATTTTAATCTTATATCTGAAACCGATGCACCTGTTGGGATCATCGGAAATACGTTCGCTTCTTTTTCAACACACACTTCTAAGAAATAAGGTTCATCAGAATCGAGCATTGTTTTTAAAGCTGAATCTAAATCTTCTCTTTTACTTACACGATTTGCTTCAATGTGATATCCTTTTGCTATGGTAACAAAATCTGGATTGGTCATTTCTGTAGAAGCATATCTTTTATCGAAAAACAATTGTTGCCATTGTCTTACCATACCTAGGTAATCGTTATTCAAAACTACAATTTTAACGGCTGTTTTGTTTTGAAAAATTGTACCCAATTCCTGAATGGTCATCTGATAACCACCATCTCCAATAATGGCTATAACCTCACGATCTTCGGCTCCCATTTTAGCTCCAATTGCAGCCGGTAAAGCAAAGCCCATTGTACCAAGACCACCCGAAGTTACATTACTCTTAGATTTTATAAATTCTGCATAACGGCAAGCGATCATTTGATGTTGACCAACATCAGTAACAATTACTGCGTCTCCTTTTGTGTATTTATTAATTCCAACAATAACTTCACCCATAGTCAAGCCTTCTTTTGTTGGTTGTGTATCATTTTTAATTACCGCTTCAATTTCTTGTTGCATATGATCTGCAAAAAGCTGTTTCCAATCAGTGTAATCCTCGTGCTTAACTAAAGATGATAATTTAGAAAGACTCTCTTTACAATTTCCAAGGACTGGATAGTGAGCTTCAACATTTTTGCTAATTTCAGCCGGATCAATTTCTAAGTGAATGACTTTAGCTTGCTTTGCGTAAGTTGCTAAATTCCCAGTAACACGATCATCAAAGCGCATACCCACTGCAATTAACACATCGCATTCATTAGTTAGTACATTTGGACCATAGTTCCCATGCATTCCAACCATACCATAGTTAAGTGGATGTTTAGTTGGAAGAGCAGATAAACCAAGAATAGTCCAAACTGCTGGAATACCAGAAGATTCAACAAAGTTTTTAAATTCTTCTTCAGCTTCTCCAAGAATCACTCCTTGTCCCCAAATAATCATTGGTTTTTTAGCTTGATTTATAGCTTCAGCAGCAGCTTCAACTTGTGTAATATCTAAAGAAGGAACAGGAATATAACTTCTAACCGCCTTACATTTTTTATAAGCAAAGTCAAATAATTCAAACTGTGCATCCTTTGTTATATCGATAAGAACAGGTCCAGGTCTACCAGAACGAGCTATATAAAAAGCCTTGGCTAACACCTCAGGGATTTCGCTTGCTTTCGTTATCTGATAGCTCCACTTAGTTACCGGAGTTGAAATTCCAATGATATCAGTTTCTTGGAAAGCATCAGAACCTAATAAGTGAGAAGCAACTTGTCCGGTTATACAAACCATTGGAGTTGAATCAATTTGTGCGTCTGCGATTCCTGTAACTAAATTTGTTGCACCTGGTCCAGATGTAGCCATCGCAACACCTACTTTACCAGAAGTACGCGCATAGCCTTGAGCTGAGTGTGTAGCTCCTTGTTCGTGTCTTGTTAAAACATGTCTTAGATCATCTCTATACTTGTAAAGTTCATCATAGATAGGCATGATGGCCCCACCCGGATAACCATAGATTAAATCTACACCTTCTTTTAGAAGACAACGAATTACAGCTTCTGCTCCAGAAATATTGTTGGTTTCTTGATTTTTCATTTTAAAACTCGTCTGTTACACAACCTTCTGAAGCTGATGAAACATTTTTTATGTATTTATATAAAACCCCTCGTTGAAATTTATATTCAGGTTCTATCCAATTTTCTTTTCTTGAAGCTAATTCTTCATCACTTACTAAAACATTTAAAGTGTTTGTTTCAGCGTTAATTTCAATTATATCTCCATTTTCTATTAATCCAATTGCTCCACCAGTTTGAGCTTCAGGAACAATATGACCTACAACAAAACCATGAGTACCACCAGAGAATCTACCATCTGTAATTAAAGCTACATCCTTCCCTAAACCTGCACCCATAATCGCAGCTGTTGGTTTTAACATCTCAGGCATTCCTGGACCTCCTTTAGGACCCTCATAACGGATTACAATAACTTCTCCTTTCTGAACTTCTCCTTTACCAATACCATCATTAGCATCATACTCACTATTATAAACACGAGCAGGACCTTTAAACAAAAACCCTTCTTTACCCGTTATCTTAGCAACAGATCCTCCAGAGGCAATATTTCCTTTAAGAACACGAATGTGTCCACTTTCTTTAATTGGGTTACTTACTGGATGAATTAGATCCTGACCTTCTTTCAATCCTTCAACTTCATTAAGATTTTCCGCTAATGTTTTACCAGTAACTGTAAGACAATCTCCATGTAGCATCCCTTCTGCTAACATGAATTTTAATACTGCAGGTACACCTCCAACATTGTGAAGATCTTCCATTAAGTATTTTCCACTAGGCTTTAAATCTGCTAAAAATGGAGTGATGTCCATTAATTTTTGGAAATCATCTAAAGTAAATTCTATCTGAGCTGCTTTAGCAATAGCCAAGAAGTGGAGAACTGCATTCGTTGATCCTCCTAATACAGCGACTAAACGAATAGCGTTTTCTAGAGATTTTTTAGTAACAATATCAGAGGGTTTAATATCGTTTTCAATGAGGTGTCTCAAAGCTGCACCTACTTTTTCACATTCTTCTTTTTTGTTTGAGCTTATTGCAGGATTAGATGAATTATAAGGTAATGCCATTCCTAATGCTTCTATAGCAGAAGCCATTGTATTTGCGGTGTACATTCCTCCACATGCTCCTGCTCCAGGACAAGCTTTCTTAACTACTTGCTTAAACTCTGATTCATCCATGGTTCCTGCTACTTTCTCTCCCCATGCTTCAAAAGCAGAAACTACATCTAATTTTTTATCCTTATGACATCCAGGTGCAATGGTACCACCATACACCAAAATAGAGGGACGGTCTAATCGCAACATTGCCATTAAAGCTCCAGGCATGTTTTTATCACAACCTACAACAGTAACCAAAGCATCATAAGACATTGCTTGAACTACAGTTTCCATAGAATCAGCAATCACGTCTCTCGAAGGTAATGAAAAACGCATACCGGGGGTTCCCATTGAAATTCCATCACTAACTCCAATTGTATTGAATATTAGTCCGACTAGATTCGAAGATTGAACTCCATTTTTTATATCGACAGATAAATCATTAAGGTGCATATTACAAGGGTTACCTTCATAACCTGTTGATGCTATTCCAACTAGAGGCTTTTTAAAGTCCTCATCGGTTAAACCTATTGCGTGCAACATGGCTTGCGCTGCAGGTTGCGTTGGATCTTGTGTTACTGCTTTACTAAACTTATTATATTCCATTCTATTTAAAAATCTTATTCGAATTTATAACACTTAAAAAAAGCTTAGGATGTAATTTTTAAATACGCCCTAAACCCAAAAGCTAATTTTATTCATAAAAAACTAATTTTAAGTATTTTAAATCAATATAATTAACGATACTCAAGTTATTTTTTAACTTTAAAATCTAGCAAATAAAAGAAATTTTAATTACAAATTCAGTTAGTTTTACACATTTTATAGAATGATTAATAATCTGACAAAAAAGATACATTATCACTTGATTTTAAGCGGTAAAAACTACTGTTTTTGAGATATTCGTAATTCATTTTTTACTGAGTTGTCTAATAAATTTTTTGCGTTAGTTAAATAAACTATTATTGTATAAAATATCTATCATGGAGAAAACGGTTAGTGAGGCAATTGAATTCAGAAGATCGGTTCGAAAATATGATCCCAATCAATCTTTAAATCACGAAGATGTTAAAGAGTGTATTCGTCAAGCCACCCTAGCTGCAACAAGTAGTAATCTACAGTTGTGGGAGTTTTATCACATCACTGATTCTGAAATTCTAAAAAAATTATCAAAAGCATGCTTTAGTCAATCTGCAGCTTCAACTGCAGTGCAACTAGTTATTCCAGTTGTTCGAAAAGATTTATGGAGGAAGAGATCAACAGCCAATATTGATTTTCATAAACAACAATTCGAAGCTCAAGAAGTTCGAAATGCCAAAAAAGAAAAAAGAACTTTAAAATACTACGAAAAACTTATTCCTGTTTTATATCGAGAATTCTTTGGAATTTTTGGGTTTTTAAAAAAGGTATTTGCTAAAACTACAGGAATATATCGTCCGATGTACAGAGAAGTAAATCGAGGTGATCTTCGTGTAATTGCTCATAAGAGTACAGCGCTTGCGGCACAAAACTTCATGATTAGTATGGCTGCAAAAGGGATAGATACTTGTCCAATGGAAGGATTTGATTCCATCCGTGTTAAAAGAATCCTTAATCTACCCCGAAAGGCAGAGATAAGTATGGTTATTGGCTGTGGATACCGAGATGAGGGAGGAATTTATGGACCTCGTTTTAGAGTTCCCTTCAAAGATGTGTATTACTCAATTTAAAAAACACTTCCGTACCCTCTATTTTTTGAGCCAGCACATTTAATGCTTCGTCAGTAAGTTGTAGTATTCTTGGGTAACCACCAGAAACTTGTCCATCAAAACCAGAAATAAGAAGTGTACCCGAGGGGGTTAATTGTACCGTTCCAGGTCTTATCGATTGACTCAACATTAAGTCAGGCTTTATTTCCAAGGAGCTTTTCAATCGACAACCCATTCGATTTTGATTGCTTATTTTTAATGGCATTTTAAAAAGTTGTTCTGCCTGTTCTTTGGTTAATATTTTAAATTCTGGCCCTTTGTAAACGGATAACTCTTTGTATTCTATGTATGAATCATCCCACTTTATTTTTGAATTAAAATTTCTTAAAGTGCTTTCAGATTTTAGCCAAAATAAATGATCACCTTTTTCAATTACAGAAGACTTTGTTAGTGGAAAGTAAAATGAGGTACTGCCTAAAACTTTTTCTGTTATTAAAGATTTATTGATATGTATATAGGTTCTTAATCCTTTTTCAACCCTTTTTAAACTTAATTCATCCGCCGCCCTAACATTCAAAATGGTATTGTTTGATACTAATTTTTGGTTTAGTTTAACTTCCATGTTCGCACCTGTTAGGACAATATTGCAAGGTTCATGAAAACGAAGCCTTGGTCCAATTAAAGTACATTCCATAGTGCTGATTTCATTTTTTCGACCCAAAAGCAACCTTCCCAGTTCAAATGCTTTCTGATCCATCGCACCTGAAACAGGAACACCCAGGTGCCTATACCCTTTTCTTCCTTCATCTTGGATGGAAGTATAAAATCCGGAATCAAGAACTTCAATCATTCTTTATTCTTTTTAACATTGGATGATCGATGCCTTTTGTAATTGCATCAGTAACCTCAATCCATTCCTCTTTACTGATCTGAAAAAACTGAATGTAGTCTCCTGCTTGAATAAATGTGGGGATTTCTTTTTTTATATCAAATAATGGAACCGGACAGTTTCCGATTACATTCCACCCTCCAGGACAATTTTGAGGGTAAATACCTACTTGAGATCCTCCTACAGAAACACTTCCTTTAAACGTTTGATTATTTGGAGTTACTTTTCTTGGAATTGACATTTCATCTGGCAATCCACTCAAATATGGAAAACCGGGGAGGAAGCCATAAAAAACCAATCGAAATTCCAAAGACAAAAAACGATCCAAATATTCCTTTACTTTAGATTTATTTCCTTTGAAAAACAAATTAAGATCTGCATTTGATGAGTCATCTAAACAAACTGGAAGTTTCCATTTTTTGTAATCAATTAGAGCATTAAATTTAGAATCTTCTAAAAGTTTAGATATTTCTGTTCGAAGCTTCTGATGGTCATATTCATTTTTAAAATACAGATTAATACTATCGAAAGTTATAGTTATGTCCTCAATTTGGTCTTTATAATAAATGAATAGTATGTTTTTAAAATTTAGAACAAAATCAAAAACACTGTTATTTTCTTCCCAAGGAAAATTCAAAATAAGTGTTTTTCCAAGACATGAAAAACGAATCTGCTCTTTAGTATACATCAATCCCTTCTGATTTAAGACTTTGATTTACAAATTGAATTAGTTGTAGGGCATTTGGGTGATCTCCGTGCAAGCAAAGGGTGTCAATCGGCATAGAAATTAAATTTTCTTCATAGGACAGAACCCTGCTTTCTTTTACAAAACGGACTGCTTGATTTTTAACTTGATTCTTATCTATAAAAACGGAGTCCATTAATTTTCTGTCCCGTAAGGTTCCATCAGAATTATAAGCACGATCCATAAAACCCTCTCGAATTGTAGCAAAACCAATCCGCTTTGCCTCTTTCTCCAAAACACTCCCAGGTGCGCAATAGATAATTACTTTTGGAATAAGTTCTTTTATAACGTCTAAAAAAAGGAGTACAAGAACATGATTAAAATACAAGTCGTTGTACAATGCTCCATGAGGCTTTACATGATGAATTCTAGAGTTGTTTTTTTTACAACAAAGGACAAACAAAGAAATCTGTTTTTTAATACTATTCGTAAAGTCTGAATTTGATATTTCGATAGATTTTCTTCCAAAATTTTCTGAGTCTGGATACGATGGATGAGCACCGATTTTGACTTTATATTGATCAGCCAAACTTATAGTTTCCAAGATAGATTTTTCTGTACCCGTATGCCCTCCACAAGCAATAGAGCAAGAAGAAATATAAGGCATTAATAAATGATCATTACCTATCCCCTCTCCCATATCGCAATTTATATCTATGTGGAGCATATTAAAAAATTAAACCTAAACTTTTAAATCCTAAAAAAACAAAGAAAAACTCAATTGAAAACAATAAAATATTCAACCCGACAGAAGCAGTAAGTCCGCGCATTAACCTTGAATTATTTATTAAAACTATAATAAAAATACCGATTACAGGCAGCAGTATTCCATTTGTAATTTGAGCAAATTGAATCACCTCAATGGGCTTAATTTGAAGTGAAGAAAATACAACACCACTAGAAAGAACAAAAAGTGCTGCTATCTTGTATCCCCAGGAATCTGATCGCCATCCAAAACATTCAGACACTACAAAAGCGGCAGCCATAGGGGCTGTTATCGCAGATGTAATGCCAGCGGCAAATAAACCTAAAGACATTAAAATAGTTGCGTAATCTCCATATAAAGGAGCTAAAGCTAACCCCAGGTCAGCTGCTGACAGAATGGGTTGTCCCGTTAAAGAAGCTGCACAGATTATTATTGACAAAGAAACTATTCCCCCTAAGGTTACAGCAAAAATTGTATCTAACCGTAAAGCACTTAAAGAAAAGGTTTCATATTTAACTAATGCAGCATGCAGAAATAAATTATAAGGCACAACCGTTGTTCCCAACAAACCAACAATAGTTAAGGTGTCTTTACTATTGAATTCAGGAATAAACATACCTTTAAGAACCAGTAAAAGGTTAGGCTTAGTTAATATAGCTGTTACTAAAAAAGAAATACTCATGAGTAAAACTATACCGACCAGTATATTTTTAAGCAACTTGTTAGATCCTAGTAAAATTAAAACCGCAACAATACAACCGACGATGATTGGTAAAAAATAAACATCAGTCCCAAAAGTAAAATCAATATTTTTGGTTAATGACTCAATCCCAATTAATGCTCCCGTTAGGTTTCCAGCTTCATAGGCTGCATTTCCAATAAAAATCGCACCGATTAACAATGCTCCAAACAAAAACTTAAGAAAAGGATTAGAGGTTTGGAATAATACACTTTCGGCTAGTCCTTTTCGGGTAGTAAAACTTATTCTTGCGGTTGTATTCTGAATTACAATGGTAATCAAAATGGAAAGGACCATAGCCCACAGGAGGGAAAAACCATTTTGAACACCTGCTAAAACACAGAGTGTAATGGTTCCCGGGCCAATAAATGCTGCGGTAATGACTAATGCGGGTCCACCCCTAAAGTTCGAAAACATATTTTTAAGGTAAGTTAATCATTATTAAAAATAAAACTCCAAATAAGAACGAATTAAAATTGAATCGTTAACTACAAATTATTTTTAAAAGATTATTATTAATAGAATTACAACGCTTTAACAAGCTAAGAAATAAATATTGAGGGTTTTTATCTCAGTAAAACTCAACCCATCCACCCTTCACGATCTAAACTTCTATATTGAATTGCTTCTGCAATATGATTTGACAATACTTCAGGTTCTTTTTCTAAGTCAGCTATAGTTCGAGCTACTTTAAGTATTCTATCATAAGCACGAGCAGATAAAGAAAGTTTTTTCATGGCTACTTTTAGTAATTCCTCTGCATCGGGTTTTAATTTACAATAAAAACGAATCAACTTAGGAGTCATTTGCGCATTGTAATGAACTGTTTCTAGCTCTTGGAATCGATTGGTTTGAATTTTTCGAGCTTGAGTGACTCGTTTACGAATTGAATCAGAATTTTCTCCTAATTGTTTATCAGATAATTCTTCAAAAGGAACAGGTTCTACTTCAATATGTAAATCAATTCGGTCTAAAAGAGGACCCGAAATTTTACTTAAATAACGTTGAGTTTCAATTGGGGTTGCACTTCCAGTATTGAAATATCCTGAGGGACTGGGGTTCATACTCGCTACCAACATAAAAGAACTTGGATAGGTTACAGTAAATTTAGCGCGTGATATGGTAACTTCTCTATCTTCTAAGGGTTGCCGCATAACTTCCAAAACAGATCGTTTGAATTCGGGAAGCTCATCCAAAAATAGCACACCATTATGAGCCAAGGATATCTCTCCAGGTTGGGGATATTGTCCTCCTCCGACTAAAGCAACATCAGATATAGTATGATGTGGCGCCCGAAACGGTCGAGAATTAACCAATCCTTTACCTTTTACCCTTCCCAAAACAGAATGAATTTTTGTCGTTTCTAAGGCCTCTCCCAGACTCATCGGTGGTAAAATACTGGGCAGTCTTTTGGCTGACATTGTTTTTCCAGCCCCAGCAGGACCAATTAAAATTATGTTATGACCGCCAGCTGCAGCAATTTCCATACAGTACTTAATGGTTTCTTGCCCTTTTACATCGGCAAAATCTTGCTCTGGAAAAAGAAGTTGACTTTCAAATAATTCCCTGGTGTTAATTACTAGAGGTTTCACTTCACTTTTTGCTTCAAAAAAACCTATGACTTCTTTCAAATTATCCATGCCTAGAATATCAATTCCAGAAACAATAGCAGCTTCTTCAGCATTTTCTTTTGGCAGTATAAAGCCTTTAAAACCGTCTTTCAATGCCTGTATCGCAATTGGAAGAGCTCCTTTTATTGGACGTAAAGAACCATCTAGAGCGATCTCTCCCATAACAATGTATTGACTTAAGATCTCTGTTTTAAGCTGATCAGATGCAGCAAGTATACCTATTGCAAGGGTCAGGTCGTAAGCAGACCCTTCTTTTCGAACATCCGCCGGAGCCATGTTAATGGTGATTTTCTTTCCTGGAAGTCGGTATCCAATATTTTGAAGAGCAGCTGCAATTCGAAAATTACTTTCCTTAATTGCATTATCAGGTAAACCAACTAAATGGTAACCGATTCCCTTATCTATATTTACTTCAATGGTTATTAAATAGGCATCCACGCCATAAACGGCGCTTCCGTAGAGTTGAACGAGCATGATTTAAATGTGGTTATTACAATATACATTATAATATATGTTTTAAGTCATAAAAACCAAGTATCTCTTAAAAATTAATCTTTTAGAAGTCCATCCTTCAACCAGTAATAATAGGTATTCGCATCTGTGTATTGAATGGGACTGTTAAGAATTGTACCGTCTGCTTTCATTAATACATAAAAAGGCTGTGATGCGGTATTAAAATTTAAACTCTGAAATGCGGCCCACTTCTCCCCGATGGTATTAATTTTTTGTACCCGTCCATTGGGAAATTTAAAATTAAATTGATCGGACAACTCGAGCTCTTTCCTATCATCAATGTACAATGAAATTAAAACCACTTCCTCTTTCAATAGTTTGTATATTTTAGCTTGAGACCAAACATTTTCTTCAACTTTCCTGCAGTTTACACAAGCCCAGCCTGTGAAATCAAATAAAATCGGTTTTTTTGTTTCAAGAGAAACAGCTAAACCAGTTTCGTAATCTTTATAACATTCAAGACCAAGAGGGCAATCGTTTTCAGTTGAATTGATACTATAAAACTCAGGAGGCGGAAAACCACTTAACAACTTAAGCGTATTATTTTGAGAAAATAAGCCAAAGGATAAATATACCGTTAGTAATAAACTGAGGATTCCTCCAAATAATCTCCCTTTAGAAAGTTTTGTCTTTTGATCTTGAGGAAAACGGATAAGACCAAATAGATAAAGAGTTAGCCCCAATGAAAGCACGACCCAAATCCCAATGAACACCTCTCTTTTAAGGAGACCCCAATGGGAAACTAAATCCGCATTAGATAAGAATTTAAGAGCAAGTGCAAGTTCTAAAAATCCTAAAACAACTTTAACAGTTGTCATCCAACCACCAGATTTAGGAATCGAGTTTAAAGCATTCGGAAATAAAGCAAATAAAACAAACGGTAAAGCTAAAGCAAAACCAAAACCAAACATACCAAAAGTTAGTTGGGTTGCTCCCCCATCGGAAGTTAAACTACCTGCAAGTAAAGATCCTAGAATAGGGCCTGTACAAGAAAAAGAAACTATAGCGAGTGTAAGTGCCATAAAAAAGATTCCTAATCCTCCTTTTAAAGAAGTATTTGAATCTGTTGAATTCCCCCAACTACTAGGCAAGGTAAGTTCATAATATCCAAAAAACGAAAAAGCAAAGAATATGAAAATCAAAAAGAAGAAAATATTCAAAGGCACATTGGTAGCAATTGAATTTAAAACCTCAGGATTTAAAGAATCTAAAAAGTGAAATGGAAGGCTCAGTAACACGTAGATAAGAACAATAAAGAAACCGTATAAAAACGCATTAGAAACACCAGTTCTTAAACTATTACTTTGGTTCAGGAAGAAGGAAACCGTTAGGGGAATCATTGGAAAAACACAAGGAGTTAATAAAGCAATCAGACCCGATACAAATCCTAATAAAAATAATCTCAAAAAAGGAGATTCTTCATTAGAAGTAATCGAATTTTTCAAAAGTTCTTTATTCTTGAGTTTTAAAGTCAAGGCTGCTGAGCGTTTTAAATCATTTTCAGAAACTTCAATAGTTGGAGTTTTGACTTCTTCGCCTGTTAAAGAAACTACAAAAGGTTCCGTTCTAAAAATACACAAACGATCATCACAGGCTTGATAATTTATTTCACCAGACAACTGATTAATTGATTCATTTAATAGTTCAAAACGTTGAGTAAATGTTGCGTTCTTCTCATAATACGGCAACAAAATTTCAAAAATTTGATCGTACTCAACCTTAGGAGAACTTTGTTGCATTTCTCCGACAAGACGAATGTTTAATGAGTCTGTAAAGTAATTAAATTCAGTTGGCAAAGGACCATCTTCAAATTCCTCTAAGCTATAAAGATGCCAAATACCTTTTATTTCTGCTTCAAATTCTAAATCAAAAATAGATTCAGAAACTCTATTAATCTCAACATTCCAAACTACGGGTTCCTCATCTGATTGAGCGAAACTCATTAGGCTTAAGAGAGTTAGTAAAAAGAAATAATGTTTTTTCAAAAGCTTTTTAATATTAAAGGATTATTTGTCTCTGAATTACCTGCAAATCGAGCATCTACCCGATGTCCAACAACCCAAACAATTTGATCTTCGGAACACAAAACCCATTGGGTTTCTTTATCTAACAATGAAAATTTTTGGTCTTTAAAATATTTACTTAATTTTTTCTTACCCTTCATTCCTACAGGACAAAAATAATCCCCTTCTTTATACTTGCGAAGGATTAAAGGATATTTTAACAAATCTGCATTTAATAGCGCATACTTGTTTTTAGGTACAAATTCTGACTCTATTGAAATCTGGATAGGAGCTTTTAAATCATGTTCTGGAATCCATTTAATTTCTCTTGAAAGATCTGATTTTTCAATTGGAGTTAAAATAAGCTGTTCTCGATCTCGTATCAATCTATGCGTATTTGAAACTAAAAATTTCCCGCTTTGAGCCTGAATAAGAGACAATAAGTCAGTTACATTATTAAATCCATAGGGAGAAAAAAGTGCGTGTAAATAATAGTTTTGAGGCTTCAAACCTTGGAGAGATTCAAGCAAAATAGAAAGTTTATTTTTTGTTTTAATAAAATGTTTGTCCTGGAAGTCATTAATAATAACATTTAAAGCTTCCTGGGCCAAGCTCAGATTTTCAAAAGAGTTTGAAACTTGCTTCAATAAATTTTCATCCGTTTTTTTCCATTGTGGGATTACATGATGTCTTAGTTGATTCCTTAGATAATCATCTTTCTCATTAGAAGAATCCGCTCTCCATTCAATTTTATTTTCTTCAGCATAGGCATGAATCTCATCTTTGCTGAAAGGGAGTAACGGACGGATGATCTGATCGGTAGTAATTCCCCTTAACCCCTTCAAACCACTCCCTCTTCCCAAGTTAATTAAAAAAGTTTCTAATTGATCATCTAAATGATGAGCAGTTAAAACATGAGTGTAACCCAAGTTTTCTTGCAATTCATTAAACCAAGAATATCTAAGATCACGGGCGGCCATTTGAATTGAAATCTTATTATTTCTAGAATATTCGACTGTTTCAAATTTTTTAATATGAAAAGTAATCGAATTTAATTTGCATAAATCTGCACAAAATTTTGCATCCTGATCACTTGCGGTGGCACGTAAATTAAAATTACAATGGGCTACAGAAAAATCAATTTTAGACTTTAAAAGTAAGTCAAAAAGAACCCTACTATCAACACCTCCACTAAAAGCGAGAACTAAGTTTTGGTTTTTGAAGCCCTTAAAATTTTTGGCAATATGTAATTTAAATCTATCAATCACCCTACAAAAATACATGAAAGTAAATCAAATCGATTGTTTTTTGAGAAATTCGAAAAAATGAGATGTTCTTTGGTAGTCTTAATATATTTTGTGAAATTTGTAACATCTTATGAAAGAAAACTATACACATAACAACACACCCGCTGTTTTAACCAACAGTAGATTCCCGCGTGTTTACCGCTGTCGCCCTTTGGGGTATTTTTTCGTGTAGAAACTCAGGTGAGTCCGGTTTCAAAATCAACATCCATTTTTTTTTACAATTTCAACTTAATATTCCAATAATGAAAATCGTTATTGCCAGCACAGAACACATACATTTAGCAAAGACCATAAGTCTTTGTATCGATGAGTCCGCAAAAGACAGAGGAACCGGTATTGCAAGAAGAACACCTGAATATATTCATAAAAAAATGCAAAATGGGAATGCTGTCATTGCCCTAGAGGGAGATAAATTTGCGGGATTTTGTTATATCGAAGTTTGGGGACATGGAAAATATGTTGCTCATTCAGGTCTTATTGTCTCTCCTGAATTTAGAGGACAAGGTTTAGCAAAAAAAATTAAGAAAAAAGTTTTTGAACTATCACTAGAAAAATACCCTGGAGCAAAAATATTTGGAATAACAACAGGTCAAGCGGTAATGAAAATCAATTATGAGCTAGGTTACAAGCCAGTTCATTTTTCAGAGCTTACAGACGATCCTGAATTTTGGAATGGATGTCAAACTTGTAAAAACTATGATATTCTAACCCGGACTGAACGAAGTATGTGTTTATGTACGGGTATGCTTCATGATCCAAATGAAAAAAAATAAAGACTCAAAACACAACTTTAAAAATAATAAATGAAAAAATTAGTTCTCGCTTATAGTGGAGGTTTAGACACCTCATACTGCCTAAAAACACTTTCTAAAGAAGGCTACGAAGTTCATGCAGTTAGTGTGAATACTGGTGGTTTTTCGGAGCAAGAAATTATAGATCAAGAATCTAAAGCCATGCAAATGGGGGCTAGTACTTACACCTCAATAAACGCATTAGAATCGTTTTACCAAAAAATTGTAAAATATTTAGTTTTTGGAAATGTACTAAAAAATAACAGCTATCCATTATCTGTTAGTGCAGAACGTATTATACAAGCGGTTGAAATCATTTCCTATGCCAAAAAAATAGGAGCTCAATATATTGCCCATGGAAGTACGGGGGCTGGGAATGATCAGGTTCGTTTTGATTTAATTTTTCAAGTATTGGCTCCAGGAATTGAAATTATTACTCCAATTAGAGACCAACAACTCTCTAGGGAAGCAGAAATTGAATACCTAAAATCAGAGGGAATAGAACTCTCATGGGAGAAAGCACAATATTCAATTAATCAAGGTCTATGGGGAACTAGTGTTGGAGGTAGTGAAACACTTACATCACATCAAGCTTTACCTAGTTCAGCATATCCGAGTCAATTAGTGAAATCCGAATCAAAGAAAATTACACTTGATTTTGAAAAAGGAGAATTAAAAGGAATAGATGGAGTAAAAGGAAATTCGGTTGCCCTTATTCAACAATTACAAGAAATTGCAAAAGGTTATGCTATTGGAAGAGATATTCATGTAGGAGATACGATTATTGGGATAAAAGGACGCGTAGGTTTTGAAGCTGCAGCTCCTTTGATTATAATAAAAGCACATCATTTACTAGAAAAACATACCCTCTCGAAGTGGCAACAATTTCAAAAAGAACAGATGGGGAGTTTCTATGGTATGCAATTACATGAAGGAAATTATTTAGATCCCGTTATGAGAGATATTGAGTCTTTCCTGGAGAGTAGTCAAAAAACTGTAAACGGATCTGTAACCCTAACATTACATCCCTACCGTTTTGAGATGGAAGGAATCCAATCCCCGAACGATTTAATGAATGCTTCTTTTGGAAGTTATGGAGAAATGAATAAAGGCTGGACAGCAGATGACGCTAAAGGTTTTATAAAAATAACAGCAAACGCACATACCATTTATGGGAGTGTAAACAATAACGATATATAATGAAAACAGTAGGTATAATTGGTGGATCAGGGTATACAGGAGGAGAACTACTAAGACTTGTTCTGAATCATCCAGCACTTGAATTAAACTTTGTTTACAGTACAACAAGACCAGGTTTTGCAATAAGCGATACCCATCCAGATTTACTTGGAACAACTTCTATGAACTTTACAGATCAGGTGAATTTAGAAGTTGATGTAGTTTTTCTTTGCCTTGGTCATGGAAATTCTTCTAAATTTTTAGAGCAGAAAAGATTTTCTGACCAGACTATAATCATTGACTTAAGTAATGATTTTAGACTATCAAGCGATAGTGAATTTATGGGAAGAAAATTCATCTACGGCTTACCTGAACTTAATAAAGAAGCCATTGAACAAACAAATGCAATAGCAAATCCAGGATGTTTTGCAACCGCAATTCAATTAGCATTACTTCCTTTAGCAAAGGAAAATAAGCTTTCGAACAGTGTTCACATTAATGCAACTACTGGAAGTACTGGAGCGGGTGTTGGTCTTTCTGCAACTGCTCATTTTAGTTGGAGAAACAATAACGTATCCTGGTACAAACCCTTTACGCACCAGCATCTTGGAGAAATTAATGAAACCATTGAAACTCTTCAAGGGTCAAAACCTCAAATTCATTTTTTACCCCACCGAGGTGATTTTACCAGAGGAATTTTTGCTACGGCGTACACCTCATATCAAGGAACTTTGGAGGAAGCAAAGGAACTTTACAAAAACTATTATGCAAATGATCCTTTTACACATGTTTCAGAACAAGAAATTTCTTTAAAACAGGTCATAAACTCAAATAACTGCTTCATTCACTTACACTTGCATGAAGGCACTTTACTGGTTACATCAGTGATCGACAATTTAATTAAAGGAGCATCTGGACAAGCTATTCAAAATTTAAATTTAATTTTTGGATGGGAAGAAAAATTAGGACTAAACTTAAAAGGGTCTACTTTTTAAAACTAAATAAAACATAATGAAAATTGCAATTATAGGTACTGGGAATCTTGGTTTAAGCATCGCAAAAGGCTTAATTATTAATAATACAATCACAAAACTGTATCTTACAAAGAGAAATTTAAGTTCAATAGAAGAATACGGAGCTAATAAAAATGTGATACTAACTACGGATAATTCGGAAGCAATTACCAACTCTGATATTTTAATTTTTGCAGTTCAACCGGGTCAATTTGAAAACATACTTTCCTCTATAAAGCATTTGCTAACGGACAAGCATGTTATTATTTCTACAATAACTGGATTTAAAATTGAGCGAATTGAACGCATTATCGGTGCCGAGTTTCCAATAATTCGAAGCATGCCTAACACTGCAATATCTGTTGGTAAATCAATGACTTGCATTTGCTCTAATGAAGTTGGTAAAAAACGTATTGATATTGCGAGTGCAATCTTCAATGGATTGGGAACTTCGATTAAAATATCAGAGGAGAATATGCAAGCTGCCACAGTAATCTGTGCAAGTGGAATTGCATTTTGGATGCGATTAATTAGAGCCATGACTCAAGGTGGAGTTCAGCTAGGTTTTGAAGCAAAAGAAGCTATGGATATGGCAATGTATACTGCCTTAGGAGCAGCAACACTTTTGAATGAAAATAAGTCTCACCCAGAAGAGGAAATTGATAAAGTTACAACTCCAAGAGGATGTACTATTACAGGTTTAAATGAAATGGAACACCAGGGACTTAGCTCCTCGTTAATACAAGGGTTAACAGCATCATTTAATAAGATTAACGAAATCTCAACAGAATAAATATGAAGTTATTTGATGTTTACCCACTTTATGAAGTAACACCTGTAAAAGCAAAGGACGTTTATGTATACGATGAAAAAGGCACTGAATATCTAGACCTATATGGAGGACATGCTGTTATATCAATCGGTCATGGACATCCACATTACATCAAAAAAATAAAAGATCAGTTAGATAACATTGGTTTCTATTCAAATGCAATACAAAACCCTTTGCAACAAGAGCTTGCAGATGGTATTGGGTACCAATCTTGTTGCCATGATTACCAATTGTTTTTATGTAGTTCTGGTGCGGAAGCTATTGAAAATGCTTTAAAGCTTGCTTCTTTTCATACCGACAAAAAAAGAATTATAGCTTTTAAAAACGCATTTCACGGAAGAACCAGTGCAGCAGTTGCGGCAACAGACAATCCAAATATAAATGCACCTTTAAACAAACAACAGGCAGTTACTTTTATTGAATTTAATGATGCTAAAAGTCTTGAAGAAGAACTTCAAAAGGGAGATGTTTGTGCAGTAATTTTTGAAAGTATTCAAGGAGTTGGTGGATTAGATCAACCGACAGATGATTTTGTTTTAGAAATGAATCGTCTTTGTAAACACTATAATAGTTGTTTAATTGCAGACGAAGTTCAGTCCGGATTTGGAAGAACAGGAACCTTCTTTGCATATCAAAAATATGCTATAGAGCCAGACATTGTTACTATGGCCAAAGGGATGGGGAATGGATTTCCTATTGGAGGAATTTTAGTTCATCCTAACATCAAAGCTAAATACGGTATGTTAGGGACTACATTTGGTGGTAATCATCTAGCCTGTGCAGCCTCTATTGCAGTTTTGGAAGTTTTAGAAAAAGAAAACTTACAAGCGAAAGCGAAAGCTATGGAATCTTACTTTGTAGAACAAGCAAAAGAGATTCTGCAAGTGTCCAAAATAAAAGGACGTGGATTAATGTTAGGACTTGAATTTAACTTTGAAGTGGGTGATCTAAGAAAAACATTAATTTACGATAAAAAAATATTTACTGGAGGAAGTAGTAACAAGAAACTACTGAGAATTTTACCCCCCTTAACGGTCCAGAAAAAACATATTGACTATTTCTTTAAGAGTTTAAAAGAAGCACTTAAAGAACATAAAAACTAACAAATGAAAAATTTCATATCCCTTACTGACCTTCCAAATTTTGATGCTGCCTTAGAACTTGCTAAATCTCTAAAGGAGGATCCTTATGCATTCGAAAATCATGCAAAAAGGAAGACTTTAGGGTTAATATTTTTCAATCCAAGTTTAAGAACACGATTAAGCACCCAGAAAGCAGCTCAGAATTTAGGATTCGAAACCTTAGTAATGAATTTCTCAAACGAAGCTTGGGCTCTTGAATTTGAAGATGGAACAGAAATGCGAGGAATTCGTTCTGAACATGTTCGAGAAGCAGCAGCCGTTATTTCTCAGTATTGTGACGTTGTAGCAATTCGTGCTTTTGCTTCCCTTAATAACAAAGAACAAGACGAAGCAGAAATTGTTTTAAACAGTTTTGCTAACTACGCAAGTATTCCAGTAATCAATATGGAAAGTGCTACCGGTCACCCCCTACAAGCTCTGGCAGATGCATTAACTTTAGCAGAACATAAAACACTTCATAAACCAAAAGTTGTTTTGTCCTGGGCACCACATCCAAAAGCATTACCCCATGCGGTTGGTAATTCTTTTGTTAAAATGATGGAACATCAAGATGCAGAATTTGTAATAACAAACCCAGAAGGATATGATCTAGATCCTAGAATTACAAAAGATATTCCTGTGATTCATAATCAAGAAGAAGCTTTAAAAAATGCTGATTTTGTATATGCAAAAAACTGGTGCTCTTACTCAAATTATGGCTCTATACTCAGAACAGATGACGAATGGATGCTAACAGCTGACAAGATGAAATTAACAAATAATGCTAAATTTATGCATTGTCTTCCAGTACGAAGAAACATTGTAGTAGCTGATGGAGTTTTAGATAATTCTAACTCGCTGGTTATAGAACAAGCGAATAACAGAACTTATGCTGCACAAGCTGTTCTAAAAACAATAATCGATCATGTCTAAACTAAATATTGTAAAAGTTGGTGGAAATGTAATTGAAAACCCTAAAACGTTATTCCCATTTCTTCAAGAATTTGCAAAATTAGAAGGAAATAAAATCCTTGTTCATGGTGGGGGTAAAAAAGCTACACTTTGGGCTGAGCGTTTAGGTATTCCTGTACAAATGAATGATGGACGAAGAATTACTGATGCTGAAACTCTAGAGCTAATAACTGGAATTTACGGAGGTCAAGTTAATAAAAACATTGTTGCCCTACTCCAAGGGCTGGACTGTAATGCCATCGGATTATCAGGGGCAGATGGAAATGCGATTAGAGCTAAAAAAAGACCTGCAAAACCAATTGATTATGGGTTTGTTGGAGATGTTACATTGGTTAACTCTGCATTTTTTGTTAATTTATTAAAACAAAAATTAAGTCCAGTTTGTTGTGCATTAACTCATACAGGTTCCGGTCAAATCTTAAACACAAATGCAGACACGATTGCCTCAAAAATTGCAGTAGCACTAAGCACTAAATTTGAAGTAAACTTATTTTATTGTTTTGAAAAACCTGGGGTATTAGAATCTGTTGAGGAAGATGATTCCCTGATTGAACATATAGATTCAAAAAAATATAAAGAATTAAAAGAACACAAAATTATTCATGAAGGTATGCTACCGAAAATGAAAAATGCATTTGATGCACTTAATCAAGGAGTCTCAAAAGTAGCGATTGGAAAACCGGAAATGATTGGTGGAAAAATTAAACATACCTCATTAACACTATAAAATGAACGAAGTCTTAACCCAAGAAGCCTTAGCATTGTTAAAAGATTTAATTTCAATTCAATCTTTTTCAAGCGAAGAACAAGGAACAGCAGAAAGGATAGAAAAATGGTTTACAGACCATGACATTCCATTCATGCGTGAAAATAATAATGTTTACGCCTTCAATCATACGTTTGAAGAAGGTAAACCTACCCTACTTTTAAATTCACATCACGATACTGTAAAACCAAATAGTGCTTATACCAAAGATCCATTTCAACCCCATGTAGAAGATGGAAAACTCTATGGTTTAGGGAGTAACGATGCAGGAGGTCCACTCGTTTCACTGATTGCACTTTTTACACATTACTATGAACATCCTAACCCAAAATACAATCTCATTATCGCAGCTACTGCGGAGGAAGAAAGCTCTGGTCCTTTGGGGCTCAACTCTCTTTTAAAAACATTACCACCTATTGATGTTGCAATAGTGGGAGAACCTACCCTGATGCAACTAGCTGTAGCTGAGAAGGGTCTGGTTGTATTTGACGGAGTTATTTCTGGAACAGCAAGTCACGCTGCACATCCAAATGATGATAATCCAATCATGAAACTACCAGGAGTATTACAGTGGTTTAATGACTTTGAATTCGAAAAAGTATCAGATCAATTAGGACCTGTAAAAATGACCGTAACACAAGTAAGTGCTGGAAAACAACACAATGTAGTTCCTGCCGAAGTAAATTTGGTTATTGATGTTCGAGTGAATGACCGTTATACTAATCAAGAAATTGTTGATTTACTTCAAAAGGAAGCTCCTTGTAAATTAACGCCTAGATCAATAGATCTAAATTCCTCATCAATTCCTTTAGATCATGAATTGGTAACAACAGGAATAGAATTAGGAAGAAAACCATACGGATCTCCTACCCTATCAGATCAAGCAAAATTATCTTGTCCTTCCCTAAAACTTGGTCCTGGAGACTCGACAAGATCACATACCGCAAATGAATACATTCATGTCTCTGAAATTGAGGAGGGCATTTCTATATATATCAACTTATTGAATGAAATCTTATGAAACTTTGGCAAAAAGGTAACGCAGCACATCAAAAAGTAGATCATTTTACCGTTGGTAGTGATCGCGAATACGATTTATTACTAGCAGCATATGACTGTGAGGCATCTAGCGCTCATGCTCAAATGCTAGCTAAAATTGGACTTTTAACTAAGGAAGAAGCCAATTTAGTTACCCTTGCTTTAAATAATCTAAAAAAGAAAGCTCTAGAAGGGAGCTTTACGATAGAAGATGAATTTGAAGATATGCATTCTAAAATTGAACATGTTCTAACCGATCAATTAGGTGATTTAGGGAAAAAAATACACACTGCACGATCTCGAAATGATCAAGTTTTAGTTGCAATGCACTTATATCTAAAAAATGAAATTACTGGAATTAAAAAAACTGTAATTGAATTATTCGATCTTTTAATGAGTTTAGCAGAACAACATAAAAATGAATTAATCCCAGGTTACACCCATTTACAAGTAGCCATGCCATCTTCTTTTGGAATGTGGTTTTCTGCTTATGCCGAAAGTCTAATTGATGATGTTCAGTTTTTAAACACTGCATTTTGTTTAGTAGATCAAAATCCCCTAGGTAGTGCAGCAGGATATGGTAGTTCGTTTCCTATTGACAGAGAATATACTACTGAAGCATTGAACTTTGGAACTTTAAAATACAACTCCGTTGCAGCTCAAATGAGTCGTGGAAAAGTTGAAAAAACAACAGCTGTTGCACTAAGTATGGTGGGAAGTACACTTTCTAAATTTGCTATGGACGTTTGCTTATATATGGGGCAAGATTTCAATTTTGTATCCTTTCCAGATGATCTTACAACAGGTTCGAGTATAATGCCACATAAAAAAAATCCTGATATTTTTGAATTGATCCGAGGTAAGTGTAATGCTCTTCAAGCTTTACCAACCCAATTAACTTTACTAACAACAAATTTACCCTCCGGTTACCATAGGGAGTTACAACTTGCTAAAGGTCCAATAATTGATGGAATTCAAGAATTAAAAGCATGCTTAGATATGTTGTTGTTTAGTCTTCCAAAAATTGAAGTTTCAAAAAACATAACCGATCAATCTAAATATGATTACCTCTTTAGTGTTGATACATTGAATGCAAAAGTTCAAGATGGAATGCCTTTTAGAGATGCCTATAGAGAATTAGGAAATGCAATTGAAAATGGAGATTATGATCCAAACCGTTCAGTTGAACACACTCATTTAGGAAGTATTGGAAACTTAGGGTTAGAACAGATTAGAGAAAAAATGAATGGGTTACGTTAAGATTTAAATAAAAAATTCCTTCAAACAATTATTATTAAATTTATAAAAATACCTTTAGTGTAATTTAAATAAATTAAGATCCTTTAATAATAATTGTAATGAAAAAAAATATCGGTCTGCATTTACTTTTCTTGTTATTGACTGTTAGTTGTAGTTCAGACAATTATAAAGGGAATTTTAATGCATGTTTTTCAAATCAAAATCCAGAGACAATGCTACATTCTGGAGAAACAAGAGAATATATTCTCTACATTCCTAGTAGTTATAGAAGTTCTAATCCTGTACCCATGGTATTAAATTTTCATGGTTTTGGAGGAAGTGCTTCAGAGTACAGCAGTTATGCTGATATGCGAGAGGAGGCAGAAGCCAATTCTTTTATTTTAGTGTATCCACAAGGCAGTTGTCTGAACAATACATCACATTGGAACCCTTGTCCTGTTGGAGGTGATAATAAAAGTACAGCTGATGACCTTGGTTTTATTGATTCATTAATTTCAAAAATATCTAATGAATATTCAATAGATAATCAACGTGTTTACGCTGTTGGATATTCTAATGGCGGAATGATGGCTTATGGTTTAGCTAATTACAAAAGTAACCTTATAGCAGCAGTAGCTTCAGTTTCTGGAGTACAATTGAGTTGTGGAAGCTCTAATTCAAGTCCAATGCCTGTTGTACATCTTCATGGAACTTCTGATGATGTTATTCCATATGAGGGAAATAATGATTATAATTCCGCTCAAAGCGTTTTAGATTATTGGATTAATTTTAATAACACTGCAATCCAACCCGATGTAAATTCAGAAAGTACTGTAGAGCATTATATCTATAGTCAAGGGGATGACGGTGTTCGTGTAGAACATTTTAAATATATAGGAGGAGAACACATTTGGTTTAATACAAACTATCAGGGGAAAACTACCTCCCAGATCATATGGAATTTTGTTTCACGCTTTGACAGAAACGGATTACGTGATTGAACTATTCTAAATTAAATATTCTGATCTAATTTTAAAATAACTAAATAAAAAAAAATGGATAATTACACACTAAGGTTTGCCATAAAATCTGACTTAAATAATTTAGTTGGATTATGTGAAAGACATGCTGTTTTTGAGCAAAGTGAATACGATGCAACAAATAAAAAAGAACTATTGGATTCTCATTTATTCAAAAAAGATCCTAGTTTATTTTGTTTGGTTGTTGAACATAAAAAAGAACTGATTGGATATGCAACCTACATGAAACAATTTTCTACCTGGGATGCTGAATTTTATATTTATATGGACTGTTTGTTTATGGACGATAAATTTAGAGGCTTTGGAATAGGAGAAGAATTAGTGAATCGAATAAAAAAAGAAACAAAAGAAAATGGATGTTCACATATTCAGTGGCAAACACCAGAATTTAACAAACGTGCTATGAAGTTTTATGACCGAATAGGAGCTCAGTCTAAATCTAAAGCAAGATATTTTTTAGGATTAAAGTAAACAAGTTCAAGAATTAAATTAGATAGAATTGACTTTTTTGTATGAATATAAAGACAGATACCAAAGATGATGTTAGAAGTGATCCATGAAAACAAAGACCTAATAGTAGTAAATAAACAAAGTGGGTTGATCAGCGAGAAAAGTCCATTCGAAAAAATAACCGTAGAGGATCAAGTAAAAAATCATTTAACAAAAGTTAGAAAAAACCCGTTCATTGGAATCATTCATCGACTTGATCGAGTTACAAGTGGAGTACTAATTTTTGCAAAGAAAAAAAGTATACTCGTCAACTTCAATAAACTTTTCAGTACTAAAAAAGTTCAAAAAACCTATCTAGCAATTGTTGAAAAAGAACCCGAAATAAGGAAAGATGAATTGGTTAACTTCTTGTTTAAAAATAATTTAAAAAAGAAATCTGAAATTAAAAAAGTAAAATCAAAAGAAACCCAAGAAGCTATATTAACATATGAAGTTATTGATAAAAACGAGTTTGGATATTTACTTAAAATAAAGCCAAAAACAGGTCGTTTTCATCAAATAAGAGCACAACTATCCGATATGGGATGTCCTATAATTGGGGATGAAAAATATGGTGCTAACACAAAACACCTGCCTTTATCTATAGGTCTACATTCTTGGAAAATAAACTATAAAGATCCAAAATCAATGGAATTTATAAGCTTTGAAGCACCACTTCCAAAAAACAAATATTGGAATTTTAATTCCATTAAATAAAAGCTAAAAAGCTCCATCGTTAGGAAGTACGGATACTATTCATTTCATTTGTAGTTGTGAAAACTAAACTACAACCAATTCAAAGACTCTATTTTTTAGATGCCCTGAGAGCATTTGCTATTTTAATGATGCTTCAAGGACATTTTATAAGTGGCATTCTTGATCCCATTTATATAAATTCTGACAACTACTTATACTCTTTTTGGCTTTATTGTAGAGGATTTACAGGGCCTGTTTTTTTTACGGTTACTGGATGGGTTGTTTATTTCTTACTTCTTAAAAATCCAATTCAAGGTTTTCATAATCCTAGAATAAAAAAAGGATTGAAACGAGGGATTGAATTAATCCTGTGGGGATATCTTTTGAGATTAAATTTGCCAATGTTGATTCAGGGAAAGCTGAACCATTCTTTTTTAATGCCAGATGTACTTCAAATCATAGGCTTAGGATTGATATTCACTGTAACATCGTATGCTTTGTTTAGTTATTTGAAAAAGGGAGTTGCTTTATTTTTTTTAGGAATAACACTGATTATTTTCTTTACACAACCCCTTTATGTAGATATAAAATTTGATCACCTTAGCCCTTTCCTTGCGGCATATTTAACTAAAGCAAATGGAGGAGTTTTTTATATTTTCCCTTGGTTAGGATATGTAAGTTTTGGAGCTTTTATAGCGGTTTTATTTGGGAATGAACCTAAGCATTTTTTTTATAAAAGTTTGTGTTTTGCAATTTTTGGATTTCTTCTAATTAAAAAATCTTCTGATTTATTTATTTGGGTTTATGAACAGACAAATTGGTTGTTATTGAACAAGGTTGCATACAATAATTTCCTTTTTATTAGACTGGGCGATGTCTTTATTCTAATTGCAATTTTCATGTCACTAAACCTCATTTTCTCCAAAGGTTTTTGGGTTTGGATCGGACAAAAAACATTGACAATATACATCGTACACTATTTTATATTGTACGGCAGCCTTTATGGTATTGGAATTTATAAATACTATAAATATTCAGGCACAATAACCGAGAGTACTATTAGCGCTATCTTGTTTACCATAACTTGTTTATTTATAACATTTTATATACACAAGTATAGAAGTAGATTATTTTTTATACTTTGGAGTAAATTAAATCTAAAGCAAAAACCTCCGTATAATTAGCTTTTATGAAAAAAAGATATTTTGCAATAATTGTAATCATAGTATTCTATTTCATTGCAAGAATGCAACTATCTAAGACCATAAAAGAAACAAATAATTCTCCCTTTGTAGAATTAAATCTTGATACACTGAATTTAAATATTTTAGTTTACTCGAAAGCAAACGGATGGTATCATGAAGAAGCAATTCCAGCTGCAAAAGAAATGCTTTCATCCCTCGCTAAAGAGAACAATTGGGTCATTACTTTCCTAGATGATGCTTCAATTTACAATTCGAACCAACTCAAACTTTTTGATATTGTTTTATGGAATAACGTTACTGGATCTACACTTAATGAAGAGCAACGTCTTAATTTCAAAAAATACATCGAACAAGGAGGTAGCTTTATAGGTATTCATGGCTCTGGTGATAATTCCGGAACTTGGGATTGGTATTATGATGAAGTTATTAACGCTCGTTTTTCACATCATCCTATGGTTCCGCAATATCAAATAGGTGTTTTAAATAAAGAATGCCCTCCCGGCTTTCCAAAATGCGACACACTTATTAGTCAATGGAATCAAGAAGAAGAATGGTATGTGTTTTATGAAAGTCCTAGAAAAAAAGGTGCTAAAATCCTTTATACCCTCGATGAAACAAATTTAGTTATGAGCGGTGTTTTGGAAGATGGAACCTTAGCAGATAAAGACTTTGGAATGGCTGAAGATCATCCAATAGTATGGTATAACTGCATAAAAAAAGGGAAGGTATTTTACTCTGCATTGGGTCATAAATCAGAATATTACCAAAATTTACACTACAAACAACTTTTAAAAGAAGTTATAAATTGGGCTGGAAATCCTGCAATAAAATGTGAATAATGAACGTATTGAGAACCCCTGAAACTGCATTTGAAAATCTTAAAGATTATTCATTTAAAGCTAACTATCATCAAATAAATTCTGAATTAAGAATGCATTATTTAGATGAAGGAAATCCAGATGGCCCAATTATTTTACTTCTCCACGGAGAACCAAGTTGGTCTTATTTATATAGAACAATGATTCCGACTTTAGTACATTCTGGATTCCGAGTTATTGCACCTGATTTAATTGGTTTTGGAAAATCAGATAAACCATCGGAACAAACCGATTATAGCTATGCAAGTCATATAAAATGGACACATGCTTTATTAGATCATCTAGAATTAAAAAACATAAATATCTTTATTCAAGATTGGGGTGGTCTCATTGGTTTACGCTTATTGACTGCAAACCCTAATAATTTCACATCTGTAGTTGCGGGAAACACAATGCTTCCTACAGGAAGCGTAAGCCCACCTCAGGCATTTTTAGATTGGCAAAACTTTGCAGCTAATAGTCCAGAATTTGATGTAGCAACTGTTATTCAAATGGCAACAACAACAGATTTATCCAAGGAGGTATTAGCAGCATACAATGCGCCGTTTCCCGATGATAGTTTCAAAGCAGGTGCCAGAGTTTTTCCAGCACTGGTTCCCACCACTGAACAAAATCCTGAATGTGAAAACAACAAAAATGCATGGAAAATATTGACCCAATGGAAAAAACCTTTTTTAACACTTTTTAGTGATCAAGATCCCATCACTAAGGGTGGAGATAAAGTATTTCAGAAACTGGTGCCGGGAACTAAAGACCAGGAACATAAAACCATCAAAGGTGGGCATTTTCTACAAGAAGATGCGGGACCAGAAATAGCAGAACTCATGGTCAAGTTCTATAAAAAAAATAAAATCTAAAAGATTTATTTTAGATATGTAGCGGGCGATTTTCAGTTGCAGCTAGTGCCGCTTCCTTAACTGCTTCAGCATATGTTGGATGCGCATGACTCATACGAGCAATATCCTCTGCTGAGGCTCTAAATTCCATTGCAGTGACTGCCTCAGAAATTAAATCAGCAACTCGAGCACCAACCATATGTACACCTAACACTTCGTCTGTTGCTGCATCAGCTAGAATTTTAACAAAACCATCGGTATCCATACTTGCCCGTGCACGACCTAAAGCTCGCATAGGGAATTGTCCACTTTTATATTGAACACCTGCTTCCTTAAGTTGTTCTTCAGTTTTTCCAACAGATGCAACTTCTGGCCATGTATAAATTACATTAGGTATTAAGTTATAATCAATATGTGGTTTCTGACCTGCTAAAAATTCAGCAACTAACACACCTTCTTCTTCAGCTTTATGAGCAAGCATAGTTCCTCGAACTACATCACCAATAGCATAAATATTAGAAGCTGTTGTTTGCAAATGATCATTTACTTCTACTTGTCCGCGTTCATTTAATTGAACTCTAGCAGCTTCTGCATTTAGACCAGCAGTGTATGGTTTTCTACCCACAGAAACTAGGCAATAATCTCCTTCAAAAGAAACTTCTGCTCCTTTTTTGTCTGTTGCAGTAATTTGAACTGTATCACCAGTTCGTTCAACCTTATTTACTCCATGAGATAAATAAAATTTAACTCCTTGTTTTTTCAAAACTTTTGTCAATTCACGAGAGCAAGCACTATCCATTGCAGGTGTAATTCGATCTGCATATTCAATTACGGAAACTTCAGCACCTAACCTTTTATATACTTGTCCTAACTCAAGGCCAATTACTCCCCCTCCAATAACAACAAGGTGTTTAGGGATTTCTTTAAGCTCTAATGCTTCTGTAGAAGTAATAACTCGTTCTTTATCTATTGTAATAAAAGGTAGAGAGCCTGGCTTAGAACCTGTTGCAATTATCGTGTTCTTTGCTTCTATTGTTTCTTTGTTCTCACCATCTACTAGAATATGGGTATCATCCACAAAACTTCCTAAACCTTGGAAAACTGTAATCTTATTTTTATCCATTAAAAACTCGATTCCTTTCGTAGTTTGCTCAACAACTGAACGTTTACGCCCAATCATTTTTTCAAAGTTTATGTTTATGTCTCCAGGAATTTCAATCCCATGGGTATCGAAATGCTTAATAGCGTCTTCATAATGATGTGAAGAATCTAGAAGTGTTTTAGAAGGTATACATCCAACATTTAAACAGGTACCTCCAAGGGTACTATACTTTTCTATTAAAGCTGTTTTCATTCCTAACTGTGCACAACGAATTGCAGCTACATAACCACCTGGTCCTGATCCAATTACAGCAACATCAAATTTACTCATCATTTATTTTTTAAAAATTGCAATGCAAAAATACAAATGTTTCTCTCACTACCCTAGTATTTGATTTTTGTTCTTTTAAAAAAAATGTTAAATAATTTATTTATCAATTAAATCATAGAATTTGATGAACATTTCTTCAAACCTAAATCTTTATTTATGAAATCATTTATTTTGTTCTTTGCAATAATACATAGTGCGATAAGCCTTGAATTCTTCCAACTCTAAAACCTGTATGGAGTAGCTATGAAATTAGTTTGACAATTCAGTTTTAGTAAGCTATAAAAAAGTTGTATTATTACATTTAATATATTTTTAATGCAACAAGAAAATCAATCTTCTATTACTCTCAGGGGTGCTTTGATCCCGGTAATTATTTTAGTTCTTCTATTATCGTTTAATGTAACCATCTTCGGGGATGATGCTCTTGGGGGTTCCAATCAATTCATATTATTAATTGGTGCAGCTGTGGCAGCTATTGTTGGTTTTAAAAATAAAATAACCTACGAATCTATGCTGGATGCAATTGGTTCAAACTTAAAATCAACAACGGGTGCGATATTAATTTTGTTGTTTGTTGGAGCTCTAGCTGGAACCTGGTTATTAAGTGGAATTATACCTGCAATGATCTATTATGGATTACAAATCTTACATCCAAGTATATTTTTACCAGCCTGTATCATTATCTGTGCTATAATCTCGATAGCAACAGGGAGTAGTTGGACTACATCTGCAACTGTTGGAATAGCGTTAATTGGAATTGGACGCGCTTTAGAAATCCCTGTTGGAATGGTAGCAGGGGCTGTAATATCTGGAGCCTATTTTGGAGATAAATTATCTCCATTAAGTGATACAACTAATCTAGCTCCTGCTATGGCTGGATCAGATTTATTTACTCACATTAAATATATGACTCACACTACAATACCAAGTATTGTAATTACAATGGTTGTTTTTTTAATTCTTGGATTCTTTCAAAACACTTCAGGAGCAGCAGATACAGATGTTTTACTAACGAGCATTAAAGAGCGTTTCACTATAAATTTAGGCTTATTTATTGTTCCCATATTGGTTATTGTTTTAATCATAAAAAAAACACCTCCTCTAGCAGCACTACTTGCGGGGACTCTTTTGGGAGGTATTTTTGCTTTAATTTTTCAACCTGATATTGTGACTAAGATTGCAGGTTCAGAAACCTTAACTATAAGCAGTGGTTATCAAGGGGTCATGAATGCGATTACCAGTGATATAAGCATCACTACAAACAATGAGTTATTGAATGACTTATTTAGCTCGGGCGGAATGAAAGGAATGCTAGGAACTATATGGCTGATTATTTGTGCTATGGTTTTTGGTGGTATCATGGACGCAATAGGAGGATTAAAAAAGTTAAGTAATGCCTTGTTGTCCGTTGCAGAGTCTACCTTTCAATTATTTGCGAGTACAGCAGCATCCTGTGTAGTTATTAACCTTACAGCTTCGGATCAATATTTATCGATTGTTCTTCCTGGAAAAATGTTTAACAAAGCATTCGAAGACAAAAACTTAGCGCCAGAAAACCTGAGTAGAACCTTAGAGGATTCAGGAACAGTTACTTCTGTATTAATCCCATGGAATACCTGTGGAGCATATCAGTCAGGTGTGCTAGGAGTTGGTGTTGGAGAGTATTTTATTTATGCCATTTTTAATTGGCTGAGTCCGTTTATGACTTTAATTTACGCTTATTTTGGGATTAAAATCAAAAAAATAACAACAGTCAAATAGTCATAGGTTACTAGAGATTTACTGTATTTTAATCCTTTATATATGCTTCATAAGTTTTTCTTATGTTTCTGTAATTATATTAAATGAAAAACTAAGAATGAACTCATTTATATTTTGTTATTTTAAACTTTAAAATTATATCATGGAACATTTAGGTAATGGAGAAGGGAAATGTCCTTTTGCTCCAGCAGAACAAAGACACACAACAGCTGCCGCTTTATCAAATTCAGATTGGTGGCCAGAGCAATTAAACTTAAAAATATTACATCAAAACGCTCCTGTAACAAATCCAATGGGTTCAGATTTTGATTATGCTAAAGAATTTAGTAGCCTAGATTTGGCTTCTGTTAAAAAAGATTTAAATGATTTAATGACGGATTCCCAAGACTGGTGGCCAGCAGATTATGGTCATTATGGTCCGTTTTTTATTCGCATGGCATGGCATAGTGCAGGAACATACCGAGTTTCTGACGGACGTGGTGGTGCGTCTGCAGGGACTTTACGTTTCGCACCTTTGAACAGCTGGCCAGATAACGGAAATCTTGATAAAGCAAGACGTTTACTATGGCCAATAAAAAAGAAATATGGTAAAAAATTATCTTGGGCGGATTTAATGATCCTTACAGGAAATGTTGCATTGGAATCAATGGGCTTCAAAACATTTGGTTTTGGGGGTGGTCGTGAAGATGTTTGGGAGCCAGAAGGAGATATATTCTGGGGACCAGAAACTGAATGGTTAGGTGACCAACGTTATTCGGGTGATCGCGAACTTGCAAATCCACTAGGTGCAGTTCAAATGGGATTAATTTACGTGAACCCAGAAGGACCAAACGGAAAGCCAGATCCTATTGCTTCGGCTAGAGATATCCGTGAAACTTTTGCACGAATGGCAATGAATGATGAAGAAACTGTTGCTTTAGTAGCTGGTGGGCATACATTTGGAAAAACACACGGAGCTGGTGACCCTGATCATGTAGGACCAGAACCAGAAGGATCAAGTATGGAAAACCAAGGTTTTGGTTGGATTAACAGCTTTGGTTCCGGTAAGGGTGGAGACACAATTACAAGTGGACTTGAAGGAGCTTGGACTCCTACTCCAACTACTTGGGATAATAGTTATTTTGATACCTTATTTGGATACGAATGGGAATTAACTCATAGTCCTGCTGGAGCGCAACAATGGGCACCAAAAGATGGTGCAGGATCTGATACAGTTCCTGATGCACATGATCCTAATAAAAAGCATGCGCCAATGATGGCGACTACAGATATTGCATTAATTAAAGATCCTGCATATTTAGAAATTTCTAAACGTTTTCATGAAAATCCTAACGAATTTGCAGATGCTTTTGCTCGTGCTTGGTATAAATTAACTCACCGTGACATGGGGCCTATCTCTAGATTCCTTGGCTCAGAAGTACCTTCAGAAGCATTAATATGGCAAGACCCTGTTCCTGCTGTAGATCATGAATTAGTAAATGAAGCTGATGTTGCTGCATTAAAAGCAACCGTATTAGATTCAGGTTTGAGTATTTCTCAATTAGTTAAAACTGCATGGGCTTCAGCATCAACATATAGAGGCACAGATAAACGTGGTGGAGCAAACGGAGCACGAATTAACTTAGCACCTCAAAAGGATTGGGCTGCAAATGACCCAGCTCATTTAGCTAAAGTCATTTCAGTACTAGAAGGAATTCAAAACAATTTTAACTCAAGTAATGGAAGTAAGAAAATTTCACTTGCCGATTTAATTGTTTTAGCGGGTGACGCAGCAGTAGAAGCTGCTGCTAAAAAAGCTGGACATGAAGTTTCCATTCCATTCCACGCGGGTAGAACAGACGCAACTCAAGAAAATACTGATGTTGATGCACTTGCTGTACTAGAACCAAAAGCAGATGGGTTTAGAAATTATCTTGCAGCTGGAAACGATCGTCATGCAGAAGAGTTATTATTAGACAAAGCACATTTGTTAACACTAACTGCTCCTGAAATGACCGTTTTAGTTGGAGGATTAAGAGTCCTAGATGCCAATGCAAAAGGTGCTGCTCATGGGGTATTTACTAAAAATAAAGAAACATTAACAAATGACTTTTTTGTTAATTTATACGATATGGACACAAAGTGGGTTCCAACTTCTGATGATAAAGTAACATTTGAAGGAAGAGACAGATCCAGTGGAGAAGTTAAATGGATCGGTACAAGAGCAGATTTAGTTTTTGGATCTAACTCACAACTTCGTGCTTTAGGTGAGGTTTACGCCTGTGAAGATGCCGCTGACAAATTTGCACATGACTTTGTAGCAGCATGGACAAAGGTAATGCACCTTGATCGCTTTGATTTAGATTAATCAAAGCATTTTTGATTATTTTTTAGTAACATTTTGAATTAAATAATTTCCCCTCGTGGGAAATTATTTTTTTAAGACCGTTCCTAAAATTTCAAACCATTATTACAAGCATTATTTGTAAGTTTGTAGGTAAGGTTTTATTTATGACTGCAAAAAAATCTAATTCACCGAGAGTCCCTATTTTTTCCGTTTCTAAGGAAGAAAATAAACGTACCCGCGAAATACTGTTTGGTGGATTTCTAATTTTAAGTAGTATTCTGTTTTTCATAGCATTCACTTCCTATTTCTTTAGTTGGGAACAGGATCAAAGTACTTTAAATGCCCTCGGAGATCGATCTGTTCAATCTTCAAATATCTTATCGAAACTAGGAGCTGCAATAAGTCACTTTTTTATATTTAAACTTTTTGGTTTAGCTGCATATATCATTGTGTATTTGCTATCTATTACTGGATTTATTTTCTTTTTCAATACAAGAAAAGAGAAATTATTAAATCAATGGACATGGGGTCTGTATTACACTTTGTGGTTTGCTTTACTTTTTGGTTATTATTCAAACCTATTTCCTGTACTGAGTGGAGTAATGGGATTTGAAATTACTGATTTTATAACTGATTATATTGGATCTATAGGAACCGGAGTTCTGTTAATTTTTGGGAGTCTTATATACATTGTACTGCATTGGAAAATTACTCCCGAGTTAATTTTATTAAAAATAAAGTCAGATTCAAAAGAAGATTCGGAAATTATAATTAACGAAAATTTCAATAATATTAAAGTTGAAAGTGAAATAATATCTGAGGACACTGCAAAAGAAAGCATTCCCTTAACTGTAGAAAAAACAGTTGAAAATATTGACCCAGAGGCTTCATATTCTTCTGTAGAGGAAACAATAGAAGAGAAAATTATTCCTGAAGAAAATATTGAAATAGAAATCAACGATATCGCCGAAGAAGATCAGGTTGAAAAAAACTTAGCTCAAGAACTTGTTGAAAAATTTGGAGCATATGACCCAACTCTAGAACTAAGTAAATACCAATACCCTACTCTGGATTTATTAAAAGACTATGGAGATGGAAGCATAACCATAAACCAAGAAGAACTTGAAGCAAATAAGAACAAAATTGTAGATACTTTAAAAAATTACAAGATTGGTATTGCTAATATTAAGGCCAATATTGGTCCAACCGTAACACTTTATGAAATTGTACCGGAGGCTGGAATTAGAATCTCCAAAATAAAAAACTTAGAGGACGACATTGCACTGTCTCTTGCAGCGTTAGGTATTCGAATTATTGCGCCTATTCCAGGTAAAGGAACAATTGGAATAGAGGTTCCAAACCAAAACCCAAGTATTGTCTCGATGCGATCCGTAATCGCTTCTCAAAAATTTCAAACCGCTGAAATGGAACTTCCAATTGCATTGGGAAAAACAATCAGTAATGAAACTTTTGTGGTGGACCTAGCGAAAATGCCTCACTTATTAATGGCTGGAGCAACTGGACAAGGTAAATCAGTTGGACTAAATGCAGTTTTAACTTCATTACTCTATAAAAAACATCCAGCAGAAGTTAAATTTGTACTTGTAGACCCAAAGAAAGTAGAGCTTAACATTTACAATAAAATTGAAAGACATTATTTAGCCAAGCTTCCAGATTCTGAGGATGCGATTATAACAGATAATACTAAGGTAATTAATACATTAAATTCACTTTGTATTGAAATGGATAATCGATATGAATTGCTAAAAAATGGAATGTGTCGAAACCTTAAAGAGTACAATGCTAAATTTAAAGCAAGAAAATTAAACCCGGATGAAGGTCATTGTTTTCTTCCTTATATTGTATTAGTTGTTGATGAATTTGCAGATTTAATAATGACAGCAGGAAAAGAGGTTGAAACCCCTATAGCCCGTTTGGCACAATTGGCTCGAGCAATAGGGATTCATTTAATAATAGCAACTCAACGTCCATCTGTCAATGTCATTACTGGAATTATTAAAGCAAATTTTCCAGCTAGAATTGCTTTTCGCGTAACATCGAAAATTGATTCAAGAACAATACTTGATAGCGGTGGTGCAGATCAATTGATTGGTCGTGGGGATATGCTATATACCCAAGGAAATGATCTTACTCGAATACAATGTGCCTTTGTGGACACTCCTGAAGTTGAAAAAATTGTCGAATATATTGGAGCTCAAAAAGCATATCCAGAAGCACATATATTACCCGAATTTGTTGGAGAAGAAAGTACTAAACTTTTAGATAATGATATCAGCGATCGTGATGCACTATTTAGAGAAGCTGCTGAAGTGATTGTAACAGCACAACAAGGTTCGGCCTCCCTATTACAACGAAAACTTAAATTGGGATACAATCGAGCTGGAAGAATAGTTGATCAAATGGAAGCAGCTGGAATTGTCGGGCCCTTTGAAGGAAGTAAGGCGAGACAAGTTTTGATTCCCGATTTGACTTCTTTGGAACAGTTATTGAACAATGAATAATTACAAACAAATGCCTATGCGTTTACTATTTCTATTAATGGGTTTTTCTTTTATTACAATGGCACAAGGTCCAGAACAAGCAAAATATTTATTAAATAAAGTTTCGACAGAAATTAAAACGCACCAAAATTTAAGATTAGAATTTCAATATGTTCTTGAAAATAAAGAAGAACAAATAAGACAAGAAACGGAAGGAAAAGTTACGCTTGCTGGAGATCAATACCTCCTTGAATTTTTAGATGTAATTCAATTATTTGATGGAGAAAAATTACATACCATTGTACCTGAAAACGAAGAAATTACAATAAGCACACCTGACCCAGACGAAGCTATCAGCGTTAATCCTTCAAAATTATTGAGTTTTTATGAAGAAGGATACGACTATCAATGGGATATATCCCAAAGAGTAATGGGCAGAACCATTCAGTTTGTAAAATTAATTCCATCTGAAGAAAATAATGACATCCGATATTTACTATTAGGAATAGACCTTGATAAAAATTCTATTTATAGACTTATTGAAATTGGGAATAACAAAACTACCACTACACTTACCATCTTAAATCAAGAAGAAAACATCAGTTTGCCTAATGACTATTTTGAATTTGACAGTTCTGAATACCCAAATTTTTACATTAATAACTAAAAATGAAAATTTTAGATCGTTATATATTAGTTTCTTACGCTCAACGTTTGTTAAGTGTATTCATGATTCTAATGCTGATTTTTATAATTCAAACCATATGGTTATTCATAGATGAATTTGCTGGAAAAGGAATAGATATTGGAACTATTTTAAAATTTTTAATTTACTACTCCCCAAAACTTGTTCCATTGGTACTTCCCCTTTCTGTTCTTTTAGCTTCCATAATGACCTATGGAACATTTGCAGAGAACTATGAATTTGCTGCGATGAAATCTACAGGTATTTCATTACAAAGAGCAATGTTAGGTTTGATTGTTTTTCATTTTTTCTTAGGAATTGGAAGTTTTTATTTTTCAAATTATGTAATTCCTTACACAGAAGTAAAATCGTTTAACCTTCGAAGAAACCTAGCAAAGCTGAAGCCGGCACTTGCAATAACAGAAGGGATTTTTAATGATATTGGTCAAATGAATATCAAGGTAAGTGATAAGTATGGTAATGAAGGTCGTTTTTTAAAAGATGTAATAATACATGAAAAAACACCAAGTTTAAAAAACAATATCGTCATAAAAGCAGCAACAGGAGAATTAAAAAGCGCCGAAATAGGAGACCAACTTCAACTGGTGCTTTTCGATGGAAATAGATACGAAGAAGTTGATCCAAAAAAAATAGAAGATAAAAAGAGAATACCACACAGTAAAGTTAAGTTTGATCGGTACGTCATGAATATTGATTTGTCTCAGTTCAATAATGTAGACTTATCAAAGGAGGACTACAAAAGTACTTTTAGAATGCAGCAGGTAGAAGAGTTAAATGAAAGCATTGATTCACTTGAAGTTAAATATAAGGATATTAGAGAATCATATGCATCAAATTTTATTAAAACTAATGGAATTGGTTTACTCGAGCACGAACCCAAAGACAGTATACTTAACGACTCCCTTGTAAATTATTTTAAAAATCCTTTACACTTCATGACATCTGAAAAATATTTTAGACACAAACAAGCATTATATTCAATGTCGATGAATGTAAAAGGAGTCATCCAAAGTATAGCAAGTAAGAAAAAAGTATTTTTTTTAAAACAAAAACTAATTAACCTCCATAAAAGTTCATTCCACGACAAATATACTATGGGATTTGGGGTATTCTTTTTGTTTCTAATTGGAGCATCTCTAGGAGCAATTATCAGAAAAGGAGGTTTAGGACTCCCAGTAGTTTTAGCGATAATTATTTTCTTATCGTATCATTATGTAGGGGTATTTGGTAAAAACGCTGCAGAAGATAGTAGCATAAGTCCAATCGTTGGAAATTGGATTTCCGTTTTAATAATTGGAAGTTTAGCAATATACCTAACCAAACAAGCTTCGAGCGATCGAGGAATATCAAACTTAGATAAAGTTACAGTCCCTATTTCTAAGTTTATAAGTACAATGAAAAAAATAAAAATTAAGGAATTATACAGCCATGTCAAAAAATAAATTAGATCATATTTCAGATGCTATAGAAGCAATCAAAAATGGTGAAATCATTATTGTTGTAGATGATGATAACCGAGAAAATGAAGGGGACTTTCTAGCTGCAGCTGAAAAAATAACACCCGAAATGATCAATTTTATGGCAACGCACGGACGTGGATTAATTTGTGCGCCACTAACAGAAAAACGCTGTACCGAACTCAATCTAAACCGAATGGTAGATAACAATACCGATCCTTTAGAAACTGCTTTTACTGTATCTGTAGATTTAAAAGGTAAAGGAGTTACAACGGGGATTTCTGCTAGCGATCGTTCCAAAACCATAGAGGCATTAGTAAACGAAAATACACAACCTAATGAATTATCTAGACCCGGACATATATTTCCATTAATTGCAAAAGAAGGAGGTGTACTTCGTAGAACAGGACATACAGAAGCTGCAATTGATTTTGCTCGTCTGGCAGGATTTAAACCTGCTGGAGTAATTGTTGAAATAATGAATGAAGATGGAACCATGGCTCGTTTACCACAATTGCTCAAAGTTGCAGAAAAATTTAACTTGAAACTAGTTTCTATAGAAGACCTAGTTTCTTACAGAATGCAACACGATAGTTTAATTCTAAAACGTGCAGATACAGAGATACAAACTCGATTTGGAGAATTTAGATTAAGAGCTTACCAACAAACTACAAACAGTCAAGTTCATGTTGCGCTTACAAAAGGAACATGGAATGAAAACGAGGGTGTTTTAACTCGCATTAATTCTTCACAAATTAATAATGATATTTTAGGGATGCTAACCGGATCTAACGACGGTAAAAACTACTTACAGTCCTATTTAGATGATATTTTTGGCCTTATTAATAAAGAGGGTAAAGGAGCAGTAATCTTTATTAATCAAGCACAACAGTCTGAAAATTTATTAGCCAGAATTACAGAACTTACCGAAATACAAGGACAAGGAGAATATCATAAAGTACCTCCTATGAAAATGGATTATAAAGATTTTGGAATTGGAGCTCAAATACTTCATGATTTAAGAATTAACAAACTCAAAGTAATTACAAATTCTTCTCAAGGACCTCGTGTAGGAATAACGGGTTATGGGCTACAAATAATGGAGTATGTAGGTTATTAGTCTAAAAAAACCACAACTTTATAGACATTATTGTTACCATAATTACCATTGCAACTTTAATGACGCCTTCCCCTTTATCAACAGACCATCGACTTGACCACCACGCTCCTAGTGAAGTCCCAATCGCTAACACGAATCCAGAAGACCAATCGACCGTTCCATTGTAAGCAAATAAAGCTAAAGCACCACAGGTGTAAATGAAAACTAAGGAAACTTTAGTTGCGTTGGTCTTAATTAAGGATAACCGATTGACATTATTCAAAAATAAAATAATTACAAATCCTATTCCGGCATTGATAAACCCACCATAAATTCCAATAAAAAAGAAACCAATTATAGCATAAAACAAATACTTTCCTGTAAGTCGCTCTGGCATTTTTAAATCAGTTGCTTTAGGCTTAAAAACGATAATCGCCACAACAATAATCATAATAACTGCCAATAATTTATTAAAGGTCTCCCCTTTAATGTCGACTGCTATTTGTGCTCCAATTAAGGAACCAATCAAGGCAGAAATTCCTAAATATATATTGAATGGAAAGTTTGAAACTCCTTTGGATCGATAGCCTGCAGTACCAATAAGTGCTTGAAAAGCGATACCCACACGATTTGTAGCATTAGCTACATTGGGTGGTAATCCCATAAAAATAAGAACAGGAAGCGTCAATAAAGAACCTCCACCAGCTAAAGTATTGATAACTCCGGCAATCATACCTACTAGAATTAGAAGCCCATATTGAAGTAAATCATTCATTTTCAAGTTTTAAATGAAGATATTAATTTTAGATAAAAAAAAGATATAATATATCGTTTTAAAAATTTTATTAGTTCAAAAAGGAGTGTATATTTGCAACCGCATAGGAGAAATGGCAGAGTGGTCGAATGCGGCAGTCTTGAAAACTGTTGAGGGTCACACCTCCGGGGGTTCGAATCCCTCTTTCTCCGCCAAGATTTATTCAAAATCGACGAAAGTCCTGTAAACTCAATGTTTATGGGACTTTTTATTTTACCCAAAACATCAAAATATGTATTAAACACCATTCTGTTGGTGACCTATTAGGTGACCTTTTTTAAACCTTAATTAGGTCACCTAATTGTTTATAACTGTTTATAAATCAGTATAATATATCAATTAAAAGACCTCGAAATTTTGTAAATTAATGTATAATTAAAGGTCACCAGAATGAACAAAACATTTGGATTATTATTCTACTTAAAAAAGAGTAAAGTAGATGCACGGGGCAAATGCCCTATTTACCTACGTATTACCATAGATGGTAAGCGTACAGAGATTAGTACAAAACGTACCATTGAAATTGAGAAATGGAGCGTTGAAGCCAATAAAGCGATTGGAAGAACAGAAGATATACGAGAACTAAATGCATATTTAGATTCACTTACTACAAAAGTATATCAAAGCCAAAGAGACTTAATGCAAGATAACAAAGAGGTTACTACAGAAACCCTTAAAAACAAGTTTTTAGGTGTTGAGGAAAAACAAAGAACACTTATAAGCATCTTTAAAAATCACAATAGGCAAGTTGAAAAATTAGTAGGTAGAGAGTTTTCGGCAGGAACTTTAGAGCGTTATAAAACGGTATGTAAGCATCTGCAAGAGTTTATGCAACATCAGTATAAAGTAAGTGATATTCCTGTGAACAGAATAGACCACAAGTATATTACAGATTTTGAGTTCTATTTAAAAACCGTTAGAAACTGCGGGCATAATAGTACAATTAAGTATATCAAGAATTTTAAAAAGATAGTACGTATTGCAATAGCCAATGATTGGATTAAAAAAGACCCATTTCTAAATTATAAAGTGCGTTTAAAAGAAGTAGAACGTCAATATCTTTCAGAAGAAGAAATACAAACAATGCTCGAAAAAGAATTACACACCAATCGTTTAGAGCAAGTAAGAGACATTTTTATATTCTGTTGCTTTACAGGTTTAGCATATAGCGACGTTAAGAAGCTCTCAAAAGACAATTTGGTATTTGGTATTGATGGCGATAAATGGATAAAGACAAAGCGTACTAAAACCGATACACGCAGTAACATTCCACTACTTCCAACCGCATTAGAGATTATAAAAAAATACGAGAACCATCCAGAAGCAGTAACAAAGGGCGTTTTGCTTCCTGTATTAAGCAATCAAAAGTCTAATGCCTATTTAAAAGAGATAGCAGACTTGTGTGGTATCAATAAAAACTTAACCACCCATTTAGCTCGTCATACGTTTGCAACTACTGTAACATTGTCTAATGGTGTGCCAATGGAATCTGTAAGCAAAATGTTAGGTCATAAATCACTAAAAACGACACAACATTATGCCAAAATATTGGA
Organism: Candidatus Arcticimaribacter forsetii; assembly: GCF_910589745.1. Taxonomy (GTDB): domain Bacteria; phylum Bacteroidota; class Bacteroidia; order Flavobacteriales; family Flavobacteriaceae; genus Arcticimaribacter; species Arcticimaribacter forsetii. The sequence goes on from NZ_OU342399.1 coordinate 1,314,877, forward strand.
TAGAAAAGTTAGTGATGATATGGCAATTTTGAAACAAAAGTTTGCTAATAAAAATACTCGACCAAATACCAATAAGATAGCTCAATAACAATTTAATCTAAAAATAGAGATTTATACGTGAAACTACTTGTATTACAGGTAGTTTCTTGTTAAAAAGCTTGCCTATTTCGTTAATAACTGTCAATAATTTTTCATTTAAAAAAGGTGATTTTAATGTATATTGAATGTTAGAAATCAGGTAGTTAATACCTAATAATATTTTTTATACAGAATGACATTTGAAGTAATTACAAAGGATGATTTAAAGACTCTTAAACAGGAAATCATCACAGAACTTAAGACAATTTTAGGAAGCCAAACAGAGCAAAAAAAGTGGTTAAAATCTGCAGACGTACGCGAGCTATTAAATATCTCACCGGGTACGTTGCAGAATTTACGAATCAATGGTACGCTACCCTTTACCAAAATGGGTAAAACAATGTACTATGAGTATGACGATGTAGTTAGAATTTTAACCCAAAACAAGAGTGCTTAATGAGATTATACATACCAGAGAATTTAGACATAGACCAAATTGTTTATGATTACCCACCTAATTTTAAGAAATACAAACACAAAAGAGATAAACTATTATATGTTATTCACTTAATAAATGCGCTTACACTCTACAACAAAGATTTAATGTATGATGACTTTGTATCTATAAGTTCAAAAATCTTACAGGACAAAATCTCTAATTACAAAGAGTACTTAAATTATCTTATCAATGTTGCAAAAATTATTGAAACGGATAATCAATACTTTGTTGGCTCAAAATCAAAAGGGTTTAGGTTAGCTGAAAAATACAGGTGTGAAGTAGCTATTCATACAATAAGCGAACAAACATTTTACAGGAAACTAAAAGTTGAGCGTAATAATAGAATAGCATCGGTAAAACACCTAAACTATCTAACTAAATGGTTTGATGAAAAATTAGAAATTGATATTAATTACGTCAACAAGTTTTTAGCCGAAGAATATGCGTTAAAAAAAGACAACAAATCTTTGTGGCAATCCAAAAAGGTTAATAACTATGGTAAGGTCGAAGTCAAATATAAAAGACCGATTGACCAATTAAATCACGCAAAAATTAGCGCAGAAAAAATAGGTCGTCAAGATTATTATTTGTTGCACGATGATAATGTGTATCGTTTTCATTCCAACCTTACTAATATGCGAAGCGTTATCAGAAATGCAGTAACGTATGATGGCCAAAAATTAATTTCGATTGATATTAAAAATAGCCAACCTTATTTAAGCACCATATTATTGAGTCGCTCGTTCTGGATTGAGCAAAAAAATGAGCCAAATGCACCAAATGAGTTATCAATCACGTTTGACGAGCCCAAAAATCGACCTTTTTATTCTTTTAATGATATAAATGAGAATATTTATAAGATTGATGGTAAGAGTGATGATAGAATGAACATATCACATATCAAAGTACACGATACTGATTCTTACATTATGTTAGGAGATATTGATAAAACCCTTATGAATAATGAGTTTAGTCAGTATATAAATCTTGTGGTGAGTGGTACACTTTACGAGTTTTTAGAACAACAGTTTAGCCAACGATTAGGAGAAACATTTGCAAACCGAAAAGAAGTTAAAACGGCAGTGTTCCAAGTGCTATTTACAGATAATAGATTTTTGGGGCAAGAGGATGCAAAACCAAAGAAGATGTTTAAGGCGATGTTTCCAAACGTTTATGAGGTGTTTAGACAGATTAAGAGTAAAGACAAATCGCTACTTCCAAGATTATTGCAGAGTATTGAGAGTTATTTAATGATTAATGTTATTGCAAAGCGCATATCAATAGAGTATCCAGATGCACCAATATATACAATACACGATAGTATTTCTACAACGGAAGAATATGTGGATGTTGTTGAGGATATAATGAAAGAGGAGTTATCAAAAGCCATAGGTCACGCACCAAAATTAGCACGTGAAGAATGGTGTAAAAGCAATATGGCAAAACATCTTGAAACTATAAAAGAGAAAGCTAAAGTTGTGGCTTAAATAAAATAATTGCACAACCATTGCATCATTAAATTTTTATCTTTGTAATTGTGAAATTTGTAACAGTCATATTATCATTAATAATACTATTGCTTTCAGCAAAGCCTTGTTCTGATGGTCAAAACATAGAAGACCAGCATCAAGACGAAATAAGTGTTAACCACAACCATCAAGAAGATAGCGACGATTCTTGTCCTGTAACTTGTATCTGCAATTGTTGCGGTATGACAATTACTTACGAACCAATCAAGAAATTTGATTTCAAACTCAATATTGAAATTTCAACGGAGTTAAGTTCTACATATCAACCTATTTATAGGTTTAATTTCCTTTCCAACATTTGGCAACCGCCACAAGTAATAAGCTAAAACAACACGATTTTAAATCAATTATTTAGTTAATTACAATTATAATTCAATGAATAAATATTTATTGAGCATAAAGCTCATATTAATACTTTGTCTATCATTACAGGCACAAACAACTGACATACAAATAAAAGTCATCACAGAGGCTGAAAACGAGCCTTTAATGGGTGCTACGGTTTACTTTGAAGCATTAGAAAAAGGTGCTGTAACTAATTTTGATGGTATTGCAGAATTTACAGAAATACCAAACGGTCAGCATCAAATAATAATTTCCTTTTTAGGTTTTGAAACATTTGAGACAACAATTCAAATTCCAAGTAATAATGAATTAGTGTTTAAACTAAAAGAGGGCGGTAATCAATTAGATGCTGTAGTACTGCAATCTACAAGAAGCACAAGAACAGTACGAAAAATACCTACACGCATCGAGTTTATAGGTGCAGAAGAATTAGGAGAAAAAGCAATAATGAACCCTACTAATATTTCTATGGTGCTTCGTGAAAGTACAGGAATACAGATGCAACAAACGTCTTTAAGTAGTGGGAGTACTAATATTCGTATTCAAGGATTGGATGGTAGGTACACGCAATTATTAAGAGATGGGTTTCCTCTTTATGGTGGATTTTCAAGTGGGTTAAGTATTTTACAAATACCACCTTTAGACCTTAAACAGTTTGAAATAATTAAAGGTAGTTCCTCTACACTTTACGGTGGAGGTGCTATTGCAGGATTGGTAAATATGGTATCTAAAACACCAGACGAAGAACCTGCTTTAGACATTATGCTTACGCAGACCCAAGCATTAGGAAGTACAGCTAATGTATTTTATAGCAAACGAAATAAAAAATTTGGTTTTTCACTTTATGGCTCTGGTCATTATCAAAAAGCATACGACCCAGAAGATGATGGTTTTAGCAACCTACCAAATACAACATCAATTTCATTTAATCCTAAATTGTTTTATTACCCATCAGAGAAAACAACACTTTGGTTTGGATTAAACGGTACGTATGATGATAGAATTGGTGGAGATATGACAAAAATTGAAAGTGGAGAAAATGGCATACATCAATATACTGAAGAAAACAATTCAAAACGATTAAGCAGTCAATTGGTATATCAAACACAATTAGATTCCGTTAGTTCATTAGAATTTAAAAATAGTGTCTCTTTTTTCGATAGGAATTTAACCGTTCCGGATTTCAATTTTGATGGTAAGCAAACAAACACGTTTACTGAAATATCTTATAACACAGCTTCAGATAAAACGGATTGGATAGTTGGAGCTAATCTTTATACCTCAAATTTTGATGAAAACGATAATGCACCATTACAGCGAGACCAAAAAGATGTAACCTTTGGTGCATTTGCAAATAATATCTTTGACATATCAGATAATTGGATATTGGAAACTGGATTAAGAGCAGATTATAATACGGATTTCGGTTTCTTTCCACTTCCAAGAATTTCATTACTTTATAAAAACAATAGTGGATTTTCAAGTAGAATTGGTGGAGGTTTAGGGTATAAGATTCCTGATATTTTTACAGAAGAAGCAGAGTATATTAACTTTGAAAATGTGCTTGCAATAGATAAATCTACAGTAGATGCAGAACGTTCTTATGGTGTTAATTTCGATGTGAATTATCAAACACGATTATCGGATGAGATTGGTTTTTCCATAAACCAATTATTCTATGTGACTGCTATTAATGATGGACTGCTTTTAAATTCAACAGATAACGGATTTTTTCAATTTGAAAATGCTTCAGATAAAATATTCAGCAAAGGTTCAGAAACGAACATCAAATTTACATATAAGGATTTTAGATGGTTTTTAAATTATGCATTTATTGATACAAGGCTAAATTATTTAGAAGGCAATCCTCAAAAACCCTTAACAGCAAAACATAATGCAGGTAGTGTTATAATGTACGAATCTAAAAAATGGCGCATAGGTTATGAAACTTATTATACAGGGAAACAGTTCTTGTCTAATGGTACAGAAACTACAGACTTTGTAACTATGGGTTTAATGGTGATGCGTAACTTTAAATTGGGAAGTGTATTTGTAAATTTCGAAAACTTTACAGATAGAAGACAAAGCAGGTTTTCACCTTTGGTTTTACCACCGCACGAAAATCCTGTTTTCCCAGAAATATATGCGCCTACAGATGGTTTTATATTTAGTGTAGGACTTATTATTAAACCATTTGGTAACGAAGACGACGATTAATTATGGAAACAATAGAACAAGTATTAGAATCAAAAAACATACGAGTTACTGCAATGCGTATGTTAATTTATAAGTTCCTAGTTGAGAAGGAGGTTGCAGTAACATTGAGTGATATTGAAAACGCATTTGTAAAAGCAGATAGAACAACACTTTACAGGACTATTAAAACCTTTGAAGAGAAAGTCATTGTTCATCAAATAGACGATGGTACAGGAATTACGAAATATGCGTTATGCGAAGAGGGATGTAATTGTGATATAAAAAACGATTTGCATTTACATTTCCATTGTAATAATTGCAATGAAACCATTTGCCTAACAGAACATAAAATACCACAAATTAAAGTACCTGATGGCTTTGTTTCGGAAAATGTAAACTTGGTTGTAAAAGGTATATGTGATAAGTGTAGTGGATAACAAATGCACTTCCATTGCACTTACTATTAAATTACTTTTATCCAAAATTAGTGGATATGAAGTTTAATACTAAAATACCTAAACATATCAAACAGGCTTATATCGAAGAATTAAAACAATACAGTTTCTGTTTAGAAAATAAGGGGTTTGGTAATGCTTGGTTTCATTTAGAACGCAGTCATATAATAGGACAGTCTTATCCTATAGAACATACCTATTCACATTGGCTAATGCTAAAGTTTGGATTTAGACAAAAAGATACTAAAGAAGTATTCGGTCAAATTATTAGATTGCTTGTTGGTGGTTGGAAATCATTTATAAATCACGTTCCTCTTGGTAATACAGGTGGCGCAAACGTACCACCATTAAAACGTATGCCTATTCCAAATGACATTGAAAAAGTATTAGATATAGAATGAAAAATAAATTAGCGGTTACAAGTATCCTAACAGCAATCACAGCTTCATTGTGTTGCATCACACCAGTTTTGGCATTAATTGCAGGAACAAGTGGTGTAGCTTCAACTTTTTCTTGGATAGAACCATTTAGACCTTACTTAATAGGGCTAACTATATTAGTTCTTCTCTTTGCTTGGTATCAAAAATTAAAACCAGAAAAAGAAATCGACTGTGAATGTGAAACGGATAAAAAACCAAAATTTATTCAGTCAAAAACCTTTTTAGGAGTTGTAACAGTATTCGCAATAGTGATGTTGGCATTTCCATACTACTCAAGTATGTTTTATCCAAATTCAGAGAAACAAATTGTTGTCGTTGATAAATCAAATATCAAAACAACAGAGTATAAAATAAGTGGAATGACTTGTCCCAGTTGTGAAGCTCACGTAAACCACGAAGTAAATAAACTTAACGGAATTGTGAACTCAAAAACATCATACAAGAATGGTAACGCAATCATTGAGTATGACCAAACTAAAACTAATGAATTAGAAATTGAGAAAGCAATTAATTCTACAGGTTATAAAGTAACTGATAAAAATTAAAATTGATGCAAACTATATTAAAATCTGAAATCACTTGCCCAACCTGTGGTCATAAAAAGGAAGAAGATATGCCAACAAATGCCTGTCAATTCTTTTATGAATGTGAGAAATGTAAAACAGTTTTAAAACCAAACAAAGGAGATTGTTGTGTGTATTGTTCTTATGGTACAGTTCCTTGTCCACCAATTCAACAAAACAAAAGTTGTTGTTAAAACTAACTTGATGAAAAAAAAGAAAATCAATTTAAAAGATTTAAAACCAAATTCAGAAGCACAACATTCTCACGATGATGGTCATAATCACGGTAATGGAAGTGCATTCAAAACATACATTCCTGCTATCATAAGTTTTGTTATGTTAATGGTAGGTATCGCTGTAGATTATTTTGATGCGATTCCTCAATTTCAAGGATGGATTCGAGTAGTTTGGTACACTTTAGCATATATTCCAGTTGGATTTCCTGTAATTAAAGAAGGTTGGAAAAGTCTTATAAAAGGCGATGTTTTTACCGAGTTCTTTTTAATGTCTATTGCCACCATTGGTGCGTTTATCATTGGTGAATATCCTGAAGGTGTGGCAGTAATGCTATTTTATGCAGTAGGAGAATTATTTCAAAACGCAGCAGTTAATAGAGCAAAAGGAAATATTAAAGCCTTATTAGATGTTCGACCAAAAGAAGCCAATGTATTTCGTGATGGTGATTATGTTAGTGTGTCGCCAGAAGCTGTAAATATTGGTGAAAAAATACAAATTCGAGTAGGTGAGAAAATACCGTTAGATGGGATTTTATTATCCGAAAAAGCATCTCTAAACACCGCAGCGTTAACAGGCGAGAGCAAACCAGATTCCATTCAGAAAGAAGCAAAGGTTTACGCAGGTAGTATCAATTTAGAAAGCGTTATTGAAGTTGAGGTAACTAATAAGTTTGAAGATAGTTCTATTGCCAGAATATTAGAATTGGTTCAAAATGCTACTGCACGTAAATCTAAAACAGAATTATTCATTAGACAGTTTGCTCATATCTACACGCCAATTGTAGTATTCTTGGCTATTGGTGTTATTTTTATACCTTACTTTTTTGTAAATGATTATGTGTTTAGAGATTGGCTATATAGAGCATTAATATTCTTGGTAATCTCTTGTCCGTGCGCATTGGTAATTTCAATCCCTTTAGGATATTTTGGTGGTTTAGGTGTAGCTTCAAAGAATGGTATTTTATTTAAAGGGGCTTCATTTTTAGATGCTATGACCAAAATAAATACATTGGTAATGGATAAAACAGGGACAGTTACCAAAGGGGTCTTTAAAATCAAGGAAATAAAAACTATTGGTTGGGTTGAATCTGATTTTATGAAGTATTTAATGGCTATGGAAGAACAATCCACGCATCCAATAGCTAAAGCCATAATGGTATATAATGGAACTGAAAATAGCTATGAAGCAAAAGAAGTTTCTGAAATTGCTGGTAAAGGATTAAAAGGTATTGTAAACGGTAAAACAGTTTTAGTTGGAAATAATGCCTTAATGACCGCTAATAATATAAAAGTACCAAATGAAACTGAATCAATTGTAGAATCTATAGTTTTAGTTGCAATAGATAATAAGTTTGCAGGTTATGTAGTTATAGCGGATGAATTAAAAGAGGATGCAAAAGAAACAATTACAGATTTACATAAAGTAGGTATTAAAAATATTATGATGCTTTCTGGTGATAAAGATTCTATAACTCAACAAGTCGCTAAAGAGTTGAATATTGAAAATGCTAAAGGTGGTTTACTACCAGAAGATAAATTAAACGAAGTTGAATCTTTAAAGAAGAATCCTGAAAATAAAGTAGCTTTTATAGGTGATGGTATTAACGATGCACCTGTTTTAGCAGTGAGTAACGTTGGTATTGCGATGGGTGGTTTAGGTAGTGATGTAGCTATTGAAACAGCAGATGTCATCATTCAAACAGACCAACCTTCAAAAGTCGTGAGAGCGATTAAAATAAGTCGTTCCACACGAAAAATCGTTTGGCAGAATATCATTTTAGCTTTTGGTATTAAAGTCATTGTCTTGATATTAGGAGCAGGTGGTTTAGCCACAATGTGGGAAGCAGTTTTTGCAGATGTAGGAGTAGCATTATTAGCAATTTTAAATGCTGTTAGATTACAACGAATGAGATGGAGTTAGCCATTAAACTTCTGTTAAACAAAATGAACATTTGTTAAAATTTCGTAACTTCGCAATTAATATGAAGAAGTTTTTCTATAAAATAATGTCTTTGTTAATGGCTTTCGTAGTGTTATTTTCTACGTTGTCATTTACTGTTAATATGCATTATTGTGGAGATACTTTAGTAGAAACGGCTATTTTCCAAAAAGCTAAAGGTTGCGGTATGGAAATGGAAAAACCTTCTACTGAAGGATGTTCTATTACCAAGAAAAATTGTTGCGATGATAAACAATTAGCAATTGAAGGTCAAGACGAACTTCAATTACAAATTGACAAAATTACGTTTGAGCAACAAGTATTCATAGCTTCATTTGTTCATACCTATATTAACCTTTTCGAAGGTTTAGATAACAATGTATCTTCTTATGAAGAATACAAACCACCACTCGTCGTCAGGCAAATCTTCAAGATTGACGAGACGTATTTAATTTGATTTTTAAACAATAGACTGTGTTATCCTATGGCTTTATGCTATGTGGATAATTTGTTGTATTCGGTGTTTTCTCAACACCAATGTCTAACTGTTTAATAATCAAACTATATGCTTAATAAAGCAATCAAATTTCTTATAGAGAATAAACTCGTTGCAGTACTACTACTCGTTCTTTTCGTAGGATGGGGAACAGTAAATGCACCTTTCAATTGGGATACAGGATTTTTACCAAGTAACCCTGTTGCTGTAGATGCCATACCAGATATTGGAGAAAACCAACAAATTGTATTTACAAAGTGGGATGGTCGTTCACCACAAGATATTGAAGACCAAATTACCTATCCATTAACCACATCCTTGTTAGGTATTCCTGGAGTAAAAACCATTCGTAGTTCATCTATGTTTGGCTTTTCAAGTATCTATATCATTTTTGAAGAAGACATAGAATTTTACTGGAGTAGAAGCCGTATTCTCGAAAAACTAAACTCATTACCAAGTGGTTTATTACCTGAAGGTGTTAATCCTGCTTTGGGTCCTGATGCCACAGGATTAGGTCAAATTTTTTGGTACACACTTGAAGGTCGTGATGAAAACGGAAACGTAACTGGTGGTTGGGATTTACAAGAATTGCGAAGCATACAAGATTACTATGTGAAATATGCGCTATCATCTGCAAGTGGTGTTTCTGAAGTAGCTTCAATTGGTGGTTATGTTCAAGAATACCAAGTTGATGTTAATCCTGAATTGATGCGTCAATATAATATTGGATTACATCACGTTGTAAAAGCAGTTAAGGAAAGTAATAAAGACATTGGTGCACAAACTATTGAAATCAATAATGCAGAATATTTAGTACGTGGTTTAGGTTATGTGAAATCTATTTCAGACATAGAAAATGCAGTAGTCACTTCCGAAGATTATACAGCAATACGAATCAAAGATATTGGAAAAGTCTTTTTAGGTCCAGTAACAAGACGTGGATTATTAGATAAAGAAGGTGCTGAAGTAGTGGGTGCTGTTGTTGTGGCTCGTTACGGAGCAAACCCAATGGAAGTAATCAATAATGTAAAAGAAAAAATTAATGAATTAAGTGCAGGCTTACCTTCAAAAGTATTAGCAGATGGAAGAACATCACAAGTCACAATAGTTCCATTTTACGATAGAACAGAACTCATTCAAGAAACATTAGGTACACTCAATGAAGCCTTAACATTAGAGATACTAATTACCATTTTGGTTATTATCATTATGGTATTTAATCTTCGAGCTTCAATATTAATTTCTGGCTTATTGCCTGTTGCGGTTTTAATGGTGTTTATAGCAATGAAGTTCTTTGGTGTAGATGCAAACATTGTCGCTTTATCTGGTATCGCAATTGCTATTGGTACAATGGTCGATGTTGGTGTCATACTTTCAGAAAACATTATTAGGCACTTGGATGAAGATGACGGAACAAAATCAATCAATACAGTAGTATATAATGCCACAGCAGAAGTATCTGGTGCAATCGTAACCGCTGTAATGACAACAATAATCAGTTTCATTCCAGTCTTTACTATGATTGGCGCAGAAGGAAAATTATTTAGACCATTAGCCTTTACAAAAACCTTTGCATTAACAGCTTCTATAATAGTAGCGTTGTTTTTAATTCCACCGTTTGCTGCATTTTTATTCAGAAAGAAAAACATCAAAAACACTTTTAAATATGTTTTAAATGGTGTTTTAATAGCATTGGGAATCGTAGCCATAGTCTATGGATATTGGTTAGGATTAATTTTAATTGCGTTTGGGATTACAGCAGGTCTTAATCTTCAAAATAAGATAACAGACAAACAAGCGAATCTTACCAATATCATTATTTCAGCATCAGCAATAGTGTTCCTATTAGCGGAATATTGGAGACCTTTAGGAGTTGATAAAAGTATCTTCTGGAACCTCATCTTTGTTGGTGTCATTTGCTTTGGTTTATTGGGTGTTTTCTCATTGTTTATCAGGTATTATACTCGAATTTTAAAGTGGTGTTTAGATAATAAATTACTATTTCTTTCAATTCCAACTGCAATTGTCATTGCTGGTTTTTTCATTATGAAAAACACAGGCAAAGAATTTATGCCATCGTTAAATGAAGGTTCTTTTTTATTGATGCCTACTTCTATGCCACATTCTGGTGTAGAAGAAAATAAGCGTGTTTTACAGCAGTTAGATATGGCAGTTGCCAGTATTCCTGAAATCGAAACTGTAGTTGGAAAAGCAGGTCGTACAGAATCTGCATTAGACCCAGCACCTCTATCAATGTATGAGAACATCATTCAGTATAAATCAGAATATATGCTGAATGCAGATGGAGAAAGGCAACGCTACAAAGTAAATGATGATGGTTTGTTTGAATTAAAAGATGGTCGTACTATTTCTAATCCAAATAATTCCGAAAATGTTGCTTTTAGCACAGTTAAAAGGTCTCAACTAATTGAAGATTACGATGGTGAATACTATCGCAATTGGCGACCAGAAATTGAATCACCAGACGATATTTGGAATGAAATTGTAAGAGTCACCAAATTACCGGGAGTTACGTCAGCACCAAAACTACAACCCATTGAAACCCGATTGGTAATGCTTCAAACAGGAATGCGAGCACCTATGGGAATAAAGGTAAAAGGACAAGACTTAAAGCAAATTGAAGCGTTTGGCGTCCAATTAGAGAACATCATCAAGGAAGCTGAAGGTGTTAAAAAAGAAGCTGTTTTTGCAGACCGTATTGTTGGTAAACCGTATTTGTTGATTGATATTGATAGAGAGAAAATTGCACGTTATGGCATTTCGATACAAGATGTTCAAGATGTATTAAAAGTCGCAGTTGGTGGTATGGTATTAACACAAACGGTTGAAGGTCGTGAGCGATATGGTGTTCGTGTGCGATACCCAAGAGAATTAAGAGCAAATCCAACAGACTTACAACAAATTTATGTGCCAGTTGAAAAAGGAAGTCCTGTTCCATTAAGCGAATTGGCAACCATTCGTTACGAACAAGGGCCACAAGTCATTAAAAGTGAAGATACCTTTTTAGTAGGTTATGTACTGTTTGATAAATTAGATGGTTTTGCGGAAGTAAGCGTTGTTGAAAATGCACAAGCATTGATTCAAGAAAAGATAGATTCTGGTGAGCTAATAGTACCAAAAGGCATCAACTATGCATTCACAGGAACGTATGAAAATCAATTACGAGCAGAAAAAACACTATCTGTTGTTGTGCCATTAGCATTGGCAATCATCTTTTTAATACTGTATTTCCAATTTCGTTCCGTTGGTACATCATTAATGGTGTTTACAGGTATTGCAGTAGCGTTTGCTGGTGGATTTGTAATGATATGGCTCTATGGTCAAGATTGGTTTTTAAACTTCAATTTCTTTGGGGAAAATATGCGAGACTTATTTCAGATGCATCCCATTAATTTAAGTGTAGCGGTTTGGGTTGGTTTTATTGCTCTCTTCGGTATTGCAACAGATGATGGCGTAGTAATGGCAACTTATTTAACGCAAACTTTTGATAGAAATACACCAGAGAATAAAAAGGAAATTAGAGCGTCAGTTGTGGAAGCAGGAGAAAAACGAATTAGACCCTGTTTAATGACAACAGCAACTACCATATTAGCATTATTACCAATACTCACATCTACAGGGAGAGGAAGCGATATTATGATTCCAATGGCAATACCAAGTTTTGGTGGAATGCTTATAGCCTTGATAACCTTATTTGTAGTCCCAGTATTATATAGCTGGAAATCCGAAGTTCAACTTAAAAGAGCAACAAAATGAAATACATAATAATCAATTTAAAAACAGTCTTTGTTCTTTGTTCTTTATGCTTTGTTCTTTCTGCACAAAGTCAAGAGTTAGAGACGCTTATTGATGTAGCATTAAATAACAATCCAGAAATCCAAAAATTTGAATTGCAATACAAAAGAGCTTCCGAAAAAGTAAACGAAGTCAATACCATTCCTAATACCGAATTTGGAGTAGGTTACTTTGTGAGCGAACCAGAAACACGAACAGGAGCGCAACGCTTTAAAGTATCTGCTAAACAAATGTTACCGTGGTTTGGTACAATTACTTCACGAGAAAATTATGTCAGTTCATTAGCTGATGCAAAATATGAAGACATTGTTATTGCAAAGCGAAAATTGATGGCTTCTGTATCACAATCCTATTATAATTTATACGCCAACAAAGCGAAACAAAAGGTGCTAACAGAAAACATTAAACTATTGGAAACCTATGAGACATTAGCACTAACCTCTGTTGAGGTTGGTAAAGCATCTGCTGTAGATGTGTTGCGATTACAAATGCGTCAAAATGAAATGCAACAACTAAAAGATGTTTTAAGTCAACAGTTTTTAGCAGAACAAACTAATTTGAATAATCTTTTGAATAGGGAAAATGATATTGCTGTTACTGTGGTAGAGAGCTTAATGATGCCTTCAGAAGACTTTGAAATCACTACTAAAAATTTAGCATTACATCCCGAATTGTTGAAGTATGATAAACTATTTCAATCCATAGAACAATCAGAATTGTTAAACCAAAAAGAAAGTAGTCCTATGATTGGTTTTGGATTAGACTATATCAATGTTTCCGAAAGACCAGATATGAATTTCTCGGATAACGGAAAAGATATTGTGATGCCTATGGTTTCCGTGTCAATCCCAATTTTTAATAAAAAATATAAATCTCAAACCAAGCAAAATGAGTTAGAACAGCAAGAAATAACAGCTCAAAAACAAGAACGATTAAACACTTTGGAAACGCTTTTAAGCAAAGCGATTAATGAACGTATTTCGGCAAGAATAAGTTATGAGACTCAAACCAAGAACTTAAAACAAGCTAAAGATGCAGAAGACATCTTAATCAAAAGTTACGAAACAGGAACGATAGATTTTAATGATGTTTTGGATATTCAGGAATTGCAACTAAAGTTTCAAATGAACCAAATAGAGTCTATTAAGGGCTACTATGTGCAAAGTACAATCATTAATTATTTAACCAATTAAGCAATGAACAAATTAACCTATATAACCGTATTAGTGTTTTTTACAATTGCCTTTTTGTCTTGTAGAGATAAAGAAAGTAAAACTCTTTCAACAGTAGTAAAACATTCAGGTGCTTTAAGAACAATAATGTCTGGTAATATTCAACCCGTAATTAGTTTAGACACACTTTCAAAGATGAAAAACCTTTACGCTCTTGGTGCTGTGGATAACCTCAAGGGCGAAATTCAAATTTTTGATAGTCAACCAAGCAACAGTTTTGTGGTTGATAGTAGTTTACAGATTAAAGATTCTTACAACCTAAAAGCATCTCTATTAGTATATGCAGAAATTAAAGCGTGGGAATCTTTTGAAATAAAAAATTGTGCCACAAAAAGTGATTTAGAAGAACAAATTTTCAAGATTGCTACAGAGTACAATATAGATACAAATAAACCATTTCCTTTTTTGTTAGAGGGCAACGTCAAATCTTTAGATTGGCACGTCATCAATTGGAAAGATGGTGACACTATCCATAATCATAAAAAGCACAAAGAATCAGGTTTAAATGGAACTTTGCAGAATAAAGACGTTGAAATAATCGGATTCTATTCTACAAAACATAAAGCAATTTTCACACATCATACTACCAATATCCATATGCATTTTAAAACGGAGGATGATGCTATTGCTGGTCATATAGATGACTTATTATTAAACAATTCTATAACATTAAAACTACCAAAATAATGACACATACATATAAAATAACAGGAATGACCTGTGGCAGTTGTAAAGCATCTGTAGAAAAAAGTTTAGAAAGCATTGACAATGTTACTAATGTTGAAGTTAATCTCGAAAAAGGAGAAGCTGAAGTTACAATGAGTAGCCACGTCGCTACAGAAACTCTTAAAAAAGCCTTACCTGAAAAATATACGCTTTCTGAAAAGGAAGTTAAAAATATTTTTGCTTCTACAAGTACACCAAGTTTTGAAATGGAGCAAGAAAAAAGCAAACTACAGCAATTAAAGCCCTTACTACTAATCATCTTTTATATAGCAACCGCAAGTGTATTATTACATTATAAAGATTGGAGTTGGAGTGCATTTATGCTCGACTTTATGGGCTTATTCTACATTGTGTTTAGCTTCTTCAAGATGTTAGATTTAAAAGGCTTCCCAGAATCTTTCAAAATGTACGACCCATTAGCAAAACGAGTTCCTGCTTATGGTTGGATTTATCCATTTATTGAAACTGCTTTGGGTTTAATGTTTTTGATGCGATTTGAAGTTAAAATTGCATTAATAGTAACACTTGTTGTATTAGGTATTACAACCATTGGTGTAACGAAAACATTATTAGATAAAAAATCTATTAGATGTGCTTGTTTAGGTACAGCTCTGAAACTTCCTATGACAGAAGCCACTTTTATTGAGAATGCTATAATGATTGTGATGGCAGTATTAATGCTAATAAATTAAAACAATGGTAAACAGACATACAGCATTAAAAATTAGAAAAACCCATAGATATTTAGGCTTGTTTTTGGGTATTCAATTTTTGTTTTGGACTATTAGTGGTTTATACTTTAGTTGGACAGATATTGATGAAATACACGGTGACCATTTTAAAAATATGGAATATCAGCCTAAAGCATTTAACAACCTCATTAGTCCAACACGGCTTAATGTTTCACAAGGCATCAATACTATTGAATTGAGAGATATTGATAATTCACCATACTATTGGATTAACAAAGAACAACTATACAATGCTATCGATGGTAGTTTAAAATCTAATATAACAAAAGAAGAGGCTTTGTATATCGCAAGACTCAATATGAAAAATGGCTTAAAGGTTGAATCTATAGAGCAGATTAATGAAACAGGGAAACATCACGAGTATAGAGAAAAGTTATTGCCTGCTTACGTTATCTCGTATGAATTAGACGAAGCCTTAAAAGTTTATGTGTCTATAAAAGATGGAAAATTTCAGACGGTTAGACATCGAAGTTGGCGTTGGTTCGATTTTTTATGGATGACGCACACTATGGATTATGAGGGTAGAGACAACTTTAATACAGTAGTTTTAAGAGCATTCTCGTTGTTAGGCTTAATAACGGTTTTGAGTGGCTTTTTACTATGGTACACATCGTCACCATCAATCAGAAAAATATTAAAAAAGAAAAAAAATAATTAGAGATGAAAAAAAATATCATTTATATAGGAATATTAGCTGTAGGGCTACTTTTAGGGTGGATACTTTTTGGTAACTCATCAAATAAAGAAACAGAGCACAATCATACAGATACAACAGAAACCAATCAAATGTGGACGTGTTCTATGCATCCACAAATTATGCAACCAGAACCAGGTGATTGTCCTATCTGTGGTATGGATTTAATTCCTGCCGAAAGTAGTGCAGATGGTTTATTAGCAGACCAATTCAAGTTAACTGAAAATGCGATGGCATTAGCCAATATTCAAACAACTGTTGTTGGTAAAGGAAATGTTGATGGCAACACCCTTAAGTTATCTGGTAAAATTGCTGAAAATGAAGAAGCAAACGCAGTACAAGTAAGTTATTTTTCGGGTAGAATAGAACGATTGAATGTCAGTTTTACAGGTGAAGAAGTACGTAAAGGTCAGCTATTAGCAACTATTTATTCGCCAGAATTGTATGCGGCACAACAAGAGTTAATTACAGCATCATCTTTAAAGGAATCGCAACCTGCATTATATAAGGCAGTTCGTAATAAATTGAAGTTGTGGAAACTTTCTGAAAGTCAAATTAATCAAATAGAAGAAACTGGAAAAGTAAAAGAAAACTTTCCAGTCTATGCAACCGTTTCAGGAACAGTTACCGAAAAATTAGTAGAACAAGGCGATTACATAAAACAAGGTCAACCATTGCTTAAAATTGCAAATCTCAATACGGTTTGGGCAAACTTTGATGTATATGAAAATCAAATCGATTTATTTAAAAAGGGACAAGAAGTTTTAGTGACTACAAATGCTTATGCTAATAAAGAGTTTAAAGGGAAAGTAGATTTCATTGAACCAATATTAAATACCAGAACAAGAACAGTAACCTTACGTGTGGTACTTAATAATAAGAACGATGTATTTAAACCAGGAATGTTTGTAACCGCTAATATTGAACGAGTATCAAATAATAATGATGAAGTGTTAACAATCCCAGCATCTGCTGTACTTTGGACAGGTGAGCGTTCTGTTGTGTATTTAAAAACCAATCCAGACCAAACTATTTTTGAAATGCGTGAAGTTGTTTTAGGCAATCAAATTGGTAATGAATATGAAGTTTTAGAAGGATTATTTGTTGGCAATGAAATCGTGACTAACGGGACATTTACGGTTGATGCAGCAGCTCAATTACAAGGCAAAAAATCAATGATGAATAAGGAAGGTGGCAAAGTAATGACAGGTCACGAAGAACATACAATGGATATGATGACAGAAAAGGTTGATTTTAATAGTACTGTTGAAAAATCATTTCAACCTATTATTGACGCTTATATCAATCTTAAAGATGCTTTAATTCAGTCTGATATATCGTTAGCATCATCCAAAAGTGAAGCATTTAGAAAAGCATTGGAAGAAATGCCAGTAAGTCAAAGAGAGCAAACGCATAATTACTGGGCTATTTTGCATAAAACATCTAAAGGAATAAATGAAAATGTAACTCTGGAACATCAACGTAAACAGTTTCAAACAATTTCCGATAAGCTTATAGAAATGGTTAAAAACTTTGATAAGGTAAATGATAAGCTATATGTACAGTTTTGTCCTATGGCAGATAACAATAACGGTGCGTATTGGTTGAGTAAAGAAGAACAAGTTTTAAACCCATATTTTGGTGACGCAATGCTTAAATGTGGTGAGGTTAAACAAACAATAGAATAAATAAACACAGATAATAATTAAATTTTTAAAAATGAAGAAAGTAATTTTAAGCGTAGCTGTAATAATAGCTATGGGATTAACAAGTTGTAAAAACGAAACTAAAAAAGTTGAAGAAACTACAACAACAGAAGTGTCAAAAGAAATTGCAATGACAGATTTATCTTTTGGTGTGAGAGGTAATTGTGGTATGTGTAAAAGTACCATTGAAAAAGCAGCCAATAGTGTTGAAGGTGTTGCAAGTGCCAATTGGGATGTCGATAAAAAGAAGATTGATGTTTCTTTTGATGATACCAAAACAGATGCAATGGCAATTCATAAGGCAATAGCAGCATCAGGTTATGACACCGAAAAAGTTACAGGAAGTGAAGAAGCCTATAAATATTTACCAGGTTGTTGTCAATACGACCACGAAATGGCTATGAATCAAACAGGAGAAATGAAATCGGAAGACCATTCAAATCACGACCATTAAGCCAATAATTTAAGAGTCTTTTTCGAAAGGCTCTTTTTTATTCCCCACAACCCAAAACCCAGTTTTTTCGTACCTCAAAAGCCTCTGTCTTTTGTGTTGTTCCGCTCGCCACAAAAGTTTAGCGTTTTTTTTGTCTTTAAGGTAATAGCATATTACAGCTTTGGTTTTCATATCCACGCTACCTTTAACATTGGCTATCTTTTTTCTTTTCTTCAAAAAAATTATGGCAAAAGAAAAAGCCCTACAATAAAAATTATAGGACTCTTTCAGCTTCAAAGGTCAGAATGAAACTTTTATGCTACTTCTACGATATTTAAAACGTTATATGCGCCATTTTTAAGCGGATACTGAACACCGTTAATCTCTTGGAAGAACTCAACCAATAAAACGAATATATCGTTTCCTGTGCCTGTTGGAACACCTGCAGGAGTTAGTGTTTGAGTTGCAGAGGTTGAATCAATAGGAATATTTACAGTTGGACTGTATTCGATTGAATTATCTGTTGTATCAAAGTCAACTTTTAGAAATGCTGAACTTAAACTTACGTGTGTTGCGCCACTTGGATATGCAATATCATTTGTAGGCGTTAAATTTGGAATCGTAATTTCACCAGTTGCACCATCTACAGTAAAAGGAGCGAATAAAACAGCACTTAAAATGGCTCTATTATTAAAATCCAAGCCTTTTAATGTGGCTTTACCTTCTGGTGTTGCTAATCCTGTAGCTACATTTCTTTGTCCTCTTACAGAGGTTGTATCAAAGTTTTTAATTTGTGTCATTTTTTGAGTAACACGACTTGAAACTCGATTATCTTTTGCTCTAATCATTAAGTTTCTAACTGATGTTCTCAATAACTTACCAGATGATGCAGAACTTCCAAATTCTGAACCGTTTTCACGAGTACGCTCAAACGCTGGGTCATTTTGAATACGCTCTTTAGAAACACCGCCTTTAGTTTTTACTAAATAACCCTCTTTTGCTTTGTAAAAAGTTAGGTTGTCTAACGTTCCTTCTAACTTAATAATACCTTTTAATTTTGCCATAACTAATACATTTTTTGATGATGAATATCAAATATACGAGCTATTGACTGTCAATGTATTAGAGTGCTTCCGTAGTGTTTATAAGTTGCCAAAACTTCCGTTTTAGTTAGTTTTTTCAATGGGATATTAGTCGTATATTGTATATAAGTGCTTTATAGCTACGGTATAGATAAAGTATAGTTAGAGTATTAATTTTAAATTTAAAGTGAATGAGTAGAATCTGTATTTACCCTAAAGACGTGCAGGTAGTAACAGGAAAGAGTGAGCGTTATGGCAGAACAATAATCAAAGCGATTAAAGAACGCCTTAACAAAGAAGCTCATCAGTTAGTTACTATCGATGAATTTTGCGACTTTATGGGCTTTGAAATCAGTAAAGTACAAGGATTAATCAAGTAAATTCCTTATCTTTACTACAAGGTATAAAGGTGACCTATTAGGTGACCCAACAATGGTACAGGACTGAAACAGTAATAAATAAAGGCACTACGAAAGAGGTTCACTTACCTCTTTCTCCGCAACTATATTCCGTAAGGCGTTTATTTATAACACTTTACGGAATTTTTATTTTAAATTGGTGTCGTGAAGTGTCGAAATTAAATTTTATTCTAAAAAAGTAGCTTAAAAAACTGTAACTTTTTAAATGGGGGAACATTTTTATAATTCCATTAAAAAATATATAAGTTATTCTGATTCAACAGAGAGTGAATGAACTAACATTAAAACTTGCTTCCGTTAAATAGCCAAGTAACTTAAAGAATAGGTTAACATTTTTCAAAACTGCCCCAAGCGATGGATTTACATTATGAGCTATACTCAGCTAAAAGATTAATTAGTAGTATGCGATTTTTCTAGGGCATAAAAAGTTGCTTGGGCATAATCATCATCGTTCCCAGAGTTGTTCACATGATATACTCCAGCTTTAAAATACATATATTGTCCGCCAACGTTAAACCCACTGTTTACCATATTAATAGTTTTAACTACATCTTGTTTTCCTTCTCTTATAATAGTTACGGTTAAAATATCACCAACCACTTTAATTCGATAGCTGAATATTTCATCAAGGGCAATTCCATCTTCAGGATTATCAGCACTGTTACTTCTAGAGCCAATCATTTCGTGCCATTGTTCACTGCCATTTCCATCGGTAGGTTCATGAGCGAAATAGATAGATCCTAAATTATTATCTCTTAATTTTCTATAATAGATTCGAATCGGTTCGTCATTATTAGCGTGTATCTGTCCAATAATAACGCGTCCTATATGACTACTATTCCCTGTTGTAGTTACGTGATTCACGGCTAGGGTAGCATTCATTTCACCATCATAAGCAGCGGCGGCATTTTTATCTTCTTGAGGAGCACTGCCAAAGACCCAGTTGTTTTTATTTACGCCTTGGGTACTGATACTGGTATTTGTCCCTCTTAACATTTCACGTAATTCTACTCGTGTATAACTGGTATTGGTTGAAGTTTTATATCCTGCAACTGGACATTTAAACACCATTCCTCCATCAGAAGCAGTATAAAAAAACGAACTGTTTTCATAACCATTATTGAGTCCACTGACTGAAATGTCTGTCGCTGTACCATCTCCTTCATTCAAGGGGATACTTAACTTCCAAGTAGATAAATCAAAGTTTTCTGATGGTGGTTGGTTGGAATCTAAAGTACCCGAAGGGGTTGTGACTTGTTGTTCTGCTGCTGCTTGTATAATTTGTAGGGTCCTTGAAAGTTGACCCCCTGTAATGATTAAGTCTGCTATTCGCTCTGTAGGATCAACATTAGCTAAGACTGCAACAGTGGTAATACCGTTATTAGTACCAGAAGTGGGATTCACTGTAATCCAATTACTACTATTATTAATTTGCCAACTCACATTAGAATTTATATTGACCAATTGAGAATTATAATTTGCAGAAAAAGTCATAGAAGAAGGGACCATTAAACTTTCAGGAATGACTTCTTCAACTACTGGATCACTTGTACTACAAGCAAAAATTAATATAAAAAATAAAAACAAAAAAACACGATTAGTTGACTTCAAAGTGGCCGATTTATTCTGCAAATGAACAACTTTTGAAGATGAAAAGGAAATATATGACTCAAATCTTAGGCTAAAAAAATTAGTAGTCTCATCCTTAACTTCTCCCATATATTTATCAGGTAGAGGTTAGAAAAGTAAAATCAATATTTCTTATTTGGCAAAAAGAGGATATTCTACTTCTTTAGGATCAACTAATATTTCTTCTGGATTGACCACATTAATACGAGCTCGAAATTTCATATGCAGTTGGTCTTTAACAAAGTGAAAAAATCAAAAAAAACATACAAATTCCTTTGAAATTTAGATGAAAAATCTTGCTTAACGATGAGTTGTGATATAATAATGAGTTACACTTTACCGATTAGAGTATAGTTTTGAGATAGGAATAATTCAACTTAAAAAAATAACCACCGCTTTATAAATTATTTACCTTGCTTTTTTAGCTCTTGAATGCAAGCATGGTCAAAATAGAATTAATATATCTTTTTTATATAAAACCGATGGGTATTATAAACCATGAATAAAAGATGTAATACTTTGATCTTTGCCTAGATTAAGCTTCTTTTTAATGCGGTATTTCTTGCTTTCTACCGTACGAATAGAAACCCCTGTAAGTTGTGCAATCTCAGAGGTATTTTGATTCATTTTTAAGTAGGCACAGAAACGTAAATCATTTTGGGTTAAGTTATTTGAAACCGCTACTAATTTTTTAAAGAATCCAGGATAAACATCTTCAAAATGTTTCTCAAAACGATCATTTAAATTTTCAATTCTTAAAAGATCTTTTACTTTAGATTTAACTTCGTATAAATCATTCTGAGACTTATTTTTTGAACTATTTATGATGTCTAATAAATAATTCAAATTTTTATTTCGTTGAGAAATGAAATTAGACTTATTCAACAGTTGAACTTTTTTATGATTTAGATCATTCTCAATTATAATCTTTTCATTTAAAATTTTAGTGAATTTTTCTTTTTGTAAATTAAAATTTAAACGCAGCGTAACTAAAGAAAATACTAAAATTATAAAACATGTTATTAAAACAAATAAATAAGTATTGTAGGTAATTCGACTTTCATTTATTTCTGATGTTTTTTTAGATAAAACAATACTCGTTTCTAAATCACTCATTTTATTTAATATATCAATTTCAAAACCAGCTTTAGATATATTTAGTAAAGAATCTTTGATTTTAATTAAATTGTTATAATCTCCTTTTTCAGAATAGATTTTTTCAAGAACCTTAAAGTTGTTTTCTCTTTCTTTATTGTAAAGATTTAATTTAATTGATTTTATATTCTGCTTAGCAAGGCTCATTGCTTTTTCATAATCTTTTAAGCCTAAATAACAATCTGCTATTTTAGATTGTATGAAAGGGAGTTCAAAAGGAAAGTCAGATAATAAATCTAAAGATTTTTCAAAAAACTCTTTAGCAACTTTATATTCATTTTTTTTAAAATAATAGTTACCCATGTGAGTATATGCATATCCATAATTTCGTGTAGTATAGGTTTTACTGAAATCTTTATCTGAATAATTGTTCTGCTCTTGGTTATATAATCTTTCGATTTCAATAAAATGTTTGTTAACATTGAACATTTTGTGTTGTCCCATATTAAGAATCATAAGACGCATTTCAGAATACAATAAATCTTCTATTTTATTGTTTTTCTTTCTTATTTCATAGGCTTTGTTATAATATTTTTCTGCTAATTTGAAATCCCCCTTAAACTCTTCAATTGATCCTAAATTGTCATAAACAGTGGATAATCCGAAATTTTTATTAATGTTGTCTTCATATAAATTAAAATTATCTAAAGCTTCAATATATTTTAATTTTGCTTTATCGTAATCATTATTTTTAAAATAAATATTACCAATATTTAACAAAACCCAAGGAGGAAGATTAATGTTTCTTTCTTTTCTTTTGTTTATGGGCATTGCCTCAAACAATTTGAGTGATTGATCGTAAAAACCAATAGCATCTGCCTCAAGACCACGATAAAATAATATTTCCCCAATACGATAATATACTGCAATAAGAGATTCTGTAGGATTGGAAAGATCTGCAATTTTTAAAACTTCAAACCCAAAATCCAATGCTTTATCTGGTTTTGAAAGTTTGTACTTTAAGACGGAATCTTTTAAAGATTCTATCTCAGCATTTAAATCTTTTTGACCAAAACTAATACTGCAACAAATAAGAAATATAAAACAAAGTCTCATCTAATTAAATCTTAAAAATTGAAAACACAATTAATCCTAAAGTTATTAAAATAATAATTTCTAAAACTTCGTACTTATTCATAAATATATTGTTAACATCTATTTACCTCAAAAAAAAATCCCTCAATAATATTATTTAATGGAAATGATTATTATGACGACATTAAAAGTAATATTGAAAACGAACCGATTTAAATCATTATTTTTTATAAATCTAATTAAAAGAAGCTGCTATTGAATAAAAATAGCTACTGCATTGATACTGCTTAACCAATGTTTAATAAGTCAGAATCTTAAATATAGATTTTCTATTCAATTGATATTCTTCCTCAGTACAATCAGGATTGTCTAAACAAATATTATCGACATTTTCCTCACCTAAAGCTTTTATAATTAACCTAATCGAATCTATACCTTTAGAAGTAAGCCAATTTTTAGTTCTAATTGCTCTTCTACGAGAGAGAACTTTATTGTATTCAAGTGAAGCTCTTGAATCGGCATAAGAACTTATCTCTAAGGTCATGTTTGGGTATTTAATCAGAGCAATTAAAACATTTTTCAATGATTTTATGGAACTACTTTTTAATGTGGCTTTATCCAAATCAAAGAAAATAGGTTCAACACCAAGAATACAAATTAGATCGTTAGGCAAACAATTTGTCGTCCATTCTAAATCTATATTTTCAACTATATTTATAGTTTGTTTGAAATCTAAATTTAAAACTCTAGTAGTATAACTAATCCCGTTTGATACTCGAATTGAATAAGATTTAGAACAATCAAAATTTTGTATAAAATTAAATTTCCCTAAATTATTAGTTAGAATTTCCTTTATGACATTATCATTATTATTTAATAATTCTACGGATGCTCCTTTTAAAAGTTGTTTAGTAAATTTATCAAAAACTACTCCACTTATACTTCCTTTACACGGAGAAGGAACTCCAAAAGATTGACTTGAACCATCTGTTTTTACAATTTTATAAACTTCATCAGAAGAACTTCCATTTAATCCATTTCTATTAGAAGATATAAATCCAAAATTTCGTTTATCATTATAAACATATCCGAAATCATCAAAGGGTGAATTAACAGGTTTTCCAACATTAGAAATTTCATAAGGGAAACCCCTTGGGTTTAATTTGGTCTCAAAAATATCAAAACCACCAAGCCCCAATTTTCCATCACTAGAAAAATACAATTTATTCCCTGAATCAATAAAGGGAAAAGATTCTCGGAATTCAGTGTTTACATTTGGTCCCAGATTAATGGGTTGACTGTATGTTTTATCTTCAAATATATAAACAAACCAAATGTCAGACATTCCAAAAGTTCCAGGCATATCTGATGAAAAATAAAGCTTTTTCCCATCAGGGCTCAAAGTTGGATGAGCTGTAGAATATTCATTACCGTTAAAGGGTAATTCTTCAATATCACCCCATGTACCTTGATTTTTAGTTGCTTTATATATTTTAAGCTTTACTTCCTTGTCTTTTGAAGATTTCAATCTCCCTCCATAAAAATTATTCCTTGTAAAGTACATTGTATTTCCGTCTTTACTTAATGTAGCAGTAGATTCATGATATTTAGTATTCACACTTCCTTTCAACTGTTCTCTATCTGACAAATTTCCTAGTGAATCGATTTTGGCTATAAATAAATCTAAAAAGGGTTCGTTAGACCATTTAAACTTTTTATTACCAGTAGCATCAAGACTTGAAGCAAATACTACTTTATTGTCATTATAAAAATTCAATCCAAAATCGGAGTTCTGAGAATTAATACTTGTTTTGAATAGGTTATATTTTCCGCTATTACTTAAAATAGTATCTAAATAATTAGATTCAAATTCTGAGTGATTTTGAGAAATTAACTGATTGTTTAATTTTAAATATTTTTTGTAAAACCGATCTGAAGCTTCGTAGGCCTCAATACTTTTGAATGCTACAGATGCTTTAAAATACAATTCGGGATCAAGGTTTTTTGGATAAGTAGAAATCAATTTATTAAACCAAATCGTTGATAAATCATACTGGCTATTATTATAATATGCAATAGCTAAACTTTCGAATATTTCTTTACTTTCCTTACCAGATCTTGCTAATTTTAGGTATCGTTCTATTGCTGGAGAAAATTCATAATCTTCGTAGTTACTTTTAGCTGAAAATATATTGTTTACACTTGTTTCCCTTTTGTTGTCAACTTTATTGGATAGAGAATCTATTAAAGATGAATCCAAAGGTTTAGAGAGGATACTCGAAGTTCTTGGTAAATCGATAGATAATTTATTTTCCAATTTAAACACATCAAATGAAATTAATGAATCTACATCTTCTAATTCTATTTTCGGTTCATTGAATGAATCACTATTTTGAATGTTCACATCAATAGAATCTGTGGATGTATATGGCTTTTCAATTTGAATCAAATCTTTATCATTTTCTATATTTTTTATATTATCTAATACAACATCATCATCTACAATAGTATAAGTGTTTGAGTTTATCTGAATCTCCTTTTTTTCATTTTTAACATCAACTTCATTGTAATTTTGAATGTCTTCAATAAAATCTTGATTGGTTTCATCTACTAATACATCTGGTGATTTGGCTATAGTAGAATTATTTTCACTCCTATTATTCCCTGAAGACGCTTTGTAATTTTCTTGATAAGAAAGCCAATAATCAATCTGATTAATCCCAATACTATCAAGAAATTTGTTTGTTTGTTTTAATGTTTTAAACTGACTTATTGATACTCTGTGGAATCCATTTTTTTTAGCAAGAACACGAACTTTTTTAAATCCTGCTTTTTTTAATTTAATTTTATACAGGTAAGCATTATTCTCATATTTATACGACCCAACAATTATTTCAATTTTATCCTTTGCTATATCTTGAGCAATCAAATAATTTGATAAACACATAAACACTACCATAAGTATAGTAGGAAAATATTTTTTATTTAATGTATTTAAATTCATATTAAAAAAACCTCGGTGTTAATATTTTTTTATTTGTTCCAAAATCGAACCTAAAAAGAAGTTCAAAAGTTCCACTTGTTGAATTTCTTATTTCAGTAGTTGCAAAATCATATGAAAAACCTACCATCATAGAATCTGATAATTGAATACCTGCTAGAGTTGTAATTGCAGAGTCAATTCGGTTTGCCACACCAAAAGTAAAGTTATTGTTAACAATAAAGTTAAGAGAAATATCCCATTGAATAGGACTTCCTTTTACAGCCTTAACTAAGGTAGCGGGCTTAAATTTTAATGAAGGATGTAAATCAAAAACATACCCTCCGAAAACATATAAATGAATTTCTTTTGAAAAAGTGGAAAAGAAGCTTGATTCTTCATCTACTAAATCAAAATATTTTTTTTCTAAAAGATTCGGCGCAGACACCCCTAAATAATATTGTTGAGTATTGTAAAATATCCCCACTCCAATTTGTGGTTGATATTTATTATTTACAGCATAATCAATATATGGATCCGTCTGATCATAAATATTTAGTTTGTTAAAATCAATATCATAGGAATTTAATCCTGCTTTAAGACCAAATGCTAATTTGGAAAACATGAAATTTATAGAATATGAATAATCAATAGAAAAATTAGTTTCAGTTAAAGGACCTATTTGCTCGTAAAAAATTGTACCCCCAAGACCAACTTTCCCTCCGGAACCAACGGGAGAATCAAAGGAGATTAAATTTGTTTTTGGAGCACCTTCAAGATCTAGCCATTGTGATCGTGCGAGAAGTCTTAAACTTGTTATTCCACGATTTCCTGCATATGCAGGATTAAAAATTTGTGGTACGAGCATATATTGTGTAAACTGTGATTCTTGCTGTCCTAAGACAAAACTAGAAACCAGTCCTAAATAAACAAACAAATATTTCCTCAATGCTCTATTCATTTTGCAAATCGTTTTGTAAATATAAATACCCCATATACTCCGTCTTACCAGGATTATTATTAGAAGGGAATGTTAAAACATAATAATAAGTTCCTGAAGGAAGTTTTTCATTTTTATTAATCGTAATTCTTCCATTTGAATACCCAGTAAATATTTCTGAATTACCAGGTCCTGGATAACCATTGCTTTCGAAAACTAAAACACCCCACCTATTATAGATTTTTAGTTTGTTATCTGGATAATCTTCAATTCCTCGAATAATTAAATAATCATTTTTTTGATCACCATTTGGTGTGACTAACTCATAAACCTCTAATCTAGGTATGTAATCAGACTCTAATTCAATTATGGTTGGATCATCTGACATATTACCATCTGTATCATCCCCGTTATCACTTTGGTCAAAAATAAGGTCGTTATAGTTCAATGCAGTCCCTGATACACGAGCTATGTTTTCGATGAAACCAGAATAAATATCAGACTGTGTTACTGTGTAATCAGCATTAAAAACGATTACTCCTTGTGGAATAATTAAATTTTGTGAAGACCCGTTTGTTGCAGAAACAAAATAGGGTGATCTAGTTAAGAAAATAGAAGATCCGTTTCCGTCTGTCATGATATCATCAATTACTAAATCAGATACATTTACGTTTCCTGTATTCTCTACTGAAATACTAAAAACTATTTCATCACCTGGATTTATATATTCTGAATCGTTTGTTAAAGAAGCTGTTTTTGTTACTTCTAGAGAGGGTCTAGGTGAAATTAGAACAACTGTTGGATCATCTGTTGTATTTCCGTCGGTATCATTACCATTATCCGAAGTATCCTCTGCATATAAAGATCCCTCTAAGTTTTGAGCAGAAGCAATCGCAGTATTTATTATACGTCCTGTTTCTGCAGCGCTTTGTTCAATACTATAGAATGCAATATATGAAGCGATTTCATTAACTTTTAAGTTGCCTTCTAAAGATCCTAAGGTAGATCCAGTGAAGAATGGTCCATTTGATAATGTCAATAGTTCTCCATTTCCATCTGTAATAATGTCTTCAAGAACAATATTTTTTAATGGTGTATTACCTGTATTTTTAATTAAAATATCATATAAAATCAAATCGCCCGTATCAACAACATCATCCGTGTTATTTGTTATAGAAGCTGTTTTGGTTACTTCGATATCAGGAATTTCTTGTAAGAATACTTCCGTTGGATCATCTAACGTATTTCCATCCGTATCATCTCCATCATCACTGACATCCGAGATTCTTAGGTCTTGATTTGGTGCAGCTGCAGAAGCTTCAACTGTATTTATTATAATTCCTGAGGCAACATCTATAGCTTTAATGATGTAAAAAGCTATATAGGTAGCGGCTTCTCCCTCTATTAAAACACCTTCTGCAGATCCTTCTGAGGATCCTGAGAAGAAGGGGCCATTACTTAAAGTTAGTGTGTTCCCATTTCCATCTGTAAGTGTATCAACAATTAAAAGATCCCTTAGAGTAGAGTTTCCATTATTCTCAACAATAATCGTATAAGTAATAATATCGCCTGCGCCAGTTTCTCCGTCACCATTATCAGTAATTTCCGCTGTTTTGGTTACTTCCATAACAACATTTGAAACTGTGAAAACTTCTGTTAAATCATCTTCACTATTTCCATCGGTATCATCACCATTATCACTGATGTCAAATACATCTCCTATTTGACCTGGACTATTCCCTCTAAATACAACAGAGTTTCTAATTACTCCAGAATCTGCTGCTCTTTGCCCAATTAAATAAGAAGCTGTATAGGTAGCTATTTCTGATTGAGCAAGTATTCCTTGTGGAGAATTCTGAGAAGAAGAAACAAACGTGGGTTGGGTTGTTAAAATGAGCTCTCTACCACTAGCATCTGAGAGCGTATCTACATACGTTAATCCACTTACAGTTATGTTTCCTTTATTTTCAACTGTTATAATATAGTCAATTCTATCTCCAACATCATTTATACCATTTTGATTAAGATCTATTACATCAGCTACTTTAGTCACCTCTATTTCAGGAAGAGAAATGATCTCGATCACAGTAGGATCATTGGTTGTATTTCCATCAGTATCATCTCCATCATCACTTACATCTGAAACATCATTGTTATTCCCTGGGCTAGAAGCGTTAACTGTTACTGAATTTATAACTTTCCCCGTTCCGGCATCACTATTTGAAATTATATAAGTTGCCGAGTAGGTTGCACTTTCGCTGGGGTTCAATGAGCTTTCGGACGATCCCTGGGTTGAAGAAATAAAGAGTGGTCCAGAAGATAATTGAAGAACATTATTATTTCCGTCTTTTAAAGTATCAATTAATGTAATTGATGAAAGTTGTGTAGAGCCTGTATTGTTAATATTAATAGTGTAAACAATTGTGTCACCAGCGTTTATACTTCCGTCTCCATTGTCAATGGTGTAAGCTGTCTTAGTTGCTTCAATTGATCTGTTTGTATTAAAAATAACAACTGTTGGATCGTTTATGGTATTGCCGTCAGTATTATCTCCATCATCACTTATATCTGAAACATCGTTACTATTACCTGGACTACTTCCCGTAACCGTAACCGAATTATTTACACTGCCAGAATTTACATCTTGCTGGGTAATTAGATAGGTTGCATTATAAGTCGATACCTCTCCTGTCAAAATTGTACCCTCTGCAGAACCATCTGAATTTGATATAAAACTAGGTCCTGTAGTCAGGCTCAAGGTATTTCCATTCCCATCCGTTAAAGTATCAATTAAACTTAATCCATTGATAGTAACGTTACCGGTGTTTTGGATTGTTATGGTATAATTTATTGTATCTCCTGCTCCATTTAATCCGTCACCATCATCAGTTATTGCATACGTTTTGGTAACCTCTATTGATGCTAACGGAGCTATTGAAACTACTGTAGAATCATTAATCGTGTTTCCATCAGTGTCATCACCATCATCACTTTGGTCAGATAAATCATTTGTGTTTCCTGGGCTACTACCTGTTACTGTTACAGTATTTTCAATTTGCCCACTAAGGGAAGCTGCATTGGAAATTAGATAGCTTGCATTATAAGTCGATACCTCATTAGGAGAAACTGATCCTTGAGGGGAGCCACTGGAATTTGATACAAAAGTTGGTCCAGAGGTAAGAGTTAATGCATTTCCATTACCGTCGGTTAATAAATCTACAAGACTCAATGATGTAATATTAACATTCCCCGTATTAACAACTGTAATGGTATAGTTGATGGTATCGCCTGCTCCGTTAATTCCGTCTCCATTATCTGCCACAGTTGCTGTTTTGGTTACTTCAAGTTCTGGTGCTTGGGAAGTATATACTACTGTAGGATCGTCTAATGTATTTCCATCGGAGTCATTTCCATCATCAGAAGTGTCGGTTATGTCATTGGTATTGCCCGGGCTACTTCCCGTTACCACTACCGTATTATTAATCAACCCAGAATCTGCTGCTGCATTAGTGATTACATAACTTGCCGAATAAGTAGCAATTTCACCTGCGACTAATGTTCCTTCCAAAGACCCTGATGAAGAATTAACATAGTCTGGTCCTTGATCTAGGGTTAATGAAATTCCATTTTTGTCAGTTAAGTTGTCTACTAGAGTAATTCCTGTAATCGTTTGTCCACCAATGTTTTCAATGGTTATCGTGTAGTTTATGGTGTCTCCTGCTCCATTAGTTCCATCTCCATTATCAATTATACTTGCAATTTTGGTTACTTCTAATGAACCTTCTGATGATGTGGTTATTACAGTTGAATCACTTGAAGTGTTTCCATCGCTATCATCTCCATCGTCACTGATATCGAATACATTGTTTGAATTCCCAGGACTATTTCCTGTTACTTGAACCGAATTTATTATTGATTGAGTGTTTGCAGCAAGTTGAGAAATGGTGTAAGTGGCAGTATAAGTTGCAACTTCTCCGACTGTAAGATTTCCTTGGGTAGAATTGGCATTAGAGTAAGTAAAGACCGGTCCCGCTGTAAGAGCTAATACATTTCCATCGCCATCGGTTAAATTGTCTACCAAAGTAAGGTTAGATAAACTAACATTTCCTATATTTTGAACTGTAATGGTGTATACAATTACATCACCACTATCGTTGGTGTTGTTTGAATTGCTATCGATAACCACCGCCGTTTTTGTTGCCTCTACCAATGGGTTTCGATACAGTAGGGTTTCAGTAACATCATTATTTGTATTCCCATCTGTATCAATTCCGTCATCACTTTGATCAGAAACAGAAGAAGTGTTCAATGGATCAGAAGCTACAGCAGTAACTGTATTTATTATTCTTCCCGAATCAACGTCACTTTGATCAATTGTGTAGGTCGCTGTATAGGTAGCTATTTCATTAATATCTAAATTTCCAACGGTCGATCCTGAACTTGAATTATTAAAGCTTATTGGAACAGAATAACTTAATGTATTGTTGTTTCCATCGGTTAATAAATCTGTTAAACTAAGGTTTGATAAAAAAACATTTCCAGTGTTTTGCACAGTAATTGTATACACAATTGAATCTCCAAGGTCGTTGTTCCCATTGCTGTTTGTATCGATTACATTGGATGTCTTTGTGACTTCTAAACCTGGGTTGATATCAAAATAAGTTACCGTTGAGTCATTTTCGGTATTGCCGTCAGCATCATTTCCATCATCACTCTGATCGGTTACATCATTACTTTGTCCAGGACTACTTGCAACTACACTTACGGTATTGGAAACTAAGCCTGTGTTAACATGACTTTGGTTTACAATCAAGTATGCATTGTAAGTTGCCTGTTCTCCTGGAATCAGCACGCCGTTTATGGAGTTTTTAGACGACCCTCCATAGGTAGGTCCGTTTGAAAGGTTTATGGTGTTTCCATTTCCATCATGAAGGATATCGGTAATTGTTATCCCATTTAGGGTCACATTACCTGTGTTTTGAACACTAATAGAATAATTTATTACATCTCCCACCCCTGTTAATCCGTCACCATTATCTGTTAGTTGACTGATTTTAGTTACTTCAATTGATGGGGATGATGTAATTGCAGTAACCGTTGGATCATTTAACGTATTCCCATCATTATCATCACCATCATCGGAAACATCGCTTATATTTGAATTTTCTGAAGAAGCTGAAACAATAACTTGATTCGATAATCCGCCAGCATCAACTACTCCTTGTTCTATGATGTAATAAGCAATATAATTTGCGGTTTCACTTGCTTGTAAGCTTCCCTCGGCAGACCCTAAATTAGCTCCAGTGTATGTTGGGCCAGAAATTAGATTAAGTGTTCTTCCATTATTATCCAAAAATTGATCAAAAATAGAAACTCCTTGAAGGTTTATATTTCCTGTATTAGTTACTTCAATATCATATCTTACAAAATCTCCTTTCCCTAATAAACCATCACCATTATCGGTAATAGTAACAGTCTTAGTCGCCTCGATTTCTGGTAAAGCGGTTATACTAACTATCGTTGGATCATCAGTAGTGTTCCCGTCAGTATCATCTCCATCATCTGAGGTATCCGTTACATCTCCACTATTCCCTGGAGAAGATGCTGTTGCTATAACAGTATTTGAAATAAACCCAGTTCTCTCAGCAACATTACTTACCACATATGATGCTGTGTAGGTAGCTGTCTCTCCAAGTGTCAATGTGCCTTGGCTTGACCCTGCACTAGAGGAAGTAAAGCTTGGTCCACTTGTTAATGTTAATGATCCACCACTTCCATCACTAAGCCTATCTACTAAGGTTAAGCTTGATAAACTTGTATTACCCTTATTCTCTACCGTTATGGTATATACTATCGCATCCCCTAAATCTACGATGCCGTTACTATTATTGTCTATTGTTGTTGCCCTCTTGGTGGCTTCTATCTCAGGAAGTGGGGTTATCTCAACAACCGTTGCATCATCCTCTGTGTTACCATCACTATCATCTCCATCATCTGAGGTGTCCGTTACGTTATTACTCTGTCCTGGACTACTCGCTCTGGCCAAAACACTATTGTTTATACTAGAGGTCAAGGCTGCTGCTGAACTAATAATATAATACCCACTATAGGTTGCTACCTCATTTGGCTTTAATGTCCCTGGGGATGATCCTAATGTAGTTGATGAGAACGATGGACCGTTGGTTAATGTTAATGAACCACCACTACCATCTGTTAAGGTATCTACCAAGGTTAAGCCCGATAAGGTTACATTACCCTTGTTCTCTACCTTTATGGTATAGTTGATTATGTCTCCTGCTCCAGTGTTACCATCGCCTCCATTATCGGTTATTACTGAAGTCTTAGTCACCTCTAAGGAACTTGAAGCTGTTATGCTCGTTACCGTTGGGTCATCTTCTACATTACCATCACTGTCATCTCCGTCATCTGATACATCAGTAACATCATTACTGTTCCCTGGACTACTCGCTGTGGCTGATGCCTGATTCGATAAACCTCCTGCATCTACGGCTGCTTGCGTGATAATATAAAGTGCACTGTAGTTTGCTGTCTCTCCTACTTTGAGTGTTCCTTGAGCTGATCCTTGTGAGGAACCTGAGAACGAGGGACCACTATCTAAACTCAATATGCTCCCCGAAGCATCGCTCAACACATCCGCTACACTTAAACTTGACAGGGTTACATTACCATCATTAACTACAGAAATGCTGTACTGTACTACATCTCCTTTCCCTACTACTCCATCTCCATTGTCTGTAATAGCGGATGTCTTGGTTACCTCTATCGATGGATTCTTGCTTATCGTTATATCTGTGGTATCGTCTGTTGTATTCCCATCACTGTCATCTCCATCATCGGAAGTGTCCGTTACATTATTACTCTGACCGGGACTACTACCCGTTACTAAAACACTGTTGCTTATACTTCCGGTATCTAATGCTGCTTGGATTATTGTATAGCTTGCTGTATAAGTAGCAGTCTCTCCTACTAACAAGGTGCCTTCTGATGATGAAGATGTTGAACTAGTAAAGATAGGGCCTGAAGTTAAACTTAGGGGTGATCCATTACCATCCAATAAGGTATCTGTTAAACCTACACTAGATAGTGTTACATTACCCTTATTCTCTATTGTAATCGTATAAACTATAGTGTCCCCTAAATCAGTCGAACTACTACTGTTGTTGTCCATGACTGAAGCTGTCTTGGTTGCTTCTAGTTCTGATGAACGACTCAAGTTTACTACCGTATTATCATCTTGAGTCTCCCCATCACTATCATCTCCATTATCACTACGGTCACTTACATCATTCGTGTTTTGTGGTGAGGATGCCGTGGCCATTACTGTGTTTACTACACTTCCACTATCCACCGCATCTTGTGTTACCGTATAAGTCGCTGTGTAGCTTGCAGTCTCTCCTACAACTAAAGTGCCTTGTACTGAAGAGGATGTTGAGCTATTAAAGGTTGGTCCGCTTGTTAAGGATAATGATCCTCCATCTCCATCGGTTAAAGTATCTACTAAACCAAGCCCTGATAAGGTTACATTACCCTTATTCTCTACCGTTATCGTATAAACTATCCTGTCGCCTAAATCATTTAATCCATTACTGTTGTTGTCGGTGACTGTTGCTATTTTTGTTGTCTCAATAATTGGTGCTGGATTGATAACCAACACCGTTGTGTCATCAGTCGTATTACCATCAGTATCGTCTCCATCATCTGATACATCGATAAGTCCGCCTGGATTACCCGTGCTACTCGCTGTTACTGTTACGCTGTTGATTAATCCTCCTGCATCTACTACTGCTTGGGTGATTACAAATGTAGCTCCATAGTGAGCGGTTTCATTGGGCTTAATAATGCCTTCTGAAGATCCCAGATCTCCAAAATTAAATGTAGGTCCACTACTCAGTGCTAATGTGTTTGATAATGCATCTGTAAAGGTATCTACTAATGAAGGCTCGGTAATATTTACATTTCCTTGATTCTCTATTTTTATCCTGTAGTTCACAGTATCTCCTACTCCTAAAATTCCATCTCCATCGTCTGTTACCGTTCCTTCTTTAGTTACTTCCATCTCAGGGCTTGGAGTGATGTTAACTATTGTTGGATCATCTGTAGTGTTACCATCTCCATCATTACCATTGTCAGATATATCCGTAACATTATTACTGTTCCCTGGAGTACTCGCTGTTACTTGAGCAGTATTGTTTATACTTGGTGTGTTCTCCGCTGCTGCGCTTATGGTATAAGTAGCCGTGTACGTCGCAATCTCGCCTGAGATTAATGTACCCTGTGCTGATGATCCACTATTTGATACAAAACTTGGCCCACTATCTAAACTTAAAGAACCGCCGTTTCCATCGCTAAGTGTATCGCTAATGGTTATGCTACTAAGGGTTATATTACCGGTATTACGAACCGTGATATTATAAACAATAACATCGCCTTGATCGGTCTTACTATTACTATTAGTGTCGTTTACTACTGCTGTTTTGGTTACCTCTATTGAAGAATCTGAACTCGTTATTACAACGGTTACATCATTTGTTGTATTGCCGTCAGTGTCGTCGCCATCATCCGATATATCTGTAACATCATTTGTATTGCCAGGAGTACTTGCTGTTACCGATACACTGTTGTTTACTGATCCTGTATTGGCCGCATTCTGACTTATTGTATAAGTCGCTGTATAAGTAGATATCTCTCCTACAGCTAAACTTCCCTCTGCAGAAGACAAACTGTTACTATAAAAACTAGGACCTGAGGTTAAATTAAGAGTTCCTCCTGAGCCGTCAGTTAACGTATCGGTTAATGATAAACCGGATAAGGTAACACTACCCGTATTGGAAACCAATATCGTATAAACAATGACATCGCCCTGATCGTTGTTCCCATTACCATTGGTGTCTACTACTGAGGCTGTCTTGGTGACTTCCATAGCTCCACTAGATTGCGTATTGACAACCGTTGGATCATCTACAGTATTACCATCACTGTCATCACCATCGTCAGAAGTATCTGTAACATTATTACTCTGGCCTGGAGAAGAAGCAGTACCTGTTACGATATTGCTTATCGATCCCGTATTGGCTACGTTTTGGATTATGGTATAGGTTGCGGTATAGGTTACTATTTCTCCTGATGATAAACTCCCTTGTGAAGACCCTAAAGTAGAACTTGTAAATATAGGGCCTGAATCCAACGAAAGTGCTGTGCCGTTAGCATCTGTTAGGGTGTCACTTATTGTTAATCCAGTAAGGGAGGTATCTCCTGTGTTATTTACAGTAATAGTGTAAACTATTTTATCTGATGCTCCGTTAACTCCATCTCCATTGTCAATAACTATTGCTGTCTTGGTTATCTCCATCGAAGTATTGGGAACAATGTCAACTAACGTGGGGTCATCTAACGTATTACCATCGCTGTCGTCTCCGTCATCACTCTGATCAAATACATCATTACTCTGACCTGGACTACTCGCTGTGGCTGTTGCTATGTTGGAGATTTGCCCAGTAGCAGCAGAAGCATCTGTAATAATATAATATGCCCGGTAAGTAGAAATTTCACCGGGTAATAATACTCCTAAACCAGACCCCTGGTCAGAACCAGAGAAGTAGGGTCCATTACCCATTGCTAAACTGTCCCCGTTGCCATCAGTTAAACTATCGGTAACCGTTAAACTAGAAAGCGTTACATTACCCTTGTTCTCTATCGTAATCACATAATTAATGACATCCCCTGAACCTGTGATTCCATCACCATCATCTGTTACCGATGCTGTTTTGGTTACTTCCAATAGAGGAATTGGATCGATGTTAACTACTGTTTGATCATCCTCAATATTACCATCGCTATCATCACCATCATCACTGACATCTGTAACATTATTGCTATTACCTGGACTACTTGCAGTAACTGTCACTCGGTTGTTAACAGAGGATGTAATAGCTGCTGCACTTGATATGGTATAAGTAGCGGTGTAAGTTAAAACTCCTGTCGCTTGAAGGGTAGCTGCAGATGATCCGACTGTTGCTGAACTAAGAGTAGGTCCCGTTGTTAATGGTAAACCATTTCCATTTCCATCGGTAAGCACATCAACTAAAGAAATATTTGAAAGGGTTATTCCACCCGTATTTACAACAGTAATTGTGTAAACAATAGTATCGCCAGCGCCTGTATTTCCATCACTATTGTTATCAATTAAAACAGAAGTTTTAGTTGCTTCTAATTTTGGTTCTGCAGTAGCCGCTACAACAGTTTGGTCGTTTACAGTGTTTCCATCATTATCATCACCATTATCACTTATATCGATGACATCATCAGTATTTCCGGGACTACTTGCAGTAACAATCACTTGGTTTTTAATACTACCCGTGGCGGCTGCATCGGCCTGAATTGTATAAGAAGCAGTATAGGTAGCCGTTTCTCCAACTTTTAAAGTTCCTTGTGCAGATGAAGCAGAAGCAGATGTAAATATTGGTCCACTAGAAAGCGTGAGAGAATTACCTGCGTTATCAGTTAAAGTATCATTTAAAAATACTCCTGTAAGTGTAACATTTCCAGTATTTTCAATAGTAATTGTGTAGACAATAATATCGCCCTGATCGTTGGATGAATTCGAATTGGAATCGATTACTACTGCAGTCTTAGTTGCCTCAACTCCTGGATTTGGACTAATCCCAACTACAGTAACATCATCCTCTGTGTTACCATCACTATCATCACCATCATCTGAGGTGTCCGTTACGTTATTACTCTGTCCTGGACTACTCGCTCTGGCCAAAACACTATTGTTTATACTAGAGGTCAAGGCTGCTGCTGAACTAATAATATAATACCCACTATAGTTTGCTACCTCATTTGGCTTTAATGTCCCTGGGGATGATCCTAATGTAGTTGATGAGAACGATGGACCGTTGGTTAATGTTAATGAACCACCACTACCATCTGTTAAAGTGTCTACCAAGGTTAAGCCCGATAAGGTTACATTACCCTTGTTCTCTACCTTTATGGTATAATTGATTACATCAGAAGCGCCTGTATTACCATCTCCATTGTCTGTTACTGCTGCAGTCTTGGTTACCTCTAAGGAACTTGAAGCTGTTATGCTCGTTACTGTTGGGTCATCTTCTACATTACCATCACTGTCATCTCCGTCATCTGATACATCAGTAACATCATTACTGTTCCCTGGACTACTCGCTGTGGCTGATACCTGATTCGATAAACCTCCTGCATCTACGGCTACTTGGTTAATAATAAAGTAAGCAATATAGTTTGCTGTCTCTCCTACTTTGAGTGTTCCTTGAGCTGATCCCTGTGAGGAGCCCGAGAACGAGGGACCAAAACTAAGAGATAAAGTACCCGAATTTAAATCACTCAATACATCTGCTACACTTAAACTTGACAGGGTTACATTACCATCATTAACTACAGAAATGCTGTACTGTACTACATCTCCTTTCCCTACTACTCCATCTCCATTGTCTGTAATAGCGGATGTCTTGGTTACCTCTATCGATGGATTCTTGCTTATCGTTATATCTGTGGTATCGTCTGTTGTATTCCCATCACTGTCATCTCCATCATCGGAAGTGTCCGTTACATTATTACTCTGACCGGGACTACTACCCGTTACTAAAACACTGTTGCTTATACTTCCGGTATCTAATGCTGCTTGGATTATTGTATAGCTTGCTGTATAAGTAGCAGTCTCTCCTACTAACAAGGTGCCTTCTGATGATGAAGATGTTGAACTAGTAAAGATAGGGCCTGAAGTTAAACTTAGGGGTGATCCATTACCATCCAATAAGGTATCTGTTAAACCTACACTAGATAGTGTTACATTACCCTTATTCTCTATTGTAATCGTATAAACTATAGTGTCCCCTAAATCAGTCGAACTACTACTGTTGTTGTCCATGACTGAAGCTGTCTTGGTTGCTTCAATGATTACACTTTGATCAATGTTTGTTTCCGTTTTATCATCTTGAGTCTCCCCATCACTATCATCGCCATCGTCTGAAGTATCAGAAACATTATTACTATTCCCAGGGCTACTCGCCAATCCATAAACAGAGTTTAATAGAATTCCTGCATCAACTATTGTTTGATTTATTAGAACAGTTGCAGAATATGTTGCTGTTTCTCCAACTATAAGAGTTCCTTCAGCAGAACTTGATGAAGATGAAACAAAATTAGGTCCTGATGACAAGCTTATTGTATTTAGATTTCCATCAGTAAGTGTATCAGTAATCGTAAGACTATTAATAGTAACATTACCTATATTGGCTACTCTTATTTCATAAACAATAGCATCACCAAAGTCTGTTAATGAGTTAGAATTGTTGTCTCGAACTATTGCAGTTTTAGTAATATCAATAATTGGTGAGAAATCCATATCAACAATTGTCTGATCATCAGTTGTATTACCATCGGTATCATCTCCATCATCCGATGTATCAGTGACATCATTTACTTGTCCAGGACTACTTGCAACAGCAATAACTTGATTATAAATTGCACCACTATTTGCAGCCGCTTGTTGAATCAGATAACTTGCGTTATAGGTAGCAACTTCTCCTATATTTAAACTTCCTTCGGAAGAACCTTGTGAAGCTGAAATGAAGTTTGGACCATTAGTTAATGTTAATGTATTTGAAACATTATCAGTTAAATTGTCTGTTAAGGTTACTGAAGAGAGTGCAGTAGCTCCATTATTAGTTACAGTAATCAAGTAATTAATTGTATCTCCAACGTTTGTAAATCCATCTCCTTCATCAAAGATTGAAGCAGTTTTTTCAACATTGATTTTTGCTTGAGAGGTAATAATCACTTCTGTTGGATCATCTGTTGTATTACCATCCAAGTCATTACCATCATCACTTACATCTACAGCATCATTAGTTCCATAATCACTACTTCCAGTTGCTGTTGCAACGTTAGAAATACTTCCAGAATCATAGGCTTGTTGATTAATAGTAAAAAAAGCTACATAAGTTCCAATTTCGCCGTTTGCTAGGTTACCTTCTGTTGATCCCTGCGAACCTGACACATAATAAGGACCTTCTGTTAAAGGAATAACGTTTCCATCTCCGTCTTTTAAAACATCTTCAATTGTGATACTATTCAGCGGAGCATTACCTGTATTTTCAACTTCAATACTAAACCTAATAAAATCACCAACATTTATTTCATCATCTCCTCCATCAATAACAGTAAATGTTTTTGTTACTTCTAATTCTGTTTGAGGAGTCATTACAGTAATTGTTGGGTCATCTTCTGTATTTCCATCAGTATCATCGCCATCATCAGAAGTGTCCGAAACATTTCCTGTTTGACCAATAGAATCTGCTGTAACCGTTACAGTATTACTAATAAACTCAGCGTCATAAGCTGTTTGATTGATAATAAATTGTGCTGTATAAATAGCTGTTTCTCCAATTAAAAGTGTTCCTAGCGAAGATCCTGCAGAAGTACTTATTCTAGCTGGATTTGCAGTCAGAGATAATTGATTTCCAGTAGATGTCGTTATGATATCATTAAAACTAATGTTATTGACTTCTGTATCACCTGTATTTTGAACTGTTATAGTGTAAGTAATAATATCATTTGTGTCGGTTCTACTATTAGAATTGGTGTCGTTTACCTGTGCTGTTTTGGTAACATCAATTGATGGATTTGTAACAAATTCTGTAATGGTTGCATCGTCTTCGGTATTCCCATCTGTGTCATCACCATCATCGGATGTGTCGGTTACATTATTAGAATTCCCTGGAGAAGATATTGTAGCTATAACTACATTACTAACTCCAGCCCCATCAATTGCTAGTTGTTCTATTATATAATTTGCTACATAGGTTTCCGTCTCCCCATAAACAAGTAATCCTTGTGCATTTGAATGAGTAGATGTTGAATAATTTGGTCCCGAGGACAAAGAAAGAGTGTCTGTTGTAAGGTTGGTAAATGTTTCATCAAGATTTAAACCTGTTAAATCTTGATTCCCAGTATTTTCTACTGTAATTGTATAATTAATTCGATCCCCTAGGTCGATTACTCCATTTCCATTTAAATCATTTGTAGTATATATTTTTGTAACCTCAATTGATGGTAATTCGGGTATCTGGATTACAGTTGAATCGTCTTCTGTATTTCCATCAGTATCATCACCATCATCAGAAGTCTCCGTAACATTATTGGATAATCCTCCTGCACTACCTATTACGTAAATTGAATTAGAAACTAGACCACTATTGGCTGTTGAATTTGTTATGGTATAAACAGCGGTATATGTAGCAACTTCAGTTAGCTGAAGAATCCCATTTACAGAACCAAGAGAAGATTGTACAAAAGTGGGCCCACTGTCCAAATTTAATGGTACCCCATTTCCATCAGCCATTGTGTCTGTTAATGAAATATTATTTATAAGAAGATTACCTGTGTTTTCAAGTTTTATAGTATACGTAATTCTGTCTCCAGGAGATATCATCCCATCTCCATTATCAAAGGTAATCGTCCCGGTTTTTGTTAACTCCATTTCAGGCGCTGGAACTAAATCAACTATTGTTGGATCATTCTGTGTATTTCCATCAGCGTCATCCCCATCATCTGCCAAGTCTGTGATGTCATTAGAATTTCCAGGACTTGAGGTTGTTACAGTTACTACGTTGCTAATAAATGCAGTAGAGGCTGAAGCACCTGAAATTGTGTATGACGCCGTATAGGTCATAACTTCATTAGGTCTGATTATTCCTAGCTGTCCTGCAACACTTCCAATTGTAAAGGCCTTTCCACCCATACCGTTATGAGCAGAACAATAATAATAAAGGATTGGTGTACTTTCTACAACATAAATTTCAGTATAAGCTCCAGCATTACCAGGAGTACCAACCACAGTTACACTTGTTGTGTATGAAACTCCTGAATTATGGGTTCCGTCTGTTGTTGTGCTAAAACTAAATGGATGAGAACTATTTGTAGCACTAGACTGATCAAATCTATAAGTATAACCTTTTTGCAGAACCAGTTCTTTTTGAGCTTTTCCATTAATAAAATATTTATTTGATCCATCTACTTGAGCTACTGTAACAGTTAAGTTTACGGTAGTTGGACTCAAGGTCTGGGAATGATAAGTAGGTCCATTTAATTGAGAGGTTAAATCAGTTGCAACACCATCTGACAGGTAGTCGACTAAAGTTGGTGTTGAAAGATTCACATTCCCTTTGTTATGAATGTATATAGAATATTCAATGATGTCATTTAAATCATTTTCTCCATTCCCATTTACGTCTGTTACGGTAGCTACCTTGGTAACTTCCATGGAAGGAGATGCGCTAAAAAATGTTTCCGTGGGATCATTTGTAGTATTACCATCATCATCTATACCATCATCCGATACATCAGAAGCATCATTAGATCTACTTGGACTACTTCCCGTTAGGGAGACAACATTTGAAATAGAACCTGAATCAAAATCAGATTGTGTTATTAGATATTTTGCTGTATATCGATCAATATTATCTACACCAATCACATTATCAGTATCAATCGTATTGGTAATCGTATATGTGGTTAATGGTCCTTGAAGAGGTACTCCATTTACCCAACGCCATCCCCCTTGAGGTTCACTAAAATCATATGCGTTGGGATCCTGAAAGAGACCAATCCAATGGGGGTTACTACTTATAAAATCATCCCAATCTGGCTCTTGATTGCGTATCCATCCCCATTCTTGTGATGAATCTATAATAACAAGATTTCCACCTAAAGACTCTGCAGTTGTTTTTGCAACATCCCAGGTCACATCTGAACTTGAAACAAAATAGGTATGTCCCTCAAAAGTACCATTTAATCTGATAAAACCTGCTTGAGAAGTTCTTCCATCGTTAAATTCTACTATGTATTTATAAGATCCCGTATTAGGCCTGTCTGCCGTTCTTATATAATCAGATGTTATATAAAAATATCCTCGTGAATTTGAACTGCTTGTATCGTTAGGTTCATTATTTGGCCAAATATTACTTCCTAGTTTTTCTTCTTTACTTCCATCTATCCATTTCCATCCACCTGCTGGCTCAGAGTAGTCAGGATCGGAAGTATCTTGATATAGCCCAACCCAATACCAGGAGTTTGGTAAAACTGAATTCAGATATTCTCTTTCTCCAGGAGTAGTTATATTGGCAAGATATCCTCCAATTGAGATTGCAACATCTCGTTGATTTGTCCAAGTTGATGTAGAGTTATTTCGCATATAACTATGCCCCTCAAACGCACCAACGTAGGTATATCCTGCTTGAACAGTTCTTCCATCGTTAAATTCAATAAGTCCAGTAATATTTGTTGTGTTAGGTACAGATCTGTAAAACCCATTCCTTGAATATTGAGCATAGTCATGTCCTACATTATTAGTCGGAAATTGTCCATCCCATTTCCCATTAGCTGTAGAAGTGAAATCTACTGCTCCAACACCTAAATCTGTAGTAATTGTTTTAGTTGTTGAACCATAGGTTAAAGGAACTGTTAAAGAGAGGGTATTCCCACTTCCGTCGGTTAAAATATCTTCTATAGTAGGATTCTCTACGGGTACGTTTCCTGTATTTTCAATGGTAACATAATAGTTGACAATGTCTCCAACTCCATTTACTCCGTCCCCATTATCCGTTATAGAAGCAACCTTAGTTATTTCAATTTCTGGACTAACTGATTCAAGAATAGTTTCTACCTCTGTGGTATTGGATACATTATTTGAATTGGTTGAAGAACTCCCCACAACCTCAACACTATTGATTACACTTCCTGCATTAAGATCTGATTGCGTGATTGTGTAACTAGTGGTATAAGTTGTAGAACCCCTTATTAACAAGGTGGTTGATGATGAGCCAGAGGATGAATTTAATGAAGAAAGGGGTTCATTCAAAGTAAGAGTATTCCCATTAGAATCAGAAATGGTATCAACTAGACTTAAAGACGAGATTTTCATATCTCCAACATTTGATACAAGTATTTCGTAAACAATTATATCTCCTACGTCATTGATAGTATTACCATTTACATCTTGCACTTCTGCTGTTTTGGTTACCCTAATCTTCGGATTAACATCAAATGTTGTGTCTGTTAAATCATCTGTTGAATTACCATCTGTGTCATCCCCATTATCAGAGGTATCAGATACATTGTTTGAATTTGTTGGAGAAGAAGCAACAGCAGATATAGTGTTATA
This sequence comes from Candidatus Arcticimaribacter forsetii, assembly GCF_910589745.1. GTDB lineage: Bacteria > Bacteroidota > Bacteroidia > Flavobacteriales > Flavobacteriaceae > Arcticimaribacter > Arcticimaribacter forsetii. The sequence goes on from NZ_OU342399.1 coordinate 1,359,473, forward strand.
AACACCTCCGGCATCAATTGATTGCTGAGTAATTGTAAAAGTGGCTTCATAAGTTTCTGTTTCTCCAACTGCTATTGTCCCAGAGGAAGTACTTGCATCCGTTGAGGAGGAATAGGAAGGTTCAGAAGTAAGAGTTAAACTCTCTCCAAAATAGGTTGTCATTGTATCGGTAAATGATAGCCCACTTAGTTCTACATTACCCGTATTTTCTGCCGTAATTGTATAATTTATAATATCTCCTAAGTCTACTTTATTGTTCCCATTAGTATCAGTTGTAGTAAACTGTTTTGTTAATTCCAATCCAGGAATTGCATCCGTTAAATCCGTAGAAATTTGGTGTGTTGCTGTTACGTTGTTCGTAAGACCTGAGCTACTTCCTAAAATTAATATGGTATTTGAAACACCGCCTGAATCAACATCTGATTGAGTAATGGTATAGGTAGCAGTATAACTTACAACTCCAGCTACACTTAGAGATACCGATGTAGAACCAGATGTTGCACTTAAAAATGATATTGGCTGATTATAACTTAAGCTTGAAGAGTTATAATCGATAAGTGTATCATCTAATGTTAATGAATTAACTGTTGTATATCCAGTATTCGAAACTACAATTGTGTAGGTAATAATATCCCCTACGTCATTTACTTCTGAATTATTTACATCTAAAATACTTGCCGTTTTAATTACCTCAATGGTGGATGTAGATGCCAAAGAAATTATTGTTGGATTCCTATCTCCATTGGTAACATTACCATCATCGGAAGTCCTTGATACAACACTTGAACCATCAGGATCAATTCCAGTAAACGTAGCTGTGTTGGATAAGAATTTACTGTCAACATCCTCTTGAGTAATTGTATAACTTGCTACGTAGGTATCTATAGATAGTGCTTCTAATATTTCATTATTATCTATCGTGGTAGTAGATATATCTGTAGGTATATTACCTATTGGTGTATTACTATTGTATGTATAAATATATCTTGTTGGTTCACTTCCTTTTTCTAATTGAGCCCCCCAAATTCTTGTATAATTATTACCAAAATAAGGCGCTGAAAAACCTACTCGGTAAGTACCTGCCGAACCTGTAGTAAATGTATGATGATACCTTGTCCAACCTGTGTCGTTATTACTATTATTATTAGTTACAGGTCCCGTGACACGATTGTATTCACCGTATATATCTGAACCACCGGGAGGTCTATGTACAAATCTTAATTTTTCATAATCATAAGCTGTATTATAATAAGTGGAATTTGGTGCAGCCGCATAAACTGATACAGTATAAGTTGTATTTGCTTCTAAGGTAACATCTTGGTAAACATAATTAGTCGCAACGTTTTGGTTACTTATCCTGGAATAAGCATGAACTCTATTATCTGTACCAGCATATAGATAGGGTGATCTTGTGGTTCCTAAACCATTTGTGGTGAAAACGTGATCTACCTCACTGTATGACCTGCCGCTTGAGGTATCAAAATAGTATTCTATTCCTGGTGGATAGCCCCATTCTGCCTCTGGTATACCATTATTACTACCGTTTTCATTCCAATTATAATCAGTATCATCAACACGGTTTGAATAATAAAATAAATTTTGATTTGGTCCTTGACCTGTAACTGTTGCAGTCGTGGATGAGTAACTCACTGTTGAATTTAATGAGCGTATATTGCCTAGACCATCCGTTAATGAATCTAAAATTGTAGATGAAGTTAATTGAGTATTCCCTGTATTTTCAACAACAATAGTATATTCAATGATATCTCCAACTCCATTTAGACCATCCCCATTTACATCGCTTACCGTAGCAGTTTTGACAATAGTTACAGATGAAATTTTACTAATTTCAATTACAGTCGGGTCATCTACGGTATTCCCATCTGTATCATCTCCATCATCTGAAGTATCTGAAACAATACCACTAGCTCCGTTAGCAGACACATATAACTGATTAATCAGCATTCCATCATCTACATCTTCTTGTGCAATTGTATACTCAAATTCGTATTCTACCTTTGCCCCAGGAGATAATACGGTAGACTCCCCTGGCATTGGAACATAACTATCATCCAAAGTTGTCCATCCTCCTCTTTGTTGATCAGCTTGATAATCAGCATTATTCTGTTGATAAACACCCGTCCATATCCAATTATTTGTAGGAATAACACTTCTTATGTAATCCCATTCCTCTTTGGTATTTGGTACCCATAGATACCCTCCAGCTGCCTGTGCGTTATTTCGATGAGTAGTCCAGCTCCAACCAGTTGTCTCAATATAATATCGATGACCATTGTAAGTATAAGGCCCATAATTATCGAAATGCGAAGAGGTTGGCCTATTATCAAAATTAGTAAAGTTTTCAGGTTCAACCTCTATCATTGACCAATAGCCATTACCTATTGGATAATCTAAAATATCATTGTCATGCTGAACCATTAAAGCATCTAGACCATTTCGATTTGGAAGATTAGTTGGCCAATCTACATATGCAACTGTATTGCTATCGATATTTACTGGTAATCCTTCGCTTGGTGCTGAATCTGTATTTGTCCAGGTATACACATATCTTGTTGGTGCGCCCCCTTCTTCTAATTGTGCTCCCCAGAATCTTCCTCCATTACCTCCTGCGTAAGGAGGATCGATTCCAACTCTGTAATTTCCTGCAGCACCTGTGGTAAAGGTATATGAGTATCGTCTCCAATTCCATTCTCCATTAGTTTGAAATGTGATGTAGTCGGAAAAAGTATCTGATCCACCGGGGGGTCTATAAACAAACCTCATCTGTTCATCTGTAACTGCATCATCATAACTTGAATTCCATGCAGATGCGTAAACGGATACAGTATACTGAGTGTTTGCTTTTAAGGTAACATCTTGATAAAAATATCTCCCCACCACGTTATAATCATGAATTCTTGCATGTGCTCCTGATCTGTTATCGGATTGATTATTATCATTTCTAGTTAAACCAGCACCATTTGTGGGGAAATTATAATCAACATTGCTATAACTTTCACCACTTGCAGTGCTAAAATAATAAGGTTCATTTTTTGGATGCCCATAAGAATTTAAAGCAGATCCATAAATATCACCCTCTTCAGACCAATCATAATCAACATCATCCATATATTGAGAATACTTAAATAAGTTTGTCTTAGTTCCAAGAGTAAATGAAGCTGTATCTGTAATTTGCGTGAGGATCTGCCCTGTGGAGTCCTCTAGAGTGTCTGTAATTGTAAAACTATTTAAATTAGTATTACCTGTGTTTTCAATTGTAATTTTATAGGTAACAATATCGCCAACATCGTTCAGAGTATTTGAATTTATATCACTAACTGAAGCGATCTTTGTTACTGTCAATTCATCTTGCCCACTAATGGAAACAACAGTAGGGTCATCCTCGGTATTACCATCGGTATTATCATCATCAGCACTCAAATCAGAAATTTCGCCTGAAATACCCCCTGGTGATGTAAATGATCCTGTAATGGTAACTTGATTTGATATATCTGTTCCACTATCCAATATTTCTTGGGTAATTGTAAGTTGCCCTGTGTAAATTGCACTTGCACCTGCTGGCAATGGGGCAGATCTAGGGTCAGCAAACGCTGTCGAAGTTGCAGTAGAAGAAACAAGGGTATTATAAGTATATGTATATCTAGAAGGTTTACTGCCTTTTTCTAATTGTGCTCCCCAAATTCTTGTCCAGTTATTACCAAAATAAGGCGCCGAAAAACCTACTCGATAAGTTCCTGCCGAACCTGTTGTGAATGTATGATGATATCTGGTCCAGCCAGAATCATTGTTAGCGTTTTGACTTGATACAGGTCCAGTTACACGATTGTAATCTCCATATATATCTGATCCACCGGGAGGTCTATGGACAAATCTTAATTTTTCATAATCATTATTAGTATCGAAATAAGTGTTGTTTGGTGCAGCTGCGTATACTGATACTGTATATTCGGTATTTGCTTCTAGACTAATATCTTCGTAAACATAATAAGTTGCAACGTTTTGGTTACTAATTCTTGAATACTTACTAACTTTTGAATCTGTATTACTATATTGGTAAGGTGATCTTGTAGTTCCAAAACCATTAGTAGTGAAAACGTAATCTACCTCGCTATAAGAGACTCCACTTGATGTATCAAAATAGTAGTCTACCCCAGGAGGATAACCCCATTCGGCTTCTGGAGAACCTTGATTACCATTTTGTTCATTCCAATTATTATCAGTATCATCAACACGATTTGAGTAATAAAATAAATTTTCTGTCGCAGTGACTACGGTCTCTGTTGAGGATGAAGACCACTCAAGAGTTAAACTTTTAGTTTCACTTCCGTAAGTATATTGATCATCAACTGAAGTAAAAGTGATGGGTAAACCCCCTGTATTTGTTACAACTACAGTATAATTTATAATATCACCAACATCATTAAGTCCATTAGAATTAGTATCAGAAACAACTGCTGATTTCACAACAATTAAGGCAGGATTATAACATCCAACATCATAATTAACATCCCTATAATCAAAGGTATTATCGGAATTTAAATCTTGAGGTATTGTATATCCATCAATTCCACTTGTTACTTTACCTTTACTGTCTGTAATAACCGGACTTCCTCCAAGTATTCCGTCTGAATTAGTGTCAGTATAGCCCGCCTCTTCACTATCGTTACATCCATCATTATCAGAATCTAATTCAAATGCATCTATTATTCCATCGCTATCGGAGTCAATTAATGAATTTGATTCCGATGTATCTGAAGCACCGTTTAAATCTGTATCTGTAAATCCTGTATCTAAACCATTAATTACTCCATCATTATTTGTATCTAATGCCTCATTACCTGATTCTACAACATCATAAATTCCGTCATTATCAGAGTCTAAATCAATCCCATTGGGAATACCATCACCATCAATATCATCATCACATGACAATGGATCGCTCATAGTAATTGCGTCCAATTGAATAGAACTGTTTGTACCCGGAGAATAAGCAGAAAATAAAATTGCTACCCGAGTAGTCTGACTGTCAGTAGTAAAACTTACTGTATTTGAAGTCCAATTTGCAGATGGGGTTGAAATATTACTTAGGGCATAATCGGTGTTCATTGATTGAATCTGTAAAAGAGTAGTACCTCCCTCAGCATGGGTTGCTACAAATCTTCCACCCTCTTTATGATAATATTCAATATTGTATGATCTATTTGGGTAAACATTTTCAATAACCATAATACGGTCGTAGTTACCATTAGATCCTACAGTTGATTCATTCCAATACGAACCATCATTTGCCGATACGTCATTGGTTAAAAGTTCTATAAAATAAAAACCCTGTTGAGGATTAAAAACAGTTCCTTGAGGACCTTGACTAGAGGACCAAACCTCACCATCTCCATTAACCGAAGTAAAAGGAGGTGCAACAGTTGTGTTGGGATAAGGACTATTTCGGTTTGCAGGTGATCCAGGAGGGAACGAACCTGTATAACTTTCAAAAGAGGTTCCATCCAGCAAGAAGGTTAGACATTGCTCATCCTTATCTAATATTCCATCATCATCGTCATCAACATCGGTTGAGTCAGGAGTTCCATCTCCATCAGAATCAATTCCCAATACCAAAATAGTTGGATCATCAGTTATATTTCCATCCAAATCATTACCATTATCACTTGTATCTTTAACATCTTTTTCACTAGGCACTGGGTTTCGAGCTGAAGTTCCTTCAAATGTTATGCTGTTTATTACTCCTCCAGCATCAATATCACTTTGAGTTATAGTATAGGATGAAGTATAAGTAGCAGTTTCTCCAATTGTTATTGTTCCTACTCCTGAACCTGCGGAAGCTGAATTAAATGTAACAGTAGAAGACATTGAAAGAGATCTATTGTATGTATCCGTTAAAGTGTCTACAAAAGTTAGATCTTTGATTACATCTTGGGTGGATTTATTTTCAACCGTAATTGTAAATACTGCGACATCTCCGACATTTGGGCCATTCTCAGAACCAGTATATGTAGCAGTTTTTGTAATCTCAATTTCGGGAAGACTCCCAAAATAAGAAAGTGTTGGATCGTTATCTGTATTACCATCAGTATCATCACCGTCATCACTTACATCTTGTTGCTTAACTACAGGATTTCCATCCACGTATATATAGCTAGTTGCTGTTGCAGTATTTGAAATACCTCCACTTGGAATATCTGCATTTTGAATGGTATAGGTTGCAGTATATGTGGCTATTTCTCCAGAAATAAGGGTCCCCTGAATTGAACCATTTGAATTTGAAATAAAAGCCAACCTATTAGGTGATGAATAACTATCAAGGGATAGCATATTTCCATCAAAATCTGATATGGCATCGTTTATATAAATAAAATTTTGTGTAATATTTCCATCATTCTCTAATCTAAATGTATAAACCAATTGGTCCCCTTCTGAAATAAGACCGTTCCCATCGTTATCAATATTTACATATGTTTTTGAAAGATTTAATGATGAATTTTCGGCAATTAAAACATCTGTTGTATCTGTTACAGTATTTGAATCTGTATCGTCACCATCATCACTAATGTCGCTAACAAAAATTGTTCCAGCAATATTGCTGGCTTGAACTAAAGCACTGTTCAATACTCCTCCATTGTCTAACGCCAACTGAGAAATTGTATATGCAGCTGTATAGGTTTTAGTTTGACCCGGAGCAATTGTATCGGAATCACTTGAAGTTGGGGATGCATTTAGAGATAATGAATTTCCATTTGCATCAGTAAGAGTATCTGTAATTGAAAAATTTGTTAGTGACTCAGTTCCTTTATTTTCGACAACAATCGTGTAATTAATAACATCTCCTATTCCTGTTTCCCCATCTGAATTAACATCATTAATAACTGCTGTTTTTGTAGCTTCGAGTTCTAAAGATCCCGAAAACACATCTACTGTTGGATCATCTGTAGAATTTCCATCGGTATCGTCACCATCATCGCTGACATCCGAAATTGAACCAAATAATGAAGATGCAGTAACAGTAACTGTATTCGAAGTTCCGCCACCATCAATCGACGCTTGATTTATTATAAAGGTTGCAGTGTACTCTGCTGTTTCATTTACTTTTAAAGACCCTTGGTCAGAACCCAAGCTCGAAGAGACAAATGTTGGAGTTGTAGTAAGAGACAAAGCATTACCATTTACTGTTATCAACTCATCTTCAAGAGCAACAGAAGAAAGGTTTAGATTTCCTGTATTTTCAACAATAATTGTATAGGTTATTGTATCTCCTAGGCCTGTAATTGCATCTCCTTCATCCGTAATCGTTGATGTTTTAGTAATTTCGATTCCAGGAGTCCTTATGATTGAGGTTTCCGTTCTATCATCTTCTGTATTTTCATCAAAATCATCCCCATCATCACTAAAGTCTGAGACTACTTCATCCTGAGGAGAAAAAGCAGTAACAGAAACTTGATTTGAAACCCCACCCGCATCCACATCTGACTGACGAATATTATAGGTTCCTACAAAAGTTGCTATTTCATTAGGTTTTAAAACACCAAAAGAAGAGCCTTGATTGGAACTTGAAAAACTTGGTCCTGTATCCAAAACCATTGTTGTTGTTTCTGATATATCCGTTAAATCATCAGAAACTGAAATATTATCTAGAGTAACATTACTTTTGTTATGAACTAAAATGGTATAATCAATTCTATCATTAAGAGAAACGACTCCATTGGAATCATTATCAGTAAAAGTGGCTGTTTTTGTTGCTTCAATTAATAGATCCTCTGCAATAACTACATCTGTTGGGTCACTCAATTGATTTCCATCACTATCATTTCCATCATCACTGGCATCAGTTACATCTGTGGAAGAGCTACCTGGATTTCTAGCCGATGCGACAACCGTATTTCTAAATCCTCCTGAATCAATAGCATCTTGTGTAATTGTATAAGATGCAGCATATGTTGCTACTTCACCTACGATCAAATTCCCTTCTGAGGATCCATTTGAGGAACTTACAAAAACAGGTCCTGAATCTAATGAAATGGAAGCACCTGCTAAACCTACAAAAGTATCGTTTAGAGCAACTGTGTTTAAATCTACATTTCCTTTATTTTCAACAGTAATGGTATAAACAGCTACGTCTCCTACTTGAGGGTTAGTGTTTGTTGACATAGAAACGGTTTTAGTTACTTCAAGAATAGGGTTATAATCCAGTCTTACCTCGGTTGGATCATTTTCTGTATTTCCGTCTAAATCATTTCCATTATCACTAGTATCATTAACTGACGCTCCGTTGAAGGCAGTAGCATTAACAATAATTTGATTTCTTACAGAGTTCGTAGCAACATCATTTGAATCGACTGTATAACTTGCTGTGTAAGTGGCTGATTCTCCTGCCTGAAGACTTCCTTCAGGTGAAGAACCCGAAGATGAATTGAATGTTGGACCAGAATCTAATGTAAGTACTGAACCGTCTCCTCTAGTAAAAGTATCAGTAAGTGTAATAGTAGATAAAGATGTATTTCCTGTATTTAAAACGGTTATTGTAAATACTGAAGTATCACCAGCGCCTGGTAAACTGTCACCGTCATCTATCAATACTCCCGTTTTAGTAACATTAATTGCTGGATCAACTGTAAAATTAGTTCTTGTTTTATCATCAACTAGATTTCCATCACTATCATTCCCGTCATCACTAACATCAGACACATCATTTGAATTTCCAGGAGAACTAGCTGTCGCAGTCACGGTATTTAAAATACATCCCGAATCTACTTCAGCAGAACCAATTGTATAAGTTGCAGTATAATTTGCTATCTCTCCAGGAGCTAAACTACCCTGTGCAGAAGAACCACTATTTGAATTCCATGTAGGTCCAGAAGATAATGTAAGCACTTGATAACCATCACAATTGGTAAGTAAATCAACTAAAGTTATTCCAGAAACTCCAATTTGGCCTGTGTTTTGAACAGTAATTGAGTAGGTAACAACATCATTTTGACCTGGCTCACCATCACCATCATCTGCTAATGTAAAAGTTTTAGTTACCTCTATTTGCTTATCAATTGAGAGGAAAGTAAAAGTTGGATCATCTACTACATTAAAATCATCTTCAATACCATCATCTGAAATATCTGAAACATCATTTGAGTTTCCTGGAGAACTTGCTGTAACTAGTAAAGAGTTGTAAACATAACCCGAATTCGCTGCATCGACAGAAATAGTATAAGACGCCTGATATATAGCAATTTCACCAACCTGAAGTGTTCCAGCTGAAGACCCTAAAGATGATGATGAAAAAACAGGAGCATTATCTAAAGAAATATTATTTCCATTAGCATCTCTAAAAGTATCTGTAAGAGATAAATTTGATAGAGTTACGTTTCCATCATTAACAATTCTAATATTATAATTGATTATGTCATTTGGATCGTTTACTCCATTACCATTAACATCTTGAACACTGGCGCTTTTAGTAACCTCAAGAGAAGGAGTAGCTGTTATTGAAGATACTGTACAGTCATTTGTAATGTTTCCATCGGTATCATCACCATCATCAGCCGTATCGGTATATTGTCGTCCAGAGTTTACCCCATTCACTTGAACATCCAAACAATTAGTCAACCCTCCTGAGTCTACCGAGCCTTGTTGAACTATATAAACAGCTTTATAGGTTGCAGTTTCCCCAACCAGTAAATTTCCATTTGTGGAATTCTGATCTGATGAGACAAAAATAGGTCCAGGGGGAGTAAAAGGTGCTACTAAAGCAAGTGTATTGTTGTTAAAATCTTGTAAAACATCAAAAAGAGCAATTGACTCTAAATCTTCTTCACCATTATTATAAATGGTAATCATATACTCAAGCTGATCACCCAATCCAATTGTACCGTTGGAGTCGTTATCAATATAATTTTCAAGTTTAGTACCTTCTACCAATGTAACGGTATTTCCTAAAATCACCTGAGTAGGATCATCTATAGTGTTACCGTCAGAATTGTCACCATCATTCGAAACATCAATAACATTGTTTGTATTTCCAGGAGTACTTCCTGTTCCAGTCACAGTCAAACTTATTCCTCCAGCATTAACCCCAGAAGAATCAAATGTATAGGTTGAAACATAAGTTGAAACTTCACCTGCAGCTAATGTTCCCTCAACCGAAGAAGAAGAATTTCCAACGAATGTTATAGGCGATGTTAATATTAAAGTACTTCCATCAATACCAACCAAAGAATTTGAAATTGTCAAGGAAGAAATTACGATACCACTTAAATTCTCGACTTTAGTAGTAAATACAATTACGTCTCCATTTCCCACAGAATTATCACTATCGGTAACAACATCTGAGTGAGTAACAATATTTATAATTGAACTTTGAGCAAGCGAGGTTTGACTCAAAGAAACAAAACAAAATAAAATTATATATTTAGTAAGTAATTTCAATTTTTATTGATATAACTGTAATTATTTAATACATTATAAATTTAAAATTCAGTTATTTGATATAAAAATTAAGGATACTGCATTTATACTTCACAAAAAATCTATGCAATGAATACATCCAAAACACTACTGCATTTATACTTCACAAGAAAAAATAGAGAGTTAGGATAGAAAAGAAACTAAATGAAGCGTATTTACATTACAGATAGTTTACTTCAAAAATCAATCTTTATTTAAGTTGGCTTCAAAAAACTCATAGAAGTAAAACCGTGACTTAAGTCACAATACATATGAATTGGGTTCCCTAAATTTATTATGAATTAAAATAAATTTATCATGAGAAAAATTTTAAACTTTACGCTACTTCTATTTTCAATAATTTCATTTGCTCAAACTCCAGGTTGGCTTCAAACAGCAAATGGAAAAATTCCTGCTACAGATGCAAATCCTAAAAATCTGAAGCTTTATGAAAAATTCATAAAGGCACACAATGATCGTGATCTTAATAAAATAAGCAAAATGGCTCACGATTCGATTGTAGTTGAATTACCTGACGGCGGAAAAATACTTGGTAAAGAAAATTTTATTAATGTATTGAATAATTGGTTTAATACTTCAAATCCTATTTGGAATCCTTTCTTCGCTTATAGCATGAAGGTTCAAGGACAAAAAGGAGAATGGGTAATAGCTGGTCATACTTTAAAAGACAAACCACAAAATTTAGATGTATGGGATTTAGTTGATATCTATATTGATAGTAAAAAAATAAGAAGGGTAATTGTATATAGAAAAGAAACTAAGCCAAAAGTTGCAGCAACTCCGTCGATGGAATTCGGAGGATGGTCTGGATCTGTAAATGATTCAAGCAAAGAATCAGTTATGACAAGGGAGTTAATGAAAAACTACACCAACAATACATTTGACAATGCAGCTTCAATGATGGCTGATGATGGAAGTTTTCTTTTTAATTCAGATAAAGTATCTAAAGCTGAATGGATAGGTGCAGCTGGAGTACATCATCAGTATTTTGATAATATTTCTAACAGTAAAATTCAAGCTCCAATTGTTACAACAGCTACCTATGATAATGGAACTGTGTGGTCATTAACGTGGTTTTGGTGGACTGGAATTGGTAAAACTACTGGGAAGGAAGTACAAATCCCTGTTCATCATGGTTTTCGTTTTGAAAACGATAAAATTGTAGAGGCTTATCATTTCTTTGATCCAACTTTATTAAATGCAGAAATTGAAGCTGCAACTAAATAAAATATAAACTTCCTAAAAATATAAATAAAGGAAAAATATATTCCTTTTTTCAAAAGAACCTTGTAGACATTTGATTTACAAGGTTCTTTATTTAACAAAAAGAGAGGTGTTATTTTATTGTTTTAGTTTAATGACTTTTTTCGATTTAAATTTTTTTTAATATTCTACCTCGCGGTTCATTACTTTCGGTTAGAACAGCTTCAGAATGTAACAGTTTTGATGCAGCAGCTGATTCCTTTACTTTTATTGAAGTTCGATCCATCATCTCTGTTTCAAAATCATTTAAAACACTTGATCTAATTCCTATTTCTCTCCAATTTGATTTAGGATTACACTTTTTTGAAATCCCTCGAGCAAGTGAAAGCGCATCTAAAATAGCTTGATTTGCTCCCTGTCCTTTGAATGGACTCATTGGATGAGCGGCATCGCCTAAAAGTGTAATTGCATTTGGAAAGAAATTAGGCTTGAGTATTTCCCTATCATAAACAGGATATCCCGATATCAAATCTAGCGGCGTAGCTTTTAAAATTTGAGGAATTGGATCGTGCCATTGTGCTCTTTTAATGGTTTCTTTTTTTAATTTAACAGGACCTTCATCACTATATTTTTTTGCTTCTTCTTCGCTCAAAGGAAAACTAAATTGCCACATGATAGAATTTGAATCATAGGGCATTATGTAAATACGTTCATTTCCATTGGCAGTCTGGAAAACTGTAGCTGAATCCAACAAAGGGCTTTCGATTTCTTGGAGGGAATCTAATCTACAAATTCCTAAAATAACAATGCATCCCAAATAATTTAAAGGACTATTTTGGGGTTTATTAAGTAAATTACGAACTGAACTTCGAATTCCATCGGCACCAACTACAAGGTCTGCTTTTTTAGTTTTCACACTACCGTTGACTTCAAAATTAAGTTCAAAAGTTTTATCTTTTTTTTCATTTAATTTTACAAATCGGTGACCCCACTCAACAGAATTTGAAGTTCCAAGCTGATCAAGTAAAGAAGATCGCAAAGACTGACGAGCAATATGAATGTTTGTTTTTTTAAGAACATTTGATTCATCAGATTCAAGCCACTTACGCATTCCCCATTCTCCAATTACTTTTCCTTCAGGGTTGTGTACCAAATGTTTTGTTGAAACTATTCCACTTTCCAATTCAGTAATTCCTAAGCCTTTCATTGCAGAACTAGCTTGTTGCAACGTGAGACCATATCCTTGAGAACGCTCATCAAAACTAGAATCACGTTCATATAAAGTAAATGGTATTTTACGATGCAAACAGGCAACTGCTAACGCCACCCCTCCTATTCCTGCTCCAATGATTGCTATATGTGGAAAATTATTTATGTCTGGAGTTGGATTCTTTTCAGCTATAGTGAGTCCTGATCCATTACACAATTTACATGAATCTAAATGTGCTGCGGGAGGAACTGGTGAATTTCCTTTACCACCTGATTTCTCAAACTCATCTAACTCAAATTGATATCGTAGTCTTACATTCTTTTTAATCCTACGTTTTATCTTACCAAGTCCCTTACACTTTTCACAACTTGACCAAGAGGTTATTTTATTTTTGGATAACGTCATTAGTTCATCAATAGGTATTTAAATACTGATTAAACTCATCAAGGATTTTGGGGAAATTATCTCTGCCAAACCCAATTCTAATATACTTACCCTGATACCCAAACATTTCAGAAGGAACCGACATAATACCTGTTTCAGACACCAGTTTATCACTAAATTCTAGAGATGATGATTCTATATGTAATTTAACAAATGCAGTAGAACCAGCCTTAGGAGGAACAAATGAAAGCAGCTGTTGATTTGATGCAAAACGTTCAAAAAAAGATAAGTTTCTTTTTATTTTTTCCAAATTTGGAACTAAAAATGCATCGAGATTATTTAAAGCAATAAGCGACAATACTTCACTTGGGGCACTGCTACAGATACTCAAGTAATCCTTAAAAGCAATCACCTTTTTTAAAAACGCTTTATCCTTTGAAACTAACCAACCAGTTCGCAAACCGGCCAACCCAAATGTTTTTGAGGTTCCCCACAAACTAATTCCTTTTTCATAAACATCAGCAATTGGTGGAAGTTCATTAATGTTTCCAATAACTAGTTTATGATACATTTCATCAGAAAAAATATAAATATCGTGTTTTCTTGCAATCGCAACTACAGCATCAAACTGTTTATAATTTAAATAAGCTCCAGTTGGGTTATGAGGGAAATTAAGAACTATTAATTTGGTGTTTTTCTGAATGAGTTGCTCTAAATCCTTAGAATTAAATTCCCAATCTTCTGAGTTTGGAGTCCAATACGACACTGTACAACCAATTGACTTTACCACCTCGGAAAGCGATTGATAACAAGGAGAAACAGTTATAACGTGGTCTTTTGAATCCAAAATCACATTCATACTTGCAAAATTTAATTCTCCAGGTGACGCAATTACAATGTTTTCAATTGAATCTACTTTGTAATATTGTAAAATAGCTTCTCGAAGCATTGGGCTTCCTTCACTTTCGGTATACCCGAGGGTGAGGTTTTCCCATAACTGAATTTCCTCTTTAGAAGCATGATCCAAGACATAACTTAATTCATAACCATCACAATCTGAACTAGACAATAGGTACTTTGCAGTAAATTCATGTTTCCCAAAATATCGTTCTAGTTTAAAATCGTTTATTTTCATGATCAAGAGCTAAATCTACATAAACACACATTTAAATTACTGAAAAAGAATACATTAAATGATTAATTAAAATATCTTTTTCAAAGATACAAAACCTTGGTTTACCTCAATATCATTTAGAACATAACTAAAATTGCTATTGTTGATGTAAGAAGTAATACTGTACTTATTATAATTCTAGAATATATAATTTCTAAGTATACATAAGAACTTAGAGATATAGAAAAGCAATCACCAACACAATAATCTCCAAACAGAAAAGGTAGAGAATAAAATTCACTACAAATTCAAAAAAGGTTTACAAGACTTTTTATATATTATTTAGAATCATATCCGCTGCTTTTTCAGCAATCATATAAACTGGAGCATTAGTGTTACCAGAAACTATTTTAGGCATTATAGAAGCATCAACAACTCGTAAGTTTTTTATTCCATGAACTTTTAAGGCTGGATCTACAACTGCCATTTCATCAATACCCATTTTACAAGTTCCAACAGGATGATACACTGTTTCTAGTGTTTTCTTAATGTGTTCAATTAGATTTTTATCTGAAGAACGATCTATTGGTAACCCATTTTGCTTAGTAAACTTCTGCAAAGGTTCTTGCTCCATTATTTTAAAAACCATTTTCCCTCCTTTTACCAAATAATCTAAATCTTCTTTTTCACTTAAAAAATTGGGTTGTATTATTGGAGGAGCTTTTGGGTCTTTAGAAGATAGACTTACAGTACCTCTACTTTTAGGGTGAAGTAATGTAGGGAAAATAGTAAAACCATCTTCTCTTGGAAATGTACTCAAATCATAAGCATCATATCCGTATTTGTTTCCAAGCCACATGGGTGAAAAATGCAATTGAAAATTTACATCCTCTCCTTTTTGATTGACATCAAAAAAGGCCATTCCTTCAAGTGGGCTGGTAGAAAAAACTCCCTTTTTATGTACAAAATAATCCCAAGCTCCACGAATTTGATTAATTAAACTAGCTTTATGATTAACTCCTTCTTGTATTGTAGATTCGTTACAAATAGGAAAAAACAAATGATCTTGAAGATTTTTACCAACCCCTTTTAACTCCTTTTTACATTCAATTCCATGTAATTGTAGTTCTTTTGAATCTCCAATTCCCGATAACATTAGTAACTGTGGAGATTGAAATGAACCTGCAGAAAGAAGTACTTCCTTATTTGCTAAAACTTGATTTGTTTTACTTCCCTTAGTGTATTGAACTCCTATTGCAGTATTATCTTCAATAATAATTTTTTCAACATGTGCCCGAGTAAAAGCTGTGAGGTTTGGGCGATCTAAAATTGGAGTTAAAAAAGCAGTTGCTCCGCTTATTCTTTTACCCTCTTTAATCGTACTCTGAACTACACTAGCTCCGACCTGGCTTTCACCATTATAATCGTTTGTTTTTGGAATTCCAACAGACTCACAAGCAGCAATAAAGCCTGAAACAAAAGGAGATCTAAACTTAAGAGGAATGGTAACATTTAATTCACCCGAAGCACTATGATATTTTGAATTCAACGAGTCGATTTGAGCATGGTTTTCCGAACGCTTAAAGTAGGGTAAGACTTCATTAAAACTCCACCCAGAATTCCCGAGCGCAGACCATCCATCATAGTCAGATGCATTACCACGAACATATGCCATTGCATTTGTAGAACTACTTCCTCCGAGTGTTTTTCCCCTTGGCAAATAGATCTTTCTATCTAAAACTTCAGCTTGTTTCTCTGACCAAAAACCCCAATCATCTTTACTCTTATGAATCTTTAAATAAGCTCCAGGGATTTGAATATTTAAATTAGAATCGGGACCTCCAGCTTCTAATAGAAGAATAGTATTACTTGGGTTTTCTGACAAACGATTTGCTAAAACACAACCTGCAGAACCCGCACCTATTATAATATAATCAAACGATTTGTTCATTGCCAAGAATACCTTTTTTATATTCCTATTTCTAAATTTACTGTTTTATTTTTAATTCCTAGCTGTTAGGTGTTTTATAAAATAATATTCCCAAATAAAACATCTAATAAGAATAGACAGTCTAATTTGAAAGAATCAAAGAATCTTGTTTTTAAATTATTTAGTAAATTTGAGACAGATTTACTTACTAATTTATGAGAATCAATTTTAATTTAAGAAAAATTGATTAAAAACCATCCTATTAACTCTTATGAAAACATTCAAATTAATTGATCGATTTATATACCTATTAATCATTGTAAACGTAATTGCAATGGTATTAGAGTCTCATCTTAGTTTAAGAACTGCATATGATTCTTATTTCTATATTTTTGAATTAATATCGATACTTATTTTTTCTGCAGAATATATTTACCGAATTGTAAACGCTTATAAATTAGACGGAACTAAGGGTGTATATGCTTACGTTTTCAGCCTTTTTGGAATTATTGATTTGATTTCAATTCTACCATTCTACTTAAGTCAATTCATCAAACTAGATGGTCGTTTTTTAAGAATTCTCAGGTTATTTAGATTGACTCGAATCTTTAAACTTGGAAGAAATAGTAATTCATTAAAAGTATTTACAAAATCTTTAGCGGGAGTAAAAGCAGAGTTAATTTTTACACTGTTTTTATCTGTATTGACTATTTTGTTTTCTGCATCTGCGATATATTATTTAGAAAATGAAGCGCAGCCTGATAAGTTTTCTAGTATAACAGAATCCATTTGGTGGGCAACTGTTTCGCTTGCTACAGTTGGTTATGGTGATGTTTATCCTGTTACTGTAGGAGGTAAAATTTTTGCAACCTTAATATCATTAGTTGGAATTGGAATAGTAGCTATTCCAACAGGAGTTATAAGTGCTTCTTTCGTAGAGGAAATTAGAATTGAAAAAGAAAATAAAGCCAAAAAGAAGGCTAAAAAGAAAGAGAAAAAAGCTCTCAATGATTAATTAATCACCAAGAACTTTTTGTCTAATTTTTAATAACTATTTTACTATTTTTTTGAGCGTCAGTCCTTGTCCAAGGATAGTAAAGAGCACTACCGCATAAGTCAAGAAAAGTATAAGCGATTTCCCATCTCC
This sequence comes from Candidatus Arcticimaribacter forsetii, assembly GCF_910589745.1. Lineage (GTDB taxonomy): Bacteria > Bacteroidota > Bacteroidia > Flavobacteriales > Flavobacteriaceae > Arcticimaribacter > Arcticimaribacter forsetii. The sequence goes on from NZ_OU342399.1 coordinate 1,376,949, forward strand.
AAGTGAAGCGGGTAAATTTAAAGCTAAAGCTATACTCAATCCTCCACGAAGCCCTCCCCAGGTTATAATCAAAGCTGTTTTCTCTTCAAATACTTTCTTAATCGAAAGTATTTTAATTGGAATAAGCACCCCAATTCCTCTAGACACAACAACAAGAACGATGACAATAAGAGATAAAATAAGATAGTTGAATTGAAAGTTTTGAAACAAGGTCAAAATTTCTAACCCAATCAGAATGAATAAAATTGCGTTTAGCGTTTCGTCTAATAAATGCCAAAACTTATATACATAAGCTCCCATTGAAGATTCTTCTTCAGAAGATTCAATATTTTTATTTAAAAATAATCCTAAGATTACTACACCAATTGGTCCAGAAAGATGAAAACGATCTGCAATTACCGATACAATAAGGACCAAAGAAAGTGTTATTAGAACCTCTAATTCAACAAATTCATTTTCAATATATCGAAGGAGTTTCAAACCTAAGAAACCAACAAGTGCTCCTAAAGCAAGACCTCCAACGACCTCGGTTACAAATAAAGACCCAATGCTTTGAGCCGTTACTTGCTCTATGCCTTCAGTCTTAATATTGAGTAAAGTCAAAAACAATACAACTCCGATACCATCATTAAAAAGTGATTCTCCTGCAATTCTAGTTTCAGTAGCTGGAGATAGGTTCATTTTTTTTACCATTGCCAAGACCGCAATAGGATCTGTTGGCGCAATTAGAGCTCCAAAAAGCAAACAATCAATTAAAGTCAGTCCCAATCCAGATAAACCTAGGAATGACTGTTGGGTTAACCAATACGTACCGTACCCAACCGCAAAAGTTGAAAACAAGACTCCGAAGGTTGCTAAAAATAAAATGGTAACCTTATCTTTAAGCAATTCCTTTAGATTAATTGTTATGGCTCCAGCAAAGAGTAAAAAGGGAAGCATTACTTTTATCAAAAGTGTGCTAAAATCAAAACGTTGAGTTAAAGAAGTAACTGCATCTAAAAAAGACGGAACTATAAGCCCAGTTACCAAAACACAAACAGACAACATAATTGCCAAAACCATCAACCCAATGGTTTGAGGTAATTTTAATATTCTTAAATTTATTATTGAAAATACAGATGCTAGAAGAAGTAATACTGTAGATATTTCTAAAACGTTCATAAAATAGTTTTTCTGAGTTAAATAATTATTAATGGCATAAGAGTAAAAATAAGAATAATTTAAAAAACAACCTTTTAAATTGCTTTAGTAATTTTAAATCAATTGAAGCAAAAAATTGTTTTGTTCTAATCATTATATCAAAATAATTGATAGATTTATTAATTAATATAATTCTGAAACTAAATCTTAAAAATGGAAAACGAATCAAAAAATAATTCATTATTTAAAAAATTACTCTTATTAATTCTTGGTTTTGGACCCGGTATTTTTGCAATAGGTTATACCATTGGAACTGGTAGCGTTACCTCTATGATTGTTGCCGGAAGCACCTATGGAATGCAACTACTTTGGGTTCTTTTATTGAGTTGTGTGTTTTCTGGAATACTCATGCATGCCTATGGTAACTACGCTTTAATTACCGGTAAAACTGCACTTTATAGTTTCAAAAATTATATTAAAGGTGGAAAAGTTATAGCTATTTTAATCATTGTTGGAATTACTTTTGGCCAATGGAATTCACTTATAGGAATTTTAGGAATATCTTCTAATATTATTTTTGAAATTTTAGCAGTATACTTTCCTAGTTTAATTGCAGACCGTTACTCCACAGTTATAATAATTTCTGTTCTTGTTATTGCAATAATGTACAGTTTATTAATGGTTGGGAAATATACCTTCTTCGAAAAGATATTAGTCATATTTGTTACTATAATGGCTTTTTCTTTCATCTTTTCATTGTTTTTTATTCAACCGCTTCCATTGGAGGTAATTGAAGGTCTAATTCCGTCAATACCTCAAGTAGAGGGTGGTAAAATGATGGTAGCTGCTTTTGTTGGGACAACAATGGCTGCTGCTACTTTTTTGTCAAGACCTTTATTTGTTAAAGGAAAAGGATGGAATGAAAATAACCTCAAAACACAAAAAAACGATGCTATTGTAGCAGCTTCCTTAGTATTTATTATTAGCGGAACCATAATGGCAGTTGCTTGTGGGGCATTATATCACGCAGATAAACCAGTAACTGCAGTAATCGACATGGTGGGTGTACTCGAACCTGTAGCAGGTAAATTTGCATTTACACTGTTTTTCTTCGGTACTTTAAGTGCTGGGCTTTCTTCTATATTCCCTTGTTTACTCATTGCTCCCCTTTTATTGAGTGATTATCAATCAGGAGAATTAGACACAAGTTCTAAGCAATTTAAAGTTATTACTGGTATAGCAAGTATTTTGGCACTTACAGTTCCAATAATTGGAGCAAATGCTATTGAAATTCAAATATTATCTCAGGTTTTTAACGTATTTGTACTTCCATTGGTAATTGTAGGAATAATCCTTCTAATTAACAACAAAAAGCTAATGAAAGAGTACAAACCTGGTTTGATAGTAAATATAGGATTAAGTGCTGCGTTACTGTTTGCCTGCATTATATCTTTCAATGGAATTGTAGCCCTGACTGAATATTTTTAAGCTAAAAATATATTTACTATTCTGTAATCTTTACTGATTCTAATATGGAGACTAGAGGGCTCCAAATCCTTGTTAAAATAAAATTAAAACCTCTTTAATTTTATTTGGAATAGCAATTGGTTTTTCATTTTCCCGATTAACAAACACTTGAATAAAGGTTGCACTTGCAGATGCTTCCTCATCCCCTTTCTTAAATAGAGCCAACCCATAGGTAACCGAAGTGGTCCCTATTTTATTAATTCTAAGTCCTATCTCAATTTGATCTGGAAAAGAAATACCATTATGATAGGTACAATCAGAATGAACTATGTAGGCTATTACAGGATCACTTTTAATATTCAAACCGCAATTATTGATCAGAAAATGATTAATTGTAGTATCAAAATAGGAGTAATAAGTAACGTTATTAACATGGCCATAAGCATCATTATCCATCCATCGTGTTGTAATAGAGTTGAAGTGTTTATAATTAGTTTTATTTTCTTTCATCCAAAAAGTTTAAAAAATGTTTTTTCAAACAAAGTTTATTGTTAATAACAATATCGTTAATATAAAACACTTAATATGTTTTAAAATAATTTTATATTAGAATAATAATGGGAATTACCGCTTGACCAAAAACAAAAAACTTTATTCAGATTTTAAACCCATTTAAAAAAACACTAAAGTATAATAATTAAAAAAAACTGATAAGTTTGAATCCTGTCGCTAAAATTATCTGTAAATTTTAAAAAAATTTAATAATTGATGAAAAAGTACGTAGATATGGACACATTAAAGTTTATGCTTTATGATGTTCATCAACTAGAAGAGTTATTAGAAAGAGACCGTTTTGAAGACCACGATAAAGAGTCTCTTGATCTTTTTTTAGAATCAACAAAAGACTTTGGAGATAAAGAATTATTTCCATTTGTAAAAGAAATGGATGAAAAACCAGCCTATTACAAAGACGGAAAAGTTTATGTACACGATCAAGTTAAAACCATGATGTATAAAGGTGGTGATCTTGGAATTATATCTGCCTCTTTCAATTATGAAGACGGAGGTATGCAAATCCCATTTCTAGCGCATACTGCTGCCACTTATATTTTGGATGCTGCAAATAACCATTTACCGGGTTATGCTGGATTAACTCAGGGTGCTGCAGAATTAATTATTCATTTTGCAAATAAAGAACTAAACCAAACCTATGTTCCAAACATGTTATCCGGAAAATGGGGAGGCACAATGTGCCTGACAGAACCACAAGCTGGAAGTTCTTTATCAGATATTGTTACAAAAGCAAAACCAACTTCAGAAGGTTATTATAAAATAACAGGCCAAAAAATATTTATTTCAGGAGGTGACAATCAATTTGCTGATAATATTGTTCATTTAGTACTAGCTCGTGTAGAAGGTGCTCCAAGTGGTACAAAAGGAATTTCTCTTTTTATTGTACCCAAAAACAGACCAAACGATTCAGGGTCCTTAACACCTAATGATGTAACAACCGTTGCTGATTTTCAAAAAATGGGTCAAAAAGGATACTGTACTACCCACCTTGGGTTTGGAGATAAAGATGATTGTAGAGGATGGTTAGTTGGAAATGAAACTCAAGGGTTAAATTATATGTTCTTAATGATGAATGCAGCTAGAATTGGTGTTGGAAGAGCTGCATCTGCAATTGCTTCTGCGGGATATTATGCATCATTACAATACGCAAATGAACGTCCTCAAGGCAGAAAACTTTCTAGCGATGGCAAAAAGAATCCAAACGAAAGTCAGAGTCTAATTATTGAACATCCAGATGTAAGAAGGATGCTACTCCTACAAAAAGCAGTAGTTGAAGGATCAATGAGTTTAATTCTTCGAGCAGCTAAATATTATGACATTGAAGTAACAGCAACATCTGAAGAAGAAAAAAACAAATACAACACCTTATTAGAAATGATAATACCTGTTGTAAAAACCTATCCTTCAGAAGCTGGGAGTTATGCAGTAAATAATGGTCTACAAGTTTTGGGAGGTTATGGTTTCTGTTCAGACTTTATTCTTCAACAATATTACAGAGACATTAGAATTTCTGCAATCTACGAAGGAACTACAGGGATTCAATCACAAGACTTACTGGGTAGAAAAATTACAATGGGCAATGGATCTGGATTAGCTTTTTTATCTGCAGAAATATTACAAACAATAGAAGCTTCTAAAGAGCATAAATCTCTTATACCTTTTGCTGAAGAATTGGCAGAAAAATTAAAACTGACTCAAAAAATACTTGAAAAACTGATGCCTCATGCTCTAAGTGGTGATTATGAAAGATATCTGGCCGATGCGAGTATATTTATGGAGTTTTTTAGTTTAATATTAATTGGATGGACTTGGCTAGAAATTGCTACCGAGGCGGAAGAGAATTTAAATAAAACTGACTCTCCTTATTCTGATGAGTTTTATATCGGAAAAATTGAAACAATGAAATATTTCTTTGGATATGAACTACCCAAAACATTAGGTCATGCCTCAATACTTATGAACGATAGCACCGTAACAATAAAAAAAGAAAAAGAGTATATAAATTAACGCTCCGCTAATGAAATTTAAACTGAAGTATTTTTAAACCTCAAATTTTAAAAATAAATCTTTTCTATTTGCTTTATAGTCATCAATTGAAGAGGAAATAACTTTTTCACCACTTAAAGATTTATTTTCTTCAAACCAATCATTAGCAATAGTATTGAATTCTACATTTAAATTATTCTTACTCCACATAGACATTTCATAAATTATCGGATAGAGATTAATTCCGATGTCTGTTAAGTAATAGTACTTCGTTTTTTTGTTATTGTGAGCGTATGCAAAATCAATAATTCCTTTTTCACTTAAAGATTTAAGACGGTCGGACAATATATTAGTTGCTATTTTTTCAGGAGACCCCATAAATTCCTTGAAGGTACTCTTATTAGAAAATAGATCTCTAATTATAAGTAAGGACCACTTATCACCCACTAAATCTAATATGTTTGAAATAGGACAACCTGATCTGTATTCCATAATTTAAATGTATTGATTATACGGTTAATCAAAAAGTGATGCAAACATAATAAATTAAACCACTAAAATGCAACTAAAAATAAATTATTATTTTAAACAACTGTAAAACAGCAACTTGATTCGAAGTTAATAGGTACTGATTTTACCATCCATCCAACTCAATCGATCTTCTAAATAAGCGATAAGTTCACTAATAGAAGTGTTATAATCTACTTGAATACCAGACCATTTTTCATAATTCCTATCTATTGCACCATTTGAATTTAAATAATTTGAGGTATCTGAAACTAAATTCAAAATATTAGAATTACTGAGGGTGTTATTTCTTAATTCATTCCAACGTACTCTAAGAGCAGTTTTAAAAACCGGATCTTCTAATAAACGAGTCCACCAAAAAGGAACCATCCATGCATCTTGTGAAACATACTGATTATAATTTGCAATCCAATCGGTAGTAGGAACACGATCTTGTCGGTTATATCCAATATTTAAATCCCATACTGGCCCCATTTTCAATAAACCAGATTTGTCTTTGTGCATGTAGGTGCTTAGTCGGTAAGCGTCAATGTTACCGGTTAATTCATTTAAAATAAAATAATCTACAAAACTGCTTAGATCGATGTAATCGGTATAGGTTCTCTCTGAAGTAGAAAAATCATCCGTTAATAAAGCAGTCTCGAAATCTCGAATATAAGTTTGAATATAATTTTTTTGTTGTGGAGTAATATCCTCTGCTTTTGGGTGCTCGTAAAGAAAATAAGTTTCTAGATATTGTTGCGAATGATAGGGTGGACCAAAAGGTTCGTTACTCAAAATATTTCCGAAAATATCATATTGAGATCTAAAACTTAAAAATTCAGAATATCGAGCATCATCTGCCCAATTATCTTCGTAATATTCTAAAGGCTCATTTGCAGCAACATCTCCCCCGGATGTTTTATCTATTTTCAAAATATAGCCTCCTGTTAAATTTTCCCCATCATTTTCAGAGGGCTTCAATTTATTTACATCTATCCTGTTAGAGTCGCGTTTTAATTTTTCCATAAAAACATAAACTCCTTGGTAACTGTCGTTAATTTCTAACTCAACGTACTTACTTCTACTAGCATAATTACCCATGGATCTGTATAACTTATACCCCAAATAATGATGCATCAATGTGGGATCAAATATTCTATTGTCCGAGGCGCGATATACATGTCCCATAAAAATCCAATCTTCTTCCTCTGGGAATCCTAGTACCTCTGAATCATAGCCTTCATTTGCAGCATCCCATAGCTCAATTCCAAATGACTTTTTGTCTGACAAACGATACGATGTTGAACCTCGATACTCTATACCTATTGTTGATGAAAAAACATTGGAGTCTTCTAGATATATATTCATAACTGCCGGAATTTTAGGCTCGTTCTGAATGGGCTCCTCTGTTGAAACTTGAATGTAAGGCAAAACACTTGATCCGATTGAAACATCGAAAATTGAGTCATCATCGATAGGAGTTTTTTTGCAAGAAAAAAGGGCTAAGGAAATAACAGCTAAAAAAAGATAGTTCTTCATAGTGATGGGAATCGAAATTATACTTTAAAAATAAGGAGATTATTATAATGTATCCTTTCAAAGATAGGAAATGTATTTTATGAAATTAAAATCTAGCTGATTTCTATAAATTATTATTTTAAAATACAGAAACAACCAAATAATGAATGTGTATTTTTGTAATCTGAAAAAAGAAATACTACCCTATGAATTTACTCTCAATTGAAGGCATATCAAAGTCATATGGCGAAAAAGTTATTTTTAAGCCTATTTCATTTGGGATAAATAAAGGTCAAAAAATTGCTCTTATTGCTAAAAATGGAAGTGGAAAAACATCCATTCTCAATATTATTGCCGGAGAAGATACTCCAAACGAAGGAAGTGTTATTTATAGAAAAGGAACACGAGTAGCCTATCTTGCACAAGAACCAAATCTAGACCCTAAACTTACTGTGGAAGAGTCTATTCTTCAGGCTGACAACCCAACGATAAAAATTATTTCTGATTATGAGAGAGCTTTAGAAAATCCAGAAGATCAGGAAGCTTATCAAAAAGCATTTGAAGCTATGGATCAAAATCAGGCATGGGATTTTGAAAATCAATACAAACAAATTTTATCTAAACTAAAACTTAATGACTTAAATGCTGTTGTAGGAAGTTTATCTGGGGGACAAAAAAAGAGAATTGCATTGTGTAATGCTCTTCTCAAACAACCTGAACTAATAATCCTTGACGAACCTACAAACCATTTAGATCTAGAAATGATCGAGTGGTTGGAAGCGTATTTTGCGAAAGAAAAACTAACCTTATTAATGGTTACTCATGACCGTTATTTCTTAGAACGGGTTTGTAATGAAATAATTGAATTGGATGAGGGTGATTTATATTCCTACAAAGGAAATTATTCTTATTATCTCGAAAAAAGAGAAGCACGACTTATTCAAGAAAGTGTAGAAGCTCATAAAACCAAGTTACATTTTAAAAAAGAGCTGGATTGGATGCGACGACAACCCAAGGCCCGTACCACAAAATCTAAGTCTAGAATTGAAGATTTTAAAATAATAAAAGAAAAAGCTAGTCAACGTAGAAATGAGCATCAGGTCCAGTTAGAAATTAACATGGAACGTTTGGGGAGTAAAATGATCGAGATGCATAAAGTCCAAAAAGCATTTGGAGAAAAAATTATTTTAGATCAATTTGATTATATGTTCCAGAGAAATGATCGTATTGGTATTATTGGTAAAAATGGTACTGGAAAATCTACTTTCTTAAATCTACTAACCTCAAACGATACTCCAGACGCAGGAAAAATTGTATGGGGTGAAACTTTGAAATTTGGGTACTACACCCAAAACGGAATTAAAGCCAAAGAAGGTCAAAAGGTGATCGATGTAATCAAAGAATTTGGTGATTTTATCCCGCTAAAAAAAGGGAGAAAAATATCCGCTCAACAGCTATTAGAACGATTTCTTTTCGACAGAAAAAAACAATATGATTTTGTAGAGAAACTAAGTGGTGGAGAACGTAAACGTTTATACCTATGTACTGTTTTAATTCAGAATCCAAATTTTTTAATATTAGACGAACCTACCAACGATTTAGATATTGTTACTTTAAACGTTCTTGAAAGTTTTCTTCTAGATTTTCCTGGATGTCTTCTTGTTGTTTCTCACGATCGTTATTTTATGGATAAAATAGTAGATCATTTGTTTGTTTTTCAGGGAGCAGGTGTAATCGAAGATTTTCCTGGAAATTATTCTGACTATCGCGTGTATGAAGATTCTAAAACTGAAGAAAGAAACAACAGCAATACCAACGAAAAGAAAATAAAAAAAGAGTGGAAAGAAACACCAAAAAAAACCGCTTTATCTTTTGAAGAACAAAAAGAGTTCAAAAAACTTGAAAGAGAGATAGAAAAGTCTGAAAAACTAAAAGAAGAAATTCAAAACAGATTTTCGACAGAATCATTAACTCCCAAAGAAATCGAAGAGCTTTCTATTCAACTTGGCAAGCTAGAACAAGAACTTGACGAGAAAACAACACGTTGGTTTGAGTTATCAGCCCTTCAAGGATAATATTTCTAAAAGCTTCATTTTATCATTTAGAATTGTTTTTTTGTAGATTTACTAAAAACTATTCTATGAAATTTCATTTACTGTTCTTAAGTGTATTATTATCTTTTGGAATACAAGCCCAAAAAAAAAATACATCCAAAAAAGTTACACAAAGTATTGACTCTTTAACCAAAAAAATGACCCAAAATAAAGGGTTAATTACTACCTATTTAGATGAGGACAATAAATTATATTTTGAAATAGATCGTAACTTACTCGATAAAGACTTACTCGTAGTTACAAGAATTGCACAAATTCCAGCAAACTATTCAGCCTATACGAATGCCGGTTCTAAAACCGCTCAACAAGTAATTCGCTTCACAAAAAAGGGCAAGAAAATTATATGGAAACAAATATCATTCAGCAACATTGCATCCCCGGAAGATCCAATTAGTTTGAGTGTAGATGAAAATAATTTTCAACCCATATTAGCAGCTTTTGAAATTAAAAATAAAGAATCAGATCGATTTTTAATCGATGTAAGTTCTCATTTTTTAAGTGATTCACCTGGTTTTAATATCATCCAAAAATCACAAAAGACAAACTATAAAATAGGAAGTGCAGATAAAAAAAGAAGTCTAATCGATAGTGCTCGAAGTTTCCCTAAAAACACTGAAATTCTTCACACATTAACCTTTAGCGCTTCTAAAGCTCCTCGATCTAATAGGAGTCAAACATTTAGCTTCCAAATAAATCATTCTTTCATAGAGCTTCCTGAAGATCAAATGAAAATTCGTTTTAAAGACCACCGGGTAGGATGGTTTTCTATAAAAAAAGTTGATTACAGCTCAGACGCACTTAAAGCAGATGAAATTGAAATTGTAAGAAAATGGCGCCTTGAACCTAAAGACCCTGAAGCTTATATGCGAGGGGAATTAGTAGAACCTATTAAACCAATAGTATATTACCTTGACCCAGCGACCCCTATCAAATGGCGTCCTTATTTCAAACAAGGAATTGAAGATTGGAACATCGCTTTTGAAAAAGCGGGTTTTAAAAATGCAATAATTGCAAAAGATCCCCCTACTAAGGAAGAAGACCCTGACTTTAGTCCAGAGGACATTCGATATTCTACCGTTCGATATGTAGCATCTAAAACAAGAAATGCGGTGGGCCCAAGTGTTTCAGACCCACGAACAGGAGAGATAATTGAAAGCGATATTATTTGGTATCACAACCACCTAAGAAGCTATAGAAATAGGTATCTACTAGAAACTGCTGCTGCAAACCCTAAAGCTAGAACCCTAAATACTCCAGAAAAGGAAATTGGAGAAATGATGCGTCGTGTAATTTCACATGAAATTGGTCATGCCCTCGGCTTACCTCATAATATGAAAGCTAGTTCTGCTTATGCTGTAGATTCTTTAAGATCAGGAAAGTTTACTCAAAAAATGGGTATTGCTACTACAATAATGGATTATGCTCGCTACAACTATGTAGCACAACCAGGGGATAAAAACATCAGGTTTGTGAGACAACTAGGGCCTTATGATGATTATGCAATTGAATGGGGTTACCGTTATTTTGGTTCCAAAACTATTGAAGAAGAAACAAATGAATTGAAACGTTTTGTTGATTCCAAATCTTTAGATCCAATCTATATGTTTGGAGGCAGAGGAAATGATCCTAATTCTCAAACTGAGAACATTGGAAACAATCCTGTAAAAGCAAGTAATTACGGAATAAAAAACCTAAAGATAGTTGCTGAGAATCTCCCTGAATGGACTTTATCAAACAACTCTAATTATGATGATTTAGAAGAGCTATATGGGGAAATGATCAGTGTATACAGACGATACATTTATCACGTGCATACGGTTGTTGGTGGAGTTAACGAAACTCTTCATAACAACAATCAAAAAGAAGTTTACACTTACATAAACACCCCTAGAGCAGAACAACTTAGAGCCTTAAAATTTATAAATCAAGAATTATGGGATACTCCCTATTGGTTAATGGAGGAGTCTTTGATTTCTAATTTTAAAAATGAGGGGAGTCTACAACTTATTCAAAACTTACAACGTTCCGCCCTAAACAGGTTTTTATCTGAAAAGCTCTTAAACCGTATGTTGTCTACTTCTGAAACTCTCGTTGGAACCTCACTAGGAGTGAATGAATTAATTGAAATACTTTATAATAACATATTTGAAACAAGAGATAAACCTGACACCTTTGAACGAGCGCTTCAACTTAACTTCATTGATCGATTAAAAGAACTGAAGAAAGATGAAAAATTAAACCCGGAAATAAAAGCACTCCTGGAAATGGTTCAAAGAGACATAAACAAATGGGCTAAAAAGAAAAGAAACAATTCGAACAAAAACTTGCAAGCTCATTTCAGATACTGCTTCAAACAAAGCTCTGAAAATTAAGAGCGATTATTTCTAAATAAAATCAAAAAAAGAATAGCCTGGCTATAGGAAAGAGCTAGGCTATTTTTTATATTTGATCAAAATTTAAACTATGTCAATATCTGATATTTATTCTTCCGGATTTAAAAAAAGAAATCGTGATCATTTCGCGGCAATTGTACAAATAGCTCAAGCTGATGGAACCGTTACTGATGAGGAACAAAAATTCCTAGATCGTATGGCAATTAATCTTGAGATTGAAGATGAAGAATATCAGAAAATTCTTTCGAATTCAAGCAATTATAATGTAAACCCTCCAGCAAACGAAGAAAGAAGATTGGAACGTTTATTTGATCTTACTCGAATTATCTATGCAGATCATATTGCGGATGATAATGAAAAAGAACTTTTAAACCGTCTAGTTATTGGACTTGGGTTTACTGAAAATTCCAATGAAGTTGTTACAAAAGCATTGAACTTTGTCTCAGAAGGAAAAGACGAAGATGAATTTATTGCAGCTTTCAAAAAGTAAATTATTCATCTAGTTTGGACTAAAATCAGTAAAGTAATACTGAATTTCTTCGTCTGCTATATTGAGGCTAAAGTCAAAATAAAAGTCGCTTACAAAACCATATTCTAGATCATAGGTAACTCTGTAAATTTCTGGGTTACGTTCTAACCCATTTGTTATAAAGTCAAAACGATCCTCAATTCTCAACATGGAGGAATCTGTAGAAGGATCATAGGGTATCCCGTTAACTGAAATTATTTGATTTTCAAATACAATGACTTCCTTTGGGAGGGTATATTCCTCACTACAAAAACAACTTATTCGCTGTGTAAAAGAATAAGAATTAATTCCTTTAGATTCCCAAATTTCTTTTTGTTTAGCAAGTTTAAATTCATCTGAATATTCTACTGAACTTTTAGAACAAGAATTAAAAGATAACAATATAAAAGATATAACTGCAATACGACTAGTCATTTTGATTTGGTTTATTTTTAGTTCGAACACTTTCAACAACTACTGAAAAAAGAATTATGGCACCTCCAATATAAACATTTTTAGAAGGAATTTCACTTAAAAAAATAAAAGCCAAAATGATTCCAAAAATCGGTTGTAAACTACTAATTATACTCGCTGTACTAACCTCAAAATTCATTAAACTTTTTACAAATAATGTATGACCGATAGCAGTAGTAACAATAGCTAATAATAGTAACAGGGGCAATTGAGATGAAATTGGAGATAAATCCAGATAAAATAAAAATGGAATCAAAAGCACAGATACGATCAGCATCTGGTGAAACATTATAACGGTTCCACTATAATTTTTTACATGACGTTTTAAAATTAAAGTCCTTAATGCATATAATAAAGCAGAAAAAACACCTACTAAAACCCCTTTAAATTGATCATTCTTTAAATCAAACTCTGGAACTAAGATATAAACTCCAACTAAAATCATTAGAGTCAAAACAACCTGGATATAACTTAGTTTAGATTTAATATAAAAAGGCTCTAACAAAGCTGTTATGACAGGGAAAGTATACAATGACAAAACCCCTAATGCCACGTTAGAAAGTTTTAATGAATAAAAGTAGGTGACCCAATGACCTGCCATAAAAACTCCACTTAAAAATAGAGAAGGAAGGTCTTTCTTTGAAAGTATCTTAAGGTTTAAATTTTTAAAACGACAATAAAAATAAAGTGTAATTAAAGCTAAAAACGCACGAAACCAAATAATAACAGGAGGATCAAGAGCAATATACCTTCCAAGTACACCCGATGTACTAATTAAAAGTGTAGCCAGTATAAGCTCTAAAAAATGATTCTTGTCATTCAAATTAAAAACATACTACTTTCGATACATTTTCCTGAACCTCCAATAAGAGGCACCGCCCAGGACTGCAACAAACAGCAAGGCGTAATAAACAAAGTTTGGTGTTATTATTTTATCTCCACTAGCATATGAATGCAATCCAGACAAATAAAAGTTAACTCCAAAATAAGTCATCATAATACTCGCAAAAGCAAGAACACTTGAGAAATTAAACATCCACCTACTTTTCAAAGCTGGAATAAGGCGCATATGAATTACAAAAGAATAAATCATAATACTAATCAATGCCCAAGTCTCTTTAGGATCCCAACCCCAATATCTTCCCCAACTTTCATTTGCCCACATACCTCCAAGGAAATTTCCTATGGTTAGCATGATCAAACCTACGGTTAAAGAAAGTTCGTTTATCACAGTTAATTCTTTAATATTCAAATTCATACGCTCCTTATTCTTTTTAGTTGTCAAAAGAATAAGTAATAAGGCTACAATTCCAATAATCATACTCAAAGCAAATGGACCATAACTTCCCACAATTACAGCAACATGAATCATCAACCAATAACTATCTAAAACAGGCTGCAAATTAGCAATTGCTGGATCCATCCAGTTCCAATGTGCAATCATCAAAATCATAGAAGTAACAAAAGTTGTTGCCGCCATTGTTAAGTTTGACTTTCTACCGAAAGCAAGTCCAAAAAACATCGTTGCCCAAGCTACATAAATCATAGATTCATATGCATCACTCCAAGGCGCATGACCTGAAATATACCAGCGTGCAATTAATCCTGCTGTATGCAGTAAAAACAAGAAGCCAATCGCTCCTTTAAAAAATACTATACTTGATTTAATGAGACTTGAATCCTTAAATATTTGGATCATTAAGACAAAGAAAAAGAAGGTTCCTACATAAAGATACCAACTGAAAAGTTTCTTGAAAATATCATATTTATTATATGCAATTTCAGCTGCAATTTTATCTTCGGAGGGCATTACCTTAGCTCCATATCGTTTCTGAAAACCAGCTACACTTTCCAACAATTCAGTAGCTTGAGTGTAATCATTATTTGCTTTTCCAGCTCTAAGGGATTGAAAATATAAGGGTAAAACATTGTTTACATAAAGAGAATCTGTACCCTTAAAATTAGCTTCCTCTAGCTCAGGAAATGAAACCCATTTATTATTATCATCCTCTGGTATTGGAAAAATACGCAACACTTTCCCTTCTAGTGCAGAATATAAAAGATTTACTCTTTTGTCAACTTCAATGAAGTCTTTTTGAAACTGATTGGGTACTGCTGCACGATAAGCGCTTTCTAGTTGAGAAGACAACTTATATTCTCCTGTTTCATCAAAAAATGAAATCAAAGGAGCATATTTTGCTTTAGGTCCTACCCCAGTGATAGAACGAATGGAATCATTCCCCCGCTTTAGGTAGATGATTGGAATATTATACCAAACCGCTGGACCGTTAAGTATCGAAAGTAATACTTGGTTTGAATCTAAACCATTATACGTATCTGATTTACTTACCTTTCTTAATAACTCAGAAGAAAAAGTATTGGCAGGCTTCATACGCCCCCCCATGTCTTGGATAACTAAAGACCCAAATTTAATAGCGTGTTCTTTTGAAAAAGCATCTGCTACAACAAGCGAATCAAAATCAATTTGGGTTCTAGTATGGTCTTGAGACCATGCTATAGTTGAAAATAAGATGAATAATACTGTTAATTTAGACTTTTGTAATTTTATTTTATCTAAAGTCTTGGCTAAATCTTTAAATCTTGTTTTACCGATAAAGAAAATTCCAATCATGCTTAGATAAAGCAAAAAATAACCAATGTAAGTTACCCAAGTTCCCCAAAAATCATGATTAACAGACAAAACCGTTCCTTTTTCATCCGGTGAAAAAGAAGATTGAAAAAAACGATACCCTTGTTCATCAAGAACGTGGTTCATATAAATTTCATAATCATAAGGCTCCGTATCCTCTACTACAATTTTACTTTTGAAAGAAGAATAACTCTTTTCTGTACCAGGATAACGCTCTGCAACGAAATCATTCAAACGAATATTAAACGGTAATTCATAGCTAATTGATCCATATTTCACATAAAATTCTAAATCGCCTACTGTAATTTTTTTAGGATCATTAGAAACTCCTTTCCCCCCAAGAACAGTAATTAGTTCGGATTCACCCTTAGATATAATTTCCAAACGGAGTGCATCTTGCTGTGCGGCTTGATCTTGATCTGCTTGAACAATATCAAATTTCCCTCGTAAAACGGGCTCCGGTATTACAAATTGAAAATTAGGTAAAGAATATAATGAGCGGAGTTGTAATGTCTGCAAACTATCTTTTTGAAGAGAACCTTGAAACTGATCTGCCATTCGCATAAAACTACCTTCGAATGGGCTTTCTATAAAATACTCACCATCTATAACTTGAATATTTGTAGCTCCATCTATAGGATTGTTTAACGTAAATAGTAGATTGTGAATATTAACAACCTCCCCTTCTTTAAGGTAATGATCATGTCTATTACCATCGCTTGCTTCAACAATTTTAAGGTATCGATCTCCATCTGGGTCTAAAACCAATCCTTCGGTTGCATTCTCTAAATAATCTATGAAATGAATTGAAAAATCTTGACCTTTGAAATCATCTGAAATAACAAAATCATGATCAACATGTTCTGATAAAAGTAATTGTTTAGTTAGAGGTTTACGCAAATCACGACCTTCAAACTCTCCATCCACAAGGACCTCTAAATAGGTTTTTTCTGATAAGAAAACATTAGTGGACTCTCCTTCTCGGATTGGCATAACACCCTCATAGCCAATGTATCTTGTAATAAAAGCACCTAATAGAATCAAAATGAAAGAGAGATGTATGCAAAGAACAGCCCATTTCTCTTTTCTAAACAACTTGTATTTGAACATGTTTCCAATAAAACTGAAAACAAACAAAATCATCATTAACTCAAACCACCATGCATTATAAACCCAAATTTTTGCAGCGTCTGTAGAGTACCAACTTTCTAAAAAAGTCCCAACCCCCATAGCAGTTGGAAAGGCAATAAAAAGTACACTCATTAAACGGTTAGAAGCCAAATAGGTAAGTAATCTTTCTTTCATCTAAAGTCATCGTAAAATTCTATGCAAAGATACTTTATGAAATCCAAATAGATCTTTCAAAACAGAATAAATCTTATTCTATAAGCTAAAAATCAATTTAAACAGAAGATGTTGAATTAAAAAGAATCTAAATTTTAAGATTTGATGAAATTTATCAGGTTACTGAGGATATCTTCAATACAGAGTTACAAAATATTGTTTTACATTTATAAAATGATTAAGATTTCTATTTTAGGGGCAGGAAATGTAGGTTCTCACCTGTTTAACAAATTTTTTGAAACCAAAAATATTCAAGTTATTCAGTGGTACAATCGATCGATAAAATCTATTGAACATCACAAAAACAAAGTAAATATTATTGATAAAATTGAAAATTTAATTGAAGTTGATATTTATCTACTGTGCCTGAGCGATGATAGTTTAGCTTCAATCATCCCTCAAATCCAAACGCTTAAAGGTATTGTTGCGCATACAGCTGGTAGTGTTCCAATGAATATTCTAAATGGAATCAAAAATCACGGTGTTTTTTATCCCTTACAAACGTTTTCAAAAAACAGTCCGATTTCTTTCACTAACATCCCCATATGCATTGAAGGCAATAATAAGCATAGTATAAAAATACTTACCTCTCTCGCACAAAATATTAGTAAAAACATAAAACATATTGACAGTAAACAACGCCAAGGACTTCATATTGCAGCTGTATTTGTAAACAATTTCACAAACCACTTGTATCAAATTGGGGGAGAAATCTGTGAAGAACTAAATGTTTCTTTTGATTTATTAATACCCCTAATCCAAGAAACAGCAAAGAAAATTGAAACTACATCTCCTGACAAAGCACAAACTGGACCTGCGATTAGGAATGATCAAAATACCATTCAAAATCATATGGATCTGCTTTCTATTCCTACATTTAAAGACTTATATTTAACCCTTACACATTCGATACAAAAAAACAATGAGCACAGTAAACTATAAAGAAAATTTAAACCACGTTAAAGCTTTTATTTTTGACGTTGATGGGGTCCTTACCAATGGAAATGTAATGATTACTACCACGGGAGAAATGTACAGAGAGATGAATACAAAAGATGGATATGCAATGAAATGTGCCTTAGAAAAAGGATTTAGAATTGCTATAATCTCTGGCGGAACTAACGAGGGAGTACGAAGTAGACTTAAAGCCTTAGGAGTTGATAGTGTTTATCTTGGAGCCCATCATAAAATAGAACCTTATGAAGATTTTATTTATAGCTACGACCTTAAACCTGAAGAAATTGTATATATGGGAGACGATGCACCTGACATAGAAGTAATGCTAAAAGTTGGTGTTGCTACTTGCCCAAAAGATGCAGTTACAGATGTTAAAGAAGTGTCCGATTATGTTTCTCATAAAAAAGGAGGAGAAGGATGTGTTCGAGATATCATTGAGCAAGTTCTTCGTGTTCAAGGCAAATGGAGCACCTCTATTGGAGCAAAAAACGACTAAAATGTACGCTGATCAATTCAAATCGTTTGAGATAATTTTAGCATCAAATTCTCCTAGAAGAAAACAATTCTTCAATGAATCTGGGATTCCTTTCATCAGTAAAACCTTTGATGTTGATGAAGTTTTTAATAAAAATTTAAAAGGTTCTGAAATATCGGAATACCTAGTTAAATTAAAAGCAGAACCTTTTAAAGGTTCTATTAAATCGAATCAAATTATTGTGACTGCAGACACCATAGTTTGGGGAAATCAAGAATATTTAGGAAAACCAAAAAACGAACAGGATGCTAAAGGAATGTTATATAAATTATCTGGAAAAGAACACCATGTAATTACATCTGTAGCATTTACTTCCAAAGAAGACCAAAAAATTATTAGCGAAACAAGTAAAGTTAAATTTAAAGAGCTTTCAAAATCTGAAATTGAATATTACATAAATGAATTTAGTCCAATGGATAAGGCTGGAGCATATGGAATTCAAGAATGGATTGGAACTATAGGTATTGAAAAAATTGAAGGAAGTTATACCAATATTGTAGGACTTCCAATGGCACAAGTTTTGCAAGTACTCATAGAAATAACAATTAGAAAATAGTATGATTAATAAAAATAATACACTTTTAGTAGCATTGATAATATTAGTATTTTCAAATCTTAGTGCTCAAAAAATTAGCTCAGAATTTAAAAAAAATTGGTTCGATGGCAATGCAGAAATCAGCTCCTACTCTTTAAATCAATCCCGTTATGGCGAAATTCGGAAAGGAAGTGCAGTTCTTATCTATGTTACAGAAGATTTTCTAGGAGAGGAACAAGTAAAAGCAAATAAAAAATCTAAAACTACAATCCCTGTTTTAAAGTTAAATAGAACAAAAAAATTCTTAACCGGAATTTATCCCTACTCCATAATGACTAGTACATTCAGCGGTCTACGAAGCCCACAAAATATGATCAAAAATGTAGCTTCTATTCAAGAATGGTGTGGACAAAGTTATTTACAAATGAATAGTGGTGACAAGGAACTGAAAATTATTTCACACTCTTATTTTGAAGGAGAAGCAGATCAAGAAGTTTCCCTAAATAAAACAAGAACAGAAGATGAATTATGGAACCTAATCCGAATGACTCCAAATTCATTACCTCTTGGGGAATTGAAGTTGATTCCTAGTCTTGAAATGATACGTTTAGATCATAAAGAAATTAAAACATATGATGCGATTACTTCCTTAAATAAAAAGGGGGAAACTTCGATTTATACAATCACTTATCCAAGTTTAAAACGCTCTTTATCTATTGAATTCAGTAATTCTTTTCCTCATGCAATAGAAGGTTGGGAAGAAAAGTATACTGGTAAGGGAGATTCTTTTGTTACAACAGCAAAAAAAATTCACACCGAAAGAAGACAATATTGGAGGGAAAACAACAATGCATCTAAAAAATTAAGAGCTCCTTTTAAAATAGATTAAATGAAAAATAAATTTTACATTTTATGTGTCAGTGCTGTTTTCAGTATCAGTAATGTATGGGGACAAAAGTCAGCTACAGAAATCTATAATCAGTTACAAAAATTAAATTTTTTAGGCTCTGCTTTGTACATAGCTGCTCATCCAGATGATGAGAACACAGCACTAATTTCATATTTTTCAAATCAGATAAACGCACATTCTGCTTATCTCTCTATGACAAGAGGTGATGGAGGTCAAAATTTAATCGGTACAGAACTTCGTGAACTACTTGGAGTAATAAGGACAGAAGAATTAATGCAAGCAAGAAAGATTGATAACGGAAATCAATATTTTACTTCAGCGATTGATTTTGGATACTCTAAACACCCAAACGAGACTCTTACAATATGGGATAAAGAACAAATATTAGGAGAGGTAATTTATAGAATAAGAGAATTCCAACCGGACATTATCGTGAATCGCTTTGACCACAGAACTCCCGGGAGAACTCATGGACATCATACATCCTCTGCCATTTTAAGCAAAGAAGCATTTGAATTGAGCAGCAATCCTAATTGGTATCCAGAACAACTAAAAAAAACAGCTCTTTGGAAACCAAAACGGTTATTTTTTAACACTTCATGGTGGTTTTATGGAAGTCAGGAAAATTTCATGAAAGCCGATAAGTCAAATTTACTCGCTCTTGAAATTGGAATACATGATCCGTTGACTGGAATTTCTAATAGTGAAATTGCGGCAAAAAGTAGAAGTTCTCACAAATCTCAAGGATTTGGAAGCGCTCCTCAATTAGGAAATAAAACGGAATATATAGAACTTATTGCTGGGGAACGTCCTCTTTCAAATGATCCTTTTGAAGGGATTAATACAACTTGGTCTAGAATTGAAGGAGGAGCTTCAGTTGGAACACTTGTAAAAAACGCAATAGATTCATTCAATTTTATACAACCGGAAAAAAGTTTAGAACTTCTTGTAGAAATTCATGAAGCAATTAAAAAACTACCGAGTAGTTTGTGGAAGGATCGAAAACTAGCTGAAACAAAACAACTTATTCTAGATTGTGCTGGCATTCAAATGCAATTCAATGCAGCTCGTCCTTATGGAGTTAAAGGGGAAGAATTAAAAGTTACCATCAACGCTGTCCAACAAAGCAATAATAAAATTGAATTAGAATACATTAAAGTAAATTCTAACCTAGAAATACTAAGTAAAAGTCTTGAAAAAAATACAAGGTTTAATCAGTCTTTTAATGTTGTAATAAAAAACGAAATAAGCACCCCCTATTGGTTATTAAAAAAAGGAAACCTAGGTACCTTTAAAATTGAGAATAAAGATTTGATTGGCAAACCTCAAACACCAAATCCTTTGGAGGTTGAATTTAGTTTAAAAATAGCTGGAAGCTCTATATCATTCTCAGAATCTGTAAAACATCGAAAAACAGATCCTGTTCGTGGAGAAATAATTAATCCTTTTTATATAGTGCCAAAATTAGGGGTTACTTTTGATCAACCTGTATTTCTTTATCCAAACAGTGAAACTCAAAAAATTAGATTGAATATTACCAATTATGGAGAATCTTATTCTGGTGCAATTGAACTTTGTCATCCAGATGGATGGGAATTAACTCAAAACACCTTTTCTGTTGACCTTAATGGAAGAGGAAGTTCTCAGTATCTAGAATATGAATTAAAACCTCAAGAAAACGCTAAAAGCGGTTTACTCAGCCCACTGGCCATTCAAGAAGACCAAAAGGAAAATGTATATGCTGTTCAAACACTAGATTACAATCATATTCCTAAACAATACATTGCACAACCCAGCGAGGCTAAAGCAGTTCGATTGGATTTAAAAGTTCCTGAAATTAAAATTGGATATATCCCAGGAGCAGGAGATACCGTAATGGAAAGTTTAAAAGCTGTAGGTATGCAAATAAATTCTATAGATATCAATACTGTTTCTTTGGAAGAATTAAAAACATACGATACCGTTTTAATAGGAATTCGAGCTTACAACGTACTCGATGCACTAAAATACAAAAACCAAATGCTGTTCGATTATGTTAAAGCAGGAGGAACTGTAGTTACTCAATACAATACCAGTCGAGGATTAAAAACCGATAAACTAGCACCTTTTTATTTAAAACTATCTAGAGATCGAGTTACGGATGAATTTAGTTATGTCCGGATTTTAGAACCTAACAATCCAGCATTTAATGTACCTCACAAAATAACTTCAAATGACTTTGAAGGTTGGGTACAAGAACGGGGGTTATATTTTGCAAATGAGTGGGACGATCGTTTTACTCCTTTATTAGGAATGAATGATAAAGGTGAATCAGAAAAATTAGGAAGTATACTTATTGCAAATCACGGAAAAGGTAAATTCGTATACACAGGTTTAAGCTTTTTCAGAGAATTACCTGCAGGGGTTCCTGGAGCTTATCGTTTGTTAACTAATTTATTAGCTTTATGAATATGTTTTCATCTAAAAATAAAATCTACGTCTACCTTGTTCTTGGAAATATGATCTATTGGATTCTTTTTGTTTTATTCATGAATAGCTTTGGAAAATGGTAATATTAGATTGGTTGGTACTCCTAGGTACATTAGCATTCATAGTACTATATGGTGTTTGGAAGAATAGAAAAAATAAAACAATAGAAGACTATTTAAAAGGAGGAAATAATAGTCGTTGGTGGACTATAGGATTATCGGTAATGGCTACACAAGCCAGTGCAATAACATTCCTTTCAACTCCTGGACAAGCCTTTCATGATGGAATGGGCTTTGTACAATTTTACTTTGGTTTGCCATTGGCTGTTGTAATTATTTGTCTTTTTTTTATTCCAATATATCATCGCCTAAAAGTATATACCGCCTACGAATTTTTAGAAGAAAGGTTTGATTTAAGAACACGAACCCTCACTGCGATATTATTTTTAGTCCAACGTGGTTTAGCTGGTGGGATTACAATTTATGCTCCTGCTATTATTCTGAGTGTTGTTTTAGGTTGGAACTTAAAAATCTTAATTCTACTCATTGGATGTGTAGTTATTTCATACACTTTAATCGGAGGAACTAGAGCTGTTAATGTTACTCAAAAGCAGCAAATGTTTATCATTTTTTTAGGAATGATTACCGCTTTTATTTTCATAATAAATAGTTTTCCTGTAGAGGTTGGATTTATAAAAGCACTCACAATTGCTGGAGCTACCGGTAAACTCGAAGTAATCGATTTTAGTTTTGACCCAAACAGCAGATATACTTTTTGGAGCGGTATAACAGGAGGTCTTTTCTTAGCACTCTCCTACTTTGGAACAGATCAAAGTCAAGTACAGCGTTATTTATCAGGAAAATCACTTAAAGAAAGTCAACTTGGACTCATCATGAATGGTTTTCTTAAAGTTCCCATGCAGTTTTTTATTCTCTTAGTTGGAGTTATGGTATTTGTTTTTTATCAATTCGAACCTTCCCCGATTAACTTCAATCCAAAAGCAATCGAGGCTGTAGAACAATCAAATTATAAAGAAGAATTCAATCACTTAGAAGCTACCTTAAGTCAAATACAAGAACTCAAGAGAATGCATCTGCTCGATGAAAACAATGTGGATTTAAAGGAAGTTGCTAGGTTAGATATTCGAGAAAAAGAAATAAGAAAAGAAGCTAAATCATTAATCAATAAAGCCGCTCCAAATATTGAAACCAATGATAAAGATTATGTTTTTATATCTTTTATATTAAAATATCTACCCCAAGGATTAATCGGGTTGTTACTTGCTGTTATACTATCTGCAGCGATGAGTTCCACTGCATCCGAACTAAATGCGCTGGCAGCAACAACGGTAGTAGATTTATACAAAAGAAATCGTAATAATTTATCTGAAACACATTATGTAAATGCTTCAAAGTTCTTCACATTATTTTGGGGTATTATTGCAATTCTATTTGCAAGTTTTGGGAGTCTATACGAAAACTTAATTCAGCTTGTAAATATCATTGGTTCCATTTTTTACGGAACAATTTTAGGTGTATTTGTCGTAGCAATTTTCTTGAAAAGAATTAAAGGACAAGCAATTTTCTATGCAGCACTAATTTCAGAAGCCTTAATCATTTATATCTTTTACCTGGATATTCTGGGCTATTTATGGCTCAATGTTATTGGAACGATTCTAACAATTCTTCTAGGGTACTTACTTCAATTTACTTTACCAAAGAAAAGCTAACAGTTGGTGTTCTTTTTTTTGAACATCGATACTAAAAAACAAAAAACCCTGCCGAAGCAGGGTTAAATTTTTATCAAATTATTAACTTTATTTGGACCACTCGGCTATCGATGTTTCATTAAGAGTTATATAATCACTATTACCAGCTGTTTTAGCAAGTTCTAAAGAGGCTTTAGCAGCTTCAATAGCGCCATCAATTTCATTCAATCCAGCTAATATAAGTGACTGCTGACGTAAATACCAATACGCCTTATCATTTCCTGCTACAGCCTTAGCTATCCATTCTTTGGCTTGATTTAAGTCTTGACCTTCTTGAAGATAATATACTGCGGCATTGTAGTAATCACGATCTTTAGGGTTATTCTTCATAGCTTCTTGAATCGAAACTGTAGCTTTTGCTATAGTTGGAACGCCAAATGGAAGAGAAACCTTAGTTGTATCCCAACCAATGTTTAGAGTTCCACCATTGTTATGCAAACTTGAGATCCAAATTGAAAATGATTCTATTGATTTAGTTTCAGAAGGAACTACTTCAATTGTAGCTGCGACCTTGGATACATCCCAGTCTGCCGGGTTACCCCGATTAGTGATTTCATTATAAAAAATAACTTCCCACATATTTTTACCAGGTCGCGTGTATATTGCGTAAGAACCTGCTGGAATTTCATTTTCACCAAAAGTTACAGCATCGCCAAAAGTTATGATCGTATTCTGATTGGCACCTGTTCTCCAAATTTTTCCATAAGGAACTAGAGCTCCAAAAATAGCTCTTCCCTTTTTAGCTGGGCGTGAGAATTTAACAGATATTTCAGTTAATCCTACTGTTTGAAAAAGTTGAGAAGATGGACTTGGTTGCGGTGTTTGAACCTGAGCAAAAGCAAAAGGGGCTACCAATAAGATGAAGGATAAAATTGTGTTTTTCATTGTAAATTAATTTGGTTGTTTAACTCCAAATGTATGGATTTGATTTGAGATTAAGGAGAATTAATTTGTTTGTGAATAAACGGTTTGTATTTTTGTTTAACATTTTTAAATTATAGTTAAACATTTTGTATCTTTATCAAAATTATTAGATGAAAATATATCAAAAAAAGACAGTTCAGAGACTTCCCATTTCTGTTTCAGAGGCGTGGGACTTTTTAAGTAATCCTGGTAATTTAAAAACAATTACTCCTGACTACATGGGATTTAAAATTCTTGATGGTCATGAGCCTAAAATGTATGCAGGACAAATCATTAAATATATTGTTACTCCAGTTTTTGGAATTCCTACAGGTTGGGTAACTGAAATAACCCACGTTGTTGATCAAGAATACTTTGTAGACGAACAAAGATTTGGACCATATGCCCTTTGGCATCATAAGCATTTTATTAAAGAAATTCCTGGAGGTGTTGAAATGATTGATATTGTTGATTACAAACTTCCTTTTGGACTATTAGGTCGTATTGCTCATCCGCTTCTTGTCAAAGGGAAGCTGAATGAAATATTTGAATACAGATACAATAAGTTGATTGAACTATTTGGAAATTATAAAGAACAATAAATGAATAAGAACATACTCATAATAGGTGGATCCTCTGGTATAGGCAAAGCACTAGTCAATCAACTTCAGAATGACAATAATTTGTTCGTTGCAAATAGAACAGATGAAGGTCTTGATTTGAATAAAATTACTTACATCCAATACGATGCTACAGACGGTGTACTAGACATTAGTCAACTGCCGAATCAACTTGATGGATTTGTTTATTGTCCGGGAAGTATTAATTTAAGACCCTTCAAAGGGTTAAAACCAGAGACGTTCTCTAAAGATTTTGAAATTAATGTTTTAGGTGCAGTTCAAAGTTTACAGTCGGTTTTAAAAAACTTACTAGAAAGTCCACAAGCAAGTTTAGTGTTTTTTAGTACAGTTGCTGTTCAAACAGGAATGCCGTTTCATGCCTCAGTTGCAGCTTCCAAAGGAGCGATTGAAGGATTAACGCGATCGTTAGCTGCTGAATATGCTCCAAAATTAAGAGTGAATACAATTGCTCCATCCCTCACAAACACACCGCTAGCAAGCAAATTCTTAAACAACGAAATAAAGTTAGAGAAAGCGAATGAACGTCATCCGCTGAAATATATTGGTTCTGCCGATGATATAGCGAATACTGCGCGCTTTTTGTTAAGTGATGAAAGTAAATGGATGACAGGACAAATAATCCACTTAGATGGGGGTATTGGAGATTTAAAGACAAATTAAACTTTGGTTGAATATACAATATTTTGGTTTAGAAGAGATCTAAGAATCGAGGACAATGCTGGATTATACCAGGCATTATCATCGGGAGATAAAGTTTTACCAATTTTTATATTTGACCCTGAAATATTAGAAAAATTAGCTAGCAAAAATGATGCTCGCTTAGGAATGATTCACACGGCTTTGGTAAACCTTTCGGATACCATGAAAAAGAATTGGTGCAACGTAGGAATGTATCACGGAAAACCCAAAGCCGTTTTTGAATATCTCACAGAAAAACATAAAATTTCTAAGGTTATTACAAACCGAGATTATGAGCCTTATGCTCATAAAAGAGATCTAGAAATTGAAACCTTATTGTCTCAAAAAGGAATTAAATTCGAAACTTACAAAGATCAAGTAATCTTCGAAAAGTCAGAAGTTGTAAAAGAGGACGGATCTGCTTATAAGGTTTATACTCCTTACTCTAAAAAATGGTTAGCTCGAATGAACTCTGAAGGGATTCCAAATTTTCCGTCGGAAGATCATTTAGATAATTTAGCTCAAGTAAAGCAACCTCAACTTTCACTTGAAGAACTAGGATTTGAACCACCTTCAATTTCTTATCCTGAATTTAAGTTCAACGGAAAAATAATTTCTGAATACGAAGCAACTCGAAACTTCCCTGCCCTTGACCAAACCTCAAGAACTGGTTCTCATCTTAGATTTGGAACACTTAGTGTACGTAAAATGGCACTAAAAGCAAGTAAGGATAAAAATAACACCTTCCTAAAAGAATTGATTTGGAGGGAATTTTTTATGCAAATATTATGGCACTTTCCACATTCTGCAACAAAATGCTTCAAACCCCAATATGAAAATATTCAATGGAGAAATAATGAAGAAGAATTTAAAAAATGGTGTGCTGGACAAACTGGTTATCCATTTGTAGATGCTGGAATGAGAGAACTAAACGCCACTGGTTTTATGCATAACCGAGTACGAATGCTAGTTGGAAGTTTTTTATGCAAACACCTGTTGATTGATTGGCGCTGGGGAGAAGCATATTTTGCTGAAAAACTTCTAGATTATGAAATGTCTAGTAACGTTGGAAATTGGCAATGGGTAGCTGGATGTGGAGTTGATGCCGCTCCATATTTCAGAATTTTTAACCCTATTGAGCAAATCAAAAAATTTGATAAAGACCAAAAATATATTCAAAAATGGGTTCCTGACTTTCAAGAGCTAACCTACCCACAACCTATTGTTGATCATAAATTGGCAAGAGAACGTTGCTTAAAAACATACAAATCTGCCCTCAACAGAGTATGAGGGGAGTGAAAAAAAACAATCTGCCCACTAAAATATGTCCTACTTGTGTTCGCCCCTTTAGCTGGAGAAAAAAATGGGAACGAGATTGGGAACAGGTTATTTACTGTAGTAAAAAATGCAAAAAATAAAAGAAACAGCTTTAGTTTGGCTTCGAAATGATTTAAGAGTAACTGATCATTTTGGGCTTTACAACGCCACAAATAAATACGAAAATGTAATTGCATATTTCTGTTTTGATCCAGCACATTATAAAAACACCAAATGGGGGTTTAAAAAAACTTCTGCATACAGAGCTCAGTTTTTAATTGAATCTGTCATTCAAGCTCAAAAAGACCTCGCTGAGAAAAACATTACACTTATTATTGACAACCAAAATCCAGTTGAAGGTATAGCAGATTATGTAGCCTCCCAAAATATAAAAGCAATATACTTTCAAAAAGAATGGACTCCCGAGGAAATAGCAATTGAGGATGATTTATGTCTTAAGCTAAAGGGTGAGGTTGTTTTTCATTCTGATTATGATCAGTTTTTATTTCATCCAGAAGATGTTCCAATGTCTTTAGAACAATTACCTGAGGTATTTACTCAGTTTAGAAAAGAATGTGAGAAGAAAAGCTGGGTGCGAAAGTGCTATCCTAGTCCAAACACCTTAGATAGCTCTAATTACCTTAATGAAGAATTTCGATGTCCTGATCTACAGGAACTCGGTTTTGAAAATAAACGAACCCATCCAAACACGGCATTTCCTTTTAAAGGAGGAAGTAAAGAGGCTAAAAACAGAATTAATCATTATTTCTGGGAATCAAAAAAGCTTTCCTTTTACAAAAATACGCGTAACGGACTTTTAGGAATTGATTACAGTTCAAAATTATCTGCTTGGTTAGCAAACGGATCTATTTCTTCAAGAGAAATATACTGGGAAGTAGTTGAATACGAGAAAAGCATTAAAAAAAACCAATCTACTTATTGGTTGATTTTCGAATTAATATGGAGAGATTATTTCAAATATATTTCTTTAAAGCATCAAAATAAAATTTTCCAGTTAGGAGGTATTTTAAACAAAAAATATGAGTGGGAAAATGATTCAAATATTCTGAATCAATGGATTGAAGGAAAAACGAAAGAACCTTTTGTAAACGCCAACATGATCGAACTTAAAAAAACTGGCTGGATGAGTAACAGAGGGAGACAAAATGTTGCTTCATATTTCTCAAAGGAGCTATATATGGACTGGCGCATTGGTGCAGCCTATTTCGAATCTTTGTTAATTGATTATGATGTACATAGCAATTATGGAAATTGGATGTACATTTCTGGAGTTGGAAACGACCCTAGAGACCGTAAATTTAATATTCGCTCTCAGGCAGAACGATATGATGGCAATGGTTCTTTTCAAAAACTTTGGAACCAACAAACTTTGTTCGAATGATTATACGCTTAATATTAGGAGATCAGCTGAATGAACAACATTCTTGGTTTAAAACAAGAAACGAAGATGTTGTTTATGTAATCATGGAAATGAAACAAGAAACTGATTATGTAAAACATCATATTCAAAAGGTAGTTGCTTTTTTCTCAGCCATGCGTAATTTTAATAAAAGACTTAACAAACTAGGGCATAAAACACATTACATAGCTTTAGATGACCGGTCTAACAAACAACATTTGTCCGAAAATCTAAAATTTGTTTTAAATCATTACAATGCAACTAAATTTGAATATCAACTTCCTGATGAATTCAGATTAGATAAACAGTTAAAAGAATTTAGCTCCTCTTTGAAAGTAGAAACTTCGGCTGTAGATTCCGAGCATTTCATGACCTCACGAAATGACTTAACTGATTTTTTTGAAGGTAAAAAACAGTTACTCATGGAATTCTTCTACAGAAACATGAGAAAACAATTTAATATTCTACTCGAGGGAGGTCAGCCTCTAGGAGGACAATGGAATTTTGATAAAAACAATAGAAACAAATGGAAGGGAACTCCTGAAATACCCAATCCATACCTCCCTAAAAGTGATCAACTCATAGAAATAAAAAACATGATCGATTCTCAGGGAATTAAAACACTTGGAAATTTTAATGCAAATTATTTTTTGTTTGCTAACACGCGTAGGGAAGCTCTTGAACAACTGGATTACTTTTGTCAAAACTTATTAATTCATTTTGGAGATTATCAAGATGCAATGCATACGGAAGAGGAAAACTTATTCCACTCAAGAATATCGTTCTCTTTAAATGTGAAGCTAATAAATCCCTTAGAAGTTGTTCAAAAAGTAATCGAATATTATCATAAAAACGAAGACGCTATTGAGTTATCTCAAGTAGAGGGATTTGTTCGACAGATTATTGGATGGAGAGAATACATTAGAGGTATTTACTGGAAAGAAATGCCGAATTACAAAAACCTAAATGCTTTAAACAATAAAAACCCTCTTCCAAATTTTTATTGGACTGGAAAAACTAAAATGAGTTGTTTAAGTCATAGCATAAATAATTCTCTTGATCATGCTTATGCTCATCATATTCAGAGGCTAATGATTACAGGAAACTTTTCTCTACTCGCACAGGTAGATCCAAATGAAATTGACGCATGGTATTTGGGTATATATGCAGATGCAATCGAGTGGGTTCAACTCCCTAACACAAGAGGAATGAGTCAGTGGGCAGATGGTGGAATTGTAGCGACAAAACCCTACGTTTCTGCAGCAGCATACATAAATAAAATGAGTACGTATTGCACCAATTGTTCTTACGACAAAAATAAACGCTTAGGAGAAGATGCATGTCCATTTAACAGCTTGTATTGGAATTTCTTAGATGATAAAAAACAGCACTTTGCAAAGAACAATCGAATGTCAATGATGTTGAGGTTACTAGAAAAAATTCCTGTAGAGGAATTAGCAGCAATAAAAGAACGTGCAGGAGCTATTATACAAGACCCAGATGCATATTAACAGAGAGTCAATTGGAGTTGTTTGGTTTAAACGAGATCTTCGTTTGCATGACCATGCTCCATTGCATATTGCTCTAAAAGAAAACAAGAAAGTTTTACTTATTTATGTATTTGAAAACATTTTAGCTAAAGACCCTCATTACAGTCAACGACATTTTAATTTTATTAAGCAGTCTCTAATTGACCTTAATAAATCATTAGAGGTTTTAGACACTAAAGTTTTTATTACGCAAGGTGACCTCTTAAAAGTACTTTCTGAAATAAATAAATCTTATAAAATAGATCGGCTTTATTCACATCAAGAAACTGGTCTGCATGTTACTTTTGAACGTGATAAAGAGGTGGTAAAATGGACAAATTCACAACATATAGTTTGGAAAGAATTTACACAGCAGGGTGTTTTTAGAGGAATGAAAAACAGAAAAAAATGGCTCTCTAATTGGACAAAATCAATGAACGAGGTACAAATACCCATTCCTTCCTCTGGAGATAATTTTATCACTGTTAATGAAATAGAAGAATTAAATAAAAAGTTCAAAACACCTAGTCTTAATACGCCTGAAAACAAAAGTGTACAATTAGGGGGAACTACACAAGGAAGAAGGTACATGGATTCTTTTTTTGGTGGGAGACACAAATTATATCAAAAACATATTTCTAAGCCCAATCATGCCCGAAAAAGCTGTAGTCGTCTGTCACCCTATATTGCATTTGGAAACATATCAATGCGTGAAGTTCTTCAAAGAACGGAACTGGAAAAAGCAAATGGAAATTCAAGCAGAGGTCTTCGTGCTTTTGAATCTAGATTACGATGGCAAGCACACTTTATACAGAAGTTCGAAATGGAATATAGAATGGAGTTTGTGTCTGTTAACAGCGGGTATCATGGACTCAAAAAACCCATAGATAAAAACAAAATTAAGGCATGGGAAGAGGGAAAAACTGGAATTCCAATAGTAGATGCATCTATGCGTTGTTTGGTAGCTACTGGTTATTTAAATTTTAGAATGCGTGCTTTGGTTGTTTCCTTTTTCGTTCATCAACTTTGGCAACCCTGGCAGGAAGCTTCAGGTTTTTTGGCAAGACAATTTTTAGATTTTGAACCTGGAATTCATTTCCCACAATTACAGATGCAAGCGGGTGAAACTGGTATTAATACATTGCGAATATATAATCCTGTAAAAAACGGAATTGAACACGATCCGACCGGTGATTTTACAAAAAAATGGATTCCCGAACTCGAACAATTACCAGATAGTCTTGTACATACCCCATGGTCAGTTACCCCATTTGAACAAGCCATGTATAATTTTACTCCAGGATTAGATTATCCAGAACCAATCGTCTCATTAGATGAAACAAGAAAATACGCTAGTGAGATTCTTTGGAATATGCAAAAAGAACCCTTAGTTTATAAAGAAAGTAGAAGAATATTAAAACGTCATACATTGGCTAACAGGAAAAGTATACAGTAAATATGAAAAAGGAATATAATTTTAACGAAAGAGAACTCGACCGTATCATAGAAATGGCTTGGGAAGATCGTACCCCATTCGATGCAATTAAGGATCAATTCGGCATTAAAGAACAAGAGGTAATTACCCTTATGCGACTCGAAATGAAACCTACTAGCTTTAGGTTATGGCGCGCAAGAGTTCAGGGAAGAAAAACCAAACATAGAAAATCTAGAGGAATGGAAGTAGATCGATTTCGATGTAGTAGACAGCGAAATATAAGCAACAATAAAGTATCTAAGAGGTAAGATTATACCCGCTCAATATTTG
Source organism: Candidatus Arcticimaribacter forsetii (assembly GCF_910589745.1). Classification (GTDB taxonomy): domain Bacteria; phylum Bacteroidota; class Bacteroidia; order Flavobacteriales; family Flavobacteriaceae; genus Arcticimaribacter; species Arcticimaribacter forsetii. The sequence goes on from NZ_OU342399.1 coordinate 1,409,053, forward strand.
CCCCAATAGCTTGTAAACGTTCTACTATGTTTTCATAGCCGCGATCAATCTGTTCTATGTTATGAATGGTACTTGTTCCTTTTGCAGATAATGCAGCAATTAATAGAGAAATTCCTGCTCGGATATCAGGAGATGTTAAAGTAGCAGCTTTTAAACTAGACTCAAATCCATGTCCAATAATAGAAGCTCTATGAGGATCACAAAGTATAATTTTAGCTCCCATATCGATTAACTTATCGGTAAAGAATAACCTGCTTTCAAACATTTTCTGATGAATCAAAACACTTCCTCTAGCTTGCGTAGCTACTACCAATACTATACTTAGCAAATCTGGAGTAAATCCGGGCCAAGGAGCGTCTGCTACCGTAAGAATGGAACCATCGATATAATTTTGAATTTCATATCCATCCGTATGAGCTGGAATATGAATATCATCTCCTTGTTTTTCAATGGTTAATCCTAATTTTCTAAAAACAGTTGGAATTTGACCTAAATAATCCCATTGAACATTTTTAATTGTTAGCTCACTTCTTGTTAAAGCTGCTAATCCGATCCAACTTCCTATTTCTACCATATCCGGTAAAATACGATGATCAGTACCCTTAAGCGCAGAAACACCTTCAATAGTAAGTAAATTAGAACCAATGCCACTGATCTTGGCTCCCATCCTATTCAACATAGAACAAAGTTGTTGTAAATAAGGTTCACATGCAGCATTATAAATTGTAGTAACTCCTTTTGCAAGAACAGCAGCCATAACGATATTCGCTGTACCCGTAACAGAAGCCTCATCTAACAACATAGAGGCACCTGTAAGCTCTTCAGCTTCCACACTATAGAAATGTTCTTCTCTGCTGTAATTAAAACGTGCCCCTAAATTAATTAACCCCTCGAAATGTGTGTCTAGACGTCTTCTTCCTATTTTATCACCTCCTGGACGAGGTATGCTACCTTTTCCAAAACGAGCCAATAAAGGTCCTACAAGCATAATTGAACCCCGTAATCCTCTCCCGTCTATTTTGTATTGATCTGATGACAAGTAATCTAAATTAATTTCATCTGCCTGAAAAGAATAACTACCTGTAGCAATTTGCTCTACCTTAACTCCAAAATTTCTGAGTAATTGTATTAATTTATTGACATCAATTATATCGGGAATATTATTGATGGTAACTTTTTCTGGGGTTAATAAAACTGCACATAAAATCTGTAGTGCTTCATTTTTAGCACCTTGAGGAGTTATATTTCCTTTTAACTGTTTCCCTCCTTTTATAATAAATGATCCCATAGTGATCTAATAACGTTTTCTGTTGTTGCGGTTTCCTTTTCTTGGTTTTGACACCTGATTACTTTTAGGTCCATTACCATTCTTTGGTTTAGACTTTAAAAATTCCTCGGATGAAGTGAGAGGTAAATGAGTTGGATTAACAGATAAGGTATTTTCAGATAATTCTGTTAAATGATTAAAAATTACTTGATCGTCAACGGTGTCTTTATTCCAACTTAAAAAACACTTTTTCATGTGATTAGCAATATTAAAAACTAGTGCATCTTTCATTTCTCCTTCCTCCCATTTTCTGGCCACATCAATCATACTTTTAATGTTGTTTCCATAAAAACGATATTTAGGAAAGTTCTGAGGATAAGTTAACGGTTGTGGACGCTCTTCAAGTAATTCACGAATTGGCTTTTCAAAAGGACTATCGACATCTAAATTAAAATCAGACATAATAAATAGTTGATCCCATAATTTATGCTGAAAATCTGGTACATCTCTTAAATGAGGATTTAAGTTTCCCATGACACCAATAATGGCTTTTGCTTTTTTATTTCGTTCCTCTCGATCTTCAGTTTCAAGCATTTGATTTACCATTATATGAAGATGTCTTCCGTATTCCGGAATAATTAAAGGGGTACGTTCTGAGTTATACTGTAGTGCTTCCATGAAGTGTTTTGATGGATTGATAGGTAATTCATTGCAAATTAATCTATTTTAAAGAATTACTGAAATTTTTGAACTTTTATAGTGTAATAATACCCTCGATAGCGCTAGCTGATTTATAAATCTGAATAATTTGATCCGGGTTTTTCATTGTGGCTAAAAAAGAAACACTAACAAAAGTGTTTTTACTTGAGTTTTTGAGTTTTAATTTAGCATCACTCCCTGCAAACAATTTCTTTAATTGTTCTACCTTCTGTGCATCTCCACGAATTATGAATTTAAACAAAAAAGGACCTGGCCATTTTTGAGAATCTGTTAATTGTTGGTGAAAACGTGAATAAAATTCTTCTGAATCTTTATTAGGAATCATTAAGACCGCTATTTTTACACAAATATAGTCCAAATAGATAAACTCATAGATCATCAGACCAAAAACTCCATATAAAATTGTAATTAGCGGTGGACCAGGAAGCGGTAAAACCACACTAATCAATTTATTAAAGAAACATTCTTTTTTTTGTTTCGATGAAATATCGAGAGATTTTATCAAACTAGGTAAGGAAAATGGTTTAGATAATTATTTTAAAGAGGATCCTCATGCTTTCAGTAGACACCTTTGGGAAGCTCGAAAAAAACAATTTGAGGAAGCTTTAAACCTTGAGGAACCTGTAATCTTTTTTGACCGTGGTGTGCACGATGTGGTAGCTTATTTGAACTATATAGAAAACCCCATCTCTTCTTGGGAGAACGAACTTAAAAACTTCAAATACGATGTTGTTATTCTGATTAAACCAGAAGAAAAAATTTACGTTCAAGATGATGACCGGATGGAAACATTTGAGGAAGCCGTAAAAGTTCATGAACAGATAAAAAATAGTTACGTAAAATCAGGTTTAAAAATAATAGAACTCCCCTTTACCACTCCAATCAAAAGACTCAATCTTGTTTTAAAACATTACAAAAATGAATAACCCCAAAGAAATACTTAAAAAATACTGGGGTTTTGATTCATTTCGATCTCAGCAAGAAGAAATTATAAACCGGGTACTCGAAAACAAAGACACAGTAGCTTTACTCCCTACGGGTGGAGGAAAATCATTGTGTTATCAATTACCAGCTTTTTTAACAGAAGGGTGCACTCTTGTAATTTCCCCCCTAATTGCTTTAATGCAAGACCAGGTAGATCAAATGAATGCCAAGGGCATTAAAAGTATGATGCTCACGAATACTCAGCCTTTGAATATCCAACTTGACAATTGCCAATATGGAGATTTCAAATTGATGTATTGCTCTCCAGAAAAAGTTCTTTCAAAGGAATTTAGACAACGAATTAAAGAATTAAAAATTAATAGAATTGCAGTTGATGAAGCGCATTGCATCTCTGAATGGGGTAATGATTTTAGACCTGCTTTTAAACAAATAAACAAACTAAGAGATTTATTACCTGATATCGCTATACTTGCAGTTACAGCTACAGCTACACCTATAGTTTTATCAGATATAATCAAAAGTTTAAATCTAAAGGATAGCTGTCTTTTTCAAGAATCCTTTGTACGTCCAAACATCAGAATTAATTCGATTTCAACTGAAGACAAATTTGGGACATTAATCAAGATTTTATCAGGTAATCCTGATTCTGGAATAATTTATTGCGGCAGTAGAAAAACTACGGAACAAGTTGTGAAAATATTAGAGCAGAATTCTATCTCTTGTGCTTATTATCATGGGGGAAGGACAACCAGCGAGCGTAAAGAATTGCTTCAAAATTGGCTGAGTGAGAAAACAAAAATAATGGTCGCTACAAATGCTTTTGGAATGGGAGTTGACAAAAGCGATGTCCGAACTGTTATTCACTTAAACCTCCCTTCTAGCATTGAAAATTATTATCAAGAAATTGGAAGAGCAGGAAGAGACGGTAACAATGCAAATGCCTATTTACTTTTTCAAGCAAGTGACAAAAAAAGAACAAGAGAACAGTTTTTACAATCCTTACCCGACAAAAAATTCATAAAAACATGCTATAAAAACTTATGTAACTATTTAAACATAGCCTATGGTGAAGGAAATGATCTAATTAATAATTTGTCATTAAAAGAATTCTGTAAAACATATAATTTAAATCCAAAAAAAACTTTAACCACCTTAAACTATTTAGAACAAGAAGGGGTTTTTAACTTAATTCAGTTCAGTAAGCAAAGAGCAATGACTACTTTTCTGCTTAATCAAAATCAAACTTTAGAACTACTGAAGTCTCAAAACGAGACCACACAAATTTTTCAGCATATCATTAGAAACTATCATAATATATTTAATGATACCGTGGAATTAGATCTCGATCATATTGTTCGTTTAACAAATCTACCTTTCAAATCTATAATAAGTGCATTAAAGCAATGGCATAGTGAGGGCAACATAGAACTTAACTATGCACAAACAGATATTCAAATTCAGTGGCTTGTTCCAAGAGAAGACCAATACACTCTTGCTCCTTTACTACAAAGACTTGAGCAAAACCAAAACGTTAAAAAAGAAAAGGTAGAAGCTATTATCGAGTTCGCCTATTCAACTAAAGCTTGTAAACAAAAGCAGATATTGAATTATTTTGGTGAAAAGAATACTCAAAAATGTATGAAATGTAATGCGTTAGAATGCTCACAAACTAACACAATAGACCACAAACTATTATCTGAATTAATACTGGAACATATAAAGGAAAACCTTATTAGCCTAAAAGAACTTGATCTATCAATATCAGATTATAGTACCTTTGACATTGGAGAATCGGTGCGGATTTTATTAGAAAACAAAAAAATACTATTAACTAAAGATAACAAACTAAAAATCTATTCATAATATGAGAATTGTTTTTATGGGAACCCCTCAATTTGCAGTTTATGCACTTAAAGCTTTAAACGAATCGAAAAACCAAGTTGTCGGAGTTGTAACTAGTGTAGATAAACCTGCTGGAAGAGGGAAGAAATTAAGACAATCCGCTGTTAAAGAATATGCCGAATCCAAAAATCTAAATTTATTACAACCAGAAAACCTAAAAGATCCTGGCTTTATAGATGAATTAAATGAACTTGAGGCAGATGTTTTCGTGGTAGTAGCTTTTAGAATGCTTCCAAAAATAGTATGGAGTTTACCTAAACACGGGACCTTTAATCTACATGCCTCCCTTTTACCCAATTACAGAGGGGCAGCACCAATTAATTGGGCCATTATAAATAATGAAAAAGAAACTGGAGTTACCACTTTTTTCATCGATGATAAAATAGATACTGGTGCAATATTATTGAAAGAAACAATTCAAATAGATAAAAACGAGACTGTAGGCACACTTCACGACAAATTAGCTCCGCTGGGTGCTTCGGTTATATTAAAGACAATAGACTACATTAAATCTAGCCCTACTCCTATTCCTCAAACCCTTAACGGTAATGAAAAAGAAGCTCCTAAACTTAATAAAGAAAACACCAAAATTGATTGGAATTATTCTCTTTCAAAAATAGATGGTCTAATTAGAGGACTGAATCCATATCCTGTTGCTTGGATGGGTATTCAAAATGGAGATGAAACTCTAAAGATTAAGATATTCAAAGCAAAAATACTAAAAGAGGATCCTCAAAAAGAAAGTGGCACGATCTATATAGAGGACAAAAACATCAAAATTGCGCATAAACAAGGAGTATTAGTTATTGAAGAATTACAGTTACCCAATAAAAAAAGAATGGAAAGTAGGGCATTATTAAATGGTTTTAGCTTTAAAACAGGCTCTAAAGTCTTATAAATACTAGGATTATCAACAAAAAAGGATATTTATTAACAAAATCATGTTTTTTTTAGCAAAATCCTTGGGACTTCCAGTAAACACTATATATTTGTTTGTATACATTATTAATTTAAAAATTCACACTATGAACAAAACAGAATTAATCGACGCAATGGCAGCTGATGCTGGCATCTCTAAAGCAGCTTCAAAAAAAGCTCTTGAATCTTTTCTTGGAAACATCCAAGGTACACTTAAAGGTGGTGGACGCGTATCATTAGTTGGATTCGGATCTTGGTCTGTATCTGCTAGAGCTGCTCGTGATGGAAGAAATCCACAAACAGGTGCTACAATTAAAATCGCAGCTAAAAATGTTGTGAAATTTAAAGCTGGTGCTGAATTATCTGGATCTGTAAACTAATTTTACAACCATTTACAAATACAAAATCTCCTTCGGGAGATTTTTTTTGCTTCAAATTCAAATATTTTGAGAAATAATTCCTAATTTAATGATACGATGGAAATAAATCAAGGGAAATTATTGGTAGCAGAGCCTTCTATATATGGAGATGCAAACTTTCATAGGTCAGTAATTTTACTCGCTAATCACAAATCCAATGCCTCTCTGGGATTTATTCTGAACAAGCCATTTGATTTTCTATTAAACGATATTCTACCTGAAATAAAAAATCCAATACAAATTCATTACGGTGGTCCTGTAGAACCTGACAACCTCTATTTTATTCACAATACACCAAAACTTATCTCCGATAGCATTAAAATAAATGATGAATTGTATTGGGGAGGAGATTTTGAAAAAGTAATTGAACTGCTGAATGAAGGTTCTATTAATGAAGAAAATATTCGTTTCTTCCTTGGATATTCTGGATGGGGAGAAAATCAACTTAAAAACGAGGTTGAATTAAATTCTTGGATTATAAAAGATAATTTTATAGGTAATAAATTAATTAGCGTAGACTCTAAAACACTTTGGAGCAAACAAATTACCTCCTTAGGTGGGGAATATTTAATTTGGGGCAACGCACCCGAAAACCCCAGCCACAACTAACTTAAACGATAGCTAGTAATAAATTTGGAAAATAAAAACTCCGCTTTCGAAGGAGTAAATATTTTCTTACGGTATTGTTTCACCGATTTTATTCCATGTTCTACACTGACTACAAACAGTTCATCTGATTTTTGTAAATCAAATGGAGAAATTGGTCCCTCCTCAAAATCCATCCCATCCGTTTTTTCTATGATATCAATAATAAGTTGTCGATATACAGAAGATCTGCAACCACTCGTTATTGGAGCTGTTTTGATCTGATCTCCTTTTACTGAAAAAATAGCTCCTTCTAATGTTTCCGTAACCTGTTTATCTTCATTGATAAGGATTAAATCCTCAAAATTATTTTCGAATGCAAAAACAGAAGCAAGCGTTCGAAGACGTTTGTTTGAAGATTCCAAAGTTCCATACAATCCTTTTGTAATCCAATGGTCTTTATATAGTTCTATACTACGCGTTCCAATTTTAAGAGTGGAGGGTATAGAAGAAGCTTTAGCTTTAATCAAAAAAGAAGTTGAAACTATAGAGTTTTCTCTTGTGGGTTGATCCGCAGAGAAAAAAGAAAGTGAAACCAAAGATGAATCAGATGATAGATTATTTGAATTAAGGACAGAATGAATCTGTTCTTCTAAATATTCCATTGTAAAATTCATGGGTATCCCCATTCTAAGAATTCTCATTGAAGCCATCATCCTAAAATAATGTAACTCCCAAAACTTAAGTTTACCCGCTTCTACTCGAATTGTTTCTTCAATAGAAACACCGTTGTTTATTAATCCATTTAACTCAGCCTCTGGAAGCGAGTTAATATGTGAATAAACACTACCATTACATACAATCATAGGCTTTTAAACTGATCCCAGAACCTGTTTTAAACTAGAAACTAAATTATTCCAAAGCATTTTTGCTTCCTCTAATTCATCCTCTTCAGCAAAATCAGTAATGTTTAAAGAAACATCTTTTGTAATCTCATCGACAACAATTTTAAATTCAAAATAGCAATCGTCTTGATCCTCCTCGTCATTCATCCAACGAAATCTAACTTTTTCATTGTTTTTTTTCTGTATAAGCTTAGCGTATTCTTCTGCATCACCCCAGATAAATGTATAATCTTCACCCCTAGAATTTACATTATCCGAGAACCATTCAGATAAGCCTGAGGGAGTTGAGAGATATTGAAACAATAATTGAGGGGAAGACTGGAAGTCAAATTCTATAGTGAATAGGGTTTTAGTTGTCATTTAAAATTTATTTACCACCAATATATTGAAAATATATAAAAATGTTAGTAAAAAATAAAGAGTTTTTTAGAGATAAAAAACGAATAGATTAAATTCTATTTTTTTATATTTGCAATCGTAATTTTGGCGAGGTAGCTCAGTTGGTTAGAGCGTCGGATTCATAACCCGGAGGTCGGGGGATCGTGCCCCCCTCTCGCTACATTAAAAAAAGGCTTTACATTTATGTTGAGCCTTTTTTTATTCAATAATTAATCTGTTTTAATATCTGCTTAAATTAATTAATGGAGTGCATACCTTTCATTATAATTAATAACAATCCTCTTTTATAACTATCTTTGTCACCAAAATGTATTTGGAAAGCGAACATGCAGAAGAAAATGAAATTAAATAAAATAGATCTTAAAAAAGTTGCAGGAAGTTTTGCAACTGGAGTAACAGTAATAACAACTCGAGATAAAGAAGGAGGAGTTGTTGGGATGACTGCTAGTTCTTTTGTTTCTGTTTCTTTAGACCCTCCTCTGGTTTCCTTTTATGTAGACAATAATGCTAAACTCATGAAACAACTTACCGAGGGAGCAACCATTGGTATTAGTATTTTAGCTTCCGACCAGGAAAATGTAAGCAACCATTTTGCAGGCTATCCAGATCCAAACTTACCTATAGAACTAGAAGAAAACAATGGTTTCCCACTAATCAAAAACGCATTGGGTTGGTATATTACAAAAGCCATACAAATCATTCCAACAGGAGATCATCATATGGCTTTGTGTAGTGTTGAAAAATTAGGGAGAAATGAAGAAAAACAACCCCTCCTCTACTTTTCCGGTAAATATCTTTAAGCTATTCTTTTGCAGCTAAATAACGTTCTGCATCAAGAGCTGCCATACATCCAGTACCCGCTGCTGTAATTGCCTGACGGTATACGTGGTCTGCAGCATCACCCGATACAAAAACTCCGTCTAAATTTGTCTTAGAACTACCTGGAGTGTTTATGATATAACCTGTTTCATCTAACTTGAGATAATCAGCAAATATTTTAGTATTAGGCTCGTGTCCGATCGCTACAAAAAATCCAGTTGCAGGAATTTCTATAACCTCAGCTGTCCTATTGTTCTTAGCACGAACTCCAGTAACTACTTGACCATCTCCAAGAACTTCCTCTGTTTCGGTATTAAATAAAATTTCAATATTTTCTGTATTCTGTACACGCTTTGCCATGATTTTAGAAGCTCTAAACTCATCCCTACGAACTAACATAGTTACTTTAGTACAAAGCTTTGAAAGATAATGCGCTTCTTCACAAGCAGAATCTCCAGCACCTACAATTACAACCTCTTGGTTACGATAGAAAAAACCATCACAGACTGCACATGCAGATACTCCTCCACCAAGTTTTAAATATTTTTGTTCAGAATCTAATCCTAAATATTTTGCAGAGGCACCCGTTGAAATAATGATTGTATCAGCATGGATTTCAGTAGTTTCATTTACCCAAACTTTATGAACTTCTTCAGAAAAATCTACTTTAGTAATCCAACCGTCTCTTACGTCTGTCCCAAAGCGTTGCGCTTGTTCTTGTAATTCGATCATCATTGCGGGTCCAGTTATTCCATTTGGATATCCAGGAAAATTCTCTACTTCATTCGTAGTAGTCAGTTGACCACCTGGCTGAGAACCTTGATATAAAACAGGAAACATATTTGCACGTGCCGCATAAATTGCTGCTGTATAACCTGCTGGTCCAGAGCCTATTATTAGACATTTAACGTGTTCAATCTTTTGTGACATAAGTTTATTTTTCTGTGGTTAATAACCTGATTTCTTTATTCAGGAAACAGGCTAATAATTAAAGGGCTAATTTAGTGAAACATAAAGTTGACTAACAACAATTTTATAAGATTTATTGATAAATATATAAGAAAACAATGGTGTTATTGGAATTATAATAAATATCTCTAAATAGAAATATCTTTAGAATGTTTTGATTTTATTAGAGGTTATATTTACCAAAAATATATCAACTTCATAATATCAAAGAATGAAACAGCCAAAATTTCAAACCCTAGGTGAATTTATTATTGAAAATCAAAAAGAATTTGTTTATTCTACCGGAGAGCTTTCAAGGTTAATAAATGCGATTCGTCTTGCAGCAAAAGTTGTTAATCACAAAGTAAATCAGGCTGGTCTAGTTGATATTGTTGGACAAGGGGGAGAGTTAAATCATTCTGGGGAGTCACAACAAAAACTGGATGTATTTGCAAATGACGTTTTTATAAAAGCCCTTACTAACAGAGAAATTATTTGTGGTTTAGCCTCTGAGGAAGAAGATGATTTTGTAAGCATCAACGGTGCGGAAAACAACAACGAGAATAAATATGTTGTACTAATTGACCCTCTTGATGGGTCTAGTAATATTGATGTAAATGTTTCTGTTGGTACTATTTTTTCTGTATATAGAAGAAAAACTCCAACAGGAAGCCCGGTTACTATAGATGATTTTCTTCAAAAAGGAACCGAACAAGTTGCCGCAGGATACATTGTTTACGGAACCTCAACTATGCTAGTATACTCTACTGGTCACGGAGTAAACGGGTTTACATTAAATCCATCTTTAGGAACCTTTTATCTTTCTCATCCAAACATGAGATTCCCTGAATCGGGAGCTATTTACTCCATAAACGAAGGAAATTATAATTACTTCTCAGAGGGAATTAAAAAATACATAAAATATTGTCAAGAAAACTCTGGAGATCGTCCATATACAGCACGCTACATTGGGTCTTTAGTTTCAGATTTTCATAGAAATTTGATAAAAGGTGGAATTTATCTATACCCTAAATCAAGTAAAAACACGTTTGGAAAACTCCGCCTTTTATATGAATGTAATCCCATAGCTTTTTTGACGGAACAAGCTGGAGGTATTGCAACGGATGGTAAAAACAGAATATTAGAATTAAAACCTGAAGAACTCCATCAGAGGGCTCCTTTTGTTTGTGGATCTCCTAAAATGGTAGAAAAGGTTATTGAGTTTGAAAAAGAATTTTCTTATAAAAATTCAGCTACTGTGGAAGCATCGTCCTAGGAACTCTAGGGTTCATCAACTTAAACCACAACGGAGGAACCAGTGCAATTAAAATACTCGTAGGATAACCAAAAGGAAGTTGAGGACTTTCCCGTTTGTGTTCTAAAACTTGATACTTCTTGGACGCCTTGTAATGATGGTCACTGTGTCGGGTTAGCTCGTACAAAACTATTCTACCAATTAGATGATTAGAGTTCCAAGAATGTATCGTTTGAACTCGCTCATAACGTCCTGATCCTGTTTTACTTCTCAAAAGCCCATAATGCTCTATATAGTTGATGGTCTCAAGAAAAAGAAAGGAAAGCACACCAACTGATATACCAAAAAGCATAGTTTCAAAACCAAATAAGAAGTACAATGAAGCTAAATACAATCCTTGAAATAAAATATAGAAAATCATTTCGTTTTTCAAAGACAAAAATGATTTGTTTGCAGATTTTAATAAATGAATCTGAATATTCCAAGCACTAAAGTATTGCCTTATAACCGAAGTGACCCAAAAATGATATAAGACCTGATTGTAACGAGAAGTTGCTGGATCTTCAGAGGTTGCAACTTTCTTATGATGTCCAAAATTATGCTCTAAATAAAAATGCATATACAAACATGGCATCAGCAAAAGCTTTGACATTGTTTGTTCAATTCTTGTTTTTCTGTGCCCTAATTCATGAGCAACATTTATTCCATTGGTTGCTAATAAAATCCCCAAGGAAAGAACTAAACCTATTTGCTCTGAGGTAGTTAATTCTCCTAAAGAGATAACATAAAACCCATACCCTAAAATTCCAAAAACAAGAGGAAGATTCCCGTACAACATAACGTCAAAAAGGATGTTTTTAAGTCGGCTAGACTTATCATCTTCTGCTAACTCATGTTCCGGACTTTGAACTAAAACCTCTAACAAAGGGATGACTATAAATGCATAAAATACAGATCCGTAAGAATATATCCCTAGAAAGTATATGGACAAAAGAGTCGATAAAGGGATACTGTAAGCAAATAAGTATTTCAAATCTTTCATGTCAAAAAGCTTAAAATTTGAAGTTTAAGGTAAGCAAAATATTCTAAAAAACTGACTAACCCTTACGACTCTTATAAATAACGTTTAATGAAAGGCTAACAATTACAAGTGCTGTCCCTAATAAATTCCAAAAAGTATACACTTCTTGAAAATAGAAAATACCTAAAGAGAGTGTAAATACTACCTCTACATACTTAAAAGGAGCAATCATATACGCTTGTCCAAACTGAAAAGCTTTAGTCATGAATAACTGACCAAAATACCCGAAAATTCCTAGAGAAAATAACAACATCCAATCGACTAAATCTACTGGTTTAATCCAATAAAATAAGGTTCCTATTCCTCCTACTATCGTAGCTATCCCCATGAAATAATGTACTACAATTACAGGATGGTCTTGGTGTCCAATTTTACTAATTAATATATAAACTATGGAACTAAAAAAAGCAGCACCAATCGCAAAAGCGACTCCTACTTTTGAAGAAGTAGAATCAAAATCTTTGATTAAAACTACTCCAATAAAAGCAATGATAAAAAAAAACCACTGTAAAGGGAGTATTTTTTCTTTAAGAAAAATAACAGCTAATATGGCTGCAAATAATGGAGCTACATAACGAAGGGTTACAGCAGAACCCACTGAAATAAATTGAACCGAAGCAAAGAATAAAATCATAGAAGTCACTCCAACCAGCCCTCTATAAATAAGTAATGGCATTTTATTCCCTCTAAATGATATCTTATTGTATTTCAGGAAAATAGTAGTGAAAAACAAGGACCCGATAGATCTAAAAAAAACCAGCTGAAAAGGCGAATAATGATTGAGTTCTTTGATTATAGCATTCATTAATGCAAATGCTAAAGTACTTAGCAACATAAACCGAATAGCCTCTGATAGATTTTTCAAGCAAAAAATTTTTGCAAAGATGGTCAAAAATACAAAGCAGACTTAAAATAACCCGCTATATTTTATCCTTATAAAACCAATATAAAAACCTAATTTTGAAAAAAAAATAAGTATCGAAACTTCCTCTTTTTCAGAAATCATCTCACACCCAAGTTTTTACCTAGCTGCTATTGCCGCTATGTTTCTGGGAATTTCTAAATCCGGTATTAAAGGAATTGCTGCTCTTATTGTAACACTTCTCGTTATTAGCTATGGAGCTAGAGCATCAACAGGGATAATTATGCCTTTACTTATTGTTGGAGATATTTTTGCTATTGTGTATTACAATCGTTTTACTCAATGGTCCTATATACTGAAGATGATCCCGTGGACCATGGCTGGAGTATTATTAGGAGTGTTTTATGGATATAGTATAAACGAGGAAAGTTTTCGAATTGGGATGGCTATTATCATTCTAATTTCTGTTATTGTTATGTACTATTGGGATTTACAGAAAAACAAAAAAGTACCTACCCATTGGAGTTTTGCTGGTTTACTCGGAATTACAGCTGGTTTTACAACCATGATAGGTAATTTAGCCGGTGCATTTGCGAACATATATTTTCTAGCTCAAAAACTTCCTAAAAATGAATTTATAGGAACAGCAGCATGGTTGTTTTTCATAATAAACATTTTTAAACTACCCTTTCACATTTTAGTCTGGGAAACCATTAACTTAAATTCAATTAAAATTAGTTTAACACTAATTCCTGTTTTGTTATTGGGTCTTCTAGTTGGAATTAATTTAGTCAAGAAAATAAAAGAAAATACTTATCGTAAAATCATATTATTTTTCACTGCACTTGGTGCGGTTATTATATTTTTCAATTAATAAGTGTTGTTTTTATTTCCTCAACTATTTCAGGATTTAACAAAGTTGAAACATCTCCTAATTGATCAAATTCATAGGAGGCTAATTTTCTCAATATTCTTCTCATTATTTTTCCACTTCTAGTTTTTGGCAATCCACTAACAACCACAATTCGGTCTGGCTTTGCAATGGGTCCGATTGTATCCGAAATTAATTGTCTTATTTCCTTTATTAAATTCTCGGTATTCTCAGTATTTTGATACAGAATTATATAGGCAATTAAAGCATTCCCCTTTAAGTCATGAGGATATCCAACTACAGCACTTTCTACAACTTCAGGGTGTTCGTTTATAATGTTTTCAATTGGTGCAGTTCCTAAATTATGCCCTGATACAATAACAACATCATCAACTCTTCCTGTTATTCTGTAGTTCCCATCTTCATCTCTTAGAGCACCATCTCCAGGGAAATATCGACCCGGAAAAGCAGAAAAATAAACCTCTTGATAACGATCATGATCTTGCCAAATAGTTCGTGCAATAGATGGCCAAGGATAATTAACAGTCAATATACCCTCTGCTTGCTTTTCCATTTGTGGTACTCCTTTATCATTAACCAAAGCCGCTTGAATTCCAGGTAAAGGAAGCGTTGCATAAGTAGGTTTGTGTGGAGTCACCCCAGATAAATTTGAAATTAAAATACCTCCTGTTTCCGTTTGCCACCAGGTATCTACAATAGGAAGTTTATTTTTTCCTACATGGGTATGATACCATTTCCAAGCTTCTTCGTTTATCGGTTCACCAACGGACCCTAAGGTTTTTAAACTACTTAGATCATGGTTGGTTACATGAGTCGTTGGATGTTTCGCTAAAGCTCGAATTGCTGTTGGAGCTGTATAAAACTGATTTACTTTGTGTTTTTCACAGATTTCCCAAAATCGATCCCATTTAGGATACGAAGGAACCCCTTCAAAATGTAACGTTGTTGCTCCACAAGCAAGAGGTCCGTAGACCATATAACTATGTCCTGTTATCCAGCCTATATCTGCAGTACACCAAAAAATATCTTCTGGAGCAGTCTGAAATACGTTCATAAAACTGTAAGCAGTATACACCATGTAACCTCCGCAAGTATGAACCATTCCCTTAGGTTTTCCGGTAGAACCAGAGGTATATAAAATAAATAAAACATCTTCAGAATCCATAATTTCGGGGGTGCAATTTGTAGATAATCCATCTACAAAGTCATGCCACCAAACATCAATACGATTACTCCAGCTGATCGATTCAAAAGTTCGTTGTAATACAATACATTTTTTTATTGTATCGCAAGACTTTAATGCATCATCAGCTATATCTTTCAGAGGAACGGTCTTGTCACCTCTAAAAGCTCCATCGGCTGTTATTAAGCATTTAGAACCTGAATCTTGAATTCTAGCAGCAAGTGCTGCTGAAGAAAATCCTGCAAAAACTACGGTATGAATAGCTCCAATTCGAGCACAAGCGAGAACTGCAATTGTTAATTCTGGAACCATCGGCAAGTAAATACAAACTCGATCCCCTTTTGATATCCCTTGGTTTTTTAAGCCGTTTGCAAACTTACAAACTGCTTCAAGCAATTCTTTATAGCTGTAGTTAACTGATTTATCGCCAGGTTCGTTAGGCTCCCATATAAGAGCAAGCTTATCAGGATTTTCTTTAACATGGCGATCTAAACAATTTTCTGTAATATTTAATTTTCCTCCTTTAAACCACTCGGTCGAAGGTACATCATTCCAATTGTAATTTAAGACGTTATCAAACGGAGTCTTCCACTCGAAAGTATTTGCAATGTCTTTCCAAAATTCTTCTGGGTTTTTTATAGCATATTGCTGGGACTCTCTATACTCGTCTAAGGAATTAATTCTATAATTTTCGAGTGACATTGGTTTAATTTTTATAAGATTTTAAATATAAAAAATATAGTAAGAATCTCTTTAAAAGATATTATAAATTATCATAAAAGGTTTTATTTTTGGGTAAATTAATTTTATGATATTTAAGAAAGGAAATAAACTAAACAGCATACTCCCAATTCGATGTCCACAATGTCACAAAGGAAAATTCTTAGAAAAACCTGTTTACAATTTCTCTAGCTTTACAAAGGTAAGGTCAAAATGCGAACATTGTAATTTAAATTATAGCTTAGAGCCTAGTTTTTATTTTGGATCCATGTACATTTCTTATGGAATAGGAGTCGCTATTATGGTAGCTACTTCCATTATATCCAATTGGATTACAAACGTATTTTCTTTTAAAGCAACCTTTATTGCAATCTGTGCTGTTCTTTTAATATTAGGTCCCTACATAAATGCGCTTTCAAAAATTATTTGGGCAAATATTTTTTTCAAATATAGGGGTGAATAAAACTAGAGTTAATTTACTTTAAAGCTTTTAAAATAATTTCTTCCATTACTTTATAACCTGCTAAATTTGGATGAACAAGATCATCATTTGAAGTGAATTCTGGTACCTTTAATCCTCCATTTAAATCCACCATCGATGAATAATAATCTACATATGACACCTTGTTCTTTTCGCAGTATTTTTTTAAGATAGAATTCAGCTTCATCACTTTGGGAGCAGGTTCTAAACCAGGAGACCAAGGGAAGTCTATTGCGGGAAGTGTAGAACAAATATAAACTGATATATCATTAGCCATTGCAATCTCTGTCATAGAAATTATGTTCTCAGCAATATGTTCAATAGCTATTGGACCTGTATTTCGAGCGATATCATTTATACCTGCTAAGATAACAACACTTTTAGGTTTAAGATTAACGACATCTGATCTAAATCTTACAAGCATTTGTGGTGTTGTTTGCCCGCCAATACCTCTGTTTATAAATGGATTATTTATAAAAAAATCTTGGTTAAAGGAGCTCCAACCTGAAGTAATGGAATTTCCTATAAAAACAACACGATTTGGGTCTTCAATTTTTTGTAGTTTTTCATTTTCAACTTTAAACATGCCTAAATTCCCCCAATCCATCAAGGTTCCATTACCTGCGATTGTGATTTTAGGCAATCCCAAAATTTTATCATAATTATCAGCTCCAATTAAATCTTGAGCATTAGCGGTCACAGTCAAAAAAAATAAGATCGTAGTAATTTGCTTAATGTTCATTTTGTTTCGTTTTAGAATATATCCATTTCAAAAAATCTTCCTCAGCGAATGCAAAATCCCAACTAATATGATCAATATTTTCATATATAGTCATCCTAGGATTTCCTCCTGCTTTTTTTATGGCTTTTACAAGATCCAAGGTTCTTTTAGGGCTTACAACTTTATCATCAGAACCATGAAAAACCCATAAGGGTACTTTATTAGCGTATTGATCAACAAATTTTGTACTTCCATTTCCACAAATAGGAGTTGCAGCAGCAAACATATTGGGTCTCCTATATAAAATCTCAAAAGTCCCCATAGCACCCATAGACAAACCACTAACATAAACTCTATTTTTGTCAACTTGTTTCTTTTGAATGAACTCATCCATTAAAAGGATGACTAATCCCAAATTTTTATTTGGTTCAGAAGGTTCATCAGGAAACGTTATATCCCAAGAGTCAGATTTTAAGTTAGGCCATCTATCATTTTCTGGACATTGTGGGAAAAGTACCCAGGAATTATATTTCACTCTGTTTTCAGGTTCTAAAAAAAGTGCTCCTCCATGCTTAAGCTGTGAAATATTATCAGCACCTCTTTCTCCAGAGCCATGCAAAAACAGATGAACAGGGTATTGTTGATTAGGGTTATAATTCAAGGGTTTTAAAAGTCTATATTTAAGAGTATCTTTTTTAAAAACAAAAAACTCATGTTCGTATAAATCAAAATTTTGTGAACTTAAATCACAAAAATGAAGTAAAAAAAAAAGTAAGCTTATGTATTTCATTTGATTTAAATTTTTAACTATAAATTATTTACAATGACTAATTATTTTTTTTAATTTCTCATCATCCAACTGATATTGAGTCTGTTTTAAAAAAGATAACTCTATAACCTTTATAAAATCTTTTGGAATCTCTTTTTTGGCTGAAAGATGAATCCAATCAAATTTTGGATATGTAAAAAGGGCACAATTTAAATGGCTTATTCCACCCCCTGGCATAATATCTAGAGCTCCATTAGACAATAATTTCAATTGTTTAAGCAATTCAAATCCATCCGCAGCATGTTCTTTTTGACCAGCTGTCAAAATTGTATTGAAACCAACATCAATTAGCTGTTCTAGAGCCTCTAATGGATTTTTAACCACATCAAAAGCACGATGAAAAGTTAAAGAAGTTGACCCAGCAACAGATCGTATTTCTTTTAACTTACCTAGCGGTAGATTATGATTAGAATCGGTTATACCAACCACTAAACCAGTAACTCCAATTTCTTTAAAACGATGCATATCTTTTAAAATAAGATCGTATTCTTTTGAAGTGTAATTGAAATCGCCACTTCGTGGTCGAATTAAAACATGAATTGGAATTTTAAGTTCAGCAAGAATCTGCTCTATCAAACCTAGGGATGGTGTTACCCCCCCAACAGACAATTCTGTACATACTTCAACTCGATCTGCTCCTAGAAATTGTGCTTTTAAAGCATCTTCAAAACTAGTAACACAAACTTCAATATTCATAATTTTAATATTCTTACAAATTCAGACTATATTATAAAAAATCAACAACTATTGAACTAAAAAAACGCATAATCTCTTTAAATTTCATATTTTCAATAAAAATAATCATGAAAAGAAGGTCTTTTTTAGGAAAAACATTGATTGGAAGTCTAGCAACATTGATAGTGCCTAAAGCACTTTCAGCGTCAAACAAACCAAATTTCTCAGAGGTTATAAAAAACGAAAAAGGTCCAATATCTATATGTACTTGGAATTTTGTAAAAGCTAATGCTGCAGCAGGGAAAGCTTTAGAATCAGATTTAGATGCACTCAGCTCAGCTATAAAGGCAGCTGAAGTTGAAGAATTAAATGATAAAAACACAACCGTAGGCTATGGCGGAGCACCTGATCGGGAAGGTAATGTTACTCTCGATGCTTGTGTTATGGATCATAAAGGAGATTGTGGGTCAGTCGTTGCAGTTCAAAACATTGTTCATGTAGCTGCTTTGGCTAGAGATGTAATGGAAAAAACACCGCACGTCATGTTAGCAGCTGAAGGAGCTGAATCTTTTGCAAAATCACTAGGCTATAAACAAACAAATCTACTTACAGAGGAATCTAAAGAGAGTTGGTTGGAATGGTCTAAAAATTCAAAATACAAACCCATAATCAACATCGAAAATCACGATACCATTGGCGTTTTGTGTATGGATAAAAAAGGAAATATTGCTGGAGCTTGCAGCACAAGTGGTCTGTCATATAAAATGAAAGGACGTGTCGGTGATTCCTCTATTATTGGATCAGGATTATATGTTGACAATGAAATTGGTGGAGCAGTAGCAACAGGAATGGGGGAAGAAATTATCAAAACAGTAGGTAGTTTTTTAATTGTAGAACTCATGCGTCAAGGTTATTCACCACAAGATGCCTGTGACGAAGCTATTCAACGAATAATAAGAAAACAAGGAGAGCATGTTGATTTTCAAGTAGCATACATTGCTCTTGATAAGCAAGGTAGAGTTGGTTCAAGTTCTATTCACAAAGGCTTCACCTATATGAAGTATCAAAATGGTGAAAACAAAAACATTGAAGTAAACAACTTTATAAACTCATAATACACAAATAGCCATGCAAATAATTGAATCTTCAAAAATATATGATGTTGTAATTGTAGGGTCTGGAGCTGGAGGTGGAATGGCAACTAAAGTTTTAGCAGATGCCGGACTTAAAGTTGCTGTTGTTGAAGCAGGACCTCATTTCGATCCTGCGAATCCAGAACAACAAACACAATTAAAATGGCCTTACGAATCCCCTAGACGAGGTGCTAACACCCAGCGAGTATTTGGAGAATTCGATATGGCATATGGTGGTTGGGAGTTAGAAGGAGAGCCTTACACACAGGTTGGAGATACCCAGTTTGACTGGTATAGATCGAGGATGCTCGGCGGAAGAACAAATCATTGGGGTAGAATATCTCTTCGATTTGGACCTCGAGATTTTAAAGGTAAAGATCGTGATGGGCTAGGAGAAAACTGGCCTATTGGTTACGACGATCTTAAGCCATATTACGATAAAGTTGATCAGCTTATTGGTGTTTTTGGAAGCAAAGAGAATTTACCAAATGAGCCAGATGGATTCTTTTTACCCCCTCCCAAACCTCGACTACATGAACTTTATTATATAAAAGGTGCTAAAAAATCGAATGTAAAAGTAATTCCATCCAGACTATCTATTCTTACCAAAAGAATAAATAATGATCGAGGTGTTTGTTTTTATTGTGGACAATGCAATCGTTCATGTTCTGTTTATGCAGATTTCTCCTCTGGATCATGTTTAATTTTCCCAGCTCAAAAATCTGGAGGACAAGTCGACCTTTATGTCGATAGTATGGTTCGAGAGGTTCTTGTCAACGAAGAAGGGAAAGCAACGGGTGTTTCTTATATCAATAAAAAAGACCGTACAGAAAATAAAATCATGGGGAAGATTGTGATTCTAGCAGCCTCCGCCTGCAGCTCGGCTAGAATTCTTTTGAATTCAAAGAGTAAACAACACCCTAACGGCCTAGGAAATAACAGTAATATGGTAGGGAAATATCTTCATGATTCTACCGGTACTGATCGAATGGCTTTCGTTCCAAGTTTAATGAATCGTAAGCGATATAATGAAGATGGAGTTGGTGGAATGCATATTTATTCTCCATGGTGGCTTGATAATAAAAAGCTTGATTTTCCTAGAGGGTATCACATAGAAGTTTGGGGGGGAATGGGAATGCCCTCTTACGGGACCGGATTTAATGTAAATGATTTAAACAAATACCTTGGAATAAAGGTTGGAGGATACGGGAATCCTTTAAGGGAAGATATCCAAAAATTTTATGGATCCGTCATGGGAATGTCTGGACGTGGAGAAGCAATCGCAAGAGAAGATAATTATTGTGAAATTGATCCTACCAAGGTGGATGAATTTGGAATACCGGTCTTAAGATTTAATTATAAATGGAGTGATTTTGAAAGAAATCAAGCGCGTCACATGCACAATACTTTTGAAGAAATTATTGATAATATGGGAGGTATTGTTTTAGGTAGTAAACCAACAGAAAAAGAAAATTACGGATTACTAAATCCAGGTAGAATTATTCATGAAGTTGGAACTACACGAATGGGAACCGACCCCAAAAAGTCAGTGGTAAATGAATTTGAACAACTTCATGACGTTAAGAATGTTTTTATTGTAGATGCTGGACCTTTTGTTTCACAAGCAGACAAAAACCCAACCTGGACAATTCTTGCGCTTGCATGGAGGACTTCGGATTATATTATTCAAGAACTTAAAAAACAAAACATCTAATTTTATGGATAGAAGAGAAAGTATAAAATCGCTATTTCTAGGCTCCTTAATTGGTGGTTTAGCCTTAGAAAGTTGTGTTGGTGAAAACCAACAAGAATTAAATACTAAAATATGGGAATATCAATACGGAAGAACTCCAAAAGAAAAAGCTACTGATGAACGTATTTTATCTGAAAGTTTTTTTTTATCTCATGAGCTTAAATCTATTACTGTCTTGGGACACTTAGTTTTACCTCCAAATGAAAATGGAAATATAGAGGATGCAGGAGTTCCAGAGTTTATAGAATTTATGGCAAAAGATTACCCTAATTTTCAAGATCAAATCCGAGGAGGATTAATGAATTTAGATCATGACTCTAATTCACTTTTTGGAAAAAGATTTATTTTACTGACAGAGGAACAACAAAAATCAATCTTAGACAAAATTGCATTTCCTGACCCAGAATTAAGTGGATCGGAACAAACACAACCCATTCAATTCTTTAGTCTAATTAAGAATTTAATTATGACGGGTTATTTTACATCTGAAATTGGAATTAAAGAACTCGGCTATGCAGGAAATATTCCAAATGTATGGAACGGTGTTCCACAACACGTTCTAGATGATCATGGTTTAGAGTACGATCCCGAATGGATTGCTAAATGCATAGACCAAGATAAAAGAAACGATACCGCTGAATGGGATAGTGAGGGTAACTTAATCACTTAAAAAGTAATAGTTAACAAAAGAATTCAATAAAAATTTTTACATTATTGTTCTTATGAATTTTTCTTTAACGAAATTTACGTTTAAATAAACTTATTATTATGATGACACCTTTTATTGCTGAATTTATTGGTACTGCGATCCTTTTGTTTTTAGGGGCAGGCGTTGTTGCAAATGTAAATCTAAAAGATACAATTGCAGAGGGCCAAACTTCCTGGGTATTGATTACAACTTCTTGGGGATTTGCAGTTTTTGTTGGCGCATATATAACAGGACAATTCAGTGGAGCCCATTTAAATCCTGCAGTTACTTTAGGATTAGCTGTAATTGGAAAGTTCTCATGGTCACTTTTACCTTCTTACTTTTTAGCCCAATTATTAGGTGCAATGCTCGGAAGCTGGCTTTCTTATATTCTTTATATCGATCATTACAGAGTAACAAAAGATGAAGGTGCAGTGAAAAGTACATTTTGTACAGGACCTGCGATTCGTAACTTCAAAAACAATTTCTTTAGTGAATTTATCGGAACCTTTATGCTTGTATTTGGAATATTCTTTATTGTTTCACCGAATATAGAAATCGAAGGAATGGACATTCAAAACTTTGGAATAGGCTCTTTAGATGCATTACCTGTTGCCATTCTGGTATGGGTAATTGGTATGAGCCTTGGAGGAACAACCGGTTATGCTATTAATCCAACAAGAGACCTGGGGCCACGTATCCTCTACCAAATGCTGCCAAGAAAAAACAAAGACGCAGACTGGTCTTATGCATGGATTCCCGTGTTTGGACCTTTAGCTGGAGCAGCATGTGCAGGATTACTTTATAATATTTTAATTGGATAATTAAAACTTATTTAGCAACATTTACTGCCCTTGTTTCTCGAATTACAGTAATCTTAACCTGACCTGGATAAGTCATATCAGTTTGAATTTTCTGTGAAATTTGGAAAGATAATTCAGCTGCATTGTTGTCAGATACTTTTTCACTTTCAACAATCACGCGTAATTCTCTCCCAGCCTGAATAGCATAGGCCTTACTCACTCCATTGAAGTCCAAAGCTATTTCTTCAAGGTCTTTGAGGCGCTGAATATAACTATCTAACACTTGACGACGTGCGCCTGGTCTTGCACCCGAAATAGCATCACAAACTTGGATAATTGGAGAAAGTAAAGAGGTCATTTCTACTTCGTCATGGTGAGCTCCAATTGCATTACACACATCTGGTTTCTCTCCATATTTTTCAGCCCACTGCATTCCAAGAATAGCGTGAGGTAGCTCAGACTCCTCCTCTGGTACTTTCCCAATATCGTGAAGTAATCCAGCACGTTTAGCTAATTTAGGATTTAAACCTAATTCAGAAGCCATAACACCGCAAAGCTTTGCAACCTCCCGAGAATGCTGAAGTAAATTCTGACCATAAGATGAACGGTATTTCATTCGACCGATAATCTTAATTAATGCTGGATTTAATCCGTGAATTCCTAAATCAATTACAGTTCGCTTTCCTACTTCTGCAATTTCGTTTTCAATTTGCTTTGATGTTTTGTTTACAACCTCTTCAATTCGAGCAGGATGAATCCTACCATCTGTGACCAAACGATGTAAAGATAATCTTGCTATCTCTCTTCTTACGGGATCAAAACAAGATAATATAATCGCTTCAGGAGTGTCATCTACAATAATCTCAACTCCAGTAGCTGCTTCTATTGCTCTAATATTTCGTCCCTCTCGGCCAATAATTCGTCCTTTTACATCATCAGATTCTAAGTTAAAAACAGAAACACAATTTTCAACTGCTTCTTCTGTTCCAATACGTTGAATTGTTCCAATAATGATTTTCTTAGCCTCTTGCTCTGCTGATAATTTAGCTTCTTCTATTGAATTTTGAATAAAAGACATTGCATCTGTTTTTGCCTTATCTTCTAAAGATGTAATCAATTCTTTTTTAGCTTCTTCTGCAGTTAGCCCAGAAATCTCCTCTAGTTTTATTTGATATTTTTTTTCTGCTTCATCCAAAGATTGGCTTTTACGATCAAACTTTTGAATGCGTTGATCTAGATTAGAAGATTTTTGCTCAAAACTTCTATTTAAATCTTTATTTCGCTGTAATTCTTTGTTTAAATTTTTTTCTTTTTCGCGTACTTGGTTTTCAATCTCATTTATTTTTTTCTCTCTTTGATTGATAACCTTTTCGTGATCTAATTTTAATTCAATAAAACGTTCTTTAGCCTGAAGCATCTTTTCTTTCTTAATCCTATCAGATTCTTGATGGGACTTTTTGATGATTCTTCTAGCTTGTTGCTCACTTTTCTTGATTATTGAAGAAGACTTTTTCTTCTGAATAATCTGCATGATTATCAGACCCAAAACAAGTCCTGCAACTGCTGTTAGTATTAAATATATTGTTGTTGTCATAGTTGGTTTTTATTTATAAAAAAAGCCTGTACTAGCTTAGAGGTTTGTATAAACTCCGTAAAAAAAGGTTTGCGGCTAACCAACTGATCAAGGATCTGTTCAAAGACAGCTTGCTTTTACAATATGGACTCACCTCTTATAAAAATAAGATCGTTGAGTTTATCAAAAATTTAAACTAATACAGGCAGTAGTGTATTATTTATTTTAAAGAACGTATTAAAAGGTAGCCATGTGATTCTCAATCATTTCAATTAAATGGGTGATTTTTTGATCATCTGTGGTATTATCCTCTATTTCAGTAGTACTCTTTTGTTCTAGTTGGGTTGCATATTGTAAAGCACACATAGCTAAGACATCTTGTTTGTCCCTAACTGCGTAGTTTTGTTCCAACTGTTTGATCATTGCTTCAATTTTCTTTGCAGATTTTCTTAGAGACTCCTCCTGGTCGGGTGCCACCGTCAAAGGATACACTCGATCTGCAATAGTTAACTTTATTTTTAGCAATTCACTCATAAAAAATTACTCTAAAGTTTGTAGTTGATTCATACAACCATCTACTTGCTTTATTAGAGCCTTGATTTTATTTTTAGTCTTTGTATTACTTTCGTTACTGCCGAGTAATGCGTTAGCCATTTCTAAGGAAGCTTGAGCTTTCTTTAGAGTTTTATTCTCTTCTGAAACATCGTTTAACTTTTTTTTTGACTCCTCCAACTGTTCAGTTAAAGACTGTAAAGCGTAGTGGTTCTCTTCTAATTTATTTAAAAGTAACACTATGTTTCTTTCGAGAAGTTCAACATTTTGATTTTTTTGACTCATAATGACACATAACTCCTAACATCACAAAGCTATGAATTTTAAATCTATTCTATACTTTTTAAGAAGTTCATTTATGAAATTTAACAAAACATTTAGGTTTCAGAAATCAAACTAAACTTCTAAAACTTGTACCGCTTCGGAACCAGAGTCGTAAGGCACTAAAAGATAATCGTGATAAAATCCAGCTACTATATTACAGGGTATCTTATGTATCGAAAGAAGAGCAGAAATATGAGCTGTTATTCCTGTTGAGTTTAAAGATGTTATTGTCTCTACTGATATTAATGCCCACGTTTCTTCAAATAATATATTATTCAATCGAGCAACTTCTTCAGATACTAAAAAGGTAATTCCTTCTTCTTCTCGAAATGAAAAAAGTATATCCTCAGGGTTAAACATAAAGTTAACGAAAGAACAATACACAAATCGGGATGGGTGTAGCTTATATTTCAAATTCATCACACTAATTTAGGATAATTGTCATTCCCTTTTACATATTAAAATCCTTATATCAAGATTAAACAAATGTTAATGCGCTTTTAACGGGTTGTTTTTATTCATATACATCACTCCATCACTTAATTGAATCCATTTTTCAATGGTTGAAAAATAGAAAATCAAGTACTAAAATCTTGGAGTGTTTTATACAAAAAAAGAAACACTATTATCAACAAAAACAACTTCCCAATAGGTTTCTTGAAGAAAAAATTAAAAAAATAAATACTTAAAAAAGGGATTTTTTATCTTAGCTAATATGAATAAATTTTCAAGAAACTGCTTAGGTGTTTTTCTTATTTTGATATCCATTAGTACTAGCGCGCAAAAAACAGTTCCGCCCTTGGACATTCCACTGCTTCTTTCAGGTAATTTTGGGGAACTAAGAGGAAGTCATTTCCATGCCGGCTTAGATATTAAAACGCAAGGACGACAAGGGTTTCCAGTAAGAAGTATACAAAATGGAAGTATACGTCGGATAAGAGTTTCTGTATCTGGATATGGAAAAGCAATTTATATTGATCATCCAGACGGGACCACTTCGGTGTATGCACACTTGAAAAATTTCTCCCCTAGGATTGAAAAGATAATTAAAAACAAGCAATATGAAAGTGAACGGTTTTTAATCCAAAGCTATTATAAACTCAATGAATTAAATGTTAAACAAGGTGAGGTAATAGGATACTCTGGAAATACAGGGGGATCACTTGGACCTCATTTACATTTTGAACTACGTAATTCGGAATTACAATTACCCCTAAACCCATTAAGATTGAAGTATGACATTAAAGACACTCAACGTCCGGTAATTCAAGATTTATATGTTTATGATCTTGAAAAGGATAAAAGCATTAAAAAGAAAAAACTTAGAATTACTCGAAAAAATGACAGTACGTATACAACTTCAAACCAAAAGTGGTTTGGCTCAAAAGGAATTGGTATCCGAATGTACGATCGTCAAGATCTAAGTTATAACAAGAATGGTATTTATAAAGTTTTAGTTCGACTAAACGGAAAAGAAATGATACAATACACTTTTGATCGTATTAGTTTCGACGACAGTAAATACATAAGTACGTTAATTGATTATAAAACTTATGTTGAAGAGGGTTTTAGAATTCAAAAACTGTTTAGAAACCTCCCTTATGATTTCAGCTTTATTTCTGAGAATGCTCCAAACGGAATACTAAACTTCGAAACGGGTCGCTCGTATCAACTTGAAATAATGCTTGAGGATTATCATGGGAATAAAACTTTTGTGGAAAGTTTCATCGAAGGAAAAGAAGAACCGTTCAAAAGATTTAATGAAACTAAAAAAGAAAATATAGTCAAACCAGAGTTAGATTATCTTTTTCAGTTAAAAAACAAAGAAGTTTATTTACCTAAAAACACCTTTTTTGAACCAGTTGATTTTGAAATAAAAGAAACTAAAGACAGTTTGTATTTAGGTTCTAATTCAGATGCAATTCAAAATACTTTTACAATTGAGTTTGATTCTCCAAAAATTGATTCCACAAAAACAAACCCTTGGGGTATTGCTCGAATAAATAAAAAAGGAAAAGCTGAGTATGTATTCTCAAAATTGAAAGAAGGGAAACTTATTACTAAAAGTGGCATACCTGGAACTTATTTCCTCGCAAAGGATAGTATTGGACCAACCATAAAACCTCTTAACTTTAAACCAAATCAATGGCTTAGTAATTATTCTTTTTTAAAATTAAAAATTGAAGATGACTTCTCCGGAATCAAAAAATATAGAGGCACAATAAATGATCGCTGGATATTACTAGAACACGAACCTAAAAATAAAACCATAATCTACAATTTTGAAGATCTCGTGTTTAAAGATGCTAAACTTGATTTTAAATTAACAGTTGAAGACAATCAGGGGAACATAAGTACCTTCGAAACTTCTATATTTAGGAAACCTAACTAATAGAAAAATTACTCTTCAATAAAGGAACAAAGTGTTTCAACCAAATAGTCTATTTCTTCTTTTGTGTTGAAAATAGAAAATGAAAAACGAAGGGAAGGTTTTGATTTGTGTTCTTGAGGTAAAACTTGATCCAATACATGGGATCCTTTGAGGCTCCCTGACTGACAAGCACTCCCTTTTGAACATGAAATTCCTTTTAGGTCTAGATGAAAATTAAGTAATTCAGCTTTACTTTTTTGAACTGGTAACGCAACATTAATCAAGGTAAAAGTACTGTGTTCTAAATCTGAGCAACAACCGTTAAAATGAATTCCTGGCAAGGAAGATTTCAATTGACTTATAGCATAGGACTTTAGATCTCTAATGTAACCTTGCTCTTCTTCTAATTTTGAATAAGCAATTTCTAAAGCCTTCGCCATTCCAACAATATTATGAACAGATTCTGTTCCAGCACGAAGACCTCTTTCTTGGGAACCACCCATAATAAATGGATTCAAACCTGAATTCTGTCTTATAAACGAAAAACCAACTCCTTTGGGTCCATGAAACTTATGAGCTGCTGCTGACAAGAAATCAATTTGTACCTTTTCTAAATCAATGCTGTAATGACCAACTCCCTGAACGGCATCGGTATGGAACAATGCATTATGGGATTTACAAGAATTAGAAACACGTTTTAGGTCAAGTATACTTCCTATTTCATTATTTACATGCATTAAACTCACTAGTTTTTTTGAGTCATCTGCAACAAGTAAACGGTCTAGATCCTCGTAATCTACCATTCCATCAGAATTGGTTTTAACATAAATAACCTGAGCTAAGTTATGTTCTACCAGAAAATCTACAGCATGAATTATAGCATGATGCTCAATCTTGGAGGTTATTACTGTTTGTATTCCTAAATCACGAACTGCGCACTGCAAAAACATATTATCTGATTCAGTTCCCCCAGAGGTAAAAATAATCTCTTGAGGTTTTACATTAAAATGTCTAGCAATACTTTTTCTAGCAGTTTCTATTTGTGTTTTTGCCGAACGCCCAAAAGAATGTGTTGAGGATGGATTTCCGTATGTATTCAACAATACATCATGCATTACATCAACAACTTCCTTCCTAAGAGGAGTTGTTGCAGCATTGTCAAAATAAACAGACCGTTCCATTAAATTCTTTTATTATGGTTCAAACTCTTGAAGAACCGAAGTGATTATTTCAACGCAATCTAATAATTGTTCTTCTGTCATTACTAAAGGAGGTGCAAAACGAATTATATTTCCATGGGTAGGTTTCGCTAATAAACCTTGATCTCGAAGACGTAAACAAATATTCCATGCGGTTTTACTTTCTTCAGTATCATTGATTAATATGGCATTTAGCAAACCTCGCCCACGAACTAAATTAACAATAGAACTACCCAAAATATACTCGGTCATTTTAGCTCTAAAAATTTTACCTAATTTACGAGCATTTTGAGTTAATTTTTCTTCCCGTATTACCCCTAATGCAGTCTTTGCTACAGAAACACCAAGAGGATTACCTCCAAAAGTGCTTCCGTGTTGCCCCGGCTGAATGACATCCATTATAGCTCGATCTGCTAACACTGCAGAGACTGGGTAAACTCCTCCACTTAATGCTTTCCCTAAAATCAATAAATCAGGACGTACATAAGTAGCTTCTTGTTTTTCGCAATTTGACTCACAAGTACAATTTCCACACACTGCTAAAAGGGCTCCTGTTCTTCCAATTCCAGTTTGAATTTCATCAGCAATTAACAGCACGTTGTGTTTTTTGCAAACAGCTTTTGCTTTTGCAATAAAATCGTCGTCTGGTGTGTAAACACCTGCCTCACCCTGAATTGGTTCGACTAAAAAGCCAGCAATATTTGGGTTTTCTTGTAAAACTTTATCTAATGCCTCTACATCATTGTACGGAATGTTTATAAATCCTCCGGTATGAGGACCAAAATGATCTTTTGAGCCAGCATCTGAAGAGAAAGATATTATCGTTGTTGTTCTCCCGTGAAAGTTATTATCACAAACTACAATTTGTGCCTGTCCTTCAGGTATCCCTTTAACGGTGTGTCCCCATTTTCTAGTAATTTTAATTGCAGTCTCTACTCCTTCAGCACCAGTATTCATTGGCAATAGACTTTCAAAACCAAAATAGTCGGTAGTGTATTCCATGTACTCACCTAAACGATTGTTATGAAAAGCCCTAGAAGTTAATGTTAATGTTGAGGCTTGATTTTTAAGAGTATCAATAATCTTAGGATGACAATGTCCTTGGTTTACAGCTGAATATGCCGACAAGAAATCGTAATATTTCTTACCCTCTACATCCCATAAATATACTCCTTCTCCTTTTGCAAGAACAACTGGAAGTGGATGATAATCTTTAGCTCCGTGTTGTTTTTCTAAATCTAAATAATAATTTGAATTTTTGTGATTTACAGACTCCATATTAAAGTTTTAATCGTTATTTAATACAAATTCCTTCTTGTTTTGGGGGAGAGAAATCATCCTTCACAAACTTACAATTTATCTTATAAAAAAAAATAAATCTTGTTGAATAATTCTGTTGCCAAAACAGTTTATAAAACCTTATTTTTGTCTCATGGGAAGACGCAATAAAAACCAACTATTCGAAGGCGTAAAGGTCGTTGATACGGCTTCAAAAGGTAAATCTGTTGCTAAGACAGATGACGGAGCTATTATATTTTTAACAAGTGGAGTGCCCGGAGATGTGGTAGACATAAGCACCTACAAAAAAAGAAAAGGTTTTTACGAAGGTAATATTGTAAAATTTCATAAATATTCTGAACACAGAACAGAACCAGTTTGCGAACATTTTGGCGTGTGTGGCGGTTGTAAATGGCAACATATGAAATATGATTCTCAGCTTATTTTTAAACAAAAAGAAGTCACTGAGAATTTAAAAAGAATTGGCGGAATAGAACTTCCTGAGCTTGAACCAATCCTTTCGGTTGAAAATCCATATTGGTATAGAAATAAAATGGAATTTTCTTTTTCAAATCAAAGATGGCTTACGAAGGAAGAAGTTGAATCAGGTGTTGACATTAATCGTAATGCTTTAGGGTTCCATAAACCCGGAATGTGGGACAAAATTGTAGACGTTAATGAGTGTCATCTTCAAGCAGACCCTTCAAATGAAATCAGAAATTTTATTCGTTCGTATGCACTTGAAAATGAAATAGCCTTTTTTGATCCAAAAAACAAAGCTGGTTTTCTAAGAAGTTTAATGATCCGCACAACTTCTACCAAAGAAGTAATGATTGTTCTTCAAATATTTAATAAAAATGAAAAACTATTAGTTCCACTGCTTGATGCTGTTGCAGAAAAATTTCCTGCCATTACCTCTATCCAATATGTAATTAACGAAAAAGCTAATGATACAATATATGATCAAGAAATAATATGTTATGGAGGAACAGATTTCATAACTGAAGTTATGGAGGAATTGCAGTTCAAAATAACGGCTAAATCTTTTTATCAAACAAACTCACTTCAAGCATATGAGTTGTATAAAGTGGTTCGAGAATTAGCAAATCTTCAAGGAGATGAATTGGTCTATGATTTATATACAGGAACTGGAACCATAGCTCAATTTATTGCTCAAAAAGCAAAAAAAGTTGTTGGTGTAGATGTTGTTCCTGATTCGATTAATGCTGCTAAGGCTAATGCAATTCATAATAAAATTGACAATGTATTTTTTGAGACTGGAGATATGAAAGCAATTTTTACAGAAGATTTTATAACTCGACATGGAAAAGCCTCGGTTGTCATAACAGATCCACCACGCGATGGGATGCATAAAGATGTTGTTAATCAACTTTTAGAACTTAGTCCAGATAGCATCGTATATGTGAGCTGTAATAGTGCAACCCAAGCAAGGGATTTATCTTTAATGAAAGCTAAATACAACGTTGTAGCCTCTCAAGCTGTAGATATGTTTCCCCAAACTCATCATGTAGAAAATGTTGTACTTTTGAAAAAGATATGATGAAAACTAAAATTGCTCCTTTCCTTCTGATTCTCATCTACAGTATAATTGTAGGATGCGAGAAAGATGATATCTGTTTAATAGAAACCCCCAGCACCCCACAACTAGTTGTTCGTTTGTTTGACAAGGATAATAGAAATGAATACAAGGCGGCTAATAACATTATAGTTTATGGTGTTGGAAACGAAGATCCATTGATGACTATAAATTCAGACTCTCTTGCGCTTCCCTTAAAGGTTCAAAGTGCTTTTACTCAATATGCGTTTGTTCTACCCAGTAGCACTGTCAGTTCAACTGTTTCCGATACACTACAATTTAATTATGGTCGCTTTGATGAATACATAAATAGAGCTTGTGGTTATCGAGCTAATTTTACTTTAAACGAGAACGTAATATCATATCCTATTAATGCACCTTTATGGATTGAATCTTTTGAAATATTAATTGACACTGTTTCCAATGAACAACAAGCACACTTGGCTATTTATCATTAGCATACTGTTTTTGAGCTGGTTTACAGTAGCTCAAGAAAGCAATGTTTTAGAAATAAAAAAAGAACCTAAAACCTATGCACTTCGTGCAGGAATTGATCTATATAAACCTATACGCTCCCAATTTGACTCAAACTTTCAAGGTCTTGAAGTCGTAGCAGATCTTAAGATCAAAGAAAACATTTATATTGCTACAGAAATTGGAAATGAAAAAGCTACAATACAAGCCGAGGAATTAAATTTCACAGCAACCGGAAGCTATATCAAACTTGGAGTAGATTATAATATGTACAAAAACTGGGCAGGAATGAACAACGATGTTTATCTCGGAATTCGTTATGCTAGAAGCATACATACCCAGACTTTAAACGATTATTTAGTTTATATAACCCATCATTATTGGGATACTCCAAGAACTACATCTGGGTTTGCAAACGGTGAAAAAGAAACTTTAAGTTCTGGTTGGATGGAAATTGTTTTTGGAACGAAAGTTCAACTCAACTCAAAATTCTTTTTAGGAATCAGTCTTAGGATGCATCGAATGATAACAAACCCACAACCTACCAATTTCGGCAACTTACATGTTCCTGGTTTCAATAAAGTAACCGATGAAAATAATTTCGGTGCAAGTTTCAATTATACTCTAACTTATTCGCTTCCGTTTAGGTTAAAAAAATCTAAAGTTCCCGAGGATCTTTAAATAATGGTATTTTGACATACAATTTACCTTTTTCAACTAGAAATTTTGGTGAGAAAACACTTGCCAATAATGCTGAAAAGGCTATTAAAGGAATATATGACAGTTGAAGAAACGTGCCTATAATTGTTTTTATAATTAAAAATAAAAATCCGAAACACAATAAATTAAAAAGTAAGGCTTTTGTTTTTATATTAATCATTCTTCTTTTTTTAGTTTATGAATTTTCTTGGTTCCTTTATAGATAGAGAAAAGAGAAAGTCTAGTTTCTAATTTCCCATTAAAGAGTTTTATTTTACGAGAGGGACGAAGACCAACGTGTTTTAAGGCTTCCATATTGGCACTTATCATCCAGGCCTGAGTATCGGAATACTTTTGCTTTAAAGTATCCCCTATTTCAGAATAAAAAAGATTCATGTCGCCTTCTAATCGTTCCCCGTATGGTGGATTGGTAACAATATGCAATGGACGGTCAGTTTCTTTCTCAGAATAAAGGAAATTATTTTTTTCAATAGAAATAAATTCCTCCAAATTTGCATTTTTAATATTCTCTCTTGCTTTTTCAATAGCAGAAGGAGCTTTGTCAAAACCCGAAATTGTCCCAGCCAAACCACGTATTTTGCTTATTTGAGCTTCTTCAATTTTA
This sequence comes from Candidatus Arcticimaribacter forsetii, assembly GCF_910589745.1. Lineage (GTDB taxonomy): Bacteria > Bacteroidota > Bacteroidia > Flavobacteriales > Flavobacteriaceae > Arcticimaribacter > Arcticimaribacter forsetii. The sequence continues at coordinate 1,442,648 of NZ_OU342399.1, forward strand.
TAAAATAATTCTTCATCCCAATCATTCCATTTTTCAAAAGCAAATTCCTTTCTATTAATATTGGCAGGAATATTACAGGCAAGCATTGCTGCCTCAATTAGAATGGTTCCACTACCACACATAGGATCCAAAAAATCAACAGTTTGATCCCACCCTGACAGTAAAATTATACCTGCAGCTAACACCTCGTTAAGGGGTGCTATATTTGTAGCGGTTCTATAGCCACGGTGATGTAAAGAACTTCCTGAACTATCTAAAGAAATAGTACAAATATCTTTATCTATGTGTACATTAATACGTACATCTGGATGATCTAAATTAACGTCTGGGCGTTTCCCAGTATCTGCTCTAAATCGGTCAACTATTGCGTCTTTAGTTTTTTGAGAAACATAAAGAGAATGTGTGAAATTTTCTCCAAACACAACACTGTCAATTGCTAAAGAGTTCTTAGTACTTAAATAATTTATCCAATCGAAGTCATAAACCATATTATAAAGCTCATGCTCATTGGTAACTCGAGCAGTATGAATAGGCTTTAAAATTTTCAAAGCCGTTCTTAAACTCAAATTAGCTTTATACATAAACCCTTTATCTCCAACAAAATGAACGATTCGATTACCTTGTTCAACTTCTTGAGCCCCCAGATTTTTAAGCTCTTCAGCTAATAATCCTTCCATTCCGTAGAATGTTTTTGCCAACATTTTAAAATTACCTTCCATACCCCTTTTAATTGCTGTCAAAAATAGCTTAATTTTGCACAATAAACGAAGGGAATTGATACCTTCATACATATTATGCAGCTATCCTTATTATTACCCTTTATTGCAGTTTATTTTGGTGCTGCTATTGCATTAATTCTACGTCCAAAAAAAATGACAGAATTAAAGTTGATTCTGTCCTTTAGCGGTTCGTTTCTATTATCAATCATCGTCATTAATTTATTGCCCCATTTATTTGAAGATAATAATTCAAATCCTGGAATATGGATCATGGTAGGTATTGTCATTCAAATATTGCTTGAATTGTTTTCTAAAGGAGCAGAACATGGTCATACACACACAAATAAAACAAACCAGCTGCCCTGGGTACTCATTATAAGTTTATGTATTCATGCCTTTATGGAGGGTATGCCATTAAACGATCAGCCGGAACTATTATTAGGAATAATGATACATAAATTACCCATAGGAATTGTAATGACTTTACTCTTATGGGAAACTAACACTCCTAAAATTCAAAAAATTATAGCACTATTTATTTTTGCTGCAATGACTCCTATAGGTGGAATAGTTAAAGAAAATCTATTAAACTTTGAATCCATAACCAAAATAATTGATGCAGTAGTAGTTGGAATCTTATTTCATATATCTACAACAATTCTTTTTGAAAGTTCCGCAGGTCATGTATTTAACAGCAGGAAATTTATCGCTATCATTTCGGGGATATTAGTTGCTGCTCTTCTTTAGAGAAATTTGCCAGATATTACATTAAACCAACCAACTGTGCATTAATCATAGCCAGTTACAACAACTCATAGTGGGTTAAAGATTTAAATATACCATATTTACAGTATCAAAAAAGATATTAAAAAATAAAAGTACATATTTGAATTTAACCTAGTTTATTTGTTTTTAAAAACCCTGCGAAGCCCCTTTCTGCAGGGTTTTTTAGTTTGTATAAACTCTTAAAATTTCATTAATCATAAGAAAATGAAATAGGGCACCAAATAAAACAAAAACATGCCAAATGGCATGCGTTTCTTTAATGGTTTTATTGGAATAAAAATAAACACCCGTTGTGTAGAAAAAACCACCAAGTGCCAAATATATTAATGCTAATGATGTAAAAGAATTAATTACAGAATCAATATCCAAAATAACCAACCACCCCATCCCTAAATACATAAATAAAGATATCTTTTCGAAACGACCTGTATAGAATATTTTAAAAATGGTTCCAAAAAAGACAATACACCAAACTCCTTTAAAAATTAAAATACCTGAAGATTCGTATAAAACAGTTAACGTTACCGGTGTATAACTCCCAGCAATTAAAAATAAGATAGCGATGTGATCAATTTTACGCCAAAATAATTTTTTATCACCAGAAACGGAATGGTAAATGGTAGATGAAGAAAACAAGAATATCAATGAAAAACAATAAACAATCAAAGCGAGAAAGATTCTTGGTTCGCTATAAGATTGATTATAAAAAAAATGAGCAGTACCCATAACACTTAAAACAATTCCCATTGCATGAGTAAAAACATTAAGTCGTTCTTCTTTTGGTATAATCATAACCCTATTAATTAAAAATTATTAATGAACCTAATAACATAATTAAATTACAAATC